>NZ_JAPVBK010000001.1:918419-1356800 GCF_026967885.1 Modestobacter sp. VKM Ac-2983
GCTCTCGCCGGTCACCGGGTAGCCCAGTGGTCCCTTCTCCCAGTTGAGTTCCGACCAGCGGTGTCGGATGGCGCCGTAGAGCTCGTGGGCTCCCGTGTCGGGGGTCCAGTAGATCGAGGCGCCGCCGCTGCCGTCGTAGTGCTGGAACCGGCCGACCTCGTCCGGAGTCGGCTTCTCCCAGGTCACCGGGGGGCCGAGCACACCATCATCCTGACCCAGCGACCGGTACAACTGCTCGATGGCCGACCAGTTCACCGACACGCCCTGGTTGCGCGCGGCCTGCTCCCGTTCGGCGATGAGCGGCCAGACGTTGGCCAGGCAGCCCTGCAGCGAGATGGACTGCTGCTGCATCACGGGGGCCGTCTGGCCCCCGGCCGGGCAGTCCCGATGCCCGAGGCCGAGCCAGTGCCCGACCTCGTGCACGATTACGTACTGCTGGTACAGCGGGAGCCCGAGGGTCCAGGAGCTCGTGGCCAGGCGCCACCGCTCGTCGTTGATGTAGACCGTGCGCCCGACCCGGCAGCTCCACGTGCTGCTGCACCCGGGAGCGGCGTTCCCGACCACGGCGGGCGAGGCGAGGACGAGGTCGAGGTCGGCGCCGGAAGGCACCTGCTGGAAGGCGAGCGTGCCGCCGAGGGCCCAGCCGCGGTCGTCGCTGAGCGTGTCGGCCGCCACGGCAGAGAAGTGCCCGAGGTCGCCGGCGACCGAGCCGCGCGTGGACACGGTGTAGGTGATCGTCCGTTCTGCAGCCTGGGCGCTGCCGGCGCCCGGGACCAGCACCGTCGCCATGGCGATCAGTGCGGCCAGGACGGTCGTCGCGTACCGCTTCATCGGCCACCTCGTCCCTGCGCAGGAGCCACGGTGGCGCTCCTGCGCGTGTCCTCCCGCGCGGAGTCGGTCGAGACCGAGGGTGTGCGGCGCCGGCCCGCCGACCTTCCTCTCGCACCGTATCCAGCGGACCGGGTGGTCCGCGAGCCGTGGGGTGCGCGCTGTCAGGGGGACCCGTGTGCCGAGCGGAGGGCGTTGCCAGGCGGCGCACCGCTGACCTGCGAGAACGCGATACCTGTCGTCGGTACAGCCACGGTAACTACCGTGGATGGCACGACTCTGGGGTCGCTCGTGGCGACCGCGAGGACGATCGTCTCCCCGCCGGGATCGTTCCGCTGGGACCCTCGGGTGATCCGACGGAAGGGGAATCCTGTGGACACCTGGCTGATCGTCGTCCTCATCCTCGCCGCGCTGGTCGTGCTGGCGCTCCTCACGTTCGCGGTCGCCACGCGCCGCAAGGTGGTCAAGAGACGCCGGCGCTAGCTGTCGTGACCACCCAGGTTGCTCACGCGGCGAGCCTGGCCGCAGGCGTCGCCTGAATGGGTGAACCCTGCGGCTGAGTGGTCACTCTTCGTCCACAGGGCTCCCCGCGAGACGTGATCGTCCCCTTACAGTCGCTGGACTCATCTGACCAAGTGGCTGCTCAACGGGGGTGTCGTGCCGGTTGTGAGCTCTGCCGTCGAACTCGTCGACGGCGAGGTCCGTGAGCTGATCCGCCGCCGGGGGCTCGACCCGTTCAGCGACCCCGGGCCGGTGCGGATGCTCGTCCGGGACGTGGTCGCCGACTACTCCGAGCGCTCGCTGTCCTCCACCCTGCCGCCGGCGGGTGACCCGGAGGGCCTCGTCCGCGACGTGCTGGACCGGGTGGCCGGCTACGGGCCGTTGCAGCGCTGGCTGGACGACCCGGAGGTCGAGGAGATCTGGGTCAACTAGGCGGACGACACGTAAGCGCAGCTCAGGGCGCTAGCTAACTACCTCAGTCCGCAGGGAGTCCGCAGACCGCGCCAGAACGTCCCGCAGCATCGCCGCAGACGCCTTCCGGGTCCGGTCCTCAGCAGTCGGCCACAGGTGTGAGTACACATCTAGCGTGAGGGATGGCCTCGCATGCCCCAGCGCCCGCTGCACGGTCACCACGTCACACCCGGCGGCGATGAGCCCGCTGGCGTAGAAGTGCCGCAGCCCGTGGATGTGCAGCCCGGCCACGCCTGCTGCCTTCACGGTGCGCTGCCACCAGGAGTCGACGGTCGACGGCGGGAGCGGCCGGCCGGCGCCGTTGTAGAACAGCCACCCCTCGGCGGACGTCCCGTGCTCGGCGATGTGCCGGGCCAGCATCTCGGCCAGCTCGTCGGCGATGAACACCTCACGCTTCGATCCGTGCTTCGGGTCCTTCACCTCGGCCCCGAAGCCCGGCTTGTACTGCACCTGCCGCTCGACCCGCAGCGTCCGCTTCAAGAAGTCGATGGCGTCCACGCGCACTGCGGACGCCTCTCCCAGCCGTAGCCCTCCGAACGCGCACACGCCGACGTAGGCCCGCATCCTCGGGTCGGTCACCGCCAGGAGCTTGGAGACGTCCTCGAGCGTCGGAACCTCGATGTGCTGCTCACGGCTCGACGGCTTCTTCGGGGGGCGCGACACATCCGCCGTCGGGTCGCTGGTGATCCGGCGATCCCGCACCGCGGCCCGGAAGATCGTCCGCACCGCCGTGAACCTGTTGGCGATCGTCAGCGGGGCGAGGCCGTCCGTGTGCATCGCCTTCACCCACGCCTCGACGTGAGAGCCCCGGACCGCCTTCAACGGCACGTCGGCGAACGTCACCGATCGGGCCACGAGGTTCATGTGCGTAACCGTGCCGGCCGCCCACACCTGCCGCTGCGACCAGTCATCGAAGAACGACCGGAAGGTGATCTTGCCGGCGGCCGGGTCGACGTACTGGCCCGTGACGATGCTTGCCGTGACCTCGTCCAGCCACCGCTGAGCGTCGACCTTGCGCTTGAAGTGGCGGGCGTGCTCCTTGCCGGTCGCGTCCCGGTACCGCGGCCGGTAGGTGCCGTCAGGCCGGCGGGCGATGCTAGCCATCGGCCCTGCCGGCCCGTTCCTGCTCTGCAGCTCGGACCATCGCTCGCGCTACGTCAACGGCGGCACGAGCTTGATCGACTCTTCGCCGCTCACGCTCTTCTTCGGGCTCGGGGAGTCGTTCGAGTTTGGCTGCCAGCCGGTCAGCTGCCTGCGCAATGGCCTGATCTGCACGCTCAAGGTTCCGTGCGGGCTCAAACAGGCTTGCGAACAGCTCACGGCGCTGCTCGGAAGGAGGCTTGTCGAGCAGTCGCTCAAGCTGCACCTCAAGCAAGTCGGCCAAGTCTCGAGCCTCGACCAGCCGCAGTGGGCGCGCCCCGGTCTCGATGCTCCACACCGTCGACTGTGACCACGGGTGTCCGAAGCGGGCACGCATGGCATCCGCCAGAGCCTTCTGGGACATCGCCCCGCGGAACACGCGCACGGTTTCACCGACCTGGCGATCAGCGCCGTTCGCCTCGCCATCGCCATCAACGGGTGTCGTCACCGACCGAACGCTACCGCGTGTCGGAGTTGCGCGGCAACTACAAACGGGGGTCTACTTAGCTTCGCAATCATCTCCCCACTAAGAACGGAGGTCGGCGCCTCGATGGAGCTGCTGACGATCGACGAGGTCTCAGAGCGCTACCGCGTGCCGAAGGCGACGCTGCGGTTCTGGCGGCACAAGGGGGAAGGGCCAAAGAGCTTCCTGCTGGGCCGCCGGGTGGTCTACAAGCAGAGCGACTGCGACGCCTGGGTGGAACAGCAGTACGCCGCCGCGGATCGACCGGTGGTCGCATGACGATGGACCGCGAACAGCAAGAAGCCCCCGCCCAGTTGCAGCTGGACGAGGGCAGCGAGAACCACTTGGCAGCAGGTCTCGCAGAGCAAGTTACCCGGCCCGGAGTGGTCCGAGCCCGCGACAACGCCGACGACTGGTGGTGGTCCCCAGCGTGGCGGGCGGTTACCTGGCTCGCACAGACGCGAACCGACTTCATGGCCTATGACGTGACCCTGCTCGGAGTCCCGGACCCGGATAACCCTGCTCGCTGGGGTGCGCTTTTCCGAGCCGCAGCAACCGCAGGTCTGATCGAACCGGTCGGCTACGCGCCGTCGACCCGACCGGCTCGAGCCGGTGGTGTGTGCAGGGTGTGGAGGGGACGGCGGCCCCCCGGATGACCGAGCCGCACCGCGCCATCCCCGGGCGCATGATCGATCTGATCCGAACCGGGGTCCCGCCGGCCGAGCTCCGCGCCCACGGAGACCGCGCCGTGTTCAACGCACTCGTCCGCACCGCCAGCAGTGCAGTGCAGCAAGGCTGGGACTTCCCGCTGTGGGCGGCGCTGATCTCCGAAGCCAAGAGCGTCTTGGGCCACCAGTGCCGGGTCAAGAGCAGCGGCAAAGAGAAGACCCGAGCCCGCTACGAGAAGACGCTGCAAGAGGCCTGGGACAAGGCCGCGGGCTGGGTGAAGGCCGCCCCACCGCCCTTCACCCGTGAAGACGCGCTCAGCCACGTAGCCACCGTCCGGACCTGGGTCGCCGACGCCGAAGTCGACCTCACCGACGCAGACCGGGCAGTCATGGCCGCCGCCGTGGAGCTGGCCGAATACCACGGCACCACACGGCCAGCCCTCCCGCGGGCCCGGATGGTCGAGCTCAGTGGCCTAGGGGAGCGGACGGTCAGGAACTCACTGGCCCGGTTGAACCGCCGGGGACTGCTGGTCCAGGTCGACCCCGGCAGGTCGTCCGCTCAGTCCGGCCGACGGCGGGCGGCGCTCTACCTCCTCCCCAGCGAGGAGGCAATGCAGAACGCATACCAGTACCGGGAAACCCGGTCTGTAGGACCCCCGGCACAGGTCTATGGGACCCCCACGAACTCCACCCGTAGGACCCCCGCACAGGTCTATGGGACCCCCACAAATGACATCACCATCGAGGAGGAGCCCGCCGTGGTGACCCTGACGATCAGTGCAACCGACCCCGAAGCTCTAGCCGCTGCCATCAGCGCACTACGGCGTGATCCCGCTGTGGCGGTACGGCCCGAGCCGGGCAACGGCTCTAACACCGTCGTGCCACTAGCCGGCCGTCGCCCGCGTCGCCGCAGCGCATGACCCGGGAGAACGCAGCAGCCAAGGGTCGTCGGTACTTGGTCGAGGGCCGGCTGACGATCCGGTCCGCCAACCGGGCTGGTGGCGTCGTCGCCATCGTCCGCGGTGACTCCGGGCTGCTGTACCGCGCCGAGTGGATTCCTGACCGCGGGTGGGTTTGCAACTGCCCGACCCGCACCGACCGGTGCGCCCACCTCGTCGCGCTCCGCCTCGTGAGCGTCGTCAACGAGGCGAACAACCAGTGACCAGCTGCGGCGGGCGTGAACCGCACCGGACGGGCTCGCTACATGGCGTCGAGTCCGCGCACGCCGGACCGGAAGGGCAGGAGCGAGTCCTTTCCTCGCACAGATCGTCCTGCGCCCGCCGCAGCACCCCCTAACCCACGCTCAACACAACCGAAGGGCATGACCATGACCACGAAGACCATCACCGCGAAGACCAACCCGACGCGCCCCCTGATCGATGAGGCGCGCTCTCAGATGCCAGGCTTCGACCACATCGAGGCAGCCATTCCCCGCCTTCGCGAAGCCGCCGCCGCAGCCGCCCGGGAGAGGCCGCAGAACGATGCGGAGATCATCGCCGCCACCGCCGACAGCATCGCCGCCGGGGACTTCGACGTGATCCACGACTTCGGCGACCGCATCGTCAGTGCCGGGGACCAGCTGCGCCGCTGGGAGACGCGGCAGACCGCCCTCGACCACATCCTCGAGGATGTGCAGAGCCGTCGGAACAGCACCCTCGTCACGCACGCCGACGCCGGCCTGCGGCACCTGGCGGCCGTTCTCGACGACCTGCTGACCGCGGCCGGCCCCGCGTTCGCCGCACTCGGTGACGCCACCACCGCCGAAGCCGCCATCGACGCCGGCACCGCTGAGCACTGGGCCACCGTCCGCAGCCTCGCCGCCCGGCACCAAGAGCTCAGGGCCGCACAGGCGACCCTCGTCAACGACAGGCTCGAGCCCCCCTACGGCGAGGCCGGGACCCGCCTGGGGACCACCAGCAGGGACAACGCCGACCTGGTCAACAGCTACGGCTACGTGCGTCCCGACGTCGCCAACACCTACCTCCACGGGCTCACCGTCGCTGCGCGCAGCAGTCGGGCAGCAGTGGAGAGGGCACGGCTCGAGGACGAAGCGGGCACCTCGAATGAGGAGCTCGGTCAGCTCACCGGCCCCATCCCGTGGCTCGACGACGACCCGATCGCAGTGCTCCGCTGGCTGGCTCAGCCCGACGTGCAGGCGTGGGTGCCCACGGTCAAGGAGCTGACCGACGCCCGCGACGCCGCAGCAGAGGCTCAGCGACAGAAGAACCGGGCCAACAACCGTGGCCTCCAGCGAGCCCAGCAGTACAGCCAGCGGGAGTACGACCGGCTGGTCGCACAGGCACGCAACGCGGCAGCGGCCGCGCCCAGCGTGACCGGTGACTGGCGGTGACCGCGGAGCTCATGCTCACGCAGCGTGACACCCCCCAGGGGGAAGGGGTCGAGGGGGCGCGACCACCCGGACCGCTGGGAGCACTGTCGATACTGCGCCCATCTGAACCGAATCGCCCTCTCGGGGGGTGCTCACGGTGAGTGAGCAGGCTCCGGAGGGGATCGGCGAGGCTGCCCGGCGACTGTGGTCCTCGGTGGTCGACGAGTTCGAGTTGCAGGAGCACGAGCGGACGCTGCTCGTAGAGGCGGTGCGGACGGTCGACCTGCTCGAGCGCCTGGACGCAGAGGTTCGGCGTGACGGTCCGATGGTGCAGTCGCCTCAAGGGCTGCGGGCTCATCCTGCGGCGGTGGAGAGTCGTCAGCAGCGGATCGCGCTGGCGCGCCTGGTTGCTGCTCTGCGGCTCCCGTCGGGTGAGGAGGGCGACCAGCAGGCCAGCGCCCGTCCGCAGCGCCGTGTGGGCGCTCGTGGCGTCTACGGCATCCGGGGGGCGGTGTGAAGCGCAAGCAGCCCCGGGCGATCGACGGGGAGACCCCGCCCAATGAGCTGCTCCGGTTCCGGCCGGCAGAGTCGCCTCCCATCGGCCCTCACGGGCGGCCGATGCCGTGGGCGGTCCAGTGGCAGCCGGAGGAGTTCGCGGCCTTCCTGCGGGCTCGTGCGGCGTGGCGGGACACGCATACAACTCCGCTGCCGCGTCTGGGCTCCAGAGACCGTTACGCGATGCAGCACCTCGGTGTTCCGTCACCGCTAGTGAAAGCGGAGTTGTCGGCACCGTTCCCCGAACTGGAATGGAAAAATCGGCCGGGGGGATGACGCGGAATCGACCACCGGAGGGGGATCGGTCCTCTCCGGTGGTCGCCCGCCCCAAGCACACCGTTCGGGGGCGGGCCCCCGGGGCCGGCACGCCGAAAGGAATGGTACGCACCCCTTTGAGTAGTTAGCCGATCACAGCTAGACTATTCGTAGTGACAGAACGCGGATAGCTGACAGCCACAGTGGATGTCGCACGCTCGGCGATCACGGCCTCTAGGAACTTAAATGGCACGGTGCTTCGATGGGCAGCGACTGCGTGATGCGCGGCTAGCTGCCGACATTCGTCCCGAGCAACTCGCCCTCGCGGTAGAGCGCTCTGTCTTCACGCTTCACGCCTATGAGCGCGGACTAGTTCATCCGCCGGTCAATGTCCTGGCGCAGCTTGCCGGCGTTCTCGGCCGCAACGTCGATGACTTCCTGGTTGAGAAGGTCGCAGCCTGATGGCGGACCGGGTCGTAAACGTAAAGCTCAAGGTCGATGCGTCGGATTACACCTCCACTCTTATGCGGGCCGCGGCCAGCACCAAGGCATTCGGCCAGGCAGTCGAGCGCGAAAGCCGCAGCATCGAGCGGTCGCTCGGCGAGGCCGGCTCTCGGGGTGCCGCCAGGCTGATCCTCGATGTCAGTGGCCGCCTGCGGAACGGTCGAGGCGAGATTGTCACCGCATCCGAGGCCATGACCAGTGGCATGAACTCGGTCATGGAGCGCCGGGGTGGGGAGTCCGGCGGCATCCTCGCCAAGGGCATCAACTCCGGGCTGATCCGCAACTCCCCGCTGATCGCTGCCGCGGTCGGTGGGGCACTGGCTGCTGGCGCCCCGGTGGCTCTCGCTGGCGCGGCCATGCTGTTCGGTGGGATCGGCGCGATCGCTGCTGCGCAGTCGCTTGAGGTCCGCGAGGCTTGGCTTGCGCTCGGCGACGAGATCACGTCCGGGACGATCGAGGACGCTCGCGTCCTGATCCCCGAGTTGACGGCGATGGCCGGCGACCTAGGGGACTCGTTCCAGGACATCCGCCCCCAGCTGCGGGAGGCGTTTGAGGCAACAGCTCCCCTGGTCGAGTCCTTCGCCGACGGCGTCTCGGGTCTGGCGACGAACTCAATGCCCGGCTTCGTCAGCGCGATCCAGTCTGCGGACCCGGTCATGGAAGGCTTTCAGTCCTTCCTGGAGTCCACCGGTACGGGTATCTCCGACTTCTTTGGCGGGTTGGCCGACAACGCGCCTGCCGCCGGCGACTCGCTCGATGCCCTCGGCGACATCGTGGGCGAACTCCTGCCGCTGATCGGGGAGTTCCTCGGTGAGGGTGCGGAGCTGGCGTCGGTCGTCCTGCCACCTCTCGCCACCGCCCTCGGCGCAGTCACCGACGTGGCCGGCGAGCTTGGCCCACTGCTGCCCGCGATCGTCACCGGGTTCACGGCGATGCGAGTCGCGCAGGCCGCGTCCGGATACATGAGCACCTTCGCGGTGCAGGCTCAGTACGCAGCCACGGCGATGACCAACAACGCCACTGCTGGTGCGCGGGTCGGTGGAGCTCTGCGTGGCGTGACGGGGCTGCTACCGCTCGCCGGTGCCGCGTTCGTCGCTTACACGGCGTTCTCGGCGCAGGGCGCGGAGGCCACTGACGATATGGCTGACGCGATCATGCGCGGCGGGGACCAGTTCAGCACCTTGAAGGCGAAGGCTGACGCAGCCGCCAACATGGGTTTCTGGGAAGGCTTTGCTGGGCGGATTGCCTTCCGTGACATCTGGGATGAGAACTTTGGCCCCAACGTCGCGGAGAACTTCGAGAAGGCTGAGGAGCAGGTCCGGGCGCTGGAAGCGTCCATGTCACCCCTGGAGCTGGCTCAGCTTCGGTTGGATCAGGCGCAGCAGGGTGTCAATGATGCGGTGGGTGAGTTCGGTGCGGCCAGCCCTCAGGCGTCTGCGGCGCTCGATGCCTACGAGATCGCCTCAGCCGATGCTGAGCGCGAACAGGCTGAATTGCAACTGGCCGTGGATGGCGTTACGCAGGCAATGCTCGACCAGGCCGATCAGGCGATGGCTGCGATTGATTCGCAGTTCGCTTACCGCGGCAGCGTAAATCAGCTCGAAGACGCACAGATCGCCCTCAAGGACGCGGTCATCAACCTCACCAATGAGGACGAGAACCTTCGCACCACGCAGGAGGACGTCGAGCGGGCGCAGCTGCTGGTCGAGGAACAGGCGTATCGCACAGCAGTGGCTTTTGGTCAGCAGCAAGCCGACTTGTCTGGTCTAGACGAGGGGCACTCCGACTATGCCCGCACTATCCAGACGGAGACGCTGGCCGAGCTGTACCGCCTGCACGACGCGGCTGGCCCGGAGATGAAGGCTGCGATTCAGACGCAGATCGACGCGCTGATCCTGTCGGGCGTCCAGCTGGACAAGACTGGCGAGAAGACCGACACGGCCGCGGGTAAGGCCAACGGGTTCCGCGACGCGGTGAACGGAATCCCGGCCTACAAGCAGACGAACATCACCGCGGACACAAGTCAGGCCACCGCGCAGATTGATGAGCTAATGGCCCGCCTGCGCTCCGAGGGTGCTTTGACGATCTCGCGTGCAGCCACGGCGCAGAACACGTTCCGTGCACTCGGTGGCGATATCGGTGGCATCGTCCACGCCTACGCTGATGGCGGGTTCGAGCCGATGCGTGGCGGCATCGCACAGGTTGTTGCGCCGAACACGTGGCGAGTCATCGGTGATCGCGTGGTCGACGATGAGGCATACATCCCGATCAACAAGTCGCAGCGTTCGCAGCAGATCCTTGAGCAGACCGCTCAGCGCATGGGCTACGGCCTGGCCCCGAAGGACCTGCGCTACTTCGCCGATGGCGGGTTCCTCGCTGACCAGTACGAGATCCCCGTCGAGCTCACTAGCGGAACGGCTGGGAACCTCGAGCTGGCTCTGTCAGCGAAGTATGGCGTCGCCGGCTCGGGCAACCTGGGCTCTGGCGTCACGTCCATGTTCGCAGCTGTGAAGCGGGCATTCCCGCAGGCCAATCTGAACTCCGGCTTCCGGGCCGGCGATCCTGGTTATCACGGTCGCGGCAAGGCTATCGACCTCGGTCAGGTGGGGCGCTCGGGCGGTATCGGTCACGCCTACTTGGCTGACATGAACCGGTGGTTGCACGACAACTACGGGCGCAACCTCGCTGAGCTCATCTACGACGGTGCTGGTGACGATCGTCCCAACCTCAAGAATGGCCGTCAGCACGCCTACGACGCCTCGACTCGGGCGCAGCACCGCAATCACGTCCACGCCGCCACTTTCGACCGTGGCGGCATCGCGCAGGGCGTCGGTCTCATGCAGAAGGGCACGATCGCACCTGAGCGTGTCCTGTCCGACCGGCAGACCGAGGCTTTTGAGCACATGGTGACTCGGGAGTTTTCCGGTAGCTCGGTCAGTACGGCGTCGCCCACTCAGCTCAGTGTCACCTCCGGGCCGGTGCACGTCTATCTCGACGGTCAGGAGTGGCGGGGTATGGCACGGGTCGAAGCCAGTGCTGTTGTCAACGGCGAGCTAGAAACTCTGGATCGGGAGCGAAGGCGCAAGTGAGGGCGGGGCTGCCGGAAGTTGTCCTTAGCGAGCCTTCCTCACGGCCATGGCGGACAGGCGGACCTAAGCTCTTCGGGTCCCCCTAGTGCTTGCTAAGCGTTGGCTAGTGCAGCAAGGGAAGTAATTAGCCCTTCCTGTAGCCCCTCTGCTACGGCGTCATTCCACACTGCTCCCTGGGTTCAGACCACCGCCTGAGACCAGGGAGCACACACGATTGGAAGTGGGCCGCAGTTGGCGCGCTGATCGCCGAGCATCACCGTTGGTGACGCAATAGCAGAGTGTGGCTACGTGCTGGGATCACCTGTTCGTGGCATCTGTAGGCATCCGATCAGGTGATCTTCCTCCGAACACTCAAAGTCCTCTTGACGCCACTTAGAGTGATCATCAGGGTTCTCGCCGTCTGTCAGCCAGCTCATGGCCGGCCAGGCGTCCCCAGCACTCCGACGGACGAGGACCTCATGGCACTAGCAGTACAGGGGCAGTGGACATCGGCGCCGCGGCGATACACGGACCGCGGCAGACCAGTCCGCTCTGGTCCCGTCCGGCGCCTACTGGCCGGCGCAATCGGCCTAACCATCTCTCTCACCGCGCTCGTGGTCGGCGCCGCGCCAGCCAGCGCCGCCGTCGGTGCGATGGTCGTTCCCGTCTCCGGAACCGTGACCGGCTACGTGGGCAACCACTGCATCCCAAAGGACGACGATCACTTCGGGATCGACATCGCCGCGGACGCGGGTCGCTCTATCGGGGCGGCAGCGTCGGGCACGGTCGTCGAGCGTAGGTTCAGCTCGAGCTGGGGCAACACGATCGTGCTGGACCACGGCAACGGCTGGCGCACCCGCTACGCGCACATGTCCTCCATGACGCTGACCATCGGTCAGACCGTGCAGCGGGGCGGACAGGTCGGGCTCGTCGGCAACACCGGGGACAGCTTCGGCAATCATCTGCACTGGGAGCTCTCCCGCAACGGCGCGACCTCCAGCCTGATGAACGCCTACTTCACCTGCGACAAGGTGGTCACCGCCGGTACCGCAATCCCGCTGGACATCGATGGCCTGGGCGATGCGACAACCGCGCCTCTCGACGCAAACCCAGCCGCAGTGGTCTACGGGTCGGAGATGGACGTCTTCAATACTCGCCCCAACGGGACCATGGGCAAGGGGACCTGGTTCGGGTTCGACTTCGCCGGCTTCAGCGATTTCGGCGGCGAGGGCCTTGGGCTGGGCAACCCCTCTGCGGTTGACTTCAACGGCGAGTTGAGCGTCTTTGCTATCGGCGCCGATGGCACTCTATTCAAGAAGACGTGGAATGGGTCAACCTGGTCGGTGTGGTCCCCTCTAAATGACGGTGGACCGAGACTCGTCGGACAGCCATCTGCGCTCAAGTACGGTGAGAACGAGCTGTCTGTATTTGCCCGCGGCACCGACGGTGCGATCTACAAGACCACCTGGAACGGCTCCCACTGGAGCTGGCCCGGGGTGTTCTCACCGGACTACGGCTTCGTCAGCGACCCGTCGGCCGTTCAGTATAATGGTGAACTTAGCGTCTTCAGTACGGGCGGCGACGGCCATGTCTACAAGTCGACATGGAATGGTTCGTCCTGGAGTCGCTTCAGCGATCTTGCGCCCGGCGGAGGCATGGTCGGGAACCCACACGCGATCCAATACGGTTCCGAACTGAGTGTCTTCTCGCGAGGTGCCGATGCGCGCATCTACAAGAACACGTGGAACGGCAGCTCCTGGTCGGGCTTCGGCCCTCTCGGGAATGTTGTCGGATTCGCCAGCGACCCCTTCGCTGTTGAGTACAACGGCGAACTGACCGTGCTCGCCAGGGGGAACGACGGGTCGATATACAAGTGGTCCTGGTTCCCGTGGAGCCAGACGTGGGCTGACTTCACTCCACTGAGCGGCGGCCCGGCCATGGCGGGCGCGCCTGCCGCTGTCCAGTACGGCAGTGAGCTGTCGGTCTTCTCCACAGGGACCAACGGCCAGACCTACAAGAACACCTGGAACGGCACGACTTGGAGCGGCTTCATCCAGCAGAGCTGACCCATGCATGAACGCGGAGGGCGTGGACGCCGGGCAACCGGTCCACGCCCTCCGTGCGTCAGGTGTCGCTCCCCGCCTCGCCGCTGAGCAGCCAGGCCAAGCGGAGGAGGTGGTGGACGCGAGCTGCGTTACGGGGGTTTCGCAGCCAGCTGTGGACGGTGGACAGGGGGACTTGGTGGGCGGGTCGGCAGTCTGCATGGGTGCGGTGGGAACCGGGAGCGCCCTGGAAGGCCTCTGTGCGGTACGCGATCGGACCGGGGCAGGTCTACGTCCAAGACGTGCCAGCGGAGCGTGTGCGTCCACGAGCGGACGAGTAGGGGGTGGCCCGATGCCAGGCCACCTCGAGCTCCTGCGGGGCGCGGCGACAGAACGTCGGGCGGCTCGTCGCTGGCTGGCTGACCTGACCGCCGAGCACGGCCAAGGGTCGCCGGCCCGAGCGCCAGCCCAGGAGGCCTACGCCACCGCGACCGAACGGTGGTCCGAGCTGATCCGCGCTGCGGTGGCCGACGGTTGTGCCAAGGCTGACGTCGCTCGGGCGGCTGGATGCACTCGACCGACGGTGTATCGACATCTTCGTTGATGTTGTCGGGTGTTTGATCTGGGGAACACTCGGCGCGTGATCCAGCCCGTCAGCTCGGAACAGATGCCGAGCCTCGAAGTCCTGGAGCAGGTTCTCGCCCGCTCCCAGGAGTCGTACCGCTTCCGCGCCGGGTCGATCGACACCAAGGCAGGGGTCACCTTGGGAGCAGTCGGCGTGGTGATCGCCCTGGTCGGCGTCACCCCCAGCATTGCTGGCCTGGTTGGCCAGGTGTTCGCGATCTCCGCCGGGATCATGTGCGTGTTGGCCCTGCGGCCACGCAAGGGAGCCGGTGTCAACCCAGTCAGTTTCCGAGATGCCTACCTGCAAGCGGATCCGCTTGCGTCACGACTGGCCTACTTGAACGCCGCGCTGGCGGAGTGGGCAGGCGACGAAGCCAGGCTCAAGGAGAAGGACAAGCAGTTCGAAGCGGCGGTGGTCATGCTGCTGCTGTCCGTTGGCACCGTGATCGCGGGTGCATTCGCCAGTCTCGCTGCGGGGTAGCAAGATGCGTGAGCATGAGTACTGACAGTGACGAGCCCAGCTCCTCCGAGGGCTCCACCTCATCGGCCTCGGAGAGCGACCAGCCACTCCCTGCTGAGATGAAGGCAGTGAACGAAGGGGTCATGGACGAAGGGTCGGTGCGTGGGAGCGCGTCCCCTGAGGGTGCGGACTACTTCGGCAGCCAGTAGGTCATGTCGCTCTACCGAAGCGCTTCGCGCCGTCGCGCTCCAGGCGCTTGCAGTACTCCTCGAAGGAGGAACGGAGCACTCGCAGACCTCGCCCGTTCTCCCCGATCGCCACAGCGGCTAGCTCGCCGGCGTAAATGCGGGGGTAAACGGCACTACGGCTCTTGAAGCCGAGCTCGGCCGCCACCTCCTCAAGCGTCATGTACCGCCCGGTGCCAGTGCTTGGTTCTGCCATGCGCGGTCAGCTACCCCGGCAACCATGGGGCCAGAGACAACGTTGACACCGGTCTTGCCAGAAGGCGTCAGCCGCGGGCAGATCCGTCTCGGAGCAGGTGAGACTTCAGCTCGACAGTCGTCTGCGGCGCGGCACCACCGCTAGTGCCGGCCGGTGCGCCTGCTCTTCGATCGCCGCTAGGTCGGCCCGTGTGAAGCGGATGACACCGGTGGGCGCGATCCGGTGAGGGATCCGGCGCTGCTTCACGAGTCGATAGACGGTGGAGGTCCCTAGCCCGAGGATGCCGGCGAGCTCCTTGGGTGTTAGCCAGTGCTCGGGGCGCTCGTGCTTTTGGCTCTTGACCGGCATGGGCTGGTTCCTAACAGCGGAGGCCTCTGTTCGGCGTCCGACACGGCGGGCGCCCCCGAGGATGGACCTCGAAGGCGCCCGCCGGGTTCACGACTCGAGTCCGCCGGACTGCCGGGCGGCGAGGATGAGTGCCTCGCCCAGTGCGACGGCCTCAGTCGGCCTCAGGCTCGCCCCGTCAAGCAGGACCGCCAGGTCGTCCGTCTGCGGCCCCGACGAGGTCACGGTGAAGTCGTAGCGGATGACCTGCACGGTGTAGTCGTCTTCCCAAGTGGAAACCGTGGCCGTGCGGCCGTAATGGACGGTCACTTCGTCGTCGGGGTGGTCTTCGACCCGGTGCTCGTGGTGGGCGCACCACGACGGGTCTTCCAGCTGAAGAGTCTGTCGGTCGGTACCGATAGCGTTCTTCTCCATGGTCCTTGCCCTCCTGCGGGGGTGGGGATCTAGGCCCCGTCCGGCGTTGGCGCGCCGGGCGGGGCCGTCCTATGTCAGGCGAGGTGCTCCTCGACCTGATCGAGCGTGAGCCCATCCTCGGGCGACGTCAGCGCGTTCGTGCGCACATCGGTCAGCCAATAGCGGCCGTAGTCCAGTGCTCGCGGATCACGGCGTCGGGATCGGGTGAGTTGGAGGCCCCGCCGAGCCGCGATGCGGCGTAGCCGGTTTTCCTTCACCTTCTCCTCTGGACTCATGCTGGAAAGTGTGCCGGAAGTGATGCTAGAAGGCAAGCCCAGCGACTGATGCGGCATCCCCCAGTCCGCAGATAGTCCGCAGAACGCTCCCAAGTCACCGCATCTCGCCAACGACAGTCAACGAGCAACGTGCAGGTCAGGACGCCAGTGAGGCGTATAGCCCCAGGTCGCGGAGTAGGGGTTATAGATCTGGGTCAACGAGCCGGGCCGGGTGTTCGTCGCCCGCCGCGGCCGCAGTGAGCTGACGACGACGATCCTGGGCGCCGGGCAGCTGGCGGACCTGGTCGAGCGGATGCTGCGCAGCTCGGGTCGACGGATCGACATGTCCACCCCGTTCGTCGACGCGATGCTGCCCGACGGGTCGCGGCTGCACGTCGTGATCCCGGACGTGACGCGGCGGCACATGGCGGTGAACATCCGGAAGTTCGTGCTGCAGGCACACTCCCTCGACGAGCTGGTCGCGCTGGGCACGCTGACGTCGCAGGTGGCCCGGTTCCTGGAGGCCTCGGTCGCCGCCGGACTGAACATCCTCGTCTCCGGCGGAACACAGGCCGGCAAGACCACGATGCTCAACTGCCTCTGCGCGGCGGTGCCGGCCAGGGAGCGGGTGGTGACCTGCGAAGAGGTCTTCGAGCTGCGGGTGCCACTGCCCGACGTCGTGGCGATGCAGACCCGGCAGGCCAACCTCGAGGGCGCGGGCGAGATCCCGCTGCGCCGGCTGGTGAAGGAAGCGCTGCGGATGCGGCCCTCCCGCCTGGTCGTCGGGGAGGTGCGTCAGGAGGAGTGCCTGGACCTGCTGATCGCGCTGAACAGCGGCTTGCCCGGCATGTGCACCCTGCACGCCAACAGTGCCCGTGAGGCCGTGGTCAAGATGTGCACCCTGCCGCTGCTGGCCGGGGAGAACATCGGGCACGCCTTCGTCGTCCCGACCGTGGCCTCCAGCGTCGACCTCGTCGTGCACGTGGGCACGGAGCCCAGCGGTGCGCGGCGGCTGCGCGAGGTGGTGGCGCTGTCCGGCCGCACCGAGGGCAGCGTCGTGGAGACCGCCGACGTCTTCACCACGCGCGACGGCCGGCTGGTGCGCGCCGACGGCTACCCGCCGCACGCCGACCGCTACGCCGCCCACGGCTTCGACCTGGCTGCGCTCCTGGGTGACCCGGCCGAGCGGCGGACCGCATGAGCGTGCCCGGCGGCCTGCTCGGTCTGGCCCTCGGCGTCGGGCTGCTGCTCATCTGGCGCAGCGGCGCACGTGCACCGGTCCGGCGGGCGGGCACGTCCCGGCCGGGACGGCGTCAGCAGCTGCTGGCCGCTGCCGGGCTCACCGGGATCAACTCCGCCCAGTTGCTCGCTCTCCAGGTCGCCCTCGGGGTCGCCGTGCTCCTGCTGGTGCTGCTGACCACGCAGACGGTGACGATCAGCCTGGCGTTCGGCGTCTTCGGCTCGGCGGTGCCGTACCTGCTGGTGCGCCGGCTGGCCGCCAAGCGCCGGGCGGACCTGCGTGAGGTCTGGCCGGAGGTCGTGGACAACCTGGCGTCGGCGGTGCGGGCCGGGCTCTCCCTGCCCGAGGCGCTGTCGGCGCTCGCCGTCCGGGGCCCGGAGGTGCTGCGGGGCTCCTTCGCCCGGTTCGCCGCCGACCACCGGTCCAGCGGTCGGTTCAGCGACGCCCTCGACCGGTTGAAGGCCGACCTGGCCGACCCGGTGGGGGACCGCATCGTGGAGACGCTCCGGGTCGCGCGCGAGGTGGGCGGCAGCGACCTGGGCCGGGTGCTGCGCACGTTGGCCGCGTTCCTCCGCGAGGACGCCCGCGCCCGCGCCGAGCTGGAGACCCGGCAGGGGTGGGTCGTCCAGGCCGCCCGGCTGGCCGTCGCCGCGCCCTGGGTGGTGCTGCTCCTGCTCGCCACCCAGCAGCAGACCCTCACCGCCTACGACACCCCGGCCGGGACGGCGCTGCTGCTCATCGGTGGCGGCCTGTGCCTGCTCGCCTACCGGCTGATGCTCAAGATCGGGCGGTTGCCCGAGGACGTGCGGGTGCTCCAATGAGCGCTGGGCTGACCGGCATGCTGCTGGGGCTGGTCGCGGCCTCCGGCGTGCTCCTGGCGGTGAGCTTCTCCCCGCCGTTCCGGCAGGTGCGGCTGGTCGACCGGCTCGCGCCCTACGTGCACGACAGCCCGGCGCCATCCCGGCTGCTGGGCACGGCCACCCAGCCGGGCCTGCTCAGCGCCGCCCGGCGGGTGTTCGGCCCGGTGCTGGCCGACGGCGCCCGCCACGTCGACCGGCTGCTCGGGGGCCGGATGGCGGTGCGGCGGCGGCTCGATGCCCTGAACGCCGACACGACTGTCGAGGACTTCCGGATCGAGCAGGTCGTGTGGGGCGGGCTCGGGCTGCTGGCCGCCGCCGTCCTGGCCGCTGCGGGCTCAGCGCTGGCCGGGTCGGTGAACCTGCTGTCGGTCGTGCTGCTGTGCGTGGCCGGCCTGGTCGGCGGGGTGCTCGGCCGCGACTGGTGGCTGACCCAGCAGGTGCAGCGGCGCGAGGAGCTGCTGCTCGCCGAGTTCCCGGTGGTCGCCGAGCTGCTGGCGCTGGCCGTGACCGCAGGGGAGAGCCCGACGGCGGCGATCGCCCGGGTCACCCGGCTCTCCGGCGGCGAGCTGGCCCGGGAGCTGGGCGCGACGCTGGCCCGGGCCCGGGCCGGGGTGCCGCTGGTCGAGGCGCTGCAGCAGCTGGCCGACCGGACCTCGCTGGACCCGCTGGCCCGCTTCGTCGACGGGCTGATCGTGGCCATCGAACGCGGCACCCCGCTGGCCGAGGTGCTGCGGGCCCAGGCCGCCGACGTCCGGGAGGCCGGCAAGCGCCGGCTGCTGGAAGCAGGGGGGCGCAAGGAGATCGCGATGATGATCCCGGTCGTGTTCCTGGTGCTGCCCGTCACCGTTCTGTTCGCCCTGTACCCGGGGCTGATCAGCATCGTCTCGCTGGCGCAGTGACGCCGGTGACCGACAGAGAGGACCACGGATGCGTGCCTACGCGTTCCTTCTGACCGCGCTGGCTGCGCTGGCGGCCCGGCTGCGGGAGGACGATCCCGAGCGGGGCGACGTCCCGGGCTGGGTGATGATCACGGTGATGACCGCCGCGCTGGTGCTGGCGATCCTCGTGCCGTTCCGCGCGGCGATCGTGGAGGCGGTGTCGAACGCGCTGGAGTCCGTGACGAGTGCGCCCTGACGAAGGACCCCTCTGCCCTCCGCCCCTCGCCGGCTCACGCCGGGCCCCTGCAGAGGGGCCGCAGGACGACGAGCGGGGGAGTGCGGTCGTCGACTTCGTGCTGGTCGGTGTGCTGATCGTGGCGCTGCTGCTGGCGGTGCTGCAGGTGGCGGTCTACGTGCACCTGCGGAACGTGGTGGTGGCCAGCGCGCAGCAGGGAGCCCGGTATGCGGCCAACGTCGGCGTGCCCACCGAGGCCGGGGCGGCCCGGACGCTGGAGATCGTCGGGCAGGCGACTTCGCCTGGGACGGCGGCGGGGTTGGCCTGCGAGTCGGCACAGGAGGTCGACGAGAGCGGGTTGACGCTGGTCGTCGTCCGGTGCGCGGGCGCGGTGCCGAGCTTGTTCGCACCCCTGGGTGCCCTGTTGCCGCTGTCGGCGACGGGACGTTCGGTGGCGGAGACGCCGTGAGGTGGATCCGTGCGCGGCTGGGCGGCTCCGAGCGTGGGTCGGCGATCGTGGAGTTCGTCTTCATCGCGCTGGTGGTGTTCCTGCCGCTGGTCTACATCGTGGCTGGGTTCTCCGCCGTCCAGCGCGGGGTGTTCGCGGCCAACGCGGCGGCGCGGGAGGCCGGGCGGGCCATCGCCATGGCGCCGGACGTGGACACCGGGCAGGCGCGGGCGGAGGCGGCGGTGGGGATCGCGGTGGCCGACCAGTCGGTGGAGGCGACCGACGTCGTCCTGGCCTACGCGCCGGCCGGCGCCGGGTGTGAGGCGGCGGGCGACTACTGGCCGTCGTTGGTGCCGGGGGAGGAGTTCTCGGTGTGCGTGACGGTGACGGTGCGGATCCCGCTGCTGCCGGAGTTCATCGACGCCAACACCGCGACCGGGCAGTTCCTGGTCGAGCGTGACCGCTACGTCGACGGCTGACCGGCTCAGCCGGTGGCGGTGGTGGACGGCGGGGCGCTGCCGCCCTGCGGTGCCTCGCCGGTCATGAGCTGCACGATCTGCTCGCGGTCGGCGGCCGAGGGCAGCCCCCAGGTCGGCTCGTACTCGTAGACCTCGCAGAGCGGGCGCGAGGCGGTGCGGCCGGTGAGGATCTCCACCGCCGAGGTGTCGATCAGCCCGGGGTGCTCCACGCCGCAGGCCTCGGCGACCCTGATCAGGTCGCGCCGGAGCGTCTGGATGTAGGTGGCCGCCCGGACCGACTTCAGCGTCGGGTCCAGGCCGTGGGCGAGCCAGGCGTTCTGGGTGGCGACGCCGGTGGGGCAGGTGTCGGTGTGGCACTTCTGCGCCTGGATGCAGCCGATCGCCAGCATCGCCTCGCGGGCGACGTTGACCAGGTCGCAGCCGAGGGCGAAGGCGACGATCGCGTTGTCGGGCAGGCCGAGCTTGCCGCCGCCGATGAAGGTGACCTGCTCGTGCAGCCCGGCCCGGGCGAAGGTGGAGTAGACCCGGGCGAAGCCGAGCTGGAAGGGCAGCGAGACGGAGTCGGTGAAGATCAGTGGCGCCGCGCCGGTGCCGCCCTCGCCGCCGTCGATGGTCACGAAGTCCACGCCCCGGCCGGTGGTGGCCATCAGCTCGGTGAGCTCATGCCAGAAGCCCATGTCGCCCACCGCGGATTTGATGCCGACCGGCAGCCCGGTCTCGGCGGCGAGCAGCTCGACCCAGTCGAGGAGGCTGTCGGTGTCGGTGAACTCGGCGTGCCGGGACGGGCTGATGCAGTCCACGCCCTCCGGGACCCCGCGCGTGGCGGCGATCTCGGCAGAGACCTTGGCCGCGGGCAGCACACCGCCGAGGCCGGGCTTGGCGCCCTGGCTGAGCTTGATCTCCAGGGCGCGGACGGGGGCGGAGGCGACCAGGTCCTTGAGCCGGTCCAGGTCGAAGCGGCCGTCCTCGTCGCGGCAGCCGAAGTACGCCGTCCCGAGCTGGAACACCAGCTCACCGCCGTGCCGGTGGTGCGGGGAGATGCCGCCTTCGCCGGCGTTGTGCAGGCAGCCGGCCAGCGCGGCGCCGCGGTTGAGCGCCTCGACCGCCTGGCCGGACAGCGAGCCGAAGCTCATCGCGGAGATGTTGACCACCGACTGCGGCCGGAACGCGTGCGTCCGGCCCCGAGCGGCGCCGAGCACCTTGGCGCTGGGCAGCGGGGATGCGTAGCCGGCCTGCACCGTGGTGGTCGGGATGGCGTGGCCGAATGTGCGGTGGTTGATCACCGGGTAGCCGGCGGTGAACTCGAGGTCGATGTCGGTGCCGAAGCCGAAGTAGTTGTTCTCCTTCTTCGCCGAGGCGTAGACCCAGCGCCGCTGGTCGCGGGTGAACGGCCGCTCGTCGTTGTTGGCGGCCACCAGGTACTGGCGCAGCTCCGGGCCGATGGACTCCAGCAGATAGCGGGCGCGGCCGAGCACGGGGAAGTTGCGCAGCAGGGTGTGCTCACGCTGGAGGAGGTCGCGGGCCGCGACCCCGGCGAGGGCGGAGAGTCCGGCGGCCGCGGCGCGGGTGGCCCAGGTCATGTCCCACTATGACCTGCCTGCGGCCGGTTCGGGACCGGTTCACCGCCTGACCCTGCGGCGGCGGGCCGGCCGGACACGTGCGAGGGGGGCGGCCCCGGCTGACCGGGACCGCCCCTGCGGAGCGCTGCTACCTCAGTAGGTCACGCAGGTGAGGTAGTCGAGGCCCTCCTGCGCGGCCTCGAAGGGGTCGAACGTCGGGTCGCCGAAGCGGGGGTCGTGCTCGACGACGTAGTAGCGGGTGCTGCCGCCGCCGGCCGCGAAGATCGACGGGAAGTCGATGTTGCCGCGGCCCACGATCTCGATCCGGTTGCCCAGCGCCGGGTTGAGGTCCTTGACGTGGAAGAGCTTGATCCGGTTGCCGTACTCCTCGATGACGTCGATCGGGTCGAGACCGGCCTCGGCGACCCAGTACAGGTCGAGCTGGGAGACGACGTTCTTCTTCTGGGTGTGCTGCATCAGGATGTCGAAGGCGGTGCGGTCGCCGAAGACGGTGGTGAACTCGAAGTCGTGGTTGTGGACGAACAGCGTCTGGCCGGCCTTGCGCGCCTGCTCACCGACGGCGTCGAGGTACTCGGCGTAGGCGATCCACTCGGCCTCCGTCTCGACCTCGCCGACCCACGGGGCCCCCGCAGTGCTGCCGGAGCCGAAGTACTTGATGCCGAGGGTGCGATTGTCCGCCAGGATCTGCTCGATGTCCGCGGGATTCTCAGGGGAGCCCACGTCGACGTGCCGCGCTGACGCCTTGAGGTCGTACTCGTCCAGGAGGGCCGCGTACTCCTCGGCGGTCCAGTCGCTCAGCGTGTACGGCTCGACGTTGCGGTAGCCCATCTCGGCCAGCCGGCGCAGGACCTCCTCGTGGCGTTCCTGCGCGCCGGCGCCCCCGCCGATGTAGCCGGCGAACGTGTAGAGCTGGACCGAGATCTTGCTGAGCGGCACGCCGTGCCCGGCACACTCCGCAGCCGCTGCGTCCTTCGTCGGTGGAGCGGCGCTCGCCGTACCGGCGACGCCGACGAACAGCAACCCGGACAGGACGGCGACGAGCACGGCCCGCAGGCCGATCGGCAACTTCATGGATCCCCCTCTGGTCGTCACATGGGCACACGACGTCGCCGCACGGTGGCCGCCGGCTGAGGCGGGAGCCCTGCATCCGACTGTGGTGTGGGCCACAACGTAGCGGCACTTATGCGAGATGCAAAGCAGAAGTCAGGAGCTGATTGGGCGGAACGATCCGGCGTCTCGGGGGCCGCTGATGTACGGATGCTGGCGGGGCAAAAGGGCGTGACGGCCCGCCCGTCGGTGACTACCGTGCCGGGTGGTTGGCGTCGATCAGGGAGCAGCGACATGGGTGGCAGCGGCGACATCTCCGGGTGAACCCCGGGGATCTGCCCCGGCAGGCGCAGCCGCCGGAGCGTCCGTCGTCCTCGTCCACCGCCGGGCCGTCCGAGCGCCCGCGTCCCCCGCAGAGGTCCCGCCGTGCCCGACGCCTCCGTCGTCTGCTCCGCCCTGTCCTTCGCCTGGCCCGACGGCACGCCCGTCTTCGCCGGGCTCTCCTGCACGGTCGGCGCCGGCCGCACCGGCCTCATCGCGCCCAACGGCGCGGGCAAGAGCACCCTGCTCAAGCTGATCGCCGGCGAGCTCCGGCCCGCCGCAGGGACGGTCACCGTCGACGGCGTCCTCGGGTACCTGCCCCAGTCGCTGCCGCTGGCCGGCGACCTGAACGTCGCCGAGGTGCTCGGCGTCGCGCCCGTGCTCGCCGCCCTGGCCGCCATCGAGGCCGGTGACCCCGCCGACGAGCACTTCGCCACCATCGGCACCGACTGGGACGTCGAGGAGCGCGTCCACGCGCAGCTCGACCGGCTGGCTCTCGGCGACGTCGCCCTCGACCGCCGGCTCGACACCCTCAGCGGCGGGCAGGTCATCACGCTCGGCCTGGCCGGGCAGCTGCTCGCGCGCCCCGACGTCCTGCTGCTCGACGAACCGACCAACAACCTGGACGGCGACGCCCGGCGCATCCTGTACGCCGCGCTCGAGGACTTCCCCGGCTGCCTGCTGGTGGTCAGCCACGACCGGGCGCTGCTCGACCGGATGGACTGCATCGCCGAGCTCGACCGCGGCGAGCTGCGCACCTACGGCGGCGGCTTCACCGACTGGGAGGCCGCCGTCCGGGCCGAGCAGGAGGCGGTGGAGCGGGACGTGCGCACGGCCGAGCAGCAGATCAAGCGGGAGAAGCGGGAGCGGCAGCTGGCCCGGGAGCGGGCGCAGCGGAAGTCCGGCAACGCCGCCCGCAGCGTCAAGGACGCCGGGCTGCCGAAGATCCTCATCGGGAAGATGAAGCGCACCGCGCAGGAGACGGCCGGCAGGGCCGATGACGTGCACGCCGCCCGCCTGGACGGCGCCCGGACACGGCTGGCCGAGGCCGAACGCGCGCTGCGGGACGACCAGGCGATCGTGCTGGAGCTGCCCGGGACCGTGGTGCCCGCCGGGCGGACCGTGTTCGCCGGCGAGGGGCTGCAGCTGCGGCTGGGGGAGCGGACGCTGTTCGCCGAGGGCGGCGTGGACCTGAGCATCCGCGGCCCGGAGCGGATCGCACTGACCGGCGGGAACGGGGTCGGGAAGTCCTCACTGCTCCGGCTGATGACCGGTGACCTCACGCCCGACGCCGGTGAGGTCCGGCGGGCCGACGGCCGGGTCGCGCACCTGTCCCAGCGGCTGGACCTGCTCGACCCCGACCGCACCGTGGCCGCGGCGCTCGCGGACGCGGCACCCGCGATGCCGGCGGCGGAGCGGATGAACCTGCTGGCCCGGTACCTGTTCCGCGGGAGCCGGGCGCACCTGCCGGTCCGGGCGCTGTCGGGTGGTGAACGACTGCGGGCGACGCTGGCCTGCGTGCTGCACGCCGAGCCGGCGCCCCAGCTGCTGCTGCTCGACGAGCCGACGAACAACCTCGACCTGGTCAGCGTCGCCCAGCTGGTGGGTGCGCTGGCGGCCTACCGAGGCGCGTTCGTGGTGGTCAGCCACGACGAGAGGTTCCTGACCGACCTGGCCCTCACCCGCAGGCTGCACCTGGCGGCAGGCCGCCTCGACGAGAACGCCGTTGGTCACTGAGCGCTGCCTCAGGACGATCGAGGCAGCGCTCAGTGACCAACGGAGGAGCGCAACGGGTCAGCCGGCGATGCGGGTGCACTCCGGGCAGCGGTCGGTGCCGGAGAAGGCCGTCCAGTCCTGATCGGCGACGGCGGACACCAGCACGCCACAGACCGACTGGTCCAGACCGTCGACGACCGGGCGGGCGACGGCATGGGTGACCTGGTCGCTGCTGCGCGGGTCGTGCGCCGTGGACGCCACGTGGGTGGCGGTGAGGTCGGTCCCGATCGTGGAGAGGCTCGCCGTCATGTGCAGCACCTTGCCGGAAGAACATGACGATCAGACTGCGATGGGGCGTTGATCGTGCGATGGCTCGTCACACCGGCGACCGACCCCGGAGCCCGAGGTAGTGCCTGCTGTACCGCAAGAGGCCAGGTCAGGGGATCGGTTACCGGGCTCCGCACGACCAGCATCGGTGGGGACACCAGACCGACCGAGGAGCCCCCCGTGCCCGATCCGTACCGCCTGGACCCCGCGCCCACCGCCCAGCCCGTCGACCGCCGTCCCGCACCGGAGCCGGCCCGCCCGCTGCGCACGCTGCTCTGGATCGTGCTGGTGGTCAGCATCGCCGGGAACAGCGTCACCTCGTTCAGCGCCGTCCCGCTCGCGGTCAGCATCGGCTTCGGCCTGCTGACCGCCGTCAGCGGCATCACGCTGATCAGCCTGTACGTGCGGCAGCGATGAGCACCGCCCTCGCACCGGCGACCACCGCCGCCGTCGCCCTCAGACAGGTGACCAAGACCCATCCCCACGGCGTCCGGGCCCTGGACGACGTCACGGTCGAGGTGCCTCGCGGCAGCTTCCTCGCCGTCATGGGGCCCTCCGGCTCGGGCAAGAGCACCCTGCTGCAGGTCGCCGCCGGGCTGGACACCCCGACCAGCGGGGAGGTCCTCCTCGACGGCACCGCGATCGGCGGGCTCGACGAGACCCGCCGCACCGAGCTGCGCCGCGACCGGATCGGCTTCGTCTTCCAGGCCTACAACCTGCTGCCGGCGCTCACCGTGGCGGAGAACATCACCCTCCCGCTGCGGCTGGCCGGCAAGTCGCTGGACCGGGCGTGGGTGCAGTACCTGGTCGACCGGGTCGGCCTGGGCGACCGGCTGGACCACCGGCCGACCGAGCTCTCCGGCGGCCAGCAGCAGCGCGCCGCGATCGCCCGCGCCCTGGTCGCCCGGCCCGCGGTCGTCTTCGCCGACGAGCCCACCGGCGCCCTGGACCTGCACAGCGCCGGGGAGGTGCTCGACCTGCTCCGCGACCTGGTCGACGACCTCGGGCAGACCGTCGTGCTGGTCACCCACGACCCGGCGGCCGCCGCCCGCGCCCACCGCGCGCTGGTGATGGCCGACGGCCGGGTCGTCGACACCCTCGACCACCCGGCCGCTGCCGACCTGGCCGGGCGCCTCGTCGCGCTCCGCGAGGGCTGAGCGGTGCTCGCGCTCGCGCTGCGGCTGGCCCGCACCCGGCTCACCGCGTCCCTCGCCGTCGTGGTCGCGGTGCTCGGCGGGGCGGCCATCGTCACCGGCACCGGTGTGCTGGCCGAGTCCGGGCTGCGCTCGCACCTGCCCGTCGACCGGCTGGCCGGCGCCGAGGTGGTCGTCTCCGCCGACCAGACGGTGCAGCCCAGCGCCGACCTCGCCGTCGCCCTGCCCGAGCGGGGGAGCGTGCCCGCCGCGCTGGTCGACGAGCTGGCACAGCTGCCCGGGGTGCAGGCCGCCGTCCCCGACGTCAGCTTCCCGGCCGCCGTCCTCGACGCCGCGGGGGACGTCGTCGTGACCGCCGACCCGGTCACCGCCGGGCACGGCTGGTCGTCGGTCGGCCTGCTCGACGACCCGGCGGTCACCGGCACGCCGCCGACCGGACCGCGGGAGGTCGCCGTCGACACCGGGATCGCCGCCGCGGCCGGCCTGGCCGCCGGCGACCCGGTGCAGGTGGTGCTGGCCGGCCGCACGTCCGACGCCCTCGTCACCGCCGTCGTCCCGGCCGGTGCGGGGGTCCTGGTCGCCGACGACCGGGCGGCGCAGCTGGCCGGGCGGACCGGCACCGTCGACCTGATCGGCCTCCAGGTGAGCGGGGACGCCGAGACGGTCGCCGACGCCGTCGGGTCACTGCTCCCCGCCGGCACGATCCTCAGCACCGGCGACGCCCGCGGCGACGTCGCCCTCCCCGAGGCGGCCGCAGCCCGGTCGCTGCTGGTGGTGCTGGCCGGCTCCCTGATGGGCGTGCCGCTGCTGATCGTCGGGTTCGTCGTCGCCGGGGCGCTGGCCGTGTCGATCGGCGGGCAGCGCCGGGAGCTGGCGCTGCTCCGCGCCGTCGGCACCACCCCGCGGCAGCTGCGCCGGCTCGTCGCCGGACAGGCCACCGTGGTCGCGGCGGTCGCGCTCGTGCCGGGCATCGCCCTCGGCTACCTGCTGGCCGGGCAGTTCCGTCGGTTGCTGGTGCACGTCGGGGTGCTCCCCGACGCGCTGCCGCTGACCGTCGGCCCGCTCCCGGCGCTGGCCGCCGCCGGCCTGCTGCTCGGTGTCGTCCAGGTCGCCGCCCGCGGCGCGGCCTGGCGCACCAGCCGCGAGCCGGTGACCCAGCTGCTGGCGGAC
Organism: Modestobacter sp. VKM Ac-2983; assembly: GCF_026967885.1. Classification (NCBI taxonomy): domain Bacteria; kingdom Bacillati; phylum Actinomycetota; class Actinomycetes; order Geodermatophilales; family Geodermatophilaceae; genus Modestobacter; species Modestobacter sp. VKM Ac-2983. Next base: position 945,237 of record NZ_JAPVBK010000001.1, read on the forward strand.
TCCCGGACCGGCCCGCGCACCCCCTCGCCCGGCCGGCACCGCGCCGGGCTGCTGCTCATCGCCGCCGCCGTGCCGCTCTCGGTGCCGCCGCTGCTGCTGCAGTCGCCGATCGGGGCGGCGTCCACCTCGCTGGCCGGCATCGTCGCCGCCATCGGCCTGGCGCTGTCCGGCCCTCTCCTGCTCCGTCGGGTCACCGGCCGCCTCGCCCGCCGGCTGCCGGCCGGCACCTCGGCGCCCGCCTGGCTGGCGGTGGCCAACCTGCACGGCTACGCACTGCGCTCGGCCGGGGCGATCACCACGCTGGCGATGGCCGTCGTCGTCGCGCTCACGTACACGTTCGCCCAGACCACCGTGATCGACGCGACGGCGGAGGAGACCCGGGCGGGCACCGTCGCCGACGCGACGATCACCGCCCCCGGCCTGGGCGGCATCCCCGCCGGGCTGGTCGACGACGTCCAGGCCGTCCCCGGTGTGGAGGCAGTCGCGCCGGTGAGCTCCACGACCGTGCTCTGGCCGATGCGCCTGCTCGGCGAGGAGGAGCTGTCCGCCGGGCCCGCGCTGGTGCTGCCCCCGGCCGGGGCGGACGTGCTCGACCTCGACGTGCGCGCCGGGGACCTGGCCGACCTGACCGGGGCGACCGTGGCCGTCGGCAGCGGTGCCGCCGGCGCGCGGGGTGTCGGCGTGGGCGACCAGGTGCGGCTCACCCTCGGGGACGGCGCAGCGGCCGAGGCCCGGGTGGTGGCCGTGTACGACCGCGAACTGGGCTTCGGTTCCGTCGTCCTCTCTGCCGACCTGGCGGCGGGGCACACCACCGGCGGGCTGGCCGACAGCCTGCTGGTGCGCACCGACGGCGACCCGGCGACCGACCGGGCCCTCGCGGGGCTGACCGACCTACCCGGCGTGACGGTGTCCGCCGGCGGGGTCGCCGGCGACCGCCCGGCTGCGCCACCGGAGGTCTGGATCAACCTGGCGGTCATCGGCGTGCTGCTGGGCTACCTGCTGCTGGGCATCGCCAACGCGCTGGTCGCGGCCACCGCCCAGCGGCGCGGGGAGATCGCCACGCTGCGGCTGACCGGCACCACGCCGCGGCAGGTGCGCACGATGATGCGACGCGAGGCGGCGCTGGTCTCCGGTGCGGCGGTCGTGGCCGGGGTGCTGGTCTCCGCGGTGCCGCTGGCACTGCTGGGCCTGGGCTTCCTGGACCGTCCCTGGCCGTCGGGGCCCGGCTGGCTGCTGCCGGCCACGGCGCTCGTCGTCATCGGCATCGCGTTCCTGGCCATCGAGCTGCCGACCCGGTCCGCCCTGCGGTCACCGCCGGCCGACGCGCTCGCCAGCCAGGGGTGAGGGGGACCGGAGGCCGGGCGCCTCGGGGTGGGTCACTGCAGCGTGTCGCGGTTCTGGGCGTGTTCGCTCACCTGCGGCATCTCCTCGCCCCCCGAGCCGACCCGCACCGGTTCCCCGGCCGTCGTGCGCGCCCAGCAGAGCCGGCACAGGTGGGTGGGTTCCTCCGGCAGCAGTGGGTGCGCACCCAGGGGCTGCACCTGTACCCAGCCGACGGCGGCAGCGGAGTCGGACACCTCGGCGCACCGGTCGCAGCGGTACCGAACGGTCATGCGGATCGACCTCCTGGCCCGAGGGACGGCGGTGGCCCTCAGGACACCAGCGTCCCCCTCCGGCGCCGAGACCGCACACCGGATCCAGTCGGCGGCGCAGGGTGATCACTCGGTCGGTCAGCCGCCGCGGTTCACCTCGGCCTGGACGACGCCGAGCAGCGCGGTCTGCAGGGTCTGGTCGTCGTGTTCACCGCGGTCGAGGGCCTCCTGGGCCGGCGCAGGGAGCTGGTGCACGTCGACGTCGTCCAGCCAGGTCGTGTCCTCGCCCACCTGGCGGCCCAGCTTGAGGGTGTCGCCCTCCCGCCGCACCAGGTACTCCTCGCCACCGAGCTCGATCGTCGTTGATTCGCTCATGGCGTCGCCCTACCCGGGGCCTCGGCAGGTCTACACCCCGCCGACACGCACACCGGCGGTGATCGGGTGGCCGGGACACGCCGTCGCAGAGCTGCCGGTGTTCACTCTTCACGGGGCGACCGGCGTGGCGGGCCTCCAGCTGTGCCCACTGTTGCCGATGGTCTCCAGGGGGCCAGGAGCGGCCCGGGAGCGCGCACGACAGGCTCCGCGACGAACGAGCACAGGAGGTGGGCGTGCCGCGAGCGAGGAGTGCCCGGAAGTTGCCGATCGACGTCCGGCAGCGGGACGGCGGCGAACAGGCGCAGTCCGGGCTGGTGGCCGGTGTGCTCGATGCGCTGCCCTCACCGACGGTCCTGATCGACGCCGACGGCACCATGCTGCTGGTCAACTCTGCCTGGCAGGCCGCCGGTGACCTGCTCAACGACGACCGCCTCCGGGTCGGGGTGGGCGGCAACTACTTCGCGGTGATGCTCAGCCTGTCCGACGACACGGCGAACCGGGAGCGCATCGACCAGTTGCGTGAGCTGTCCGCCGGTGTCCGCACCTCGGTCTCGGCCGACTACGCCCTGGCCACGGTCACCGGGGTGCGCTGGTACCACCTGCAGGCCTCCCGCGCCGACCGGTCCGGCCGGGTCGTGGTCACCCACACCGACGTCACCTCCCGGGTCGAGGCCGAGCGGGCGTCGTCCTGGCAGGCCCGGCACGACCACCTCACCGACCTGCCCAACCGGGCCCACCTGCACGACCTGATCTCCGCCGAGCTGCGCCGCGTCGACCGCGGCCCGGTCACCGTGCTGTTCCTGGACGTCGACGGCTTCAAGGACGTCAACGACACGCTCGGCCACGAGATCGGCGACCACCTGCTGCGCGAGCTGGCCACCCGGCTGACCAGCCGCACCCGGGCGCAGGACACCGTCGGCCGTCTCGGCGGCGACGAGTTCGTCGTGCTGTGCCGCGACTGCGACGTCGACGGCGCCCTCGCGCTGGCCGAGCGCTTCCAGAGCACCTTCGACGAGCCGTTCGACCTCGGCGAGCGGGTCACCCGGCTGACCGTGAGCATCGGCGTGGCCACCGCGCCCGGCGAGGACCCCGGCCTGCGCTCCACCGACCTGGTCCGGGACGCCGACCTGGCGATGTACGCCGCGAAGGCGGCCGGCCGCAACCGGGTGCGGGTGTTCAGCCCCGACCTCCGCAGCGCCGTCGAGCAGAAGGTGCTGGTGGCCGCCGAGCTGCGGGCGGCGATCGAGTCCGACCAGCTGGTGCTGCACTACCAGCCGGTGCTGCACCTGCCCAGCGGCGAGGTGTCCGGGGTGGAGGCGCTGGTCCGCTGGCAGCACCCCGAGCGCGGCCTGCTGATGCCCTGCGACTTCATCCCGCTGGCCGAGCAGACCGGGGTCGTCGTCCAGCTGACCCGGTGGGTGCTGGCCGAGGCGACCCGGCAGGCCGCGGCCTGGGACCGGGCCGGTCTCCCGCTGGTCACCGGGGTGAACATCAGCGCGGCGCACTTCGCCACCGGCACCCTCGTCGCCGACGTCCACGACGCCCTCGATGCCGCCGGGCTCCCCCCGGAGCGGCTGGTGCTCGAGCTGACCGAGACCAGCGTCGCGGAGGACCCGCTCCGGGCTGCCGCCCAGTTCGCCCAGTTGCGCGTCACCGGGGTGGAGGTGTCCATCGACGACTTCGGCAGCGGCTTCTCCTCGTTGAGCCAGCTGGTGTCGATCCCGGCCGGCATCCTGAAGCTGGACCGCAGTCTGATCGCCGGCATCGAGGTCCGGCGCAGCGAGTCCGCGGCGGCGATCGCCGCCGTGGTCGGGCTCGCCGCCGCCTGCGGCATGCGCAGCCTGGCGGAGGGGGTGGAGACCGCCGGTCAGCTCACGCTGGTCAGCGACCTGGGCTGCACCCATGCGCAGGGCTTCCACATCGCCCGGCCCATGCCGGCCGCCGAGGTGGCCGACTGGCTGGCCATCCGGCGGGCTGCCCGCCGCGCACTCCGCACGCGCCTGCAGAGCGCCTGAGCCCGGCGGTCGGCACCCGCGAGATCAGCCCGGTTCGCCGCGCAGCTTGCGGCGGGCCACGACCGCCAGGTCGACCAGTGCGATCACCGCCAGCACCGCCAGGGCGATCGGGAAGACCACCGGGACGTCGGCGAGGAACGCCAGCACGGCGAACACGGTGCAGATCACGAGCCCGAAGGTCGCCAGCCCCAGCCGCAGGGTCAGCGCGCTGCGCGCGTTCCCGGCGCCGCCTTCCTGGTACCGGGGCTGGGACTCGGGGATCCCGTGGGGGAAGTGGTCGCGCTCGTACTCGGTGAGGTCGTCGGGGGTGCGCCGGTCGTCCGGCGGTGACGTGCTCATGCCGCCGTGGGTACCCGGTGGCCCGGCGCACTACCCTGGATCGACGTGGCCGCTGACTTCTCCGTCGTCCTGGACGAACTCGACACGACCTTGAAGTCCATCGAGGCCGTGATGCGGGTCGATGACCTGCGTCGGGAGGTGGCCGAGCTCGAACAGAAGGCCTCCGCACCCGACCTCTGGAACGACGTCGAGGCCGCCCAGGCGGTGACCTCGCGGCTGTCCTACCTGCAGGGCGACCTGCGCCGGGTGGAGGAGCTGCGCAGCCGGCTCGACGACGTCGGGCTGCTGCACGAGATGGCGGCCGAGGAGGGCGACGAGGCCACCACCGCCGAGACCGAGCGGGAGCTGGCGAGCATCCGCACCGTGCTCGACGAGCTCGAAGTGCGCACGCTGCTCTCCGGCGAGTACGACGAGCGCGAGGCGCTGGTCACCATCCGCTCGGAGGCCGGCGGAGTGGACGCCGCCGACTTCGCCGAGATGCTGATGCGGATGTACCTGCGCTGGGCCGAGCGGCACCGGTACCCCACCGAGGTCTACGACGTCTCCTACGCCGAGGAGGCCGGCATCAAGTCGGCCACCTTCGCCGTCAAGCAGCCGTACGCCTACGGCACCCTCTCGGTCGAGCAGGGCACCCACCGGCTCGTGCGCATCTCCCCGTTCGACAACCAGGGCCGCCGGCAGACCTCCTTCGCCGGCGTCGAGGTGCTGCCGGTCGTCGAGCAGACCGACCACGTCGACATCCCGGAGAACGAGATCCGGGTCGACGTCTTCCGCTCCTCCGGCCCGGGTGGGCAGAGCGTCAACACCACCGACTCCGCCGTCCGGATGACCCACATCCCGACCGGCATCGTCGTCTCCTGCCAGAACGAGAAGTCGCAGATCCAGAACCGCGCAGCCGCCCTGCGGGTGCTGCAGGCCCGGTTGCTCGTGGTCCGCAAGCAGGAGGAGCGGGCCCAGATGGACGCGCTCAAGGGGGAGGGCAGCAGCTGGGGCAACCAGATGCGCTCCTACGTGCTGCACCCGTACCAGATGGTCAAGGACCTGCGGACGGAGGTCGAGACCGGCAACCCGAGCAATGTCCTCGACGGGGAGATCGACGCCTTCATCGAGGCCGGGATCCGGTGGCGCCGGCAGCAGGAGACGGCCGAGCTCGACTGACAGGCCGCCGTCGGGGCCGGGGGGAGAGACCGGCCACAGCCGGACCGGGCCCGGCGGCACGCAGGGTGACAGTGATCGACGGCCGGGCCGTCGTTGCTCACTGTCCGTCCATGAGGTTGCGGGACGCGCCGGTCGAACGGATCATCCGCCGGCACCGGACAGGTACCGTGGCCCCTCGTGATCGAATTGCAACACGTCTCCAAGATCTACCCGACCAGTCCTCGGCCGGCTCTGGATGACGTCTCGATGCAGATCGACAAGGGGGAGTTCGTCTTCCTCATCGGTTCGTCGGGTTCGGGCAAGTCGACCTTCCTGCGGCTGCTGCTGAAGGAGGACAGCCCCACCAAGGGCGTCATCACGGTCAACGACAAGAACCTGAACACGATGAGCAAGTGGCAGGTGCCCAAGCTCCGCCGCACGATGGGCTGCGTCTTCCAGGACTTCCGGCTGCTGCGCAACAAGACGGTCGCCGAGAACGTCGCCTTCGCCCTCGAGGTGATCAACAAGCCCCAGCGCACGATCAAGCGGGTCGTGCCCGAGGTGCTGGAGATGGTCGGCCTGGACGGCAAGGAGAACCGGCTGCCCAGCGAGCTCTCCGGTGGTGAGCAGCAGCGGGTGGCGATCGCCCGGGCGTTCGTGAACCGGCCGCTGGTGCTGCTGGCCGACGAGCCCACCGGCAACCTGGACCCGGAGACGAGCCAGGACATCATGCTGCTGCTGGAGCGGATCAACCGCACCGGCACGACCGTGGTCATGGCCACGCACGACTACCACATCGTCGACTCGATGCGGCGCCGTGTGATCGAGCTCAGCGACGGCGTCGTCAGCCGCGACCAGAGCCGCGGCGTCTACGGCGTGGGTCGCTGAGATGACCGCCCGACCGCAGAACACGACAGGGAACTGATGCGCGTCAACTTCGTCCTCTCCGAGGTGGCTGCCGGGCTGCGTCGGAACCTGACCATGACGGTCGCGATGATCCTGACCACGGGGATCTCGCTGGGCCTCATGGGCACCGGCCTGCTGATCGCCAACATGATCGGCGACATGCGCGAGATCTACTACGACAAGATCCAGGTCTCGATCTACCTCGCCGACGACGTCACCGACGAGCAGCGTGACTCGATCGCCGCGCAGCTGGACGCCTCGCCCGAGGTGCAGGAGTACATCTACGAGACCCGCGCCGAGGCCTACCAGCGCTTCACCCAGCAGTTCCAGGAACAGCCGGCGCTGATCGCCAACACCCCGGAGGACGCGCTCCCGGAGAGCTTCCGGGTCGAGCTGGTCAACCCCGAGCGGTACCCGGTCATCGCCGAGCAGTTCCCGAACGGGGCAGCCGGCGTCGACGAGGTCCGCGACGAAGGCGACTTCCTGGACCGGCTGTTCAGCCTGCTCAACGGCGCGCGCAACGGCACCCTCGCGGTGGCTCTCGTGCAAGCCCTGGCCGCGTTGCTGCTGATCTCCAACACGATCCAGCTCGCGGCGTTCAACAGACGCAACGAGACCAACATCATGAGGTTGGTCGGCGCCTCCCGCTGGTACACCCAGCTGCCGTTCATCCTGGAGGCGGCGCTCGCCGGCCTGATCGGTGCGGGGCTGGCGATCGGCGGGCTGGTGCTGACGAAGATCCTGTTCGTCGACAAGACGCTGGCCGGGCCGATCAAGGCCGGCATCATCCCGCCGGTCGACTGGTCGGCGATCATCGCGATCTCACCGATCATCGCCGCCGCCGGGGTCGGCCTCGCCGCCGTCGCCGCCTACGTGACCCTGCGCCTCTACGTCCGCCTGTAGCCCCCCGCGGCGATCATGGAGCTGCGGTGGCGACGCGCCGGCCACCACCCGCGCGTCGGCACCGCGGCTCCATGATCGTTTCCCGGCGGCGCTCCCGGTGATCCGCCCGGTAGCCTGGGGGCATGCCGCGGGAACAGGGGCGCAAGTTCATCGCCCAGAACAAGAAGGCGCGGCACGACTACTCGATCCTGGACACCTACGAGGTGGGCCTGGTGCTGACCGGCACCGAGGTGAAGAGCCTGCGTGCCGGCCGTGCCTCGCTGGTCGACGGCTTCGCCAGCGTCGACGACGGCGAGGTGTGGCTGCAGCACGTGCACATCCCCGAGTACACCGAGGGGACGTGGACCAACCACGCCCCGCGCCGCAAGCGCAAGGTGCTCATGCACCGCGCCGAGATCGAGAAGCTGATCGGCAAGACCAAGGAGGGCGGGCTCACGCTCGTCCCGCTGGACCTGTACTTCAAGGACGGCAAGGTCAAGGCCACGCTCGCACTCGCGAAGGGCAAGCGGAGCTTCGACAAGCGCCACGACCTGGCCGAGCGTGACTCCCGCCGGGAGATGGAACGCGCCTTCGGTCGCTACGTGAAGGGACGGCGCTGACCTCCATGCGCGGCATCGCCTACGACCGGTTCGGCGACGAATCGGTCCTGCAGTTGCGGGACGACCTGCCCGAGCCCCCGGTGGGGCCGGACACGGTGCTGGTCCGCACCCGCGCGGCCGGGGTCAACCCGGTCGACATGGGAATCCGGGAGGGTGGCCTGGCCGGCTTCTTCCCGCACCACTTCCCGATCGTGCCGGGCTGGGACCTGGCCGGGGTCGTGGAGCAGGTCGGGCCGGCGGTGGTCGACTTCGCCCCCGGCGACGAGGTCTTCGGCTACCTGCGCCGGGACGACGTCCAGTGGGGGACGATGGCCGAGCTCGTCCCCGCCCCGCAGCGGTGCATCGCGCACAAGCCCGACTCGCTGGGGTTCACCGAGGCCGCTGCGCTGCCGCTGGCCGGGCTGACCGCCTACCAGGCGCTGACCGAGGCGCTCGAGGTCGGCGAGGGTGACCGGGTGCTGGTGCACCGGGCCGCCGGCGGGGTCGGCTTCTTCGCCGTGCAGATCGCCGCCGCGCTCGGCGCCCACGTCATCGGCACCGCCAGCCCGCGCAACCACGGCTTCCTGCGGGACGCCGGTGCCGCCGAGGTGCTGGACTACAACGCCGGTCCGATCTCCGCGCAGCTGTCCGAGCCGGTGGACGCCGTCCTCGACCTGATCGGCGGTCCGGCGCTCGGCGACGCTCCGGACCAGGTCCGTGACCCGAAGCGGATCGCCAGCGTCGTCGACCCGGTGGTGCGCGACCTCGGCGGCCGGTACGTCTTCGTCCGGCCCGAGCGGCACGACCTGGAGGAGCTGGGCCGGATGGCCGACGCCGGGCAGCTGCGGGTGGCGATCGCCAAGGCGTTCCCGCTGGCCCAGACGGCCGACGCGCAGCGGCTGGTGGCCGAGGGGCACGTGCGCGGCAAGGTCGTCGTCACGATCTGACGCCCACATCACATGGTCGGGCCGCTCCCGTTGGCGGCCCGACCGCTGCGGGGGGCGACGCACAGCGCGACCGTCACCGTGTCACCGTCGTCGAACCGCTCCGCCGCGCGGACGTGCTGCTTCACCGGGAGCACGTAGCCGCCGGCGCGCGGCAGCAGCGAGGTCTCCCACTCGGTGGCGCCGATCTGCACGCGCACGGGGACCGCGCCCCAGCCGTAGCTGGCCGCGGTGGCCTCGGCCCGGATGCGGTCGCACACGTCCGCGGGCAGGGACAGCCAGTGGAACGGCGCCGACCACGCCACTCGAACAGCTCCGCGCTGAAGGTCGCGTCCACGCCGCCGGAGGCTGGTGGTGGTCAGCGGATGGCGGTGCTCGTCCCGCCCGGCGGACCTAGGGTGGCCCTCGTGGTCGCACCGCCCGTCGACGATGCCGACGTCCCGAGGTACTGGCGGGAGCTCGGGCTGCCCGGGCTGGTCGACGTGCACGTGCACTTCCTGCCGGAGCGGGTGCAGGCGAAGGTGTGGCAGTACTTCGCCGAGGCGGAGACGCACTACGGGGCGCCGTGGCCGGTCACCTACGCCCTGCCGGTCGAGGAGCGGCTGGCGGTGCTGGCGGCGCTCGGCGTCCGGGCCTTCCCGACGTTGCCCTACCCGCACCGGCCGGGGATGGCCGCCTGGCTGAACGCCGAGGCGGCCACGTTCGCGGCCGAGCACCCGCAGGTGCTGCACTCGGCGACGTTCTACGCGGAGCCGGACGTGCAGTGGTACGTGGAGGAGGCGTTGTACGCCGGCGCGCGGGTGTTCAAGGTGCACGTGCAGGTCGGCGCCTTCGACCCGCGGGACCGGCTGCTGGAGCCGGTGTGGGCCCGGTTGGCCGAGACCGGCACGCCGGTGGTGATCCACTGCGGCTCCGGGCCGCTGCGCGGGGAGCACACCGGCCCAGCCCCGATGGCCGGCCTGCTGGAGGTCTTCCCCCGGCTCCAGTTGGTGATCGCGCACCTGGGGATGCCGGAGTACGCGGCGTTCCTGGACCTCGCCGAGCGGTACGAGCGGGTGCACCTGGACACCACGATGTTCGCCACCGACTTCACCGAGCGGCTGATGCCCTTCGACCGGGCGCTGCTGCCCCGGCTGGCCGCGCTGCGGGACAAGGTCGTGCTCGGCAGCGACTTCCCGGCCATCCCGTACCCCTACGCCCACCAGCTGGCTGCGCTGCACCGGTTGGACCTGGGGAATGAGTGGCTGCGGGCGGTCCTCTGGCACAACGGTGCACGGCTGTTCGGGGTCACCGCCTAACCTCGGGCCTCGTGAACTCTGCGCCGCTGGCTCTGCCCGAGGGCCTCTCCGCCCGCCCGATCCGTCCCGACGACGCCGTTGCGGTCGCCGAACTGCTCGCCGTTGCGGAGGAGGTCGACGACACCGGGCTGCACGAGTCGCCCGAGGACCTCACCGGGCTGTGGGTCAGTGAGCTGGTCGACCTGGAGCAGGACACCCGGCTGGTGAGCACGGCGGACGGCACCGTCGTCGCCTACGCCACCACGATCGCGCCCCCCACGTTCCGGGACGCCTACGGCGTGCACCTGCAGGGTCGGGTGCTGCCGGAGTGGCGGGGGCGGGGCATCGGCCGGGCGCTGCTGGCCTGGCAGCTGGCGCGGGGCGAGGAGCTGCACGCCGAGCGGCACCCGGAGTCACCGGCCCGGCTGACCGCCACCGTGTACACGACGATGCCCTCGCTGGAGGCGCTGGTGCGCCGGGCCGGGCTGGAGGCGGTCCGCTGGTTCTTCCACATGGAGCGGCCGCTGACCGACCTGCCCCCGCGGCGCCGGCTCGACGGCATCGACCTGGTGCCGTTCACCTGGGACCGCGACGAGGAGGTGCGGCTGGCGCACAACGCCGCCTTCACCGAGCACTACGGCTCCAGCGAGCGCGACGTCGCCTCCTGGCAGGTCATGTTCACCGGCATGCGGACCTTCCGGCCCGATCTGTCGGTGCTGGCCGTCGAGGGCGGCGAGGTGCTCGGCTACGCGCTGGCCTACGTCTCCGAGGCGACCGCCGCGGCCAGCGGCTCCCGGGAGAGCTACTTCGGCCAGATCGGCGTCCTCCCGTCCGCCCGGGGCCGGGGGGTGTCCAAGGCCGTGATCATCGAGGCGATGCACGCCGCGGCGGCACAGGACTGCCAGACCTCGGGCCTGGAGGTCGACAGCGAGAACGTCACCGGCGCGCTGGGGCTGTACGAGAGCCTGGGCTTCACCACCGCCCGCACCCAGGTCTCCTGGTCCCGGCGGCTGGAACCCCTGAGCTGACGTGCGGGAGGGGCCGACGTCGTGACGCCGGCCCCTCCCGGTCGGGTCAGGCGGCCAGGGCCACCTCGGCGGGCAGGTCGTCCTTCTTCGCCCGGATCAGCACGATGCTGAGGACCAGGGCGACCGCCAGGAACACCGCGGCCCAGATGAAGGCCACGTGGTACCCCTGCACGAACGCCTCGCCCGGGGCCGCGCCCGGGTTGTCGACCAGGTACCCGGTGACCGCCGAGGCGTAGAAGGTGTTCAGCAGGGCCAGGCCGAGCGAGCCGCCCACCTGCTGGCTGGTGTTGAGCACGGCCGAGGCGATCCCCGTGTCATGGCTCGCCACCCCGACCAGCGCCGTGCTGGACGCCGGCACGAACACCGCGGCCATGCCGAGGCTGATCGCCAGCAGGGCGGGGAGCACCTCGACGACGTAGGAGCTGGTCGCGCCGATCCGGGTCAGCCACAGCATGCCCAGCGCGGCCACGACCAGACCACCGATGATGAGGGGCCGCGGCCCGACCCGGGGGAGGACCTGGGAGACGACCCCGGCGCCCAGGATGATCCCGCCGCTGAAGGGCAGGAACGCGAAGCCGGACTCCAGCGGGCTGTAGCCCAGGGTCTGCTGGAAGTAGAACGTCAGGAACAGGAAGATCGCGAAGATCCCCGCGCCCACCAGCAGGAAGACCAGGTAGGAGCCGCCCCGGTTGCGGTCCAGGACCACGCGCAGCGGCAGCAGCGGGTGGCTGGCGCGCTGCTCGTAGAGCACGAACGACACCAGCAGGACGGCGGCCGCGGCCAGCAGCGTCAGCGTGACCGGGTCGGTCCAGCCCACGCCCTCCTCGGCGGCCTTGCTGAAGCCGTAGACCAGGCTGACCAGGCCGGCGGCCGACAGGAGCACGCCGGGCACGTCGTAGCGCCGGTCGCCGTCGGCGCGGCTCTCCTTCACCAGGCCGATCGCGAAGACGGCGGTGGCCAGCGCGATCGGCACGTTGACGCCCAGGGTCCAGCGCCAGGAGGCGTACTCGGTGAGCACCCCGCCGAGGATCAGGCCGATCGCGGCGCCACCACCGGAGATGGCACCGAAGACACCGAAGGCGCGGGCCCGCTCCTTGGGGTCGGTGAAGGTGACCGCCAGCAGCGAGAGCGCGGCCGGGGCCAGCAGCGCCGCGAACGCGCCCTGCAGGCCGCGGGCGGCGAACAGCAGCTCCTGGTTGGGGGCCAGGCCGCCCAGCGCCGAGGCGCCGGCGAAGCCGATCAGGCCGATCAGGAAGGCGCGCTTGCGGCCGGTGAAGTCGGCGATCCGCCCGCCGAGCAGCAGCAGCCCGCCGAAGGCGAGCGTGTAGGCGGTGACCACCCACTGGATGTTCGCCGCGCTGATGCCCAGGTCGAGGCCGGCGTCGGGGAGGGCGATGTTCACGATCGAGGCGTCCAGCACGACCATCAGCTGGGCGACGGCGATGACGGCGAGGGCCAGCCAGCGGCGGGGGTCCGGGCCCTCGGTGTCCGGTGCGGGCGGCGGTGGCGCGTCGGGGACGGTGCTCCCCGGCGGGGTGGCGAGGCTGTCTGTGGGCATGGCGGAGCCGTCCTTCCTGCGCAGGGCGCAGTGCGGGCTGAGGGGATGCGGGCAGGGGAGGGCGCACGGCCGGCGTCGTCGCGCGGTCGCGTGGTGCGGGAGCCCGGGCAGGCGCGACCGGCGCGGCGGTGCGCGGTCGGGGTGCGGAGTGCCTGCCGGAGGAGGGCCGGCGGGGTCGGGGCCGGTGGGTGGAGAGCGGGTCAGCTCACGGGTCGGGCCAGTCCGCTACCGGCCAGGCGCAGGCAGTCGCGGGCGAGGTCCAGGAAGTGGTCGAAGGAGTCGTCGTGGTCCCAGGCCTCGATCGCCGTGTTGAACGCGGCGAAGGCGGTGTTGAGGACCAGGGCGGCATGCAGCTCGTCGCCCTCGGGGGTGCGCCGGGCGACCCACTCCCGCAGGTCGGGCCCGAAGCTGTCACAGACGTCCCGCGACGAGTCGCAGAGCTCCGGTGACTGCTGGAACAGGCGCTTCTGCAGGGGCAGCCGGTCGGCGAGGAGCTCCGCCAGGCTGAGGACGAGACCGGTGAGCGCCTCCCACAGCGGCTCACCCCTCGGGGCGTCCGCCAGGAGCTCGCGCCACTGCTGCAGCTCCTGCGGATCGAGGTCGTAGACGACGGCTTCCTTGCTCCGGAAGTAGCTGAAGAACGTCGTCCGGGAGACACCGGCCTCGGTGGCGATGTCCTCCACGCTCACCGCGTCGAACCCGCGCTCGCTGATCAGGCGCAGCGCGGTCGACCGGATCGTCCGCCAGGCCTCGAGCTTCTTGCGCTCCCGGAGGCCCAGCACGTGACCGACCGGGCAGTACGGGGTCTTCCCCTGCCCGGATCCGGTCATGGGAGCACCGTAGACCCGAACCTGGACTGAGTACAGAGTCTTACCCCGTTCAGTTTTCCCGACGGCCGTTCCGGCGCCTCGAGAGGGGTAGGGTCGATGTGATGCGGAGCATCCTGCGCACGGCCGTCGTGGCTGTGGCCGCGCTGGGCACCACGGTGCTCGGGACGCCGGCTGCCGGTGCCGCCGAGGAGCCCACCGCCGAACGACGCAGTGCCACGGCGCCGAGCCCGACCGGGCAGAGCCCCGTCGGGTACGACGTCTCCCACCCCCAGTGCGGCCAGACGCTGCCCGACGACGCGGCCTTCGCGGTCATCGGCGTCAACGGCGGGATCGCCACCACGGAGAACCCCTGCCTGGCCGACCAGTGGGAGTGGGCGAACGACTCCTCGGGTGCCGTGCCGGCCCAGCCGCGGGCACAGCTCTACGTGAACACCGCGAACCCCGGCGAGGTGCGCGGGCAGGTCACCACCTGGCCGCGGCTGGGCGTCAACCGCTACGGCGTGTGCGACGGCGACAACAGCGCTGCCTGCTCCTACGAGTACGGCGTCGACCGGGCCGAGAACGACGTCCGGATCGTGCTCGACACCCTGGGTGAGGCGTCGCCGGGAGCCGGGGACATCGCCGTCGACAGCCGCGCCGACCTCGTCGGCCTGCGGTGGTGGCTGGACGTCGAGACGATGAACACCTGGCAGAGCGACGGCGCCGCCGCACAGCGGAACAACCGGGCCACCCTGGAGGGGATGACCGACCACCTGGAGTCGGTGGGTGGCCGGGTCGGGCTCTACTCGACCGGCTACCAGTGGGGCGAGATCGTCGGCGAGGTGCCCTCGTGGAGCAGCCTGCACGGCCTGGACAGCTGGCTGGCCGGAGCCCGCAGCCTCTCCGGCGCAGTGGCCAACTGCTCCGACGACCCGCTCGTCGGCGGCGGCCGGGTGATCATGACCCAGTACGTCGAGGACGACCTGGACCACGACCACTCCTGCGTCGCGGCCGCCCTCTCGGCCCCGTCGACCGCGGCGCCGTCGACCACGGCCCCGTCGACCACGGCGCCGGCCGCCCCGGCACCGACCAGTGCGGCAGCGACCAGCGCGGGGGCGTCCGGCTGAGTGGCTAGGGTGCGCGGCATGGTCAGCGTCGATCAGCCCGCCGTACCGCTCGCCCCCGACCTCCGCCTGGTCGCCCGCACGCACCGGCGGCTCGAGCCGCTGCACTCGCACGTCTACTTCGCGCCGGAGACCGACGAGCACCTGACCGCAGCCGGGTTGCGCCCCGGCCGGATGGTCTACTTCGCCGGCCGCGCGTCGGCGATGGGCGCCGTCGGCCCGGGCGTGGTGACGGCGACGTTCGCCAACTTCGCCCCCGCGATCGTCGCCCGGCACCTGCCCCGCGCCTGGACCCTCGCCACACCCGACCAGGTGCTCGCCGCCCGGACGGCGGCCGCCACCGCCTCGCTCACCCGGCTCCTCGACGGCGCCGACGAGAGCAGCCTGGGCGAGCTCGCCGGTCTGCTCCGGGAGGCGTGCACCGCGCTGACGCCGGAGGCCCGGCCGCTGTTCGCCGCCCACGCCGACCTGCCCTGGCCCGAGGCCCCGCTGCTGCAGGTCTGGCACGGCGTCACCCTGCTCCGCGAGCACCGCGGCGACGGGCACGTGCTGAGCCTGGTCCGGCACGGGCTGACCGGGCTGGAGGGGCTGGTCACCCACACGCTCACCGGCCGCGGGTTCACCCGGCAGGCCGCCCAGGCGACCCGGGGCTGGTCCGACGAGGAGTGGACGGCGGCGCTGACCGGCCTGGCCGAGCGCGGGCTGGTCGCCGACGGGGCGCTCACCGAGGCCGGCCAGCAGCTGCGGGCGTCGATCGAGCAGGAGACCGACGCGCTGTCGGCCGCACCCTTCGTGCACCTGGGCACCGCGCGCACCGAGCGCGTCGCCGAGCTGGCCGGCGACCTGACCGGCCGGCTGCTGGGCAACGGCGCCTTCCCGGCCGGCGTGCTGTCCCGGCCGTGACCGGCGCGCGGCTGCCCGACGCCCACGGTGACGGCCCGGCCGCCGACGTGCTGCGGGCCCGGCGTGGAGGAGAGCTGTCCGCGCTCGACCGCCTGCTGCTGCACAGCCCCGCCGTCGCCGAGGGGTGGAGCGCACTGCTCGGGGCGCTGCGCAACGGGACGACGCTGACCGCCGACCTGACCGAGCTGGTCGTGCTCCGGGTCGCCGTGCTGAACGACGCTGCCTTCGAGTGGGTCGCGCACGAGCCCGCCGCCCGCCGGGCCGGGGCCACCGACGCGCAGCTGGCCGCGCTGCGGACCCACGACCCCGCCGCGGCACCGGTGTTCTCCGCCGTCCAGGCCGCCGTGCTGCGGTTCACCGACGCCTCGAGCCGGCAGGTCGACGTCCCCGATGCGGTCTTCGCCGCGGTGCGTGCACACCTGGACGACCGGCAGGTGGTCGAGCTGGTGACCACCGTGGCCGGCTACGCGATGGTGTCCCGGTTCCTGGTGGCGCTGCGGGTGCCGGCACCGGCCGGCGAGGTCGCCGGCTGACCGTTCCCCACCCGTTCACACTCTGGTGGGGCGACGGGGGTGACCGGGGGCGGCACCGCGTGTCACGATGGACGACGGCCGCGTGACGGACGCCGGCCCTCGGGAGACGGGAGGTGCTGGGCCGTGCGATCGGAGCCTCCCAGTCACAGTCCCCGGGTCCCCTCCCGCTGACGCCCCCGGTCACCTGACCCGGGCGGGCACGCCTGCGGGGACCTGCTGCCCCCGTCCCCGCGTCCCCCCGGGAGCCCAGCCGTGGCCGATCGTCGTCTCGCCCCCCGTACCGCCCTGTCCACCCTCACCCGCCGCCCGCGCGCCGTCCTGGTGCCCCCGCGCCCGACGGAGCAGCCCGGGTCGGCCCCGGCGACCGAGCGGCGTTCCCGGATGGTCGACAACGCGGTCTACGCCGCCGGCCGGCGGATCGCCACGCCGGAGTCGGTGGCCGAGAGCCACGCGTGGCTGACCGAGGGCTTCGACGACCGGATGGTCTGGCTCGGCCTGTACCGCCCGGAGCCGGCCGAGCTGGGTGAGCTGGCCGAGCAGTACGACCTGCCCGACCTCGCGGTCGAGGACGCCATCCACGCCCACCAGCGGCCGAAGTTCGAGCGCTACGGCGACACGCTCTTCGTCGTCCTCAAGGCCGCCCGCTACCTGGACGAGGCCGAGGAGGTGGAGTTCGGCGAGCTGCACCTGTTCCTCGGCTCGGACTTCGCCATCACCGTCCGGCACAGCGAGTCGCCGGACCTGGCCCGGGTGCGCCGCCGGCTGGAGAGCTCCCCGGAGCTGTTGGCCCACGGCCCGGAGGCGGTGCTGTACGCGATCCTGGACGCCGTCGTCGACGGGTACGCCCCGGTCGTCGCCGGGCTGGACAAGGACATCGACGAGATCGAGGTCGAGGTGTTCCGCGGCGACCCGCAGGTGTCGCGGCGCATCTACGAGCTGTCCCAGGAGGTCGTGGACTTCCAGCGGGCGGTCCAGCCGCTGACCGGCATCCTCGCCGCGATCACCGCCGGGTTCGAGAAGTACGGCGTCGACGAGGAGCTGCGCAGCCACCTGCGGGACGTCGCCGACCACGTCACCCAGACCACCGAACGGGTCGAGGGCTTCCGGCTGCAGCTGCGGGACATCCTCACCGTGAACGCCACGCTGGTCGCCCAGCGGCAGAACGAGGAGATGAAGACCCTCACCGAGACCAGCATCGCCCAGGGCGAGGAGGTCAAGAAGATCTCCGCGTGGGCGGCCATCCTCTTCGCCCCGAGCCTCGTGGGCGGGGTCTACGGGATGAACTTCGAGAACATGCCCGAGACGAACTGGTACTACGGCTACCCGTTCGCCGTCGTGCTGATGTTCATGGTCAGCCTCACGCTGTACGTGATCTTCAAGCGTCGCGACTGGATCTGAGGACGGGCCCCGCTGCCCTGCGGCGGGGCCCCCTGGTCACGAGGACGGCGTCCCGGTCGGCTCGACGACGAGGTCGATGACGGCGAGCCGGAACGGGTTGACGGTGCCGAACCGTGCGGCCTGCTCGGCGTCGTCGACCGGGGCGAAGTCACGGACCAGGCTGCGCTTGACCGCGAAGACCGCGTCGGCGTCCAGGTACGGGCTGCCCTCGACGAAGATGTGCGTGGTCACCGGCACGTGGCCCGGCGCGTCGGCGATGAAGTGGATGTGCGCCGGCCGGTACGGGGGCCGGGCGGTCGCCGCGAGCAGTTCCCCGACCGGACCGTCGGTGGGGATGGGGTAGTGCGCCGGGACCGTGGTGCGGAACCAGAACCGGCCCTCGCCGTCCGTGGTGAACAGGCCGCGGCCGTTGCCCGCCGGCTGCACGTCGGGCTGCTGGACGTCGTAGAAGCCGTGGTCGTCGGCCTGCCACACGTCCACCTCCGCCCCGGGCACCGGCTCGCCGGAGACCGACAGCACCCGGCCGGTGACGACGCACGGCTCGCTGCCGCCCACCTCGTCGATCGACTCCCCGTTGCGGCGAGGCGGAGAGGTGGTCATGTGGAAGGGCCCGAGGACGGTTGCCTCGGTGGCCCCGCCGGCCTTGCGGTGGTTGATGTTCTCCACCAGCGAGGAGACGCCGAGGACGTCGGAGAGCAGCACGAACTCCTGCCGCACGTCGTCGCACGTCTGGCCGGTGCGGGTCAGGAAGTCGATCGCGTGCTCCCACTCCGGCAGTGTCGGCTCCACCTCCCGGATCGCGGTGTGCAGACCGCGCACGAGCGCACCCAGCACCTCGCGCAGCCGGGCGTCCGACGTCCCGGCGAAGCTGGCGATGACAGCGTCGGTGACGGTGTGCTCGTCGATGTCGGCCACGACGTCATCGGTCCGCGCGTCGGTCATGTGCGTCTCCCTGCGATGGTGCCGTGGTCACGGCGTGCGCCGGACTGTGACGGCGGACACGGTGTCCAGGCTAGAGGGGGGCAGGGGCCACCACGGCGGGACCGGCGGACCTGCGCGCGCGGGGAACAACCCCGAGGTGGTTGCCGTTATGCTGGCCGTACAACTACACAGGGGGGCGATTGGTCTCGACTGCGGTCGTTTGGCCAGGGGAAGCGAGCCGAGGAAGGCAACGATGATCTCGTTAACCATCCGTTGCAAAAAACACAAGCGCCGATTCCAATCAGCGCGACTTCGCTCTCGCTGCCTAACAGCAGCTAGGCGAGTCTGTCAGCCCGGGTTCGTCATCGGCCCGGATCCTGGCATCAGCTAGATGACTCACCGCACGCATCGGTCGCGGGTGCGTGTGGGACACCAAACAGCGACTGGGCCCGTCATCCCGACTCGTTCGTGAGATCGGGAGGGCCGAGCAGAGGCAGAGCGAACTGCGCTCGGAGAAGCCCTGGTGATGCGTCGCAGGACGCGGGTTCGATTCCCGCCGCCTCCACCCCCCGAGGTCTCCGCACGACGTGCGGAGGTCCACGTAGTCCCACGAACCGCCCCGGACCGTCAGGTCCGGGGCGGTTCGTCGTCTCAGGCGTTGCCGGACAGCTGACCCACCGGCCCGGGTGTGCCGCGGGCCGTCTCCGGGCACGGTCGTGAGCCAGGAGGTGTCATGTCCACATCTGAGGAGAACCGCTCATCGGCTCGCTCGGGCCCGAGGGCGAGGCGCTGGCTGCTGCTGGCGCTGATCGGCCTGCTCGTGCTGGTGGCCCTCGCCGTCGCCGCTGTCGTCGTCGCCCAGCAGGACGACCCGGTCGACCTGAGCGAGGGGATCAGCGCCGAGGAGGTCGGCCAGGACGTCGACGCGGCCGGCCTGGTCGTCACCGACACCATCCAGAGCGCCGGGTTCTTCGTCGACACCGACGGCGGTCCGGTCTTCGTGTACTACGGCGACCTGACCGACCGGTTCGGCATCGGGACCACGATCGCCGAGCTCGAGGGCGAGGTGGCCGCCGTCACCGACGAGTTCCTCGACGAGCTGAGCGGTGAGCTGGAGCCCGATCAGCTGGCTCTGCTGGCCGACGTCGAGGTCTACGTCCAGGCGGACGAGCTCGCGGTGGTCCCACGTGCCGGCGACTGAGCCGGTGCGCGGGGTCGACGTCGTCACGGAGCAGGGAGCCGCATGAGCACGCCGGCAGGGCAAGCCGCACAGCCTGACCAGGAGCGCCGCCGCGGCGGCTTCAGCTCCCGGCGCGTCTTCATCCTGGCGGCGATCGGGTCGGCCGTCGGGCTCGGCAACATCTGGCGGTTCCCCTACGTCGCCTACGAGAACGGCGGCGGCGCCTTCCTCCTGCCCTACCTGATCGCACTGCTGACCGCCGGCATCCCGTTCCTGCTGCTGGACTACGCGATCGGCCATCGCCACCGCGGTTCGGCGCCGCTCTCCTTCGCCCGGCTGCGCCGCGGCACCGAGGGGCTCGGCTGGTGGCAGGTGGGCATCTGCTTCGTCATCGCCGTCTACTACGCGGCGGTCATCGCCTGGGCGCTGCGCTACACCTTCTTCTCCCTCGACGAGGCCTGGGGCGCCGACCCCGAGGGGTTCTTCTTCGGCGAGTTCCTCCAGGCCGGTGACGTGCGGGTCACCGCGGACGTGGTGCCCGGGGTCCTGGTGCCCCTCGCGCTGGTCTGGCTGGCCGTCCTGGTGATCATGGCCCTCGGCGTCCAGCGGGGGATCGGTGCGACCTCGCTGGTCTTCATCCCGGTGCTGGTGCTCGCCTTCGCCGCCCTCGTCGTGCAGGCGCTGCTGCTGCCGGGCGCGGCCACCGGCCTGGACGCGCTGTTCACGCCCGACTGGTCGGCGCTCACCTCGGCGCCCGTCTGGGCCGCGGCGTTCGGTCAGATCTTCTTCTCGCTGTCGATCGGCTTCGGGATCATGATCACGTACTCCTCGTACGTGGGCCGGCGCGAGGACATGGTCGGCTCCGGGCTGGTCGTCGGCTTCGCGAACTCCGGGTTCGAGCTGCTCGCCGGCATCGGCGTGTTCGCCGCACTGGGCTTCATGGCCCAGGCCGGCGGGGTCCCGGTCGGCGAGGTCGCCAGCGACGGGATCGGCCTGGCCTTCATCGCCTTCCCCGCGATCATCAGCGAGGCCCCGGCCGGCGCCCTCCTCGGCGTGCTGTTCTTCGGGTGCCTCGTCATCGCCGGCATCACCTCGCTGGTGAGCGTGATCGAGGTCGTCATCTCCGCCGTCCGCGACAAGCTCGACACCGGCCGGCTCACCGCGACCCTCCTGGTCGGCGTCCCGGCTGCGGTGCTGAGCCTGGTGCTGTTCAGCACGACGAGCGGCATCTACGTGCTCGACGTCGTCGACCACTTCGTCAACCAGTACGGCATCCTCGTCGTGGCGCTGGTCAGCATGCTGGTCGTCGCGTGGGCGCTCCGGGCGCTGCCCGCTCTCGGCGCACACCTCAACGTCCACGGCCGTCCCCGGGTGGGCACCGGCTGGCGGCTGCTGACGAGCGTCGTCGCCCCGGTGGGACTGGCCGTGGTCCTCGTCCTCGCACTCCGGGACGACCTCGCCGCGCGCTACGAGGACTACCCCTCCTGGCTCCTGCTGGTCCTCGGGTGGGCGCTGGTCGTGGCGCTGCCGATCATCGGCTTCCTCGTCGCCCGGCTGCCGTGGCGCGCCGGGACGCACCTGGACGGACCGCCCCCCGGCTCCGACCCGGCGGAGCCGCTGCACGCGCCCGGTCCGGCCGCGCACAGCCGCCCCCAGGACGACGGAGGACCCCGATGAGCACGGCCGCGATCGTGATGATGGTGGTGGCGATGGCCGTGATCTGGGGTGGCCTCGCACTGGCCGTCGCCAGCCTGGTGCACCACGGCGCCGTCGAGGACCGCCCCGAGGTGCCGCGCCGGGACCCCTGACCCGCCGGCCGGAGCCGGTCCGGTGAGGGACGGCGTGCGCGGAGTGCCAGCCGGAGCAGGTCCAGCTGACAGTCCGCGCACGCCGTCCGGGTCAGAGCTCGGCGCGCAGCAGCTCCGCCGCCTGGGCGAGGGACCGCATCTTCCCCGCGGCCGACTCCCGCGGCAGGTACTTCAGCCCGCAGTCGCTGGACAGCACGAGCGTGTCGACGTCCACGTGGTCCAGCGCCCGGCGCACCCGGTCGGCGACGACCTGCGGGGTCTCCACCTCCGGGGTGGAGAGGTCCAGCACGCCCAGCGCGACCCCCTTGCCGCGCAGCGGGCGCAGGGTCGCCGGGTCCAGGTGCGACTGCGCCGTCTCGATCGAGATCGCCGCGGCGGGCACGTCGGCCAGCTGCGGCAGCACCGAGTAGCCCTCGGGACGGTCGGCGACCATCGCCGCGTAGCCGAAGCAGACGTGCACGTGCACCGGCCCGGGAGCGTCGGCGAGCGCTGCGGTGAGCACCTCGACGCCGTAGCGACGGGCCACCTCGGGGCGGGCCTGCAGCCACGGCTCGTCCAGCTGCACGATGTCGGCGCCGGCGGCGAACAGGTCGGCGATCTCCGCGCGGACGACCTCGGCGTAGGCCAGCGCCAGGGCCCGGTCGTCGCCGTAGTGGTCGTCCTGCGCCTGCTGCGCCATCGTGAACGGGCCGGGCACGGTGATCTTCACGGCCCGGTCGGTGTGCGCGCGGAGGAACCGCACGTCCGCCGCCTGCACTGCGGCCGGCCGGCGGATCTCACCCACGACCCGCGGCGCCGGGATGTCGATGCCGGAGCGGTTGCGCACCGACCCCGGGTGGTCGAGGTCCAGCCCGTCGAGCGCGGTGGCGAAGTGGTTGGAGTAGGACTCGCGCCGGATCTCGCCGTCGCCGATGATGTCCAGCCCGGCCTCCTCCTGCGCCCGGATGGTGGCGAGGGTGGCGTCGTCCTGGGCCTCCTGCAGGAACTCCGGGGGCACCCGCCACAGCTCCTTGGCCCGGACCCGTGGCGGGAACTGGTGCCCGAGCCGGTCGCGGTCGATCAGCCAGTCCGGCTGGGGGAGGCTGCCGACGACGGTCGTGGGCAGCGGGGGGAGCGAGGCGGGCACGGTTCCTCCTGAGGACGTGGACGCGCCCGATCCTCCACGCTGCGTGCGACGGGGCCGGCAGAGGCTCCCCGCAGGGCCCGGGGCTGCGGCGCCCGGGGACGTCGTTTCGTCCACCGGGCATCGGGCACTCGGGGGAACATGACTGGACGGGACGTCCCCCGGTGAGCGTGCGGAGTCGGCTGGAAGGTGTCCTGCGGGCGGTCGAGCGCTGGGACGTCCTCGACGCGCCGGGCTACCAGGTGGAACACGGCATCGCCCTGACGTACCTGCTCACCGGCCGGTACGCCCGGCCGCTGCAGGACCTGCTGCACGGCGTCTGGCTGGGCCACCCGCTGCACCCCGCGCTGGTCACCGTGCCGGTCGGGGCCTGGACGGCGGCGCTGGTGCTCGACGGTCTCGACGCGACCGGTCGGGGCGGTCCAGGAGCCGGTCCGGCGGCGCGGGCCGTCGTCGGCGTCGGGGTGGCCGGCGCGGTGGCGTCCGCGGCGACCGGGTTCACCGACTGGCAGCACGCGCACGACGGCGCCCGGCGGGTCGGGCTGGTGCACGCCGGGCTGAACAGCGCCGCACTCGCGCTGTACGGCTGGTCCTTCGCCGACCGCAGTCGCGGCCGGGCGGTGCGGGCTCGGGTCACCGCGGCGACCGGCCTCACGCTCACGCTGGCCAGCAGCTGGCTGGGCGGCGCCCTGTCCTACCGCCACGGCCTCGGCACCGACCACGCCGACCGCAGCCCCGAGCCGCGCCGGTTCACCCCCGTGCTCGCGCAGGCCGACCTCGTCGAGGGCGAGCCGGTCGGGGTGGACGTGGCCGGCGTGCCGGTGGTGCTGGTCGCCCGGGACGGCGAGGTCCACGCCGTGGGCGGCACCTGCCCGCACCAGGGCGCGCCGCTGGGGGAGGGGTGGCTGCACCGCGGGGAACTGGTCTGCCCGTGGCACGGGTCGCGCTTCGACCTGGCCACCGGGGAACCGGCGCAGGGTCCGTCGACCGCGCCGCTGCCCTGCTTCGAGACCCGGGTGAGCGACGGCCAGGTCGAGGTCCGCCGCCGGGCGCACTGGCGCAGTCCCACCGCCACGACGACCGCCGAGGAGGCGTCCCGATGAAGGCCGACCAGGTGCTGATCGCCCACCACGACGTCCTGCGTGGGCTGCTGCGGGAACTCGCGGAGACGACCGACGACCAGGTCGCGGACCGCCGGCGGCTGCGTGATCGGCTGCTGCGCGAGCTGGAGGTGCACACCCAGATCGAGGACGAGCTGTTCTACCCCGCCGTCCGGGACGTCTCCCCGCTGCTCTCGCTGGCCCACGCCGAGCACCGCCAGATCGACGAACAGCTCGCCACGGTCATGCGCACGCCCGTGGACGACCCGGAGTTCGTCACCGAGGTGCGGATGCTCTCCTCGACGCTGCACCACCACACCTTCGAGGAGGAGCAGCGGATGTTCCCCCAGTCGCACGGCCTCGGTGAGGAGCGGCTGGAGGAGCTCGGCCACCAGCTGCAGGAGAGGCAGGAGGAGCTCGGCCGCTCCGGCGCGATGCGGCTGATCGTGCGGCTCAAGCGGATGACGCTGAAGCTGGTCTGACCCGCCCGGGGTACAGCAGGCTCTACTCCTGGCTCGGTTCGCTGTCCCCGCGCGGTGCCGGGCCCTAGCGTCTGCAGCCGTGGGGACGACGAGCAGGCAGCGCGCGGGCGCCCGGCGAGGCCCCGTGGCCCGCGCGGCCGGCCGCAGCCTCGTGGCCCTGGAGCAGCTGCCGGGTGCGCTGGGCACGGCGTTGCTCGCGCTGGGCGTGCTGCTGTTCCTGCTCGGCGCACTGGTCACCAGCCTGGTCGGGATCGGGCTGCTGGCGCTGCCCGCCGGCCTGCGCGGGGTCCACGCGGTCGCCGAACGGGAACGGGGCCGGCTCGGTCGCTGGGGTCCGGAGGTCGTCGGCCCGGGGCCCCCGCCGCGGCCACTCCGGGACGCCGCTGCCGACCCGGCCACCCGGCGCCAGCTGCGCTGGCTGGCGGGGCATGCGACGGCCGGCCTGCTGCTGTCGGCGGTCGGGCTGCTGCTGCCGATCTACGCCGTCCGTGAGCTCACCTTCCCGCTGTGGTGGCAGCTGCTGCCCGAGGACGAGGCCACCGACGCGCTGACCTTCTGGGTGGTGGAGGACTGGGCCGACGTCGTCCCGGTGACGGCCATCGGACTGGTCTGGGCGCTGCTCACCGTCGTGCTCACCCCGCCGGTGGCCGGCCTCCTGGCCCGGCGCGGACGCCGGCTGCTGGCCGCGGACGCCGGCACGGACCTCTCGCTGCGGGTCGCGGAGCTCACCGCCACCCGCGCCGCCGCCCTGGACGCGCACGCCACCGAGCTGCGCCGGATCGAGCGCTCCCTGCACGACGGCGCACAGAACCGGCTGGTCGGTGTCACGGTGCTGCTCGGCGCCGCCCGGCGGGCCGTGCCCCGGGACCCGGCGGCCGCCGAGGAGATCCTCGGGCGGGCGCAGGACGCCGCGGAGCAGGCCCTGGCCGAGCTGCGGTCGGTGGCCCGCGGCATCCTGCCGCCGGTGTTGGAGGACCGCGGTCTGGCCGGCGCGCTCACCGGTCTGGCCGCCACCTCCGCCGTGCCGTGCCAGGTGGACGTCGACGTGCCGGTCCGCTGCGCCGCCTCCGTCGAGGCGACCGCCTACTTCGCCGTCGCCGAGGCGCTCACCAACGTGTCCCGGCACAGCGGGGCCGGACGGGTCGCCGTCGACGTACGACTGCGCGAAGGGCGGCTGTGCGTCCGCGTCACCGATGACGGCGCCGGTGGGGCGGTCGAGGGCGGGGGCACCGGGATCGTCGGCATCCGCCGCCGGGTCGAAGCGCACGACGGCACCCTCACCCTGACCAGCCCGCCCGGCGGGCCCACCACCGTGACCGTGGAGCTGCCGTGCGGATCGTGATCGCCGAGGACGACGCCCTGCTGCGCGAGGGCCTGGCCCTGCTGCTGCGGGCGGAGAAGCTGGACGTGGTGGCGACCGCGGCCGGTCCGGCGGAGTTCCTCACCGCGCTGGACGAGCACCGGCCCGACGTGGCGATCGTCGACGTCCGGATGCCGCCGACGCACACCGACGAGGGGATCGTGGCCGCCGTCGAGGCGCGGCGCCGCCGCCCGGACCTCGCCGTCCTGGTGCTGTCGGCGCACGTGGAGCAGGCCTTCGCCACCGACCTGCTCGCCGGCGGCGCCGCCCGGCTGGGCTACCTGCTCAAGGAGCGGGTCGGCCGGGTGGAGGAGTTCCTGGGCGCCCTGCACCGGGTCGCCGCCGGCGGCACCGCGATCGACCCGGAGGTGGTCGCCCAGCTGTTCGCCCGGACCCGGACCGACACCCGGCTGGAGCGGCTCAGCCCGCGGGAGCGGGAGGTGCTCGCCCTGATGGCCGAGGGGCTGGGCAACACCGCGATCGGGGAGCGGCTGGTGGTCACCGACGGCGCGGTGCACAAGCACATCCGCAGCATCTTCGCCAAGCTCGACCTGCCGCCCGACGACCGGGCCGACCGCCGGGTGACCGCGGTGCTCCGCTACCTCGAGGACGTCCGCCGCCGCGGTTGACGGGTGCTCCTCGAGCGCGCATCGAGACATGCGGGTGTGTGCGCCTGGCACGGCTCAGGCGACGACTCGCAGCAGCGCCTGGCCGGCGGCACCGAGCGGGAGGACCAGCAGCAGCCAGACCATGGCGGTGCCGATGCCCCGACCAGGCGCACGAGCCGCTCGTGCCGCCGGCGCAGCGGCTCCCAGGGCCACCACGAGCAGGGCCCCGAGGGTGCAGAAGACGACGGCGTCACCGGCGTACCCCAGGTAGACCCCGTAGCCGATGGCGCCTTCGGAGAGGAACACCCCGCCCAGGAGCGCCGCGCTCAGCGTCGCCCAGCGCAGCGACCGCACCCGACGCCAGCACCACCCCGCCGCGCCGAACACCGGACCGCCGACCACCCCGGTGGCCACCCACACCACGACCATGGACGGGTTGACGCCGAAGTCACGCACCATGGAGACGAGGTAGTACCCGCCGACCTCGCCGAGGCAGACGAGGACCCCGGCGACGGCAGCGACCCACGACCGCCTGGTCAGCGCACCGACGGCGAAAGCGGGGGCGACCCAGGGACTGACTGCGTTGGCCAGCCCGGAGAAGGGCCAGGGCAGGACCGTCTGCAGGCCGGACGTCGCGGCTCCCCATGCCAGGCCGATCAGCACGGCCACGCCGAGCGCCACCGGCGCCCCCAGCCCGGATCGCCGCTCCTCGCGGGGCGGGAGGTGGGATCGGCCGCCGTCGACACCGCCATCCCGGTCGTGGGCGTCGTCGAGAGGACGGTCAGGAGCAGCCTGCGGAGCCTCGGGCGAGGCGGCGGCAGCGGGAACGGGATTGCTCACGGGTGAACCCTGGCAGGCAGCAGGTCACCGCGGATCGACCCGCGGACGGACATCGGCGAACACACCTCATCCCCAGGTCGGACCGCGTGCCGATCCGGCACTCGCCCTCCTGCCGGGCCGCCGTGCCTCCCGCAGGTGGACCCGGAGGACCTCCTCGGCTGCTGCGCTGCGTCTGCTGGCTCCGGGACGGGACTGCCGGTCGCTCGCTCAGGCGGGGTCGGACGAAGGTGGCGGCACCAGCCAGAGCCCGATCGTCAGCACGCCGTAGACCAGCGCCGGGCCGGTGTGCGGGAGCCGCTTGCCGGCCGCGGCCCGGGCCTGCCCCCGCCGGAAGGCCCACCGTTCACCCGCGACCACCCCGCGGGCCGCGAGGGCGAGCGCGGCCGCCACGGAGCCGAGGGTGACGGCCTGCTTGCCCACGGGTAGCGACCGGAAGGTGGGCGGCGGGTCATCGCCGTCGGGTTCCGGCCGTTCACGGGTGGTGGCCAACGCCGCCCGGAGCTCGGGTGCACTGAGCGCGAGGGACCCGGCGAACAGGCCGACCTTCGCCCATCCTCGAGCGGTGCGCGAGGAGATGACGTCGGGCATGGCGTACCAGAGGACGGTGGCCGTTCCCGAAGCGAGGACTGCGCCTGCTCGCGGGGGCGCCGCGGTGGTCGTCATGCAGCCATCCTCCCGTGCGCCCCGGCCCGTGGGGACCGAGATCGGTGCGGTCAGGCGTCCCGGCGGCGCAGCAGCCACCAGGCGCCGAGCAGCGCCGCTGCGGCCCACAGGGCCAGCACGACCAGCCCGGTGACCGGGCCGAAGGCGTCGATCGGGCGGGCGTGCAGTCGGACGGCGACCTGGCCGGCGCGGTCGGGGAGGTAGACCGCGAGGCGCTGCAGCACCGGGACCAGCTCGAGCAGCGGCGACACCAGGAAGAAGAACGGGACCAGGAACCCCAGGGCGCCGGTCTGGTCGCGCAGCATCATGGCCACGCCCATGCAGACCACGGCCAGCAGCGTCGGGTACAGCGCTGCCGCCACGGTCGGTCGGGCCAGCTCCGACAGGCCGACCCCCGCCGGTCCGAGCAGGGCCTGGGTGACCACCGCGCTGACCAGCGCGGTGACCGTCGCGGTGGCCAGCACCAGCGCGGCGCCCACGGCGACCTTGCTCACCAGGAAGACCCCGCGCCGCGGGACGGCGACCAGCGCGTCGTGCACCGTCTGCCGGCCGTACTCCCCGGCGGTGAGCAGCACCGCGACCACGATGACGGCCACGTGCCCGAAGTTCAGGCCGTAGAAGGCGAGCAGGCCGGCGTCGTAGTCGGGCTCGGCGGCCTGCAGGTCACCGATCGCACCGACGACGGCGGCGCTGACGCCGGTGACGGCGACGGCGAAACCGGCGAGGCACACCCACGTCGACCGCAAGGTGGTCGCCTTGACCCACTCGGCGTGCAGGGCGGCGATCACCGGCCGGCTCCGGTGGTCAGGGCCAGGAAGGCGTCCTCCAGCGACCGGTGGTCGGTCCCCGGCGCGGAGTGCTCGGCGAGGAAGTCGGGCAGCGGGGTGTCGGCCAGCAACCGGCCGCGGTCGATGACGAGCACGTGGTCGGCGGTCTGCTCGATCTCGCTCATCAGGTGGCTGGAGACCAGGACCGTGCGGCCCTCGGCGGCGAGCCGCCGCAGCGACGTGCGCAGCCACCGGATGCCCTCGGCGTCCAGCCCGTTGACCGGTTCGTCCAGCAGCAGCACCGCCGGGTCCCCGAGCAGGGCGGCAGCCAGGCCGAGCCGCTGCCGCATGCCCAGGGAGAACCCGCGCACCCGCCGGTCGGCGACGGCGGTCAGGTCGACGGTGTGGAGGACCTCGTCGATCCGGCATCCGGGCAGGCGGTTGCTCGCGGCGAGCCAGCGCAGGTGTGCCCGCGCCGTCCGGCCGGGGTGCGGTGCGCTGCTGTCCAGCAGCGAGCCCACGGTCCGCAGCGGGTCGCGCAGTTCGGCGTAGGGGGAGCCGTTGATGCGGGCGGTGCCGGCGGTCGGCCGGTCCAGCCCGAGCAGCATCCGCAGCGTGGTCGACTTCCCGGCCCCGTTGGACCCCAGGAAGGCGGTGACCACGCCCGGTGCCACGTCGAACGTCAGCCCGGTCACCGCGGTGACCCCGCCGTACCGCTTGGTCAGTCCGCGTACCTCGATCACGTCGCGCTCCCGTCGTCCGGCATGCACCCACGCTGGCCGACCGGGGGCCCCTGCGCCTCCATCGCGCGATCACGTCGACTCCCTCTCCAGCGGGACGCCGTGGCGGCCGGGAGACGGGATCATGGCCGCGTGCACAGCGTCCTGCGGCCGGCGACCAGCAGGACGACGTGGACGCGCGTCCTGCACCTGGTGGTCGGACTGTGGTTCGCGGTCGCCTGCGCGATGGTCTGGCCGGGGCTGGAGGACACCTCGCCGGGCACGCTCGCCGGGCTCTCGTTGGCCCCGTTGCCGCTGCTGGTGTTGCTTGCCGGCGTCCCGGTGGTGCGGCGCAGCGAGGGCGTCCAGGTGCGCGCCCTGGTGCTGCCCGGCGACGACGACGTCACGGTCGACTCCTCGCGGAGCTGGTCGGACCGGGCGCGGCTGCTGGCCTGGCTCGTCGTGCGGGTCGAGCTCGGCGTGCTGGCCGGGCAGCTGACGGCGGTCACCGTGGCCACCGTGCTGGGCCTCGCGTCGGGGGCGGCGGGGGGTGCCCCGGGCTGGGCCCGCCTGCTGCTCGCCCTGCTGCTGGTGGTCGCGCTGGTGTACGCACTCGCCGCGTTGGGCGGGCTGCTCGCGGCAGCGGCCCGGCACCTGCTGCACCCCTCGGCGGCCGAGCGGCTGGCCGCGCAACGGGCCCGCACCGAGCGGCTGCAGGAGCGCACCCGGCTGGCCGCCGAGCTGCACGACTCGATCGGGCACGCGCTGACGGTCACGCTGCTCCAGGCCGGTGCCGCGCGAGAGGTCGCCGGCCGGGACCCGGCGTTCGTCGACGGCGCGTTGCGCGCCATCGAGGACTCCGCCCGGCAGGCCACCACCGACCTGGATCGGGTCCTCGGCCTGCTGCGCGACACCTCCCGCCCGCCCGTGGCGGCGCCCACGCTGGCCGACCTCGACCGGCTGGTGCACTCCGCCGAGGCCGCCGGGGCGCAGGTCGACCTGCACGTCGCCGGCCAGCTGGCCGACCTGCCGGGGCAGCTCTCCGAGGAGGGCTACCGGATCGTGCAGGAGGCGCTCACGAACGCCCTGCGGCACGCCGGCCCGGTGCCGGTGCGGCTGCGGGTCGAGGTGGACGGCGGGGGACTGGTCGTCGACGTCCGCAACCCCACCCCGGTGGCGCTCCCCGCCGCAGCCGGCACCGGCAGTGGAGTGCCCGGCCTGCGCCACCGGGCCGCCGCGCTCGGCGGCACGGTGGAGGCCGGCCGGGTGGACGACGGCTGGCGGGTCGCCGTCCGGCTGCCGGTGCCCGGATGACCGTCCGGGTGCTGCTGGTCGACGACGAGGAGCTGGTGCGCAGCGGCTTGCGCACCATCCTCGACGCGCAGCCGGACATCGAGGTGGTCGGCGAGGTCGCGGACGGGGCCGTGGTCGTGCCGGCGGTGGTGCGGTTGCGCCCGGACGTCGTCGTCCTGGACATCCGGATGCCGCTGGTGGACGGGATCGAGGCGACCCGGACGCTGCGGCGCCACCACCCCACCGCCCCGCGGGTGCTGGTGCTGACCACCTTCGCCGACGACGAGAACGTGGTCGCGGCCCTGCACGCCGGGGCCGACGGGTTCCTCCCGAAACGGGCGCGGCCGGCCGAGATCGTGGACGCCGTGCGGATAGTCGCCCGGGGCGAGAGCCTGCTGTTCCCGGCCGCGATCCGGTCCCTCGCTGCGCGGCACGCGGGCGGGGGCACGGCCCGAGGTGCGGCGCGGGTGGCGTTGACCGACCGGGAGGCGGAGGTGCTGCGGCTGATGGCGCACGGGCTGAGCAACGGTGAGATCGCCACCGAGCTGTTCCTCGGCCTGCAGACCGTCAAGACCCACGTCAGCAGCCTGCTGCGCAAGCTCGGCGCCCGGGACCGCACGCAGGCCGTGATCGCTGCCTACGAGTCGGGTCTGGTGCCGCTGCGCTGAGGGTTGGGGCCCGGCTGCGCACGATGGCGCAGCCCGTGGGGTCACCGAGCTGTCGACCGGGCAGGACCTCTCGGGCCGCACCGCCTGGACGACGCCCGCCGCCGCGCTCCGCGATGTCTCAAGGGTCCACCTGCGCTCGCCGGATCAGCCGGGCGCCCGGGCCCTCTGTGGCTGCCTCGTCGCCCGGGTTGTACAGCGGGCACCGGTCGAGGGAGAGGCAGCCACAGCCGACACATCCGTCGAGGTCGTCGCGGAGGGCTGTCAGCTCCGCGATGCGCGCGTTGACGTGGGAGCGCCACGACGCCGACAGCGCCGACCACTCGGCGCGGGTCGGTGCTCGGTCGGTGGGCAGCTCGGCGAGTGACTGGCGGATCTGGGCCAGGGACAGTCCGACGCGCTGCCCGGCGGCCACGACGGCCAGCCGGCGCAACGTCCAGCGCGGGTAGCGGCGGTGGCGGCCTGCCGAGCGGGTGCTGCTGATGAGGTCGATCTCCTCGTAGTAGCGGAGGGTCGCCGGGGACAGTCCGGCCCGGTGGGACAGCTCTCCGATGGTCAGCAGCACATCGGCAGCCTCACGGGCTGAGGGGTTGATCTCAAGTCCCCTTGAGATGTGAGGGTCCTCCTGGGTGACGCAGAGCGCGTCGCTGGGCGAGGAGGACAGATGTTCGCCGTGGTCTACCGGTGGCGGCTGCGACCGGGGAGCGAGGAGCAGTTCCGTGACGGCTGGGAGCGGGTGACCCGCGCGATCCGTACCGGTTGCGGCAGTCACGGGTCCCGCTTGCACCGCGCCGCCGATGGCACGTGGGTCGCCTATGCCTGCTGGCCCGATGCGGCCACGCGGGAGCGTTGCGCGTTCGATGAACCCGAGGGGGAGCGGTTGATGTCGGAGTCGGTGGCTGAGCGCTTCCCCGAGCTGACCCTCGAGTTGATCAGCGATCTGCTGACAGAGCCGACCGCAGCCTCGTCACGCCTCCGGCCACCCCTTGACCTTGACACTGTGTGAGTGGGTGACGTGGGTGGCGACATGTTGAGCATCGGGAAACTGGCGTACCGCGCAGGGGTCTCCCGACGCATGCTGCGTCACTGGGAGGAGGTCGGCCTCGTGGCGCCAGCCGAGGTGGACGACAGGACCGCCTACCGGAAGTACAGCCCGAGTCAGACGGGTCGGGTCCGTGCCATTGCGGCACTTCGTGCTGTCGGCTTCGGTCTGGACGCCATCGCCGATCTCCTCAGCGCTGATCTCTCCGAGGCTCGGCTCATGGCGCTGCTCCACGCGCGTGAGGTCGACCTGGCAGCGCAGGTCTCCGAAGCATCGACGCGTCTGCAGGAAGTGCGCCTCCGCATCGACTCCCTACGGGAAGGACGTCGCGTCATCATGAGCTCTCTCGAACTGGGTCCCCTTCCGGGCCTGCACGTGGCGTCGCTGCAGTCGTCGGTGGGCGACGAGTCCGAGATCGGGGTCGCCGTGGAGGAGTTGATCCGCGCGTTGCGCTCCCGTCTGACTGCTGTCGACCGGGACGATGCTGACGTCGTCCTCACCTACGACGGGATGGCGGATGAGCAGTCGATCCGCGTGACGGCCGGCGTGTCCGCCAACGA
This sequence comes from Modestobacter sp. VKM Ac-2983, assembly GCF_026967885.1. Lineage (NCBI taxonomy): Bacteria > Bacillati > Actinomycetota > Actinomycetes > Geodermatophilales > Geodermatophilaceae > Modestobacter > Modestobacter sp. VKM Ac-2983. The sequence continues at coordinate 977,787 of NZ_JAPVBK010000001.1, forward strand.
CCAGGAGATCGGCCCCGAGCTCTCGCTCGTCGCCGTTCCCTCGTCCGAGCGCGGAGTGACGGTCCGCTACGAAGCCGCACCCCGGAGCATCGGTGACGCGTGGATCACGCTCGATGCGCAGCTCGAGCAGTACGGCTTGCGCACGCATGGGGTCTACCGGCAGACGCTGACCTCCGCGGGTGGGGTGGTCCTCCAGGCACCGGTGGTCCCCCTGCTCTAGATCCGCTGTTCGTCGGGCAGTGCGTACGGCGTTGGCCGGTCGTTCTGCGGCGACCGCCACGGGAGGGTGCCCCGTTGTGTCGGTGGGGGTGGAACGGCATGCTGCTCGGCATGACGACGACGTGGTGGCCCACCCGCTAGGTGGTCCACGTCCGAGTCCACCTGTTCCGGTGGGCTCGTCGTCGCACGCGGTCCGCCTCCTCCGAGGAAGGACCGCCCGTGCCCTCGCTCCCCACTCTCCGGCCCCTGGACGTCGCTGAGTCCGGTGAACTGCTCACGCTGCAGCGGGCCGCCTACGTCACCGAGGCCCAGCTGTACGGCGACGTCCGGCTGCCCGCGCTCGTGCAGACCCTCCCCGAGCTGCTCACCGAGCTCACGGCCGCCGGCTGCCTCGGGGCCTGGCTGGGCTCTCGACTGGTGGGCGCCGTCCGGGTGTGCGAGGACGACGGCGTCCTGCACATCGGCCGGCTGGTGGTCGCGCCCGACCTGCAGGGTCAGGGCATCGGCAGCCGGCTGCTGGCCGCTGCGGAGGCCGCCACGCGACTGCCCCGGGCGACCCTGTTCACCGGTGCGCGCAGTACGGGGAACCTCCGGCTGTACGCCCGGTGCGGGTACGTGGAGAGCGCCCGCGAGGAGCTGCGGCCGGGCATCCAGCTCGTGCACCTGGTCAAGCAGTTGGCCGGCACCCGGTGAGCGGCCGGCAACCCGAGGCCCGCAGCATCGGGGAGTTCCTCGTCAGCGCGCGCGATGCCGACGAGTACCAGGCGATGTTCGACCTCACCGACGGCGACCTGACCGGCCGGGTGCTCGACTGCCCCGGCGGCGGGGCGAGCTTCACGGCCACCGCCTGTGCCCGTGGCGTCGACGCGGTCGCTGTCGACCGGGTGTACGGCGCACGGCCGGCAGCGCTGATCGCCCAGTTGGACGCCGAGCTCGCCCGCGGTGCCGCCTGGACCCGGGCCACCGCCGAGCGGTACGCGTGGGGCTTCTACGGTGACCCGGCCGCGCACGCCCGCCGCCGCCGGGAGTCCGCCGGGGTCTTCGCCGCCGACCTGCTCGCTCACCCGGAGCGGTACGTCCCTGCGTCGCTGCCCCACCTGCCCTTCCCCGACGGCTCGTTCGACCTCGTGCTCTCCTCCCACCTGCTGTTCACCTATGCCGACCGCTTGGACCACGACTGGCACCGAGCGGCGCTGCAGGAGATGGTCCGGGTCAGCCGCGGCAGGGTTCGGGTCTTCCCGCTGGTCGACCAGGCCGGTGGACGGCTCACCGGGCTGGTCGAGCACCTCGTGTCCGAGGTGAGCGCAGCCGGCATCGCTGCGGTCCTGCGTCCGGTCCCGTTCGAGTTCCAGCAAGGAGCCCGGGAGATGCTCGAACTCGACGTCTCCCAGCGATGCTGAGGGTTGAGGCCTGGGGCGTGCCGACGTCGAGGACGTCGTCGCTCACTCGCAGAGGGCGGCGTCGACGACGTCCTCGACGTGCACGATCTGCTCCAGCTCGGTGGGCAGCGCGGTGACCGCGAGCATGACGCCGCGCCCGTCCTCGGTGACCGCACCCCGGGTCTCGTAGCCGGGGATGTCGCCGCCGTGGGTCCAGGCGGTGCCGCCGCAGCTGAGCGTGAACGTCTGCAGCCCCAGGCCGTAGGCCTCGTCGCCGCTGGCGGCCGAGCCCGGCGCCGGCACCGTCGACTGCATCTCGGTGTGCATCGCCGGGCCGAGCAGCTCGCCGTCGACCAGGGCGGTGAAGAAGTCCAGCAGGTCGCCGGGGCTGGCGACCAACTGGCCGGCGGCCCAGCCGAAGGCCGGGTCCTGCACGGTCACGTCGGCGTACTCGGCCCCCGGCTCGGCGGCGTAGTACCCGTGCGGGTGGTCCCCGCGGAGCTCCTGCTCGCCCTCGTGCGGCCAGTAAGTGTCGTCCAGATCGAGCGGCTCGATGATCCGGGTGGTGATCTCCGCGCCGATCGGCCGGCCGGTGACCTCCTGGACGAGCAGCCCGGCCAGCACGTAGTTGGTGTTGCTGTACTCCCAGCCGGCGTCGGGGGCGAAGGAGGCCGGCCGGGCCAGCGCGATGTCGAGCAGCTGATGGGGCTCGACGTAGCGGTGCTGCACCGCGAGGTAGTCGGCCACCACGACGTCGTCGTAGTCGGGGAGCCCGCTGGTGTGCTGCAGCAGCTGGCGCACGGTGATGGCGTTGCCGTCGCCGCCCGGTCCACGCACGAGCCCGGGCAGGTACGTCTCGATCGGGGCCTCCAGGTCGACCAGGCCTTCCTCGACCAGCTGCAGGACGACGGTGGCGACGAAGGTCTTGGTGTTGCTGGCGATCCGCACCTCGCCGTCGACCGGCACCGGCTCGCCGGTGGTCAGGTCGCCGACCCCGGCGGTGAGGTGGTGCACCCGGCCACCCGGGCCACGGACGGCAGCGAGCGCGCCGGGGAACCCGTCGTCGACGACGAGCGCGTCCAGCTCACCCTGCAGGGCGTGCACCGGCCGGGCGGCATCAGCCGCAGCGTCGTCCGGGCTCAGCAGGCCGGTGGCGCCGGCGGCTGTCACCGTGGCGGCGGCGACCAGCAGCGTGGCCCAGGTGCGGCGGGGGACGGGGGAGCGGTTCGGGTCGGTGGCTGCGGACACGGGGACTCCTCGGAGCAGGTCGGTCGTGCGGACCTCCCGAGCCTGTCCGGGCAGGCCCCGCCGATCGATCCCGCCCAGGGGTCACCCGAGGTGGCGCAGGCTGCACCCAGGCGTGGGTGCAGCCTCAGCCCTCGATCGAGGCGCAGGCCGACCAGGCGGCGCCCTCGGCCAGGACCTCGTCGTCCAGCGGCAGCACGATGAGCGATGTGCCGTCCTCGTCGGCCAGCAGGTCCAGGTCGAACTCCCCGGCCAGGGTGTCCAGCCGGCCGACCTCCAGCTCGGTGACCGGCAGGGCCGGCAGGTCGGCCACCGGGGCGCCGTCGATCGCGTCCTCGGTGCAGCCGCCCTCGCTGACCAGGAGCATGTCGTGGTCGCCCGGGGCCAGTCCGCTCGCCTCCACCTCGATCTCCGTCCCGAGGTCGGTGCTGGTGAAGGTGGCGGTGCCCAGCACGCTGCCCTCGGGATCGACCAGCTCGCCGGTCAGGTCGACCAGCACCTCGGGTTCCTCGGTCACCTCCCCGTTGCCCAGCCCTTCGAAGGAGCCCCCGACGCCGGCCGTGCTCTCGCCCCCGCAGGCGGTGAGGCCGAGGGCGGCGGCGGCGGTGGCGGAGAAGAGCATCGTCCGCTTCACAGGGAACTCCTTCAGGTCGTGGGCATGGTCCGGGAGGGGACTGCCCCTGTTCCCCGCGTCCCATTCCCGTCGGTCACCGACTCGATGCCGAGCCGTGACCTGGGCCAGCGGGTAGGAACGACACATGGAGTTCCGACACCTGGGCCGCAGCGGCCTGAAGATCAGCGAGATCACCTACGGCAACTGGATCACCCACGGCGGGCAGGTGGAGGCCGAGGCGGCGAACGCCTGCGTCCGGGCCGCCCTTGACGCCGGCATCACCACCTTCGACACCGCCGACGTCTACGCCGGTGGCCGGGCCGAGGAGGTGCTGGGCGCGGCCCTGGCCGGTGAGCGGCGCAGCGGCATCGAGCTGTTCAGCAAGGTCTACTGGCCGACGGGGCCCGGTCGGAACGACCGCGGACTGTCCCGCAAGCACGTGCTCGAGTCGATCGACGCGTCACTGCGCCGCCTCGGCACCGACTACCTGGACCTCTACCAGGCGCACCGCTACGACTACGAGACGCCGCTGGAGGAGACGATGCTGGCCTTCGCCGACGTCGTGCGCAGCGGCAAGGCCCTCTACATCGGCGTCTCGGAGTGGCGGGCCGAGGAGATCCGGGCGGGGAAGGCCCTCGCCGACGAGCTCAACATCCCGCTGGTCTCCAACCAGCCGCAGTACTCGGCGCTCCACCGGGTGCCCGAGGCGGAGGTCATCCCGGCCTCCCGCGAGCTGGGCATCAGCCAGATCGTCTTCTCCCCGATCGCCCAGGGCGTGCTCACCGGCAAGTACCTGCCGGGCCAGCCCGTGCCGGCCGGCTCGCGGGCGACTGACGAGAAGGGCGGCGGGGCGAACATGATCGCCCGCTGGATGAAGGACGACGTCCTGGAGCGGGTGCAGGAGCTCAAGCCGATCGCCGACGACCTGGGGCTGACGATGGCCGCGCTGGCGGTGGCCTGGGTGCTGCAGGAGGAGAACGTCGCAGCGGCGATCATCGGGGCCAGCCGGCCGGAGCAGGTGACCGACAACGTCAAGGCCTCCGGGGTCCGGCTCGACGACGACGTCAGGAAGCGGATCGACGAGGTGCTCGCCCCGGTGGCGCTGACCGACCCCGCGCTGACCAAGAGCCCCGACCCTCGGCCGTGAGACCGGGCCGGGCCGGCTCATCGGAGCCCGCCCGGCCCGGCTCGGTCAGGACGGCCGCTGCTGGGGCTGCGGGGTGGTGGCCGGGCCGCGGCCGTGCGGCGGGCGGCGGCCGGCGACGTGCCCGGTGTGCGGGACCGGCGAGGGCTGGTGGGTGTCCCGCGGGGCGTCCCGGTGCGCGTCCCGCTGGGCGGGGGTGATCCGGGGCAGCTCGCTGGTGAGCCAGCGGACCGGACGCCGCTGGGCCGGACGACGGGCGGCGAGGAAGTCCAGCGCGATCGCCGCCGTCCACGACTGGTCGCGGCTGCCGAGCGTCTCGCCGGTCACCGGCTGGTAGTACTCGGCGAAGTCGCAGTCGATCAGCTGGGACAGCCCGGCCAGCCGCAGCTGGTTGGCCGCCTCCGGCTCGCCGGAGCGGTTCAGCGCCCAGGCCATCAGCCAGTTGAGCACCGGCCACTGCGGCCCGCGCCAGTAGGTCTGCTCCCGGAACGCCGGTGAGGCCGGGGAGACCGAGGGCATGACCGGCCAGCGCAGCCGGGAGTGCCCGCACCAGCGCGGCCCGAGCAGCAGGTCGCGCTGCCGGCGGGTGAGCGCCTCGTCGCCGCCGCACACCAGCGGGGCGAACCCGGCGGCGCTCTCCACGTCCAGCCACTGGCCGGTGCGCAGGTCCAGGTCGCGGGCCAGCCCGGTCCGCGGGTCGACCGAGCGCAGCACGCCGGTGCGGAACCGGCGGGCGATCGCCCGGGACTGCTCGACGCCCCCGGCCGTGCCTCCGCCGATCCCCAGCTCCTCGCCCATGTCGGCGAGCAGGTCGCTGGCGGCGGCCAGCAGCGCCGACACCAGCACGTCGCCCACGACGAAGTCACCGGTCGCCCGGTAGGCGGTGTCGTCGTAGCGGGTGCGGACCTTCTGCTCCAGCAGCCACAGGTAGCGGGCGTACTCGGCGTCGGTCGGCCGCTGCGACGGGTCCGCGACGTGGGCCAGGTCGGCTCGGACGAACGGCGGCATGTCCGGCTGCGGGTGCACGTTGGCGTACGGGGAGTCCCAGCGCGGGGAGTCGTCCATCCCGGACTCCCAGCCGTGGTGGATCTCCACCAGCCCGTAGGAGTACGGGTCGCGGGCGGTCGCCAGGTAGGAGTGCCAGGCCAGCCACTGGTCGAAGGTCTCCCGCACGAACTCCTCGGCCAGCTCCTGGTCGGCGCCGCCCTTCCGGCGGGCGTCGTGCAGGATCCGGGACAGCGCGATGACGTGGATCGGCGGCTGGCAGATGCCCGACGTCAGCACCCCGGCCGGGCGGGCGGCGGCCACCTGGGTGCGCCAGCGCTCCGGGCCGGGGAAGTAGTCGCTGGGCTCGTGGAACAGGATGTGCGGGATCATCCCGGTCGCCCACTGCCCCGACAGCAGGCTGCGCAGCTCGTTGAGCGCCCGGGGGACCGAGACCGTCGCGATGCCCAGCGCCACGAAGCCGGCGTCCCAGCTCCACATGTGCGGGTAGAGGGTGGGGGAGGCGACGGTGAAGGCGCCGCGGTCGTTCGCCCGCAGGACGTAGCCGGCGCGGCCGGACATCAGCCCGATCTCCACTGCGCTCGGTTGGGACACGGTCATCTGCTGGTCCGCTCCTCTCGCCGGTGCCCGGCCATCCTCACCCGGAACGCTCGGGGACGCCGGTCCCTCGCGGACATTTCACGCGAACGTCACGCTGCAGTCGTTGACCGCCACGCCAGCAGCTGTCTTCGTGCCCCTCCGGGGTGACCCGCTCCAGCGATCACCTCCCCGTGCCGATCACGATCGGACAAGGTGGACGGCACGGCCGCGCGTCCAGGGACGGGCGCAGCGGTCGGGGAACAGCAGGAGGTACGGACGAGGTGGCAGACGTGGTGGCCGGAGCCGGTCGAGCAGGCGCGATCGGCGACGGCCGCGCAGCGCCGACCCCGGTCGGTGGCTGGGCCGCCGCTCTGGACGCCGTGCTCGCCGACCCCGCCCAGCCGCGGCTGGTCTTCCAGCCGATCGTCGACCTGCGTCGCGGCGTGGTCGCCGGCTACGAGGCGCTCTCCCGGTTCGACGGGCCGGCCGGGTGCGGACCGGACCGGTGGTTCGCCATGGCCGACGTGCTCGGGTTCGGCCCCCGGCTGGAGGCCCGGGTCGTCGCAGCCGCCCTCCGCGTCCGCGCCGACCTCCCCCCGCACCGCTTCCTCAGCGTGAACATCAGCCCGCACCTGCTCACCGAGCCCGAGCTCGCCGATCTGCTGCTGGCCGAGGACGACCTCTCCGGCCTGGTGCTCGAGCTCACCGAGCACGTCCCGGTGGAGGACACCGGCCCGCTCCTGCGGCTGCTGGACCGGCTGCGGGCGGTCGGTGCCGCGATCGCCCTGGACGACGCCGGTTCGGGCTACTCGGGGCTGCAGCAGCTCGCGCTGCTGCGGCCGGACTTCGTCAAGCTCGACCGTGCCCTGGTCGACCATGCCGACCGGGACGAGGCCAAGCTGGCCCTCGCCGAGCTGCTGGGCACGTACGCCGGTCGCCTGGACGCCTGGCTGCTGGTGGAGGGGATCGAGCGGCCCGAGGAGCTGGAGGCGTTCGTCCGGCTCGGGGTGCCGCTGGCCCAGGGGTACCTGCTGGCCGAACCGGGGCCCGGCTGGCCCGAGCTGCGCCCCGGGGTGTCCGAACGTCTGCAGGCGATGGCCGCCGGCAGCGCCGCCGTCGACCAGGTGGCCGCGCTGGTGGAGGTCGTGCCCACGGTCCGCTCCGGTGATCCGGCCGGTGACCCGGCGGCGCTGACCGCAGCTGCTGACCTGCTGGCCGCCGACCCCGGTCTCGACCTCGTGGTCGCCGTCGACGACCTGGGCTGCCCGGTCCACCTCATCCGTCCCGGCTCCCGGGACGACGAGCCGGGCACCGACGTCCAGCTCATGCCGGTCAGCCTGCGGGTGCGGCCGGCCGCGCAGCTGGTCGACGTGGCCACCCGGGCGATGACCCGGGTCGCGGCCCGTCGCTTCGACCCGGTGCTCTGCGTCGACGAGCTGGGCCGGCTGCTCGGGCTGGTCCGGGCGGAGCGGATGACCCTGCGGCTGGCCGAGCTGTACGGCGGCGCCGACGTCGCGCCCACCCGCCCCGTCCCCGGCCCGGCGCCCGCCGAGCCACTGCTCACCTCAGGAGTCCCTCGATGAAGGAGTTCGACTGCGCCGACGTCGTCCCCGGCTGCGGAGCCAGCTTCCGCGCCCCGACGTCCGGCGAGCTGATCGCCCACGGCCGGCTGCACGCCCTGCACACCCACGGCAAGGCCGAGCCGGACATGCCGGCGGTGGACGTCGCCGTCCGCGCGGCCATCCGCGACGTCGGCTGAGGCGGTCGGTCCCGCCCAGCCCTTCCCGGTCCTGCTCAGCCCTTCTCGGCCGAGGCCCGGTGGGCCTTGACGACCACGAGGACGTCCTCGCTCTGCAGGGTGCCGATCAGCGGGTCGTCGAAGCGCAGCGTGCGGCCGCCGCGGGCCACGGACAGGACGACGTCCCGCAGCTGGCGCGGCCCCAGGCCGACCTCGGACTGGCTGACCGTGCGCTGTGCGAGGTCCAGCCCCCGTCCGCTGGTCAGCAGGTCCTCGACGACCGCGACCACGCCGGGCTGGTCGGTGGACAGGCCGAGCAGCCGCCCGGAGGTGGCCGAGGAGGTGATCACCGAGTCGGCGCCGGACTGGCGCAGCAGGCTGGCGTTCTCCTCCTCGCGGACGCTGGCGGTGATCGGCACCGTCGGGTTGAGCTGCCGCACGGTCAGGGTGATCAGCACGGCGGCGTCGTCGCGGTCGGCCGCCACGACGACCGCCCGGGCCTTCTCGACCGACGTGCGGCGCAGCACCTCCATCCGGCCGGCGTCACCGAGCACACCGGTGAACCCGGCGGCGGTGGCCTCGTCGATGGCCCGGGGATCGGGGTCGACGACCAGGATGTGGTCGGCGTCGGTGCCCGTGCTGAGCAGGGCGCGGATGGCGCTGCGGCCCTTGGTGCCGTAACCGCACACGATGACGTGCTGGCGCACGCGAGACCTCCAGCGTCGGATCCGGAACTCCTCCCGGGAGCGCGCGGTGAGCGCCTCCAGGGTCGTCCCGATGAGAACGATCAGGAACATGACGCGCAGCGGCGTGATCACGATGATGTTGACCAGCCGTGCCCCGGGGGTGACCGGGACGATGTCGCCGTAGCCGGTGGTGGAGAGGCTGACGGTCGCGTAGTAGGTGGCGTCCAGCAGGCTGATCTCGCCGCCCTGGTTGTCCGCGTAGCTGTCCCGGTGCAGGTAGACGATCAGCACCGTGGCGATCAGCACGGTGGCGGCGATGATCACCCGGCGCCAGACCTGCCGGGCCGGGGACTCCTCGGTGTGCGGCAGGTGGACGCCGGTGCGGTCCTCGATCACGGTGCCCCGCTCCCTCTGCCCGTTCACCGGGCCGGCTGCTCGCACGTCACCGGCGGGACGATAGCCGCCGTGGCTGGGGACTGCGGCCCGGCGGGGCGGTCAGGACGGGGTGTCGGCCGGTCCGGGGTTGGGCTGCGGCCCGCCGAGCCGGTCCGCCCCGGGCGGTGCCTGCACGGCGGCGAGCACCCGGTCCAGCAGGCCGTGCAGCGTCGCTGCCTCCGCCTCGGTCAGCCCCAGGACGGCGGGCCGGCCCAGGTCGGCCAGCACCGGACCGGCGGCCAGCAGCGCCTGGTGGCCGGCCTCGGTGAGGTGCACCTCGGCCCGCTGGCCGCGGCGGACCGGCCCGGGCCGCTCGACCCAGCCGGCGTCGACCAGCCCGTGCAGCAGGGCGCTCATGCTCTGCGGCGTCAGCTGCAGCCGGCGGGCCAGCTCCGCGGAGGTGAGCGTGCGGGCGCGCGCCAGGTGGACCAGCACCACGAAGGTGTGCGGTCGCAGCCCGACGGTGGCCAGCTGCCGGGCGAAGAGCGCGTTGACCGCGGCACCGGCCCGGGCCAGGGCGTAGGCGGGGATGCCGGCGGGGTCCTCGGCGAGCCAGGGGGGCAGCCCGGCGCCCGGGCCGTCGCCGTGCACTGGATCCGCCACGGAGGACACCGTAGGTTGTCGACAGAGCATCAGTCTCCTGATGCTTACGGTCGAGGGGGACGAGATGGGTCGACTGGCCGACTGGGTGCTCGGGCACCGCCGGATCGTGGTGCTCACCTGGCTGGCGCTCGCCGTCGTGGGCGGGGTGCTGGCGCCGACCACGATCGACCGGCTGGGGTTCGACTTCTCCACGCCCGGGCAGCCCGCGTACGAGGCGAACCAGGCCATCGTCGAGCAGTTCGGCACCGGCGGGGGCGTCGACCCGCTGGCGGTCACCGTGGCGCTGCCCGAGGGCAGCAGCATCGCCGAGAACCGCGAGGAGCTGGCCGCCGTCGTCGACCGGCTGCGGCAGCCCGGCTGGCGGGTGGCCAGCCCGCTCGACGAGGGCACGGCGGCCGAGGTGCTCGCCGCCGAGGGCACCGCGGTCGTGCTGGTCTGGCCCCCGGCGGTCGAGGGTCCGGCGCCCTACGCGGCCGCGCTGCCCCAGCTGGAGGGGGCGCTACAGGGGGTCACCGTGGCCGGGGTCGAACCGGTCGTCACCGGCACCCCGCTGCTGGCCGAGGGGGGCGGTGAGGAGCGGCCGATCATCGTGGAGATCGCCTTCGGCGCCGGCGGGGCGATCGTCGTCCTGGTGCTGGTGTTCGGCTCGCTGCTGGCGCTGGTGCCGCTGCTGGTCGCCGCGGTGGCGATCACCACGACCTTCCTGCTGGTGCTCGCGCTGACCACGGTCACCGACGTCAGCTTCATCGTGCAGTACCTGGTCGGGCTGATCGGGCTGGGCGTGGCGATCGACTACTCGCTGCTGGTGGTCATGCGCTGGCGGGAGGAGCGTGCGGCCGGCGCCGACGACCTGACCGCGGTGCGCACCGCGATGACCACCGCCGGCCGCGCGGTCGTCTTCAGCGGGGTCACCGTGGCGATCTCGCTGCTGACCCTGGTGGTGCTGCCGCTGCCCTTCCTGCGCACGGTCGGCTTCGGTGGGCTGTTCATCCCGCTGGTCAGCGTGCTCGTCGCGCTCACCCTGCTGCCGGTCGTGCTCGCCTCGGCCGGGCGCCGGCTGGAGTGGCCGCGCCGGGAGGCGCGCGGCTCGGAGAGCCGTACCTGGCGCCGGATCGGGACGACGGTGGTGCGGCACCGCTGGGTCTCCGCGGTGCTGGCGACCGCGCTGCTGCTGCTGCTCGCCTCCCCGGTGCTGGGCATCCGGCTGGGCTCCCCGCAGGTCTCGGCGATCGCCACCGGGTCCTCCCCGGCGGCGACCGCCTTCCAGGAGCTCACCGGCGACGGCCTCCCGGCCGGGCTGGTCCGCCCCGTGGAGGTCCTCACCGGGGACCGCACTGCGGCCGTCGAGCGGCTGTCGGAGGTCGAGGGCGTGGCCGGGGTGCTCGCGCCCGAGGGGGAGGCCTGGCAGGCCGGCGGGACGGGGCTGGTGGACGTCGTCCTCGCCGACGACCCGTCGTCCATGGCCGGCCGGGAGGCGCTGACCGCCGTCCGGGCGGCCGCCGACGAGCTCCCCGGGACCCGGGTCGGCGGCACCGCGGCCGGCGACGCCGACTCGGTCGAGGCGATCTACGGCAACGCCTGGTGGGTGCTGCCGCTGGTCGTCGTCATCACCTTCGCGCTGCTCGCCCCGGCGCTGCGCTCCATCTGGCTGCCGGTCAAGGCGCTGCTGCTGAACGTGGTGTCGATCGCGGCCGCCTACGGGATGACCGTGTGGATCTGGCAGGAGGGGAACCTCACCGACACCCTCTTCGGCGCCTCCGCCACCGGCACGCTCACCTTCTGGGTGCCGGTGGCCGCGTTCTCGTTCCTGTTCGGGCTGTCGATGGACTACGAGGTCTTCATCCTGTCCCGGATCCGGGAGGGCCGGGACGCCGGGATGAGCACCGACGAGGCGACCGTGCACGGCGTCGCGTACACCGGCCGGCTGGTCACCTCGGCGGCGCTGATCCTGTTCCTCGCCTTCGTGGCGCTCTCCACGGTGCCGGTCGTCGACGTGAAGATCTTCGCGACGACGCTGGCGCTGGGCATCCTGCTCGACGCCACCGTGGTCCGCGGGGTGCTCACGCCCGCACTGGTCGCCGTGCTCGGCGACGTCAACTGGTGGTGGCCGTTCGACCGTCCCCGGCACCTGCCGGCGCACGCGGCCCCGCGGCACGGGGCCCCGCGGCACGCTCACGCGCGCTCAACTCGCGCTTGAGCACCTTGCCGGCCGGCGACACCGGCAGGGCGTCGACGAAGACGACGTCGCGCAGCCGCTTGTACGGCGTCACCTGCTCGTTGACCACCGCCATCACGCCCGTGGCGGTCAGCGCCGCACCGGCGTCGTCGGCCCGGCGCACCACGTAGGCGACCGGCAGCTCGCCGGCCTCCGGGTCCGGCCGGCCGACCACCGCGGCGGCCGCCACCCCGGGCGTGCCGAACAGGATCTCCTCCAGCTCGCGCGGGAAGACGTTGTAGCCCTTGTAGAGCAGCATGTCCTTGGTCCGGTCGACGATCGACAGGTAGCCGTCGGCGTCCAGCACCCCGACGTCGCCGGTGTGGAACCAGCCGTCCGGGTCGATCGACTCGGCCGTCGCGTCGGGCCGCCCGGCGTAGCCGCGCATCAGCTGCGGGCCGCGGAGGCAGACCTCGCCGCGCTCGCCGGCCGGCAGCGGGTCACCGCCGCCCAGCGGACGGATGCTGACCTCGGTGTCCGGCAGCGGGACGCCGACCGTGCCGGGCTTGCGGATCCCCGAGGTGTGCGGCGGGTTGCCGGTCGCCATCATCGTGACCTCGGTCAGCCCGTAGCCCTCGGCGATCACCACCCCGGGCACCAGGGCCGCCATCCGGTCGATCAGCGGCACCGGCAGCGGGGCCGCGCCGCTGGAGAAGCCGCGGACGCCGGACAGGTCGGCCTCGGCGATGCCCGGGACCTGCAGCAGCGCGACGAAGACCGGCGGCGCGCCGCCGATGCTGGTCACCCGGTACCGGACGGCGTCGGCCACGTAGAGCGCCGGGTCGAACCGGTCGTGGACCACGACGGTGGCGCCGCTGAGCACCTGCCCGTTGAGGTACCCGATCACCCCCATCGCGTGGAACCAGGGCGTCAGGTTGATCAGGGTGGCGGTGCCCAGCCGGGTGGGGTGCTCGGCCGGGTCGCCGAACTGGTCGAGCGTGACGTCTCCCTCGGCGTCCAGCGCCGGCATCGAGCCGGTGGTGAAGCAGGCCGACTGCAGCACGTTGGTGACCACGGCCCGGTGCGGCAGCTCCACGCCCTTGCTGACCCCGGTGGTGCCGCCGGTGTAGGCGAGGTGCGCCAGGTCGGTGACCGGGTCGAGGTCGGCGTCGCGGTGCGCGTCGGTCGGGTCGGCGGCCAGCAGGTCCCCGAGGGAGACCGCGCCCGGCAGGTCGGCGAGGTCGACGGCGGCGGTCGGGTCGCCGATCTGCTGCGGGCCGGTGACCACCACGGTCTGCACCCCGGTCTCGGGCAGCGCCAGCCGGACGACGGGCAGCACCGGCTCCCAGGTGACCAGTGCCCGGGCGCCGGCGTCGGCCAGCTGGTGCGCCAGCCCGGCCGGGGGCAGCAGCGGGTTGGTGGGGGAGAAGGTCGCCCCGGTCAGCAGCACGCCGTAGTAGACGGCCGGGTACTGCAGGCAGTTGGGCAGGTGCACGGCGACCACGTCACCCCGGCCGATGCCGCGAGCCGCGAGCCCGGCGGCCACCGCGTGCGCCCGGCGGCCCAGCTCGGTGAACGACAGCTCGACGTCGTGGTGGACGAACGCCGTCCGGTCGCCCCACCGGCGCACCGCGGCCCGCAGCACCGAGCCGACCGGGACGAGCGGGTAGCTCAGCGAGCGGGGCAGCCCGGGCGGCCAGGGGGAACGCCCGGCAGACGGCTCGGTCGGTGCCGGGGTGCTGCCGGGGGCCTGCGTCGTGGTCATCCGTCGTCCTCACGGTCGGCGTCGTTGCCGAGCGCCAGAGTGGCGTACGTCACTCGCTGCGTCGAGACCGGTGGCGTGCGTCAGGATGACCTGATGAGCTCGCAGCGCACGGCCCTGGTCCTCGGCGGCGGCGGCGTCACCGGCATCGCCTGGGAGATCGGGGTCCTCGCCGGGCTCGCCGACGCCGGCGTCGACCTGACGTCGGCCGACCTCGTCGTCGGCACCTCGGCCGGCTCGGTGGTCGGTGCCCTGGTGACCACCGGGGCCGACGTCGAGTCGCTGCACGAGCGGCAGCTGGAGCCGGTCGGCCCGCAGGAGACCGCGTCGCGGATGGGCCGCGGCACGCTGGCCCGGTACGGGCTGGCCATGCTGCTGGCCCGCCGCGACGACGTCGCCTTCCGCCGCCGGATCGGCCGGCTGGCGCGCACCGCCGCCGACACCGGCCGGACGCCGTCGGAGGAGGAGCGCCGGGCCGCGATCGAGCGGCGGCTGGCCGGCGCACAGTGGCCCGACCGGCCACTGGTGGTCACCGCCATCGACACCGAGAGCGGCGAGTTCACCCCGTTCACCCGCGACTCCGGGGTCGACCTGGTGACCGCGGTGGGCGCCAGCTGCGCCGTCCCCGGGGTCTACCCGCCGGTGACCATCGGCGACCGGCGCTACATGGACGGCGGCATGCGGTCAGCGGCCAACGCCGACCTGGCCGCCGAGTACGAGCGGATCGTGGTGATCGCCCCGCTGCCCCGCGGCGCCGGCCCGATGGCCAGCGTCGACGCCCAGGTCACCGGCCTGGTCAGCCGGGTCGCCGTCGTCTCCCCGGACGAGGCCAGCCGGGCCGCGATCGGCAAGAACGTGCTCGACCCCGCCGCCCGTGCACCGTCGGCCCGCGCCGGGCGCACCCAGGCGGCGAGCGTCGCCGCGCGGGTCGCCGAGGTGTGGCACGGCTGAGTCCGGGCCCCCGACCCCCACGAGAGGACAGGCCATGACCGCACCGGTGCTCACCGAGGTGACCGACGGGGTCGGGGTGCTCATCCTGAACCGGCCGGCGGCGAAGAACGCCGTCGACCTGGCGACGACCGAGGCCCTGGCGGCCGCGATCGACGAGTTCGAGGCCCGCGACGACGTCGCCGTCCTGGTGCTCACCGGGGCGGGCGGCACGTTCTGCGCAGGCATGGACCTCAAGGCCTTCGCGCGGGGCGAGCGGCCGCGGATCGAGGGCCGCGGGTTCGCCGGGCTGACCGAGGCGCCGCCGGCCAAGCCGCTGATCGCCGCGGTCGAGGGCTGGGCGCTGGCGGGCGGCTGCGAGCTGGCGCTCTCCGCCGACCTGGTGGTGGCCGCCCGGGACTCCCGGTTCGGCATCCCGGAGGTCAAGCGCGGGCTGTTCGCCGCCGGTGGCGGGGTGCTGCGGCTGGCCAAGGCGCTGCCCTACCAGCGGGCGATGGAGATGGCGCTCACCGGCGACCCGCTGCCCGCCGAGGAGGCGCACCGGTTCGGCCTGGTCAACACCCTCACCGAGCCCGGCGGTGCGCTGGCCGGTGCGCATGAGCTCGCCGCCCGGATCGTGGTCAACGGCCCGCTCGGGGTGCGGGCCAGCAAGCAGCTGATCGCCGGGTCGGTCGGCTGGACCGACCGGGCCGCGCTGGACGCCCAGCGGGAGCTGGCGGACCGGGTGTTCGGCTCGGCCGACGCGCTGGAGGGCGCCCGGGCCTTCGCCGAGAAGCGCCCCCCGGTCTGGCGCGGGGAGTGAGCTCTCCGGCGTGGCGGTGACCCGCTGACGCGACCCGCCGGGCGACTCGCCGACCACGCCGGCCGACTTCACCGGGTGTTCGCCGGGCATTGCCTGTGCGGCGGCTGAGGTCCCACTGTGCTGGGTGGCGGGCCGCCGGCGATGGTCGCCGTCCGAGCCCGTGGGGGTCCCGATGAGCCGTACGTCCCGGCTGTCCGCCGCTGTGCTGACCGCCCTGCTCGCCGTCCTGCTGTCCCTGGTGGTCGCCCCGGCGTCCTCGGCCACCCCACCGGGCGGCGCGCACCACGGCGCCGACCCCGCCGAGGAGCTGCTGGTCATCGGCCACCGGGGAGCCTCCGGGTACCGGCCGGAGCACACGCTCGCCTCCTACGAGCTGGCCGCCCGGATGGGCGCGGACTACATCGAGTGCGACGTGGTCAGCACCGCCGACGCCGTGCTGGTCTGCCGGCACGAGAACGAGATCTCCGGCACCACCGACGTCGCCGACCGCCCGGAGTTCGCCGACCGGCAGACGACCAAGACGGTCGACGGGGTGGAGCTGACCGGCTGGTTCACCGAGGACTTCACGCTGGCGGAGCTGCAGACCCTGCGCGCGGTCGAGCGGCTGCCGGAGCTCCGGGAGGAGAACACCCTCTACGACGGCCTGTTCGCGGTGCCGACCCTGGACGAGTTCCTGGAGCTGCGCGAGGACCTCAGCCGTGAGCTGGACCGGGAGATCGGGGCCTACATCGAGACCAAGCACCCCACCTACTTCGACGGGATCGGGCTCTCGCTGGAGGAGCCGCTGCTCGCCGACCTGCGCGAGGCGCGCCTCGACCGCCGCAACTCCCCGGTGTTCCTGCAGTCGTTCGAGACGACGAACCTGCGTGAGCTGGACGCGGCCGGGGTGAAGGTCCCGCTGGTGCAGCTGCTGTCGGCCAGTGGCGCCCCGGCCGACCTGGTCGCCGCAGGTCAGCCGTACACCTACGCCGACCTGTCCACCGCGGTCGGCCTGGCCGTGATCTCCCGGTACGCCGACGGGGTGGGCCCGGAGAAGTCCCAGGTGATCCCGGTCGAGGAGGACGGCACGCTGGGGGAGCCGACCTCCTTCGTCGCGGACGCCCACGCCGTCGACCTGCTGGTGCACCCGTACACGTTCCGCAACGAGAACGAGTTCCTGCCGGCCGAGCTCGACGAGGGCGTCGACCCCGCGGCCTACGGCCGGGCGCTCGAGGAGCAGCTGGCCTTCTGGGCGGCCGGCGTGGACGGGATCTTCACCGACAACCCGGACACCGGCGTCCTCACCCGCGACCTCTTCCTGGAGGAAGGCGCAGAGCTGGCCCCGGCCGCCTGAGGCGGCAGCCGCCTGAGGAACGGCGAGTGGCAGCTCAGCGGGCTTCCCCGACCCGGGAAGCCCGCTGGGCTGTCACGCGGTGAGTGCGGCGGCGATCCTCGCCAGCAGGACGGCGGGGGAGTGCAGGTCGGCGGCGGTGACGAACAGCACCCGCCAGCCCGCAGCCTGGAGGGACTCGATCCGCCGACGGTCCGCGGCGACGCGGGTGGTGTGCCATGCGCCCTCGTACTCGAGTGCGATGCGGCGCTCCGGCCAGGCGAAGTCGACCCGGGCCAGGAACACCCGGCCGCGGCGGACCACGTGCTGGGCCACCGGTGGCGGCAGCGACGACCGGGAGAGCAGCAGCCGGAGCCGGGTCTCCGGGGCTGAGGCGGCCAGCCCGTCGGCGAGTGCGCAGGCCGTCCGGGCTCGGCGGCACCCACGGCCGGTGAGCTCGGCGGCCGTCAGCTGCAGGGGCGCCAGAATGGTGGTCCGCGCCGCGACGAACCGGTCCAGCAGGACGACGCCGTCGTCGAGCGGGAGCCGCCCGGCGAGCTCCAGCGCCGTCGTCTCCGGGGACGTCGCACGGACACCGCCGACGGGGCGCACCCGTTCTCCGGGTACGGCGCGGCGGTGCACCACCACGCCGGGAGCGGCACCGCGGGGCGCACCCGGGGCGACGGTCACCTCCACGTCGTCCGCCGGGCCGGCGAGGTCGGCCAGCCCCCAGAGCACCGCGGCGCTGACCCCGGAGACGACGCCGTGCGGGAGCAGCAGTCGTCCCACCGCCTGCGCGCGCACGGTGTGGGTGACGTCGAGGGCGGCATCGGCGTAGACGTCGGGGAACAGTCGCACCCAGGCGCGACTGCGGAGGTCGTCCGGGCTCAGCAGGCCGCTGCGGACGGCGGTCGTGCCGCGGAAGACGCGGCCGCGGAGTGGATCGGGACGGCGGGTCGGACGGGGCACCGCCGCACCCTGGCGCAGCAGGGCAGATCGCCGCTGGCGTCGTCCACAGCCGGTGAGTGACAGCTCAGCGGGCTTCCCGGGTCGGGGAAGCCCGCTGGGCCGTCACTCGGTGCGGGAGTTCACGCCTCGTCGTGCAGGTGGCGCAGCAGGGTGTCGCCGATGTCGCGCATCGCGGCGACCTGTTCCGGGCTGAGCTGGTCGAACAGGTGGCTGCGCACGCTCTCCACGTGCACCGGAGCCGCCCCCTCGAGTGCGGCGAACCCCTCGTCGGTGAGGACGGCGAGCTGTCCACGGCCGTCGTCGGGGCAGACCTGCCGGCGCACCCACCCGCGTTCCTCGAGCCGGGAGACGGCGTGGGACAGTCGACTGCGCGAGGACAGGCACCGCTCGGCGAGCTCGCTCATCCGCAGCTGCCGGCCCTCGGTCTCGGAGAGCTGGACGAGGATCTCGTAGTAGGCGTGCGAGATGCCCGTCTCGCGGGTCAGTTCGCGGTCGAGCCGGTCGTCGAGCAGCATCCAGCTGTACAACCAGGCGCGCCAGGCGCGCTGCTCGTCGGGGTCCAGCCAGCGCGTCGCGGCGGGCGGAACCGCGACAGGTGTGGCCGCCGTCCGCGCCACGGGGGACACGTCACTCGTCATGGGGCGAGGGTACTGGCGGAATGCTCAAGCATTCAACTACGCTACGCCCCAAGCAATCGATCAAACGCTCAACCACTTGGAGATCACCATGGCCAGCATCACCCAGATCCCCGGCTACGTCGTCGGCACGTGGGACATCGACGCCTCCCACTCCACCGTGGGCTTCGCCGTCCGCCACATGATGGTCAGCAAGGTCCGCGGCTACTTCCGCGAGTTCTCCGGCGAGATCGTCACCGCCGAGGACCCGGCCCAGTCGACGGTGCACGCGACGGTCGACATGGACTCGATCGACACCCGCCAGGAGCAGCGCGACGCACACATCAAGTCCGCTGACTTCTTCGACGTCGGCAACCACACGGTCATGGACTTCCGCTCCACCGGCGTCCGCAACAAGGGCGAGGACTGGGTCGTCGAGGGGAACCTGACGATCAAGGGCATCACCAAGCCGGTCACCCTGGCCCTGGAGCTCAACGGCTTCGGCCCCGACGCCTACGGCGGCACGCGCGCCGGCTTCTCCGGCAAGACCTCCATCTCCCGCAAGGAGTTCGGCGTGGACATCGACATGCCGATGGACGGCGGCGGCGTCGTCGTCGGCGACAAGATCGAGGTCGAGCTCGAGATCGAGGGCGTGCTCCGCACCGCCTGATCAGGCACCCGTCGCGCACAGGGCCTCCACCCGCTCGGGTGGGGGCCCTGCTGCGTCTCAGGGCAGGCGCTGCTGACCGGTTCGCCGCCGGCCCTCCGTGAGCAGCGCGCCCAGCCGGTCGCCGGTCACCGGCGGGGAGAGGTGGTGGCCCTGCGCGTAGGTGCACCCCACCCGGCGGGCCAGCTCCAGCTGCGCCGCGGTCTCCACCCCCTCGGCGAGCACCGCCATGTCCAGCGCCGCACCGAGCGCGGCGACCGCGCCGAGGAGCGCCTCGGGGGCCGTGGCGGCGGCGGGCAGCGGCCCGGCGACGAGGGCGCGGTCCACCTTCAGCACGTCGGCGGGCAACGAGGCCACCGCCGCCAGCGAGCTGTACCCGGCCCCGAAGTCGTCCAGGGCGATCCGGACGCCGTGGCTGCGCAGCTCGCGGAACTGGGCCACGGCGTGTTCCGGGTCGCGGGCCAGCGCCGTCTCGGTCAGCTCCAGCACGAGGTCGCCCGGGTCCAGGTCTCGCTCGGCCAGCGCCTGGCGGACGTCGTCGACCAGCGTCCCCGAGGAGAGGTGGACGGCGCTCACGTTCACCGCGACGGCCAGGTCGTGACCGTCGGCCTGCCACGCCTCGGCCTGGGCGATCGCCGTCCGCAGCAGCCAGCGGGTGATCGGCACGATCATCCCGGTCTCCTCCGCGACCGGGATGAACTCGGCCGGCTCGAGCCAGCCCCGGTGCGGGTGCTCCCACCGCAGCAGTGCCTCGCACCCGGTCACCGTGCCGCTGGGCAGGTGCACCACCGGCTGCCAGTGCACGGTCAGCTGGTCCAGCGCCGCAGCCGCCCGCAGGTGGGTGACGACCTGGCGCCGGTCCTCCAGGGCGGTGCGCAGGGTCGGGGTGAAGTGCAGGTGCTGGTCCCGGCCGTCGGACTTCGCGGCGTACATCGCGGCGTCCGCGTCCCGGAGCAGGTCCTCGGGTCCGGTGTGCGCCAGGTCGGAGGTGGCCGTCCCGATGCTGGCGGTCAACGACAGCCGCGTCCCGGCCAGTTCGAAGGGCTCGTCGAAGACGGCCCGGAACCGCTGGGCCAGCACCTCCCCGGCCGGGGCATCGCAGTCGCGGGCGACCACCACGAACTCGTCTCCGCCCAGGCGCCCGACCACGTCGCTCGTGCGGGTGCGCTGCGACAGCCGAGCCGCCAGCTCCTGCAGCAGCAGGTCGCCGGTGGAGTGCCCGAGCGAGTCGTTGACCTGCTTGAAGCCGTCGACGTCCAGGTAGAGGACGGTCACCGGGCCGCCATCCTCGGCCAGGGCCCCGGTGATCGTCTCGTGCAGGGCGGCCCGGTTGGGCAGCTCGGTGAGGTGGTCGTGCCGGGCCTGCCAGGCGGCCCGCTGCTCGGCCCGCACCCGGTCGGTGATGTCGGTGTGGGTGACCACGGCGCCCGGCCCGCCGTCCACCGGGAAGACCTGCAGGTGCCACCAGGTGCCGGCGGTGCCGGTGCCGGCGGTCGGTGGGGAGTAGTCGAGGGAGAACGACGGCGCCCGCCGCTGGAGCACCGCCTCCAGCCCTTCGACCGCCCGCTGGGCGTCGGGGTCGCCGGTCGCGGCCAGTGCGCGGCAGGCGGCCAGGTAGTCGTCACCGGCGCGGCTGGCGGCCGGCCGGCCCGCCGTCGCCCCCTGTGCCCACGCCGTGTTGGTGGTCAGGATGGTGCCGTCGTCGCTGAGGATCGCGGTACGCGCCGGCAGTGCGTTGAGCACCCCGCGGATCAGGGAGGACTCCGCGGCGCGCTCCTCGTCGAGCGTGCGCCGTTCGTGCACGTCGCGGAAGAACAGGACCAGGTCGTCGAGGACGGGGTAGGCGCGCACCTCGAACCACCGGTCCAGCGGTTCGTAGAAGAACTCCAGGTGCTGGTTGGACCGGGTCGATCGGGCCCGCCGGACCAACTGCTGCCACGGCGCACCGGGCCGGTCCGGGAACTGGGTCCACAGCACCTGGCCGACGAGCTCGGCGGCCGGCCGCTCGAGCAGCCGTTCGGCGGCGTCGTTGACCCAGGTGTAGCGGTACTCCGCGTCCAGGAAGCAGACCGCCTCGCTGATCGAGGACAGCGCCTCGGTCGCCCGCTCGCGCCAGGACCCGTCGGCCACCCACGGTGGTGGGTCGCTGTGCTGGGTCATGGGGACTCCTCGCACCGTCCGGACGGACTCGAGCGGCGAACCGTACCGCCCAGGGTCACCGATCAGCTGCTCGTGCGCAGGCTCGACCGCACCGGTCCGTGCCCGCTGGGAGACTGGTGGACATGTCGACCACGACCCTCAGTCGCGTGCAGGCCCGCTTCCCCTCGGCCGTCGCGGTGGCCATCGGGCTGGCCGCCGGGTTCGGCGTCGCCCAGGGCACCGGCGTGCGGGCGCTCGGCGGCGTCGTGTTCGCCGCCGGCGGCCTGGCTGCCGGCTGGCTCTGGTACCGCCGTCGCGGGGCAGCGGTGGCCGCGGCCCTGGCGGCGGGCTACGTGGCCGCCTTCGTCGGTGCGCACGTGCTGGCCCTCGGCGTCGGCTGGCCGTCCTGGCTGGCGGTCGGGGTGGTCACGGTGCTCGCCGCAGGGGTCTCCTGGGTGGTGGCCGACCGTCCGTCGTCCTGAGGCCTCGGTCCAAAGGCTCGTCCCGAGCCCGCGAGGGATGAGGGCGACCAGGGTCCTTCGAGAGTGGTAGACCGGTCACAGCCGCTCGGAGGGGGCCCGTCGTCCCCTACCATGGGAAGGTCTCGGCCGCCCGTGCCGTTACACCTGACGCGCGCCGCTGCGCGCAGACCCCCACGCGATCCCCCGAGGTGCCTCTCCGCATGCCCACCCGCAACGACCTGCGCAACGTGGCGATCATCGCCCACGTCGACCACGGCAAGACCACCCTGGTCGACGCCCTGCTCCGGCAGGCCGGTGCCCTCGGGCGCTCGAAGGGCGAGGGGACGGACAACGACTCCACGCAGGACCGGGTCATGGACTCCGGCGAGCTCGAGCGCGAGCGCGGGATCACCATCCTGGCCAAGAACACCGCGATCCGCCTCGCGGACGAGGACGGCAACCCCGTCGTCGTGAACATCGTCGACACCCCGGGCCACGCCGACTTCGGTGGCGAGGTGGAGCGTGCGCTGTCGATGGTGGACGGTGTCGTGCTGCTCGTCGACGCCTCCGAGGGCCCGCTGCCGCAGACCCGGTTCGTGCTCCGCAAGGCGCTGGCGAAGGGGATGCCGGTCATCCTCGCGGTCAACAAGACCGACCGGCAGGACGCCCGCATCGAGGAGGTCGTCGACGAGACCTACGAGCTGTTCATGGAGCTGCTCGAGGACGCCGGCCTCCCCGCCGAGACCCTCGAGTTCCCGATCGTCTACTGCAACGGCCGTACCGGCCAGGCGTCGCTGAACAAGCCCGAGAACGGCACCGTCCCGGACAGCCCGGACCTCGGCCCGCTGGTCAAGACGCTGCTGGACACCGTGCCGGCGCCGGTCTACGACGCCGAGGAGCCGCTGCGCGCGCAGGTCACCAACCTCGACGCCTCGCCGTTCCTGGGCCGGCTGGCGCTGCTGCGCATCCACTCCGGTGAGATGAAGCGGGGCCAGCAGGTGGCCTGGTGCAAGGCCGACGGCACCATCACCCGCACCAAGATCACCGAGCTGCTGGTCACCGAGGGCCTCACCCGCACCCCGGCCGACAGCGCCGGCCCCGGCGACCTGATCGCCATCGCCGGCATCGAGGACATCATGATCGGCGACACCCTCGCCGACCCGAACGACCCGCGCCCGCTGCCGGCGATCACCGTCGACGAGCCGTCGATCTCGATCACCATCGGCATCAACACCAGCCCGATCTCGGGAAAGTCGGGCAAGAAGCTCACCGCCCGGCTGATCAAGAACCGGCTCGACCAGGAGCTGGTCGGCAACGTCTCGGTGCGGATGCTGCCCACCGAGCGCCCGGACACCTGGGAGATGCAGGGCCGCGGCGAGCTGGCGCTGGCGATCCTGGTCGAGCAGCTGCGCCGCGAGGAGTTCGAGCTCACCGTCGGCCGCCCGCAGGTGGTCACCAAGGAGATCGACGGCAAGCTGCACGAGCCGGTCGAGCGGGTCACCATCGACACCCCGGGTGAGTACGTCGGCACGCTGACCCAGGCCCTGGCCGTCCGCCGCGGACGGCTGGAGAACCTGGTGCACCACGACACCGGCTGGGCGCGGATGGAGTACATCGTCCCCTCGCGTGGCCTGATCGGGTTCCGCACCGAGTTCCTCACCGAGACCCGCGGCACCGGCGTGCTGAACCACAACCTCGAGGGCTACGAGCCGTGGCTGGGCGACATGCGCGCACGCCCGACCGGCTCGCTGGTCGCCGACCGCACCGGCGTGGCGACGACGTACTCGATGTTCTCGCTGCAGGAGCGCGGCCAGATGATGGTCGAGCCGGGCACCACGGTCTACGAGGGCATGGTCATCGGTGAGAACTCGCGTCCGGACGACATGGACGTGAACATCACCAAGGAGAAGAAGCTCACCAACATGCGCAAGGCCACCTCCGAGGAGCTGGAGCGGCTCATCCCGCCGAAGCTGCTCAACCTGGAGCAGGCGCTGGAGTTCTGTGCCGAGGACGAGTGCGTGGAGGTCACGCCGGGCGCGGTCCGGGTGCGCAAGGTGGAGCTGGACCAGACGATCCGCGGCCGGTCCCGGAACCGGAAGCCCAAGCCGTGAGCGCGGACCCTTCGGGGTCCTGACCGAACGCCGTCGTCCCGCTGGGGACGGCGGCGTTCGTCGTCCTGCGGCAGGACGCGCGGACGAGGACTGCCGATGCGGGTGGGTCCAGTGTGTCGAGAGTTGTGGGTCGGTCACGGTTCGTGATGGCTGGCCGGGTGGGTCCGGTGCGTTCGCCGGCTCTCCTCGTGGCGCGCCGGGGTGTCGCAGCGGCGGTCGTAGGTTCCGGTCCGGAGAGGTGGGCTCGGCAGGGGAAGGCCGGGCACACCTGGGGGAACGGTGTGAGAGGTGGTCGGGAAGCCGATGACGGTCCAGCGGGCAGCAGGTTTCCGGAACGGGATCGACGTGCGGGTGCGTCTGCGCCCGGCGACGGCACCGACCGACGGCACGTTCGACGGGGCGTGGTGGCCGCGCAGCCGGCTGCTGTCGGTCGAGCTGCCCGAGCTGGCGGCGGCGCTGCAGAGCCTCGGCGTGCGGATCGACCGGTTCACCTACGCCGAGGGGGCCTGGGACGAGCCGCCGGCCCGCAAGGTGCTGATCGGCGGGCGCACCGTGCGCACCGGTGGGTTCGGCAGCATGGACCAGCAGCTGGTCTCCCTGACCGTCGACGGCGACCGGCGGGTCGACCTGCTGGTGGTCCCGCCGGAGGCCGATGCGCTCACCGGCGTGCGGGCGCTCCGGCTGGCCGGCCTGCGCGAGGACACCGGCAACCCGCAGCGCGGGCTGCTCACCGCGCCGTCCCGGCCCCGGGTCCTCCCGCTCACCGGCGTCCGCGCCGGCTGAGCCCGGGGTTGAGCCGGGTCGCCGACCGTCTGGCCGTGTCGGGACCCGGCTCTGCGGACAGTGAGGCGGCTCAGCCCGGATCGGGAGTGAGCCGAGAGCGAACCGGCTGGACGGCGGCGGGTGGCTGCGCTGAGGTCGGGGCATGCGACTCCTGGTCCTCGGCGGCACGCACTTCCTCGGCCGGCACGTCGTCACCGCGGCGCTGGAACGCGGCCACGAGGTGGCCACGTTCACCCGCGGGGTCTCCGGGGCGCCCCCGGCCGGGGCCCGGGCGCTGATCGGCGACCGCGACGACCCGGTCGCCCTGCCGGCGGCACTGGACGGCTGGTCGCCGGAGCTGGTCGTCGACACGTCCTGCCAGACCCGCGCGGCGGCGGAGCACGCGGCGACCGCGCTCGCCGACGTCGCCGGCTACGCCTTCGTCAGCAGCCTGAACGCGTACCGGAACTGGCCGCCCGGGCCGATCGCCGGGGAGCAGGAGCCGACCTGGGACTCCGACGAGGACTCCTACGGGCCGGTCAAGGCCGCCGCCGAGCGGGTGTTGGTCGCAGCGCTGGGGGAGCGGTTCCTGACCGCCCGGGCCGGGCTGGTCGTCGGGCCGCACGACCCGCTCTACCGGCTGGGTTGGTGGCTGGACCGGATCGCCGCCGGCGGTCGGGTCGTCGTCCCGGCGGAGGGGCTGGACCAGCCCATCGCACTGGTCGACGCCCGGGATCTGGCAGGCTGGCTGGTCGAGTCGGTCGAGCAGGGCCGGTCCGGTGCGGTGAACGCCACCGGGCCGGCCGGGATGACCACGTTCGGCGGGCTGCTGGACACCTGCCGGGACGTCACCGGCGGCGACGCCGAGTGGATGCCGGTGCCCGAGGCGGAGCTGCTCGCGGCCGGCGTCCAGGAGTGGAGCCACCTCCCGCTGTGGCTGGCAGCGAGGACCGCCCGCACCGCCTGGGACGTCGACACGACGCGTGCCCGGGAGCTCGGCCTGCCCTCCCGTCCGGTGCGCGACTCGATCGCCGACAGCTGGACCTGGATGCAGACCAGCGAACGCCCGGAGCCCCCGGCCGGCCGGCCACTGCCTGGCCTCCCTCTCGACTTGGAGCGGACCCTGCTGACTGGGGGTTGAACCGCACCGGCTGGGGTCGAGCCGCGTCAGGGCACGGCTCAACCCCAGCCCAGGTGGGTCGACCCGGGCGGCTCACTCTCGCCGGCGGACCCGGACGACCTCGTCGGCGTCGTGGTGGTCGTGCTGGCCGGCCGGCCGCGGTCGGCTGCCGGCCAGGACGACGTCCCACTCCTGCAGGTCCAGGTCGGCGAGCACGTCGGCGGCCGTGGCGAAGCGGTCGGCGCCCCACATGACGGCGCGCTGCTCGTCATGGACGTGGCCGACCCACAGCAGCGTGCCGCCGGGGGCGACCGCCGCCGCCAGCCGCGGCACCAGCGCGTGGCGCACCGCCGCCTCCGGGTGCAGGAAGTGGGCGGTGACCAGGTCGAACGCCGCCTCGGCGGGCTGCCAGGTGGCGACGTCGCCCTGTGCCCACGTCACCCGGTCGCCGAGCCCGGCGGCCGACGCCTGGGCGGCGCCGCGGTCGAGGGCGGTCTGCGACCAGTCCAGGCCGGTCACCTGCCAGCCGCGGGAGGCGAGCCACAGCGTGTCGCCGCCCTCCCCGCAGCCGACGTCCAGGGCCCGCCCCGGCGGGAGGTCGGCCGCCTGGTCGGCGAGCGTGGGGTTGACCCGGCCGCTCCACAGCGCGGTCGCGGCGGCGTAGCGCTCTTCCCAGGAGGCGTGGTCCTGGCCGGTCGAGGTCTGCTGCTGGTGGTCGTGCACCGTTCCTCCTCAGATCCCGTGCCGGCGGTCGCCGAGCACCTGGTCGCACAGTTCGCGTTCGCTCACCGGGGAGAACACCTGCCGGGTGGTCAGGGCCCCCCGGGCGGCCAGGGCTCCTCGGGTGGCCACGGCCCGCCGGGTGTCGTCGGCGATCAGGTCGGCGTTGACCGCCACCGCGGCGTTGAGCCCGGCCGCGGCCGCGCTGATCACCTGCGCCCGGGTGTCGGTGACGTTCCCGGCCGCCCACACACCGGGGACCGCGGTCGCGCCGAACGCGTCCACCGGCACCCCGCTGCCCATGACCAGCTCGCCCATCCGCTGCTCGACCGCCGCGAGCCCGAGGGACTCCAGGACGCCGGCCCGCGCGGTGAACCGCGGGGCCACCACCACGAAGTCGCGGGCGATCACCGTGCCGTCGGCCAGTCGGACGCCGGCGAGCCTCCCGTCGGCGGTCTCCAGGCCGACGACCTCGCCGACGACCACGCTGATGCCCCGCGCGGCGAGCTGCTCCCACTCCTCCTCGGTGGGCTGCGGACCGGTGTGCAGGAAGAGGGTGAGGTCGGCGGTCCACTGCCGCCACATCAGCACCTGGTGCACCCCGAGGGGGCTGGTCGCCAGCACGCCGACCGCCTGGTCGCGCGCCTCCCACCCGTGGCAGTACGGGCAGTGCAGGACGTCGCTGCCCCACAGCTCGCGCACCCCCGGGACGTCGGGCAGCTCGTCGACCAGCCCGGTGGTCACCAGCAGCCGACGGGCGCGCACCGACCGCCCGTCGGCCAGTCGCACCTCGAAGCCGCCCTCGACCGGGGCGGCGGAGGTGACGTCGCCGTCGGCGAACTCCCCGCCGTAGCCGGCCACCTCGCTGCGCCCGATCGCCAGCAGCTCGCGCGGCGGGACGCCCTCCCGCCCCAGGTAGTTGTGCGCGTGCGCGGCAGGGGCGTTGCGGGGCGCCCCGCCGTCCACCACCAGCACCGATCGGCGGGCCCGGCTGAGCGCCAGTGCACCGCTCAGGCCGGCGGCGCCACCGCCGACGACCACCACGTCGTACTCCGTCTCCACCGTGCGCTCCTCTGCTCGGACGGCGGGTCACCTCAGGTGGTGACCCGCCGGATCCGACAGTGCGCCGGGGGAACGTCTCGCGGCAAGGATCGTTGCCGCTACAGCAAAACGGTCAGGAGTGCAGGTGGCCCACCGGCACGCCGTCGGCGTCGACCGGCGCCACCTGGTTGGGGCGCGCAGTGCGCTCGGCCCGGGCTGCCCGCTCCTGCTCGGCCAGCTGCTCCGCCTCGGTGGCCAGCGCCTCGGCCGCCTCCTCCGCGCGCTCCCTGCGGTACTCGCGGAAGGACCAGACCACCGCCGCCGCCCAGGTCGCGTAGACGACCGCCAGGATGACGTACCGGACCGGGTCGCTGGCGCCGACCCACTCGCTGCTGAGCAGGCTCGTCGCGTTGGTGGAGACGATCATGCCGCCGACCCCGGCGCCGAGCAGCCGCGGCGGGACGAAGCGGACCAGCCAGGCGGCCAGCGGTGCGGCGACCAGACCACCGGCCAGCAGGCCGAGCACCCAGTAGGCGTTGATCCCCTGGCTGCCGAGGGCGAGGAGGAAGCCCAGGCTCGCGGCCAGGGAGACCAGGAACTCCGAGGTGTCGATCGAGCCGATCGTCTTGCGCGGCTCCATCCGGCCGCTGGCCAGGATGGCCGGGGTGCTCACCGGCCCCCAGCCGCCACCGCCGGTGGCGTCGATGAAGCCGGCGGTGAGGCCCAGCGGGGCGAGGAAGCGGGTGCGCATCGGCTTGCCCAGCTGGCGCCGGTCGATGCCGCGGAGGGTGAAGCGGGCCAGCAGGTACAGACCCAGGCCCAGCAGGATGAGCGACATCACCGGCGTGGCGACGGCGGTGGAGATGTTCGACAGCACGGTCGCTCCGGCGAAGGCGCCGATCGCGCCCGGGACGCCGATCTTGGCGACGACCTTCCAGTCGACGTTGCCGAACTTCCAGTGCGACAGGCCCGAGGCGAGGTTGGTGCCGATCTCGGCCAGGTGCACCGTGGCCGAGGCGGCGGCCGGGTTGGTGCCGATGGCGAGCAGCAGCGTCGTCGAGGTGACGCCGTAGCCCATGCCCAGGCTGCCGTCGACGAGCTGGGCGCCGAGGCCCGCGAGGGCGAGCAGGATCAGGGTCTTCACAGGGGATGTGCTCCGGGTTCGTGGGTGCGGGCGCGCCGGGTGGGGGCGCAGCGGACCGCGGTGAACGAGGGGCGCCGGACGGCGCGGGAGGTCAGCGGCCGAGACAGACGGCGGTGCTGACCCGGAGCAGGTCGACGTGCAGACGGCTCACCAGGAAGGCGCCGGGGAGGGCCGACGGGCGGCGGGTGGGGTGTCCACCGGTGGCCATCGCCGTCGTCGTCACGCCGACATTCCTACCATGTTGGTAGACATTGTGCGGAAGGGGGCCGGGAGGGCCTGGTCACGTCCGCAGGACGTCGTTGCGCACCGTGGCCCAGGCGACCGCTGAGCCCAGCACCATCGCCGCCGCGCAGAGCACGAGGGCGAGGGAGTAGCCGGAGCTGAACGACGCCGGGTCGGTGTGGTCGTCGCCGGAGAGCCCGACCGCCACCGGCAGCGCCGCGACGGCGAGCAGGTTCGCCGCCCGGGCGACCGCGTTGTTCACCCCGCTGGCCACGCCGGCCAGGTGGTCGGGGGCGGCGCCGAGCACGGTCGCGGTCAGCGGGGCCACCACCAGCGACATGCCCAGCCCGAGGCCCAGCGAGCCGGGCAGCACGTCGACCCAGTAGGAGCTGCCGGCCCCGACCCGGGTGAGCCACAGCAGGCCCCCGGCCGCCACCAGCGGGCCGACGGTCATCGGCAGCCGCGGCCCGATCCGCTGGGCGAGCGCGCCGGCCCGCGCCGACAGCAGCGTGATCACCAGGATCGTGGGCAGCAGCGCGGCGCCGGCCGCGGTGGCGCCGTAGCCCAGGACGGTCTGCAGTTGGAGGACCAGGAAGAACATGACGCCGCCCAGCGCCCCGTAGACGGCCAGGGTGCTGAGGTTCGCGCCGGTGAACTGCCGGTCGGCGAAGACGCCCAGCGGCAGCATCGGCTGGGCCGCCCGGCGCTCCCGGACGACGAACGCCGCCCCGGCCAGCACGCCGACGGCCGCGGCGAGGACCACCTCCGGCTGCCCGGGGTCGCTGCCCGCGGAGATCAGCGCGTCGGTGACCCCGGCCAGGGCCAGCGCACCGAGGACGGCGCCGAGCACGTCGAAGCGCCCGGTGCGCTCGGGGTCCCGGCTCTCCGGCAGGTGCCGGACGGCGACCAGGACGACGACCACCGCGAACGGGACGTTGATCCCGAACACCCAGCGCCAGCCGATCGAGTCGACGAGGAACCCGGCCAGGAACGGGCCGACCAGCCCGGCCAGGCCGCCCAGTGCCGACCACAGGCCGATGGCGCGGGGGCGGTCCCGGTGCCGGAAGGAGGACTGGATGATCGCCAGGCTGCCGGGGGTCAGCAGCGCACCGCCGATGCCCTGCAGCACCCGGGCGGCGACGAGCTGGCCGGTGCTCTGCGCCAGCCCGCAGGCCAGCGAGGCGACCGCGAACCAGACGACGCCGAGCACGAAGACCCGGCGGCGCCCGTACCGGTCGCCCAGCGCACCACCGAGCAGGACGAGCGAGGCCAGCGCCAGCGTGTACCCGGTCACCGTCCACTGCAGCCCGGACAGGGACGAGCCGAGGTCCCGGCTGATCGAGGGCAGGGCGACGTTGACCGCGGTGGCGTCCAGCAGCGCCATGGCCGAGGCGAGCACGGTGGCCAGCAGCACCCAGCGGCCCGGGGCGGTGCCCAGCGCGACCGGCTCGCCGGTGTCCGGCGGCGGCCCGCCGGCCGCCGCGGACGGGGACGAGCTCACCGGGTCATCCTGGTCGATCGGCCGGCCGCCCGGGGAGCAGGGGCCGACGGTGTGGGGTGGCTCTCCTCCGGAGCGGCGCACTGCCGGGAACTGGACGGCGGGCGCCGACGACTGTGCAACCGTGCAGCAGCAGGAGCGGACCCGGCGAGCAGCCCACCGCCGTCCCGGGTCATGGGCGCGGCGACTCTCCGCCGCCGTCCTGCTGGGCGCGTTGCTGGTGCTCGGCGTGCTCGTCGACGTGGGGACCGCCCGCCCGGCCGCCGCGCACGCCACGGTGGTGACGACGACGCCCGCCGATGGCGCCCGGCTGGACGTCGCGCCGGCCGAGGTGGTCATCGAGTTCGACGAGTCGGTCTCCCTGGGCGCCGGCTACGCGCGGGTCCTGGACGGCGACGGGGAGCGCGTGGACACCGGCGCCGCCGAGGTGCGCGACACCACCCTCACCGTGCCGCTGCGCGAGAACCTGCCCGATGCCGGCTACGTGGCCACCTACCGGGTCGTCTCGGCGGACTCCCACCCCGTCTCCGGTGCCTTCTCCTTCGCGGTGGGGAACGGCGAGCTGCTGCCGGCCGGCTCCGTCGGCGAGGGGGACGGCGCGGACCCGGCCGTGGCCGCGGCGCTCCCGGTCGCCCGGTGGCTGGGCTACCTGGGTCTGGCCCTCGGGCTCGGCGTGCCGCTGGTGCTGGCCACCTGCTGGCCGGGGGGCTGGGCGGTGCCCCGGTTGCGCCGACTGGCCGGCGCCGGACTGGCCGCCGTCGTCGCCGGCGGGCTGCTCTCCCTCGTGCTGCAGGGGCCCTACGCCGCTGGGAACGGGCTCGGTTCCCTCGTGGACCCGCAACTGCTGGGCACGACGCTGGACTCGACCTTCGGCCGTACGTTGCTGCTCCGGGTGGTCCTCGCCGGGCTGCTGGCCGCCGTCCTGCTGCGCGGCTGGCGGCGGGGGAGCGCGCCGGGCACCGGCTGGCTGGTCGCCGGCGGGGTGCTCGGCACCGCGCTGGTCCTCTCCGTCGCCGCGATCGGCCACCCGGTCGCCGGGCCGCTGCCCGTGCTGGCCGTGACGGTGGCCGCCGTGCACGTCGCGGCGATGAGCGTCTGGCTGGGCGGGCTGGTCGCGTTGCTCGCCGGCGCCCTCCGCGGGCCGACGCCGGCGGGGGAGCTGCTCGCCGCGCTGCCCCGCTGGTCGGGGCTGGCCGCCGGCTGCATCGGCGCCCTGGTCGTCACCGGCGTGCTGCAGTCGGTGCGCGAGGTGGGGTCGCTGTCCGCGCTGTTCGCCACGACCTACGGCTGGGTGCTGGTCGCCAAGGTCGGGCTCGTGCTGCTGGTGCTGGCCGCCGCCCTGGTGAGCCGGGACTGGGTGCAGCAGCGGGCGGGCACCCGCCGCCGCCCCTCGCGCCGGGTGGTCGCGCACGCGTTCGCGGCCGGCGCGGCCCCCACCGCCGAGGACCTCCCTGCTGAGGACCCCGCTGCGGTCGCGCCACCGGCGACGATCGGCGTGCTGCGCCGGGCGGTGCTGCTCGAGTGCATCGGCGCGGTCGTCGTCCTCGCGCTGTCCGCGGTGCTGGTCGGCACCCCGCCGGCGAAGGCGGCCGTCGCCCAGCCGGTCGAGGTGACCCTGCCGCTCCAGTCGGCCGGCGGCACCGGTGACGCGGGCGCGGTGCAGGTCACCCTCGACCCGGCCACGGCCGGCCCGACCACGGTGCACGTCTACCTCTTCGACGCCGACGGCCAGCTGACCCAGCCGCAGCAGATCGGGGTCACCCTCACCGAGGTCGAGCAGCAGATCGGCCCGCTGGACGTCGACCTCGCCCCGGCCGGGCCGGGCCACTACGTCGCCGACCCGACGCTGCCCACCGCCGGCACCTGGACCTTGACGGTGACCGTCCGGCTGGACGAGTTCACCGCAGTCACCGCCAGCACCGTCTTCCCGGTGAGCTGAACCCCTGCACGTCCCGCTGATCCGAGGAGAACCGTTGTCCCTGTCCCTGCTCCGTCCCGTGCGCCGTCCGGCCGTCGTCCTGCTGGCCGCGCTGCTCGCCTGGGCCGGGCTGCTCGTCGCCGGCACCGGCGTCGCCTCCGCGCACGTCACCGTCTCCTCCGGTGACGCCGCTCCGGGTGGCTACGGCAAGCTCACCTTCCGGGTGCCGAACGAGAGCGACACCGCGAGCACGGTCGGGCTGCGGGTCCAGGTGCCCACCGACACCCCGCTGACCTCGCTGCGCGCGCAGCCGGTGCCCGGCTGGACCGTCTCGCTGACCGAGGCGCAGCTCCCCGAGCCGGTCGAGGTGCACGGCGAGCCGGTCGAGCAGGCCGTCTCGGTGGTGGAGTTCCGGGCCGAGGAGGGGCAGGGCATCGCCCCCGGCCAGTTCCAGGAGTTCGCCCTCTCCGGCGGGCCGTTCCCGGAGACCGACGAGCTGACCTTCAACGCCGTGCAGATCTACAGCGACGGCACCGAGGCCGCGTGGATCGAGCCGACCGTCGACGGTCAGCCCGAGCCGCGGTACCCGGCCCCGGTGCTGTCGCTGGCGGAGGACGCCGGGACCTCGACCGACACGGTCGCGACGACGACCGGCACCGCGGCCGACGAGGGCGGCAGCGGCACCGCCGTCACCGCGCTGGTGCTCGCGGTGCTCGGGCTGCTCGCCGGGCTCGGTGGCCTCTACCTCGGTCTGACCGCGCGCCGACGTACCGTGGCTCCGTGAGCGCTGCGACCCGTCCGGCCCGTACCGGGCTGACCGCCCTGACCCTCGCGACCGGCCTGCTGCTGGCCGGCTGCGGCGGGGACGCCGACGCCAGTGCCAAGGCCACCGGCCACGACCACGGATCGGCGGAGGCCCCGGCCACGCTCGAGGGCGGCGTCCAGGAGGGCGGCATCCAGCTGGTCGACCCGTACCAGAAGCCGGACTTCACGCTCACCGACACCGCCGGCGCGTCGTTCGACTTCGCCGAGCAGACCGCGGACGGGCCGACCCTGCTGTTCTTCGGGTTCACCCACTGCCCGGACATCTGCCCGACCACGATGGCCGACGTCATGCTGGCACTGGGTGAGGTCGACCCGGCGGTGGCCGAGCAGACGTCGGTGGTGTTCGTGACCACCGACCCGGCGCGGGACACCCCCGAGGTCCTGCGGGAGTACCTGGACCGGTTCGACGCCGGCCTGCCGGCCGACTTCATCGGCCTCACCGGTGACCAGGAGCAGATCGAGCAGGCGCAGCTGGCCGCCGGCATACCGGTGGCGCAGAACGGCGGTGAGAGCCACTCCGCGCTGCTGCTGCTCTACGGCACCGACGGGGAGGCCGACGTCGCCTTCGACTCGGCCAACACCGCCCGCGACATCGCCCTCGAGCTGGCTGCCACCGCCGGGTGAGCCCGGGCAGTGTGCGTCCCGGGGTGGGTCGGGTCCTCGTGGTCCTGCTCGGGGTGCTGGCCGTCCTCGCCCTCGCCGCGCCGGCGTCGGCGCACGTGGGCGGCGGCGCGGCGGGCAGTGACTTCTCCGCCGCCGTCCGGTCGGTCTCCCCGCAGCTGCCGGGGGTCACCGTCCGGGTGCTGCAGTTCGGTGACGAGCTCGAGGTGGTCAACGAGACCGACACCGAGCTGACCGTGCCGGGGTACTCGGGCGAGCCCTACCTGCGGATCGGGCCGGACGGCGTCTGGCGCAACGCCGCCAGCCCGGCGACGTACCTCAACCTGGACCGGTACGGGCGCGCGCCGATGCCCGACGACGTCGACATCACCGCAGCCCCCCGCTGGGAGCAGGTGTCCACCCGGTCGCAGTACGTGTGGCACGACCACCGGACCCACTGGATGACCCAGGACCAGCTCCCCCCGGTGGTGACCGCGGACCCGTCCCGGCCGCACACGGTGATCGAGTGGACCGTGCCGATGACCCACGGCGGGACCGACGTCGTCGTCGAGGGCGTGCTCACCTGGAGCCCGCCACCACCGGGCTGGCTGGTCTGGCCCGCCCACCTGCTGCTGCTCGCCGGCGCGGTCGCCGCCGGCTGGCTCGCCCGCGGCCCCCGGCCGCTGGCCGCCGTCCTCGCGCTGGGGGCGCTGGCCTCGGTCCACCACGCGCTGGCCACGCCCGAGCCGCCGAGCAGCGTCTCCTCGCACGTCGGGGCGGTCGTCTCGGCACTGCTCCCGGCCTTGCTGGTGCTGCTGGTGGCGGCGATCGGGGTGCGGGCGGCCGGGCGCGGTCGCGGCGTGCTGACCGGTCTGCTGGCCGTGGTGGCCGGTTGGTTGCTGCTGGTGCAGGGCCTGCCCGACGTCGACGTGCTCTGGACGGCGAACGCGCTGACCGCCGGGCCGCAGCCGCTGGCCCGGGTGGCGGTCGCGGTCCTCGTCGCCGGCGGGCTGGGGCTGGTCCTCGGCGGGGTCGGTGCTGTCCGCCGCTTCCGGGACGACGCACCGACCGGCGACGCACCGACCGGCGGTGCGCCGACCCCGGGTGCCCCCGCCCCGGATGCACCGGTCGGCGAACCCGCCCTGCGCTGACCGGTCGACGTGTCGAGACGTCGACTCGGCATCAGGTCGACTCGGCGACGGGTGGTCTCCAGTCACTTCCGGAACGTTGTGAGGCAGTCACGCGGCGTGTTGTGGCGAACACGCCGGGCAGCGAATTACAACGGTGCAACTAGATGTTTGGATGTGCGCCAGACCGATCCGGAGCCACAGGAGGACGCCGGGGGTTCCAGGAGAGGCAGGCGCATGGGCTCGAGGCACGCCGGCGCGACCGTCCGCCCCCGCGGACGTCAGGCCGCACCGTCCTCGGGCACGCAGCCCTCGGTCACCCCGTCGTCGGGCCTCCTCTCGTCGGTCTCCCCGTCGTCCGGCTCTCCGTCGTCCGGATCCTGGCCGGCCGCCCTCCCGGCCGCCCCGGCGGCGGTCGCCCGCCGGCGTCCGGCCGCACTGCTCGCGGCGCTCGTCGTGGGGGCCACTGTCGCCCTGGTCGGCACCCAGACGCTGCCCGCCGCCGATGCCCGCGAGTCGGTCGAGGTGGCCGAGCTGCTCGGCTCGGACGCCGAGGGGCTGCTGGAGGTCGAGCCGACCCCGCAGCTGGCGATCACCGAGGTCGAGGCGCGCGCCCGGCTGGAGGAGGTCGCCGCCTCGCGTGCCGAGCGGGCCGACCGGGTCGCGAGGGAGCAGGCCGAGGCAGCCGAGGCCGCCGAGGCGGCGGCGGAGGCGGCCCGGCCGAAGGTGTCACCCCCGGTGAAGGGCGCCCGGCTGACCAGCTGCTTCTGCCCGCGCTGGGGGACGATGCACTGGGGGATCGACCTGGCGGCGCCGATGCTGACCCCGGAGTACGCGGTCGAGGACGGCGTCGTCCTGCGGGCGGGTGCGGCCAGCGGCTACGGCCTGGTCGTCTACATCCTGGGCGTCAGCGGTGACGTGACCGTGTACGGGCACATGGAGAAGATCCAGGTCGAGGCCGGTGAGGTGGTCAGCGCCGGTCAGCAGATCGCGCTGCTGGGCAGCCGTGGCCAGTCGACCGGCCCACACCTGCACTTCGAGGTCCACTCCGGGGGCATGGACGGCAAGCGCGTCGACCCGGTGGTCTGGCTGCGCGCCCGCGGCGTCGAGCTGTAGCAGGAACCCCTGCTCAGACCTGGCGATGCCAGGCGGTGACCAGGGTGGGCAGCACGATCCCGATGTGGAACGGCAGCAGGATCGCGCCGAGGAGCACGTTCGTGCCCGGTGCCGGCCAGTCGGCGACCAGCCAGGCGGCGACGGCGGCGAGCTCCAGGGTCAGCAGGGCGAAGCCGATCCGGTAGGCGCGTGCGTAGGCCTCGCCGCGCAGCTGCCACTGGCGCTCGTCGAGCGCTTCGGCCGGCAGCTCCTCCACGCCGCGGGTGCTGCCCTTGAGGGCGCCCAGGCACAGGACGAAGGCGATCAGCAGGACCGCCATGCCGACGGCGAAGGGCACGGGTGCCCGCTCGGCGATGAGGATGAGGCCCGCTTCGGCGACCAGCAGCCCGCACATCGCCACCACCAGCCGGCGTCGGACGCGTGGGGTGCGGGTGTACTCGAAGCGCGGGTCGTCGAGACGGGCGGCGCGCCGCTGGGTGCGGGTGGGGCTGCTCATGAGGACTCCTGGGTGCCGTAGACCTGCTCGGACAGGGTGCGGAACGGGGTGAGGGAGAAGACCGCCTCCATCGGGAGGCCGAAGACGGCGGCCAGCCGCAGCGCGAGGGTGGCGCTCGGGCTGTACTCGCCGCGTTCGAGGTAGCCGATCGTCTGGTAGTGCACGCCGACGGCGTCGGCCAGCTCCTGACGGGACATGCCGCGCTCGGTGCGCAGCAGGGTGAGCCGGTTGTACAGCTGTGGCTCATCGGAGCGCTTGCGCGGCGGCATGTAGCAAAGTTACTACGCCTGATCGCTGACGCGCTATCCCGGGAGGGGCGGGTCCTTCAGGAAGCGGTAGCCCATGCCGGGCTCGGTGTGCAGGTACCGCGGGTGCGCCGGGTCGGGTTCGAGCTTGCGGCGCAGCTGAGCGAGGTAGACCCGCAGGTAGTTGGTCTCCCGCTCGTACGCCGGGCCCCACACCGACTGCAGCAGCTCCCGCTGGCCGACCAGCCGGCCGGGGTTGCGCACCAGCTCCGACAGCAGCGCCCACTCGGTCGGGGTCAGCCGCACCGCGACGCCGTCCACCGTCACCTGCTTGGCGGCGAGGTCGACGGTGAAGTGGTCGGTGACCACCTGCGCCTGCCCGGGGTCGGCGGTGCCCCGGCGGAGGGCGGCGCGCAGCCGGGCGAGCAGCTCGGCCATGTCGAAGGGCTTGGTCACGTAGTCGTCGGCGCCGGCGTCCAGGGCGCCGACCTTGTCCGAGCTGTCGCCGCGGGCCGAGAGCACCACGACCGGGCCGGTGAACCACGGGCGCAGCCCGGCGAGCACCTCGGTGCCGTCGAGGTCGGGCAGCCCCAGGTCGAGCACGACGAGGTCGGGGTGGGCGGCCGCGGCTTCGGCGAGGGCGGTGCGCCCGTCCTCGGCGGTGACCACGTCGAACCCGGCGGCGCGCAGGGTGATCCGCAGGGCGCGGCGCAGCTGCGGGTCGTCATCGACGACGAGCACCCGGCTCACGCCTCGGCCGCCGTCAGCGGGGCCTCGGTCGCGCCGACCGGAGCGGCCGGCAGCGAGACGACCATGGTCAGCCCGCCGCCGGGGGTCTCCTCGGCGGTGAGCGTGCCGTCCATCGCCTCGGTCAGCCCACGTGCCACGGCCAGGCCCAGGCCGACGCCCTGCCCGGCGGGGGAGTCGCCCAGCCGCTGGAACGGCGCGAACATCCGGTCCCGGTCCCGCACCGGCACGCCCGGGCCGCGGTCGACCACGCGCACCTCGACCCGGCCGTCGACGGAGGAGACGTCGACCTGGAGGCCGCCGGGCGCGTGGCCGGCGGCGTTGAGCAGCAGGTTGGCCACCACCCGCTCCAGCAGCCCGGGGTCGGCCAGCGCTGCGGGGACGTCGGTGGCGTCGGGGCGGGTCACTCGCCGCCGCTGGGTGGGGTCCAGCCAGGTGAGCGCTCGGCCGACCACCGCGGCGACGTCGACCGGGTCGGCGGCCGGGGTGACCACGCCGGCCTGCAGCCGGCTCATGTCCAGCAGGTTGTCGACCAGGCCGGTGAGCCGGTCGGCCGACTCGTCGACGGTGGCGACCAGCTCGGCGCGGTCCTCCTCGCTCAGCGCGAGCTCCTCGGTGCGCAGGGCGGAGGCGGCGGCCTTGATCCCGGCCAGCGGGGTGCGCAGGTCGTGGCTCACCGCGGCGAGCAGCGCGTTGCGCATGCTGTTGCCCGCGGCGAGCCGGGAGGCCTCCGCGGCCTGGGCGGCGAGCCGGCCCTGCTGCAGGGCGACGGCGGCCTGCTCGGCGACGGAGACCAGCACCTTCCGGTCACCGGCCGGCAGCGCGCGCCCGCACAGCCGCAGGGTGAGGGTGTCGGTGACCGCGACGTCGTCGACCTGGTCGTCGGCGCCGGGCTCGCCGCAGGTCCCGACGGTGTGCTCGCGGCCCTCGGCGCTCTCCACCATGGTGACCGCGCGCAGGCCGAACGCCTCCCGGATCTGCTCCAGCAGGCTGGGCAGGGCCCGGTCGCCGGCGAGCACCGAGCGGGACAGCGAGGCGAGCATCGCCGTCTCGGCGCGGGAGCGGGCCGCCGCGGTGGCCCGGCGGGCGGAGCGGTCGACGACGGCGGCCACCGCCACGGCCACGACCACCCCGCCGAACAGCGAGACGACGTCGTCGACCTGGCTGACCGTGAGCCGGCCGGTGGGGGCGGTGAAGAACCAGTTGGCGACCAGCCCGCCGGCGACGGCGGCGGCCAGCGCGGGCCCCAGCCCACCGACGATCGCCACCGCCGTGACGAGCAGGACGAAGGCCAGCAGCACGCTGGCCAGCGACAGTGCCGCCTGGGCGGCGATGCAGCTCAGCGCCAGCACGGGGACGCCCACCACGGCCACCAGCCAGCCCAGCCAGCGGCGCCGCGCGGTCAGCGCCCCCTGGCTGCGGGGCAGCCGCCAGCCCTGCGACCCGGCGGCGGAGTGGGTGACGATGTGCACGTCGATCTCGCCGGAGCCGGCGATCACCCGCCCGCCGATGCCGCCGCGCAGCGCCCGCGCCCACCGCGGGCGCCGGCTGGTGCCGATGACCAGCTGCGTGGCGTCGACGCCCCGGGCGAACTCCAGCAGGGCCTCGGCGACGTCGTCCCCGACGACCTGGTGGTAGCTGCCGCCCAGGCTCTCCACGAGGGCCCGCTGGGCGCGCAGCGCCCCGGAGGAGGCGCCGGCCAGGCCGTCGCCGGAGAGCACGTGCACGGCGAGCAGCACGCCGTTGCCGCTGCGCCGGGCCACCCGGGAGGCGCGGCGGATCAGCGTCTCGCCCTCCGGGCCACCGGTGAGGGTGACGACCACCCGCTCGCGGGCCTCCCAGACGTGGTCGATGGCGTGGTCGTGCTTGTACGTGCGCAGCCCCTCGTCGACCCGGTCGGCGAGCCACAGCAGCGCCAGCTCGCGCAGTGCGGTCAGGTTGCCGACCCGGAACCAGTGGCCCATCGCGGCGTCGACCCGCTCGGCGGGGTAGACGTTCCCGTGCGCCAGGCGGCGGCGCAGCGCCTCGGGGCTCATGTCGACCAGCTCGATCTGGTCGGCCCGGCGGACCACCGCGTCGGGCACCGTCTCCTGCTGCGGGACGCCGGTGATCTGCTCGACCACGTCGTTGAGGCTCTCCAGGTGCTGCACGTTGACCGTGGTCAGCACGCTGATCCCGGCGTCCAGCACCTGCTCGACGTCCTGCCAGCGCTTCTCGTGCCGGCTGCCCGGCACGTTGGTGTGCGCGAGCTCGTCGATGACGACGACGTCCGGGCGGCGGGCGAGGACGGCGTCGACGTCGAGCTCGTCGAGGGTGACGCCGCGGTGGGTGACCCGGGCGCGGGGGAGCACCTCCAGGCCCTCGACGGCGGCGGCGGTGCGCGGCCGGCCGTGGGTCTCGACCAGGCCGACGACGACGTCGCAGCCCCGCTCGCGGCGCCGGTGGGCCTCACCGAGCACGGCGAAGGTCTTCCCGACGCCGGGGGCGGCGCCCAGGTAGATGCGCAGCGTGCCGCGGGCCATGCGCCCATGATCACCCCGGGCACCTACAGTCCGACGCGGCCGGGCGTCAGGATCGCGTCAAGACCACCCCCGGTGGGTGACGGCGGACGCCCGGGTTCAGCCGACCTGGCGGTGCGGCACGGGCCGGTGCCGCAGCCGGCGGCGGGCGATCAACGCGCCGGCCAGGACGGCGACCGCGGCGGCCGGCACCCAGCCGGCCTCGTCGGCGACCTGCTGCCCGAGCTCCCGGGACAGCAGGACGACGGTGGTCGCCCACGCCGTGCTGCTGGCGACGACGACCGGCCCCAACAACCGCAGCGGCACGCCCGCGCCCCCGGCGACGCGGGGCGTCAGCGTCCGGGTGACCGCAGCCCAGTGCGCGGCGGCGAGCACCAGCGCCGTGTGCCCGGGCGACCGGCTGGTCAGCCACGCCTCCGCCTGCCGCACCGCGGGTTCGACCCGGGTCCGCAGTCGGCCCTGCGGTGGGCCGGTCGTCCGGCGGTGGTGGCCGCGCAGCCAGCCGTGCACCGCCCCACCGGCGCTCGCGGCCGCGGCGACGGCGATGGGCAGCGCGGGGTGCGTGCCGGTGGTTGCCGACCACAGCCCCAGGACGACGAGGGTGGTCGACCCGGGCAGCAGCACCCCGGCGATCACCCCGCTCTCCAGGGCCAGGACCAGCGCGGCGACGCCGAGCACCAGCACCGCCGGCCAGCTGCCGACCTGGTCCAGGGCGGCGGTCACCATGGGCGTGCCCTCGCCGTCGTCCGCATCTGCTGCCCCCCCTGGTCGCCGTCGTCCCGACGGTGGTCGGTGCCGCTGGCGATCGGCTGGGCTGAGCCTGTCGGGAACCGGTGCCCCGGCACATCAGGGATTCCCCTGATCCCTTGACCGCGGGGCCCGGCGACGCGACGGTCGACCCTCAGGAGGAGATGCCGTGAGCAGCACGTCAGGACCGGTCCGATGAGCCGCGCGAGCGAGGACTCGAACCGGCGGATGCTGCGCGCCCGGGACGCGATGGACCGCTCCTACGCCGAGCCGTTCGACGTCCCGACGCTGGCCCGGCTCGCGCACGTGTCGGAGGCGCACTTCATCCGCACCTTCCGGGCCACGTTCGGCGAGACGCCGCACCGGTACCTGCAACGGCGGCGGGTGGAGCGGGCGATGTGGCTGCTGCGCAGCACCGACACCACGGTGACCGACGTCTGCATGACCGTGGGGTTCACGAGCCTGGGCACGTTCAGCCGGGTGTTCACCGAGATCGTGGGGGAGCCACCGAGCGTGTACCGGCGTCGTGGTC
This sequence comes from Modestobacter sp. VKM Ac-2983, assembly GCF_026967885.1. Classification (NCBI taxonomy): domain Bacteria; kingdom Bacillati; phylum Actinomycetota; class Actinomycetes; order Geodermatophilales; family Geodermatophilaceae; genus Modestobacter; species Modestobacter sp. VKM Ac-2983. The sequence continues at coordinate 1,018,749 of NZ_JAPVBK010000001.1, forward strand.
CGCTGGCGCCGGTGCCCTCCTGCTTCGGCATGCGGTGGCTGCGGCCCAGCGGAGAGACCGCAGTTTCGGAGAAGCCCGGGGACGCTGCCCGCCCCTAGCGTCCTGACCATGTTGAACACCATCTCGATCACCTCCCTCTACGTCCTCGACCAGGACCAGGCGCTGGACTTCTACGTCGGCACGCTCGGTTTCGAGGTGCAGACCGACCAGCAGTTCGGGCCGATGCGCTTCCTCACCGTGGCGCTGCCCTCCGACCCGGGGCACGCGGTGCTGCTCGAGCTGCCCGCCCCGCCGTCGGTGAGCCCGGAGATCGCCGGCCAGGTGCGTGACCTGGTCACCAAGGGCGCCGGCGGCGGGCACCTGTTCTTCACCACCGACGACGCGCGCAAGACCCACGCCGAGCTCAAGGAGCGGGGGGTGGACCTGCCGGAGGAGCCGATCGTGCAGCCCTACGGCATCGACTTCGGCTTCCGCGACCCGTTCGGCAACTCGGTCCGCGTCGCCCAGATGACCCCGCCGCCGTCCTGATCCCCCCCAGGGGCCAAAGTCGCGATTTTGGCCCCTGGGGGTCGGTCCGTCAGGACGGCGTCAAGGTCGCCACCCCCCGCCGTCAAGGACTCGTCAAGACACCCGTCAGGACCGCTGAGCGCTCCTAGCGTCGCCGCTCGGACGTGGACGACGACCGGTCGTCCACCCGGATGCGGATGAAGGTGCTCTCGACGTGACCGACGTGGTCTACGTGCTCCTGACGCTGGTGGTCTTCGGGCTGCTGGCGCTGGCGGTGCGGGGGGTGGAACGGCTGTGACCTGGGTCGCGTTGGCCGTGGCCGCCGGGCTGGTGCTCTACCTGCTCGCGAGCCTGCTGTTCCCGGAGCGGTTCTGATGAGCAGCACCGCAGCCGGCTGGCTGCAGGTGGCGTTGCTGGTGGTCGCGCTGGTCGCCGTCCAGAAGCCGTTGGGCGACTGGATGGCCCGCGTCTTCACCACCGACGCCGCCCCCCAGGGGCCAAAATCGCGACTTTGGCCCCAAGGGCACTGGCGGGTCGAGCGGCTGGTCTACCGCGCCGTGGGGGTGGACGCGGACTCCGAGCAGCGGTGGCCGGTGTACCTGCGAAGCGTGCTGGCCTTCTCGCTGGTGTCGGTGCTCTTCCTGTACCTGCTCCAGCGCGTGCAGCAGTGGCTGCCGCTGGACAACGGGATGGCGGCGGTGAAGCCGGGCTCGGCCTGGAACACCGCGATCAGCTTCGTGACCAACACGAACTGGCAGGGCTACAGCGGCGAGTCGACGATGGGCCACCTGGTCCAGATGACCGGGCTCGCGGTGCAGAACTTCACCTCCGCCGCCGTCGGCATCGCGGTGGCGGTCGCGCTGGTGCGCGGCTTCGCCCGCAGCGGCACCGACCGGCTGGGCAACTTCTGGGTCGACGTGACCCGGGCGATCACCCGGGTGCTGCTGCCGCTGGCCACGGTCGCCGCCGTCGTCCTTGTGCTCGGTGGGGTGGTGCAGAACCTGTCCTCGGGCACCGACGCGACGACGCTGGCCGGGGCGACGCAGTTCCTGCCCGGCGGGCCGGTGGCCTCTCAGGAGGCGATCAAGGAGCTGGGCACCAACGGCGGTGGCTTCTACAACGCCAACTCCGCGCACCCGTTCGAGGGCCCGAGCGCCTGGATCTCGCTGTTCCAGGTGTTCCTGCTGCTGGTCATCCCGTTCTCGCTGCCGCGCACCTTCGGCCGGATGGTCGGTGACCGCCGGCAGGGCCTGGCGATCGTCGGCGTGATGGCCGGCCTGGCCACCGCCTCGCTGGCGCTCACCAGCTGGGCGCAGGCCCGGGCCGGGGGAGCGGCGCTGCAGCTCGCGGGAGCCGCGACCGAAGGCCAGGAGGTCCGCTTCGGAGGGCCGCTGTCGACACTCTTCGGGACGGCGACGACGCTGACCTCGACCGGCGCGGTCAACTCGATGCACGACAGCTACACGCCCACCGGCGGGATGCTGGTGCTGGCGAACATGATGCTCGGCGAGGTCGCGCCCGGCGGGGTGGGCTCCGGGCTCTACGGGATGCTCGTGCTCGCCGTCGTCGCGGTGTTCGTCGCGGGGCTGATGGTCGGGCGCACCCCGGAGTACCTGGGCAAGAAGCTCGGCCGCCGGGAGATGACCCTGGCCTCGCTGTACGTGCTGGTCACCCCAGTGCTCGTGCTCACCGGAACGGCGGTCGCGGTGGTCACCGACACCGGGCTGAGCTCGCTGCTGAACAGCGGGCCGCACGGGCTGAGCGAGGTGCTCTACGCCTTCACGTCGGCGTCAAACAACAACGGCTCGGCGTTCGCCGGGCTGAGCGCGAACACGCCCCTCTACAACACCGCCCTCGGCCTGGCGATGGCCTTCGGCCGCTTCCTGCCCATCGTCCTGGTGGTCGCGCTGGCCGGCCGGCTCGCGGCGCAGGGCAAGGCGCCGGTGACCGCCGGGACGCTGCCCACCCACCAGCCGCTGTTCGTCGGCCTTCTGGGCGCCGTCGTCCTGGTCGTCGTCGGCCTCACGTACTTCCCGGCGCTCGCGCTGGGCCCCCTCGCCGAGGCCCTCGCATGACCCCCACCTCCCCGGGGCCAAAGTCGCGATCTTGGCCCCTCCTCTCGACTGAAGGACTGTCATGACAACGGCGCTCGATCGTCGTCCCCTCTCCACCCCGGACCCCCGACCCACGCAGCGCGCATCGATCGAGTGGGGTCCGGCGCTGGCCGGCGCCGTCCGCAAGCTCGACCCGCGCGGGCTGGTGCGCCAGCCGGTGGTGTTCGTGGTGTGGGTCGGCTCGGTGTTCTCCACTGTGCTGGCGCTCACCGACCCGTCGGTGTTCGGCTGGCTGATCGCCGGCTGGCTGTGGCTGACCGTGCTGTTCGCCAACGCCGCCGAGGCCGTGGCCGAGGGGCGGGGCAAGGCGCAGGCCGACACCCTGCGCAAGGCCCGGCAGACCACCGTCGCGTACCTGCTCGACGGCACCGAGGTGCCCGCCGCCGACCTGCGGCCGGGCATGCGGGTGGTCGTGGTGGCCGGGCAGGTGATCCCGGGGGACGGCGACGTCGTCGAGGGGATCGCCAGCGTCGACGAGTCGGCGATCACCGGGGAGTCGGCGCCGGTGATCCGCGAGTCCGGCGGTGACCGGTCGGCGGTGACCGGCGGGACGACGGTGCTGTCCGACCGGATCGTCGTGGAGATCACCAGCAAGCCGGGGGAGACGTTCGTCGACCGGATGATCGCCCTGGTCGAGGGCGCCTCCCGGCAGCGGACGCCGAACGAGATCGCGCTGAACATCCTGCTCAGCTCGCTGACCATCGTGTTCCTGATCGTGGTCATCACCCTGCAGCCGCTGGCTGTCTACTCGGGTGCCGAGCAGTCGCTGACCACGCTGATCGCGCTGGTGGTCTGCCTGATCCCGACCACGATCGGGGCGCTGCTGTCGGCGATCGGCATCGCCGGGATGGACCGGCTGGTGCAGCGCAACGTGCTGGCGATGAGCGGCCGCGCGGTCGAGGCGGCCGGCGACGTGAACACCCTGCTGCTGGACAAGACCGGCACCATCACCCTCGGCAACCGGCAGGCGTCGGAGTTCGTCGCCGTCGGGACGGCTTCGGAGGCGGAGGTCGCCGACGCCGCGCAGCTGGCCTCGCTGGCCGACGAGACGCCGGAGGGCCGCAGCATCGTCGTCCTGGCGAAGGCCAGCTACGGCCTGCGCGGGCGGGACGACCTGCCGGGTGCGGAGTTCGTGCCGTTCACCGCGCAGACCCGGATGAGCGGGGTCGACCTCCCCGACGGCCGGCAGCTCCGCAAGGGCGCCGCGGGCGCGGTGCTGGCGTGGGTGCGGGCGCAGGACGGCCCGGTGCCGCCGGAGGTCGGCGACGTCGTCGACGGCATCTCCGCCGCCGGCGGGACACCGCTGCTGCTGGCTGTTGCGCACGGCGGCTCGGCTCGGGTGCTGGGCGTCATCCACCTCAAGGACGTCGTCAAGGAGGGGATGGCCGAGCGCTTCGCCGAGCTGCGCCGGATGGGCATCCGCACGGTGATGATCACCGGCGACAACGAACGGACGGCGCGGGCGATCGCCACGGAGGCCGGGATCGACGACGTCCTGGCCGAGGCGACGCCGGAAGACAAGCTGGCGCTGATCCAGCGCGAGCAGTCCGGCGGCCGGCTGGTGGCGATGACCGGTGACGGGACGAACGACGCCCCGGCGCTGGCGCAGGCCGACGTCGGGGTGGCGATGAACACCGGGACGACCGCGGCCAAGGAGGCCGGCAACATGGTCGACCTGGACTCCGACCCGACGAAGCTGATCGAGATCGTGGAGATCGGCAAGCAGCTGCTGATCACCCGCGGGTCGCTGACCACGTTCAGCATCGCCAACGACCTGGCCAAGTACTTCGCGATCCTGCCGGCCATGTTCGCCGGGGTCTTCCCGGGGCTGGACGCGCTGAACGTGATGCGGCTGAGCTCGCCGGAGTCGGCGATCCTGTCGGCGGTCGTGTTCAACGCGCTGATCATCGTGGCGCTGGTGCCGCTGGCGCTGCGCGGCGTGAGGTACCGGCCGGCGTCCGCGTCGGCGATGTTGCGCCGCAACCTGCTGCTCTACGGCGTCGGCGGCGTGGTGCTGCCCTTCGTCGGGATCAAGCTCATCGACCTGCTCGTCTCTCTCATCCCCGGGATCGCGTGATGTCCGCTCTGCGTTCGGGCCGCCAGCTGGTGGCCGCCGTCCGTGCCCTGCTCGTCGCCACCGTGGTGCTCGGGCTGGCCTACCCGCTGCTGATGACGGGCGTAGCCCAGGTGATCGCGCCGGCCCGCGCCGACGGGGCGCTGGTGTCGGTGGACGGCTCCGTGGTCGGGTCGTCGTTGATCGGCCAGTCGTTCACCGACTCCGACGGCGACCCGCTGCCCGAGTACTTCCAGTCCCGACCGTCGGCATCGGACTACGACGGTGCGGCGTCCGGTGGGTCGAACCTGGGGCCGAACTCCGAGGAGCTGGTCGCCGCGGTGGGGGAGCGGCGGGCTGAGGTGGCCGCCTTCAACGGGGTCGCGGAGTCCGAGGTGCCGGCCGACGCGGTGACGGCGTCCGGGTCAGGGCTGGACCCGGACATCTCGCCGGAGTACGCGGCTCTGCAGGTGGCCCGCATCGCCGAGGCGCGCGGGGTGCCGGTGGACGACGTCCAGGCGCTGGTGGACGAGCACACCGCCGGGCGGGACCTCGGCTTCATCGGGGCGCCGCACGTGCGAGTGCTGGACCTCAACCTGGCCCTCGACGAGCAGCTCGGCGCAGGGGGCTGACGACACGGTGCCCGGCGGGGACCCCTACGCCGGGCACCGTTCACCCTGATGTAGTCTTCTCCACGGCTCGGACACACCAGACCGGGTCAGCAAGGGGCTGTGGCGCAGCTGGTAGCGCACCACACTGGCAGTGTGGGGGTCAGGGGTTCGAGTCCCCTCAGCTCCACCCTTGCGATCAGGCCGTTCTCCATCCGGAGGGCGGCCTGACTCGTCTTATGTGGGGTCAGCCTCAGCGGCTAGCGCACTTGGCGGAGCACCCAAACCAGTTGGACTCGTTGTAGACGAGTAGCTCGACGGCGATGAGCTACTCGAACGGGGCAATCGCACTGACTACTGCGGGTGAGTGAACAAGGGCCAGGAACAGGGAACCGAGGGGGGTGGGTCATTTGCCAACTGGACCAGAGCATCAGCGTTACGGAGTGGGCACGGCCGGAGCTGGAACGAGTGAAGCCTGTCGCTGCACCATCGGTGAAGACCATAACGACTATGGAGTGCTCATGGGCGAGGTCAATGCTGCTGATAACGAGGACGACCAAGACGGCGGTGAGACGGTCAGCGTCTACGACGCAGCGGACATCTGGCTGTCTCACGGCATGGACGACGACTACACCCTCGGCTACAGCGAGGATGAGTTGCGGCGCGCAGCTGGTCTTTAGAGTTCCTAAGGGGTGCATCCGTTCACTGATTGTGCGCGTACAGGGCACGCTGCCGACGACCTTGATCGCAGTTCCAAAAGTGGGTCCGTCATCCTGGCGACCTGACGAATCTCGGAGTAGGGACGGGTCACGCCGTTGCCTGCGTCAAGACCAAGTTGGTTACGAGCTTCTACAGAGGCGACACCTGGTGTGTCAACGGCTCAGCGTTTCCAAGCGAGGGTAGACACGCCGGTTCGCATAGACACTTGCCTCGTCCCGACCTACTACGCTGCGTGAGTATGGGTGACTTCATTTCATGGTGGACTACTGAGCGGGTCTCGGTTTTCTTGGGACCTGCGTTGATCGCCGCGGTCTGTACGCTGGCGGGAACTTTGTACTTGAAGAAGAAGGATCAGCAATGGCGGGAAGAAGATAAAAAGGAGCGCGCAGAAGAACGCGCGTTTGATCGGCGCGAACGCGCCAAAGAAGGCCGGATTGCACTGGCGAAACTCGGACCGAGCGAACGTAAGATGGTGCTATATGCACACGTCCTGGAATGGATGCAAGACGTGGACCGCGTGATTCCTGCGTGGGGAACAGCTGGTCGATGGATCCTGGAGCGCCTCGACGAGGTTATCGCGAGAGCGCGGCCGGAAACTCTCAAGTCCGACTGTCAGTCTTGGGGTTCACCGGGCGCCCTTGCGATCATTGAGGCGTTCGAGGAACACGTTTCAGAGGCCTATGAAGCCATATCAGATCGGCATGCGTTGCACTCCAAAGGGAAGGAGCACCGCGAGACTCGCGCTAAACTTCCGAAAAGCGAAGTACTAGAACTTTCAAGAAGCGCCACCGCGCAGTTCACTCGGGCGATGAAAGGTATCCACCAGAGTAGGCGGGACTTTCAACTCTTGGCTTCCTCGGAGCTGGAGGATCTGGGGAATGTGCCGGACGGAACTACGACCCACCCTTGAGCTGCAGGGGCCCGGGCCGGCAGGACGCTATGCGTAGCTCTCTGTCGCAACTCCCTAAGTGGCCTTAGCGAGCAGCCGCCGCACTTCAAGCCACGGCGTTTTCGTGGCCCTTGTGCTCGCTTGCGTAGGACAGTCCCTCTGCTTAGGTCCTCTCGATGGGCTGGTCGACGTTAATCTCGCGCCAGGGTCGTTCTGACAGCTGCTGCTCAGGAAGTCAATGCGCCTGCGTCCGCTCCAGCTCTGCCTGAAGTGCAGCTGATGCCGCGCAGGATGCTCAGTATTTGGGTCAGGTGGGAATCCACGGCTTCGGCCATGGTCCGAACGGCGGCTTCCTTCTCGAAGGGGGGCTGGCTTCGTGCATGCGGCACCGTCGCTGGCCGCGCATGGCGGGCTGGGCGCATGACCCGCCGTCTCGGCGCGTAGCCCCACACCTGGGCATGTGGTCGCCCGGGTCGGGGACGCGCCGCCGTGCTGCACGCGCACGGGTCGGTCCGTGGCCGCTGCGTCTGTGAAAAACCGGCGACGTTCAGTGGGGAAGCGCCTCGCTCACGACGCCGCTGGCCCGAACAACGATCGACGAAGCGATGGGTTGGCTGATGCCCAACGGCTCGCCGCCCCGAAAGATCAGTGCTTCGAGCGACGCGATCTGGCGTGGCGACCGTCTGGGCTGGCGTGGCGTCCTCAGGGCGGGAGTCGAGCCGACCGGTGCTGAGGCTGCGCTGCCGTCCTCACAATCGGGACTCAAAACTTGTATGCTCCGGAACACTCACTTAGGAGTGTGAATGGCAGAAGCCAGCGAGTCCCCAGCTACGCCCAGCAAGTCTGCCAACAAGGGTGTCCGACAGGGATTGCCCAGGCAGGGCTTGCGGCAAGCCGAGGAGATGGCCAAGGCCCTGTGGACCGTCGCCAAGGGTAGCGATACGCCATTGGGGGTCCTTGCAAACGAACTCGGCCACACGAGCACAAAAAGCAGCGCGCTGGATTCAAAGCTGGCACTGCTAAAAGGTCTCGGAATCACGCAGACGGTCAGTGGCAACATCAAGCTGTCGCCGCTCGGGCGCGACCTGGTTCAGGAGTACGACCCAGAGAAGCGACGGCTGGCCCGAGTGAAAGCCATGGTGACGCTCAAGGCGTACAGGGAACTGGTAGACAACTTTGTCGACCAGGAGTTGCCTCCCCGGGTGACTCTGGCGGCAAAGCTAGAACACGAATACGCGAAAAAGAAGGAATTCGCCGAAGATGCAGCAAATGCCTTCCTGGATAGCATTGAGTTCGCGAAGATGCTCGACGCCAACGGTGTCCTGCGGCGAGACGGTGTCGCTGCGGCCGAGACTGTGGTTGACGAAGAGTTGACCGCCGAGGAAGGGGACGCCGCCGCGGAGGAGTTGGACGACGCCCAGGATCGCGAGGACGCGGCGAGCGACGAGTTCGAAGACAGTCGCGACTCAGGTCGCGCTGGTGGCGGGACATTGGCTCCACGAGCCTCCCTCGCCGTCACTCTCGATCTTTCCAACTTCGCCGCAGATGACGTGATCCAAATCCTTGTTGCCCTCGGTCTCGCTCAGGCAAAGAGCTAGGCGTGGATGACTCAATCGTTCTGAGTGTGAGTGCAGCCCATTTGCTCGATGCCATTCGCGCCCTCTCACGGGGTGAGAAGGCGTCGGATGACGCTCGGTACCTACTCGCTCGATGCGGCTTCGAAGACAGCGGCGAATTGACTGAGGCCGGGCTCGCGCTATTCCGGTTAGCATGGGTTCGTCGGCAGACTGAGGAGGCCGACCGCGCGTTGGGTCAGGCGTTGCGACAGCTAACCCCCCTGCAAGTCATTGAGCAGGAGCTGAATGGCCTCGGACCTGTATCGGAGGAAGGGGTCCTCGATCTTCTTCTTCAGCACAGGGCTGTACCTGCAGGAATCACAATTCAGCAGCTGCGTCCAGTCTTTCACTGGATGAACCGCGTAGGTGTGCTGGCCTATTCAAACAAGTTCAAAACCGTGCGAAGCCTAATGCGGGATCCTGATGTTGCGCTGCCCGGAGAGGTGGTCAACTTGGCGGCCATGATCTCCCCAAGAACCCCGTTCTCCAACCTAGTGAGGCTTCGAAGACTTCTGCGCCCTCTTGCCGGGGTGGTCTGGTGGGCTGACCCTCACTTTGGCGCTCGTGCACTCGAAGAACTAGTTGAAGAGGTCGATGTCTCGAAGGTTACGGAGATCCGAATACTTTCCGGCAACGCATCGGGCGTGGTGTCCGACAAGTCGGCCAGGGACTTCAGTCGGTTCGTAGACGAGTTGGCTCAACGTGGCGTGCCTGCTGAATGGCGGGTCGACGCTGAACGCGATTGGCACGACCGGTGGCTCGTTGATGAACGGTCAGTATGGAATGTGCCGCCGGTGAATACGCTCTTCAAGAATGACTATAGCGAAATTCTCCCGGCTGCCGAGCGGCCTCCGCTTGAACTGTGGTGGGGCCGCTCGACGCCAAGGACCTAGCCGCGCGCGCGTGCATGGCGTACTTGATGTCGTACCCGTGCACGGCCACCAGCTCGGGCCGGTTGTGTGGGCGCCCGTCTCCCCGGTCATCGCCGCCCGCTGCGCGGAGAGGTAGCCGAGGAACCGGTCGGCGGCCAGCTGCGAGATGAGCCGGTGGGCGGTCTCGACCAGCTCTACGCCTGCGTCGTCGCGGTGCATCAGCCCGGCGTCGGGCACGAACAGCGGTAGCAGCACGATCGGGTTGCCGGCCAGCGCCAGCCGCGCCCACTTGCGCGCGGAGCAGATGACGACGTCCAGGTCGCCGGCGCCTGAGCGGTTCGCCAGGCCGCCGGGGCGGTCCCATGCCGTGTGCCGCCGGTTCTACTCGGACTCGACCATCGTCGAGTCCGCGCCCGTGCCGGTGGGCACCCGGGCGATGCCGGTGACGAACATGGCGGCTCGAGGCAGGTGCCCATCTCGTCGCGGTCGTCCTGGTCGGGGACCGACGTCCCGTGCACGCCGAAACCGAGCTGCACCCGCAGGATCGTGCCCTGCTCGGGGATCCGCCGCGCCTCCTCGGAGGCGTGCGGGTGGGGGTAGCCGGCCGGCAGGCTCGCGTCGCCGCGCACGACGGCACCTGGCTGCGCAATGCCTCGGCCGGCATGGCGCCAGGTTGTCAGCACGACTCTGGCGAGAGCCAGCAGATACTCGTGCCGTGAGGGACGAGGACGCGCGGCACGCAGCACCCGGGCTGGTGCAGCTCGGCAGCGCCGTGACCGCCGTCCTTGACGTGATCCGGTCGGCGGGTGCGTGCGGGACGCACTGCTGACACCGGGACGCCGCCCCGCGGACGTCGACGTCGAGGTGTTCGGGCTGACCTCGACCGGGTGGCCGCGGCCCTGGTCCGGGTCGGGCGGGTCGACGAGGTCGGCCGCGCGTTCGCCGTCCTCAAGGTGCGCCGGGACGGCGGGGACCTCGACGTCGCGGTGCCGCGGGTCGTCCCCACGTCCGGTGGGGCGCCGGTCGCCGACCCCGCGGCGTCGCTGTCCGAGGCGGCGCACCGCCGCGACTGCACGGCGAACGCGCTGATGTACGACCCGGCGACCGAGGAGGTCGTCGACGTCGTCGGCGGCCTGGGCGAGCTGCGGGACGGCGTCCTGCGGCACACCGGCCCGGCCTTCGCCGAGGACCCGCTGCGGGTCCTGCGCGGCGCCCAGTTCACCGCGCGATTCGGGTTCCGGCTGGCGCCGGAGACGGCGGAGCTGTGCCGCAGCCTGCTGCCCGCCTACGACGGACTGCCTCGCGAACGCGTGTGGGGCGAGTGGCGTAAGACCGCGGAGAAGGGGCGCCACCTCACCGCGGCGCTGGCGGTGCTGGCCGAGTCGGGTTGGCTGGCCACCGTGCCGCAGCTGGCCCGGCTGTCCGGACCGCCGCAGGACCCGCGCTGGCACCCCGAGGGCGACGTCCTGACGCACTCGGGCCTGGCGGCCGACGCCGCGGCAGTGCTGGCGGACGACGCGGGGCTGACCGGTGACGACCGCGCTGTCGTCGTCCTCGGGGCCCTGCTGCACGACCTGGGCAAGGCCCGCTACACGCAGAACCGGGCCGACGGGCGGATCACCTCGCACGGCCACGCCGAGGGCGGGGTCGCTCCGGTCGAGTAGCTGCTCAGCTCGATCGGGGCGCCGGCGGCGCTGATCGCCCGCATCGCACCGATCGTGCGCGAGCACATGACCGCCATCACCACGGGCGGCCAGCCCAGCGCCGCCGCCGTCCACCGGCTCGCCCGCCGCCTCGAGCCGGCCTCGATCACCGAGTGGTCGCTCGTCTGCGGCGCCGACCACGCCGGTCGCGGCGCCGGCTCGGGCCCCTACCCGACGACGTCCTGGCTGGAGGTGGCCCGCGTCCTCTGGCGTGGACGACCGGCCGGGAGCGCCGCAGCTGCGCGGGAGCGACCTCATCGCCCTCGGGCTCACGCCGGGACGGCAGTTCAGGCTAGTCGTGCGGGCAGCCCTCGCCGCCCAGGGCGACGAGGAGTTCTCCGACCACGCTGGCGCAGTCGCCGGCTGTCCCAGCTGGAGGCCGACGGGCGGTTGGCCCAGCTCCTGGCCCCGCAACCGGACGTCGACCGCGCCTGACGCACGGGCCGGTCGGACACCAGGTACGTACGAGCAGCACGGTGTTGACGTCAACCGTCCGCTGACCGGGCCCGCCCTGACCAGGCGCTGTGTACTCAGATCGCCGTAGTCAGAGCCTGCGTCTGCACGACGACGGGACCCCTGCCCGGACGACACGCTCCTCGGGACAACCACCACGACAACTGGGGTGTACCGACATGGCAGGTCTGCTCGATCGTCTCGGCCGCTTCTCCTTCCGACGGCGGTGGTCGGTCGCTGTGGTCTGGCTGCTCGTCCTCGCCGGCGCCGTGGCGGCCGCCGTCACGTCCGAGGGCCCGGTGAACACCCGGGCGACCATCCCGGGCATCGAATCGCAGGACGCCTTCGACCTCCTCGCCGAGCGCTTCCCGGGCACCCCCACGGACAGCGCATCGGCGACCCTCGTCTTCGTCGCTCCCGACGGCGGGTCGTTGGAGGAGCCGGCGAACCAGGCGGCCGTCGAGGCGGCGCTGGCCACCGTCGCCGACAGCCCGCAGGTGATGCGAGTGGTACCGCCCTCGGCGGGCGCGAGCATCAGCGCCGACGGCACGACCGGCTTCGCGTCGGTGAGCTACGACGTGCCCTCCGCTGAGGTGACCGACGAGTCGCGCGTCGTGCTGGAGGAGGCCGTGGAGCAGGCCCGGGACGACGGGCTGACCGCGGAGATGCGCGGCTCGGCGCTCAAGAGCCCCACCAGCATGAGCGCCACCGAGCTCATCGGGGTCGCGATCGCGGCCCTCGTCCTGCTGCTGACCTTCGGGTCGCTGGTGGCCGCGGGGCTGCCGCTGCTCACCGCGATCATCGGGGTTGCCATCTCGTTCCTGGGCGTCTGGGCCGTGGCCGGTCCGCTGGGGATGGCGATCACCAGCGGGATGCTCGCGCTGATGCTGGGGCTCGCGGTCGGCATCGACTACGCCATGTTCGTCGTCTCCCGGTACCAGGAGGAACGCCAGAGCCAGGACGATGCCGAGACGGCGGCCGGCCGCGCCGTCGGCACCGCCGGGTCCGCGGTCGTCTTCGCCGGGACGACGGTGGTGATCGCGCTCGCCGGGCTGCTCGTGGTCGGCATCCCGTCGCTGACCAAGATGGGGCTGGCCGCCGCCGGCGCCGTCGTCGTGGCGGTCCTGGTCGCGCTGACCCTGGTGCCGGCGCTGCTGGGCATGTTCCCGAACCGGGTCCGGTCGCGGTCGCAGCGGCGCGGAGCACGCACGAACCCCCGCGTCCCGGTGGCCCGGACGTGGATGCGGTTGGTCCGCCGCCGCCCGCTGCTGGTCACGGTGGCCGGGGTCGCGGTGCTCGCCGCGGTCGCCGTCCCGGCGTTGTCGTTGCAGCTGGGCACCCCCGGCGACGCCTCGCTGCCGACCACGGCCACCGAGCGCCGGGCCTACGACCTGCGGGCCGAGGCGTTCGGGCCCGGCTCCAACGGTCCGCTGACGGTGGTGGTCGACGCCCGCGGGGCCGGCGACCCCGAGACCGCGGTGACGGCCGTCGCGGACGACCTCGCAGCGACCGACGGCGTGGCCTCGGTGTCGACCCCGACCTTCAACGAGCAGGGGGACACCGCGATCCTCACCGCCGTCCCCACCACCGGGCCGACCGACGAGCGCACCGAGGCCTTGGTGGAGTCGCTGCGCGACGCCCGGCCGGCCGTCGAACGCGCCCAGGGTGTCAGCTACGAGATCACCGGGACGACGGCGCTCGACATCGACATGGCGCAGAAGACCCAGTCGGCCCTCGTGCCCTACGTCGCGCTCGTCGTCGGTCTCGCGGTGCTGCTCCTACTGGTGGTGTTCCGCTCGATCTGGGTGCCCATCAAGGCCGCGGTCGGCTTCCTGCTCTCGCTCTTTGCCTCGATCGGGGTGATCGTCGCGGTCTTCCAGTGGGGCTGGGCAGGTGATCTGCTCGGTGTCGAGCAGACTGGCCCGGTCATGAGCCTGATGCCGATCCTGCTGGTGGGGATCGTGTTCGGGCTGGCCATGGACTACGAGGTGTTCCTGGTGTCACGGATGCGGGAGGCGCACGTGCACGGTGTGCCGGCCCGCGAGGCGGTCGGCACGGGCTTCGCGCAGAGCTCGAAGGTCGTGGTCGCCGCCGCGGTGATCATGATCGCGGTCTTCGGCGGGTTCGCGGCGGCGTCGGAACCGCTGATCAAGATGGTCGGTCTCGGGCTCGCCGCGGCGGTCTTCTTCGACGCCTTCGTCGTCCGGCTGACGCTGGTGCCCGCCGTTCTGCAGCTGCTCGGCGAGCGGGCGTGGTGGCTGCCTCGCTGGCTGGATCGGCTGCTGCCGAACGTCGACGTGGAGGGCGCGTCGCTGGTTCCCGCACCGGCCGAAGCGCAACCGGACCTGGCGCTGAGCAACCGCTGATGAGCACCGGCCGGATCGGGGGGCGGGACGCGGCGGCCGCGCTCGTCGCGTTCCTCTTCGCCGCCCTCGGTACCAGCATCGACACCGAAGGCATCGTCGGTCCGGCCGTGCTCGTCCCCGGCGTGCTGCTCAGCCTGGTCGCCAGCGGCGCGCTGTTCACCGCGGCCCGGTGGCCGCGCGCCGCGACGGCCGTGGCGATCTGCTGCGAGACCGCCGCCTGCGCGCTCGGCTACCTGCCGACGCCGTTGCTGCTGGCCCCGCTGATCGGCTGCCTGTACTGGCTCGGGGTCGTCGGGTCGGTGCGGGCGGTCGCCTGGTGGACCGGGGCCGCGGTGGCCGCGGTGATCCTCGGCGGCCTGATCGACACCCCCACCGGCGGCTCGCTGGTGTTGCGGACCGTCGGCGTCGCGCTGTGGCTGCTGCCGGCGGTGTTCGCCGGCCGGACGACGCAGGCCCACCGGTCCTACCTCGAGGTGGTCCGGGCTCGCGCCGAGGACGCCGAGCGGAGCCGGGACGACGAGGTCCGGCACCGGGTGGGCGAGGAGCGCCTGCGCATCGCGCGGGAGCTGCACGACGTCGTCGCCCACCACCTCACGGTGGCCCACGCGCAGGCCGGCACCGCGGAACACCTGCTGGACCGGCGTCCCGAGCAGGCCCGGGAGCTGCTGGCCGGGCTCAGCGTCTCCACGTCGGCGGCGCTCCAGGAGCTCAAGGCGACCGTGGCGGTGCTGCGCACCTCCGACGACGACCCCCCGGCCGACACCGTGCCGGCACCGGGCCTCGACCAGCTCGACGAGCTGGTCGAGCCCTGCCGGGCGGCCGGGATCGAGGTCACGGTGGTCCGCGAGGGGTCGGCGGCGTGCCTGCCCCGGCTGGTCGACGTCACCGCCTACCGGGTCGTCCAGGAGGCGCTGACCAACGTCACCAAGCACGCGGTTGCGCCGTCGGTGACGATCACCGTGGAACGCACCGGGGACACCTTCTGCGTGGAGGTGGTCAACACCGGCTCCCGGCCGGGGCCGGTCGGAGCCGGGTACGGCCTGGTCGGGATGCGCGAGCGCGCGCTGGCGCTGGGCGGCACGGTGGTCGCCGGCCCGGTCGGGCCCGACCGCTACGCCGTCACGCTCGCCGTGCCGCTGACACCCTGGGAGGAAGCCCGATGATCCGGGTGCTGCTGGCCGACGACCAGGCGCTGCTGCGCTCGACGTTCCGGATGCTGATCGACTCCGAGGACGACCTGACGGTCGTCGCCGAGGCCGCCAACGGCGCGGAGGCGGTCGACCTCGCCCGTCAGCACCGTCCCGACCTGGTGCTGATGGACATCCGGATGCCGGTCCTGGACGGGCTCGCCGCCACCCGGCAGATCTGCTCCGCCACCGACCTGACCGGTACGCGGGTGCTGATCCTGACCACCTTCGAGTCCGACGAGCACGTGGCGCACGCGCTCCGCGCCGGGGCGAGCGGCTTCCTGGGCAAGGACGTCACGCCTGCCGAGCTGCTCGCCGGGATCCGGACCGTCGTGGACGGCGAGGCCCTGCTCTCGCCGGTTGCCACCCGGGTGCTGGTGAACCGCTTCCTCGCCAGTCCGGACGGCATCGGCGACCTGCCGCGCGGACTGCTCCCGAGGTTGACCGACCGCGAGCGCGAGATCACCGGGCTGGCCGCGCTCGGCCTGTCCAACCAGGAGATCGCCGACCGGCTGGTGGTGAGCCCGCTGACGGTGCGCACCCACGTGCACCGGGCCATGACGAAGCTGGGCGCCCGCGACCGGGCACAGCTGGTCGTCATCGCCTACCAGGAGGGGCTGGTCCGAGCGCCCTGACCGGCTACCGCACCACCGATGGAGCCGGGCGCGCCTGGGAACGAGTCAAGAAGCGTTGTGCGGTACTCCGGCCCGGGGTGCCGTCCGGCTGTGGCGGAGGAGGTCCAGGGCTGCGGCGGACGGCGTCCCGGGCGCAGCGGTGTAGAGCAGCACGCGGTGGCCGGCGTCGTCGGGTGGGGTGAGCACCTCGAACGCCACCTCCAGGTCGCCGACCTCCGGATGCCGCAGCTGCTTGGTCCCGGAGACGCAGTTTGCCACCGGGTGCCGCGCCCAGAGCCGGGCGAACTCCGCGCTCTGCACGGTCAGCTCGCCCACCAGCCGGGTCAGCTCCTCGTCGTCCGGCGACCGTCCGGCCAGCACGCGCAGCGATGACACGGCCCGCTGCGCCTCGTCGTCCCACCGGCTGTACAGCTCGCGGGTGTGCGCGTCGAGGAACAGCAGCCGGGTCATGTTCGGGCGCTCGGCCGGGCGGTGCGGTGAGTCGAACGGCAGGTGCCCGGCGACCAGCCGGTGCCCGAGCGCGTTCCAGCCGAGCACCTCGCTGCGCCGGCCCAGGACGACCGCCGGGGTGTCCGGCATCGACTCGATCAGCCGCAGCATCCCCGGGCGGATCACGTCCGGGCGCGGCCGTGCACGACGCCGCGTGGTGGTGCGGGCAAGGGTGCGCAGGTGCGCCCGCTCGTCGGCGTCCAGCTCCAGTGCCCGGGCCAGCGCATCGAGGACCGCCTCCGACGCGTTCGCGCTGAGCCCCTGTTCCAGCCGGGCGTAGTACGTGGCGCTCACCCCGGCCAGCATCGCCAGCTCCTCGCGCCGCAGCCCGGGCACCCGCCGCGCGCCGTAGCCGCGCAGGCCGACGTCCGCCGGCTGCAACGCCGCGCGGCGCACGCGCAGGAACTCCCCGAGCTCGGTCATGGGCTCATCCTGCCGCCGGCCACAACACCCAGCCTGTCCCTGCCAGTGACAGGCAGACGGGGGTGTGGTTGTCCGGCCGGCACCAGCGCAGCGTCGCCGGGGTGACCACTCTCGCCCCACCGACCCGGCAGCGCGCCGCCCTCGCCGTGCTGCTCACCGCGAGCTTCACCCTCGCCGTCGACTTCTCCATCCACAACGTCGCCCTGCCCACCATCGGTGCGGACGTCGGCTTCCGCCTCGCCGACCTGCAGTGGATCGCCACCGCCTTCGCGCTCTGCGCCGCCGGGCTCACCCTGCTCATGGGCCGGGTCGCCGACCTCGCCGGACGGCGGCGGATGTTCCTGCTCGGCATGGCCCTGCTCGGCGCCGGCTCCCTGCTCGGCGGGCTGGCGACCACGCCGGCGGTGCTGCTCACCGCCCGGGTCGCCCAGGGGGTCGCGACGGCGATCGTCGTCCCGGCCGCGCTGGCGCTGCTGCTCGGAACGTTCCCCGAGGGCCCGGCCCGCGACCGGGCGCTCGGGCTGAACGGTGCGCTGATGGCCGCCGGGTTCACCACCGGGGCCGTCCTCGGCGGGCTGCTGACCGACCTGCTCAGCTGGCGGTGGGCCTTCTTCCTCAACGTCCCGGTCGCCGTCCTGGTGCTGATCGTCGCGCCGCGGGTGCTCGTCGAGCGCCCGGCCGAGCAGCGCACCCGGCTCGACGTGCCCGGTGCGGTGACCGTGACGTTCGGGCTGCTCGCGCTGGTCTTCGGGCTGACCCGCGCCGCGTCGCACGGCTGGACCGACGGCCTGACGCTGCTCGCCTTCGCCGTTGCCGTGGCGCTGCTGGTCGCCTTCTTCGCCGTCGAGCGGGGGACGGCGTTCCCACTGGTGCCGCTGTCGGTGCTCCGCCGGCGCAGCGTCGCGATCGGCAACATCGCCGGGGCGCTCGCCTTCGTCACCGAGACGTCGCTGGTCTTCCTGCTCACCCTGTACCTGCAGGAGGTGCTCGGCTACAGCCCGCTCGGCGCCGGGCTGGCGTTCGCCGTCCTCGGACTCGGCACTGTGGCCGGTGGGCTGCTCGGGCCCCGGGTGATCGGCCGGTTCGGCAACCGGACGGCGATCGTCGGCGGCTTCGTCGTCCAGGCCGTCGCGACGCTGTCGCTGGTCTTCGTCTCCGAGGCCGCGGCGTCGATCTGGCTGGTGCTGGCGGCCACCTTCGTGGGGGGAGTCGCCAACCTCGTCGTCATCGTCGGGTTCATGGTCACCGCGACGTCCGGGCTGCCCGAGAGCGAGCAGGGGCTGGCCACCGGGCTGACCACGATGAGCCAGCAGATCGGCATCACGCTCGGGACGCCGGTCATGAGCGCCGTCGTCACCGCGGTGGTGCTCGGCGGCTCCGGGGTACTCGACGGCGTGACGACGGCGATTGCGGTCAACGGTGCGCTCTGCCTGCTCGGCGCGGCGGTCGTGGCGGTGTGTCTCGGCTCGGGAGCGCTACCCGGGCGGCGGACGGCTCACTAGCGTGCCGGCATGGACAGCCAGGTCGGCGGGGTCTCGGTCCACTTCGCCGAGCACGGGACGGGCGTGCCGCTCGTCGCGCTGCACGGTGCCGGCGTCGACCACCGGGAGATCGAGGCGGCGGTCGAGGCCGTCGTCCCGGACGCCGGCCTGCGCCGGGTCTACCCGGACCTGCCGGGGATGGGTCGATCGACGGCCGAGGGGCTGAGCAGCAACGGCGACGTCGTCACGCTGCTCGCCGGCTTCCTCGAGCAGCTGGCCGAGCAGCCGGTGCTGCTGCTCGGGCACTCCTACGGCGCCTACCTGGCCCGGGGCCTGGCCGCCCGACGTCCGGACCTGGTGCGCGGCCTCGCGCTGGTGTGCCCGCTCGGCGAGCGGACCGGACAGGTGCCCGAGCACGAGGTGGTCCGCCAGGACGACGACGCCCATGACGAGCTGGCGCCGGAGCAGCGGGCGGGGTTCGACGAGTACTTCGTGGTCCGGACCCGGGCGACCGCCCGCCGCTACCGCGACCACGTCGTCCCGGGCACGACGCTGGTCGACGAGGCCGCGCTGGGGCGGGTCTTCGCGGGGTGGTCGATCGACCTGGGCGGCTACGACGGGCCCACGCTCATCGTCGCCGGCCGCCGCGACTCCACCGTCGGGTACGCCGATGCGGTCGGTCTGCTCGGCGACCACCCGCACGCCACCCTGGCGGTCGTGGACGACGCCGGCCATGCGCTCGTGCACGAGCGGCCGGAGGTGTTCGGCGCGCTGCTCCGTGAGTGGATCGACTGCGCCCGCCTCAGTCCCTGATGGGGCACTGGAGGTTGATCGGGTTGCCGTCCGGGTCGCGCACGTGGGCGACGCGCATGCCCCACGCCATGTCCGTCGGGCCGCCGGTGACGGAGCCGCCGTGTGCGCGCACGGGGTCCAGGAGCGCGTCGACGTCGTCGACGCCGATCCCCAGCAGGGTGCGGTTGCCGGCGGGCGGCTCGGCCTCCCGGACGAGCCCCAGCACCGAGTCACCGATGCGCAGGCTGAGGAAGAACGGCGGCTCGCCGTCGTCCTCCGGCGGGGTCCGCTCGACCACCTGCGCGCCCAGGGCGCCGACGTAGAAGTCTCTCAGGCTCTCCGGGTCAGCGGTGAGGATCATGGGCAGGATCGTGGGCACGGGATCTCCTTCGGGTCGTCTTGCAGCACCGACTCCGGGATGACCGGGAAGTCATCGGCCCGGCCGTCAGCGGGAGTTGAGTCGGGCCGCCTGGCGGGTCAGGTGGTCGCGCTCGGCTGCGTTGCCCGCCAGGGCGGCCGCCTCGGCGTAGAGCCGCGCCGCCGTCGTCCGGTCGCCGTCTTTCTCGTGCAGGTAGGCGGCTACGGCACGGTGGCGGGGGAGTGCGTCGTCCAGCTGGGCGAGCGCCGCCAGGCCGGCGCGTGGACCGTCGGCCTCGCCGACGGCGACCGCTCGGTTGAGCCGCACGACCGGGCTGCCGGTCAGCCGGACCAGCTCGTCGTACCACTCCACGACCTGCACCCAGTCGGTCTCCGCGGCCGACCGCGCGTCGGCGTGCAGCGCCGCGATCGCGGCCTGGGCCTGGTACTCGCCCAGCTGGTCCCGGACCAGGGCGGCCTGCAGGACGTCGACCCCCTCGCTGATCAGCGCGGGGTCCCACTGGCGGCGGTCCTGCTCGGCGAGGGGCACCAGGCTGCCGTCGGGCGCGGTCCGCGCGGCGCGTCGGGCGTGGTGGAGCAGCATCAGGGCGAGCAGCCCCGCCACCTCCGGGTGGTCGACGGCGGCCGCGAGCTGCCGGGTCAACCGGATCGCCTCCGCAGCCAGGTCGACGTCCCCGGAGTAGCCCTCGTTGAACACCAGGTAGAGGACGCGCAGCACGGTGGCGACGTCGCCGGGCTCGTCGAAGCGGACGCCGGACACGGTGCGCTTCGCCCGGCTGATCCGCTGGGCCATCGTCGCCTCGGGCACCAGGTAGGCCGCGGCGATCTGGCGGGTGGTCAGCCCGCCGACGGCGCGCAGCGTCAGCGCCACCGCCGACGACGGCGTCAGCGAGGGGTACGCGCTCAGGAAGTACAGCCGCAGCGTGTCGTCGGCCGACGGCACCGGGCCCGGTGCTGGCTCCTCGTCGACCAGCTCCTCGCGCCCGCGGCGGGCGGCCTCCGACCGGGTCGCGTCGAGGAACCGGCGCCAGGCCACGGTCACCAGCCAGGCGGGCGGGTCCCGCGGCGGGTCGGCCGGCCAGCTGCGCACCGCCTCGACCAGCGCGTCCTGGACGGCGTCCTCGGCCGCCGCGAAGTCGGCTCCGCGGCGGACGAGGACGCCGATCACGCCCGGGACGACGCTGCGCAGCAGCACCTCGTCCACGGGTGGGCTCACTCCGTGACGGTCGGCGGCTCGGACATGACCGGCCGCAGCTCCAGCCACTCCCGGATCGGCTCGCCGCCCGGCCCGGGAGCCGCCGACAGCTCCCCGGCCAGCTCGACCGCGCGCTCGTAGCTGTCCACGTCGATCACCATCCACCCGGCGATGAGGTCCTTGGTCTCGGCGAACGGCCCGTCGGTGACCGGCGGCCGACCTTCGCCGTCGTACCGGACCCACGTGCCCTCTTGCGCGACGCCCTGGGCGTCGACGAACTCGCCGGTCTCGGTGAGCTTCGCCCCGAAGTCACGCATGTACTGGATGTGCGCCGAGACCTCGTCCGGCGTCCACTGGTCCATCGGCGCGCAATCGAGCGACTTCGAGGTGCTGCGGTAGTGCTTGAGCATCAGGTACTTGGCCATGGTGGCTCTCCTCGGTGCGGGTGCGGCCCATCGTGGCCGCGGACACCCCAGGGACGGAACCGGCTGCGCGTTCTCGACATCGGGCGGTGGCCGGACGGTCGTGCGGGTCGTTCTCGGGCTCTCCGCAGCGGTCCGACCAGTGCGCCCTGGCGGTCTGTCAAGGTCCTAGGGAAATCTGTGGACAAGCGTCTGACCTGCGGATTCGAGTTGTATCAGTGGCTTGGTGCCGATATCATTCGTACACACGTTCGAACCGGTCGGGAGGTGTCATGAGCGAGTTGCAGTCGGCTCTGGACGCCCTGGCGGCCGAGGACCTGCATGGGTTGACGGATGGCGCTGTGTTGGACCGGACGACGTTGCTGGTGCAGCTCGGCAATCGGGTCGCTGCGGAGTTGACCCGCACGGTGCGGCACGCAGAGCTGATGCAGGCTGCGGAGTACGACGGGTTGAAGTCGATGCGGTCGTGGTTGATCGGGCATGCGCGGTTGACGCAGACGGAGGCGTCGCGGATCGTGCGGTCGGGGCGGGTGCTGGAGCACTTCCCGGCCTTGGCGGCCGGGTTCGCTGGCGGGCAGATCACGGCGGCGCAGGTGAACGTGGTGGCGGAGAAGATCGGCCCCCGCGAGGTCGCGCGGGCCGAGGAGCAGGGCATCGACCTGGGTGCCTTCGACCAGGTCTGGGCGCAGGTGGCCACGGAGTCCCCGCACGAGTCGCTGGTGGCTGCGGTGCAGGCCTTCGAGAACGCCTTGGACCCCGACGGTCCGGAGCCCGATCCGACCGAGGGCCGTCGGTTCACGATGGTCAAGCACGCCGATGGGACTGTCACCGGCCGGTTGGAGCTGGATGCCGTCGGTGGGGAGAAGGTGCAGGCGGCGATCGAGTCGATCGTGCAGGCCGACCGCCCGAAGGGTGATGAGCGGACGCGGTCGCAGCAGGACGCCGATGCGTTCGTGCAGTTGGCTGACAACCAGTTGGCCTCGGGGAATCTGCCGGTCTTGCGGACGGTGAAGCCGCATGTGGTGGTGGGCGTCGACCTGGATGACCTGGTCGACCCGGCTACCGGTGCCGGGGCGGGGGAGCTGGGGTTCGGGGCGACGATCTCCGCGGCGCGGGCCCGTTACCTGGCCTGTGACGGCAGCATCTCCCGGATCGTGATGGGCCCCGACGGCGTGCCCCTCGACCTCGGGAGGGATCACCGGGTGGTCACCCCCGGGCTGCGCAAGGCAGTGGAACGGCGGGACAAGAGCTGCGTGTTCGCCGGCTGCGGCGCCCCGAGCTGGTGGTGCGACGTCCACCACCTGATCCACTGGCTGCACGGCGGTGAGACGTCGCTGCAGAACTCAGCGTTGCTGTGCGAACGGCACCACACCAAGGTCCACCACGGATTCCGGGTCGAACGAGATCCCAGCGGGCGATGGCGCACCTACCGCCCCGACGGCACCGAGATCCTCATCGGAGCACTGGCGCACTGATCGGCCCGGTCCCGGCAGCCGGCCACGGTCCCACCGTGTCCGGCTGCCGGTGCGCGCGTGCAGCCGTCACGTCGCCCGGCTACCGGAGTTGTCCGGCTACCGGAGTTGTCCGGCTACCCGAGTTGCCTGGCTACCGGAGTTGGCCGGCAGCCAGAGTTGCCGGCCGTCAGAGGTTCCCGGCCGCCAGGGTTGCCGGCCGCCAGGGTGGCCCGGCCACCGCAGTCGCCTGGTCCGGCGCACTCCGGATCAGGGGCCGGTCGCGACGCCGGCCACGGCGAGGGGACCGAGGTGGTTTCCCGACGCCGCCCCGGGGCAGCGGACCGGGAGCATCGAGCACGTGCAGTCGCGAGGGACGGGAGGCCGACGAGGTGAGGCTCTCCGACGTCGCGGACGAGCTGTACGGGTTGCCGCCGGACGAGTTCATCGCCGCACGCGACGCGCGGCGCAAGGAGGCGCGGGCCCAGGGCGACCGGGAGCTGGCGGAGGAGATCGGCGGGCTGCGGAAGCCGACGACCGCGGCCTGGGTGGTCAACACGCTCGTGCGGCGGCAGCCCGACGAGCTCCGCCAGCTCGTCGACCTCGGGGCCGACCTCCGCGAGGCGCAACGCGACCTCGAGGGCGACCAGCTGAAGGAGCTCACCCGGCAGCGCCGTGCCGTGGTGCTGGCGCTGACCCGGCAGGCCCGCTCGCTGGCGAAGGAGCTGGGCCGGCCGGTGAGCGACTCGGTCGCCGGTCAGGTCCAGGACACCTTGCGCGCGGCGGTCGCCGACGAGGACGCCGGACGCGCGACGCTGTCCGGCCGGCTCACGTCGCCGCTGTCCTACTCCGGCGTCGGGACGGCCGACGTGCAGGGCTCGGTGGCCACCCTCCCGCAGGGGGAGGACGACGCACCGGCCCCGGCCACCCGCGGCGACCGCGCGCCGGGGGAGGACCGGCGGCAACGCGCCGCGGAGCGGCAGCTGGCCGGTGCGCGGGAGGAGCTGGCCGACGCCGAGACCGCCGCCGCCGACGCCCAGGCGGACGCGGAGCGGGAGCGGGAACAGCTGGCGGGGCTCAGCACGCGGCAGGAGCAGCTGCGCGCGCGGATCGGCGAGCTCGAGGCGGAACTGCGCCAGGCCGAGCAGGAGGCCGGTGAGGTGACCGCGGACCTGTGGGGCGGCCAGCGGCGGCGGGATGCCGCCGAGCGCCGGGAGCAGCGTGCGAACACGGTGCGGGACCGTGCCCGGGCACGTGTGCAGCGACTCGAGCAGACCGCGACCCCCGGCGGTGCAGCGCCCTGAGCTCCCCGCCTCGGCCACGGTCCCGCACGGCATGAGCCCTCCCTGCACGGGTAGGGCGCCTGCAGGCGACGCGAGGAGGCGGTGGCAGTGGCTCGAGCCATCTGGACCGGGGCCCTGGGCTTCGGGCTGGTGAACGTGCCGGTCGGGTTGTACTCCGCGACCGAGGACAAGTCGGTGCACTTCAACCAGTTCGAACGGGGGACCTCCTCCCGGATCCGGTACCGGCGGATCAACGAGGACACCGGCGAGGAGGTCGACTACGACGACATCGTCAAGGGCGAGGAGATCGGTGACGGTCGCTACGTCATCGTGGCGCCCGAGGAACTGGAGGAGATCGCGCCGGGGCGCTCCCGGGTCATCGACATCTCCGACTTCGTCGACGTGGCCGAGATCGACCCGATCTACTACCAGAAGACCTACTACCTGGCTCCGCAGGACGACCAGGCGCAGCGGGCCTACGCCCTCCTCCTGCAGGCGATGGAACGCGCCGGCCGGGTAGGGATCGCCACGTTCGTCATGCGGTCCAAGCAGTACCTGGCCGCCATCCGGCCGCAGGGCGAGGTCCTGACCCTGGAGACCATGTTCTTCGCCGACGAGGTGCGGGACCCCGTGGACGAGATCGAGCAGCTGCCGGTACGCCAGTCCTTCACGTCCCGCGACCTCGACATGGCGGTGTCCCTCATCGACTCGATGACCACCGAGTGGGATCCCGGCAACTACCGGGACACCTATCGCGACCGGGTCAACGAGCTGATCGAGGCCAAGCGCCGCGGCGACGAGGTGGTCACCGAAGGCGAGCCGGAGACCGCCTCGAACGTCGTGGACCTGATGGAGGCGCTCAGCGCCAGCGTCGCGAACGCCAAGGGGCACCGACCGGGCAACGCCCAGGACACCGGCGGGCTGACCACGCGCCGGGCAGGGGCGGACGCCGACGGCGGGGACGCCGACCGGCCGGGTGAGGACCTGGGCGACCTGTCCAAGAAGGAGCTGTACGACCAGGCCCAGGAGCTCGACGTCGCCGGCCGGTCGACGATGACCAAGGACGAGCTGGAGGACGCCGTGCGGGCGGCCCGCCAGGGGGACGGGCGCGCGAGCAAGGCGTCCTGACCAGGCCGGCTCAGGCGTCCTCGCGGTCCGGGCTCTCCAGCCGGAAGAAGTTGCTCTGGTTCCCGTCCTTGCGCTCCTCCTGGTAGAGGAAGTTCAGCTTCCGTGCGTCGAAGGTGTCGAACCACTCGTCCCAGCTCACCTGGCGCAGGTTCTCCGAGTCACCGGTGAAGTCGAACCGCAGGACGCCGAGGTGGTCGCCGTGCTCGGTCCCGTCGACGGTGGCCGGCACCCCACCGCGTTCCTCCGCCCACTTCCGGATCACCTCGTGGCTGGAGGTGGCGAGGCTGCGGCCGGCGCGCTCGGGGTCCTCGTCCAGCGAGGTGATCTCCTGCGAGTACTGCAGCGAGCGCGACGTCTCCTCCCCGAGGCGCAGGTGACCGTCGTCGGGACCGCGGTCCCCTGGCTGGCCGGCCTCGCCGTCCTCCGACGCTCCGCCGCCGGCCGCCTTCCCCGTGCGGTGGGCATCGGAGATCGCGCTGACCAGTTCCTCCTTCTTCATCGAGGAAGTCCCCCCGATGCCGGCGGCTCGGGCCTGTTCGCGCAGGTCGTCCAGCTTCGTCGCGCGCAGTTCGGTCTCGCTGAGGTCGGGGGTGTTCGGGGTCTCGTTGGTCACGGTGTCCTCCTCATCCGGATCGCACCCGGCGACCCGTCTCGTCGTCCAGTCCGGCCGTGCGACTGCGCCCTACCCGTGGTGGACGGGCCCACGCACGGTCAGGTCCGGGCCGGCGGCCGCCGTCACCAGGCGACGGGACCGTGCCGGTCGGTGAAGGTGCCGGTCGGCCCGTCCGCCCCGATCGACGCCATCGCGACGATGGCGTCCGTGCCCTCGGTGACGGTCTGCGAGCCGGCGTGGCCGTTGAAGTCGGTGGCCGTGTAGCCGGGGTCCACCATGTTGATCCGCAGCTCCGGGAGGAACTGGGCGTAGACCGCGGTGAGCATGTTGACCGCCGCCTTGCTGGCCGAGTACCCGAGCGAGGGGACCGAGTGCTCGATCCGGGTCTCGTCGGAGCGCACGGCGAACGAGCCGAGCCCGCTGGTCACGTTCACGATGACCGGCTGCTTCGACTCACGCAGCAGCGGCAGGAAGGCGTGCGTCGTCCGGACGATCCCCACGGTGTTGGTGTCGAGCACGGCCACCAGGTCGGGGCCGGTGTACTCGTCCACCGCGCCGATCGGTCCGGGGATGCCGGCGTTGTTGACCAGCACGTCGAGCCCGCCGAAGCGCTCGCGCACCTCGGCCGCCGCGGCCGCCACCGACTCGTCGGAGCTCACGTCGATGCGCACCCACTCGACCCCCAGCTCCTCGGCCGCGCGCTGACCCCGCTCCGGGTCGCGGGCGCCGATGACCACCCGGTGCCCGAGCCCCTTCAGCCGTCGGGCCGCCTCGAAGCCGAGGCTCTTGTTGCCGCCAGTGATCAATGTCGTCGTCATGCGACCGACGGTGCCCCCGTCCGGGCGACGTCCGGTGGTCCCGCTGGACCGTGTGACCGGCAGTACCACCCAGCTCGCCTGCGGTGGACGACGATGGGCGCATGGTCGATCGAGGGGACTTCGCGGCACTGCTCCGCGCATGGCGGGAACGCCTGCAGCCGGCCGCCGTCGGGTTCCCCACGGGGCAGCGCCGCACCGCGGGCCTGCGCCGGGAGGAGGTCGCCCTGCTGGCCGGGGTCTCGGTCGACTACCTGGTCCGGCTGGAGCAGGGGCGGGCAGCGCGTCCCTCGGCGCAGGTCGTCGCCTCGCTGGCCCGAACGCTGCAGCTCTCGGACCTCGAACGCGACCAGCTCCACCTCGCCGCCGGCCTGCCGGCCCCGCTGCCCAGCGCCGTCCCCACGCACATCCCGGCCAGCGTGCAGCGGCTGCTCGCCCGGCTCCCGGACGTCGCCATCGGGGTGTGGACGGCGCACTGGACGCTGCTCACCGCCAACGCGGCCTGGCGGTCGCTCCTGGGTGGGATGGACCCCGGGCTCAACCTGCTCGTCGCCGAGTTCACCGGCACCGCACCGCAGGTGGTGTGGAGCGAGGGTGACCATGAACGGCACGAACGGGCGCTCGTCTCCGACCTGCGCGGCGCCCTGATCCGCTACCCGGACGACCCGTCCGCGCGGGCCGTGCTCGCCGAGCTACGGGGCAACGAGCGCTTCGCCCGGCTGTGGGCCGAGGGCACCGTCAGCGAGCACCGCGTGCAGGCGAAGACCTTCCTGCACCCACTCGTCGGTGAGGTGACGCTGGACTGCGACGTGTTCACCGTCATCGGCACCGACCTGCGCATCGTCACCTACACCGCCGAGCCCGGCACCGAGGACGCCTCGCGGTTCGACCTGGCCCGCACGCTGGGCGTGGCCGAGGTCAGCGCTGGTCGGTCAGGCTGACGAAGCCCCACACGTGCTTGCGGCCCTCCTCGGGCGCCCACCCGTGGGACGCGCAGAGCCGGGCGATGAGGTGCAGGCCCAGGCCGCCGAAGGCAGGGTCCCGGTCCACCGCCGGCACCGGCGCGTCCAGCGGGTCGGCGTCGGTGACGTCGATCAGCCAGCCCGTCGGCGTCGCGGTGACGGTGGTCCGCACCGGTGGGAGTCCGTGCCGGACGCCGTTGGACGTCAGCTCCTCGAAGGCCAGCAGCAACCGCTCGAGCGCCGACCCGTCCGCGTCCCCGTCGCCCCGGCCGGCCGGGAGCGCCTCGTCGCGCAGTCGTCGGCGGCACCGGGTGAGGTCGGCAGGACGCCGGAGCTCCCAGTTCCACGACGCCCACACCTGCGTCGGGCGCGGTGGTTCCAGCAGCGGCCAACCGGAGCGGCTCACTCGGTCTCCTCCAGGGAAGCGGGCACGACGTTGAGGCCGGCCTCGGCCGGGCGGGGACGGTCCTGGGGGTGCAGCCGGACGGCGACCAGTGCGACGTCGTCGTCGGGTCGGCCGTGCACCATCTGGTCCAGCACCCCGTCGCAGAGCTCGTCGAGCGTGGCACCGGCCAGGCCGGCGACGGCGTCGACGAGCCGCTCCAGGCCGTCGTCGAGCGTGGCGTCGCGGCGCTCGATCAGCCCGTCGGTGTAGAGCAGCACGCTGGCGCCCGGCTGCAGGGTGAGCGCCCGTTCCCGCCGCTGCGCCGCGGGGTCGACGCCCAGCAGGAGGTCGGCGCGCCCGTCGTCCAGGACCGTGATCTCGCCGTCCGGGCTGATGACGAGCGGTGGCGGGTGCCCAGCGCTGGCCCACACCAGCCGGGTCACCCCCTGCCTCAGCTCCTCCGGGGTCTGCTCGAACCGGGCGATCGCGGCGGTGGCGATGGTGCGCACCATCAGCGTCTCCATCGACTCGTCGAGGCCGCGCAGCACCTCGACCGGCCCCGCGTTGCTGTACGCGGCGATCCCGCGCAGCAGTCCGCGCAGCTGGCCCATGGCGGCCGCGGCAGCCGTGTCGTGCCCGGCGACGTCCCCGATGACCAGCATGGTCGTGCCGCCCGGCTGCAGGAACGCGTCGTACCAGTCGCCACCCACCTGCGCCGCCTCGGCGGCGGGCAGGTACCGGACCAGGATCTGCGCGTGGTCGGGCTCGGGTGGGTCGGTGAGCAGGCTGCGCTGCAGGCTCTCGGCGATCGTGGCCTGCGCGTTCGCCGACCGGGCGTTGTCCAGCGCCAGGCCGATCCGGTCGGCGACGTCCTGGGCGGTCGAGCGCCAGTCGCGGGCGAGCGGACGGGACGCCGCGCAGAGCAGGGTCAACGCGCCGAACACCTTGCCGCGACCGCGGAGCGGCAGCTTCACCGCCCGGGCATCGCCCAGGAGGTCCAGCTGGCGGCGCGCCTCCCCGGCGGGCAGCAGGGCCGCCAGCTCGGCGGTCGACAGCGTCTCCGGCCGGCCCGTCTCCAGCACCCGGGTCAGCGGTGAGTGCGCCAGCGTCTCGGCCCGGGCCGAGACGTAGCGGTCGAGCACCGGGCGCAGCGCCGGGTCGGCGTGCGCCCAGCCGACGTCCCAGGGGCGGCCGGTGCCGTCGACCACGGTGACGATGCAGGCGTCCGCCAGGCCCGGCACCAGCGCGCTCGGCAGCCCGGCGACGGCGGCGGGCACGTCGACGGCCTCGGCCAGCTCGGCGTTGACCCGGGCCACCAGTGCGAGCCGGGCCGCGGAGGCCTCCGCCTCGGCCTCCGAGCGCTTCCGGTCGGTGACGTCGGAGAAGTAGAGCGACACCCCGTCGGCGGTGGGCCAGCAGAGCACGTCGTACCAGCCGTCCAGCGGAGCCGGGTACCAGGCGGTGAACGACTGCGGCTCCCGCGTCTCGACGGCCGTGCGGTAGGCGGCCTCGTAGTCGGTGCCCACCGTGTCGGGGAAGACCTCCCAGATCGTGCGGCCCAGCAGTTCGTCCCGGGAGTGGCCGAGCAGGCCTTCGGCGGCCGGGTTGAGCAGGGTGAACCGCCACTCGGTGTCCAGGGAGACGAAGCCCGACGGCATCGCCTCGACCGTGCGCGAGGTGCGCCGCTCGATCTCGCGCGCGGCCTCGACCTCCCCGGTGCGTGCGGTCAGCTCCGCCTGCAGCCGCTGCACCTGGGCCAGCAGGTTCTCCTGCCGGTCGGCGTCGGACCGCGCGGACTCCTGTTCGCGCACGTAGTCGGTCAGGTCGTCGACCCGCTGCAGGAACATCGCCAGCTTGCCGTCCTCGTCGAGGACGGGGATCGCGATGAGCGCCCACCAGCGGTCCTCGACCAGCCCGGTGTCGGGGTTGACCACCGGGTAGCGCTCGATCGGCAGGGCGTCCGGTCGGCCGGTGGCGCCGGCGCGTTCGAACGACCGGGCGATGTACGGGACGCCCTCGGGGTCCAGCGCGTCGGGCGCCGGCGGGAACGCGTCGAACAGCCTCCGGCCGACGATCTGCTCCGGCACGACGCCGACCGTCCGCAGGTAGGCCGAGTTCGCGTAGTGCACGACCAGGTCGGGGGAGAGCACCAGATGGGCTGTCGGCAGCGCGGCGAACAGCATCGCGAAGTCAGGAACCAAGACCTTCTCTCTCGTCCGCCCCGGTGCACGTCGTGCCCGAGACCGTCGAGTCTCCCAGAGTCCTCCCGAACGGCTCGGTGAACTGCATCGACGACAGGTGGCAACCTGGCGGCATGACGCAGCCCGATCGGCAGGTCGCCGTCGTCGGCGGGGGAGTGCTCGGTGTCTCGACCGCCGCGCAGCTGGCCGCCCGCGGCGCGCGGGTCACGCTGCTGACCGAGGGCGAGCCGGCCGGCGGCGCGTCGGGACGGTCGCTGGCCTGGCTGAACTCGGCCGGCGACTTCCCGGCCGAGTACCACCGGCTCCGCGTGCTCGGCCTCCAGCGGTACCGGGCCTTCGCCGCACGCCCCGACTCGACCGCGCACGTCGTCTTCGACGGCGGCCTCCGCTGGGGCGACGGCGTCCGCGCCTCCTTCGATCACCAGCGCGACATCGGCTACCCGGCCGAGTGGCTGGGTCGCGCCGACGTGGCCGCCCGCCTGCCTGGGGTGGCCGTCGACGCGGTCCCGGACGACGGGGCGCTGTTCAACCCGGACGAGGGCTGGGTCGACCTGCCGTCGCTGATCGGTCAGCTGGTGCGGGACCTGGAGGCGGCCGGGGGAGCGGTGCGCACCGCGGTCGGCCGGTGCGACGTCGTCGTGGCGGGCGGCGGGGTCACCGGCGTCCGGACCGGGACCGGCGACGTCCTCGCCGCCGATGCGGTGGTGCTGGCCACCGGAGCCGACGTCCCGCGCGCCCTCGCCGGGCTCGGCGTGCACGTCCCCGACGCAACCTCCAACGCGCTGCTCCTCCGCACCCCGCCGTTCGGGCACCGGCTCCGGGCCGTGCTGAACACCCCGCGGGTGGCCCTGCGCCCGGCGCCCGGCGGCGGGATCGTCCTGGACGCCGGCTGGTCGGAGGAGCAGGTGGTCCGCCGGGACGACGGGACCTTCGACGTCCAGGACGCGACGGTGCAGGGCCTGCTGCACGAGGCCTCGCGGGTGCTCGCCGGTCACCCGGTTCTGACGTGCGAGTCCCGCGGGGTCGGGCGCAAGCCGATCCCCGGCGACGGGCACCCGGTGCTCGGCGCCGTCCCGGGCGTCGACGGGCTGACCGTTGCCTTCACCCACAGCGGCGCGACGCTCGGCCTCATCGCCGGGGAGCTGCTGGCCGGGGAGGTCCTGGACGGAGCGCCGAGCCCCCTGCTGGCTGCCTTCCGGCCCGCCCGGTTCGGCTGACCAGCCGGGGGGGTCAGCGGGCGGCGACGGGGTCCGGGACGCCGAACTCCGCCAGCGCGCCGGTGTACCGCTTCGGCAGGGGAGCGGCGTACTCACCGCGCTTGCCGGTGCGCAGCCCCAGCCGCACCAGCCCCTCGACCGTCGCGACGGCCGCCGCCACCCCGTCGATCACCGGCACCCCCACCCGCCGGGTCAGCTCCGCGGCGAGGTCGGCCATCCCGGCGCAGCCCAGCACGATCGCGTCGACGCCCTCGGTCGCCACGACGTCCGCGCACTCGGCGGCGATCCGCGCGCGGGCCGCCGGGTCGGTCTCCAGCGCCAGGACGGCGATCTCCACGGCCCGGATCGTGCGGCACTGCTCCCGCACCCCGTACCGGCCGGCGAGCTCCCAGGCCCGGCCGGTCGTCCGCTGCAGGGTCGTCACCACGCCGAAGGTCCGCCCCAGGTACGTCGCCGTCCGCATGCCCGCCTCGGCGATCCCCACCACCGGCCCGGCTGCCACCTCCCGTGCGGCGTCCAGCCCCGGGTCGCCGAAGCAGGCGATCACGTGCCCGGCGGCGCCGGCCTCCTCGCCGACCGCGACCTGGGCGAGCAGCCCCGGCACGGCGAGCGCCTCGTCGTAGTGGCTCTCGATCGAGGCCGGCCCCATCTCCGGGTGCACGGCGACCACCACGGTGCCCGGGCCGGCGGCGGCCCGGGCACTGCGCCCGATCAGGTCGGTCATCGACGCGGTGGTGTTCGGGTTGACGACCTGGATCAGCACGGCCTCAGACCAGGGTGCCGTCGGAGACGCCGGGCTCGGCCGGGTCGAGCAGCAGGATCATCGGCCGCACCCGCTCCAGCCCGGCGAAGAGCACGAAGCCGAGGCCGCAGCCGATGAACCAGCCGTAGTCGCCCACCGAGGTGAACAGCGTCAGCAGGATCGTCGGCACCCCGGCGCCCAGCACGGCGAGGACGGCGTTCGGGTTGTAGCCGCCGCGGAACCAGTACCGGCCGGTCGGGGACATCGAGTACATGTCGTCGACGGCGACCCGCTGCTTGCTGGCCAGGTAGTAGCCGGCGATCAGGATGCCGAACAGCGGGCCGATCAGGCTGCCCAGGATGCCGAGGCTGAACCGGATGCCCTCGGCGCTGTCGTACCAGTTCCACGGGGTGAGCAGCACCGAGCCGACGGCGGCGATCATCCCGCCGGCGCGCCAGCTGATCTTCTGCGGTGCCACGTTGGAGAAGTCGAACGCCGGGGCGATGAAGTTGGCGACGATGTTGATGCCGACGGTCGCGATGACGAAGGTCAGCCCGCCCAGCAGGATCGCGAAGGTGGAGTCGATCGCCTCGACGGTGGCGATCGGGTCGGTGATCAGCTCGCCGAACACCGGCACGGTGGCCGAGGCGCAGACCACGGTCAGCAGCGAGAAGAAGAGGAAGTTCAACGGCAGGCCGAGCAGGTTGCCGCGCTTCACCGCGGCGAAGCTCTTGCCGTACCGGGCGAAGTCGCCGAAGTTCAGCATCGGGCCGGAGAAGTAGGAGACCACCAGCGCGATCGCGCCGAGCATCGTGGAGACCGTCGCCCAGCCGCTCAGCGTCGGGCCGGTGTGCAGGGTCAGGTCGATGTTGGACCAGCCGGCCTCCGAGACCAGGTAGCCGGCCAGCACGATCATGACGACGTAGACGGCCGGGCCGGCGAAGTCGATGAACCTCCGGATCGTCTCCATGCCCCGCCAGAACAGCGCCGCCTGCGCCACCCAGAGCACCGCGAAGGAGATCCAGCCCAACGCGGCCAACCCCAGGAACGACGGCTCGAGCAGCGCCTCGGCCCCCGGGACGAACTTCAGCCAGATGATGTTCAGGCTGCTCGCGGCCAGGAAGGTCTGCACCCCGTACCAGGCGACCGCGATCAGGCCGCGGATGATCGCCGGGATGTTGGCGCCCTTGACGCCGAAGACGGCGCGGTTGATCACCGGGTAGGGCACGCCGGTCATCTGGCTCGGCTTGGCCACCAGGTTGACGAACACCTGCACGATCACGATGCCGACGACCAGCGCGACGAGCACCTGCCAGGCCGCGATGCCCAGGGCGAAGAGGCTGCCCGCGGTCACGTACCCGCCGACGCTGTGCACGTCGGACATCCAGAACGCGAAGATGTTGTACGAGCCCCAGCGCTGCTGGCGCAGCGGGGCGAGGTCCTCGTTGGTGAGCCGGGGGTCGTAGTCGGCGCCGATCAGCGCGCCGCCGGGTGCGGCGGCCGAGGGCGCCGTCCCGGTCGGGGGGACGTCGGTCGCGAGCGCGACCGGCTCGGGGGACGTGATGGCCATGGGGGCTCCTGCGGATCGTCGGCTGGTGCGGGCAGCGGCGGGTCACGAGCTCGTCGACGTACCTGGAGCGGCGGGGGAACGGCCGTCCGGGAGCGACGCGGCGAACGCTAGGGAGCCGGTGTTGCTGCCGGATGTCCGCGCGGGTATATCCGCTGCCGGCTCAGCCCTCGGTGGGGATCGCGGCGACGATCTCCTGCAGGCGGGCGTAGTGGGCGGCGGTCACCGAGGTCAGTGCTGCGGCGTCGCCGGCGGCGAAGGCGTCGAGCATGGCGACGTGGTCGGCGGCCAGCGCCGCGGTCGCGGCGGCCGACGCATGCGACATCGGCCGCCCGGGCTCGGTGACGTTCCACGCCCGTTCGAACATCTGCAGCAGGCGGTGCATCTGGCACGGGGCGATGAGCGCCAGGTGGAAGCGCCGGCTCCAGCGGTGGTGGTCGTCCGCACCGCCGGCGGCGGTCGCCGCCTCGAGTTCCCGCAGCGCCGCCGCGGCGACGGCGACGTCCCGCGGCGTCGCGCGCGGCACCGCGGCGGTCTGGGCGGCGGTCTCCAGCGACGCCCGGACGACGTAGAGCTCGGCGAGCTCTGCCCGGCTCAGCCGCGCGACGACGTAGGCGCCGCGCAGTTCGTGCGTGACCAGCCCCTCGGCCACCAGCGTCTTCAGCGCCTCGCGCACCGGGATCCGGCTGAGGGAGAACCGGGCGGCGACGTCGTCCACCGGGATCGGCGCGCCGGGCCGGACCAGGCCGGCCAGGATGGCCGTGCGCAGCTCCTCCAGCACGAGCGCCTGGGACGGGGTGTCGCGGGCGCTGGCCAGCGCAGCGACCCAGGGCGCGGGAGGGCGCTGTCGCGACATCCCACCGTCTCCCTCCCGCCGACCGGAGGCCGGGACGCTAGCGGAGGCGTGTTTCCGGCACGTTGACCCGCCGTCACCCCGCCGCCGCGTGCCGACCACTGTCGGCTCCCCGGAGTTCACCCATCGGGCATGGCGCCCATCCCGGTGTTCCCTTTACGGTCGTCCTCGTCCGGAGCCGGGCGTCGCTCGATGCCCGACCCGGCCGGAGCACGTGGACGGCCACAGGGGGAACTGGTGCCTGACCTCATGCCATGCGAGCACGTGCAGGGCCTCGGCTGATGGGCCGCGCCCGTTCCGGACGGCAGACGAGGACCCGGTCCAGCCGGGTACGAGCCCCTGGCGTCGTCGCCAGCGCGGGCATCACCACCGCCCTGGTCGCCTTCCTCCCCGCGGCCAGCGCCGCACCCGGCGAGGCCCCGGCGCGGCCGCAGTTCGCGCGACTGGTCGCGGTGGAGGCCGATGCGCTCGTGCCCCGCCCCCCGTCCGCGCCGGGGGGCGACGTCGCGCCACCGACCGCACCGCCGACCGCACCGCTGCTCGAGACCGTCGCGGTCGGGACGGACGTCGCAACCAGCAGCGCTCCCGCCACCGTCACCCCGACCGGCGGGGCCTCACCGCTCGCGGCGGGGGGCATCCCGTCGACCGCGCTGACCGCTTACCAGCACGCCGCCGCTCTCTCTCCCGCCGACTGTGGCATCAGCTGGACCCTGATCGCCGCCATCGGCCGGGTCGAGTCCAACCACGGCCGCTTCGCCGGCGCCGTCCTGCACACCGACGGGCTGTCGAGCCCGCCGATCATCGGCATCCCGCTCGACGGCAGCAACAACACCGCCCGGATCCTCGACTCCGACGGCGGGCGGCTCGACGGCGACACCGTCTACGACCGTGCCGTCGGCCCGATGCAGTTCATCCCGACCACCTGGGCGATGTACCCCAGCGACGGCAACGGCGACGGGCGCAGCGACCCCTTCAACATCAACGACGCGGCCGTCGCCACCGGGGCGTACCTCTGCGCCGCGGGTGGGGACCTGTCGACGCCGGCCGGTCAGGCGCGCGCCGTCTTCGCCTACAACCACTCCGACAGCTACGTCGCCTCGGTGCTCGGGCTGGCCGCCACCTACGCCGGGACGACGCCGGAGCCGGTGCCCACCCCGGCCGGGCCGGCGATCGCCCCGCCGCCCGCCGACCCGCCGCCCGCCGACCCGCCGCTCGCCGCGCCGCCCGTGGTGGAGCCGGCTCCCGCGCCGGTCGAGCCGCCGCTGCTGGCCGCGGCGCCGCCACCGGTGGTGCCCGAGCCCGAGCCGACCCCGGAGCCCGAGCCGACTCCGGAGCCCGAGCCGACTCCGGAGCCCGAGCCGACCCCGGAGCCCGAGCCGACCCCGGAGCCCGAGCCGACCCCGGAGCCCGAGCCGACGCCCGTCCCGGAGCCGACGCCGGTCCCCGAGCCGGCCCCGCAGCCGGAGCCCGCGCCGACGCCCGTCCCGGAGCCGGAGCCGGAGCCGGAGCCGGAGCCGGAGCCGGAGCCGAGCGTGGAGCCGGTCCCGTGCGGCGTCGAGTTCGAACCGGTCGCGCCGGTCGTCGTCGACGTGGTCGACGGCGCCGGGGACCCGGCCCTGACGGCGGCGGTGACCCAGCTCCTCACCGACGCCGGCCTCACCCTCGGCACCGTCAGCACCTCGGACGTCACCACCTCGGCGATCGAGCATCTCGACGGTCAGGAGGAGCAGGTGCGGCAGCTGGCCGAGGCGCTCGGCGTCGTCCCGCTGCTCCGGCCGGCGACGGGGGAGCACCTCACCGTCGTGCTGGGCTCCGCGGACGCCGCGCCGCTGGTCGAGGCGCTGACCACGCTCGTCGGCCCGGCCTGCGACACCGCACCCATCGAGGAGACCGACTGAGCGGCGGCGACACCCAGACGTTCTTCGGCTCCCGGGCCGCCACGTGGGAGGAGAGGTTCCCCGACGACAGGCCCCGGTTCGAGCGGGCCGTCGCCGAGCTGGGGGTGCACCCCGACGACGCCGTCCTGGACGCTGCCTGCGGCACCGGGCGGGCCCTGCCGGTGCTGCGCGCCGCCACCGGCCCGGCGGGCCTGCTCGTCGGCCTGGACCTGACCGCGGAGATGCTCGCCGAGGCCCGGCGGCGCGGCCGCGGGGAGCTGGCGCGGCTGGTCCGCGGCGACGTCACTCGGCTGCCGTTCGCGGACCGGTCGTTCGACGTCGTCTTCGCCTCCGGGCTGGTCTCCCACCTGCCCGACCCCGACGCCGGCCTGCGTGAGCTGGCCCGGGTCGCCGTGGACGGTGCCCGGCTCGGGCTCTTCCACCCGGTCGGCCGCGCCGCGCTGGCCCGGCGGCACGGCCGGGAGCTGACCGCCGACGACGTGCGCAGCGAACCCCGGATCCGGGAGCTGCTCACCTGCACCGGCTGGCAGGTGACCCGCGTCGATGACGCCGAGGACCGCTGGCTCGTGGTCGCCGTGCGGCGCGAGCGCCCGTAGCCGGCCGGCTCGTGCCTGCCCGGGGGAGCGGCTTCCGCGTGTCACCCTGTGCGGCGTGCTGCACCCGACCCGGCCTCGCCTGACGTGAGCGGAGCCCTGCTCGCCGCCGTGGTCGCCGGGGTCGGCGGGGCCCTCGCCGGCCGGGTCGCCGACTCGCTGGCGCTGGTCGCCCCCCGCCGCGCGGGGGCCGGCGAGGGAACGGTCGCGGTCCGCGTCGACTGGCGGGCGCGCGCGGTGGGCACCCCGTGGCCCGAGCTGGCCGGGGCCCTGTGCGCTGCGGCGGTGACCCTGCGGTTCGGCTGGACGGCGCAGCTCCCCGCGTGGCTGTGGTTCGTCGCGATCGGGTTGCTGCTGACCGTCGTCGACCTGCGCGAGCAACTGCTGCCCAACCGGGTGCTGCTGCCCGGGCTGCTCGGCGGCCTCGCCCTGCTGACCGTCGCCGCCGGGGCCACCGGGGACTGGCCGGACCTGGGGCGGGCCGTGCTGGCCGGGGGAGCGGCGTTCGCCGTGCTGCTGGCGATGGCGTTGATCTCCCCGAGCGGCCTGGGCATGGGCGACGTCAAGCTGGCCGCCCTGCTCGGCCTGTACCTGGGCTGGCTCGGCTGGCCCGTCGTCCTGGCCGGCTTCTTCCTCGGGTTCCTGCTCCAGGCCGCGGTGGGGCTCGCGCTGCTCGCCACCCGGCGGGTGGGACGCCGGACCGGGCTGCCGTTCGGGCCCGCGTTGCTCGCCGGTGCCCTGGTGGTGGCCGTGCTGACCGAGGACTGGCTCCTGCCCCTCGCGTGATCCCGAGGGCCTGATCCGGGGAGCGGGCGTTCACCCGTCCGGGTGGGTGGAGGGGTGGTTGGGCTGTGCCCGGGACGGGGCGCGTCCGAACAACGGGGTGACGACCGCGACCCGGGCCATCCGACCCGACCAGCCGACGGTCCGTTCCCTCAGGAGCTCACGTTGGTCAGCCTGTTCCAGACGCTGCACACCCTGTCCTACGTCACCGCCGATCGCGTCGCGGACCGACTGCGGTCGGTCAAGGAGGAGAAGGGCGCCTCCGCCGTGGAGTACGCGATCCTCGTCGGCGCCATCGCGCTCGTGGTCGCGGCGGCCGTCCTGGTCTTCGGCACCAAGCTGAAGGCCCTTTTCGAGGGCATCTCGCTCCCCTCGACCTCCCCGGCCCCCAAGAGCTGACGGCGGCACCGCCGACCGTCTCCCCCGACCCCCACGACAGGAGCACCTCCGTGTCCGGCAGCCCTGACCGGCTCCGCCGCCGTCCCGCTCGCCGGCTCCTCGGCGAGCGGGGCGCGGCGGCGGTCGAGTTCGCGCTGGTCATCCCGGTCCTGCTGCTCCTGCTGCTGGGGATCATGGAGGTCAGCGCCGCCTTCAACACCCAGGCCACGCTGTCGGCGGCGGCCCGGGAGGGCGCTCGGTCCATGGTCACGGCCGGCACCCAGGCGTCGGCGCGGTCGGCCGTGCAGACCGCGGCCGGCGCGTTGGCGCTGTCCTCGGTCAGCATCACCCCGGCCACCTGCGTGGGGGCGGCGGCCGGCACCACGGTGACGGTGACCGTCACCTCGCGCCGCACCTTCGTCGCCGGCGTCCTCGGGTCGACCGGCGTGGACCTGACCGGGACGGCGGCCATGCGATGCGGCTGACCTCCCGGCTGCTGCGCCGGCTCGGCCGGCGCCGGCTGGCCGACGAACGCGGCGCCGTGGCCGTGCTGGTCGCGGTCCTGCTCGTCCCGTTGCTGGGCTTCGCCGCCATCGCGGTGGACGTCGCCTCGCTCTACGCGGACCGGGAGCAGCTGCGCAACGCCGCCGACGCCGCGGCGCTGGCCGTGGCCACCGACTGCGCGACGGGGGGGTGCGGCAACCCCACCGCGACGGCGACCTCCGCACTGACCGCGAACGCCGGCGCGGCCGATGCGGCCGGCGCCACCCTGCGCACCCCGGAGGTCTCCGTCGGCGGGCACTCGGTCACCGTGACGGTGAGCGCCGACCAGGCGCACTGGTTCGCCCCGGTGCTCGGCATCGACTCCACCCGGGTCACCGCGACCGCCACGGCCACCTGGACGGCCATGTCGCACGGAGTCGCCCAGTTCCCGCTGGCCATCTCCTGGTGCGAGTACAAGAAGCAGATCGCGAAGTACCCGCTGACCAGCACGGTCTCGCACCGGCTGGACTGGGAGCTCAGCTGGCTGACGCTGTGCTCCGGGCCGAGTGGTGGGCTCACCTTCGGCGGCGGGCACGCGCTCACCGGCACGGACTCCTCGTCGGTCTGCCGGGCGACGTCCTCGGTGGGCCAGTACATCGACATCAGCGTCTGGAGCAGCTGGCTGCCCAACCGGTGCTCCGCCAAGCACCTGGACGGCCTCATCGGCACGGACCTGCAGATCCCGGTCTGGGACGACGTCGACGGGTGGCTGTTCGGCGGCTACCGCGCCCACGTCTACGGCTACGCCCTCTTCCACCTCACCGGCTACGAACTGACGTACGGGGAGCCGACGTTCTACGGCTACTTCACCCGCGCCGTCGTACCGCTCAGCGCGACCAGCCCCACCGGCACCACTCCGGCGGCCGACCTCGGCGCCACCTCCATCAGCCTCTCTCCTCAGGGATGACCACCATGCGTCGCGTCCTCGCCGCTCTCGCGGCCCTCGCCCTGGCGGCCTTCGGTGCCGTCGTCCTGATCAGCTACGTGCGGGGAGCCGACGCCCGCGCCGAGGCCGGCGCCCGCCTGGTCCCGGTCCTCGTCGCCGCCGAGAGCATCCAGGCCGGTACGCCGGCCGAGGACGTCGCCGACCTGGTGCGGATCGCGCAGGTGCCCAGTCGCCTGGTCGTCACCGGCTCCGTCGAGGACCTCGCCGACGTCGCCGGCCTGACCACGACCACCGAGCTGGTCACGGGGGAGCAGCTGGTGTTCGCACGCTTCGCCGACCCGGCCGTGGAGGCGGCCGCCGACGGCGAGGTCGAGCTGCCCGACGGCACCGAGGAGGTGAGCCTCACCCTGGAGCCGCAGCGGGCCGTGGGCGGGGTGCTGACCGCCGGCGACCGCATCGGGGTGTTCATCAGCCGGGGCGACCCGACCACGACCGACCTCGCGGTCGGCGACGTGCTGGTGACCCGGGCGGACGGTGCGGACAGCGAGACCGCGGCCATGACCGGCGCGGTGCAGACGGTGACCGTCACGCTGGCCCTCACCCCCGAGCAGGCCGCCGTGGTCATCGGCGGGATGGAGCAGGGCGCCGTGTGGCTGTCGCTCCAGGAGCCGGTCGATCCTGCCGACAACCCTCTGGACAGCAGCATCACGACCACGGGAGCAGACCAGTGAGCACGGTCCTGACCATCGGTGCCGACGCCGACCTCGTCGCGCGGTTCACCGAGGCCGGCAGTGGTGACGTCCTCGCCCTCCGAGCCGATGCGCTGACGGAGGGCGTCGTGCTCCACCACCTCGCCGGTCCGGACGCACCGGCGCTGGTGGTGCTGGGGCCCGGGGTGCCGCTGGCCGACTCCTTCGCCCTCGCCGGGCAGGTCGACGGCGCGGCACCGGGCACCAGCGTGGTCGTCGTCGCCGTCGCCGACCCCGAGCTGTGGATCGAGGCGATGCGCGCCGGCGTCCGGGACGTCCTCTCCCCGCACGCCTCCACCGCCGACGTCACCGCCGTCCTCGACCGCGCGACCGCCCGGGCCGAGGCCCGCCGGGCCGCGGCGGTGGCAGCGCCCCTGGCGCACACCCGCCGGGTGGTGGTCGTCGCCGGACCGAAGGGCGGGGTCGGCAAGACCACCGTCGCGACCAACCTGGCCCTCGGGCTGGCCGGGGCCGAGCCCGGCTCCACCGTGCTGGTCGACCTGGACGTGCAGTTCGGTGACGTCGCCAGCGCGCTGGCCCTGGTCCCCGAGTACACGCTCCCGGACACCGTGCGCGGCGCCGCGAGCAACGACCCGCTCGTGCTCAAGACCTTCCTCACCCGGCACTCGTCCGGCCTGCACGTCGTCGCCGGCAGCGACTCACCGGCCGCGGGGGACGCGGTGACCGCGGCGGAGGTCGCGCGACTGGTCGACATGCTCAGCGCCGAGTTCCGGTACGTGGTGGTCGACACGGCTGCCGGGCTGACCGACCACACGTTGACCGCCCTCGAGCGGGCCACCGACCTGGTGCTCATCGGCAGCATGGACGTGCCGGGCGTGCGCGGGCTGCGCAAGGAGCTGGACGTGCTCGGCGAACTGCAGCTCGTGCCGGCCCACCGCCACCTGGTGCTCAACGGCGGCAGCTCGGCCGGTGGCCTCGCCCTGGCCGACATCGAGCGGACGGTCGGCGCCACGCTGGACCTGGTGCTCCCGCGGCACGCCGCCGTCCCGCTGTCGACGAACACCGGCGTCCCGCTGCTGCTGAAGGGCGGCAAGGACCCGGTCACCCGCGGGCTCCAGACGCTGGTCGGCCGGGTCGCACCCGCTGCAGCGGCCGCGAACGGCCGGCGCGGTCGCCGGCGGGTCGGTGCCCGGTGAGCCTCAGCGACCGTCTCGCCCAGGTGCACGGCCAGGTCTCCGAGGACGCTGAGCCCACCCCGGCGACTGCCGGCCTGTCCTCCCGGTTCGCCGGCCGGATCGGCGCTGACCTGGTCGGCCGTCCGGCGGCCGGCCCCGACACCCTCACCCAGCTCAAGGAGCGGGCCAGCCGCGCGCTGTTCGAACGGCTGGGCGGCAAGCTCTCCGACGCCGACATCCCCGACGAGCAGCTGCACGCCCTGGTGCGGGCCGACCTCCAGCGGGTCATCGCGCACGAGCAGACCCCGCTGTCCGACGACGACCGACGGCGGCTGATCCACGAGCTCACCGACGAGGTGCTCGGCTACGGGCCGCTCCAGCCGCTGCTGGACGACCCGGACGTCACCGAGGTGATGGTCAACGGCCCGGCCACCGTCTACGTGGAACGGGGCGGCCGCATCGTCCGCACCTCCGCGGGGTTCGCCGACGAGCAGCACCTGCGCCGGGTGATCGAACGCATCGTGTCCCGGATCGGCCGGCGCATCGACGAGTCCTCGCCGCTGGTCGACGCCCGGCTGCCCGACGGCTCCCGGGTCAACGCGATCATCCCGC
This sequence comes from Modestobacter sp. VKM Ac-2983, assembly GCF_026967885.1. NCBI lineage: Bacteria > Bacillati > Actinomycetota > Actinomycetes > Geodermatophilales > Geodermatophilaceae > Modestobacter > Modestobacter sp. VKM Ac-2983. Next base: position 1,060,447 of record NZ_JAPVBK010000001.1, read on the forward strand.
CGCTGGCCTTCAGCGGCTCTTCCCTGACCATCCGCAAGTTCGCCCGCCGGCCGCTGCAGGTCGCCGACCTGATCGAGAGCGGCACCCTGACCCCGGACATGGCCGAGCTGCTGCGCGCCTGCGTGGCGGCCCGGCTGAACGTCATCGTCTCCGGCGGCACGGGCACCGGGAAGACGACGCTGCTCAACGTGCTCTCCTCGTTCATCCCCGAGGGCGAGCGGATCGTCACCATCGAGGACGCCGTCGAGCTGCAGCTCCAGCAGGAGCACGTCGTCCGGCTGGAGTCCCGCCCGGCCAACATCGAGGGCAAGGGCGCGATCAGCATCCGCGACCTGGTCCGCAACTCCCTGCGCATGCGCCCCGACCGGATCATCGTCGGTGAGGTCCGCGGCGGGGAGAGCCTGGACATGCTGCAGGCGATGAACACCGGCCACGACGGCTCGCTCTCCACGGTCCACGCCAACTCCCCGCGCGACGCCGTCGCCCGGCTGGAGACGCTCGTGCTGATGGCCGGCATGGACCTGCCGCTGCGCGCCGTGCGGGAACAGGTCACCTCGGCCGTCGACGTGATCATCCAGGTCTCCCGGCTGCGCGACGGCAGCCGACGGGTCACCCACGTCACCGAGGTGCTCGGGCTCGAGGGCGACACCGTGACGCTGCAGGACGCCTTCCACTTCGACCACTCCGCGGGCAGCGATCACGACGGCCGCCTGCTCGGCCGGGCGGTGCCCACCGGCATCCGGCCGCGGTTCCTCGAACGGTTCGCCGAGCGTGGGGTCACGGTCGCACCGCGCGTCCTGGGGGTGCCGCACCTGGTGCCGGTCGGGGGCGGGGGCCGATGAGCCCGCTCGTCTGGTCCGGTGTCGCCGCCTGCGCACTGGCGCTCGCCCTCCTGGTCGCGCTGGTCGCCGTCCCCCGGCGTCCCCGGGTGGAGATCACCCGGCTGGACCCGACGGCGGCCCCGGCGCTGCGCGGGCGGTCGGCGGTGGCTGCCGCGGCGAGCAGGCTCGGTGACCGGGCGCTCCGGCAGCTGCGGCGCCGCGACGCGCTGGCGGCCGCGCTGGAACGGGCCGGAGTCCACCGGACACCGGCCCAGGTGGTCGGCGGCACCGTGGTGGGCGCGCTGCTGGGTGGACTCGGCGGCGGCCTCGTCGGTGGCCTGCCGGGCGGGCTCCTGCTGGCGCCGGCCGCCCCGCTCGCCGTCGTGCTGGCGCTGCAGGTGCGCAGCCGCCGCCGGCGGTCCGCCTTCGCCGAGCAGCTCGACGACACGCTGCGGCTGATGGCCAGCAGCCTCCGCGCCGGGCACAGCGTGCTCCGGGCGCTGGAGGCCGTCTCCCACGACGGTGCCGCGCCCACGGCCGAGGAGTTCTCCCGGGTGCTCAACGAGGTCCGGGTGGGGCGTGACGTCGTCGCGGCGCTGGACGAGGTCGCCGAGCGGATGCGCAGCGACGACTTCGGCTGGATCGCCCAGGCCGTCGCCATCCACCGTGAGGTCGGCGGCAACCTGGCGGAGGTGCTCGACCGCGTGGGCGCCACCATCCGGGACCGCGGGCAGCTTCGACGTCAGGCGCAGGCGCTGTCGGCGGAGGGTCGTGCCTCGGCCGTCGTCCTGCTGGCGCTGCCGGTCGTCGTCGGTGGGGCGATGCACCTGGTGTCGCCGACCTACATCGGCCGGCTCCTGGACGGGCCCACCGGCCTGGCCATGCTCGGGACGGCCGTCGTGCTCATGGTCGTCGGCGCCGTCTGGGTGCGCCGCGTCGTGACGGTGACGTTCTGATGCCCACGCTGGTGTGGGTGGCGGTCGCCGCCGTCGTCCTCCCGCTCGCCGTCCTCACCCAGCTCGCGCTGTCCCGGTCCGGGAAGACGATGGCCGCCGCCCGGCACAACCTCACCCGCGGCCTGGTCAGCCTCTCCGCCGAGGTGGGCACGCTGGAGGCCCGCGGCACCGGCGCCGGCGCCGTCCTGCGTGCGCTGACCCCCGAGTCGGCGGCCCGCCGGATCCGCCGCATGATCGACGTCGCCGGGCGTCCGGCGAGCTTCACGATGACCCGCGCGCTGTGGGCGAAGCTCGTGCTCGCCGCCGCGGCGGCGCTGCTCGGCGCCCTGCTCGTGGTGGAGTTCCCCGGGCTCCCGGCCGGGCTCGTCGCCGTGGTCGCGGTGCTGGCGGGTTACCACCTGCCCGAGGCAGCGCTGTGGGCTCGCGGGCAGGAACGTCGGCAGCTGATCGGGCGAGAGCTGCCGGACGTCCTGGACCAGATGACCATCGCCGTGGAGGCCGGGCTGGGGTTCGAGGCCGCACTGTCCCGGGCGGCCACCACGGGCCGGGGTGCGCTGGCCGAGGAACTGGTCCGCACCCAGCACGACATCGCCGCCGGCCGGCCACGGCGCGCGGCCTACGACGCCCTGGCCGCTCGCACCCGGGTCGCGGACCTGCGTCGGTTCGTCGGTGCGGTGAACCAGGCCGACGTCTACGGCATCCCGCTCGCCGACGTGCTGCGGGTGCAGGCCGACGAGATGCGCCTCAAGCGGCGGCAACGTGCCGAGGAGCAGGCGATGAAGGTGCCGGTCAAGGTCACCTTCCCGCTGATGGTCTGCATCCTCCCGGCCCTGATGATCGTGGTCGTCGGCCCCGCCGTCCTGGGCCTGCTGGAGGCGCTGGGCTGATCCGCCGGCCGCCGGCTCAGGCCGGTGCGTCGATCGGCAGGCCGACGTAGAGCATGCCGACGAGCGCGCCGGCGGGGGAGTGCACGCCGGCGTACGCGGTGAAGTACGGCTTGCCCGCGACGGTGGCCGGGCCGGTGTAGACCTGCCCGCCGAGCACCGCCGCCAGCACCGGGTTCCGGTCGCCGTCGGTGCCGGTGGGGGAGAGGGCGGTGCCGATGTTCCGCCGCCCCTGCGGGTTCACCACCGTGGTCGCCACCCGCACCATGCCGCCGGCGTCGTCGAGCCGCTGGAACAGCGTGCAGGTGCCGCCGACCTGGGCCACCACGTCGTCGACCAGCGGTGACCGGTGCCGTGGGTCGTCGTCCCACGGCAGCACCTCCCCGCCGAGCAGCAGCTCGGGCAGCCGGACGGTGCGCGTCGCCGAGGTCGCCTGGTCGGTGACGGTCCGCCCCTGGAGCTCCTGGCCCACGTCGACCCCGCCGGCCTCGTCGAGCAGGTCCTGGGCGAGGGTCAGCGCCCGGCGGACGTAGACCAGCCGCTGGCTGTCGGCCAGCTCGGCGACCGCCTGGGTGATCCGGGCCGACCCGCTGGCCGCCCGGTCGACGTTGTCCACCACCCGCTCGGTGGCGGCCCGCTGCTGCGCGACGGCGGCGGCGATCGCGTCCTGCGCGTCGGCGATCGAACCCAGCGTGCCGGTGATCCGGCCGATCGCGGTGACCGCCTGGCGGGTCTCGGACTGCACCGCCTCGATCTGCGCGCCGATGTCCTCGGCGGCCTGGGCGGTCCGGCTGGCCAGCTGCTTGACCTCGTCGGCCACCACGGCGAAGCCTCGGCCCACGTCGCCGGCGCGCGCCGCCTCGACGTAGGCGTTGAGCGCGAGGAACCGGCTCTGCTGGCTGATCGCCGCGATCAGCCGGACCATCTCGGTGATCGACTCGCTGGCCTCCTGCAGTGCGGCGATCCGTTCGTCGACCGCGCGGGCGTCCCGCACGGCCTCCTCGGCGACCGCCGACGCCCGGGTGGTGCTCGAGGAGATGTCCGTGATCGCCGACCGCAGCTCGGTCAGCGACTCGGCAGCCTGCCGGGAGGTGTCGGAGACCTCGCGGCTGGCCGAGGAGAGGACGCCGGCCTGCTGCGCGGCGACCGCCATGCTGGCGTCCTGCTCGGGCGGGCGCCGGGTGCGCGGGGACGCCGCCGGACGCGGGGCAGCGGTCGCGGGCTGGTCGGCCAGGGGCACAGGGCCGCCGGGCACGGGGCCGCCGGGCACGGGGCCGCCGGACGCGAGGCCGCCGGGCACCGGTGCGGAGCCCCGTGAGGACGGGAAGCGCACGACTCGACTCCTCTCGGACGCAGGCGACGGAGCCGGGCGCGGGTCGCCAGCGGGGTCGCGCGGCCAGCCTAGGGGCCGCTGCGGTCGAGAACGTGCTGGTGAGGGCGGCGCGCCGGACGAGGCCCGGCGGGAACGTTTGCACGGCCCGGTCGACGGCCGCGCCCCTCGTCAGGTCAGCGGAGCCGCGTCGTCAACCGGATCGACAGTCCGTCCGGCCCGTCGACGACGTCGACGTGGTCGCACAGCTGGCGGGCCAGCCACAGGCCCATCCCGCCGTGGGAGAGGTCGTCCCCGTGCGCGGGGCCGTACCCGGCGAACGGGTCGTCCATCCCGGCGCCGCCGTCGCTGATCCGGCAGACCACCCGGTCGGCCGACGCCCACAACCGCAGCTGGACCGGCGGTCCGCCGTGCCGCACCGCGTTCGCGCTCATCTCGTCGATCGCCAGGTGGAGGTCCTCCAGCGCGTCCCGGGAGCCGTGCAGCTGCGTCAGCCGGGCGCCGACCGCGTGCCGCAGCCCGGCGAAGTCCTTGGCGTCGTCGACCTGGAGCAGCGGCTCGGTGGACTCCAGCGGCTCGTCCGGGACGGGCAGTTCGCGCAGGTAGTCGGCCGGCTCGGTGAAGAGCGGGTTGGGTCGGCGGCCGTCGGCGCTGACCAGGTGGGTGTGCGTGCGCAGCCCGCACTCGACCAGTTCCGGAGGGAGCTCCTCCACGTCGAAGGCGCAGAGCCCCCAACTCGGCCAGGAGCGCATCGCCTCGTTGACCACGGCCTCGTAGCGCTGCCACTCCAGCCACTCGCGCGGCGTCCTGCCGAAGTCGGTCTCACCGACCACCCGCAGCCGGTGGCGGCCGCGGGCGGTCTCCCGCTCGACGAGCCGCCGGACCGCCGTGATCGCCGTGGGGGTGCGGGCTCGGTAGACCTCCTGCCGGGGCACCACGTGCACCCGCTCGTCGTCGCCGAGTGCGTCCCGGAGCATGGCGGCCGCGGGGTCGTTGATGGTGATGACGGCCGCTTCGCCGGCCTCCAGGCCGGCCCGCAGAAAGGGGACGGCGACGGCGGCCAGCTCCTCGGCCGAGCTGTGCAGGACCAGGTCGTGCCGGAACGTGGCCGGACCCAACTGGTCCGGTGATGCGTGCACGGGGTGGGTCCTTCCGTTTCGTCGGGGTCGATCGAGGCCGCGGGGGATGGGCCCACGGTAGGCCGATGTCAGCCCGGCGGCTCCGCGCAGGCCCCGCAGGACCGTCTGGACCTCACCCTCATCGGCTCGCCGGGTCGTCCGGGACGACGTCGGGCACCCGGCTGGGGCCGGCCTCTGCCGGGCGCGGGCCGTCCTGCGGGTGCAGCCGGACGGCGACCAGGGCGACGTCGTCCTCGGGCTCCCCGTCGACCAGCCGCGCGATCAGCTGGTCCAGCAGGTCGGCCAGCGGGAGGTCGGCCAGCTCGGTCAGGTGCGTCCGGAGCCGGGCCAGCCCGGTGTCCAGGTCGGCGTCCCGGCGCTCGATCAGCCCGTCGGTGTAGAGCAGCACCGTCGACCCGCGGTCCAGGGTGACCACCGACTCGGTCCGCTGGAACGTGGCGTCGACGCCGAGCAGCAGGTCGGCCTTCCAGTCGGCGAGCACCGCCACGCTGCCGTCGGGCTGCAGCGCCAGCGGCGGCAGGTGCCCGGCGTTGGCCCAGATCATCCGGGTCAGCCCGCGCACCCGCTCGTCGTCGGTCTGCTCGAACCGGGCCACCGCGGCGGTGGCCAGGGTGTCCAGCTGCAGCAGCTCCATCGCCGAGTCCAGCCCGCGGAGCACCTCCACCGGGCCGGCGTCGCTGTAGGCGGCGATGCCGCGCAGCAGGCTGCGCACCTGGCCCATGGCCGCCGCCGCAGCGGTGTCGTGCCCGACGACGTCCCCGATGACGAGCATCGTGGAGCCGCTCGGCTGCAGGAAGGCGTCGTACCAGTCCCCACCCACCCGGGCCGCCTCGGCCGCAGGCAGGTAGCGCACCGCGATCTCGGCGTGGTCGGGCTCCGGTGGCTCGGTCAGCAGGCTGCGCTGCAGCACCTCGGCCATCTGCTGCTGCTGGGCGAACAGCCGGGCGTTGTCCAGCGCCAGCCCCGCCCGGTCGGCGACGTCCTGGGCCACCGCGACGTCGGCGTCGGTGGCGGCGTGCCCGTCGGCGTAGGCCAGGGTCAGCAGCCCGAGCGTGCGGCCGCGCGCCCGGAGCGGGATGGCCACCTCGACCGCGGGCGCCAGCACGGTCAGCAGGTCCCGGGCCTGCCCGGGCGGCAGCAGGTCGAGCACCTCGGAACCGGCGAAGGACACCGCATCGACGGCGTGCAGGGCGCGGCCCACCGGTGCGGCGATCGGCATGGCGTCCAGCCGCACCTCGGCGTAGCGCTCCAGCACCGACCGGCTCGCGGGGTCCACGTGCCAGCTGCCGACGTCGCGGGGCTGGCCGTGGGCGTCGATGACCGTGACGATGCACCAGTCGGCCAGCGCGGGGACGACCAGCCGGGGCAGCCGGGCGGTCGCCGACTGCACGTCCAGGGCACCGGCGAGCTCGGCGCTGACCTGGGCCAGCAGCGCCAGCCGGCGGGCGGACCGTTCGGCCTGCTCCTGCGCCTGCCGGCGGGCGGTGACCTCGATGGCGTAGACCGACAGCCCCTCCGGCGTCGGCCAGGCGCGCACCTCGAACCAGCCGTTCAGCGGCGCGGGGTAGTGCGTGTCGAACGCGACCGGTTCGCCGGTGGCGACGGCCCGGCGGTAGTTCTCCTCTATGTTGCTCCCGACCGCAGCCGGGAAGGCATCCCAGATGACCCGGCCCAGCAGGTCGTCACGGCTCTGCCCGATCAGCCGCTCGGCCTCGGCGTTGACGTGCACGAAGCGCCAGTCGGCGTCCAGGGAGTAGAAGCCGGCCGGCATCGCTTCCAGGAGGCGCACCACCCGCGCCTCGGCGGCGAGCTCGGTCGTCGCGTCGTAGGCCACCCCGATCAGCCGGGCCGACGCCCCGTCGGGGCCTCCGAGCGCCCGGCCACGGGCCGAGACCCACCGGGTGTGCCCGCCGGGCAGGACGATCCGGTACTCGGCCTCGAAATCCCCGCACGTGTCGATGGCGCCCTGCAGCGCATCGCCCACCCGGGGCAGGTCGTCGGGGTGCAGGCGGGCGTTGAACGCCTCGATGCTCTGCTCGAAGCTCGTCCGGTCGTAGCCGAACATCTCGATCAGCCGGTCGTCCCAGAGCAGCCGGCCGCTGCGCAGGTCCCAGTCGAACGTCCCGATCCGCGCGGCGTCGATCGCCAGTCGCGCCCGCAGCCGATCGCCTGCGGCGTCCTCCTGGAGGTCGCCGACGTGCGTGGGTTCTGCCACTGCCACCCACTTCACCTGGTCGCCCGACATCCGGGTCGGGAGCCTCGTCGCTCGCTGTTGAGCTGCGGGAGTTATGTCACGCGCGACCGAGTCGAGGCAAGCCTGCCGACGAAGATCACGTCGACGGCGTCAGCCGCCGGGGCACCGGTGTCCGGGCCGGCGGGCGATTGTGCGATAACACCTGACATGGACATCCGCACGGCTCCGGCATGAGCAGTCCGTCCCCGGCGCCGTCCGCGCCACCCCGCGTGGAGGGCGCTGCCGTCGACAAGGGCCTCAAGACCGGTGCCCTCGGCCTGGTCTCCTCGATCGTCCTGGCCGTCTCCTCGACCGCCCCGGCCTACGCGCTGGCCGCGACGCTCGGGTTCGTCGTCATCGCGGTGGGGGTGCAGGCCCCGGCGATCATGCTGCTGGCGTTCGTGCCGATGTGGTTGGTCGCGGTCGCCTACTCGGAGCTGAACAAGCGCGAGCCCGACTGCGGGACGACGTTCACCTGGGCCGCCCGGGCCTTCGGGCCACGCACCGGGTGGATGGGCGGCTGGGGGATCATCGCCGCCGACGTCATCGTGATGGCGAACCTCGCGCAGATCGCCGGCTCCTACGGCTACCGGCTGGTCGGGCTCGACGGGCTGGCGGAGAGCGCCTTCTGGACGACGCTGGCCGGCGTCGGGTGGATCGCGGTGATGACCTGGGTCTGCTACCGCGGCATCGAGCCGACCGCGCGGCTGCAGCAGGTGCTGCTGTCCGTCGAGGGCGTCGTGCTGCTGGCCTTCGCGGTGTACGCCCTGGTGAAGGTCTACGCGGGGACGGCGCCGGAGGGCTCGCTGACCCCGTCGCCGTCCTGGCTGTGGCCCGCCGGGATCGGCTGGCCGGCGCTCACCGAGGCCGTGCTGCTGGCGATCTTCATCTACTGGGGCTGGGACTCCGCCGTCGCGGTCAACGAGGAGACCGCGGACCCGACCCGGTCGCCCGGGCGGGCGGCGCTCATCTCCACGGTGCTGCTGGTCGGCATCTACACCGTGGTCTCCGTGGCGACGGTGGCCTTCGCCGGCGTCGGGGCCGAGGGCATCGGGCTGGGGAACGAGGCCAACGCCGAGGACGTGTTCGCCGCCCTCGGGGCGACGGTGTTCGGGGACGACGTCCTCGGGCGGGCCTTCGAGGCGCTGCTGATCATCTCGGTGCTCACCTCGGCGGCGGCCTGCACCCAGACCACGATCCTGCCCACCGCCCGCGGCACGCTGGCGATGGCCGCCTACGGCGCGCTGCCCCGGTCCTTCGCCCGGATCCACCCGCGGTACCTCACGCCCACGGTGTCCACCGTGTGGATGGGGATCGTCTCGATCGCCTTCTACGTCGGCCTGACGATCGTGAGCGAGAACGTGCTCATCGACTCGATCACGGCCACCGGCATGCTGATCGCCTTCTACTACGGGCTCACCGGCTTCGCCTGCGCCTGGCAGTTCCGCCGGGCGCTGCGCGGACCGCGGGACGTCCTCATGCGGCTGGTCCTGCCCCTGCTCGGCGGGGTGTTCATGCTCACCGTCTTCGTGCTGGCCTGCGTCGCGTACGCCGACCCCGGCTACGGCGAGACGGTGATCGGCGGCGTCGGTGGGGTGTTCGTGGTGGGCATCGGGGCGCTGGTGCTGGGGCTCCTGCTGATGGTGGTCTACAGCCGGGTGGCGCCGGCGTTCTTCCGCGGCGAGACGATGCCCGCCGACACCGGGGTCGGGCTCGGCTGACCACCCCCTTCAGGGTGAGCCGGCGCTCCAGCGACCCGTCGTCACTGCCGACACCAGCAGAGACGAAAGGGGCCGGTCATGATGACTCTGGCGTGCAGTGCAGTGGCTCAGGCGGGGATGGCAGCGGCGACGGCGTCGCTGGACGACACCACGGCGGACTCGCTGATGTTCGTGGCCGGCTGGCTCACCACGGCCACCGACCTGACCGCGCAGGCGATGCTGCTGCGCGACCTCGGCGCGAGCTTCGACGTCCTGATCTAGGAAGACCCGGCCGTGCTGGGCAGCGCGCGGCGGTTCGACCCGAGGTCCGCCTGGTCCGCGGCACGCCGCCCGGCGTGCCAGCCGGCCGGGTCGACCGTGCTCCCGCCGCGGCGGCGCAGCGACGGGAAGAGCTCTTCGACCGCGCGATCGACCGCGGCCGACCGTGCGGCCAGCACCGGCGCCAGCTCGGCGCCGTAGTCGACCCGGGCCTCGGCGGTCGCCTGGTCGCGCGCCTGGGTGAGCCGCTCCTCCAGCCGCTGGGCGAAGGAGTAGAGGAAGCCACGGCGGAACGGCGTGGACCGCGCCCGGGCCCCGCCGCTGTGCGCCGCGTCGGCGAGCGCACGGGCCGCCTGCAGCAGCAGTGAGGTGACCAGCAGCTCCACCAGGTCGACGTCGTCGCGGAAGCCCACCAGGGTCGCGATGCCCAAGGTGGGCAACAGCACCACGCGGACCCCGTTCGCCGTACCGACGGCCTGCACCACGGCCGCCTTCGCCTCGGTGTGCGGGTCGTCCAGGTGCAGCCGCCGGGCAACCACGCCGGCCGGGGAGCCGTCCCCCCGCTGGGCCAGCACCGCCGTGTCGATGGCGTGCCGGGCCATCAGCGACTGCGCCTTGGCGGTGAGCGCCTCGGCCTCCTCGGTGAACTCGGTGGACTCGGCCTTGGCCAGCAACGACCGGATCCGGTGGAGCACCTTGCCGTCGGTCTCGCTGCCCGACGCCTCGACCGGCCACAGCGCAGCCGACCACCCGCTGGGCGGGGGGAGCAGCTGCTCCAGCCGCGGCAGTGCGCGGAAGAGCCCGATCACCCGCAGCACGTCGCGCCAGGCGGCGGCCGGCTCGATCCGCTCACCCCGCCACCACTCGGTGACCGACCGGTGCCCGGTGGGCAGCGCCGCCAGCTGGGCGGCCCACGCCTCCGGCGGCGCCGCGGCCGCTGCGCCGGCCTCTGCGGCGACGACAGCAGCCACCAGCCGGGCGCCCCGCTGGCTCACCTTCCGGCGCGCGACGTGGACGACGTCGGCCGGCTGCCAGCCGCCCTCCCACAGCCGGGGCAGCGCCTCGGTGAGCACCTGCTGGGCCCGGCCGTCGCTGTCCACGCCGGTGTCCCGGCGGACCAGCCGCGCCACGACCGGGTCGAGCTCGGCGGCCTGCACCCCGGGTTCAGCGGCCAGCCGGCCGCCGGCCTGCAGCAGCATCAGCACCTCGTCGGCGGTCATCGGTGGTCCTCTCCTCGTGCATGCGGGGCCGGCGTGCCCTGGACCAGGGTGCGGCCCACCCCCGCTGCTCCGGCCGGTGCCCGGGCAGCTGTGGACCCGGCGTCCCGTTGTGGACACCGGCGGGCGGCTCAGGCGCGGGGGTGCACCCGCGAGGCCGCCTCACGGGCGGTGGCCCGGGCGCTGTCGACGTCCTCGGCGCGGGCCAGCGCCACGCCCATCCGCCGACGGGTGAAGCTCTCCGGCTTGCCGAACAGCCGCAGGTCGACCCCGGGCAGCGCCAGCGCCTCGTCGACCCCGTCGAAGGTGATCCCGGTGGCCTCCACCCCGCCGTAGAGGACCGCCGAGGCACCCGGGTTGCGCAGTGCGGTGTCCACCGGCAGGCCGAGCAGGGCGCGGGCGTGCAGCTCGAACTCGTTCTGCCACTGCGTCGTCATCGTCACCATGCCGGTGTCGTGCGGCCGCGGGCTCACCTCGGAGAACCACACGTCGTCCCCGCGGACGAACAGCTCGACGCCGAACACGCCCAGGCCGCCCAGCTCGGCGGTCACCGCCGCCGAGATCGCCTGCGCGCGGTCCAGCGCCACGACCGACATCGGCTGCGGCTGCCAGCTCTCGACGTAGTCACCGGCCTCCTGGCGATGGCCGATCGGCGCGCAGAAGGCGGTGACCGTCTGCCCGTCCCGCAGCGAGCGCACCGTCAGCAGGGTGATCTCGTAGTCGAAGTCGACGAACCCCTCGACGATGACCCGGGTGCCGGCGACCCGGCCGCCGGCCATCGCGTGGTCCCAGGCGGGCCCGACGTCGTCCGGCCCGTCGAGCTTGCTCTGGCCCTTGCCCGAGCTGGACATCACCGGCTTCACCACGCACGGGAAGCCGACCTCCGCGGTGGCGGCCCGCAGCTCGTCGAGGGAGTCGCAGAACCGGTAGGCGCTGGTGGGCAGGCCGAGCTCCTCGGCGGCCAGCCGGCGGATCCCCTCGCGGTCCATGGTCAGCCGGGCGGCCCGCGCGGTCGGGACGACGCGCACCCCCTCGGCCTCCAGCTCGACCAGCGTCTGGGTGGCGATCGCCTCGATCTCCGGGACGACGACGTCGGGCCGCTCGGCCTCGATCAGCGCCCGCAGCTGCGCCGGGTCGCTCATGGTGAGGGTCCGGGCGTGGTGGGCGACCTGGTGACCGGGGGCGTCGTCGTACCGGTCGGCGGCGATGGTCTCCACCCCGAGGCGCTGCAGGGCGATCAGCACCTCCTTGGCCAGTTCGCCGCTGCCCAGCAGCAGCACGCGGGTGGCCGAGGGAGACAGCGGAGTGCCCAGGGAGACCATGCGGACAGGCTAGAGAGCGCCCGCCAGCGGACCCGGGCCGGACGACTGGCCCGTCACTGCCACGGCCGGAACCCGCCGGTCAGCGGGCCGGGGCGTGGCTACGTTGCTCGCGTGACCGACCTCGCCTCCCGCGCCCGCACCCTCCTCGACCTGCACAGGGCACCGGAGCTCCTGGTGCTCGCCAACGTCTGGGACGTCGTCTCTGCCCGAGTCGTGGCGAGCACCCCGGGCGTGCGCGCCCTGGCCACCGCGAGCCACGCGATCGCGGCCACGTTCGGCTACGCGGACGGCGAGCAGATCCCGCTCGACCTGCACCTGGACATGGTCGGTCGGATCGTCGCCGCCGTGGACCTGCCGGTGTCGATGGACCTGGAGGCCGGCTACGGCGACCCGGGGGAGACCGCCCGCCGGGCGATCGAGGTGGGCGTCGTCGGCGGCAACCTGGAGGACCAGGTCCGCCCACTGGACGACGCGGTCACCGCGGTCGAGGCGGTGCTGGACGCCGGCCGGGACGCCGGCATCGACTTCGTGCTCAACGCCCGCACCGACGTGCTCCTGCTGGCCGAACCCGGTGCCGACCGCGACCTGCTGCTCGACGACGCCGTGCGCCGCGGACGCGCCTACCTGGCGGCCGGCGCACAGGTGGTCTTCGTGCCCGGTGTGGTGGCCCGGTCGGAGATCGAGGCGCTCGTCGACGGCCTCGGCCGCGGGCGGGTCTCATCGATGAGCGTCCCCGGGGCCTCCCCGCCGGGACGGGAGCTGGCCGAGCTGGGCATCGCGCGGGTGTCCACCGGACCGTTCACCCAGCGGGTGGCGTTGACCGCGCTCCAGGACGCCGTCGTCGAGCTCGTCGCCGGCGGCACCCTCCCGCCCGCCACCCGCTCACTGAGCTGACCGCCCGCGTGCGCTGCTGCGGCGCCCTCGGCGGGCGCGCCCAGGGGTGAGCTGGGACACGCTCGGTGGCTGGGTGGGGGGTTCGGGCGGAGCATCGGGGGCAGGACGTCGAGGACGACGACGAGAGAGAAGGCACTGCCGCCATGACCGATCTGCTCCTGCCCGCCGACTTCTTCGGTTTCCAGACACTGCTGTCCGATGACGAGCAGAAGGAACTGCTGGCGCTCCGCGAGTTCCTCGAGTCGGAGATCAAGCCGCGGGTCAACGCCGCCTGGGCCTCCGCCGAGTTCCCGCACGACCTGATCCCGAAGTTCGCCGAGGCCGACATCGTCGGCCGCTCCTACGACTGGGAGGGCCGGCCCCGCGCCTCCCGGCTCTACACCGGCTTCCAGGCCATGGAGCTGTCCCGGGTCGACCCGTCGATGGCCACCTTCCTGGGCGTGCACAACGGCCTGGCGATGGGCTCGATCATGGTGCTCGGTTCCGAGGAGCAGCGGCAGCGCTGGATCCCGTCGATGATGCAGATGCAGACGATCGGCGCCTTCGGGCTGACCGAGCCGGAAGGCGGCTCCGACGTCGCCCGCGGCATGCGCACCACCGCCCGGCGGGACGGCGACTCGTGGGTCCTCAACGGCGCCAAGCGCTGGATCGGCAACGGCACCTTCGCCGACGTCGTGGTGGTCTTCGCCCGCGACGAGGCCGACGACCAGGTGAAGACCTTCGTCGTGGAGAAGGGCACCCCCGGCTTCACGGCCACGAAGATCGAGGACAAGTTCGCGCTGCGCACGGTGCAGAACGCCGACCTGACCTTCGCCGACTGCCGCATCCCGGCGGACAACAAGCTCGAGGGCGGCAACTCCTTCAAGGACGTCAACAAGGTGCTCAAGGTGACCCGGGGCGGCGTCGCCTGGAGCGGTGTCGGCTGCCAGCTGGGCGCCTACGAGGTGGCGGTGGCCTACGCCAAGGAGCGGCACCAGTTCGGCAAGGCGATCGGCTCGTTCCAGCTGATCCAAGACCTCCTCGCCCGGATGCTGGGCAACGTCACCGCCAGCCTGGGGATCACCGTCCGGCTGTCCCAGCTGCAGGAGACCGACGACCTGCGCGACGACCAGGCCGCGCTGGCCAAGAGCTACGTGACCAGCCGCGGCCGGGAGACCGTCGCCTGGGCCCGCGAGCTGTTCGGCGGGAACGGGATCGTGTTGGAGAACGACGTCATCCGGTACTTCGCCGACGCCGAGGCCCTCTACTCCTACGAGGGCACCCGCGAGATGAACACCCTCATCGTCGGCCGCTCGATCACCGGGATGAGCGCCTTCGTGTGAGCCCCGCGGCTCACCCCTCCGGGGCTCACCCCTCCGGGGCGGTGGGCCCGGCCAGGGGTGCAGGAACCACCACCTGAGGACGATCATCAGCAGGGACGCCCCCGTGGCGTTCCTGCTGGAAGGGCCAGGACCGGACGGTCCTGGGGAAGACAGCTGCATCCGACGACGAGGCCCGGCCCCCCCGAAGGGGACCGGGCCTCGTTGTGTCGTGCTGTGCCGTGGGTCAGGAGGAGGAAGCCTGCCCCTGGACCTTCTGCTTGGAGCCTTGGGCCTCGCCCTTGACGTCCTGCGCGGCGTGCTTGCTCTCGTCCTTCACGTTCTTCGCGCCTTCCATGGCCGTCGACATGACCGACCCGGCAGCGCTCGTGGCGGCCGGCTTCAGGTTCTCGCCGATCTCCTGCGCCACGTTCTTCGCCTGCTCCTTGGCCTGCTCCTTGAGCGGCTCGGAGTGCTCCTTGATGGCGGACTCGGCCTGCGAGGCCAGCTGCTTCTCCTTCTCGCTGGTGGGCAGCAGGGAGGAGACGAGCCAGCCCACGCCGAAGGCGATCAGGCCGGCGGCCAGGGGGTTGCCCTGGGCCTGACGCTGGAGCTGCTCCGGGGCGTGCTGGAGCGTGTCCTTGGCGCCCGAGGCAGCGTGCTGGGCGCTGTCGGCGGCGTCGGAGGCCTTCGACCCCATCTGCCCGCCCTTGTCCTGAGCCGTGCCGAACACCTTGTCCTTCATGCCACCCACGCTGCTCTTCGCCTTGCTGACGCGACGGTCGACCACACGTGAGGGGTTGACCTTGTCGTTCAGGGCGTCGACGTCGTAGCTGAGGTTGGCGCGGGTGTCCTCGATCTCACGTCGGATCACATCCGGGTCACTGCTGGTCATGTCTGTCTCCTGTCCGGTCAGTGGGGCTTGACGGCGTCGGGGACCTGCTTGAGGGTCTCCACCGTCTGCTCGGGCTTGGGGTTGATCGTCTTGAACCGGCTGAGGTCCACCTGCGTGAGCCGCTTCGGGTCGACCTGCTTGAGCCGCTTCGGGTCGATCTGCTTGAGCTTCTTCCGGCCCATCGCGGCCAGGACCGCGGCGATGAGGCCCCAGACGACGGCGACCACCAGCGTTGCCCACGCCAGGTTGTCGAACAGGTAGGCGAGGCCCCACATGGCGGCCAGGCTCAGGAACAGCACGAGCATGGCGCCGGCGAAGGCTGCGCCACCCAGCATCCCGGCGCCCTTGCCGGCCTTGGTCGCCTCCTCCTTCGCGATGGTGGTGGCCTTGTTCGCCTCCTCCTTCGCGATGGCGGTGGCCTTGTTGACCTCTTCCTTCGCGATGGTGGTGGCCTCGGTGGCCTCCTGCTTGAGCTCGGCCTTGGCCAGCTCGAGCTCCTGGCGCATCAGCGTGGACATGTCCCGGCTGACCTGACCGATCAGGTCACCGACCGAGGCGTTGTGCTCCCTCGGCTCCTCGGTGGTGCCTGCGCTCACCGAGGAGGCGCCGCTGAGGGGCTGGGTGGTGTTGCCGTAGGCGTCCGGGGTGTAGCCGGTGCCGGTGTCCGGGGCGTAGCCGGTGCCGGGCTGGCCGGCGGTCGGGGAGGTCACAGTCGTCCCTCTCGGGTCGTGCCCGTCGGGTCGTCCCAGCCGGTGGTGGTCGGCTCGGCGGTGCCCGGCGTGCCGTACGGCGGCGGCGGCACGGTGCCGGTGGCCGCAGGAGCCGCGTAGCCCTCGGTGGCGTACCCGGTGGCCGGCGGGGTGGCGACGTAGTTCGTGTCGGTGGTGTCCCGGCGGGCGCTGGCCTCCACGCCGGAGGAGTTCCGGCCGGACCGGTCGTTCCCACCGGAGCTGCCGTTGTCCTTGTGGGCAGCCGCCACGCCGGTGGTCAGCCGGCCGGCGACGACGCCGGCGAGAGCCGCACCGAGCATGAAGACGCCGGGGCGACGGCGGGCGAAGCTGCGCACGTCGTCGATCAGCTCGCTCGGCTCGCGGTTCTGCAGCCAGCTGGCCACCTCGTCGACCTTCTCACCGGCCTGGCGGACCAGGTCGGCGGCGGGGCCGGACGGGGCCTCGCCGCTGCCCTCGGCCATGCCCCGCAGCTGCTGGGCGACCTGGCCGAGGCCCTCGCCGGCCTTGGTGGTGCTGTTGCGTGCCTGCTCCTGCAGCTGCTCGCGGCCCTGGCCCAGGAGGTCCTGCGCCTGGCGCATCGTCTCCTGGGTGACCTCCTTGGCCTGGTCGGTCGCCGTGGACGCGACCTGGCCGCCGGACTGCTGCGCGGTCTGGCCGACGTTCTTGGCCTGGTCCTTGGCGACGTCCTTGGTGGAGGCGTCCTGCGCGCTGCCGGGGGGTGACTGCGTCGGGGTGTCGATGGAGTGGGTCATCGTTCCTCCTCGTCGTGCGTCGGGGTCTGGGGTGGTGCTGTGGGTCCTGAGTCCTGCTGGGCGTCCGTGCCCGGTCGACCTCGCCCGCACGAAGGCACCGCCACGGCCATCTCGCGGATGGCCGGCTCGGCAGCACCGGGCGGCGGGACGGCGTGCAGGCACCTCAGGTGCCCATGGGCGTGGCGTTTCGGAGGTCCCACCGACGTCTCGGTGGAACGCCGTTCCGTCGGAGCACCTGGTACCCGTGCGGTCGGTCAGGTCAAACGACGGTCGGTGAATTGCTGGTGTCGAAGATGATCTGCGCGACGACCTGCGGGAACGCTCCTGGCCGTCGGCGGGGTGTGATCGGCGCACCGCGTAGGCTCGCCCTCCGGTGAGGGCAGGCTGCCCTTCCTTCGGGTGACGAGGTGAGGAGGCGTGATGAGCAGCGCGACAGACGGCCGGCCACGGCGTCCGCGGGTGGCACGGGTCGGGGAGGTGCTGCGCACCCACCGGGTGACGCCGCACTTGATCCGCGTCGTGCTGGGTGGTGAAGGGCTGGCCGGGATGCCGGTCGGCGAGTTCAGCGACCACTACGTGAAGCTCGTCTTCCCGCCGCCGGGCGCGCCCTACGCCGCACCCTTCGACGCGGAGCAGGTGCGCGCCGACCTGCCGGCCGAGCTCTGGCCCGTCACCCGGACCTACACCGTGCGCAGCTGGGACCCCGACACCGGCGAGCTGACCATCGACTTCGTGCACCACGGCGACGTGGGCCTGGCCGGGCCGTGGGCGGCGCAGGCCGCCCCCGGTGACCGGATCCAGATGTCCGGCCCCGGGGGCGCCTACCTGCCCAGCCCGGACGCCGACTGGCACCTGCTGGTGGGCGACGAGAGCGCGCTGCCGGCGATCGGGGCGTCCCTGACCCGGCTGCCCGCCGGGGCGCGGGCGCTGGTCTTCGTGGAGGTCGCCGGACCGGAGGAGGAGCAGGCGGACCTGGTGCTCGGCGAGGGCGTGCAGCTCACCTGGGTGCACCGCGGCTCGCAGCCGCCGGGGGAGGCCCTGGTCGCCGTCGTCCGGGCGCAGTCGCTCCCGGAGGGCACCGGGCACCTCTTCGTCCACGGGGAGGCGGGGCTGGTCCGGGAGCTGCGGCTGCACCTGCGGGCGCAGTGCGGGCTGGCGCCCGAGTTCACCTCCATCTCCGGCTACTGGCGGCGCGGTCGCACCGAGGACCGTTGGCAGTCCGAGAAGCCGGCCTGGAACGCCGAGGTCGAGGCCGCGGAGCAGGCCCTCGTCGGGTGACCGTCGCCGTCGCGCCCGGCCCGCGGGCGCGGCGCCGGCCGCGGTCCTAGGGTCGGTCCATGCCGCTGGAAGGTGAGTACGAGCCGAGTCCGGAGAAGTGGGTCCGTGACCAGGTGGAGGTGTACGAGCGCACGAGTGGCCGGGAGGGCAACACCCTTCCCGGGCGCACCGAGCCGGTCGTCGTCTTCACCACCCGTGGTGCGAAGAGCGGCAAGGTCCGCAAGAACCCGCTGATGAAGGTCGAGCACGGCGGGGTCTACGCGATGGTCGCCTCCCAGGGCGGCGCACCGAAGCACCCGACCTGGTACTTCAACCTCAAGGAGCATCCCGACCAGGTCACCGTCCAGGACGGCGACCGCGTCTGGGACGGCGTGGCGCGCGAGGTCACCGGCGAGGAGAAGGCCGTGTGGTGGGAGCGGGCGGTCGCGGCGTTCCCCGACTACGCGGAGTACCAGCGCAGGACCGACCGGGAGATCCCGGTCGTGCTCGTCGAGCCGAGGTCCTGACCACAGGTCCGGCGCCGGTGGTCGTCGTCACCGGGGCCAGCGACGGCATCGGTGCTGCGGCGGCCCGCCGGCTGCACCGTGGTGGCGCCCAGGTCGTGGTGGTCGGTCGGTCGCCGGAGAAGACCGCCGCGGTCGCCGCCGAGCTGGACGGCGCCCGGTCGGCGACCGTCGACCTCGCCCGGCTGGACGACGTCCGGCGGTTGGCTGCCGAGCTGGCCGAGCTGCCCCGGATCGACGTCCTCGCGCACAACGCCGGCGCCTCCTTCGCCCGGCGGGAGCTGACCGAGGACGGCCACGAACGGACCGCCCAGGTCGACCACCTCGGGCCCTACCTGCTCACCCGGCTGCTCGAGGAGCAGCTGCGCGCCTCGGGAGCGCGGGTGGTGACCACCTCGTCGTTCATGCACTGGGTCGGCGGGGCGCGGCGCGGTCACCTGCTCGACCGGGTCGGCCCCCACCTCGCCAGCCGCGCCTACGCCCGGGCGAAGTGGTGCAACGTGCTGTTCACCCGGGAGCTGGCCCGCCGGTGGGCCCCGGAGGTCAGCGCGACGTGCTTCGACCCCGGCGCGGTCGCCTCGTCGTTCGGGACGACCTCCGGCGGCATCACCGGCCTGCTGTTCCGGACGCCGCTGACCGCCTTCATGCGGACCCCGGCCCAGGGCGCGGACACCCTGGTCTGGCTGGCCACCGCGGACGACGGGTGGCGCAACGGCGGCCACCACGCGGACCGGTCACCAGCCTGGTCGGCGCCGTCGGCCAGGGACGACGCCCGGGCCCGCGAGCTGTGGGAGCTGTCGGCGCGGCTGGTGGGCCTGCCGGCCTGAGCCGGCCCGCCGCCGGACGGACCGGCCCAGGGCTCAGGAGAAGCCGACCACCGCGTGCGGGGTGTAGGGCTCCTCGAGCCGGGCGATCTCCTCCTCCGACAGCCGCAGCTCCACCGCCGCGACCGCGTCGTCCAGGTGGCGGTCCTTGGTGACGCCGACGATCGGCGCGGTCACCACCGGCTTGCTGAGCACCCAGGCCAGGGCGACCTGCGCCCGGGGCACCCCGCGGGCCTCGGCGACCTCGGCCACCCGCTCGACGATCACCCGGTCCTCCTCGTTGTAGAGCCTGCTGCCGAACTCGTCGGTCTCCGACCGGTTGGTCTGGGAGTCCCAGTCGCGGGTCAGCCGGCCGCGGGCCAGCGGGCTCCACGGGATCACCCCGATGCCCTCGTCGGCGCAGAGCGGCAGCATCTCCCGCTCCTCCTCGCGGTTGAGCAGGTTGTAGTGGTCCTGCATGGACACGAACCGGTGCCAGCCGTGCTCGCCGGCCCGGTGCAGCGCCTTGCCGAACTGCCAGGCCCACATGCTGGAGGCGCCGAGGTAGCGGACCTTCCCCGAGCGCACCGCGGAGTCCAGGGCCTCCAGCGTCTCCTCGATCGGCGTGGCCGGGTCCCAGCGGTGGATCTGGTACAGGTCGACGTAGTCGGTGCCCAGCCGGGTGAGGCTGGCGTCGAGCTCGGCCAGGACCGCCTTGCGGGAGAGCCCGGCGCCGTTCGGCCCCGGCCGCATCCGACCGTGCACCTTCGTCGCCAGGACGACGTCCTCCCGGTCGGCGAAGTCGCGGATCGCGCGGCCGGTGATCTCCTCGCTGGAGCCTGCCGAGTAGACGTTCGCGGTGTCGAAGAAGGTGATCCCGGCGGCGAGCGCCTTCTCGATGACGGCCCGGCTCTCCTCCTCGGGCAGGCTCCACGGGTGCCCGCCGCGGGCGGGGTCGCCGAAGCTCATCATCCCGAGACAGAGGCGGGACACCTGCAGGCCGGTGCTGCCCAGACGCGTGTACTCCATGGCCTCTCCTTCCCCCGGCGTGGCCGCGCGCAACCCCGGGCGGACGAGCTCAGGGCAGCTCGGCGTACCGCTCCTGCACGGCGGCCAGCACCGCCGCGGGCAGCTCGGTGAACGGCTCCAGCTCGATCGGCCGGGCCTTGCCCCGGCCCACCCGCCAGACGCCCACGACGCGACCCCGGTGCACTGCGGTGGCCCGGAAGACCCCGTTGTTGCCGGGCACGATCCGGTCGGCGAACTCGGCCGGCACGGTGCAGCTGCGGTCGGCGTAGCCGAGCACCAGTTCGTCGAAGCCGGGCAGCAGGTGCACGCCGTCGGCCTCGGCGCGGGCGGCGGCCAGCCGGTCGGGCGTCGCCGGGTCCAGCCAGTGCTCCGTGCCGTCGACGACGAGGCGCTCCAGCTGCGGTGCGGCGATCGCCAGCCCGGCCTTGACGTCGCGGACGAGGACCCCGGCCCAGCGGACCAGGTCCTTCACGGTCGCCGGGCCGTGCGAGGTGAAGAACCGCAGGGCCAGCTCGCCGAGGGCCTCCTCGCGCTCCAGGCGACGGGGGGCGCGCACCCACTCGTCGAGCAGCACGAACTGCTGGTCGCCGTCGGCGGTCGGGCCGAGCACGAGCGTGCCGGTCTGGGACAGGTACCAGAGCAGGTGGTAGCCGCGCTGACCGGTCGTGGGCACGCCGCCAGCCGAGATCGTAGCGAGGAGCTCGGCCCGGGACGACCGTCCACCGCCGCTGAGCGCGTCGAGGGTCAGCTCCCGTGCCCGCTCGATCTCGGCGTCGGTGATGCCCAGTGATGCCCGTCTGGTGGACGCGCCGGCCAGCACCCGCGGGCCGAGCAGCTCCAGCATCCAGGGCAGGTCCTCGGCGGCGGTGAGGTGCAGCGTGCCGCGCATCGGCCAGGAACGGACCACCTCGCCGGCGTCCAGCGCAGCCTCGACCGCGGCCCGGGTGCCGCCGACGGTGCGCAGCGCGACCGAGGTGAGCGCGCCGGGCAGGTCCTGCCCCTGGACGGCGGTCGACCAGCGCACCGCCTCGGCCGGGGTCGGGCATCGTCCACCGATCAGCCGCTGCGCCGCCATCCGCAGCTGGGCCAGCTCCACCGTCATGCCGACACCCTGGCAGCCGGTGCCGACAGTGCGGGCCCGCGCACGGTCCGGTCAGCGCACCAGGTGCAGGTAGACCATGTCCTCGGCGTCGGGCTCGGTGGTGAGCGGGTCGAACCCGACCGCGGTCGCCGTCCGCAGGCTGGCGGTGTTGTCCGGCTCGATGCCGAGCACGAACTGCTCGACGTCGGCGAGCGCGTCGGCCGTGCCGAGGGCCCGCAGCGTCGCCGACCCGTACCCGCGGCGCCAGCGGGCCGGGTCGACCACGTACGCGGCGCCCATCGTGCGGCGCTCGTCGACGGCGGTGACCTGGCCGGTGGCCGGGTCCCACTGGGTCCAGCGGTCGTAGACGTCGCCGCCGATCAGCGCGACCGGGTCGCCGTCCGCGTCCAGCGCGACGGACGAGTGCGCGCGCAGCACGGTCCGGCCGCGGAACTCCTCGCCCCGGGCGGCGGTGCGCAACGCCAGCTCGCGCTCGGGCCAGCTGCGGCCGCCCAGCCGCCGTTGCACCGCCGGGTGGTCGAACCAGGGCAGCACCCGCGGCAGCAGCTCGGGCTCGAACGGCACCAGCCGGGGCGTCGGGCACTCGGGCACCCCCTCACCCTGCAGCACCGTCACGGCGACGTCATCCGGAGGCAACGACGAGGCCCTAACGTCGCAGGTTCCCCGGGGAGAGGAAGCCGATGACCGCCGTCCCGCTGGTCGACCTGGCCCCGTGGACCACCGGTGACCCGGACGCCCGGCGGCGGGTGGCCACCGACGTCGACCGGGCCCTGTGCGAGGTCGGCGTCCTGATGCTCACCGGCCACCCGATCAGCTCCGCCCTCACCTGCTGCGTGCGGGAGGAGGCGCGGTCCTTCTTCGCGCAGCCGCCGGCCGCCAAGGCGGCGCTGGCCTGCTTCCCGGGTGGGCGCGGTTGGGTGCCCCCGGGTCCCGCCCGGAGGTCCGCGCCGCCGCCGGACCTCAAGGAGCAGTTCGGCTTCGGCCCGGAGCCCCGACCCGATCCCGGTGCCTGGCCGGCGGGCACCCCGAGCCTGCGGCCGGCCGCGACCGCCTTCGCCGTCCGCTGTGCAGCGCTCGCCGCGGAGCTGCTGCGGGTCCTCGCCCTGGCGCTGGACCTGGACGACGACTTCTTCGTGTCGCGCTGCCCCACGGACGCCTGGTGCGCCGACCTCACCTGGCACCCGGGACGCGAGGCCGTCGGATCGGTCGCGCCGGGACAGCTGCGGGTCGGCCCGCACACCGATGCCGGCGTCCTGACGCTGACCGACCGCCAGGCCGGGCTGGGTGGGCTGCAGATCCGCACGCCGGACGGCGCGTGGGTCGACGCACCGCACGTGCCGGGTGCGCTCACGGTCAACGCCGGCGACCTGCTGGCCCGCTGGACCGGCGACCGCTGGCGCTCCGCGCCGCACCGGGTGCTGCCACCGCCGGTCGAGGCCCCGGCCGAGGAGCTGCTCTCCCTCGCACTGCGCCAGGACGCCGATCCGCTCGCCGTCGTCGAACGGCTGCCCACCGCAGCGGCCGGGCCCACCCGCTACCCGCCGGTGACCGCGGGGGAGTTCCTCCGGGAACGGCGGGAGTCCGTCCCCGTCGGCTGACGTCGTACCGTGCTCGCATGATGGGGATGGGCAATCTCGGCCCAGAAGGACGACGTCGGCAGCGGCTGGTCGCCGGGGTCATCGTGGCGGCGATGCTGCTGGCCGCCGGGGCGGTGCTGTTCAGCGGCGTGCTGTGAGCGACGGCGACCCGGACGTCGACGCCTGGTTCGTCGCGGCCGGCCCGCGGGAGGCCGAACTGCGGGCCACCGACGCGCTGGTGCGGGCCGCCGCGCCCGGCATCGACCGGCAGCTCGTGCCGATGGGCCGCGGGCAGATGCTCGGGTACGGCTTGATGCCCTACCGGCCGCGGTCGGCGAAGGAGACGACGATGTGGCCGCTGATCGGGCTGGCTGCGCAGCAGCGGCACATCTCGCTCCACGTGTCGGCCGTCGTGGACGGCGCCTACCTGGCCGAGTCGCGGGCGGCAGAGCTGGGTGCGGTGTCCTGCGGCAAGAGCTGCATCCGCTTCACCTCCCTGGACCGGGTGGACACGGCGGCGCTCGACCGGCTGCTGCGCGACGCCGTGGCCAGCACCGACCGCGGGGAGAACGGCTTCTCCGGCTGACCTGCCCGTCGCAGCAGGGCAGCTCGGCGTCCTCCGTAGCCCGGCCGGGGCCTAGGTCCCTGGTGCGTGCGCCGGCGACGGTGCAGTCTGGTGCCGGAGCAGGACCCCGGGGGGACGGGCCGGTCGGCGGCGCGCGGGGCACGAGCACCGGAGGGCCCACGATGCCGTTGGCCGCGCTGTACACCATCGCACCGGACCCGTCGGTCGACCTCGCCGTGGACCTGGCCGTCGACCGGCTGGCCGACGAGTTCGGGGAGCGGCCGCAAGAGGTCCGCCTCGTGGTCCAGGAGTGCCGGCGGCAGCTCAGCGGCGCTCCCGCCGGTGCGCTGCCCGAGCTGGTCGAGCGGCTCGCCCGGCACCGCCTCGGGCGGCCGAGGGACTGAGCCTCCAGGGGCCGGTGGGCTGACCGGCCGGAACCGGGTGGCGCCGTCGGCGATGATGGCGGCATGGGCTACGTCGACGTCACCGGCATCCGGTTCACCCTGCCGGACGGGCGGGTGCTGCTCGACGACGTCGCCTTCCGGATCGGGGAGGGCGCCTGCGCCGCGCTGGTGGGGGAGAACGGCGCCGGCAAGACCACGATGCTCCGGATCATCAGCGGTGACCTGACGCCGGACGCCGGTTCGGTGGCCCTCATCGGCGGGCTGGGCGTCATGCGCCAGTTCATCGGCTCGGTGCGCGACGACACCACCGTCCAGCGGTTCCTGGTCGACCTCGCGCCGCCCGCCGTCCGGCAGGCCTGGCACGCCGTCGAGGACGCCGAGCTGGCGATGATGGAGGCCGACGACGAGCCGACCCAGATGGCCTACGCCACCGCGCTGGCCCACTGGGGTGACGTCGGCGGCTACGACGTCGAGGTCACCTGGGACACAGTCACGGTCGCCGCGCTCGGCGTGCCCTTCGACGGCTGCAAGTACCGCGAGCTGAACACGCTCTCCGGCGGTGAGCAGAAGCGGCTGGCCCTGGAGTGCCTGCTCCGCGGCCCCGACCAGGTGCTGCTGCTCGACGAGCCGGACAACTACCTCGACGTCCCCGGCAAGCGGTGGCTGGAGGAGCGGCTGATCGAGACCCGCAAGACGGTGCTGTTCGTCAGCCACGACCGGGAGCTGCTGGCCCGGGTCGCCGACCGGGTGGTCACCGTGGAGGGCGGGACGGCGTGGGTGCACGGCGGCGACTGGGCCGGGTACCCGGCTGCGCGCACCGCCCGGCACGAGCGGATGGCCGAGCTGCGCAAGCGCTGGGACGAGGAGCACGAGCGGCTGATCGACCTGGTCCGCACGCTGCAGCAGCAGGCCAAGAACTCCCCGGCCATGACGTCGACGTACCACGCGATGCAGACCCGGCTGGCCAAGTTCGAGGCGGCCGGTGCACCGCCGGAGCCGCCGAAGGAGCAGCACGTGGCGATGCGGCTGCGGGGTGGTCGTACCGGGGTGCGGGTGGTGATCGCCGAGCAGCTGGAGCTCTCCGGGCTGATGGGCGCCTTCGACCTGGAGGTCGAGTACGGCGACCGGGTCGCCGTCCTGGGGTCCAACGGGGCCGGCAAGTCGCACTTCCTGCGCCTGCTGGCCGGCCAGGAGGTCGCGCACACCGGTGACTGGCGGCTCGGGGCGCGCGTCGTCCCCGGGTTCTTCGCCCAGACCCACGCCCACCCCGAGTGGCTGGACCGCACACTGGTCGACCTGCTCTGGCACGGCGAGGCCGGGCGGCCGGGCGTCGACCGCGGCCGGGCGATGGCCGCGCTGCGCCGGTACGGGCTCGCCCCCTCCGGCGACCAGCTGTTCCGCTCGCTGTCCGGTGGCCAGCAGGCCCGGTTCCAGGTGCTGCTGCTCGAGCTCTCCGGCGCCACCCTGCTGCTGCTGGACGAGCCGACCGACAACCTCGACGTGCTGTCGGCTGAGTCGTTGGAGGAGGCGCTGGACGCCTTCGACGGCACGGTGGTCGCGGTGACCCACGACCGCTGGTTCGCCCGCAGGTTCGACCGGTTCCTGCTGTTCGGCGCCGACGGGCACGTACGAGAGGTGCCCGAGCCGGTCTTCGACGAGGGCCGGGTCCAGCGCGCCCGCTGAACGCCCTTGCCGGCAGGCGGGCCCGCGCGGGACCGTGACGGCATGGACGGCGAGGGACGTGACGGCACGGAGCGCCACGCTGAGCTGGTGCTCGTGCCGTCGGTCGTCGGGCTGGAGGTCCAGGCGGCCCGCCGGGTGGCGAACACCGCCGGCGTGGAGCTGGCCCAGCCGGACCCGGACGGTCCACCGCTGGGCGCGCTGACCTGGCCGGGGCGGTACCGGGTGGTGGGGCAGGAACCCGCCGCCGGCTCGGTGCTGCACCGGTGGGACAGCCTGGTGGTGCGCACGGAGCCCGTGGACGACGGCGCCGCCGGGATCCGCGAGCCGCGCCGTCCGCACCCCGACTCCCAGGCCGGGCGTGCCACGCCCACCGAGTGAGCAGTTTCGGTCGTCGACACGGGCGGACGCGCCGAGCCGGACGACCAGAACCCCTCACTCACGCAGCGGGCGGCCGAGGCCGACCTCGCGAGCTGACCGCGAGGACCGGGTCAGAGGTCGGGGTCGAGGGTGCCGTCACCGCCGATCCGGTCCAGCTCGGTCAGCTCCTCGGGGCCGAGCACCCGGGCCGCCGCCTCCAGGTTCTGCTCCAGGTGGGCGACCGAGGAGGTGCCCGGGATGGGCAGCAGGTTGGGGGAGCGGGCCAGCAGCCAGGTCAGCGCCACCTGCATGGGGGTGGTCTCCAGCCGGCGGGCCACCGTCTCCAGCGCCGCCGACTGGATCGGGCTGAAGCCGCCGAGGGGGAAGAACGGGACGTAGGCGACGCCGTCCCGGGCCAGGGCGTCGACCAGCGGGTCGTCGGCCCGGTGCACCAGGTTGTAGTGGTTCTGCACGCAGACCACCGGGGCGATGCCGCGGGCCTCGGCGTACATCTGCGGCGTCACGTTGCTGATCCCGATGTGCCGGACCAGCCCCTCCTGCTGGAGGCCGGCGAGGGCCTCCATCGGCTCGGCCAGCGAGCGCTGCACCGGCTCGGCGAACCCGGGCATCCGCAGGTTCACCACGTCCAGGACGTCGAGCCCCAGGTGGTCGAGGTTGTCGCGCACCGCCTGCCGCAGTTCGTCGGCGCCCAGCGCCTCGGGCCAGTCGCCCTCCGGCGTCCGCCGGGCACCGACCTTGGTGACGATCGTGAGCTGCTCCGGGTAGGGGTGCAGCGCCTCGCGGATGATCTCGTTGGTCACGTGGGGGCCGTAGTAGTCGCTGGTGTCGATGTGGTCGACGCCCAGTTCCACCGCGCGGCGCAGCACCGCCACGGCGCCGTCCCGGTCGGCGGGCGGGCCCATGACGTGCGGGCCGGCGAGCTGCATGGCGCCGTAGCCGATGCGGTGCACCGTGCGGTCACCGAGGGCGAACTGACCGGACTTCTCGGCTGTCGTCGTCATGGGCGGTGCCTACCCGCGGGCGGCGGGCGTGCACACCGTCAGGCGGCGCGGACCGGGACGGGGTTCGCCATCGGGGTCGCGACCGTCGCTCCGGCGGCGTCGCGGGCCGTCTCGGCCCGCTGGCTGCGCAGCGCGATCACCGACAGACCTGCGCCCAGCAGCGCCAGCACCGCCCCCACCCACATCGGCGCGCGGTAGCCCCAGCCGGCGGTGAGGGTGGCCGCGCCCAGGGCTGCGCCCAGGGCGTTGGCCGCGTTGAACGCGCCCTGGTTGGCTGCCGACACCATGCTGCCGCCCTGGACCCGGGCCGCCTCGATGGCCCGGTTCTGCACCACCGGCCCGCCGGAGAAGGTGATCGCGCCGAAGAGCACGAGCAGGACGACGGCGGCGACCTGGTTCACCACCACGACGGTGAACACGGCGAGGAGCGCGGCGGTGACCAGCAGCCCGACGGTGACGAAGGCGAACCCGTACCGGTCGCCCAGCCGGCCGCCGAGCAGGGTGCCCACGGTGGTGCCCACCCCGAACAGCGCGAGCACGACGGTGACCCGGCTCTCGGGCATCCCGGCGAGGTCGGTGAGGATCGGGCTCACGTAGCTGTAGACCGAGAACAGCGCGGCGAAGCCGATGGTGGTCACGCCGAGGGTCAGCCAGACCTGACGGCGGCGGAAGGCGCCCAGCTCCTGCCGGAGGTCGGTGGGCGCGGCGGCCACCCGGGGCAGCCAGGCGATGAGCCCGGCGATGGTGAGCAGCCCGATGACCGCGGTGCCACCGAACACCAGCCGCCAGCTCAGCTGCTGGGCGACGAACGTGCCGATGGGGACGCCGATGACGTTGGCCAGGGTCAGCCCGACGAACATCAGCGAGATGGCCTGGGTGCCCTTCTCCTTGGCCACCAGCCCTCGGGCTGCGACGGCCCCCACGCCGAAGAACGAGCCGTGCGCCAGTGCGGTGACCACCCGGGCGGCCATCAGCGTCTCGTAGGTCGGGGCGACTGCGGAGAGGGTGTTGCCGACGGTGAAGACCAGCATCAGCCCGATGAGCGTCTGCCGCGGGGTGAACCGCACGCCCAGCGCGGTCAGCGTCGGTGCCCCGATGACGACCCCGAGGGCGTAGGCGCTGATCAGGATCCCGACCGCGGCGACAGAGACGGAGAAGTCGTCGGCCACCTGGGGGAGCATGCCCATGATCACGAACTCGGAGGTGCCGATGCCGAAGGCACCGATGGACAGGGCGAGCAGTGCGCGGGGCACGGCGGGGCTCCTCAGGGGCGGTGCGGGGACGGCGGGGACGGCGCCCCGGTCCAGCCAAGAGCAGCGACACCGGTTGCGCTGCCCCCGACGCACATGAGGCTGGTCACGTCGCCGCGCGCGCCACGGGCCGCGCCGGGACAGCGGTCCCGTGCGCGGCCCGTGGACGTGCAGGTCAGGGCTGCAGCAGCACCTTGACCGCGCCGTCCTGCTTCTGCCGGAAGGTCTCGTAGGCCTGGGGTGCCTGCTCCAGCGGCACGCGGTGGGTGGCGAAGGAGTCGACGCCGAGCGGGTCGGCGTCGGTGAGCAGCGGCAGGATGTCGGGCACCCAGCGCCACACGTTGGCCTGGCCCATCCGCAGCTCGACCTGCTTGTCGAACATCCGCATCAGCGGCATCGGGTCGGTCGCCCCGCCGTAGACGCCGGACAGCGAGATGGTGCCGCCGCGGCGCACGGCCTCGATCGCGGTGTTGAGCGCGGCCATCCGGTCGGCACCGACCACCGTCATGACCTTCTCCATGATGGCGTCGGGCACCAGGGCGCTGGCCTTCTGGGCGAACTTGGCGCCGGGGGAGCCGTGCGCCTCCATGCCGACGGCGTCGATCACGGCGTCCGGGCCACGGCCGTCGGTCTTGTCGCGCACCCAGGCGACGACGTCGGCCTGCTCGGTGGAGTCCAGGACGTCGATCCCGTTCGCGCGGGCCCGGGCCAGCCGCTCGGGCACGACGTCCGCGGCGAGGACCTGGGACGCACCGAGGTGCTTGGCGATCCGGGTGGCCATGTCGCCGATCGGGCCGAGGCCGAGCACCAGCACCGACCCGCCGGGGACGACGCCGGCGTACTGCACGGCCTGCCAGGCGGTGGGCAGCACGTCGGAGAGGTAGACGAAACGGTCGTCGGCGGGCCCCTCCGGCACCTTGATCGGCAGCGTGTTGCCGAAGGGCACCCGCAGGTACTCGGCCTGGCCGCCGGGCACCTGCCCGTAGAGCTTGGTGTAGCCGAACAGCGAGGCGCCGAAGCCCTGCTCCCGGTTCTGCGTCGTCTCGCACTGGCTCTGCAGGCCCTGGTCGCACATCCAGCAGGTGCCGCAGGAGATGTTGAAGGGGACGACGACCCGGTCGCCGGCCTTGAGCTCGGTGACCCCGGGTCCGACCTCGCGGACGATGCCCATCGGCTCGTGGCCCAGGACGTCGCCGACGGTCATGAACGGGGCCATGACCTCGATCAGGTGGAGGTCCGAACCGCAGACCCCGCTGGAGGTGATCTGCACGATCACGTCGGTGGGGTCCGTGATCTCGGGGTCCGGGACGGTGTCGACCCGGACGTCGTCGCGGCCGTGCCAGGTGACTGCGCGCATGGGGGGAACTCCTCGGATAGGGGTGCTCCGGACGGCCGCGAGGGGGTCAGCAGGCCGTTCACCGGGGCGTGACGTTCCTCGCTCATACCCGTCACGGCGCGTTCGATTCCTCGGCAGCACGCAGTGATGACGTGACAGAGGGTGTTCGTTTGGCACTAAGTGTTGTGACCTCAGTCACTTGACCGGTCGTGCATACCCCTCGGCTCACATCTCGAACCCATCACGGCGTGTTTACATGGGCCCCGCTTTTGCACTGCCCCCACTCGAATCGCCCCCGACGGAAAGACAGGTGCATGGACCCGCAACACCTCGACCGGCTGGACGACGAGGGGACGGTGCGCCCGACCGGCACCGGCACCGAGGGCGGCTCCGTCGCCACCCCGCCGTCCGACCGCACCGAGGTGCTGGCTCGCGTGCTGTCCTCCTGTCGAGCCGTCCGCCGCCGCCACGGCGGCCGTCCGGCGCTGTTCGTGGCCGCCGCGATCATCGGGGTCGCCGGCCTGGGGCTCACCGCCGCCGGCGCACCGTCCCCGGTCGCCCGGGCGGCAGGCGGGGAGTCGGTCAGCGTCGCCGAGGAGCTGGGGATGATCGCCGACGAGCAGCCCGCGCTCACCGGTGAGGAGGCCGCCGCCCGGCTGCAGGAGATGGCCGCCACCCGTGCCCAGCGCGAGGACGCCGAGGCCGCCGCGGCCCAGGTGCAGGCCGACGCGGACCGGGTCGCGGCCGAGGCGGCTGCGGCAGCCGCCGCGGCCGCTGCGGAGGCGGCTCGCCCCCAGGCCGTGCTCCCCGTGCAGGGGCGCCTGACCAGCCAGTTCGGCTCCCGCTGGGGCACGCTGCACGCCGGCATCGACTTCGCCGCACCGCTGGGCACCCCGGAGTACGCCGTGATGGACGGTGTCGTGCTCCGTGCCGGCGCGGCCAGCGGCTTCGGGCTGGCGGTCTACATCCAGCACGCCGACGGCGACGTCTCCGTCTACGGCCACATGCAGGAGATCCTGGTCCAGGAGGGGCAGACCGTGCGGGCGGGCGACACCATCGCGCTGTTGGGCAACGAAGGGCAGTCGACCGGGCCGCACCTGCACTTCGAGGTGCACGACGGCGGCCTGGACGGCCCTCGGATCGACCCGCTCCCGTGGCTGCGCGAGCGCGGCGTCGCGATCTGAGACCGGGGGCGGCCAGTCGTTCCTGGCGTTCTGCGCTCACATGCGGCACCCTGCATGTGAGCAAGCGGATCGGCTGAGGGGACGGCGATGGGTCACGACCACGGTGCGGGGCACGGCGCCGGCACCACGGCCGCGGGGCACCGCGGGCGGCTGGCGATCGTCCTGGTCCTCACCGGCTCGGTCTTCGTGTTCGAGCTCATCGGCGCGCTGATCTCCGGTTCGCTGGCCCTGCTCGCCGACGCCGCCCACATGGCCACCGACGCGCTGGGCATCGGGATGGCCCTGGGTGCCGTCACCCTGGCCCAGCGCCCCGCCCGCGGCCGGCGGACCTTCGGCTGGCAGCGGATGGAGGTCCTCGCCGCAGTCGGCAACGGCCTGCTGCTGCTCGCGGTCGGCGGGTACGTCGTCGTGGAGGCGGTCCGCCGGATCGGCGACCCGCCGGACATCGACTCGGGCTGGATGCTCGGCGTCGCCCTCGTCGGCCTGGCGGTCAACCTCGGGTCGCTGGCCCTGCTCCGGTCCGGCCAGCGCGAGTCGCTGAACACCCGCGGCGCCTACCTCGAGGTGCTCGGCGACGCGCTGGGGTCGGTCGCGGTGATCGTCGCCGCCGTGGTCATCCTCACCACCGGCTGGACCGGCGCCGACGTCGTCGCCTCGTTCGCCGTCGGCGCACTCGTGCTGCCCCGCGCCTGGTCGCTGCTGCGCGAGGCGCTGGACGTGCTGCTGGAGGCGGCGCCCAAGGGGGTCGACCTCGAGCAGGTCCGCGACCACGTGCTCGGTGTCCCCGGCGTCCTGGACGTGCACGACCTGCACGCCTGGACGATCACCTCCGGCCTGCCGGTGCTCTCCGCCCACGTGGTCGTCAGCGACGAGGCGCTGGCCGACGGGCACGGCGGCCGGGTGCTCGACGCGCTCTGCCACTGCCTGGGTGACCACTTCGACCTGGAGCACTGCACCTTCCAGCTCGAGTCACCCGGCCACAGCAGCCACGAGTCGCCCGTCCACGACTGACGGCGCCCGCCTCCGAGGTGGTGGGCGGCTGCGACGATGGCGTCGTGCCGGTCTCCGTGGTGTTCATCGCCGACACCCACGTCCCCAAGCGCGCCCGTGACCTGCCCGATCCGCTCTGGGACCGGATCGAGGCGGCCGACGTCGTGGTGCACGCCGGCGACTGGGTGGACGTGGCGCTGCTCGACGAGCTGACGCAGCGGGCGCGGCAGCTGGTGGGGGTCCACGGCAACAACGACCACGGGGTCCTGCGGGACCGGCTGCCGGAGGTCGCCCGGGTGGAGCTCGACGGCGTCCGGCTCGCGGTGGTGCACGAGACCGGGGACGCCAAGGGCCGGGAGCAGCGGTGCGCGGCGCGGTTCCCGGACGCCGACGTCCTGGTGTTCGGGCACAGCCACATCCCCTGGGACACCACCGCGCCCACCGGGCTCCGGCTGCTCAACCCCGGGTCGCCCACCGACCGGCGCCGCCAGCCGTTCGCCACCTACCTCACCGCCACCGCCGAGGCCGGGCAGTTGCGGGACGTCGCACTGCACCGGCTGCCCGTGCGCCCGCCGCGCCGGTGAGCCCGCCCCCGCTCCCACCGGCCGCGGTCGCCCTGCTCGCCTGTCCGGTCTGCGGACGGCAGCTCACCACCGACCCGGCCGGCCTCCGCTGCGCCGCCGGGCACGCCTTCGACCGGGCGCGGCAGGGCCACGTCACGCTGCTGCCGCCGGGCGGCAGCCCGCACGAGGGCGACTCCGCCAGCATGGTGGCCGACCGGGCGGACTTCCTGGCCGCCGGCCACTACGCCGGCATCACCGCGGCCCTGGCCGACGCCGCCCTCGCCGGGTCGCCGCGCACCCTGCTCGACCTGGGCGGTGGCACCGGCGCCCACCTCGCCGGGGTGCTGGACCGCGCGCCGGACGCCGTCGGGGTGGTGGTGGACGCCTCTCGCTACGCCGCTCGCCGGGCGGCCCGAGCGCATCCCCGGGCGATGGCGGTGGTGGCCGACTCCTGGGCGTGCTGGCCGGTGCAGGACGCCGCCGTGGACCGGGTGCTCGTCGTGTTCGCCCCGCGCAACGGCGCGGAGACCGCCCGGGTGCTGGCCCCGGACGGCCGGCTCGTGGTGGTGACCCCCGCCACGGACCACCTGGCCGAGCTCATCGGCCCGCTGGGTCTGCTGCGCGTCGACCCGGCCAAGGCCGACCGGTTGGCCGCCGCCCTCGAGCCACACCTGCACCCGGCCGGGACGGCGGGCCACCGGTCGGTGCTGGAGCTGGACCACGCCGCGGTCCGGACGCTGGTCGGCATGGGGCCGCACGCCCGGCACCTCACCGCGGGGGAGCTGGCCGCCCGGGTGGCCACGCTGCCCGAGCCGGTCGGGGTCACCGTGGCGGTCGACGTCGGCAGCTGGACCCGCGGCTGAGTCCACCGCAGGACGGCCGAGGGCCCGGCCTCGCGGCCGGGCCCTCGGAGGAGCTGCTGGTGCCCGCCTGCGGGCGGCGGGTCAGCGGGTGACGCGGCGCTGCTTGCCGGTGGCGGCGACGTAGATCGCCAGCACCAGGACGGCGCCCACGATCGACGCCCACCAGCCGCCGAGGTCGAACTGCAGCCCGTCGCCCTGGACGAGGCTGAAGACCAGGTTGCCCACCACCGAGCCGATGAGGCCGAGCAGGAGGGTGGCGACGAGGCCGAGGTCCTGCTTGCCGGGGACGACGGCGCGGGCGATCAGGCCGGCGACGAAGCCGATCAGGATCGCGAGGAGAACTCCACCGATGCTCATGGGTGACCTCCGGTGCACGACGGTCTAGCCGTCTTGCGCTGGTCCGTCCAGCGCAAGATCATCAGTAGCCGCGCACGGACGTGAGCAAACTCCCCGGGGGCGTCGCGTCGCGGCGTCCGGAGCGCCCGTCCGGCCTGCCCCACAGGCCCCGTACCGCGCCGACCTGCGGTTCTCCCCGACGCCGCG
Source organism: Modestobacter sp. VKM Ac-2983 (assembly GCF_026967885.1). Lineage (NCBI taxonomy): Bacteria > Bacillati > Actinomycetota > Actinomycetes > Geodermatophilales > Geodermatophilaceae > Modestobacter > Modestobacter sp. VKM Ac-2983. Next base: position 1,093,950 of record NZ_JAPVBK010000001.1, read on the forward strand.
CCGGGCCCCGCCGGACGTCCCTGGGGCGCGCCGCACCGACTCCTGCTCCCGCCGCGTCGGCCGTGACGTGACGGTCTAAGCTCCGACCGTGACGATCGCACCTGCCCCGATCGTGAGCCGGCCGAGCCCGGCCCACGAGGCCGAGAAGGGATCGCGGCTCCTCGGTCTGCTGCGCACCACCGACCACAAGACCATCGGCCTGATGTACACCACGGTGGCGTTCATCTGGTTCTTCCTCGGTGGCTTCATGGCGCTCCTGATGCGTGGTGAGCTGGCCCGCCCGGAGCTGCAGTACCTCTCGCCCGAGCAGTACAACCAGCTGGTCACGATGCACGGCACGATCATGCTGCTGTTCTTCGCGACGCCGATGTTCTTCGCGTTCGCGAACCTGATCATGCCGCTGCAGCTGGGCGCGCCGGACGTCGCCTTCCCGCGGTTGAACGCCTTCTCCTTCTGGCTGTTCTTCTTCGGCGCCTCGATCGCCGTCTCCGGCTTCCTGACCCCGGGTGGCGCAGCCGACTTCGGCTGGTACGCCTACACCCCGCTGTCGACCGGGGTGCACAGCCCGGGCGCCGGTGGTGACCTGTGGATCGCCGGCCTGGCGGTCAGTGGTCTGGGCACGATCCTCGGTGGCGTCAACTTCATCGCCACGATCGTCTGCCTGCGCGCCCCGGGTCTGACGATGTTCCGGATGTCCATCTTCACCTGGGCGTCCCTGGTCACCAGCATCCTGATCCTGCTGGCCTTCCCCATCCTGACCGCCGCGCTGATGGCGCTGCTGGCCGACCGGCACCTCGATGCGCAGATCTACACGCCGGAGAACGGCGGGCCGCTGCTGTGGCAGCACCTGTTCTGGTTCTTCGGGCACCCCGAGGTCTACATCATCGCGTTGCCGTTCTTCGGCATCATCAGCGAGGTCATCCCGGTCTTCAGCCGCAAGCCGCTGTTCGGCTACAAGGGCATGGTCTTCGCGCTGATCGCCATCACCGCGCTCTCGCTGGCGGTGTGGGCGCACCACATGTTCGCCACCGGCGCGGTGCTGCTGCCGTTCTTCGCCTTCCTGACGTACCTGATCGCGGTGCCGACCGGGATCAAGTTCTTCAACTGGATCGGCACCATGTGGCGGGGCCAGATCACCTTCGAGACGCCGATGCTCTTCTCGATCGGCTTCCTGATCACCTTCCTGCTCGGTGGTCTGACCGGTGTCCTGCTGGCCAGCCCGCCGCTGGACTGGCACGTCAACGACAGCTACTTCGTCGTGGCGCACTTCCACTACGTCGTCTTCGGCACCGTGGTGTTCGCGGCCTACGCCGGGCTCTACTTCTGGTTCCCGAAGATGTGCGGCCGGATGATGGACGAGAAGATCGGGAAGCTGCACTTCTGGCTGACCTTCGTCGGCTTCCACGCCACCTTCCTCATCCAGCACTGGCTGGGCAACGAGGGCATGCCGCGCCGGTACGTCGACTACCTGGCACTCGACGGCGGTGGCTCCTTCACCACGATGCACACGATCTCGACGATCGGGTCGTTCATCCTGGGCGCCTCGGTGATCCCCTTCGTCTACAACGTCGTGAAGTCGTGGAAGCACGGCCGGCTGGCGCTGCGCGACGACCCCTGGGGTCACGGCAACTCGCTGGAGTGGGCGACCTCGTCCCCGCCGCCGCGGCACAACTTCGTCGAGATCCCCCGGATCCGGTCGGAGCGGCCCGCGTTCGAGCTGCACTACCCGCACCTGCGGGACCGCCTGGAGATGGAGGCCCACGCCGGCAAGGGCCACCAGCCCTACGCCAGCGAGGCCGGTCTCACCGGAGGCGCCCGCCAGGGAGCCGACGACAAGGACCCGACCTGAGCTGAGGTCGGCGCCCTCTCGGGGGCGGCCGCCCCGCACCGGGCCCACTCGGACGCCCCGTCAGCCACTGGCTGACGGGGCGTCCGCGCGTCGGGGCCGGGGTGCGGCGGACCGAGCCGAGGTGCGGCGGGCGGGGTGCGGTCGGGAGGCGATCCCCGGTCCGGCACGATGACCGGGTGACCGACCGCGCCGCCGCCCCAGCGCCGACCGACCCGACCGCTGTGCCGCCGGCGTCCGACGGCGCCCTGCTGACCGTGACCGGCAGCGACCGGCCGGGGGTGACCGCAGCGCTGTTCGCCGCGCTGGACGAGCTCGGCCCGCACCCGGTCGAGGTCCTCGACGTCGAGCAGGTCGTGGTGCACGGCCAGCTGGTGCTCGGCGTCGTCGTCGGCAGCCCGGAGAGCGCGGTCGACGGGCCGCTGGCCGATCGGCTGCGCGCCACCGCGGCCCAGGTGGCGGCGCAGACCGGCGTCCAGGTGAGCGTGCAGCCCACCGCGGCCGGCAGCGCCCGGCAGGAGCGCACCGCGCGCCACCACGTCATCGTGCTGGGCCGCCCCGTCCCGCCGGCTGCGGTCGCCGGCGCCGCGCGCGCCATCGCCGGGGTGGGCGGCAACATCGAGGCGATCCGCCGGCTGTCCGACTACCCGGTCACCAGCTTCGAGCTGACCGTCTCCGGCGCCGCGTCCACCGAGCTGCGCACGGCGCTGGCCACGGTCGCCGCCGAGACCGGCACCGACATCGCCGTGGAGCGGGTCGGGCTGGCCCGGCGCGGCAAGCGGCTGATCGTGCTGGACGTCGACTCGACCCTGGTGCGCGGGGAGGTGATCGACGAGCTGGCCGCCCGCGCCGGCCGGGCCGCCGAGGTCGCCCGGATCACCGCGGCGGCGATGAACGGAGAGCTGGACTTCGAGGAGTCCCTCCGCGCGCGGGTGGCGGTGCTGGCCGGGCTGCCGGTCGGCGTGCTGGACGAGGTCCGGGCGCACCTGGTGCTGACCCCGGGCGCCCGGACCCTGATCCGGACGCTGCAGCGGCTGGGGTTCCGCTGCGGGATCGTCAGCGGCGGGTTCACCCAGATCACCGATCCGCTCGCCGCCGAGCTCGGCCTGGACTTCGCCGCCGCGAACACCCTCGAGGTGGCCGACGGGCGGCTCACCGGCGGGCTGGTCGGGGAGGTCGTCGACCGGGCGGGCAAGGCGCGGGCGCTGGCCCGTTTCGCCGCCGAGCACGGGGTCCCGCTGGACCAGACCGTCGCGGTCGGCGACGGCGCCAACGACCTCGACATGCTCAACGCGGCCGGGCTGGGCATCGCCTTCAACGCCAAGCCGTTCGTCCGCGACCAGGCACACGCGGCGCTGAACCAGCCCTACCTGGACGCCGTCCTCCAGGTCCTCGGCTTCACCCGGGACGAGGTGCTGGACGCCAGCTGAGCGGGAGTCAGCACTGGTGACTGGCGACGACGGGAGGCCGGAGGCCTCCCCGAGGAGGCAGCTCAGCGGCTCCACGTGAGTCGGGCACGGCTGCTGACCGCGCTGTCGTTCGTCAGGACGACGATGTGCTGAGCTCCACCCCGGCGGTGCGGAGCTGGTCCAGGGCGGCATCCGTCGTGGCGGGGGAGACCCCGGCGGTGAGGTGCAGCAGCACCCGGGTGGCGAACCCGGCGCCGACCGCGTCCAGCGCGGTCGCCCGGACGCAGTGGTCGGTGGCGACGCCCACGATGTCGACGGCGTCGACCTCGTGCGCCCGCAGCCAGTCGGCCAGGGACTGCCCGTCGAAGGAGCCCTCGAAGCCGGAGTAGGCGGCCTCGTACTCGCCCTTGTCGAAGACCGCCTCGATCGGGCGCCGGTCCAGGTCCGAGTGGAGCTCGACCCCGGACGTCCCGACGACGCAGTGCGCCGGCCAGGTCTCCAGGAAGTCGGGCTGCTCGGCGAAGTGGCCGCCCGGGTCGACGTGGTGGTCCCGGGTGGCGACGACGTGTGCGTAGTCGGTCGCGGCGGCGTGGGCGCTGATCGCCCGGGCGACGGCGGTGCCGCCGTCGACCGCGAGGCTCCCGCCCTCGCAGAAGTCGTTCTGCACGTCCACGATCACCAGGGCCCGGGTCATGGACCCATCCTGCCCCGACGACGTCCCTCCCGGCGGGTGGCCCCCCCTCGGCCACTACTCGGTGACGGTGTCGACCGCCGGCTCGCCCCGGGAGAGCGACCACGCCTCCGTGGGCAGGGCGCCGCGCGCCCGGACGTGCAGGTCCTGCGCCACGGCCAGGGAGTCGGCGGGGGACCGCGGCTCGACCAGTTCCCCGCCACGGACCAGTGGCCGGATCAGCTCGCGGTCGTGCTCCCGGGGGGTGACAGGTGCCGCGCTGACCACCTCCGCGGTCGCCGTCCCGGCGGCGTCGTGCCGGCGCACGGCGTGCTTGCGGCCACCCACCGAGCGCTTGCCCACGGAGTTCTTGGCCACCGGGACGCCGTCCCGGGCCACCAGCTTGTAGACCATCCCGACGGTGGGCGAGCCGGAACCGGTCACCAGGGAGGTGCCGACCCCGTAGCCGTCGACCGGGGCGGCCGCCAGCGCAGCGATCGCGTACTCGTCCAGGTCGCTGGTGACGATCACCCGGGTGCCCGTCGCGCCCAGGGAGTCCAGCAGCTCGCGGGCGCGGGTCGCCTCGATGGCGAGGTCGCCGGAGTCCAGCCGGACGGCGCCGAGCTCCGGGCCGGCCACCTCGATCGCCGTCCGGATGCCCTGCTCGGTGTCGTAGGTGTCGACCAGCAGCGTCGTCCCCACGCCCAGCGTGTCCAGCTGCGCGCGGAACGCCGACGCCTCGTCGTCGTGCAGCAGGGTGAACGCGTGCGCGCTCGTGCCGGTCGTGGGGATGCCGTAGCGAGCGCCGGCGGCCAGGTTCGACGTCGCCGAGAAGCCGACCAGGGCGGCGGCCCGGGCGGCGGCGACGGCGGCCTCCTCGTGGGTGCGCCGGGAGCCCATCTCGATGCACGGCCGGCCACAGGCGGCGCCGACCATCCGTGCCCCGGCCGCGGCGATGGCGCTGTCGTGGTTGAGGACCGACAGCACCAGGGTCTCGAGCAGGACAGCCTGGCCGAACGGGGCTCGCACGGTCAGCACCGGGGAGCCGGGGAAGTAGAGGTCGCCCTCGGCGTAGCCGTCGACGTCCCCGGTGAACCGGAAGTCGGCCAGGTGCTTCAGCAGCCGGGGGTCCTCGACGCCCTGCTGCCGGAGCGCGTCCAGCTCGGCCTCGCCGAACCGGAAGCCCGCCAGGGCCTCCAGGAACCGGCCGGTGCCGGCGAGCACCCCGTAGCGCCGGCCGTGCGGCAGCCGGCGGGCGAACACCTCGAAGACGCAGTCCCGGTCGGCGGTGCCGTCGGCCAGGGCGGCGGCCAGCATCGTCAGCTCGTAGCGGTCGGTGAACATCGCGGGGCTGAGCGGTGAGCTCTGCGGCATGGAGCAGCACGATAGGTGCCCACCGACTGCGTCGCTGGAGGCGGTCGTCCTAGAGTGCTCACGTGGCCGGACCGCTCGCGCCCGAACGGGTGTCGGAGACGTCGACGGGGGAGGAGTCCGCCCTCGACCGCCCCTGGGTCACCCTCGTCTGGGACGACCCGGTCAACCTGATGACCTACGTGACCTTCGTGCTCCAGGAGCTGTTCGGGTACGACGAGGCGACCGCGACGGAGCTCATGCTGCAGGTGCACAACGAGGGCAAGGCGATCGTGAGCTCCGGTCCGCGGGAGCGGATGGAGCACGACACCAACCGGCTGCACGCCTACGGGCTGTGGGCCACCTACCAGCGGGACGCATGAAGCCGTTCCGCCGCAAGGGCGACCAGCTGGTGGCCCGGCTGGTCGACGCCGAGGCCGACATCGTGAACCTGCTGCTGGACCAGCTGGAGCAGCTGCTCGTGGCCGATGCGGCCGACTCCGGCGGCGACCCGGTCCTCGCCCGGCTGCTGCCCAGTGGGCACGCCAGCGACCCGCAGCTGGCCGCCGAGTACCGCGACCTCACCGAGGCCGGGCTGCGCAGCGGCAAGGCCGACGACCTGGCGATGGTCCGGGCCACCGTGCCCCCCGAGGGTGGCGAGGTGCGGCTGGACGCCGAGCAGGCACGGGCCTGGCTGCGCACCACCAACGACCTCCGGCTCGCGATGGGCACCCGGCTGGGCATCACCGCGGAGACCGAGCCCCCGGACATCGACCCCTCGGGCGAGGGGGCGGACGACGAGAACTCGCAGCTGGCCGTCTACTACTGGCTCACCGCGGTGCAGGGCTCGTTGATCGACGCCTTGGCCGCCGGTCGAGGCGACCGACGGTGAGCAGCACCAGGATGGCGACGAGCAGGTCGGCGACGAAGAACACGTAGACCAGGCTGTGCACCGTCACGTCCTGCACGATCGCCCCGATGCAGGACACCAGGGTGATGCCGGACAGGGCGGCCAGCAGCACCAGCCCGATGAGCCGGCCGACCACCACCAGCACCAGCTCGACCCGGTCGGTCCGCTGGTCCGTGGCGCGGCCACTGCGGTGGAGCAGCCGGGCCGACCCGAGGGCCAGGGCCGGCAGCGCGACCAGGACGACGCCGAGCACCATGAGAACCTCGATCACCACGGTCGGCGACGTTATCGTCCGGACACCCCTGGGACGCAATCCGTTCCCCTGGCGGTCACCCGTTCCGGCGCTCGTCCCGGGCCGGGGAGGACGTCGGGCGGCGACGCTGCCTACACTTGGCCCGTGCTGCGCATCGACCGCGCGACCTACGACGCCATCGTGGCCCACGCCCGGGAAGACCACCCGGACGAGGCCTGTGGTGTCGTCGCCGGCCCCGAGGGCAGCGACCGGCCCGAGCGCTTCATCCCGATGCTCAACGCGGCCCGCTCACCGACGTTCTACGAGTTCGACAGCGGCGACCTGCTGAAGCTGTACCGAGCGATGGACGACCGGGACGAGGTCCCCGTGGTCATCTACCACTCGCACACCGCCACCGAGGCCCGTCCCTCGCGCACCGACATCAGCTACGCCTCCGAGCCCGAGGCGCACTACGTGCTGGTCTCCACCCGCGAGCACGGCGACCGGACCGGCCTGGCCGGGGACACCGTGGAGTTCCGCAGCTTCCGGATCGTCGACGGCGAGGTGCGCGAGGAGGACGTCGAGGTCGTCGAGTCCTACCTGTTCGGCCACTCGCCGACCACCGTCGTCTACGACTGAGCGCCAGCTCACCCCGCGGCCGGCGGAATCGCCGGCCGCCCACCGGCGTTCCTCCGAGCAGCCGGCTCTGCGCGCCCTGCGCGCGACCCCTGTCCCAGCCCGATCCCGCACATCCCCACCCGAGGAGTTCTCACGCCATGGCCATCGAGGTCCGCATCCCGACCATCCTGCGCACCCACACCGGCGGCAACAAGACCGTCCAGGGGAACGGCGACACGCTCGGCGCGCTGGTCGACGACATCGACAGCCAGCACCCCGGGATCAAGGGCCGTCTGGTCACCGACGAGGGCAAGCTGCACCGCTTCGTGAACGTCTACGTCAACGACGAGGACGTGCGCTTCACCGGCGCGCTGGACACCTCGGTCAAGGACGGCGACTCGGTCACCATCCTGCCCGCCGTCGCCGGCGGCTGCTGACCCGGAGCCCCCCGCCCGGCACCGCGACCCCAGGAGACCCGTCATGGCCCGCTTCGCCTCCCTCGTCGACTCGCTCGGCAACACCCCGCTGGTGGGGCTGCCGGCGCTGTCGCCCACGCCCGACGTCCGGCTGTGGGCCAAGCTCGAGGACCACAACCCCACCGGTTCGATCAAGGACCGGGCCGCCATCGCGATGATCGAGGCGGCCGAGAAGGAGGGGCGGCTGCAGCCGGGCAGCACGATCCTGGAGCCCACCAGCGGCAACACCGGCATCTCCCTGGCGATGGTCGCCCGGCAGCGCGGCTACGAGCTGATCTGCGTGATGCCGGAGAACACCTCGATCGAGCGGCGCCAGCTGCTGGAGATGTACGGCGCGCGGATCATCAGCTCCCCGGCCGCCGGTGGCAGCAACCAGGCCGTGGCCGTCGCCAAGGGGCTGGCCGCCGAGCACGAGGACTGGGTGATGCTGTACCAGTACGGCAACCCGGCCAACGCCGAGGCGCACTACACCGGCACCGGCCCGGAGATCCTGGCAGACATGCCCTCCATCACCCACTTCGTGGCCGGGCTGGGCACCACCGGCACGCTGATGGGCGTCTCCCGGTACCTGCGGGAGAAGAAGCCCGGCGTCCAGGTGATCGCGGCCGAGCCGCGCTACGGCGAGCTGGTCTACGGCCTGCGCAACATCGACGAGGGGTTCATCCCCGAGCTGTACGACGCCGACCTGCTGGACTCCCGGTTCTCCGTCGGCCCCGACGACGCGATCCACCGCACCCGCCAGCTGGTCGAGCGCGAGGGCATCTTCGCCGGCATCTCGACCGGGGCGATCCTGCACGCGGCCCTCGGGGTCGCCGACAAGGAGGTCGCGGCCGGCCGCAAGGCCGACATCGTCTTCATCGTCTGCGACGGCGGGTGGAAGTACCTGTCCACCGGGGCCTACGCCGGCACCCTCGAGCAGGCCAGCGCCGCGCTCGAGGGCCAGCTCTGGGCATGAGCGGGCTGCTCCTGCCGGCACAGGGCCTGCTGTTCGACAACGACGGGGTGCTGGTCGACTCCGAGCCGAGCGTGGTGCGCTCCTGGTCCCGCTGGGCGGTCGACTCCGGGCTCGACCCGGACGAGGTCATGGCGGCGGTGCCCGGTCGCCGGGCCGCCGACACGGTGGCGCTGTTCGTCAAGCCCGAGGACGTCGAGCAGTCGACCGCGCTGATCACCCGCTACGAGCTGGAGGACGTCGCCGGCACCCTCGCCGTGCCCGGCGTCCTGGACCTCGTCGCCCAGCTGGCCGACGTGCCCTGGGCGGTCGTCACCTCCGGGGTCCGTGAGCTGGCGGCGGCGCGGCTGCTGGCCGCCGGGGTCCCGGCGCCGGACGTCGTGGTCACCGCCGAGGACGTCGTCATGGGCAAGCCCCACCCAGAGCCGTACCTGACCGGGGCGAGCCGGCTGGGGCTCCCGCCGGGCGAGCTGATCGTGCTGGAGGACAGCCCGAGCGGGGTCCGCGCGGGGCTGGCCGCCGGTGCGACGGTCCTGGGCATCGGGGAGACCGCGCTGGTCAGCGAGGCGCCCGCCGTCGTCCGCGACCTGACCGGGGCCCGCTGGACGTCCGACGGGCTGCTGCTCCCGGACGCGGCGCTGCTGCGTCGCCCCTGACCGGGCTGAGACGGCCGTCTCGGCCCGGACGCGCGGCGTCGTCCGACCGGGCCGTTAGCCTGGCTGCCGACATGAGCACTGCGACAGCGGGGGCAGACGCGCCCATCGGGATCTTCGACTCCGGGGTCGGTGGGCTCACCGTGGCCCGCGCCGTCCTCGACCAGCTCCCGCACGAGGCCATCCGGTACCTCGGCGACACCGCGCACAGCCCCTACGGGCCCCGGCCGATCGCCGACGTCCGCCGGCACTCGCTGGCGGCGATGGACCAGCTGGTCGCCGACGGGGTCAAGATGCTCGTCATCGCCTGCAACTCCGCCAGCGCCGCCTGCCTGGGCGACGCCCGGGAGCGCTACGACGTCCCGGTGGTCGAGGTGGTGCTCCCCGCCGTCCGCCGGGCGACCGCGGCGACGCGCAACGGCCGGGTGGGCGTCATCGCCACCCAGGCAACCGTCACCAGCGGTGCCTACGAGGACGCGTTCGCCGCGGCGCCGCAGCTCAGCGTCACCAGCGCCGCCTGCCCCAGCTTCGTCGACTTCGTCGAGCGCGGGATCACCAGCGGCCGGCAGCTCGTGGGGTTGGCGCAGTCCTACCTGGACCCACTGCTGGGGGCCGGCGTCGACACCGTCGTGCTCGGCTGCACGCACTATCCGCTGCTCACCGGCGTGCTGTCGCTGGTGCTGGGTGAGGAGGTCACGCTGGTGTCCAGCGCGGAGGAGACGGCCAAGGACGTGTACCGGGTGCTGACCCGGACCGACCTGTTGCGCGACCCGGAGGGCCCACCGCCGGTGCACCGGTTCCTCGCCACCGGCGATCCCGAGCCCTTCGCCCGGCTCGGCCGGCGGTTCCTCGGCCCGGAGGTCGACGCCGTCCTGCCTGCGGGTGCGGAGGCCGGGGCGTGAGGCTCACCGTCGTCGGCTGCTCCGGCAGTGCACCCGGCCCGTCCTCCCCGGCGTCCTGCTACCTGGTGGAGCACGAGGAGTTCGCCCTGCTCCTGGACCTGGGCAACGGGTCCTTCGGCGCCCTGCAGGGGCTCACCGACCCCAGCCGGGTCGACGCCGTCTACCTCAGCCACCTGCACGCCGACCACTGCCTGGACGCGGCGCCGTTCATCGTGTGGCACCGCTACTCGGGCCGCTCCGACGGCCGCGCCGTGCCGCTGTACGCACCCGTCGGTGCCGACCGCCGCCTGGCCGCCGCCTACGACGCCGACGGCGGGCCGATCGACGACGTCTTCGACGTCACCCCGGTCGGCCCGGGCACCTGGTCCATCGGGCCGTTCGAGGTCCGGACGGCGCGGACGGCCCACCCGGTCGAGTGCTACGCCGTGCGGCTGACCGTGGGTGGCCGGTCGCTGGTCTACACCGGTGACACCGGCCCGTCGGACGCCGTGGTCGAGCTGGCCCGGGGTGCCGACGTGCTGCTGGCCGAGGCCGCCCACCCCGACGTCCCCGACCTGCCGCCCGCGCTGCACCTGACCGGCCGGCAGGCCGGTGAGCACGCGGCCGCCGCCGGGGTGGGCCGGCTGCTCGTGACGCACGTGCCCGCCTGGGTGGACGCGGAGGCGCAGCTGGCCGCGGCCCGGTCGGTCTTCCCGGCCGCCGAGCTGGCCCGGCACGCCGCCGTCTACGACATCTGAGGAAGAGGCCCGTCCGGACCGGTTGCCCCGTGCGGATGGGCGCGGCACGGTGACCGGGTGGCCAGCAGCGACGAGGAACGGGACGGCGTCCGGCTGAGCAGCCTGGACTCCCCGCTGGGCGACGGGCTCGAGGTGACCAAACGGGAGCTCGTCGACCACCTGGACGCCTTCGCCGACCGGCTCGTGCCGCTGCTCGCCGGGCGCCCACTGACGATCAAGCGGGTCCGGCCCGGCGCCGCGCCGTTCATCCAGCGCGACGTGCCGAAGGGCGCACCGGAGTGGGTCCGGACGGTGGCCACCTGGTCCGACCGGGCGCACCGTGAGGTGCACCAGGTGCTGGTCGAGGACCGCCGCACCCTGCTGTGGCTGGCCAACCAGCGGGCCGTCGAGTACCACGTGCCGTTCAGCCGGGTGGGGGAGGAGCAGCCCACCGGGCTGGTGCTGGACCTCGACCCGCCCGAGGGTGCGCCGTTCGACGTGGTCGTGCGCACGGCGCTGCTGTGCCGCCGGGTGCTGGCCGAGGCCGGTCTGTCGGCGGCGGTGAAGACGAGTGGGTCGACGGGGCTGCACGTCGTCGTCCCGGTGCACGGGTCGCCGGCCGAGGACGTCGCCGCCGCCACCCGGGCCCTGGCCGCCCGGACCGAGCGGCTGGACCCGGAGCTCGCGACCACCGCCTACGTGGTGGCCGAGCGGGGTGACCGGGTGTTCGTCGACTCGACCCGCTCCGGCCGGGGGACGGTGGCGGCGGCGTACAGCCCCCGGGTGCGGCCCGGGCTGCCGGTGTCCACGCCGGTGGACTGGGAGGGGCTGGACGGCGTCCGGCCCGGCGACGTCACCGTGCGCACCGCCCGGGAGCGGATCGGGGACGGCGACCCGTGGGCCGCGGCGCTGCCGGAGCCCCAGCAGCTGCCCGCCGACCTGGTCGCCGAGGGCCACACCATCCCGGTCGCCCGGGTGGCCGCCATGCACGAGGGCAAGCGCCGCGCCCGCGCCAAGGCGGCCGAGAGCGGGTCGTGAACGGGCGGTCTCAGCGGGCCGGGTGACCCAGGTCGACGACGCAGAACAGGTTGTCGTCCGGGTCGGCGAGGACGACGAAGTCCGGGTCGTCCGGGTAGCTGTCCCAGTTGACCCGTCGGGCGCCGAGCGCGATGAGGCGTTCTGCCTCGACGGCCTGCTCGGCCCGGTCGGCGACGTGGAGATCCAGGTGCAGGCGGGGATGGGAGGGCGGCGGTGTGGTGCTGGTCTGCAGCGCCAGCCGGGCGCCCGGCGCGCCGGGTGGTGGCGCCAGGACGTTCGCACAGCCACCGAAGCCGCCGTCGACGAACTCGTAGCCCAGGGCAGCGCGCCAGAACTCGACGGCGCGCTGGACGTCGGTGACGCCGAGGACGACCTGCCCGACGGTGACCATCCGGTGATCGTGGCACGACAGCCGGAGGTCGTGGCCTTCGCGGTGGGGTGGGGTTCTCTACGGTGGCGGCCGTGATCGTCTGGCTGAACGGTGCGTTCGGCGCGGGGAAGACGGCCGCCGCTGCCGAGCTGCGACGCCGCCGGCCGGAGCTGTTCGAGTACGACCCCGAGATGGTCGGGTACCTGCTGCGGTGCGCGCTGCCGGTCCCGACCGGCGACTTCCAGGACCTGCCCGAGTGGCGGGACCTCGTCGTCGCAGCGGGGCGTCGAGGTGCGGCACGTCGTGCTCGACGTCGCCGACGACGAGCTGACCCGCCGGATCCGCACCGACGAGGTCGAGCCGGGCGCCCGGTCATGGCGGCTCGAGCACGTTCGGGCGTACGCGGATGCCCGGGCGTGGCTGGTCGCAGCGGCCGATCTCGTCGTGGACTGCACGACGATGACGGTCGAGCAGGTGGCCGACGAGGTGGCGGGCGTGCTGCCCCCCGCCGGCTGACCGCCGGGCCCGCGGTGGGGGCCCGGCGGTCACGCGACCGCGGTCAGGCGGTCTGCACCTCGCGGCCGTCCTCGCCCCACATGGTGTGGAAGGAGCCCTCGCGGTCGGTGCGCCGGTAGGTGTGCGCGCCGAAGAGGTCGCGCAGGCCCTGGATCAGCGCGGCCGGCAGCCGCTCGGCCCGCAACCCGTCGTAGTAGGCCAGCGCACTGGCGAAGCCGGGCACCGGCACCCCGTGCCGGGCCGCACCGGCCACGACCTGCCGCCAGCTCTCCTGGCCCTCGCTGACCGCGTTCCGGAAGTACTCGTTGGTCAGCAGGGTGGTGACGTCGGGCTCGTCGGTGAACACCTGGCTGATCCGGTCCAGGAAGCGCGCCCGGATGATGCAGCCACCGCGCCAGATCTTGGCCAGCGCCGCCCGGTCGATGTCCCAGCCGTGCTGGTCGGCGCCCTGGGTGATCTGGTCGAACCCCTGGGCGTAGGCGACCACCTTCGAGGCGTACAGCGCCTGGCGCACCGACTCGATGAAGGCGTCCTTGTCGGCCACCTGCTCGTCCCACTCGCGGTCGGGCCCCGGCAGCACCTTCTGGGCCGCCTGCCGCTGCTCCCGGTGCCCGGACAACGCCCGGGCGAAGACGGCCTCCGCGATGCCGCTGACCGGCACGCCCAGGTCGAGCGCAGACTGCACGGTCCAGCGACCGGTGCCCTTCTGCTCGGCCTCGTCCAGCACGATGTCGACGAACGGCCCACCGGTCTCGGCGTCGGTGTGCCGCAGCACCTGCGCGGTGATCTCGATCAGGTAGCTCTCGAGGTCGCCCTCGTTCCAGCTGGCGAAGACGTCACCGATCTCCGCGGGCGTCAGCCCCAGCCCCTGGCGCAGCAGGTCGTAGGCCTCGGCGATGAGCTGCATGTCGGCGTACTCGATGCCGTTGTGCACCATCTTCACGAAGTGGCCGGCGCCGCTGGCCCCGATGTGGGTGCAGCACGGCTCGCCGTCGACGACGGCGGCGATCGACTCCAGCAGCGGGCCGACCAGCGCGTAGGCATCCTTGGAGCCGCCGGGCATGATGCTCGGCCCGTTGAGCGCGCCCTCCTCACCGCCGCTGATCCCGGTGCCCATGAAGTGCAGGCCCCGGGCGGTGAGCGCCTCGGTGCGGCGGATGGTGTCGGTGAACAGGGCGTTGCCGCCGTCCATCAGCACGTCGCCCTCGTCCAGCAGCGGGGCGATCTCCTCGATGACGCCGTCGGTGGCCGCGCCCGCCTGCACCATGACGATGATCTTGCGCGGGCGCTGCAGGGCGCCGACGAACTCCGCCATCGAGCCGGTCGGCACGAAGTCGCCCTCGCTGCCGTGCTGCTCGACGAGGGTGTCGGTGCGCCCCCTGCTGCGGTTGTGCAGGACCACCTGGTGGCCGTGCCGGGCGAGGTTGCGGGCGAGGTTGGCACCCATGACCGCGAGCCCGGTGACGCCGATCTGATCACTCATGCCACGACCCTGCCCGACCAGGTGCCGTGCTGACCAGTCGCCGTCCACTCCGTGGACTCACGGCCGTCCCGCCGCTGCTCCTCGCGGACCGTGCGGGACAGGAGGGACGGTCAGTCGATGCCGAGGTCGCGCATCAGCTTCGCCACGTGCCCGGTCGCCTTGACGTTGTAGGCGGCCTTCTCGATCCGGCCGTCGGCGCCGACCACGAACGTCGACCGGATGACCCCGACGACCTCCTTGCCGTACAGCTTCTTCGGGCCGTAGGCGCCGTAGGCCGTCAGCACCTGCTTCTCCGGGTCGGAGACCAGGGTGATCGACAGCTCCTCCTGCTCCCGGAACCGGCTCAGCTTCTCGGGGACGTCGGGGGAGACGCCGATGATGTCCAGCCCGGCTTCGGCCAGGTCCCCGGCCGCCGCGGTGAAGTCCACGGCCTGGGTGGTGCACCCCGGGGTGAGCGCGGCCGGGTAGCAGTACACGATGACCCGCCGACCCCGGTAGGACGACAGCGAGACGGGCGTGCCGTCGGCGTCCGGGAGGGTGAACTCGGGCGCCGGGTCACCGGGGGCGAGGCGGACGGGGGCCGTGTCGATGCCGGGGTCGGTCTCGGTCATGGGGGGATCGTGCCGCACCCGGCCGGCGGTGCCCAACCCGGCTTCCGCTCAGCCGGCCAGGAAGCTGAACCGCACGTGCCGTGAGGGGTTGTCGACGTTGGTGTCGACGAAGCAGATGCGCTGCCACGTGCCCAGGGTCAGCCGCCCCTCGAGCACCGGCACCGTGGCGTGCGGCGGGACGAACGCCGGCAGCACGTGGTCGCGGCCGTGCCCGGGGGCGCCGTGCCGGTGCCGCCAGCGGTCGTCGCGGGGGAGCAGCTCGTCCAGCTGGGCGAGCAGGTCGTCGTCGCTGCCGGCACCGGTCTCGATGATCGCGATCCCGGCGGTCGCGTGCGGGACGAACACCTGGAGCAGGCCGTCGCCCTCGCCGCGGACGAACTCGGCGCACTCGTCGGTGAGGTCGACGATCGAGGGCACGCCCCCGGTGCGGACGGCACGGAGCTCTGAGCGCATGGGGACACCATGGCATCCGCGCCCGCCGGGGACATCCGGGCGGTCGGTCCCGCGCCGGGCATCAGGCCGGGACGGCGAGCCCTTGCAGCCAGGTCTGCCAGGCGGGCTCCTCGCGCCGCACGTAGTCCGCCGCGTCGGCGGAGAACAGGTACCCGCGCACGCCCGCCGTCGCCGTGCCGTCGCCGTCGCCGTAGGCGTGGGCGAAGACGCTGAGCATCCCGGGTACCGGCGAGGTGAGCCGGACGAGCGCCTGTCGCTCGCCGACCCGCTCGACCGTGCCGGTGGCACCGCGCACCTCGATCGCTGCGCCCTCGTCGCCCAGTCCGAGAGCGTCGTGCAGGGCCGACCAGACCGTCTCCGCGTCGCCGGGGTGGGAGGCGGTGGCCTCCAGTTGCCTGGCTTCCTGGCCGGGGAAGTGCGCCAGGTAGAGGCGCAGGTTGTCGAAGAACGGCATCCAGTTGGGGCCCAGGCTGTCCCACCACTCCGACTCCCAGGCGGCGCCGGTCCCGAAGCCGCTGCTGGTGACGCGCACGATGCAGGTGCCGCCGGACTGCGCCTCGACGAGGAACTCCGACGTGAGCGGGCTCAGCGCGTCCGGGTCCTTGCCCATCAGGGCGGCCCAGTCCTCGTCGTAGGCGAGGCGGCGCGGTGGGTCCCAGCCGGTGACCCGGCCGTCCGAGCCCATCTCGGGGCCCATGGAGAAGCGCAGGGAGCCGCCCTCGTGCTCCTCGATCTCGGTCGGCAGGAACCAGGCGCTCATGCCCTGGGCGGTCGCGATGGCCTGCCAGACCTGTTCGGGTGTGCCCGGGACCTCGACGCTGAACTCCAGGCGGTACGGGACGTCCGTGGTCGTGCTCATGTTCTCTCCTCGGGAACGGGATGGGCGGCGACGACGAGCCGGTGCGGGCGCCCGTCGTCGTGGTGGTACCGAGCGGCCAGGTCGAGCACCGCCGCGGTCAGGTCGTCGGCGAAGGCAGCCCGGTCGGCGGCCGACCGGAAGCCGATCCGGGTGTCGATGGTCAGCGTCGGCAGGCGGGTGCCCGATGCGCCGGCCCGGCGCGCCAGGGCGCCGACCTCGCGCACCAGCCGGCCGGCCAGCGCGACGAGATAGCCCGCCGACAGGTGGTCGGCGTTGGCGTCCGGGTCGGCCGCGGACGCGCTGACGGCCGCCGGTGACACGACGTACGACGCCGCCGACGCCTGCAGCACCCGCTCGGTGATCCCGCCGTGCCGGCGCGTCTCGGACAGCGCCACCAGGCCGTGCGCCTCGAGCGCCTTGAGGTGGTAGTTGACCTTCTGGCGGGTGATGCCGACCCGCGCGGCGAGCCCGGAGGCGGAGGCCGGAACGGCCAGCTCGCCGAGCAGCCGCGCCCGGACCGGGTCCAGTGCGGCGGCGGCTGCCTCCGCGTCCTCGATGACCTCGACGGCCTGCATGACGCCACGATGCTCTTGACAAGAAAAACTGTCAAGGGTCCGTCCGCTCGTCGGCGGAGACGATGTCGGCAGGCCACCGCGGGGGCGTCAGTACCCTCGGACGACGTGACCCGCCCCGACGGCCGCGCGGCCGACCAGCTCCGCCCGGTGACCATCACCCGCAACTGGCTCGACCACGCCGAGGGCTCGGTGCTCGTCGAGTTCGGTCGCACCCGCGTGCTCTGCGCGGCCAGCGTCACCGAGGGGGTGCCCCGCTGGCGCCGCGGCTCGGGCCTGGGCTGGGTCACCGCCGAGTACTCGATGCTCCCGCGGGCCACCCACACGCGCAGCGACCGCGAGTCGGTCAAGGGCAAGGTCGGTGGCCGCACCCACGAGATCAGCCGGCTCATCGGCCGGTCGCTGCGGGCGAGCATCGACCTGGCCGCACTGGGGGAGAACAGCATCGCGCTGGACTGTGACGTCCTGCAGGCCGACGGTGGCACGCGCACCGCCGCGATCACCGGTGCCTACGTGGCCCTGGCCGACGCGGTGAGCTGGCTCGGCGAGCGCGGCAAGCTGGCCAGCGCGACCCCGCTGCCGAACTCGGTCGCCGCGGTCAGCGTGGGCGTCATCGACGGCGAGCCGCGGCTGGACCTCGCCTACGAGGAGGACGTCACCGCCGGCACCGACATGAACGTCGTGTGCACCGGCACCGGCGGCTTCGTCGAGGTCCAGGGGACGGCGGAGGGCGCCGTCTTCGACCGGGCCACCCTCGACCAGCTGCTCGACCTGGCCGTCGCCGGCTGTGCGGAGCTGACCCTGGCCCAGCAGGTGGCGTTGTCGGCGTGAGCCAGCTGCTGCTCGCCACCCGCAACGCCGGCAAGCTCGCCGAGCTGCAGCGGCTGCTGGCCACCGCCGTCCCCGGGGTCGAGGTGCTGGGCCTGCGCGACGTGCCGGAGTACCCCGAAGCGCCGGAGACCGGGGCGACGTTCGAGGAGAACGCGCTGCTCAAGGCGCGGGAGGCGGTCCGGTACACCGGCCTGCCGGCGGTCGCCGACGACTCCGGGCTGGCCGTCGACGCGCTCAACGGGATGCCGGGGATCCTGTCCGCCCGCTGGTCCGGGCGGCACGGGGACGACCCGGCCAACACCGCGCTCCTGCTCGGGCAGCTCGCCGACGTGCCCGACGAACGGCGCGGTGCGGCGTTCGTCTGCGCGGCTGCGCTGGTCACGCCGGACAGCGGCGAGCACGTGCTCGAGCGGCGCTGGCACGGCACGGTCGTCCGGGAGCCCCGGGGCAGCAACGGCTTCGGCTACGACCCGGTGTTCGTGCCGACCGGTCTGACCGTGACGTCGGCGGAGCTGGAGCCGGCGGAGAAGGACGCGATCAGCCACCGGGGGCGGGCGTTCGCCGCGCTGCTGCCGGTCATCGGCGAGGTGCTCGGCGGCAGCTAGCGGCGCTGCGTCCAGTCGGTGAACCAGAGCGCGAACGCCGCCAGCACCGGGTGGAACGCGAGCACGAGGAAGGCCGCGTCGACGGCGGGCGGTGGCGGCACGTCGCTACCGTCGGGCTCCATCGGCCGCAGCGGGCGACCGGGGACGGGGGAGTGGCCGATGGCCAACCTGGAGCAGCTGCGCAGGTTCGGGCTGGTGCTGGAGATGGCCGAGGCGGCCGGGGACGGTGACTGGCGGGCCTGGACGGCGGTGCTGAGCGGCCTGGACGAGGACACCCGCGCGGACGTCGTCCGGCAGTCCTCCCTGGTGATCGCGATGCTCTGCGAACGGGAGGCCGAGCGCCGGGGCATCACCCGGGACCAGTTCCTGGCCCAGTTCCGGGCCGAGGCGATGGACTCCCTCGGCTGATCGGAGGCGTGCCGGGTCGTCCCGGCGGGCACGATGGCGAGATGCGGATCACGGTGGAGCACGTCCGGACCCTGACCTTCGACGACGGGACGCCGGTGACGGCCGCCTCCGCGATCGCGCCGCTGGGTGACGGCTGGCTGGTGGCCCCGGACGACGCGACGATCGCCGCCTGGGTGCGGCCGGGCGGGGTGACGCCGGTACGCGTGCTGCCGCCGGTCGAGGGGCTGGACCACTTCAGCGAGCCGGCGGGCACCAAGCACCTCAAGCCGGACCTGGAGGTGGCCTGCCCGGCCGAGGTGGACGGCGAGCCGGCCGTCCTGCTGCTCGGGTCCGGGTCGACGCCGCGGCGGATGCGCGGGGTGCTGGTCCGGCTGGAGGGCGGCGAACCGGTCGTGCAGGCCGGCGAGCTGAGCCCGCTCTACGCCCGGGTGGCGCAGCTGCTGGAGGTCCCGGCCGACCAGCTGAACCTCGAAGGGGGCAGCCGGCACGGGGACACCGTCCGCTGGTTCCACCGGGGCAACCTCGCCGCCGGGGCGGGCCCGGCCAGCGTCGACCTCCCGCTGGCCGACCTGGTCGCCGCCGTGCTGGGCCGGGGCGGCGCCGACGCGGTGCCGATCTCCTCGCCCCGGTCCTACGACCTCGGCCGGGTGGCCGGGGTGGGGCTGGCGATCACCGACGCGGTCGCGCTGCCGGACGGGCGGGTGCTGCTCTCCGCGGCCGCCGAGGACACCCCGAACGCGGTCGACGACGGCCCGGTGGTCGCCGCCGCCCTCGCGCTGGTCGACGGCGGGACCGTGCTCGACATCGCGGCGGTGCCCGAGGTCGACGGCCGCGTGCACAAGGTGGAGGGGCTGGCGCTGTGCGCGGTCGAGGACGCCCGGGTGTGCCTGCTGGGCGTCGTGGACGACGACGACCCGACAGCGCCGTCGGTGCAGCTGGAGCTGCTGGTCGAGTTCACCTGATCCCCCTGGCCTGCGGCACCGCCTCGTCGGCTCCCGCCTCGCGGCGTCCCTCGAGGAAGTAGGCGCCCAGTGCGCCGGCCAGCGTGGCGAACACCGCGACCGAGTAGACGGCCAGGGCGACCTCGAGGAAGCGGGCGAGACCGTGGTCGGTGTCGAGCACCTGCCCGGTGATCGTCGCCAGCGCGGCGTCGTGCAGGGCCGGTCCGTAGGTGTCGTAGGCCCCCACGACGTAGAGCAGCTGGCTGCTGGCCAGGACGACGACGCCGGTCACCGCGGTGAGCCAGCCGATCCGGCCGGTGAGCAGCCGGCCGGCCGACCGTGAGCCGCGGACGGCGGCGGACAGCACGCCGCCGATGCGAGCGGTCCGCAGCAGCGTGAGGGCGCGGGCGAACCGGAGGAACGGCAGCGCCAGGAAGACCAGCTGCCACCAGTTGCGCAGCCAGAAGCGCCGCTGGCTGGGCGCCCGGACCGCGCGGAAGACGAACTCGGCCACGAAGACCGCCCAGCAGATCCAGCCGAGGACGGTCAGCGTCGTGACCAGCCAGGGCTCCCGGGCCAGCGCCTGGCCCAGGACGATGAGCACGAACACCAGGCCGAGTGCGCCCATCGGCCGGTCGAGCCGGGTGGCCAGCCCCTCGGTCTCGACCGACGGATCGGGAGGGGGTCTGCGGGTCGTGCCCTCGTCGCGCATGGGACAGCCCTACCCGCCGGGGTCCGTCGGCCGCACGTCGGTGTCCGCCCGTGCGGGAGGCGGGAGTCGAACCCGCACGCCCGAAGGCACCAGATCCTAAGTCTGGCGTGGCTGCCGTTACACCACTCCCGCGTCGGAGGGAGTCTAGGAGGCTCCCGTTCGGCCGGGGCCGATGCCATCTGGCAGGCTGTCGCCCGTGCCGAGGACCCCTGAGCAGATCCAGCAGGAGATCGACGCCGCCCGCGAGTCGCTGGGGGCCACCCTGGACGAACTGGCGTTCCGTACGAACCCGCAGCGCCTGGCCGACCAGGGCAAGGCGAAGGTGCAGGAGTTCCTGCAGAGCCCGCCCGGGATCGCGCTCGTCAGCGTGGTCGGCCTGACCGTCACCTTCGTCGTGACCCGGAAGGTCGTCCGCCGCGTCCGGGGCACCGACCGCCGGGTGGAGCCCGTGGTCACCTACCGCCGGGAGCCCGTGGTCACGTACCGCCGGGTGCGCTGACCCGACCGGCCCCCGCCGGTGAGGCGCACACTCGGGGCGTGTACCCACCGCCGCGTGACCCCGTCGGACCCGGCCAGGAGTCGGTCTGGAGCTACCCGCGCCCGCCGTCGGCCGAGGTGACCGGACGACGCCTCGAGCTCACCCTCGGCGGGCGGGTCATCGCCCGCACCGACCGGGCGGTCCGGGTCTGCGAGACCAGCCACCCGCCGGTCTTCTACGTGCCGTCCGCCGACGTCGAGGCCGGGGTGCTGGAGCGGGGCACCGGCTCGTCGTGGTGCGAGTTCAAGGGCATGGCCACCTACTGGGACGCCGTCGTCGACGGGGTGCGGCACCCGTCGATCGCCTGGTCCTACGAGCAGCCCACCGCCGGCTACGAGCAGCTGCGCGGTGCGCTCGCCTTCTACCCGAGCCGGCTGGACGGCGCGACGGTCGACGGCGAGCCGGTGCGGGCGCAGGCCGGCGACTTCTACGGCGGCTGGATCACCGACGAGGTGGTCGGCCCGTTCAAGGGCGAGCCCGGCACGCGCGGCTGGTGAACCCCTACCCCCTAGGGGTATGGTGGTCGGCATGACGGGCTACGACGGCAACAAGGACCAGTTGCTCGCGCGGCTCAAGCGCGTGGAGGGCCAGGTCCGCGGCATCGCGCGGATGGTCGAGGACGACACGTACTGCATCGACGTCCTCACCCAGGTCTCCGCCGCGACCAAGGCGTTGCAGGCGGTCGCCATCGGCCTGCTCGACGACCACCTGGCGCACTGCGTGCGTGAGGCCGTCGCCAGCAGCGCCGAGGACGACGGCGCCGCCGCCGACGCCAAGATCGCCGAGGCCTCCGCGGCCATCGCCCGGCTCGTCCGTTCCTGACCCAGCTGCCCTGATCCATCCAGCGAGGAGAGAACCACCGTGCAGACCCTGGACTTCACCGTCACCGGCATGACCTGCCAGCACTGCGTCGCCTCCGTCACCGAGGAGGTCAACGAGCTCGCCGGCGTCCAGGAGGTCGACGTCGACCTGGCCACCGGCCGGCTGCACGTCGTCGGCGACGTCACCACCGACCAGGTGCAGGCCGCCGTGGCGGAGGCGGGCGACTACACCGCCCAGCCGGCATGAGCGTCGGGCCCCAGGCGGAACGGCCGGCAGCCGGGGCCCCGGCCGGCGAGGGCCTGGTTGCGGAGGACGAGGTCCGCCTCGACATCACCGGCATGACCTGCGCTAGCTGCGCGAACCGGATCGAGCGCAAGCTCAACAAGCTCGACGGCGTGCAGGCCAGCGTCAACTACGCCACCGAGGCCGCCACCGTCCGGTTCGATCCGACGCGGGTCGACCCGGACCAGCTGGTGGCCACGGTCGCGGCCGCCGGCTACTCCGCCGCGCTGCCGGCCCCGCCGGTCACCGAGGACGACGCCGGTGCACCGGAGGAGGCGGCCCGGACGCCGGAGGCCGCGCTTCGGCAGCGGCTGCTGGTCAGCGCCGCGCTCACCCTGCCGGTCCTGGTGCTGTCGATGGTCCCGGCGCTGCAGTTCGACAACTGGCAGTGGCTGGCCCTCACCCTGGCCAGCCCGGTCGCGGTCTGGGGCGCCTGGCCGTTCCACCGAGCCGCGGTGGTCAACGCCCGGCACGGCGCCAGCACGATGGACACCCTGGTCTCGATCGGGATCAGCGCGGCCTATCTCTGGTCGCTCTGGGCGCTGTTCCTCGGTGACGCGGGGATGCCGGGCATGCGGATGGAGTTCACCCTCCTCCCCGAGCGCGGCGCCGGCACGCACGAGATCTACCTGGAGGTGGCCGCGGCGGTCACCGTCTTCCTGCTCGCGGGCCGCTGGGCCGAGGCGCGCGCCAAGCGCCGGTCCGGGGCCGCGCTGACCTCGCTGCTCGAACTGGGGGCCAAGGACGCCGCGGTGCTGCAGGACGGGCGCGAGGTGCGGGTGCCCATCGCCCAGCTCGCCGTGGGGATGCGGTTCGTCGTCCGGCCGGGGGAGAAGGTCGCCACCGACGGCGTCGTCGTCAGCGGCAGCTCCGCGGTCGACCTGTCGATGCTGACCGGGGAGAGCGTGCCGGTCGAGGTCTCCACCGGCGACCGGGTCACCGGGGCCACGGTCAACGTCGGCGGCCGGCTGGTCGTCGAGGCGACCCGGGTGGGCACCGACACGACGCTGGCCCAGCTCGGCCGGCTGGTCACCCAGGCGCAGAGCGGCAAGGCGCCGGTGCAGCGGCTGGCCGACCGGGTCTCGGCGGTCTTCGTCCCCGTCGTCCTGCTCATCGCGGTGGGCACCCTGGTCACCTGGCTGCTCGTGACCGGCGACGTGACAGCGGCCTTCACTGCCGCGGTCGCGGTGCTGGTGATCGCCTGCCCGTGCGCCCTGGGCCTGGCCACGCCCACCGCGCTGCTGGTCGGCACCGGTCGCGGCGCCCAGCTCGGCGTGCTGATCAAGGGCCCGGAGGTGCTGGAGAGCACTCGCCGGGTCGACACCGTGCTGCTGGACAAGACCGGCACCGTCACCACCGGGCAGATGAGCCTGGTGGAGGTGGCCGGGCACCCGGACACGCTGCGACTGGCGGCTGCGGTGGAAGCCGGGTCCGAGCACCCGATCGCCCGGGCCATCGTCGCCGGCGCCGGTGAGCTCCCCGAGGTCGAGGGCTTCGCCAGCGAGCAGGGGATCGGGGTGCAGGGCCGGGTCGAGGGCCGGGACGTCGTCGTCGGCCGGACCTCGGCGATGCCGGGCCCGGTGCCGGCCGACCTGGCCGGGGTCGTTCAGCGCGCCGAGCAGGCCGGGCAGACCGCCGTCCTGGTCGCCGTGGACGGCGCGGTCACCGGGGTCTGCGTCGTCGCCGACACCGTCAAGCCCACCAGCGCGGCGGCGATCGTGCGGCTGCGGGAACTGGGCCTGGCCCCGGTGCTGCTGACCGGTGACAACGCCGGTGCCGCCGCGGCGGTGGCCCGCTCGGTGGGGCTGGACCCCGACCGCGGGGAGGTCGTCGCCGGGGTGCTGCCGGCGGGGAAGGTCGAGGTCGTCCGGGAGCTGCAGGCGCAAGGTCGGGTGGTGGCGATGGTCGGGGACGGCGTGAACGACGCCCCCGCACTGGCCCAGGCCGACCTCGGACTGGCGATGGGCTCGGGCACCGACGTCGCGATCGAGGCCAGCGACCTGACGCTGGTGCGCGCCGACCTGGACGCCGCGGTCGACGCCGTCCGGCTCTCCCGGCGGACCCTCGCGGTGATCAAGGGCAACCTGTTCTGGGCGTTCGCCTACAACGTCGCGCTCGTGCCGTTGGCAGCCCTGGGGTTCCTCAACCCGCTGCTGGCCGGGCTGGCCATGGCGGCGTCCTCGGTGCTGGTGGTCACCAACAGCTTGCGGCTGCGGGCCTTCCGGTCCAGCGCGCCGGTGGCCTGAGGCCGCCGGCGCGGGCGGGGCGTCTCAGGCCACGCGGCGGGCCTGGACCAGCGGCAGGACGACGTCGGTGAGCACCTCGTCGGCGAACTCCACCGAGACCGGCTCCCCGCCGAAGAGCCAGCGCTGCAGGATCGGCGAGCTCGCCGTCGAGGCCACCGCGGTGCCCAGTGCGGCCGGGTGCACCTCGCCGCGGGCCTCGGCCCGCTCCCACACCTGACGGAACGTCGAGCTCCAGACCTCCATCGGGCCCTGGTGGAAGGCCTCGCGCAGCTCCGGCTCGTGCGGCAGGGCCGACAGCAGCGACAGCGTGGCGGCACCGAGCGGGCCGTTGACCGCCTCGACCAGCCAGCGCAGCAGCAGCCGGAGGTCGCCCTCCAGCGAGCCGGTGTCCGGCGCCTCGATCGACTTCTGGCTCAGCTCGGCCACCGCGTCGGCGACCAGCTCGGACTTGGTCCGCCACCGCCGGTAGATCGTGGCCTTGCCGACGCCGGCGGCCGAGGCGACGGCGTCCATGGTCAGCGCCCCGTAGCCGGACTCCGCCAGCACCTGGAGGATCGCCGCACGGATGGCCCCGTCACGGGAGGGGTCGCGGGGCCGGCCGCCGCGGCCGGAGGGTGCACCGTCGGCGGGAGTAAGGGGAGGCACACCTGGGACAGTAACCGAGTTGATCTTCGGTGGCGTGTGATCCTCCGCGACCTGGACGCGGTGGCACCCGGGTCAGCGCGCCTGCGTGTTCGCGGAGTCACCGTCGGTCATCCTGCAGCGGTGAACGGGCCTGCCGACGTCGTCCGTCCCTCCTGGGGGACCCCCCAGCGCGCTCGCCGGCTGTTGCTGGCCAGCACGCTCAGCCACGTGCTGCCCAGCATCTCCCGGATCGCCGGGGCCATGGGGCTGCGGATCGGCACTGCGCCCGGTCTCCTGGACGTCGTCGACGACGAGGGCGGCCGGCGGATCGACCGGTTGTTCCAGCGGCTGGCCCGCGAGCTCACCGCCGCCGAGACCGAGGCCGTCCGGGTGACCACCGACCCGCCCAGCGACGGGGTCGCCCTGGCCACCCGTCTGCTCACCGCCCCCACGCTCGCCGTCGAGCTGGCCCGCCGCGGGGTGACCGTGGAGATGGCGCTGCTCACCGATGCCGAGCTGTGGCCGGTCTACCAGCCGATCATGTCCCTCACCACCGGTGGCATGGTCGGCCACGAGGCGCTGCTGCGCGGCCGGGTGGACGGGCGTGAGGTCGGCGGCGGCGACCTGTTCTTCCTCGCCGAGCGGGCCGGCTGGCTGCGCCGGCTGGACCGGGTGGCCCGCGAAGCGGCGATCCGCGGCGCGGCCGGCTGGCTGGGCAGCGCCGACCTCTACGTGAACTCCGACCCGGCGGCCGTCCACCGGCCCTCGGTCTGCCTGGCCAGCACCGAGCGGGCGGTGCACGACAGCGGCATCGACCCACGGCAGCTGGTCTTCGAGGTGGTCGCCTCGCACGCGGTGATCGACCACGAGCACCTGCTCTCGGTGCTGGAGCACCACCGGTCGCTGGGCTGGCGGGTCGCGCTGGACGACGTCGGCGTCGGCTGGTCGAGCCTGGCGCTGGTGAGCGTGGTCCGCCCCGACGTCGTCAAGCTCAGCAAGGCCCTGGTGTCCCGGCTGCACGAACCCGGTGCACACGCCATCGCCCGGGCCCTCACCGAGCTGACCCACCTGCAGGGCGGTGTGGTGGTCGCCGAGGGGATCGAGTCCGAGCGGATCGCCGACCAGGCGCGTGCGGTGGGGGCCGACCTGGGGCAGGGCTGGCTGTTCGGCCGACCAGTGCGCCCGGAGCCCGAAGCCGAGCCGGAGCTCGCCTTCGCCTGAGCGAACGTCCCCCGCCACTCGCGAGCTGCGGGGGGCGAGGGGGTCCTTACCTCAGGGGCAGCCGGCGTTCCAGCTGGTCAGCGCAGGCCACTCGTGCTCGAACCCGAGCGTCCCGTACCGGCCGGTGGCGAGGGGGAGCAGGGCGCCCTGCTCGGGGCCGAACCCGATCCAGCGGGCGGCGAGGACCCGGAGCACGTGCCCGTGCGCCACCAGTGCGACATCGCCGTCGGCGAGCAGCGGGCGGGCCTTCTCCAGCACCCGGTCGACCCGCTCGGCGACCTGCGCCAGCGTCTCGCCGGGGGTTTCGCCGGGGACCGTGCCGTGGTGCCACAGCGACCAGGACCGGCCGACCCGCTCGCTGATCTCCGGTGTCGTCAGCCCCTCCCAGCCGCCGTAGTCCACCTCGACGAGGTCGGGCTCCAGCCGGGCGTCGATGCCGTCCTCGAACAGCCCGGCGAGCTCGGCGGTGTGCCGGGCCCGGACGAGCGGGCTGACGAAGGCGTGCCTGATCTCCCGCTGCTCGAGCACCGAGCGCAGCCGCCGGCCGTCGTCCTCGCCGGTCGGCAACAGCGGCAGGTCGGTCAGGCCGGTGTGCTGCCCGCTCGCGCTCCACTCGGTCTGTCCGTGCCGGACGACCACCAGTTCACCCACGGTGTTCCTTCCCCGCGGGAACCGGTACCGGCCCCGCCGCGGTTGCGTTCTCGGTCCGGCCACCGGCGGATGCCGTGCCGGCCACTGCCATGACGATCACGGCGCCCAGGATGACCAGCAGCGGTGCGCCCCAGCCACCGCTCGCCTCGTGCACGGTCCCGACCACCAGGGGGCCGGTCGCGGCCACGACGTAGCCGCCACCCTGCACCATCGCCGAGAGGCGACGGTTCTCGGTCAGGTCCCGGGACCGGCGCACGATCGCGATGAAGACGACCGTGATGCCGCCGCCCTGGGCGATCCCGGCCAGCGAGCACCACAGCGCCCACTGCGACGGGGCGGCCAGCAGCCCCAGCGGGAGCGCGGCCCAGACCACGGTGACTGCGAGCAGCACCAGCGACGGGCGCTTCCACCAGGCCACCAGTGCAGGCACGGCGAAGGCTCCGACGACGGCGAACACCTGGAACAGCGCGGAACTGGCGCCTGCTGCCGCCCGGGTCATCCCGTTCACGTCGGCCAGCAGAGTGGGCAACCAGGCGGTCGCCCCGTAGTAGCTGAACGCCTGGCCGGCGAAGGCCAGGGTCAGGCCCCAGGCCGCCGGCTGCCGCCAGACCGAGCGGCCGGGCGCGACCGGTACCGGCGGCGGCGGTGCGGTGCCCGCCGCCTCGGCCGCGGCGGTGCGGGCGACCTGCTGGCGCAGTGCGGCGGTCCAGACGATGGCCGCGACGACGACCAGGAGCCCCCAGGCGGCCAGGGCCAGCTGCCAGCCGACCAGGTCCGCCAGTGGTGCGGTGAGCGCGGAGGTGAGCGTGGAACCGATGTTCAGCGCAGCCGTGTAGGCGGCGGTGACCACGTTCGTGGCACCGGGGAAGTCGCGGCCGATGACGACCGGGACGACGACGTTGCCGACGGTGATCGCGAGGCCGATGACGACGGTGCCCGCGATCGCCGCCGTGGGGCTGCCCAGCGAGCGGAGCAGCGTGCCGGCGAGGACCCCGGCCATCGAGACGACGACCGCCCGGTGGACCCCGGTGCGGGCGATGAGCAGCGAGGCCAGCGGGGCGGCCAGCCCGAAGCAGAGCACCGGGATGCTGGTCAGCAGCCCGATCGTGCCGGTGGAGACCTGCAGGTCGGCCCGCATGGCGTCGACCACGGGGGCGATCGCCACCAGCGGGCCGCGCATGTTCAGTGCGACCAGGACCACTCCGGCCAGCAGCAGGAGCGGCAGGGCCGTCGTCCCGGCCCGCCCTCTCGGCTGGGCCAGCCCTCCTCGTTGCACCGGGTCACCTTCCTCCAGCCGTGGGTGCCGGTCGACGGCGGGGGACGGCGGGTGGGGCCGGTCACAGTCGACGGAGTCGGGAAGGGTCGGTCAACGGGACTGCTTGTGCACGACACGACCCGCTGGCACGGCCCGCGGGCACCGGACACCCGATGCGCAGGAGGACCCATGACGACCGCCATCACCCCGCAGACCTTCGACCTCGGTGGGGACCTGACCGTCCACCGCCTCGGCTACGGCGCCATGCAGCTCACCGGCCCCGGTGTCTGGGACGAGCCGGCCGACCGCCCGGGCGCGATCGAGGTCGTGCGGGCCGCGATCGAGGCGGGGGTCGACTTCATCGACACCGCGGACTCCTACGGCCCGCAGGTCAGCGAGCAGATCATCGCCGAGGCGGCGTTCCCCTACCCCGACGGCCTGGTCATCGGCACGAAGGCGGGCCTGACCCGGACCGGCCCCGGCGTGTGGCCGGTCTGTGGGCGCCCCGAGTACCTCACCCAGCAGGTCGAGCTCTCGCTGCGCAACCTGAAGGTGGACCGGATCGACCTGATCCAGCTGCACCGGATCGACCCGCAGGTGCCGCTCGCCGACCAGCTCGGCGCCTTCGCCGACCTCAAGGAGCAGGGCAAGGTGCGCCACATCGGCGTCTCCGAGGTCTCCGTCGACCAGCTGAAGGCCGCCCGCGCGATCACCGAGATCGTCAGCGTGCAGAACCTCTACAACCTGACGAACCGGCAGTCCCAGGACGTGCTGGACTACGCCGAGGCCGAGGGCATCGCCTTCATCCCGTGGTTCCCCATCGCCACCGGTGACCTGGCCAAGCCCGACAGCCCGGTCGCGGCCGTGGCGAAGGAGCTCGGCGCCACCCCGTCGCAGGTCGCGCTGGCCTGGCTGCTGCAGAAGTCGCCGGTGATCCTGCCGATCCCGGGCACCAAGTCGGTCGACCACCTGACCGAGAACCTGGGTGCTGCGCAGCTCACGCTCTCCGCCGACGAGATGGCCCGGCTCGACCAGCTCGCGTAGTCGTCCGCAGGACGACGATCTGCTGGACCCCCGGTCGCGATCCCCGCGCCCGGGGGTTCAGCATGTCGGCATGGACAACGATGTCTTCCGCCAGGTCAGGGACGCCGTCCGGCAGCTGGTCCGGGAGGTGGTCGTCCCCCGCGAGGAGGAGATCGACCTCGACGACCGGATCCCCGACGAGCTGCGCAGCGCCGCCGCGGAGATGGGCCTCTTCGGCTACGCGCTGCCCGAGGAGCACGGCGGCCTCGGCGTCACCATGAGCGAGGACGTCCAGCTGGCCTTCGAGTTCGGCTACACCACCCCGGCGTTCCGGTCGCTGTTCGGCACGAACAACGGCATCGCCGGGCAGGTGATCGCCAGGTTCGGCAACGAGGAGCAGCAGAAGACGTACCTGCCGCGGCTGGCGGCGGGGGAGCTGATCGGCTCGTTCGCGCTCACCGAGGCCGAGGCCGGCTCCGACCCGGCCGGGCTGCGCACCACCGCCCGCCGGGACGGCGACGGGTGGGTGATCAGCGGTGGGAAGCGCTACATCACCAACGCCCCCATCGCCGACCTCTTCGTCGTCTTCGCCCGCACCGACCCGGCCGAGCGCGGTGGCCGGGGGATCTCCACCTTCGTGGTGGACGCCAACGCCCCCGGGGTCACGGTCGGGCCGAAGGACAAGAAGATGGGCCAGTCCGGCGCCTGGACCGCCGAGGTGTTCTTCGACGACGCCCGGGTCGACGCCGGCGCGCTGATCGGCGAGGAGGGCCGCGGCTACGCCAAGGCGCTGACCGTGCTCTCCCGCGGGCGGCTGCACATCGCGGCGCTGTGCGTCGGGATGGCGCAGCGGGTGCTCGACGAGTCGGTCGCCTACGCCGCCACCGCCAAGCAGGGTGGGGCGCCGATCGGCCGGTTCCAGCTGGTGCAGGCGATGCTCGCCGACATGCACACCGAGCTGCTGGCCGCCCGCAGCATGGTGGTCGACGTGGCCGCCCGGTACGACTCGGGCGAGGACACCTCGGTCGGCCCCTCGGCCGCGAAGCTGTTCTGCAGCGAGATGGTCGGCCGGGCCACCGACCGTGCGGTGCAGGTGCACGGTGGGCTGGGCTACCTGCGGACGACGCCGGTCGAGCGCTTCTACCGCGACGCCCGGCTGTACCGCCTGTACGAGGGCACCAGCGAGGTGCAGAAGGTGATCATCGGGGGCGCCCTGCTCCGCGCCGCAGGCATGCCGCGGGGCTGACGCCGCCGCTCTCGCGCAGTTCCGGCTGCTACCGCGGTGCTGCAACGGCGCGGGAGTGCCTGGAACTGCGCGAGAGCGGCCGTCGAGGCTAGGCCGGGGTGTGGTCGGGGCCGGTGCCGGCGTGCAGCAGTGGGCCGGTGTGGCCCTGGCCCTTCCCCAGCGCGGCGACGAACTCGCGCAGCAGGTCGCCGCCGCGGTGCCGGGCGACCCACTCCAGGTGGGTGCGGGCACGCGTGGTGTCCAGCGGCGGCACCCCCAGCCCGAGGTCGAGCCAGCCGGGCTCGATCTGCAGCAGGTGCGCGAGGAACGCCGCCTGCATGCCGGTGCGCAGGACGGGGGCGGGCACCGGCACCCGCCGCACGCCCAGCGCGCCGGCCAGCCCGTCGGCGTCGAAGTTGGGCGGCGCCGAGAGGTTGAACGCGCCCGGCGCCCGGCGGTCGATGATCCGGACGATCGCGTCGGCGACGTCGTCGGCGTGCACGAAGCCGAGGTGCAGGGAGCCCGGCAACGGCAGGGGCAGCAGCTTGGCCACCGCCCCGGGCAGGGCCCGCGCGGCCGGGAAGAAGACGGGGCCGAGGAAGTACCGGCCGATCTCACTGGCCGCATCGGGCTGCAGCACCAGCGTCGGGCGGGTCACCGAGACGGTGGTGTCGGGGTGCGCGGCGTCGAACTCCCGCACGAACTGCTCGCACTGCACCTTCTGCCGGCTGTACTGGGAGCTGGGGACGCCCGTGGTGGGCCAGTCCTCGCGCACCGGGTGGGTCTGCGGGCCGGCTGCGTAGGTGCCGATCGAGGACATGTGCACCACGTGCCGGACGCCCGCGGCGCCGGCGGCGTCGAGCACCCGGCGGGTGCCCTCGACGTTGACCGCGTGCAGCAGATCCGGGTCCCGGTCGGGGGTCAACGCCCAGGCCAGGTGGACGACGGCGTCGACGCCGTCGAGGAACTCGGCCAGCACCGGCTCGCTGTCCGGGGAGCCCAGGTCGGCGCGGGACCACCGCACCCCGGCGTAGGGCTCCTCTTCCGGTGGGCGCCGGCGGGCCAGCCCGCGCACCTCGGCCACCCCGGTGTCGGCGAGGGCCCGCAGCACCGCGGTCCCCACGTTGCCGCTCGCGCCGGTGATCGCCACGGTCATGCCCGGGAGGAGTCCGCTGTTCAGCTCAGCCATGCCCCGGCGCTACCCGCACCACCCCGCCGTCACCCGTCGCCTGACCGGAGGATCAGTGCTCCGCGACCTCGGGAGCCCGATCCTCCAGCGCCAGCCCGCGGAGCTCCGGCAGGCCCCGGGTCGCGACCGCCGCCATCAGGAAGAACGCGGCGAAGGTGCCGAACACCAGGCCGGTCCCACCGGCGGCGAGCAGCGGGGGGACGCTCAGCGGCGCCGCGATCGAGGCGATCCGGCCGAACCCGGCCGCTGCGCCGGCGCCGGTGGCCCGCAGGGCGGTCGGGTAGACCTCCGGCGTGATGGCGTACAGCGCGCCCCAGGCACCCAGGTTGAAGAAGGACAGCACCATCCCGGTGACCAGCACGGCGGTCTCCCCGGCCGCCCCGGCGAACAGCCCCGCGCCGACCGCAGAGCCGACCAGGAAGGTCGACAGCGTCGGCCGGCGTCCCCAGCGCTCGATGAGAAACGCAGCAGCGGCGTAGCCCGGGAGCTGGGCCAGCGTGATCACCAGGGTGAAG
Organism: Modestobacter sp. VKM Ac-2983; assembly: GCF_026967885.1. NCBI lineage: Bacteria > Bacillati > Actinomycetota > Actinomycetes > Geodermatophilales > Geodermatophilaceae > Modestobacter > Modestobacter sp. VKM Ac-2983. The sequence goes on from NZ_JAPVBK010000001.1 coordinate 1,125,674, forward strand.
CCGAAGGACCGGACCAGGGAGAACCCGGACTCGACCAGCAGGGTGGGCAACCAGATGAAGGCGCCGTAGTAGGCGAAGTTGATCCCGAACCAGACCGCCCACAGCGCGGCGGTGCGCCGCCGGGTGCCGGCGGCCCACAGCGCCCGCGGCCCGGGCGGGGTGCTGGGCTCGGGCACCGGCGAGGGCACCGCCGCGACGCCGGCCGACCGCTCGAAGCGACGTACGGCCGCCTCGGCCTCGGCTTCCCGGCCGCGGAGCTCCAGGAACCGGACCGACTCCGGCAGCCCCCGCCGGACGACGATGGCGTACAGCGCGGGGGCCGCCCCGAGCGCGAAGGCCCAGCGCCAGCCGGCGTCGCTGCGCGGCACCACGAAGTAGCCGATCAGCGCCGCGAGCAGCCAGCCGACTGCCCAGAAGGCCTCCAGGGCCACGACCACCCGGCCGCGCAGCCGCGCCGGCGCGAACTCGCTGACCAGGGTGGACGCCACCGGCAGTTCGGCACCCAGTCCGAGGCCGATGAGGAAGCGGAACACCAGCAGGGCACCGACCGACCAGGCCAGGGCCGCCGCCCCGGTCGCCAGGCCGAAGACCAGCAGGGTCAGCGCGAACACCTGGCGCCTCCCGATGCGGTCGGCGAGCAGTCCGCCCAGCGTGGCGCCCAGTGCCATCCCGACGAAGCCGATCGAGCCGATCCACGACAGCTCGGTCGGCGTGAGGGACCACTGCACGGCCAGCGCTGCCATCACGAAGGAGATGAGGCCGACGTCCATCGCGTCCAGGGCCCAGCCGATCCCGGACCCGATGACGAGCTTGCGGTGCTCCCGGGTGACGGGGAGTCGGTCCAGCCGTTCGGCCCGGGTGAGGGGGGCAGCGGTCGACGGGTGCTCGGTCCGGTGATCGGCACTCATCCTGGGCGCCTACCCCCGGGGCGCGGCGGTCTAGTCACGGCACCCGGCAGGTGTCAGCCGGCCGTGCGCACGTGCGCGGTGATCAGCTCCGCGGTCCGCTCGGCGGCGACTTCGGGGACCCAGTGGCCGACGTCCTCGAGCACCTCCAGGGCGTAGGCGGCGGTGACGAACTCGGCGGTCGCCTCGGTCGCGGCCCGGCCCAGGTAGGGGTCCTGGGCACCCCAGACGTGCAGGGTGGGCACGCTCACCGAGCCCACCGGTGCACCACCGGCGAGCGGCAGCGCGCGGTACCAGTTCAGCGCCGCGGTGAGCGCCCCCGGCTGGCGCATCCGGGCCACGTAGCGGTCGACCAGGTCGGCCGGCAGCCCGCCCTGGCCCAGCATCCGGCGCAGCAGCGCGCCCTGGCCGGCCAGCAGCGTGGCCTCCGGGACGGCGGGCAGCTGGAAGAACCCGACGTAGGCCGACCGGGCCGCCTGGTCGCTGTGCCGAAGCGCCTGGGTCATCGCCGCCGGGTGCGGCACCGACAGGGCGGTCAGCGTGCGCACCCGCCAGGGGTGCCAGGCCGCCAGCGCCCACCCCGCGATCCCGCCCCAGTCGTGGCCGACGACGTGCGCGCTGGAGAGGCCGGCGGCGTCCAGCATCGCCAGGACGTCGTCGACGACCGCCCGCAGCCGGTAGGCCGACCGGCCGGTCGGCCGGGCGCCGGGGGAGTACCCGCGCTGGTCGGGGGCGAGCGTGCGCAGCCCGGCCTGGTGCAGGGCCGGGCTCAGCCGGCCGAAGGCGCCGGCGTCCTGCGGGAAGCCGTGCAGCAGGACGACGGGCTCGCCGTCGGCCGGCCCGGAGTCGCGGACGTCGAAGACCAGGTCGCCGTTCCGGAAGGTGTCCATGCCCGGCTCACTGCCCGCTCCGCCCGGGGCTCACGCGGGGAACGGCTCCTCAGGAGGCGTCCGGGTCGATCAGCGCCAGGCCGGAGGCCGGGTCGTGCCGGCGCTGCAGGTGCCGTGCGCCGGTGGTGACCACCACCTCGAGGGTCGGGCGGGTCACCGCGCGGAGCAGGTGCCCACCGACGGTCGACCCGTCCCGGCGGCCGCACACGACGTGTGCGTGCACCTGCCAGCCACCCTCGCCGTCCCGGGTGATGTCGCCGGCCAGGGTCAGCACCTCGACCTGGTCGGGCACCGGGATCTCGGCGTACTCCTGCTCGTCGAGGTCGTAGTACCCGAGCGTCGCCGAGGAGAAGGCGCCGATGCCGGTGAAGGAGCTGCCCGGCAGGTCGTTCTCCTCGGCCCAGCCGGCGAGCCCGGCCACGACCTCGTCGTCGGTGGCGAGGACGACGGCGTGCTGCCGTGGCGGGCCGTCGGTGAGCAGTCGCGTCCGCATCCGGCGTCAGCTGCCCAGCCGGGCCTGGAGCATGGCCTTGCCCTGCTCGCCCCCCTTGCGGCTCTCGTTCTGCGCCTTGCGGAAGAACTCCGCCAGCTCGGAGTCGCCGGCGCGTTCGGCGTCCTGGACGTAGGTCTCCAGGCGCAGCGCGTTGTCCAGGCTGGCCTGGGTGAACCAGAGCAGGTTGTAGTCCTTGTCAGCGGTGCCGGTGACGGTGCCGGTCTCGTGGGTGCTCATGGCGTGGTCCTCCGTTCCGTCGGTGATGTGGACCACTTCTCCCTACCCCTTCGAACCGGATCGAACATCCGGACCGGGCTCTGTGCGCCGGCCCGGTTCCGAGCGGGTCGTCGTTTTCGGTCCCGGGCCACGGGTAGGCGGGCGAAGGACGATGAAGTCGACGCGAGGGGATCTCGCCATGAGTCGCACTGTCGCTGACGTCCTGCTGGAACGACTGCACGAGTGGGACGTCGAGAAGGTCTTCGCCTACCCGGGGGACGGGATCAACGGGATCCTGGCGTCCTTCGGCAAGCAGGACCACCTGCAGTTCATCCAGTCCCGGCACGAGGAGATGTCCGCCTTCGAGGCGGTCGGGTACGCCAAGTTCACCGGCCGCGTCGGCGTCTGCATGGCCACCTCCGGCCCGGGCGCCATCCACCTGCTCAACGGCCTCTACGACGCCAAGCTCGACCACGTGCCGGTCGTCGCGATCGTCGGCCAGACCGACCGCAGCGCGATGGGCGGCTCCTACCAGCAGGAGGTCGACCTGCTGTCGCTGTTCAAGGACGTCGCCCATCACTACGTGCACGTGGTCAACGTCCCCGAGCAGCTGCCCAACGTCCTGGACCGGGCGATGCGGATCGCGGCCGCCGAGCACGCGCCGACGGCGATCATCATCCCGGCCGACGTCCAGGAGCTGGACTACAGCCCGCCGACGCACGAGCACAAGATGGTGCCCTCGGCCGGCGTGCACACGTCCACCCCGCAGGTGACCCCCGACGACCCCTCGATCCGCGCCGCCGCCGACCTGCTGAACTCGGGGGAGAAGGTGGCGATGCTCGTCGGGCAGGGTGCCCGGGGTGCCCGCGCCGAGGTGATCGAGGTCGCCGACCTGCTGGGCGCCGGCGTGGCCAAGGCGCTGCTGGGCAAGGACGTGCTCCCCGACGACCTGCCGTTCGTCACCGGGGCGATCGGGCTGCTGGGCACCCGCCCGACCTGGGACATGATGAAGGACTGCGACACCCTGCTGACGGTGGGCTCGAACCTGCCCTACAGCGAGTTCTTCCCCGAGTACGACCAGGCCCGCGGTGTGCAGATCGACCACGACGCGAAGTTCATCGGGATGCGTTACCCCTACGAGCTCAACCTCGTCGGCGATGCGGCGGCCACGCTGCGGGCGCTGATCCCGCTGCTTCAGCGCAAGCAGGACCGGTCCTGGCGGGAGGGCATCGAGGACGGCGTCCGGCGGTGGTGGGAGACCATCCACATGCGGGCGATGACCGACGCCGACCCGGTCAACCCGATGCGCCTGTTCTGGGACCTGAACGACCGGCTGCCCGGCAACGCGATCCTCACCGCGGACTCCGGGTCGGCGGCGAACTGGTACGCCCGGCACCTGCGGTTCGGCCCGGACAACCGGGGTTCGCTCTCGGGCACCCTGGCCACCATGGGGCCGGCCGTGCCCTACGGCATCGGCGCCAAGTTCGGCCACCCCGACCGGCCGGTCATCGCCTTCGCCGGTGACGGCGCGATGCAGATGAACGGGATGGCCGAGCTCCTCACGATCGCCCACTACTGGCACGAGTGGACCGACCCGCGGCTGGTCGTGGCGGTGCTGCACAACAACGACCTCAACCAGGTGACCTGGGAGATGCGGGCCATGGGCGGGGAGCCGAAGCTCGCCGAGTCCCAGACCCTGCCGGACGTCTCCTACGCGGCCTTCGCCGCCGGGCTGGGGTTCGAGGCCATCACGGTCGACCACCCCGACCAGCTCGGGCCGGCCTGGGACCGGGCGCTGGCCGCCGGGAAGCCCGCGGTCATCGACGTGCTGTGCGACGGAGACGTCCCGCCGATCCCGCCGCACGCGACGCTGGAGCAGATGACCGAGACCGCCAAGTCGCTGTTCAAGGGCGACGAGAACGCCTGGGGAGTGGTCAAGCAGGGCGCCAAGACCAAGATCCAGGAGTTCCTGCCGCACCGGAGCTGAGCCGTGGCCACCACCGATCTCCCCGATCCGCGCACCGTGTGGCCGGCGCCCGCCGGTGAGCGGGACGTCGACGTGGCCGCGCTCGAGGCGGAGCTGGCCCGCCGGGTCGACGGCGACGTGCGGTTCGACGCCGGCACCCGGGGCGCGTACTCCACCGACGCGTCCAACTACCGAGTCCCGCCGCTGGGTGTGGTCGAGCCCCGCACCGTGGAGGACGCCGTCGAGGCGGCCGCGGTGTGCCGCGAGCACCGGGTCCCGCTGCTGTCCCGCGGCGGCGGGACCAGCCTGTCCGGCCAGACCACGAACGCCGCCGTCGTCCTGGACTGGAGCCGGCACTGCAACCGGCTGGAGTCGGTGGACGTCGACAGCCGGACGTGCGTCGTGGAGCCGGGCATGGTGCTGGACCACCTCGACGACCGACTGGCCGAGCACGGCCTGACCTGGGGGCCGCAGCCGGCCACCCACTGGACCTGCACGGTCGGCGGGATGCTCGGGAACAACGCGTGCGGTTCGTCCGCGCAGATCTATGGCAAGGCCGTGGACAAGGTGTCCCGGCTGGAGGTGCTGCTGGCCGACGGCACCCGGATGTGGGTGGGCCCCACGTCGGACGAGGAGTACGTCCGGGTCGTCCAGGCCGGCGGGCGCCCGGCCGAGGTGTACCGGGGTCTCCGCGAGCTGCGGGACGAGCACCTGGCCCAGATCCGCACCGGGTACCCGCAGATCCCGCGGCGGGTGTCCGGCTACAACCTGGACTCGCTGCTGCCGGAGAACGGGTTCGACCTGGCCCGGGCGCTGGTCGGCAGCGAGGGGACGCTGGTGACCGTCCTCCGCGCCGAGCTGCAGCTCTCCGAGCTGCCCGGGCACCGGCGGCTGGCCGTGCTCGGGTACCCGGACGTGGTGGCCGCCGGGCGGGAGGTCACCCGAGCGCTGCCCTGGGGACCGCACCGGCTCGAGGGCGTGGACGACGTCCTGCGCCGCAACCAGGCCGAGGAGGGGATGAACCCGCGGGCGCTGGAGAAGCTGCCCGAGGGGAAGGCCTGGCTGCTCGTCGAGCTCGCCGACGACGACCCCGACGAGCTCGGACGGCGGATGGACGGGCTGGTCGCGGACGTCTGCGGGGCGCCGGAGCCGCCGTCGGTCCTGGTGCTCGACGACCCCGGGGAGCAGGCCGATCTCTGGGCGTTCCGGGAGGCCGGGCTGGGCGCCACGGCGCACCCGCCGACCGGGCGTGACACCTGGCCCGGCTGGGAGGACTCCGTGGTCGCGCCGGAGGACCTGGGGTCCTACCTCGCCGACCTGCGGGACCTGCTGGACCGGCACGGGCTGACCCCGGCGTCGACGTACGGGCACTTCGGGCACGGGTGCGTGCACCTGCGCATCCCGTTCGAGTTGGGTTCCCCCGGCGGTGCCGCGGGATACCGGTCCTTCCTGGAGGAGGCCGCGGACCTGGTCACCCGGTACGGCGGCTCGCTGTCGGGCGAGCACGGCGACGGGCAGGTCCGGGGTGAGCTGCTCGCCCGGATGTTCCCCCCGGAGCTGATCGGCGCCTTCGAGCAGGTGAAGCAGCTCTTCGACCCGGAGAACCGGATGAACCCGGGGAAGGTGGTCGTCCCGCGGCCGCTGGACGCCGACCTCCGGGTCACCCCCGACTACCCGGCGTGGGAGCCGGAGGTCACGTTCGGCTACCCCGAGGACGGCGGGTCCTTCGCCCAGGCGGCGGCCCGCTGCGTCGGCGTCGGCAAGTGCCGGGCCACGCTCGGCGAAGGAGCGGAGGGCGCCGTGATGTGCCCGAGCTACCAGGTGACCGGCGACGAGAAGCACTCCACCCGGGGCCGGGCCCGCCTGCTGTTCGAGATGCTCCGCGGCGACCTGATCCGGGACCGGTGGCGCTCGACCGCCGTCCGGGACGCCCTGGACCTCTGCCTGGCCTGCAAGGGCTGCAAGAGCGACTGCCCGGTCGACGTCGACATGGCGACCTACAAGGCGGAGTTCCTGTCCCACCACTACGCCGGCCGGGTGCGCCCACGCACGCACTACTCGCTGGGCTGGCTGCCGCTGGTCGCCCGCGTCGCGGCGCTGGCTCCCGGGATCGTGAACGTCGCGACCCAGACGCCGGGGCTGCGCCGGCTCGCGCAAGCGGCCGGCGGGCTCACCCCCGAGCGGGAGCTGCCGCTGTTCGCGTCCGAGCGGTTCACCCACTGGTACCGGGAGCGCGGACCGCGCGGGGACGGCCGGCGCGGTGAGGTGCTGCTGTGGCCGGACACCTTCACCGAGTTCTTCCACCCGGCCATCGGCCGGGCGGCGGTCACGGTGCTGGAGGACGCCGGCTTCCGGGTGCGGCTGCCGGAGCAGGAGCTCTGCTGCGGGCTCACCTGGATCTCCACCGGCCAGCTGGGCGTGGCCTCCCGGGTGCTGCGGCGCACGGCGCAGGCGCTCGGCCCCGCGGTGCGGGACGGGGTGCCGGTGGTCGGGCTGGAGCCCAGCTGCACCGCGGTCTTCCGGGCCGACGCGCCGGAGCTCCTCCCCGAGGACGAGGACGTGCGCCGGCTCGCCGAGAGCACCCGGACCCTCGCCGAGCTGCTCACCGAGCGGGCCCCGGACTGGTCCCCGCCGCCGGCCGAACGGACGGCGATGGTGCAGACCCACTGCCACCAGCACTCGATCATGGGGTTCGACGCCGATCGCGAGCTGCTGGCCAGGGCCGGGTTCGACGCAGACGTGCTGGACTCCGGCTGCTGCGGGCTCGCCGGGAACTTCGGGTTCGAGCAGGGCCACCACGAGGTCTCGATGGCGTGCGGTGAGCAGGTGCTGCTGCCGGCTGTGCGGGAAGGCGATCCCCGGTCGGTGGTGCTGGCCGACGGCTTCAGCTGCCGCACGCAGATCGAGCAGGGCGACACCGGACGGCGCGCGGTGCACTCCGCGGAGGCGCTGGCCGGCCTGGTCGAGGGGGCGCGGCTGGCCGAGCACCCCGAGCAGGTGCTGGCCGACCGGCCGCAGCCGCCCGGCCGGGTCGCGCAGGGCGCGGTGCTGGCCGCCGCGGCCGGCCTCGCGGTGGCTGCTGCGGCGGCGGGACTGCGCCGGGTGCACGGCTGATGCCCGCGCCACCGGGGAAGCGCGGGACGCCGTCGGACCCGCGGGTCGACGCGGTGGAGGTCGCCGTCTACCGGCTGCCCACGGACCGCCCGGAGGCGGACGGGACGCTGAGCTGGGACGCCACCACCGCCGTCGTGGTGCATGCCTCCGGCGGCGGCAGCACCGGGGTCGGCTGGACCTACGCCGACGCCTCGGCCGCGGCGGTGGTCCGCGGCCTGCTGGCCGAGGTGGTGCTGGGCTGCCCGGTGCTCGACCCGCCGGGCGCGGCGTTCGACATGGCGCGGGCGGTCCGGAACGCCGGCGCGCCGGGCCTGGTGGCGATGGCGATCTCGGCGGTCGACGTCGCCCTGTGGGACCTCAAGGCGCGGCTGCTCGACGTCCCGCTCGCCGGCCTGTTGGGTGCGGTGCGCCCGGACGCCGCGGTCTACGCCAGCGGCGGCTTCACCAGCTACGACGACGACGCCACCCGCGACCAGCTCGGCGGCTGGCTGGCCGCCGGCCACGACCAGGCGAAGATCAAGATCGGTGAGTCGTGGGGGACGGCGGTGCCCCGGGACCTCGCCCGCACCCGGCTGGCCCGCGAGGTGCTGGGGGACGACGTCGCGCTGCTCGTCGACGCCAACGGTGGCTACACCGTGAAGCAGGCGGTCCGGGTCGGCCGGGAGCTCGACGGCCTCGGCGTCGTCTGGTTCGAGGAGCCGGTCTCCTCCGACGACCTGGCCGGGCTGCGGCTGGTCCGCGAGAGCCTGGACTGCGACGTCGCCGCCGGGGAGTACGGCGCCCGGCTGCCCGACTTCGCCGCCCTGTGCGGTGCCGGTGCGGTCGACTGCCTGCAGGTGGACGCCAGTCGCTGCGGCGGCGTGACCGAGTGGCTCCGGGCCTGCGCGGTGGCCGCCGGGCACCAGCTGGAGGTATCGGCGCACTGCGTGCCCACCCTGCACGCGCACCTCGGGCCGGCGACGCCGAACCTGAGGCACCTGGAGTGGTTCCACGACCACGAGCGGTTCGAGCGACGGCTCTTCGACGGCGTCGTCGAGCCGGTGCGCGGGCGCGCCCGGCCGCCGGGCGACGCGCCCGGGCTCGGGCTCTCGCTGCGCACCGAGGACGTCGAGGACCTCCGCATCGGCTGACCGGTGCGGTTCGGCGCCCCGCGGACTCGCGGGCGCGTCATCCGAGGAACGAGGAGGAACGACCATGCAGGAACACGAGTTCGTCTCCGCCGTGCAGCAGTCCGCCGGCATCCCCGACCACGAGCACGCCCAGCAGGCGGTCCGGGCCACCCTCAGGGTGCTGGGCCAGCGGCTGTCGACCGAGGCGGCCGACCTGGCGGCGCAGCTGCCGGGGGAGCTGGCCGGCGCCGTCCCGACCGACGGGTCGGTCGAGCGCTTCGACCTGGTGGAGTTCTACCGCCGGGTGGCCGAGGCCGAGGGGCGGGGCTGCACGCCCGAGCAGGCGCGTCAGCACGCCCGGGCGGTCACCGCGGCCCTCCGGGAGGCAGTGGGAGCCGAGTACCTGCACGTGCTCGACCAGCTGCCCGCCGACTACGGCGACCTGATGCACACCGAGAACGCCCAGCACTGACCGGGCGGCCCGCCGGCCGCCGAGCTCACCGCACGCGGCTCAGGCCGTGGGGGCGGGGGCCGGCGCCGGCTCGGGCAGGACGTGCGAGAAGACCGACGTCGGCTCCCCGGCCTGGTCCCGGACCACCGAGACGCGCACCAGCACGGGCACCTCGCTGCCGTCCGCGTGCCGCAGGCGGGTGGAGAGCTCGGTGACGCCGATGAACTCGGTGAACAGCCGGCCGACGGCGGCCCGGCCGTCCGCAGGGGTGAGGTCCTGGACGCGGCGGGCGGCGAGCGCCTCGGTCGTGGTGCCCAGCAGCGCCGCGAACGCCTTGTTCACCCGCACCAGCGAGCCGTCCATCCGGGTCAGCGTCATCCCGATCGGGGCGTCGTCGAACGCGTGCCGGAGCATCAGCTCGCTGTCGGCCAGGTCCCGCCGTGCCTCCACGGTGGCGGTGACGTCCCGGGAGACCGACAGCACCTCCCGCACCGTGCCGTCGTCGGCGGCCAGCCGCCGGGTGTCGCTCTCCAGCCAGCGGACGCTGCCGTCCCGGTGCAGGACCCGGTGCACGCCCATGCCGGTGGCGAACCGGGCAGCGAGTTCGGGGTCCGCGCTGACCCGGGCGGCGTCCTCGGGGTGCATGAAGTCGCCCACGGACATGCCCACCATCTCCTGGGGCAGCCAGCCGAGGATCGGCCCGCTGCTGGCCGAGGCGTAGGTGATGACCCGCGCGGGAGTGGTCACCAGGACGAGTTCGTCGTTGCCGCCCAGCGGCAGCACGGCGTCGGTGGCCAGCGGCTCGGCCAGTGCCCGGGAGGTGAGCAGTGCAGCGAGCCGGGGCGAGGCCGGCTCCGGGCGGCCGAACAGCCAGCCCTGCGCCGAGTCGCAGCCCATCGAGACCAGCTGCTGTGCCTGCTCGGCGGTCTCCACTCCCTCGGCGCAGACCCGACGGCCCAGGCTGTGCGCCGCCTCGATGACCAGCCGGACCAGCACGGCGTCCGCGGTGTCGCTGGCGACCCGCTCGATGAAGGAACGGTCGATCTTGACCAGGTGCACCGGCAGGGCGCGCAGCAGCGTCAGCGCGGAGTGCCCTGCCCCGAAGTCGTCCAGCGCCAACCGCACGCCGAGGTCGCGCACCTGGGTGAGCCGCGCCGCGGTGGCGGTGAGGTCGGTGATCGCCGCGGTCTCGGTGATCTCCAGGCACAGCCGGTCCGGTGCCAGCCCACTGTCGTTCAGCGCCTGCGTGACGTCGTCGATGAAGCCCCGCTGGGCCAGCTGGACCGGGGAGACGTTGACGGCCACGGTCGGGGGCAGCCCGGAGGGTCCGGCCGGCCACCCGGCGGCCTCGCGGCAGGCCGTCTGCAGGACCCACCGCCCGAGGTCGACGACCAGGCCGGTCTGCTCGGCGAGCGGGATGAACTGGTCCGGGGCCACCCGGCCGAGCTCGTCGTCCTCCCAGCGGGCCAGCGCCTCCACCCCGGTCACCCGGCCGGACGGCAGCGTGACGACGGGCTGGTAGTGCAGGGAGAGCGAGCGCGACTCGATCGCCAGCCGCAGCCGCCGCTCCATCCGGTGCCGGGCACGCACCGCGTCGGTGGTCTCGGCGTCCTCGAGCAGCTCCGTACCGAAGTGCGCCACCCGGCCGCGGCCCAGTGACTTCGCCCGGAGCAACGCCAGGTCAGCGCGGTGCAGCAGCTCGTCCGGCGAGTGCACCTCCGCCGTGCAGCCGGCCACCCCGACGCTCGCCCCGAGGCTGACCAGCTGCTCGGCGTCCCGGTCCGCGTTCCGCGGGGAGACGACGAACGGCGCTGCCGCGGTCAGCACGATCCGCTCCGCGAGCGCGGTGCTCTGCGCGGTGGTCAGCGGCGGCGTCAGCAGCGCGAACTCATCGCCGTTGAGCCGGACCACCAGGTCCTCGCTGCGGGCGACGGTGCGCAGCCGCTGCGCGAAGTCGGTGAGCACGTCGTCCCCGGCCGCGTGGCCGAGGTGGTCGTTGATGTCCTTGAACCGGTCGAGGTCGATGACGAACAGCACGGCCGAGGAGCCGGGGCACACCGCCTGCCGCAGCCGTTCGAGCAGGAACAGCCGGTTCGGCAGCCCGGTGAGCGGGTCGTGCAGGGCCTGGTAGGCGTACTCCTGGGCGAGCTGCTCGAACACGGCGGTCACCGGTGCGACGCCCAGCCGGCCGTCGGGCCAGGAGACGAGCACGCCGTCGAGCAGGTCCTCGCCCGCGGCGCGCCGGTGGATGACAGCGGCGGCCGCACGGCCGACGGGGCAGTCGGCGGGGTACCGCAGCGTGTCCGGCGGGGCGGCGTCCCGGACCCGGCGCCGCTGCTGCAGCAGCCGGCCGTAGCCCAGCCGGCCGGTCATGGACAGCTCGAACCAGGAGCGGCTGACCAGCACCGGTTCGCCGGGCCCGTCGACGACGATCCAGCGGAGGGCGGCATCACGGCGGAAGAGCGCGTCGACCGAGGACATGGTGGCGCCCTCCGACACCCGGTGGACGGGCTGCGCGAGCTCGCGGAGGGTCCCGCCGGCGTCGACGCGGCCCAGGTCGGCGGAGAGCGCGACCTGGAGGGCCACGTCGGGGACGGCGACGATCGATGCCGTGGTGCTGCTCATCCGTGCTGGTCCTCTCGGGTCGCCTGCCGTGGTGACGCGGTCAGTGTGCAAACGATTGCTCAGCGTGACGATGCGGCCTCACCCGTCCGAGGCGGTCCCGATCGGAACCCGTACGCGCGCAATGCGCGCCCGTCGGGGACGATGGAGGCGTGGTGGCATCCCCGACGGCAGAGCTGATCGTGCTGGTCGACGAGGACGGGGCGGAGATCGGCACCATGCCCAAACCGCTCGTGCACACCGGCGAGACGCCGTTGCACCGCGCCTTCTCCGCCTACCTCTTCGCCGACGACGGTCGGCTGCTGGTCACCCGGCGTGCACAGGACAAGGCCACCTTCCCCGGGATGTGGACCAACACCGTCTGCGGGCACCCGGGGCCGGGGGAGGGCGACCTGCAGGCGATCGCCCGGCGCGCCCGGTACGAGCTCGGGGTCGACGTGACCGACCTGCGTGCGGCGCTGCCCTCCTACCGCTACCGGGCCGAGTTCCGAGGCGTCGTGGAAAACGAGATCTGCCCGGTCTACCTGGGCCGGTTCGCCGGCACGCCGGCGCCCGAACCCACCGAGGTGGGGGAGTGGGAGGTGGTCGACTGGGCCACCTTCCGCGCCCGGCAGGAGACCCAGCAGTACGACGCGTGGTCGCCCTGGTGCCGGGAGCAGGCCCGGCTCATCGAGGCCGCCGGCCTCGTCCCCGCCACCGGCTGACCAGGAGGCGGTGCTTCAGCACGCGTTGACGACCAGGCGCACGGTGCAGCCGTCGCCGGACTCGTCGGCCGGCGCCGCGGTCAGGCTGTCGACCGAGCGGCGGGCCAGCCACAGGCCCATCCCGCCGACCGCCATGTCCCCGTGCGCCGGGCCGTAGCCCACCAGCGGGTCGTCGAAGGCGGTGCCCCGGTCGGTGACCGCGCACAGCAGCCGTTCCGGGGTGCACCACAGCCGCACGTCGACCGGGGGGACGCCGTGCTCGGAGGCGTTGGCGGTGATCTCGTCGATGGCGAGCACGAAGTCCTGTGCCGCGTCCGGGGACAGTGCGCTGTCGGCCAGCACCTCGTGCAGCGCCCGGCGCAGGGCCCGCATGTCGTCGAGGTCGACCATGGCCAGCGTCGGCTCGGTCTCCTCCAGCGGGTCGGGGACCGTGGCCCGCTGGACCTCGCGGAGCAGCTCGTCGGGTGACCGGAACGCCGGGCTGCGGACGACGCCGTCCTCGGTCAGCAACCAGGGGTGGGTGGCCGCAGCGACGGCGTCGACGTCCGGACCGCCCTCGGCCGTCGGGCTGAGCAGGCACACGTGGTCGACCGGCCGTCCGGCGAGCACGTGGTTCAGCAGCGCCTCCGTCTGCACCCACACCGCCGGATCGGCCTCGGGACCGCCCGGCCCGGTCACCAGGTGCAGCCGGCGTCCGGCGCCGGGCGCCCGTTCGTCGACCAGTCCGGCGATCGCCGCGAGCACGGTCGGCGGCCGGTCGTCGATCCGCTGGGTCGGGGCGACGTGCACGTCACCAGCCCCGCGCAGGGCCCCCACCAAGGCATTCGCCACAGCCTCGGGGCAGGCGACCACCACCGGCTCTCCGGCGGCCAGCGCCTCCCGGAGCACCGGGCCGACCACTCCGGTCAGGTCCTGGCCCGGCCGGAGCACGTGCCCGATGTGCCGGTACCCCTGCTGCGGGACCGCCTGCTGCTCGACCCGCTGGTGCTGGGACGTCTGGTGCTCCTCGTTGCGCTGCGTCACGGGACCACCTCCTCGTCGTCTTCTCCGACTCACCGCCAGTGCCCGAGGAGCGTGATCGGGACACATCGGGGCCGGCCCGACACCAGCGGCGGCTCGGGGTTTGGGCCGGCGCACGCCGGGTCAGCGACCAGGAATGGGTGCAGCGGAGCAGACGGGCACCGCCGAGGAGCGGCCCGGCTGCCCCAAGCGGATGGTCTTCGGGCCCTGCGGTGGGGTGCGGGACGACGGGAGCTGCGAGCTGGCGGCACACCCGTGCGTCTTCCTCGAGCCGCCGCTGCCGCGCTGGACCGGCCCGGCGCTGCCGGCCCCGCTGCCGTCCCCGGGTGGGTTGCTGGAGCGGGCGCGGACCGGGCCGGTGGTGCTCACCGACCTGACGGTGCGCCCGTTCGACCCGGCGTCGGTGCAGGCGGTCGTGGCCGCGCTGGCCCCGGTCAGCGACGGCCTGCTCATCGGGGAGCACCAGAACCGGCCCGACCTGCCGCCCACGCTGATGGCGCAGGAGGTGCTGGCCGCCGGGGGCCGGCCGTGGACGACGCTGGCCTGCCGGGACCGCAACCGGGTCGTGCTGGAGCAGGAGCTCGCCGGTCTCGCCGCGGTGGGGGTCGACGGGGTGCTGTGCGTGACCGGCGACGGCCGCGGCCCGGGCGTGCGGCCCGGGGCCAGCTCTGTGTTCGACCTCGACGGGACCCGGCTCGCCGCACTGGCCGCCGCGGCCGGGCTGACCGCGGCGGTGCCCGAGTCGCCGGACGCACCGCCCGTGCCCCTGCGCCCGCAGCGGGTGGCCGAGAAGGAGCGCGCCGGAGCCCGGCTGTGCGTGCTCAACCACGTGGCCGGCCCGGCGCGGCTCGCCGCCTTCACCGCGGCCGCGCGGGCCGCCGGTGCGACCCTGCCGTTCGTCGCGTCGGTCGCGGTCTACACCGACGAGCGGTCGGCGCGCGTGCTGCAGGCCTTCCCCGGCCTGCACCTCGACGACGCGGCGGTCGAGCGGGTGCTCGCCGCGCCCGACCCGGTGGCCGCCGGCATCGAGACCGCGGTCCGGGAGGCCCGCACCCTGCTCGCCGTGCCGGGGGTGGTGGGGGTGAACCTGTCCGGGCTGGCATCGGCCGGTGGGCCGGCCGCTGCCGCCGCAGTCAAGGCCGAGGTGGCCACCAGGATCCGGGAGGGCACGTGAGCGAGATCGCCAGCGAGGCGATGGAGTCGGAGTTCGGCACGGTGGCCGGCTGGACCGAGGAGGCCGTGCGGGCCTTCGGCCCGGAGCACGCCGTGCCGGCCGGTTGCCGGGGCAGCGGCAGCGCGGGAGCGCTGCGCTGGCTGGCCGACTCGCTGGCCCTCCGCCCCGAGGACCGGGTGCTGGACGCCGGTGCCGGGGTCGGCGGCCCGGCCGGCTGGCTGGCCGCCGACCGGGCGGTGCGGGCGGTCTGCGCCGAGCCGATGGCCGAGGCGGTGCACGCCAGCCGCACGCTGTTCGGACTGCCCTCGGTGGTGGCCCTGTCGCAGGGGCTGCCGTTCGCCGATGACTCCTTCGACGCCGCCTGGACCCTCGGCGTGCTGTGCACCACGGAGGAGAAGCCGGCGATGCTCGCCGAGTTGGCCCGGGTGCTGGCGCCCGGCGGCCGGCTCGGGTTGCTGGTGTTCGTGGCCGAGGCGCCGCTGCCGCCGCCCCTGCCCGAGGGCAACAGCTTTCCGAGCCCGGCAGAGGTGGACGCGCTCCTGAGCCAGGCCGGCTTCTCGGTCACCGGCCGCGCCGACGCCGACCTCGCCGACAGCCCACCGGAGTGGCAGCAGCGGGCCGATGCGGTCGACGCCGAGGTCCAGCGCCGGCACGGGGAGGACCCGGCGTGGGCGCAGGCGCAGGAGCAGTCCCGCCGGGTGGGCCGGCTGCTGGGTTCGGGGGCACTGCGCCCCCGGCTGCTCACCGCCGTCCGCGCCTGATCGCCGCCGGGCACAGCCGCGGGGATCGTGGTGTTGCAGGGGGCGTGCACAGCGACGTCGTGGTGATCGGAGCCGGTCAGGCCGGGTTGTCGGCGGCGTACGCGCTGCAGCGGGCAGGCGCGGACTCAGCCGTCCTGGACGGGGACGCCGGGCCGGGCGGCGCCTGGCAGCACCGCTGGCCCTCGCTGCGGCTGGACGCCGCCCACCGGATCCACCCGCTGCCCGGACTGGGGCTGCCCGACGCCGACCCGGCGGCACCGGCCAGCCAGGTGGTCGCCGACTACTTCGCCGACTACGAACGGCGCTTCGCCCTGCCGGTGCACCGGCCGGTCGGCGTCCGTTCCGTCCGGCGCACCCCCGGCGGTTTCGCCCTGGACACCAGCGTGGGCGAGTGGACGGCGCGGGGTCTGGTCAACGCCACCGGCACCTGGACCCGGCCGTTCTGGCCGGCCTACCCCGGCCGGGAGCTCTTCGGCGGCCGGCAGCTGCACGCCGCCGAGTACCGGGACGCCGAGGAGTTCCGCGGCCGGCACGTGGTCGTCGTCGGCGGCGGGACGTCCGCGGTGCAGCAGCTGATCGAGATCAGTGCGGTCACCAGCACCACCTGGGTCACCCGGCGGGAGCCGGTCTGGCGCACTGGTGGGTTCGACGAGGACGCCGGCCGGGCGGCGGTGGCGCTGGTCGAGGAACGGGTGCGCGCCGGTCTGCCCCCGGGCAGCGTGGTCGGTGTGACGGGGCTGGTCGAGACCCCGGCGGTGCTCGCTGCGCGGGCCCGGGGCGTGCTGGACCGGCTGCCGGTGTTCGACCGGCTCACCGCGGACGGGGTGGTCTGGGACGGTGACCCGGGCCGCTTCGTGCCGGCGGACGTCGTCCTGTGGGCGACCGGGTTCCGGCCGGCGCTGGAGCACCTGACGCCGCTGCAGCTGCGCGCACCCGGTGGCGGCATCGCGATGGACGGCACCCGCGTGGTCGCCGAACCGCGGCTGCACCTGGTGGGCTACGGGCCCTCGGCGAGCACGATCGGGGCCAACCGGGCCGGCCCGCGCGCCGTACGGGAGCTGCTCCGGACGCTGCGGGACGACGTCGCGGCCTGAACAGTTCTTGCCGAAGCGGGCGGGCGGATCCGTCACCCATTGGGGCTACAGAAAGTAGTTCCTCGATCACGCCTCGGTACTGTCGGGGTGAGGGCACTTCGAGCGTCGGCATCCACGTCGACGACGTCTTCAGCGCACCGCGAGCCCGACGCCCGCGTCGGAGACAGGAGCGCCGACGTGGCGTCGGTCCCCAGCACCATCCCCAGCCCCACCCGCCGGACACGTCGTCTCGGCGTCGCGGCGACCAGCCTGGTCGCGGTCTCCACCTTCGGCATGCTCGCCGGGTTGACCGGTACCGCACAAGCGGCCACCGCTGTGCCGCTCGGCGCCGCGGAGAGCTTCGCCGTCCTGGCCGGTGCCGGCATCACCAACACCGGAGCGACCACGGTCAGCGGCGACATCGGCAGCTACGCCACGACGACCATCGACGGCGGGATCACCCTGGCCCCGGGCAGCACCGACCACGGTGGCGACTCCGTCACCCAGGACGCCAAGACCGCGTTGACGAACGCGATCACCATCGCGGCCGGTGCCACGCCCCAGACGAAGGTCACCGACGGCACGCTGGGCGGGCTGGACCTGCCCGCCGGCGTCTACAACTCCACCGGCTTCTCGTTCGACCTCACCGGGACGCTGACCCTCGACGGCGGGGGCAGCTACGACTCGGTGTTCATCTTCCAGGCGACCAGTGACCTGATCACGGCCGGCAACAGCACCGTGGCGCTCACCAACGGCGCGCAGGCGTGCAACGTCTTCTGGCAGGTGACCAGCTCGGCCACGCTCGGCGGCAACTCCGACTTCGTCGGCACCGTCCTGGCCGACACCGCGATCACGCTGGGCACACTCGCCCGGGTGGAGGGGCGGGTCCTGGCCAGCACCGCGTCGGTCTCCCTGGACACGAACGTGATCACCCGGCCGGACACCTGCCTGACCGGACCGGTCGTGCCGGTGGCGAACCCGACGCCGACGAGCACTCCCGCACCCACCGCGACGCCGGCACCGACCGCCACGCCGACGGACACCCCCGCACCCACCGGCACGACGGCTCCGCCCACGTCGTACGGCCAGGTGGGCCGGGTGCCGGTCGGCTCGGTCGACACCGGTGACGGCAGCACCGCAGACGTCCCGCTGGCGCGGCCGACCCGGTGACGGCTCCCGGACGGCGCCGCTCCTGGTCGACCCGGGCGCTGCTCGCCGTCGTCCTGACCGTCCTGGCGGTCACCACCAGCGGCTGTGCCGGCTCCGCGCCGGGCGCCGCGCCGGCACCGACGAGCACGGTGGCGCCGGACACCGTCGCGCCGGCCGCCGCCCTGCCCGCCGTGCTGGCCGCGTCCGTGCCGGTCCGGGTGCAGATCCCGGCCATCGGCGTCGACTCGGAGCTGATGGACCTGGGGCTGCAGCCCGACGGCACGCTCGAGGTGCCGCCGTCCGGCTTCCCGGCCGGCTGGTTCACCGACGCGCCCACCCCGGGTGAGCGCGGGCCGGCCGTCATCGCCGGGCACGTCGACTGGGCAGGCTCCCCGGGGGTCTTCGCCGAGCTGGGCGACATGGTGGTCGGAGACGAGATCGCCGTGCAGCGGGAGGACGGCAGCACCGCGCTGTTCCGGGTGACCGAGGTCGGGCAGTACCCGAAGGACGAGTTCCCGACCGCTGCCGTCTACTCGGACCTGGACCACGCAGGGCTGCGCCTCATCACCTGCAGCGGCGAGTTCGATCCCGCCGCGCACAGCTACCTGGACAACACCGTCGTCTTCGCCGACCTGGTGCCGCCGGCCTGACCCGTGCCGGACGGTTGCCGGGTCTCCGGACCAGGTAGGAGCAGGGCATGAGCGAGAACCCAGACCCGGCCCTGCCGGACTCCGGCATGGCCACCGGCAACGACGAGGGCGAACCGGGGGAGCAGAGCCGGGCGCCCCTGACGCCGGAGGAGCAGCAGCAGCTCGCAGCCCTCCAACAGCCGGCCGACGGCGAGGCCGAGCCCGCCGTGGAGGACGGCCCCGAGGTCGCCGCCGCCGTCGCCGACGACGCGCCCCTCCCCGGCACCGGCGGCCCGCCGGACGGGCTGACCCCGGAGTTCACCGACCGCTGACGCCCGGGTCTCAGGCGGGCTGGTCCTGCGGCTTGAGCCGCACGGTGACCAGCGCGACATCGTCCTCCGCGCGGTCGGGCAGCATCCGGGCCAGCAACTGGTCGGCCAGCTCGTCGACCGGCTCCTGCCAGACCCGGCCGAACTCCTCCCGGAGCCGTTCCACCCCGGCGTCGAAGAGCTGGTCGCGCCGCTCGACCAGCCCGTCGGTGTAGAGCAGCACGGTCGACCCGCGGGGGACGGTCAGCACGTGGTCGCGACGCGCGGCCGTGGCGTCGACGCCCAGCAGCAGGTCGGCACGCGCCCCGTCCAGGACCTCGACCTGCCCGTCCGGGCCGGCGACCACCGGCGGCAGGTGACCGGCGTTGGCCCAGCGCAGCCGGGTGACCCCGCGCCGGCGCTCCTCCGCCGTCTGCTCCAGGCGGGCGACGAGCACCGACGCCATCGTCTTCAGCTCGAGACCGGCCATGGCCCGGTCCAGCCGGTGGAGCACCCCGGCGGGGCTGTCGTCGCTGTCGTAGGAGATGCCGCGCAGGAGCCCGCGCAGCTGGCCCATGCAGGCCGCGGCCTCCGTGTCGTGCCCGACGACGTCCCCGATGACCAGCATGGTCGCGCCGTCGGGCTGCTGGAAGACGTCGTACCAGTCGCCCCCGACCTGGGCCTCCCGCGCCGCCGGCACGTAGCGCACCGCGAAGTCCAGGTCGTCGCGCTCCGGCGGCGCGGACAGCAGGCTGCGCTGCAGGGTCAGGGCGGTGCGGGCCACCCGCCGGGAGCGGGCGTAGAGCGCCTCGAGCAGGTTGTTGCGCAGCTCGCCGGCCTCGGCCAGCTCCGCCGGGCTCCACGCCTCCGAGCGGTCGCGCACCGTCTCCCGCCACCGGTCGAAGGACTTGCGCGGGGAGAGCCGGATGGAGTCGCCCTCTCGCTCGGCGATCGCCTTGTTGTGCGGGTCGCCGCCCCAGTCGACCGAGTGCACCTGCTCGCTGCGGGTCCAGATCACGTACTGCCCCTCGGGCAGCGGCAGCGCCAGCACGCCGCAGGCCAGCTCCGCGGGGACGTCCAGCTGGGGTGCGACCAGCGGCAACCGATCGGTGCTCACGACGTCGCCGGACTGCTGCCCGGCCCAGCGCGCCAGCGCGCCGGCCACCTCGGGGGACAGGGGGACGCCGGCGCCGCCGGTGTGCCCCTGCAGGCTCACCACCACGGAGGAGGCCGGGACGACGTCGAGCAGGCCCGGGCGGCCGAGCACCGTCTCCGACAGCGGCCGGTCCTCGTCCAGCGCCGCAGCGGTCAGCCACGCCATCGTCGACCGGACCCGCAGTGCCCGGCGGTGCTCCTCGTCCTCGGCGCGGTCGACCAGCCGCAGCGACAGCGTCGAGCCGAGGAACTCCGCTGCCGCGCGGGTCGCGTACGGCGGGGCGTGCGTGCCGGTGTAGTGGTGGCAGGCGATGAGGCCCCAGAGCTTCTCGCCCCGGAGCAGCGAGATCGACATCGAGGACCGGACGCCCATGTTCTGCAGGTACTCGCAGTGGATGGGCGAGACGCTGCGCAGCGTGGAGTAGGTGAGGTCCAGGGGCCGGCCGGTCGACGGCAGGTCGACCGGCTCCAGCGGCGACGGCGTGTAGCTGACGTCGGAGATCAGCCGGACCCAGTTCTTCTCGTACAGCGCCCGGGCCTGGGCGGGGACGTCCGAGGCCGGGTAGTGCAGCCCGAGGAAGGAGTTCAGCTCGGGCAGCTTCGCCTCGGCGACGACCTCACCGTTGTAGTCGGCGTCGTACCGGTAGACCATCACCCGGTCGAAGCCGGTGAGCGCCCGCACCGCCTCGGCGGTGATGTCGTAGAGCTCCTGCAGCGAACCGGCCCGGTTGAGGTCGGCGATCGTCCCGCGCACCGCCTGGTAGGTGTTCGGGAAGGAGAACGGCCGCGGCCCGTAGGCGGGCTCGAGCTCGACGACCAGCGTGCTGGCCGAGGCGGTCACGACCTGGCCGTCGACCGACGAGGCGGCCGCCGGGCTGGGGAGCGTGCTGCCGTCGGGGCTGTGGATCGCCCGGTGCAGGATCGCGTCGACCGGGCACGGCGTGCCGTCGCAGTCCAGGACCAGCTCGACCGGGTTGCGCTCGCGGAGGTCGCCGAAGGCGCTGGCCGACCGGGCGATCGCCCCCGCCGGACCCACCCCGATCACGTCGGCGAGCGGGCGGCCCAGCGCGTCGTCCCAGGCCGTGCCGACGACGTCGGCGAGGTTGCGGGACACCTGGCGGACCACCATGTCCGGCTCGCTGACCGCCAGCAGCACGCCCCGCGGCTGGATGCTGCCGGGCACGTGGATGGGCTCGCGCTCGCAGTTGCTGAGGTCGACCGGCTCGCCGGGCGCCAGCCAGGGGCCCGCCTGCAGTTGGTCCGTCACGCAGTGGCCCCGTTCGTCGCCGGAGTGGAGGCCCGCCGCTCTTTGACGGGGTGGTGACCGGCCGTCCCGGAGGGCGGGCGACGGAACACGTCGGCGTTCGCGGCCGCCCGGTCCCCGTCGGTCGTGGCGTCGCTCCCGGCCCGGGCAGACGCTCGTCGTGCAGAGTTCATGAGTCAGCCGAGCTTAGGTCACCGGTGCGGCCGGGGGGTTCCGGAACTGGGTTCGCCGACGTGAGCCGCGCCGCACGGACACCCAGGTGCAGCAGCAGCCGGTCGGCCCCGTCGGCGAGGTCCAGCCCGGTGAGCTCGGCGATCCGGCCGAGCCGGTAGTAGAGCGTCTGCCGGTGGATGCACAGCTGTGCCGCCGCCCGCTGCGGGCTGCCGGCGCAGTCCAGCCAGACCTCGGCGGTGCCGGTGAGCACCGGGTCGGTGAGCAGCCGCGCCAGCGAGGGGTCCGGACCCGGCAGCGCGGCCACCTGCCGCCACGCGCCGAGCTCGGACCAGGACGCCGCCGGGGCCAGCCGGGGGTCGACGGCGGCGACCCGGGCCGCGGTCCGCGCCTCGTGCCACTGGGCGGGGAGCTCCAGGCAGCCGCGCCGGGGGGTGGCGACACCGGCTGTGCTGCCCGCCGGGAGCCGGGCGAGGGCGGCGGCGCTCAGCGCCCCGGCCGGCCGGGTGTCGGCGTCCCGGGACAGGGGCAGCAGCACGGCCACCGCGACGCCGTCGGTGCCTGCGGGGAGCGCGGCGGTGACCGCGCCGGCGCCGGGCGGCGTCCAGCCGGTGGGCAGGCCCGCGGCGGCCGGGCGCAGGGCCACCAGCGTCACCGTCGTCCGGTCGCCCCCGAGGGCGTCGGTCAGCTCCCGCACCGCCCGTCCGGGTGCCGTACCGGTGAGCACGGCGCGCAGCGCGGCGGACAGGTCTGCGGTGCCGGGGCGGCCCTCCGCGAGCAGCCGGCCCGCCTCGGCGGCCAGCGCCACCGCCTCGGCCAGGCCGGGGGCGGCCGGGTCGCCGACGTCGGTGCGGCCCCCGTCGAGCAACCAGAGGTAGCCCTGCAGCCGCCCGCTGGCGCGCACCGGCAGGCACAGCCGGGTGAGGATGCCGGCCGCCG
Source organism: Modestobacter sp. VKM Ac-2983 (assembly GCF_026967885.1). Taxonomy (NCBI): domain Bacteria; kingdom Bacillati; phylum Actinomycetota; class Actinomycetes; order Geodermatophilales; family Geodermatophilaceae; genus Modestobacter; species Modestobacter sp. VKM Ac-2983. The sequence continues at coordinate 1,147,787 of NZ_JAPVBK010000001.1, forward strand.
GGTCGGCCGGTACCCGCAGCGGGTCGGTGGCGTCGGCGATGCCGAACTCCTCGAACCGGCGGCGCACCTCCGGCGTCGAGCCCCGGCCCAGGATGGAGCGCGCCCGGACGGCGTCCATCGTGGTGCCGGGGTCCCCGCCCCCCGGCTCGCCGTGCGCGCAGAACGCGAGCATCGTGAAGTCGCGGTCCTCCAGCGTCGCCGGGGCGGCGAGCAGCCGGGAGACCTCGTCCACCAGGTCCTGCAGGTCGTCACGCACCGGGAGTTCCTCTCGCCGTCTCAGACGATCGTACGAGGGTGTCCCGGCGAGTCCCGACATCTGTCGATGGTGCGCAGCGGGTCGGCGTCCCTAGCGTTCGGGGCACCCCACCACCACGCTGAACACCGCCCCGTCGGAGGCGCCCCGTGCTCACCCAGAAGGCACTCCTCGCCGCCGCCCGCCGCCCGGGGCTGCGCAAGGTGGTCACCGGCACGCCCGTCACCCGCCGGGTGGTCGAGCGCTTCGTCGCCGGGGAGACCCTGCCCGAGGCGATCGAGGTCGTGCAGTCGCTGGCCGCGGACGGCCTCGCGGTCACCCTCGACCACCTGGGCGAGGACGTGACCGACCGCAGCGAGGCCCAGCGCACCCGGGACGCCTACCTCGCCGCGCTCGAGGCCCTGGCGCCACTGGACCTGGGCCGGGCCGCCGAGGTCTCGGTGAAGCTGTCCGCGTTCGGCCAGGCGCTCCCCGTCGGCGGCGAGGACCTGGCGCTGGAGCTGGTGCGCCCGGTGGTGGAGCTGGCGACCTCGCTGGGCACGACCGTCACCCTGGACATGGAGGAGTCGCACACCGTCGACTCGACCCTCGGCGTCCTGGCCGAGCTGCGCCGCGACCACCCCCGCACCGGTGCGGTGCTCCAGGCGATGCTGCGCCGCACCGAGGACGACGCCCGCGCCCTCGCCGTCCCCGGGTCGCGGGTGCGCCTGGTCAAGGGCGCCTACCACGAGCCCGCGTCCGTCGCCCACCAGGACAGGGCCGCCGTCGACGACGCCTACGGCCGCTGCCTGGAGACGCTGGTCCGCGGGCCCGGGTACCCGATGGCCGGCACGCACGACCCGCGGTTCGTCCAGCAGACGCTCGACCTGGTCGCCGAGACCGGCCGCAGCACCGACAGCTACGAGTTCCAGATGCTCTACGGCATCCGCCCCGACGAGCAGACCCGGTTGGCCGCCGAGGGGCACACCGTCCGGGCCTACGTGCCCTACGGCGCCGACTGGTACGGCTACTTCATGCGCCGGCTGGCCGAGCGCCCGGCCAACCTCCAGTTCTTCCTCCGCTCACTCGCCACCAAGTCCTGACCCGCTTCCACCAAAATGGCCATTTTGGTGCCACCCGTCTCCTGAGGAGCACCCCATGGACGCCGTCACCCAGGTCCCCGCGCCGCACAACGAGCCGGTGCGCGACTACGCCCCCGGATCCCCTGAGCGGGCCGCGCTGCAGCAGCGGCTCACCGAGCTCGCCGCCTCGCCGGTCGAGCTGACCGCCACCGTCGGCGGGCAGCAGCGGATGGCCGGGGGAGCCGCGTTCGACGTCGTCGCCCCGCACCGGCACGCCCAGGTGCTCGGCACCTCGGCCGCCGCCACCGCCGCCGACGCCCAGGAGGCGGTGCGCTGCGCCAAGGACGCCGCCCCCGGCTGGTCGGAGCTGTCCTTCGACGACCGGGCCGCGGTCTTCCTCCGGGCCGCCGACCTGCTGGCCGGGCCGTGGCGGCAGACGCTCAACGCCGCGACGATGCTCGGGCAGAGCAAGACCGCCTACCAGGCCGAGATCGACTCCGCCTGCGAGCTGATCGACTTCTGGCGCTACAACGTGCACTTCGCCCGGGAGATCCTCGCCGAGCAGCCGGTGTCCGGTCCCGGGGTGTGGAACCGCGTCGACCACCGCCCGCTGGAGGGCTTCGTCTACGCGGTCACGCCGTTCAACTTCACCGCCATCGCCGGCAACCTGCCCACCGCGCCGGCCCTGATGGGCAACACGGTCATCTGGAAGCCCGCCCCCACCCAGCAGTTCGCCGCGCACTTCCTCATGCGGCTGCTCGAGGCCGCCGGCCTGCCGCCGGGCGTGATCAACATGCTGCCGGGCGACGGGGTCGCCGTCTCCGACGTCCTGCTCGCCGACCGCAACCTGGCCGGCATCCACTTCACCGGCTCGACCCCGGTGTTCCAGCACCTGTGGCGCACCGTGGGGGAGAACATCGCCGGCTACCGCGGCTACCCGCGGCTGGTGGGGGAGACCGGCGGCAAGGACTTCATCGTCGCCCACCCCTCCGCCGACCCCGACGTGCTGCGCACCGCGATGATCCGCGGCTCCTTCGAGTACCAGGGGCAGAAGTGCTCGGCGGCCTCACGGGCCTACGTGCCGCGCAGCCTCTGGGGCCAGATCCGCGACGACCTGATCGGCACCGTCGAGGAGCTCCCGATGGGCGACGTCACCGACTTCTCGAACTTCATGGGCGCGGTCATCGACCGGAAGTCCTTCACCAAGCTGTCGACGGTGCTCGAGTCGGCGAAGGACGACGACGCGCTCACCGTGGTCGCCGGTGGCACCGCCGACGACAGCGAGGGCTTCTTCGTCCGGCCCACGGTCATCGAGGGCACCGACCCCGGACACGAGGTCTTCACCACCGAGTACTTCGGCCCGGTGCTGGCCGTGCACGTGTACGACGACGCCGACTACGACCGGGTGCTGACCCAGATGGAGTCCGCGGCGCCCTACGCGCTGACCGGCGCCGTCATCGCCCAGGACCGGACGGCGATCGACCACGCGCGCCGCTTCCTCCGGCACGCCGCCGGCAACTTCTACGTCAACGACAAGCCGACCGGCGCCGTCGTCGGCCAGCAGCCCTTCGGCGGCGGCCGCGGCTCGGGCACGAACGACAAGGCCGGCGCGAAGCAGAACCTGCAGCGCTGGACCAGCACCCGCGCGCTGAAGGAGACGTTCGTCCCGGCGACCGACCACCGCTACCCGCACATGGGCTGAAGGACCCCCTTGCCCCCCACCGCTCGCAAGCTCGCGGCGGGACCCTGCAAGGGGGCCGACGAGCCGACCTCGGTGAGTGGCTGCCGGCCACTCACCGAGGGCGCGGTGCTCAGCTGGGGAGCTGGATCTTGCGCTCGTCGCACAGCTCGGCGAGGAAGTCGCGCACGGTCTCCTCGACCGAGCCCTCGCCGGGTACGACCGCACCCGGCTCGTCCTCGCCCAGCGGCTCCAGGGTGTCCAGCTGGCTGCGCAGCAGGGACGGCGGCATGTAGTGCCCCTGGCGATTGGCCAGCCGCTCGGTGAGGGTCTCCTCCGAGGTGTTCGCGTGCGCGAACCAGACCGAGGGGTGCCCGTCGCAGAGCAGGTCGCGGTAGCTGCGCTTGAGCGCGGAGCAGGTGAGGATGAACGACGTCCCGGCGGCCTCGTGCTCGCCGATCAGCTCGGCCATGCGGCGCAGCCACGGCCAGCGGTCCTCGTCGTCCAGCGGCGTGCCACCGCGCATCTTCTCGACGTTCTCCGGCGGGTGCAGGTCGTCGCCCTCGATGAACTCCCACTGCAGGCGGCGGGCGAGCTCGTTCGCGATGGTCGACTTGCCGGAGCCGGAGACCCCCATGACGACGATCGAGGTGGTCGCCGGGATGCTGTCCGTGGTTTCCATGCCCCTGACCGTAGGGAGTCGGGGGACCAGTTGGTAACCGGGGACGGGGGCAGACCACGTGACGACGACGGAGCGGCGGAGTTCGCTGTGGCGGCTCCCGGCCGTCCGGTCCCTGTTCGCGCTCAACGCGCTCGGGTTCCTGAGCTACTCGCTGCTGCTGTCCGCGCTGCCCGCGCACGCCGCCGGACTGGGTGCCGGGCTCACCGCTGCCGGGGCGGTGACCACGGTGTTCCTGGTGGCGACGGTGCTCGCCCAGATGGTGGTGCCGGCGCTGGTCGCCCGGTTGGGCATCGGCCCGGTGCTCGCCGGGGGGCTGGTCGCCCTGGGGGCACCGTCCCCGCTGTACCTGCTGGCCGACGACGTGCGCTGGTTCGCCGTCGTCTCGGTGGTGCGCGGTCTGGGGTTCGCGGTGCTCACCGTGCTCGGCTCGACCATCGCGGCCCAGGCGGTGCCGCCCGCGCGGCGCGGTGAGTCGATCGGCATCTACGGGCTGGCGATCTCGGTGCCGACGCTCGCCGCGGTGCCGGGCGGGACGGCGCTCACCCTGGCCGGCCACTTCCCGTGGGTCGCGGCGATGGCGGCGGCACCGGTGCTCGCGCTGGTGTTCGTGCCGGGGCTGGTGCGGGCGCTCGGCCCGCCGGAGGTGCCCACCCCGGGTGGGTCGCGGGCGGCGGTGTGGGCCGCGGCCGCGCCGTCGCTGATGCTCTTGGTGGTGACCCTGGCCGGCGGTGGGCTGGTGACCTTCCTGCCGATCGAGCTGCCCGACGGTGCGTTGGCGGTGGTGGCGCTGCTGGTGTTCGGGGTGAGCACCGCCCTGTGCCGGTGGGGTGCCGGGCTGCTCGTCGACCGGCTGGGTGCGCGGGTCCTGCTGCCGGCCACGCTGGCCAGCGGGGTCGCCGGGATGCTGCTGGTCGCGCTGGGGCTCCGGGTGGCGGGCGCCGGTGGGGCCACGGCCGTGCTGACCGGGGCCTTCGCGCTGGGCGTCGCCTACGGCGCGGTGCAGAACCTGACCCTGGTGATCGCGCTGGCCCGGGCCGGCGCCGGGCAGACCACGACGGTCAGCGCCGTGTGGAACGCCTGCTACGACACCGGCACCGCGATCGGGGCGCTGGCCGTCGGGGCGGTCGCGACCCAGGTCGGCCTGCCGCTCAGCTACGTGTTCGTGGCGGTGCTGCTCGCCCTGGCGCTCCCGCTGGCGGTCACGCTGCCCCGGGCGCTGCGCGCCGCACGCTGAGTCTCAGCCGGTGGAGGCCTGGCCGCCCAGTCGCTGCCGGGCCGCCTCGGCCAGCTGCTCCACGGTCTGCACCTCCGCGGCGGCCTCACGCAGCCAGGTGCGCAGCCCGTCGACGTCGAACCGGTTGCGGTCGCGCAGCTGGCCGAGCAGCACCTGCCGGGCGCTGGCCTGGGCGCGCATCGCCGTGGGCAGCGTGCGCCCGGTACGGCGGGCCCGGGTGGTGAGGCTCGCGCCCAGGAAGACCAGTTCGCGGACGTCGGTCAGGCCGGCCAGGAGCGCCTCGGCGTCCTCGGGCCGGTCGTCGGCCAGCAGCTGGAGGTACTCGTCGGCACGGCGGGCGCCGGTGTCGGCGGGGGACTCGGACGGTGCGGTCACCCCTCCACTGTCCCTGGGCGTCACCGCCCTGACCACTGCGGGGGGCGCTTCTCCAGGTAGGCGGCGATCCCCTCGCGCCGGTCCTCGCTCAGGTAGGGGTTCGGGCCGACGTCCAGCCGCAGCGCCGCAGCCAGCGGCAGCTCGAGCCCCTTGACCGCGGTCTCCTTCATCCGGCGCACCGACAGGGGCGCGTTGGCGGCGATCCGCTCGGCGAGGGTCAGGGCTGCGGGCAGCACCTCCTCGGCCGGGACGACGTGGTTGACCAGCCCCCAGCGGGCGGCGTCCTCGCTGGTCACGTACTCGCCGGTGAACAGCATCTCCAGCGCGATGCCGGTCGGGATCCGCTTGGGCAGCACCACGGACCCGTAGTTGGCACCCATCCCGATCGTCGCCTCCGGCAGGCCGAGCTTGATGCCGGGGGCGGCGATCCGGATGTCACAGGCCAGCGCGAGCTCGAACCCGCCGGCGACCGCGTGCCCGCTGAGCGCGGCGATCACCGGTACGTAGGTCTCGCCCAGCACCTCGAACAGGGTGCGGCCGGGGCGGTTCATCGGCGGCCGGAAGGGCTCACCGCGCTCGTCGCGCTCGCGGATCTCCTTGAGGTCGAAGCCGGCGCAGAACGCCGGGCCGTTGCCGGTGAGCACGACGGCGCGGACGGCGGCGTCCTCGGCGCAGGCGAGCAGTTCGTCCACCAGGTCGGCCTGCAGCGCCGTGGACAGCGCGTTGCGCCGCTCGGGGCGGTCCAGGGTCAGCACGCGGACGTGCCCCCGGGTCTCGGTCACCAGTCCGGACTCGCGGCGCTGCGGTTCGCTCATGGCCGCGATCCTCCCGCGCCGGGCCCGGCGGGTCAGGCGGAGGGCAGCTCGCCGGTCTGCACCAGGTGATCGGCGATGTCGCGGACCTTCGTGTTGCTCTCCATCGACAGCTTGGCCAGCGCGGAGAACGCCCGGTCGGCCGGCCACTTGTACCGCTCCATCAGGATGCCCTTGGCCTGGTCGATGACCGCCCGCGAGTCCAGGGCGGCGCGGAGGTGCTCGGCTCGTTCGATGGCGGTCTCGTAGAGGTACATGTTCGACACCGGGACGACGGCGTAGGCGGCGAACCGAGCGGCCAGCTCCCGGGACCGCTGGTCCAGGGGTGCGGCAGTACGGGCGTAGACGTTCAACCCGCCGCTGATCAGCTCCTGCGGGGGCAACGGGAAGGAGAGCAGGCTCCGGCAGCCGCGCTGGGCGGCCAGCTTCGGGAAGGCACCCCAGCGCTCGTCGGTGCCGGTGTCGACGACCTCGACGAGCCGGCCGGTGGTGGCGGCCTCCAGGCAGGGACCCGCGTCCTGCGCGTACTGGGCCTGGTCCAGCTGGCGGGCGAGGGGGTGGCTCGCGGCGGGGGTGGCGGGCCTGCCGTCCCCGATGATGGTCACCGAGGTGACCGGTTCGCCGGGGAGGACCTGCGCGGCCAGGTCGGTGACCTTCTGCAGCACCGACTCCAGCGAGTGCTCGGCGAAGGACATGCGACCCAACTCGTCGAAGGCGCGCTGGACGACGTCGGCGTCGGGATCGGGGGTGGGGCGAGTCACGGTCGTACTCCGGCGTCAGATGTGCACCGGACGTCGCTCGTGCCGGCGGTGAAGGGCCCCGGGTTTCTCGGGGCTCAGCTGTCGTGGGGTGCGAGACCCCGTGCCGCACGCCGGCTGTGTGACGGTGTGGCCCGACGAGCATAGCCAGCCGCAACAACGGCCCAGGTGGAGCGCCCTGACCGGGCTCCACGGCAGGTACGGTGAACAGCGGTGCCCGGGTGAGCCTGGGCGTCAGTGCGTCAGACAGCGGCGTGCACGCGAGCGGGGCCTCAGTGCGGGGCCCTCGCCGAGGTTGTCACCCCGGTGCTCTAAAGACCGGAGTCTGACGTGTCCATCTCTGACCGGCCTCTGACCCGTGACGCCACCGAGGCGCTCGAGCGCCTGGGCAGCCTGGCTCTGCGTGACCACTCGATGGAGTCGGTGCTGCAGACCGTCGCCGACCTGGTCAAGCAGGTGCTGCCCGGCGAGATCGAGGCCTCGATCTCGCTCCTGGTCAACGACAAGGCGACGACCACCGTGTACACCGGCAAGCTCGCCCTGGACCTCGACGAGAGCCAGTACGGCCGCGGCCACGGCCCCTGCCTGCACGCTGCCGCGACCGGCGAGCTGGTCGAGATCCACGATGCGCGCATCGAGGACCGCTGGCCCGATTACGCCCGGGCCGCCTGGGAGCGGGGCAGCGGCAGCTCGCTGTCGGTGCCGCTGCCGATCCAGGAACAGATGGCCGGCGCGCTGAACATCTACGCCCGGGAGGTGCACGGCTTCGGCGAGGAAGCGCGGTCGGCCGCCGTGCGGTTCGCGCCGTACGCAGCCGTCGCCGTGTCGAACATGCACGCCTACGAGAGCGCCCGGCACATGGCGGAGAACCTGCAGGTCGCGCTGGAGTCCCGGGCGGTGATCGACCAGGCCAAGGGCATCCTGATGGAGCGGCACAAGCTGACCGCCGACCAGGCCTTCCAGGCGATGGCGGCGGTCTCCATGCGGCGCAACCGCAAGGTGCGCGACATCGCCGAGACGCTGGTCCGGACCGGGGAGTTCCACCCCGACGGGCCGCTGGCCGGCTGAGCGACCGCTCTCGTCATTCCGGTTGGGCTGGGACGAGGGCGGGCAGAACGGAGCAGGGTCGTCTGCGTGCCGGCACACAGAGGACCTCAGGTTCGGTGGTCGAGACCACGGCCACCGAGCCGCCCCATCCGCGGACGGCGCCCGGCCCGAACACCTCGTGGCTGCGTCGTCCCCCTGACCCCGGGCCGGCGTGGCCGCCTGCCCGGCCGGACGGCGAGGCACATCCCGAACACCGCGTCGTCTGCCCAGCAACGACGAAGCGGCCCCGTCCCGGAGGACGGAGCCGCTTCGTCGATCGTGGTGCGCCATCAGGGACTCGAACCCCGAACCCGCTGATTAAGAGTCAGCTGCTCTGCCAATTGAGCTAATGGCGCGTGTCGCTCGACGTGGTCGGGCAACAGGAGAGGACTCTACACGCCGATCGGCATCCACCGTCCGGTGGGGCAGGGTCATCCACGTCACGTGTTGTGGCAGACAACGAACTGTCAGCAGACGCGTGGACACTGGGCGACGGTGCACGACGCCCGCCGGGAGGGTCCCGGTCGGCGCGCACCGGAACAGGGGACAGGTCTTCGTGGGTTCGCAGCAGGCGAGACGGATCGCGGCACTGCTGATCGCGGCGTTGCTCGCCGTGCTGGCGGGTTGCTCGGGGTCGTCGTCCGAGAGCCTCCCGGACGAGGAGGCAGCGGTACCGACCGTGGCTGCCGCTTCGGTGTCGGTGAACCTGGTCGACGGCGCCGTCGACGTCGCGCCGACCGCCCCGCTGCAGGTCACGGTCACCGGCGGCGAGCTGGGGGAGGTCACGGTCGCCGACGACGCCGGTGCCGAGGTCGCGGGCAGCGTCGAGCCCGATCCGGCCGACCCGTCGACCGTCGTCTGGACGCCGGAGAGCGAGCTGGACTACGGCACGAGCTACACGCTGACCGCGACGGCCGCCAACGCCTCCGCCGAGGAGACCACCGCGACGTCGTCCTTCACGACGGTGACCCCGGAGACGCTGTCCACCCCGGGCATCGGCCCGCTGGACGGCACCACCGTGGGGGTCGGCATGCCGATCCGGGTGTTCTTCGACGAGCCGGTCGCCGACCAGGCCGAGGTGGAGCGCCACCTGCTGGTGACCAGCAGCACGCCGACCGACGGGGTGTGGAACTGGGTGCGCGACGACGAGGTGCACTTCCGGCCCTCCACCTACTGGCCGGCCGACAGCGAGGTGACCCTGGAGGCCGACCTCTACGGGGTCGACTTCGGCGAGGGCATCTGGGGTGAGAAGGACCGCACCATCTCCTTCAGCGTGGGTGAGCGGCACGTCTCCGTCGCCGACGCCGCGGCCCACACCCTGACCGTCCACGACGGCGACCAGCTGGTGCGGACCTTCCCGATGAGCGCCGGCGACGCGGAGAACCCGACGCACAACGGTGCGCACGTCGTCCTGGAGAAGTTCGCCGACATCACCATGGACTCCTCCACGTTCGGCCTGGCCGTCGATGCACCCGGCGGCTACCGCACCGACGTCCAGTACGCGACGCGCATCTCCAACAACGGCGAGTTCGTGCACGCCGCCCCGTGGTCGCTGGCCGACCAGGGCTCGCGGAACGTGAGCCACGGCTGCATCAACCTGGCCACCGAGAACGCGAAGTGGTTCTACGACTTCTCCCAGCCCGGAGACGTCGTCGAGGTCGTCAACTCGATCGGCGGCACCCTCACCGCCGCCGACGGCGACATCTACGACTGGGCCATCCCGTGGGCGGAGTGGACGGCCGGCAGCGCCCTGTCCTGACCTGGGCCGGTCAGCGCCACACGTCGTGCTCCGGCTCCTCGTCCCGACCTGCCACCACGGCCGTGACCACGGATTCGGCGGCCCGGTAGAGCGTCAACGCGGCCGCGATCACCGCCGCCGGCGGGACGACGATCGGTGTGGCCAGCACCGACAGGGCCAGCACCCGCGGGGCGTCGAGCCACCAGCCCGCCCGGCGCACCGGGTTGGCCAGGGCACCCCAGCGGACGCCGCACCACATCAGCCACCGGCGCAGCGGGGGTACGCCCAGCTCGCGCATCACCCGCCGGAAGACCCCGTCGGCGTCCCGGGCCGAGAGCACCCCGGTGGGCACCCCGACGTCGGTCAGCCAGTCGTGCAGGACGGCGGCCGGGGTGTACCGACCCGAGCGTGGGAAGAGCCACACCACGATGCGGGGCACCGAGGCGAAGTCGGTCCGGAAGCCGGGCGGGACGACGAAGGTGTCCCGGTCACCGCGGTAGACCAGGGGCGCCAGGACCTCCCACGAGGTGTCGGTGGCCCGGCGCACGGTGAGGGCGAGGGAGTCGAAGGGCACCGCCGCAGGATCCCCCGCGTCGCCGTCCCCGGCACCCGCCCACGCCGATCGCCGGCCCGGGCGGGATGGTGGAGTGAGCGGGTGACACCCGGGTGGGGTCCGGCGGACCGTCCGGCGATCGCGACAGGAGGACCTACGTGAACCGGTGGCTGTGGCTGGCCGGGGCGATCGTCGTCGAGGTCGCCGCCACGCTGTCCCTGCGGGCAGCCGTCGAGCAGGCGGCCTGGTACCTGCCCGTGGTCGTCGGCTACGTCGCCTCGTTCCTCCTCCTGGCCGGCACGCTGCGCCGGGGGATGGCCATCGGGGTCGCCTACGGCATCTGGGCTGCCAGCGGGGTGATGCTCACGGCCGTCGCCGCGGCCTTCCTGTTCGGTGAGGCGCTGACCCCGCTGATGGGTCTCGGCTTCGTGGTCATCGTCGCCGGGGTCCTGCTGGTCGAGCTCGGTTCGCACCGTGCCGAGCGCGCCCTCGCAACGCCGGGAGACGGCCGGTGACCTGGGCGTTCCTCGCCGCCGCGATCGCGTGCGAGGTGGGTGCCACCATGTCGCTGCGCGCCTCGGACGGGTTGCGTGACAGGCGTTGGGCCCCGTTGATCGTCCTGGGCTACCTGGCCTGCTTCACCTTCCTCACCCTCGCGCTGCGGGAGGGGCTGGCCATCGGGGTCGCCTACGGCATCTGGGCCGCGAGCGGCGTCGCCCTGACCGCGGTGATCGCGCACCTGCTGTTCCGTGACCCGCTCACTCGGACGATGGGCGCCGGGATCGTGCTCATCGCGGTCGGCGTCCTGCTCGTGGAGCTGGGTGCGCACTGACCGGCAACCAGCTCCCGCCGAAGATGATCGCTATCATCGCCGGATGACGATGATCGACGTGGGAGCCGAGGCGCGGCCGTTGCACCGGGATGGGACCCCACCGGTCGACGAGTCCGCCGCGCTGAGTGCGGCGGCGTGCATGTTCCGCAGCCTGGGCGACCCGGCCCGGCTGGCGATCGTGCGGCACCTGACCCTCGGCGAGCACAAGGTCGTGGAGCTGACCGAGCACCTGGGTCTGGCGCAGTCGACGGTGTCGGCGCACCTGTCCTGCCTGCGCGACTGCGGGCTGGTCGCCTCCCGGCCGCAGGGGCGGGCCTCGATGTGGTCGCTGACGACCGCCCCGGAGCTGCTGGCGCTGCTGGCCGCCGCCGAGCAGCTGCTCGCCGCCACCGGCGATGCGGTCGCGCTGTGCCCCACCTACGGCGAGAGCGGTGGGGCGTGACCAGCCGGTCGCCGGCCCTGACCGACGCGGAGACCGAACGGCTGACCCGCCGCGGGTTGCGCCTGGCGCAGTTCACCGTCGTCTACAACATCGCCGAGGGCGCCGTCGCGATCACCGCCGGTCTGCTCGCCGGGCTGGTGTCCCTGGTCGGGTTCGGTGTCGACTCCGGCATCGAGTCCTTCGCCGCGGTCCTCGTCGGGCTGCGGCTGTCGGCCCGGCTGCGGCACGGCGGCACCGACGAGCGCAAGGAGCGTCGTGCGCTGAAGGCCGTGGCGGTCACCTTCTTCGTGCTGGCCGCCTACGTGGTGATCGAGGGCGTCCGCAGCCTGCTGGGCGGCGAGGAGCCGGACACCTCCAGGGTCGGACTGGTGCTGCTGGCCGCTTCCATCGTGGTCATGCCGCTCCTGGCCCGGGCGAAGCGCCGGGTCGGCCTGGCGCTCGGCGGTGACCCGCTGGTCCTCGCCGACGCGGCCGAGACCCGGATCTGCGTGCTGCTGAGCATCTCCACCCTCATCGGGCTGGGGCTCTACGCCGTGACCGGTGCCGCCTGGCTCGATCCGGTCGCCGGGTTCGTCATCGCGGCCTTCGCCGTCCACGAGGGGTGGGAGGCGTGGGAGGGGGAGCTCGTCGAAGAGGAGGACGACGACTGACGAGATGCCCGTCGGCTGACCTCCGACCCGGTTCCCCGGGCACGGGCGCCTCCCGTCCGTCGCCGGGTCGCCCCGGGGCGGTCAGATGAGCGTCGTCGGCAGCGGGCCCCAGCGGGCGACCGCAGAACCTGCGACGACGGCCACGCCGATCCCGAGGACGGCGACGTCGGCGACGTGCAGTCGGCCCAGCTGGGCGTCCCGGGAGTAGCCGCGGAGCTGCATGGTCGACATCAGCATGGGGCCGCGCCGGACCACGTTGAAGAGCACGGGCAGGGAGACCTGGACCGACTCCGCGATGAACCGGATCGGCCGCCGCCACTCCAGCCGGAGCCCACGCAGCCGCATCGTCTCGGCGATCGAGGCGGTCTCGGTCAGGGTGGTGTAGAGCAGGCGATAGGCCAGCCCGAGCCCGAAGGCCGCCGCGGCCGGCAGCCCCACCCCCCGGAGGCCCCGGGACAGGTCGTCGGGGTCGATGGTGGAGAAGAGGCTGACGCTGACCAGGATCGCCCCCGTCCAGGCCAGGACGAGCCGAAGGTGGGCGCCACCGGCGTCGACCACCCCGGCCCAGTCGCCGGAGGTCACCGATCCCCACCCGCCGATCAGGATGAGCGCCACGAACGTGGGGATGTGGATCGCCCACAGCACGGCCAGCCAGCGCCACGGCGTGCGCGCGAGGACGGCCAGGAGCAGCCCCCCCAGGACCGCGAGGGACATCCACTGTGCGCTGGGCGCCACGAAGATGAAGACGAACAGCAGGCCGAGGAGCAGGACCTTGACCCGAGGGTCGCGCCGGTGGACGACCGTGTCGTGGTCGCGGTAGAGGACGGGGACGCGAGACGGCATCAGGCACCTCCGCCGATCGGTGCAGGCGCCGTCAGAGGTGCGACGGCTGGTGAGGGTTCGGTCGAGGGCGGCCCGGCGCGGTCGGGCGGTGACGCCGCGGACAGCGCCGCCACCAGGTCGTCGAGCGTGCAGGCGTCCACGCCGACGGCATCGGCGAGGACCCCGGCCGTGGGGAGGCCGATGCGACGGGCGGCGAGTTCGGCCCGGCGGGTCGAGCGCAGCAGTTCGCGCACCGGGCCCTGCGCTGCGACCGTGCCGCGGTCCAGGACGGTCACCGTGTCGGCGACCTCCACGACGACGTCGGTGTCGTGCTCGGTGATCAGCACGGCGACCCCGCGGGAGCGCAGGTCGGCCAGGGCAGCCGCGAGGCGCAGCCTGCCCCCGTGGCTCAGCCCGGTCGTCGGGGAGTCCAGCACGACCACGGCCGGCTCGACCACCAGCGCAGCGGCGAGGGCGACGAGCACCCGGTGCGCCCGGGGCAGCAGGAGGGGATCGGCCGGGAGCACGTCCTCGGGCAGGCCCACGAGCCGGCGTACCCGGTCGACGCGATCGTCGAGGCCGTCGGTGCGCCGACGTCGGCGCAGGCTCAGCGCGATCTCGTCGCGCACGGTGCGCTGGGAGAGGGTCCGGTCGGCGTCCTGGAGCACGGTCGCCACTCGCAGGGCCAGGTCCGTGGGGTGCACCGTCGCGGTGTCCTGGTCGTCGACGACGACGGAGCCGCGTACCGGCCGCAGCAGGCCGCAGAGCAGCCGGACGAGGGTGCTCTTGCCCGCGCCGGTGTGGCCGAGCACCGCGTGCACCTCGCCGGGGCGGACCTCCAGGTCCAGGCCGCGCAGGGCAGGGGACCGGTCGGGATAGCCGAAGTCGACGTCCCGCACCTGGATGCGCGGCCGGTCCTCGCGCCACGGGGGCGCCGCCCGGTCGCCGTGGTGGCCGTTCGGTCGGGCGGTCCCCCCGGTGGGCAGGCGGCCGACGTCGCACACGGCGACGCGGAAGGCCTCGGTGGTCAAGGGGCGGGAGGGCAGACGCAGCCGCCGGGCGGCGGCCAGGGTCCCCGGGGTGCCGAGGTCTGCGGCGGCCCGGACGGCGTCGTCGTCGAGCAGCTCCGCGGGTGTGCCGACGGCCCGCACCCTGCCCTCCTCCAGCACGACCAGCCGATCGGCGACCTCGCCGAGCAGCGTGGCGTCCTGCTCCACCAGCACGACGGTGCGGGCGCCCGCACCGTCGCGGAGCAGCCGGAGGACCCCGGCGCGGTGGGTGGCGTCCAGCGACCCCATCACCGTGTCGAGGACCAGGACGTCGGGCTGCGTCGCCAGGGTGGCGGCCAGGGCGAGGAGGACCTGCTGGCCCTCCGACAGCTCCCAGACCCACCGGCCGGCGAGGTCCTCCCCGCCCAGGCCGACGCGTTCCAGGAGACGGTGGGCCTCCCGGACGGCGTCGTCCCGGCTCGCGCCGCGGGTGCGGAGCGGATCGGTCACCTCGGAGAGGGCGCGCAGCTGGGTGAGCTGTCCGTCGGGGTCCTCGAAGACGATGCCCACCGCTCCCTCGACGCGGACCGAGCCGGAGAGCTCACCCCCGGTGATGCCCGGGACCAGCCCGGCCACCGCCATGCACAAGGTCGTCTTGCCCGCCCCCGGCGGACCGACGAGGCCGAGCAGTTCGCCCTCGTAGACCTGGAAGGACACGCCGTCGAGGACCAGGTGCTCGGTGGCGGGATAGCGGAAGGACACGTCGTCGACCTCGATGCAGTTCACGGTCGTCCTCCTCCGGGTGCACTGGATGTCGCACCGGCACCGGCACCGGCCGGGCGGGCGTCGGGTCCACCGCGCGCGCCGGGTGGCTCTCCTCCGGTGCCCCGGTCGTCGGACGAGGGCCCCGGCGAAGACTCCGGTGACGACTCCGACGACGACTCCGACGACGACTCCGGTGCGGGCTCCGGCAGCGGCTCCAAGCGGGGGCGCGGGACCGCCGGTTTCCGGGATCCGTAGTGCTCGTACCCGCGCGGCTCGTAGCCGAGATAGCGGTCGATGCGGCCGTACAGCAGCGGCACCACCGGCAGCAGCGGCAGCGCGCCGAGCAGGATGCCGTCACCGACCACGTTGCCGGCGGCGCTGTAGACGGCGATGGACAGCAGCTCGCCGTCGAAGAGCACGAGGGCGCAGGCCTCGATGACCGCGTGCAGCACCGCGGCGACGAGGGCGGCGGCGACCAGCCGCACCTTGCTCAGCGGCCGCTGCCCCACCAGGTAGCCGGCCGCGGCGAAGCCGACGACGTAGCCGACGGCGCCGAGCGCGTCGTCGGGCTCGTACCCCTCGAGCATGTCCCGGAGGAACTCCCCGGCCATGCCGCCGATCGCCACGGCCAGCACCGGCTTCCCCCACGGCACCAGCACGGCGAGGGCCACCGGGATGAAGAAGGGCTTGACGTCGATGTCGACCGGGATCTCCGGGATGACCTCCACCAGGGTCAGCCCCAGGAAGAAGGCCGTGGTCGTCAGCACCGCGACGATCGTGAGCCGAGAGGACTCTGCCGATTGCATGTGACCACCCACCGTGGGGTCCGAGGGTCTCGTGCCGGGCAGGGACCACGGTTCCCCCGGTGGGTGACGCGAGGGTGAACGACGGCGGGTGCCCCGGTGACGATGCGACGAGGGCCAGTCGGCGTGGCCGCGCAGCGGGCCCCTCGCCTCCCAGGAGCGTCCGGTCGTGTCTGATGGTCCACGTGTCCGCCGGTCAGCGCCCCCTGCGAGCCGGGCATCGCCGGGTGATCCGGGCACGGGTGTGTGCCCGGTGGTCGACGTGGCTGCGGCTGACCGTGCTGGTGCTGCTGATCGCGGGCGCCGTGGTCGTCGCGGCCCTGGTCGGGGTGCCGGACGCGCAGCAGGTGCGGGCCGACGTCGCCGCGGTGGGGCCGGCCGCTCCTGTCCTCTTCCTGCTGGTCTATGCGGTGGCCAGCCTTGCCCCGGTGCCCAAGAACGTGTTCAGCGTGGCGGCCGGCCTGCTGTTCGGCCTCGTCCAGGGCACCGGCATCGTCCTGCTGGCCGCACTGCTGGGAGCGCTCGCCGCCTTCGCGCTGGGGCGTGCCCTCGGTCGGGAGGCGGTCGAACGGATGACCGGCGGCCGGGTGGCCCGCGTCGATGCGCTGCTCGGCCGGCACGGGTTCCTGGCCGTCCTGGGCGTGCGGCTGGTGCCGGTGCTGCCCTTCACCGCGATCAACTACGCGGCCGGGCTGACCGCCGTCCGCCTCCGCGACTACGTCCTCGGGACCGCGGTCGGCATCCTCCCGGGCACCGTCGCCCACGTCGCTCTCGGCGCGTACGGGACGTCCCCGGGGTCGTGGCCCTTCGTGGCCGCCGTGCTGGGACTCATCGCGCTGACGGCCGGAGGCGCAGCCGCCGTCCACCGCCACCGCCACCGCCACAAGGGGACGACGCCGGGGGCCCAGCGGGCGACCGCGGGGTCGGCGCAGTCAGGAGAGGGCTGACCGCGGTGGGCCGAGAGTGGCCCGAGCCCCTGATCTCGTCCCGCCTCGCGGCGACCCGCGCCGAGCGGGATGGTGGAGGCGGCATCGCCGCCGAGCAGCAGGGAGGAACCCATGGGTGACATCGCGTACGTGTCCGAGGTGAGGGTCGAGCGCATGGGTGGCTCCCTGCGGGCGGCCCACCTGCCGGGTGAGGAGCAGCCGACGATCTACGGCATGCACGGTGCGATCGCCGAGCACTACGGCGCCGAGCCCGGGCAGTTCGAGAGCCACGCGTCGACGATCGACCACCTGGTCGGCGCCGCGCTCGGTTAGCTCACCGGGACGTTCGCCGGAGCCCTGGCGGCTCGGCGGATCGACCCCACCGGTCTGGTGGGGCACGCCCGGGGCGAGGTCGAGCTGGACGGCAAGGTGCTCGTGGTCAAGCGGATCGCGGTCACCTACCGCGGGCTGTCCTTCGCGGACGAGGACGCGGAGAAGGTCGAGCGAGTGCTGGCGGTCCACGCCAAGAGCTGCCCGGTCGCGCGGAGCCTCGAGGGGGCGATCGAGATCACGACGCAGCTGGGCTGAGCTGGGTCAGCCCAGCTGGTCGGCGAGGTCGGCCAGGCCGGTGGCGCGCAGCGACGGCGGGGTGAAGACGTGCGGGTACGGCGTCCCGGCGCGGTCGAGCCACGCGGTGCGCAGCCCGGCACGGGCGGCGCCGTCGATGTCCCAGGGATGGACGGCCACCAGCAGCATGTCGGCCGGATCGGTCCCGCAGGCCTGCGCCGCGTACTCGTAGGCGCCGCGGGCCGGCTTCCAGATGCCGGCGTCCTCCACCGACAGCAGTGCCTCGAACTGGTCCCGGATGCCGGCGGAGGTGAACAGCTGCTCGGAGACCTGGGCGGATCCGTTGGTCAGGGTGACCAGCCGCCGCCCCGATGCGCGCAGGGCTCGCACGCCGTCGGGGACGTCGGGGTGCACCGACAGCTGCATGAAGCCGCTGAGGACGTGCTCGACGGCCGCGTCGACGTCCCGGTCGAGGTCGATGCCGTGCAGCACCGAGCGCAGTGCGTCGGCACCGAGTTCGGCGAAGGGGCGGGAGGCGCCGACGGCGGTCAGGGCGAACCCGTCGCGCAGCAGCGAGGCGAACCACAGCTTCGCCAGGTGCGCCGGTGCACCGACGTCGCTGAACCGCTGGGCCATCGGGCTCATGTCGGACAGGGTCTCGTTGACGTCGAAGACGATCACGGACGGCGAGGTGCTCAACGCGGGGCTCCTGGGGATCGGTACAGCGGGGGACGGACGGCGGATCGGGGTCGGAGGCCGGCGCTCATCCGGCGTCCGCGCTGGAGGCCACCAGGACGAGGACCCGCGGGAGGGTCGCGCGGTAGGCGTCCAGGACGGCGGCCATGCCGGGGCGGGCATCGGTCACCCCGGCCTGCTCGAGGGCGGCCGGTGAGGCGGCTACCCGCCACGGGAGGCCGCGCGCGACCTCGGACGCCCTCGCCTGCAGGTGGTCGGCGGCCGGTCGGCTGGCCTCCACCTGGGGGCGGAGTGCTGCCCAGGCCGGTTCCAGCAGACCCCGTGCGGCCAGCGAGCGCCAGACGGTGTTGACGATCGGCGTCTCCAGCGCGGCGCAGATCTCGCCGTACGAGCGCGGGGCCGGGGCGTCCGCGGGGGAGGGGGCAGGCTGCCGTGGCTGCACCGGCCGGGGCGCGTGGGCGTGCCCCGGCGCGGACGGCAGGTCGAGCTCGCCGTCCAGTGCCAGCCGCAGACCGGCGGCGAGCAGCAGCATCCGGCTGAGTGGGCCGGCGAAGCCGGCGAGCCCGGCTCGGACGTCGGCGTCGGCAGGCGGCTCTGCGACGTCCCGCACGGAGGTGACGAGCTGCTGGGCTGCCGACCCGAACTCGTCGGTGGACAGGACGGGAGCGGCCTGCGAGTGGGCCAGCACCAGGTAGCCCGGGCAGAGCGCCAGGGACTTGAACAGACTGGGCACGAACGGCATGCCCTCGAGGAGGTCGGCGTAGACGGCGGCGACGACGCCGGTGGCGTCGGCCTCCTCCACCATGGGATAGCTCGCGACCCCCGCCGCGTCAGCGCTCACGGTCATCCCCCGGTGTCCGGCCGAGGAGCTCGTCGACGGCAGCCGCGATGACCTCCGGGTGGTCCTCGGGGGTGAAGTGCTTGCCGCCGGGGATGGTCTGCAGGGTCGTCCCGAGGTCGGCGGCGAGGCGGCGGCCGTACTCCACCTTCTGGAACCGGTCGGCGTCCCCCCAGACCAGGCGGGCCGGCAGACCCAGCGAGGGCAGCCGGTCGGCGACGGCGATCGTGTCGGCCACGTCCAGCGCGCTGGCCTGGCGCATCAGACTGCGGGCGGCGCCGTGGGTGACGTAGTGCTGCCAGTGCACACCGATCGACTCCAGCGCCCGGGCCCGGTCGTCGTGCCCGCGGTGGACCAGCTGGACGAACGAGGGGTACAGCGCGAGCTCGGGCAGGTGCCGCAGCACCGGCGCGGCACGCTGCATCGCCTTGACGCTGGGGATGGGCCAGGAGTCGTAGCAGACGGCGTTGGTGAGCACGATGCCGGAGAACCGGCCCGGAGCCCGGACCGCCGCGATCTGGGCGACCCCGCCGCCGAGGTCGTGGCCGACGAGCACCGGTGACTCCAGGCCGACCAGGTCCAGCCAGCGCAGCAGCCGATCGGCCTGGGCGGCCAGTCCGAGGTCGCGGCCCTCGCCGTCGGGGATGGAGCTGCCGTAGCCGACCATCTCGAGGGCCAGCGACCGGCCGCTGACCAGAGGCATGACGTGCCGCCACAGCCGGGGCGAGGTCGGGATGCCGTGGACGAGGACGACGGGCGGGCCCTCGCCGTGCTCGAGCCAGCGGACCGGCTCGCCGTCCAGGAGCTCCTCGTGCAGCTGTATGCCGACCCCGTTCACGACCGGCCCCGCAGGCGGCGGAGCGCCGCGCGCGCCTCGGGCAGGGCCAGCGGGAGGGTGGCGACCTGGGCCACCGCGGCCACGGTGCACCAGGAACAGACCTTGCGGTGCTTGGTGACCTGCTCGGCGAACAGGTAGATGCCACCGCCGGCGTCCGCGGCGGTCTTGGCGGCCAGCGCCAGCGGCACCCACGGCATGGTCCTGGCGCGGTCGCGGTCACCCATCCCGGCCAGGACCAGCGTGACCCCGGCACTCAGCAACCCCAGCGCGGCATCCGGCGTCCGCAGCTCCTGGTAGGCCTCACCGGAGGCGTCGACGGCGTCGGCGTCGAGGAACGGCAGCGACAGTTCGGGCACCCGGCGCAGCAGCCCGAACTGGTAGAGCCCGACCACGCCCAGCGCGGCCGACGCCAGCGAGGTCAGCCCCGCCACCCGGCGGCGCTGCTCCAGGAAGCTGCCGGTGCCGCGGCGCAGGTCGTCGCTCACCCGCTCCGCCGCCGGGGAGCTCGACCGGCCGATCCCCCCAGACCGTGGCCGCACGGAGGCGGCTTCCGGTCCGGCTGCCCGCTCTCGACTCGTCGTACTGCGCATGGGGTGCTCCTCCGGTCGGGTGCACTCGCCCATGCCCCCTGACGCGGCCGTGAACCACGGTGGACCAGACACGGACGGCACGGACTCGGCCGGCGCAACGGGAGAAGCCCTGGTCAGCGAACTGACCAGGGCCTCCGGTGGGGTGAGTGACGGGACTTGAACCCGCGACATCCAGGATCACAACCTGGCGCTCTACCAGCTGAGCTACACCCACCATGTACACCGGGCGGCTGGCGAGAGCCGGCCCGGTGGACGAGCACACGATACCGGAGGCGCTCAGCTCTCCGACGAGGCCGGGGTCGCGGCCGGCTCGGTGTCGTCGGCGCCGGCCGTCAGCAGCGGCGCGAACGCCGTCACGACGTCGGTGGCCGCCGCCTGGGCCTGGTCGCTGCTGGGGCCCGGCTCGGGCACGAAGAGGGTCTGCCGGTAGTACGCCAGCTCCCGGATCGACTCCAGGATGTCGGCCAGCGCCCGGTGGGCCAGGCCCTTGGGCGGCTGGGCGAAGTAGACCCGGGGGAACCAGCGGCGGCCGAGCTCCTTGATCGAGGAGACGTCGATCATCCGGTAGTGCAGGTGGTCGTCGAGCTCGGGCATGTCCCGGGCCAGGAAGCCGCGGTCGGTGCCGATCGAGTTGCCGCACAGCGGCGCGGTGCGGCGTTCGGGCACGAACCGCTTCACGTAGGCGAGCACGAGGGCCTGGGCCTCCTCGAGGGTGACCGTCGAGGCACGCACCTCCTCGGTGAGCCCGGACTTGGCGTGCATCTCGGTGACCACGTCGGCCATCCCGGCCAGGTCGGCGTCCTCGGCGTGGATGATCACGTCCAGCCCGGGGTCGAGCACGTTGAGCTGGGAGTCGGTCACCACCACCGCGACCTCGATGAGCTTGTCGCCGACCAGGTCGAGCCCGGTCATCTCACAGTCGATCCAGACCAGGTTGTTCGCTGCGCTGTCCGCCACGGCCGCGACCCTACGCACCGCTGCGGCAGCCCACCGGCCACACCCGCCCCAGGGCTCGCGGCCCGCCGTGGGAACGGGCCTCCCGGGCTTCTCCCGTGGCTACAGTCCGGGCTCCTGCACCGACCTCGCGGAGCCGCTCGTGTCCTCCAGCACCTCCCTCACGTCGCCGTCCCGGCCGTCGGTGCCCGCACCGGCCTCCCCGGGCGACGCGTTCCGGCACCCGGTCGCGCTCCTCCGCTGGCTCTGGCAGGCCTACATGACCCCGGGGCGTCCCGGCCGGCCCACCAGCCCTGACGAGCTGCGCTGGATCTACCTGGCCTGGCTGGGTGCCTTCGCGCTGAAGATGCTCGGCTCCTCCTGGGACGTCTCCTGGCACTTCAAGTGGCTGCGCGACGACCTGGCCCCGCCGCACCTGCTCAACTCGGCCGGCACCGCCCTCGTCGTCGCCCTCGTCGTCTTCCACAGCTACAGCGGTCGCGGCGTCGACCGGCGTGCGCTGCAGCTCATGCAGGCCGGCATCGGCACCTTCCTGGTCGCCATCCCGATCGACGTCGTCAACCACCGCGTCAACGGGCTGGACATCACCAGCTGGAGCCCCAGCCACGCACTGCTCTACCTGGGGACGGCGATCATGCTCGCCGGCGCCATCCGGGGCTGGTGGCTCTACGCAGCGCCCGGCCGGTTGCGCGACCTGGTGTCGCTGGGGCTGTGGCTGTTCTTCCTGGAGAACGTGATGTTCCCCAACCAGCACCAGGAGTACGGCGTGCTGTCCCTGGCCGCCTACCGGGCCGGCCGGACCACCGCCGAACCCCAGCTGCTGGACTTCGCCGCCTCGCAGGGGCAGACGCCCGTCCAGTTCATGCTGCCCGTGCCCGCCTGGGTGCACCCGGCCTGGCTGGTCTGCGCCGGGCTGCTCGCGCTCGTGGTGGCCCGCCGGGCCGTCGGGCTGCGCTGGACGGCCACGGTCCTGGCCGGCAGCTACCTCGCCTACCGGGCGGTGACCGGGTTGCTGCTGGACGCCACCGGCTTCCCGCCCTCGGTCCTGCCGCTGATGCTGCTCGCCGGTGCGGTCCTCATCGACCTCGCCGTGCTCGCCCGGGTGCCGGGCTGGCTGGCCGGCCTGGCCGTCACCGGGGGAGCAGCCGTCGGGGCGTTCGTCCAGTCGGCGCTCGACGTCATCCCGCCGTGGGACTGGTGGGCGCTGCCGGTGGTGGCGGTCGGCCTCGCCGTGCTCTGGGGCGGCCTGGACCTGGTCATCGGGAGCTGGCGGTTCGCCCGGTGGCAGGCGCCGGTGGCACCGGGCGGTCCTGCGGTCGGGGACACGCCGATCGCGGCAGGGGAGGGCGGCGCGTCCTTCCGCTGAGCCCGGAACGGGCCCGGCGATGACGTAACGTCGAACCGGTCCGCCGCCCAGCCGCCGCGGCCCCGCCGCGGTCGCTCCCGTCCTGCCGCGCCCACGCTGCCAGCCCCTGGAGAGTCCGTGCTGATCCTCACGCCGACGCCGCTGCAGACAGCGGCCGAGCGTGCGTTCTTCGCCGAGCTCGCGGGCTGGGAAACCGGCAGCGGCGTCCGGGGTGCCGTCATGGCCTCGCTGCCGGTCACCGAGGGCCCGATGCAGCGCCGGCAGTCCGACGCGGTGCTGTTCGTGCCCGAGGGCGTCGCCGTCGTCCGGGTCGTCGAGGTGGAGCGCCAGTCCGGCGTCGTCACCGCCGCAGCCGAGGGCGCCTGGACGATCGGGCCCGGCGACGGGCCCGGCGAGGTGCTCCAGCTGGCCGGTGGGGGCTCCAACCCGCTCGACGGCCTGATGCGGTCGGGGATGCACGCCGCGGTGACCCTGCGCAAGGCCGGGATCGAGCCCGGGCGGATCGCCCGGCTCACCGTCCTCACCGGATCGGTGACCGGGCTGCTGCCGGCGGACGGCGACCTGGGCGAGGGTGACCAGGTCGCCCTCCTGGAGCCCGGCTCGCTGCAGCTCGGCGTGGCCCGCGCGGCCCGGCACGCGGGCACGGACAACCCACGACTGTGGACGACGGCCGACGTCCGCGCCGGCATCGAGGCCCTCGGCATGGCCGGCCGGGTCCCCACGGTCGAGGAGCTCAACGGCGAGGGCTTCCCCTACTCGCCCTACGTGCTGCGCCGTCCGGACCTGCTGACCCCCGCCGCGCTCAACGCGGCACCCCGCCGGACCACCGCCGCAGCACCGGCACCCGCGCCGCAGGCCAGGCGCGCCGGCGGCGAGGGCGGGCCGCTGGTCGACCCGGCAGCCGCTGCCCGGATCGCCGCCGCCGCGGTCCAGGCGCAGGAGGCCGCCGAGCGGAGGGACGACGCGTACTCCTCCGCCGCCGTCCCCGCCGCGGAGGCAGCAGCTGCTCCCGACGCACCGCGGCCGCAGGCTCGCCCCGGCGACACCATGGCGCTGGTCCACGAGCCGGGCGGCCGCCCAGCCGAGGACACCGGCGGCCTGGGCGGGCTCTTCGGCACCCCCGAGGCCGGCGCAGGACCTGCTGAGCAGCGGCCGCGCGAGCTGCCACCGGAGCTCCGTCCCCGTCCGCAGGCCGGCCCCCTCCGGCCGGCGTCGGGCAGCAGCGCGACGACCCCCGGGGGCGGCTCCTCCCGCCGCCGCCAGGTCCTGCTCGTGGCGGCGGCGCTGGCGGTGGTGGCGCTGCTCACCGTCGTCGGTGTCCTGGCGCTGACCGAGGACGACGGCGACGCGGGGACGACGACAGTGGGTGCGACCGCCGGCGCCGCCCCCACCTCGTCGGCGCCCCCGGGCCCCGTCCTCGGCTCCACCGCGGTCGTCAACGGCACCACGTTCACGCTGCAGGCGGCCGAGGAGCACGGGACCTGCAACGGGCACGCCTACGACGCCGTCGCCGGGTTCTTCGCCAACAGCGACTGCACCGACCTGGACCGGGCGCTGTGGTCGGCGGAGGTCGACGGCCTGCCCGCGGTCGTCTCCGTGGCCCGGGTGACCATGCCCGACGCGGCCAGCGCCCAGGCGCTCCGGTCGCTGACCGACACCGACGGCAGCGGCAACGTCAGCGACCTGCTGCGCGAGGGGGTGCGGTACGACGGCGCGCCCGAGCGGCTGTCCAGCGCCCAGTACGCCAGCAGCCAGCAGGGCTCCACGGTCACCATCGTGGAGACCTCGTGGGCTGGGCCCCAGACGGGCGCCACCTCGGGCCTGGACGCGCTGGCCAGCGCCGGTCTCTCGCTCCCCGGCGAGGGCGTCACCAACTGACGGAGGAGCCCGCTGCCCCCCGCCCTCGGCCCCGTCCCGAGCTCGCAGGAATGAGGAGGACGGGGTCCTTCCTCAGCTCGTGGCGGCGGCCATGGCCATCCCGGCCAGCAGCTCGGCCATCGCCGGGCGGGCGACCCGGCCCGCGCTGTGCGGCGTGGAGTTGATCAGCCCGAACAGTGCGTGCGCCCGGGCCCGGCAGGCCGCGGTCGAGTCCCCGGGGTGGACCCGGGCGAGGACGGCGACCCACTCCTCGACGTAGCGCCGCTGCAGCTGCCGCACCTGGCGGGCGTCCCGGTCGGTCAGCGCGCCCAGGTCCCGGTCCTGAACCGTGATCAGCGCGGGGTTGTCCAGGGCGAAGTCGACCTGGAACTCCACCAGGGCGCGCAGCTGGTCGACCGGTGAGTCGCCGGCCGCCGCGATCCGCTCGGTGCCGCCGGCCAGCAGCCGCTCGCTGATCCGCAGCAGCATCTCGGCCAGCATGGCGTCCTTGCTGGCGAAGTGCCGGTAGATCGCTGGGCCGGTCACGCCCACGGCGGCACCGACGTCGTCGACGCCGACCGAGCGCGAGCCGCGCTCGGCGAACAGCTGGGCGGCCGCGCGCAGGATCTGTTCCCGGCGGGACGGGTTCGCCGCGTCGCTGTGCAGGGCGCTGTCCTGCTGGGACGTCACGGCGTCAGGTTAATCGCCGTTCACACTGGACCGGCACTGTGAACCGTGGTTAACCTCACTCCCGTGGACGCACCGGTGCTGCCCAGTGCCCCGTCGGCCGACCCGGCGGTGGCCGGCAACGCCGCGCACCACGCCGGCCTGGCCGCCGCGCTGGCCGCCCAGCTGGCCCGGGTGGCGCTCGGTGGTGGCGAACGGGCCCGGCAGCGGCACACCGACCGCGGCAAGCTGCTGCCCCGCGAGCGGGTCGACGCGCTGCTGGACCCGGGGAGCCCGTTCCTGGAGCTCTCGCCGCTGGCGGCGCACGGCCTGTACGACGACGAGGCGCCGGCCGCCGGGATCATCACCGGGGTCGGCCGGGTGGCCGGGCGCGAGGTCGTCGTCGTCGCCAACGACGCCACCGTCAAGGGCGGCACCTACTACCCGATGACGGTGAAGAAGCACCTGCGGGCGCAGGAGGTGGCGAAGGAGAACCGGCTGCCCTGCATCTACCTGGTCGACTCCGGCGGGGCCTTCCTGCCGTTGCAGGACGAGGTGTTCCCCGACCGCGAGCACTTCGGCCGGATCTTCTTCAACCAGGCGAACCTGTCGAAGGCGGGGATCCCGCAGATCGCCGCCGTCCTCGGCTCGTGCACCGCCGGCGGTGCCTACGTGCCGGCGATGAGCGACGAGGCGGTCATCGTCCGCGGCCAGGGCACGATCTTCCTGGGTGGGCCGCCGCTGGTGAAGGCGGCGACGGGGGAGGAGGTCAGCGCCGAGGACCTCGGCGGCGGGGACCTGCACTCCCGGGTCAGCGGCGTCACCGACCATCTCGCCGAGGACGACGCGCACGCGCTGCAGATCGTCCGGCAGATCGTCGGCACCCTCGGCCCGCGCGAGCCCCGGCCCTGGGACGTCGAGCCGGTCGAGGAGCCCGCCTACCCGGCGGAGAGCCTCTACGACGTCGTCCCGGTCGACACCCGCACGCCCTACGACGTCCGCGAGGTGATCGCCCGGCTGGTCGACGGCAGCCGGTTCGCCGAGTTCAAGCCGCTGTACGGGTCGACGCTGGTCACCGGCTTCGCCCGGCTGCACGGGCACCCGGTGGGGATCATCGCCAACAACGGCGTGCTGTTCGGTGAGTCCGCGCTCAAGGGCGCGCACTTCATCGAGCTCTGCGACCGGCGGAAGACCCCGCTGCTGTTCCTGCAGAACATCTCCGGCTTCATGGTCGGCCGGGACTACGAGGCCGGCGGCATCGCCAAGCACGGCGCGAAGATGGTGACCGCCGTGGCCTGCGCGCGGGTGCCCAAGCTGACCGTCGTCATCGGTGGCTCGTTCGGCGCCGGCAACTACTCGATGTGCGGCCGGGCGTACTCGCCGCGGTTCCTGTTCACCTGGCCCAACGCGCGCATCTCGGTGATGGGCGGGGAGCAGGCGGCGAGCGTGCTGGCGCAGGTCCGCCGGGACCGGCTGGGGGACGACTGGAGCGCCGAGGACGAGGAGGCGTTCAAGGCGCCGATCCGCGCCCGGTACGAGGAGCAGGGCCACCCGTACCACGCCACGGCCCGGCTCTGGGACGACGGCGTCATCGACCCCGCCCAGACCCGCACCGTGCTCGGGCTCGCGCTCTCCGCCTGCGCCAACGCCCCCCTCGAGGAGGTCGGCTATGGCGTCTTCCGCATGTGAGCCCCGGAGGGGCCAAAATCGCGACTTTGGCCCCCCGACGGGGTCAGCCGGCGGCGCCGGCGATCGCGGGGGCCGTCGGGTCGGCGCCCTCGGGCTTGACCTCGCGCAGCACGTAGTCCTCGATCTGCTCCACGTCCTTCGCCGAGCGGCGGACGACGGCGAGCAGGTCGCTCATCTTGCTGACCTCCTCGACCTGCTCCTTGATGAACCACTGCATGAACTGGTCGGAGGCGAAGTCGTTGTGCTGCCGGGCGACCGCGGTGAGCTGGTTGATCTGCTCGGTGACGCGCTTCTCCTGGTCCAGGGCCAGGGCGACCGGTGCGACGACGTCGGAGAAATCGGTGATCGGGGCGGCGATGCCGGGCATCTTGACCGGGGCGTCGGCGTCGAGCAGGTAGCGGACCATCATCATCGCGTGGTCGCGCTCTTCGCCGGCCTGGTCGAAGAACAGCTGCGCGGTCTGCGGCATGGTCTGCTCGTCGAAGTAGATGGCGCAGGCCACGTACTGCTGGTGGGCGGCGAACTCGTGGCCGATCTGGGCGTTGAGCAGGTCGATGAAGGCATCGGCGGCCATCGGGACTCCTGTAGGTCGCTGGGTGACGTTCGTGAAACGGTAGCGGGCGACACGCCGTACCCGTGGACGGGTCGGCAAGGCATGGCTAACCTCACCGCGTGGGGAAGTCGGCGAAGATGCCCAAGAAGAAGTGCTGCGTCGACAAGCCGCGGTGTGGCCGTTGCCCGCTGCGCGCGCTCGCCGAGGGCACGCTCCCTCCCGGCTACACCGTCAAGAAGCGCCGGCTGGTCAAGGCGGACAAGGCCGACGTCGTCCTCGCGAAGAGCACCCGCAAGGCAGCCTGACCGCAGCCGCGCCCTCGGCGGGGGGTGCTGAGCCGTGTTCGAGACCGTCCTGGTCGCCAACCGCGGGGAGATCGCCGTCCGGGTCATCCGGACACTGCGGGCGATGGGCATCCGCTCGGTCGCGGTGTACAGCGAGGCCGACGCCGGCGCGCTGCACACCCGGCTGGCCGACGTCGCCGTGCCGATCGGTCCCGCGCCCGCCACGCTGAGCTACCTGTCGATCGACCGGGTGCTGGACGCCGCCCGCCGCACCGGCGCGCAGGCCGTCCACCCCGGCTACGGCTTCCTGTCCGAGAACGTCGAGTTCGCCCGGGCCTGCGCGGCCGCCGGGATCGTCTTCATCGGCCCGCCGGTCGACGCGATCGAGGCGATGGGCGACAAGATCCGGGCCAAGCAGACCGTGTCCGCGGCCGGCGTCCCGGTCGTGCCCGGGCGCACCGAGCCGGGGATGGACGACGCCGCGGTCGCCCGGGCCGCTGTCGAGGTGGGCTTCCCGGTGCTGCTCAAGCCCAGCGCCGGCGGCGGCGGCAAGGGCATGCGGGTGGTGCGCGAGCCGGCCGACCTGGCCGAGCAGATCGCCGGTGCCCGCCGCGAGGCCCGCAGTTCCTTCGGCGACGACACGCTGCTCGTCGAGCGGTACCTCGGCCACTCCCGGCACATCGAGGTGCAGGTCTTCGGCGACACCCACGGCACGGTCGTCCACCTGGGCGAGCGGGAGTGCAGCCTGCAGCGCCGGCACCAGAAGGTGATCGAGGAGGCGCCGTCCCCACTGCTGTCGGGGGCCCAACGTGAGGCGATGGGTGCGGCGGCGGTCGAGGCGGCCCGGGCGGTCGGCTACACCGGCGCCGGCACGGTCGAGTTCATCGTGGACGCCGACGCCCCGCAGGACTTCTTCTTCCTGGAGATGAACACCCGGCTGCAGGTCGAGCACCCGGTCACCGAGTGCGTCACCGGGCTGGACCTGGTGGAGCTGCAGCTGCGGGTGGCGGCCGGCGAGCGGCTGCCGATCGGGCAGGACGACGTCCGGCTGACCGGCCACGCCATCGAGGCGCGGGTCTACGCCGAGGACCCCGCGCGTGGGTTCCTGCCGCAGGCCGGGGAGGTCGTCGGGCTGGTCGAGCCGGCCGGCGCCGGCATCCGGGTCGACAGCTCGCTGCGGGTCGGTGGCGTCATCGGCACCGACTACGACCCGATGCTGGCCAAGGTGATCGCCTGGGGCCCGGACCGGGAGACCGCCCGCGCCCGGCTGGTGACCGCGCTCGGCGACACCGCCGTCCTCGGGGTGGCCACCAACACCGGCTTCCTGCGCGACCTGCTGACCGACCCCGACGTCGTCGCCGGCCGGCTGGACACCGGGCTGATCGAGCGCCGCGGCGACGCGCTGACCGGTGCCCGCCCGACCCCGCCGCACGTCCACGCGGCAGCCGCCCTGGCGCTGCTGGCGGAGGCCGAGCCGCGCGGTGCGGTGGTCGACCCGTGGGCGGACACCTCCGGGTGGCGGCTCGGCGAGCCGGCCTGGACGGTCCGCCGGCTGCAGGCGCCCGGCGCGGACCCGGTGACCGTCCGGGTGCGCGGGCGCACCACGGCCGCGCAGGTGCGGGTGGGGGAGGGCGAGCCGATGGCCGCCCGGGTCGCCCGGGACGGCGACGAGCTCAGCGTGACCCTGGGCGACGTCACCACCCGCTACACGGTGGTGCACGCCGGGGGAACCGTCTGGCTCGCCGGCGACGGGCACACGGTCGGGCTGCGCGAGCACGAGCGGCTGGCGACGGCCGGGACGACGGCCGGGTCCGACGGTGCGGTGTCCGCGCCGATGCCCGGCACGGTCACGGTCGTACAGGTGTCCCTCGGGGACCAGGTGGAGGCGGGCACCCCGCTGCTGGTCGTCGAGGCGATGAAGATGGAGCACGTGCTGACCGCCCCCCTCGCGGGGACGGTCACCGAGCTCCCGGTGACGGCCGGCCAGTCGGTCCGGCTCGACGAGCGGGTGGCCGTGGTGACCCCACCGTCGCCCGGCGAGGAGGAGTGACCGTGCTGGACTACCGGCTCGACGAGGAGACCGAGGCGCTGCGGAATGTGGTCCGCGAGTTCGCCGTGGAGGTCATCGCACCGCAGATCGGCGGGTTCTACGAACGCGACGAGTTCCCCACCGACATCGTGCGGCAGATGGGCGAGTTGGGGCTGTTCGGCCTGCCGTTCCCCGAGGAGTACGGCGGCTCGGGCGGTGACTACTTCACCTTGTGCGTGGCGCTGGAAGAGCTGGCCCGGGTCGACAGCTCGGTGGCGATCACCCTGGAGGCCGGGGTGTCGCTGGGCGCGATGCCGATCTTCCGGTTCGGCACCGAGGAACAGAAGCAGCAGTGGCTGCCCCGGCTCTGTGCCGGTGAGGCGCTGGGCGCCTTCGGGCTCACCGAGGCCGGTGGGGGTTCCGATGCCGGGGCCACGAAGACCACCGCCCGGCTCGAGGACGGCGAGTGGGTGATCAACGGCTCGAAGGCGTTCATCACCAACTCCGGTACCGAGATCACCGACCTGGTCATCGTCACCGCGGTCACCGGCACCAAGCCCGACGGCGGCAAGGAGATCTCCGCGATCATCGTGCCGTCGGGCACCCCGGGCTTCGCCGTCGGGAAGCGGTACGCGAAGGTCGGCTGGAACGCCTCGGACACCCGCGAGCTCTCCTTCAGCGACTGCCGGGTGCCCGCGGAGAACCTGGTGGGGGAGCGGGGACGGGGGTACGCCCAGTTCCTGTCGATCCTGGACGAGGGGCGGATCGCGATCTCCGCGCTGGCCGTCGGGCTGGCTCAGGGATGCGTCGACGAGTCGGTCAAGTACGCCGGGGAGCGGGAGGCGTTCGGGCAGCCGATCGGCCGCAACCAGGCGGTGCAGTTCATGATCGCCGACATGGAGGTGCGGGCCTCGACCGCGCGGCTGGCCTACTACCGGGCGGCGGAGAAGAT
This sequence comes from Modestobacter sp. VKM Ac-2983, assembly GCF_026967885.1. Classification (NCBI taxonomy): domain Bacteria; kingdom Bacillati; phylum Actinomycetota; class Actinomycetes; order Geodermatophilales; family Geodermatophilaceae; genus Modestobacter; species Modestobacter sp. VKM Ac-2983. The sequence goes on from NZ_JAPVBK010000001.1 coordinate 1,178,125, forward strand.
GCTGCGCGGGGAGCCGTTCAAGCGGGAGGCCTCGATCGCCAAGCTGTACAGCTCGGAGATGGCGATGGAGAACGCCCGCTACGCCACCCAGGTGCACGGCGGGTACGGGTTCATGACCGAGTTCCCGGTCGGCCGGTTCTACCGCGACGCCAAGATCCTGGAGATCGGCGAGGGGACGAGCGAGGTGCAGCGCATGCTCATCGCCCGCTCCCTCGGCCTCGGCTGAGTAGTACAGTTTCTCGTACCACTTGCCGATGGAGGTCTCGTGTCCGTCACCGCCAGCGAAGCCCGTCAACGACTGTTCCCGCTCATCGAAGAGGTGAACGACGACCAGGTCGCGGTGGAGATCGTGTCGAAGAAGGGGACGGCGTTCCTCGTCTCCGCGGATGAGTACCACTCGTTGAAGGAGACGGTGCACCTCCTCCAGTCGCCGGAGAACGCCCGGCGTCTCCGGGAGAGCCTCGCCGAGGCAGCCGTCGGCCGAGTGGAGCCGCACGAGCTCATCCCGTGAGGATCGTCTTCACCACCCACGGGTGGGATGACTACACCAGCTGGGTGGGAGACCGGAAGGTGCTCCTCCGCATCAACCGCCTCCTCGACGAGGCCACGCGTGATCCCGGTGCGGGGGCGGGCAAGCCCGAACGGCTCCGGGGAGACCTCTCCGGGTGCTGGTCGCGCCGGATCGATCAGCAGCACCGGCTCGTCTACACCGTGCAGGGCGACGACCTCGTCGTCCTCCAGGCCCGTTACCACTACTGACGCCGTGCGCCTGGACTGAGGGCGTCGCCGTTCCGGTACGTCCCGGGTCGGGAAGTTGATCTAGATGCTTCACGTCCGGCTGGTGCGGCGTACACAGCGCGGACACCAGTCGGCCACAGCCGCTCGACAGCGTGCCTGGGGCGGTGGGACCACCCACCGCCCCAGCACCGTCGAAGGGCACCTCCCATGCACCTGCTCAGATCACGGCCCGCACCCCGCGGCGCCAGCTCCACCCGGACGGCGTGCCTGCGCGCCGTCGCCGGTGTCGGGGTGGCGGCCACGGTCGCCGGTCTCGCCACCGCTGGTGGCCTGGTCACCGCCGGCCCGGCGGCGGCCGCACCCGCCGAGGTCGCGCCCGGGGCCGCGGCGGCCACCGAGCCGGCCTCCCGGTTCACCCTGGCCGTCCTGCCGGACACCCAGTTCTACTCCCGCTACGCCGAGTCGGAGTTCGAGCGGCCCGACCGCTACGGCGACGGCAACAACCCCTTCGCCGTCCAGACCGAGTGGCTGGCCGAGCACGCCGACGAGCTGCGCATCCCGTTCGTCGCGCACCTCGGTGACGTCGTGGACCAGGTCAACCAGGAGGGTGAGTGGCGCACCGCCGACGCCGCCATGCAGACGCTGGACGACGCCGACCTGCCGTACTCGGTCCTCGCCGGCAACCACGACGTCCGGAACTCGGCGAGCAACTGGTTCGACGACCAGTACGACCTGGCCGCTGAGCCCTTCCTGCGCTGGTTCGGCCCCGACCGCGCCGCCGAGCAGTCGACCTACGGCGGCAGCGACCCGACGGGGATGAACCAGTACCACGTCTTCGAGGCCGAGGGGCAGCAGTTCATGGTGCTGGCGCTGTCCTGGCGCGCCTCGGACGCCACCCTCCGCTGGGCCGACGAGGTGATGGCGCAGCACCCGACGGTGCCGGTCATCCTCACCTCGCACGACATCATCGGCATCCAGGACGACGGGGTCTCCCCGCAGGAGACCGGCTACGGCCTGCGACTGTGGGACCAGCTCATCAGGAGCAACGACCAGATCTTCATGACCCTCAACGGGCACTTCCACGGTGCGACGCAGCTGGTCAAGCAGAACGACGCCGGGCACCCGGTGACCCAGGTGCTGATGGACTACCAGATGGCCTACGAGGGCGGGAACGGCTACCTCGGGCTGTTCGAGTTCGACCTCACCAACGACACGATCTCGGTGCAGACCGGCTCGCCGTGGGTGGTCGCCAAGCCGCAGGAGAAGCTGACCTCCTACGACCAGGCGTTCCTGGAGGGCCCGAACCAGCAGTTCACCCTCGACATCGACTTCGAGCAGCGGTTCGCCGGCTTCAACCCGGCCTTCACCGCCGGCTCCGCGGACGAGCCCTCGCTGACCCAGGCGGCCCGCGACATCCTGCTCGACGGCTTCGTCGCCCCGGACCCGATCACCACCTCGCTGCCCGGCTCGACGACCGACTACCCGGTCGTCGAGGGCACCCTGGCGCACTGGCGGATGAACGGGCGCAACGGCGTGGTCGCCCAGGGCGGGGTCATCCGCGACGTCGCCGGCAACAACCGGAACAACCTGATGCGCGTCCCGATCGCGCAGTCCGGGTCGCCGACGGCGCAGCTGGGCGACGTCCGGTTCACCGACGACGCGAACCCGTTCTCCTCCGACGGTGCGGCCGTCTGCTTCGCCAACTCGAGCAAGCAGACCGACCGGTACAGCTACCTGACGACCCGGTCGGACGCCCCGGTGAACACCGCTGCCCTGGCCGACGGGTACACGATCGAGACGTTCCTGAAGATCGACGAGAGCTGGACCCAGAGCGACAACGCCTGGATGAAGGCGATCGTGCGGTCGGGCAACCGCTCGGAGATCGGCGTGCCGCGCACCCGCTGGGACTGGACGGCATCCCCGGTGGCCCTGGGCCTGTCGAACCTGAAGGAGTTCCAGTGGACCGAGGTGCCGATCGACACCGCCAAGGGTGACCGCACCGCGTGGTCGGGCGAGATCATGGTCGACACGTGGGTGCACGTCGCGGTCGTCAACGACCCGGCGACGGCCACCACGACCATGTACGTCGACGGCGCGCCGGTGCTGCGGAACGCCTCGAACACCGTGGGCCACGGCCTGGACGGCGCGATGCCGTGGCTGTTCGGTGCCGACTGGGTCGACGACCAGGCCACCAACGGCTGGAACGGCTGCATCGGGGAGACCCGGGTCGTCGACCACCCGATCGGCCAGGACGAGTGGCTCACCGCGCGGGTGGACCTCGACGGGCTGACCGTCACCACCCCGGCGCCGGACGCGACCCTGTCGCGGACGGTCACGGCCAGCGGCACCGGTACGCCCGGGGCGACCGTCACGGTGGAGGCGAACATCGACCGCAGGGTCACCGTCGGCGCGGACGGCGTCTGGCGGGCGAACCTCGGGACGCTGCGCCCGGGCACGCACGAGCTGGTCGCCCGGCAGTCCATGGGCGACCGGTCGGCCGATCCGGTGACCGTCTCCTTCACCGTCAGCGGGCGGTGACCCCCCGGCGGTCGGCTCGGCACCGGGCCGGCCGCTGAACGCAGCGGGGGGTGCGGACCGTGGTCCGCACCCCCCGCTGTCGTCCTGCCCCCGGCTCAGCCGACCGGGGCCGGGCGCCGGCCGCGCTGCACGGCCAGCACCCCGACCACCGCCACGACCACGCCGATCACCGGCGGGATGCCCCAGCCGGCCTCGTTGCTCGCCCAGGCGGCGAGCGAGGCCACCACGTAGACGGCCAGGTTGCGCCACTCGACGCCGGGCAGCAGCGCCGTTGCCCCGGTCATCCCACCCCGCCACCGGGCCAGGAAGTCACCGATCACCACGCCGCCGAGCGGGGGGACGAGGATGCCGAGCCAGACCAGGTAGTCGATGAGGTTGTCGTAGATGCCGGTGACGGCCAGCAGCGTGCCCAGCACGACGCCCCCGACCACGAACGGCTTCTTCGACCGCGAGTTCGCGATCTCGGCGCCGGCGACGCCGAAGTTGTAGGCCGTGTTGTCGTTGGTCGTCCAGAGGTTCGCCACCAGGAACACCAGCCCCCAGCCGACCAGGCCGAGCTGGTAGAGCACCAGTACGAAGTCGCCCTCGCCGAACGCCACGGCGCCGATCGCCCCGAAGCCGAGCATCAGCAACTGGCCGAGCAGGAAGGCGATCAGGCAGGCCCAGAAGCCCGCCGACGGGGTGCGCGCGAAGCGGGTCCAGTTCGGTGCCTGCGTGCCCCCGGAGGCGAAGGTGCCCACGACGATCGTCACCGCGACGGCGACGGTCATCGTCTCGGCCGGCACGATCGCGGTCAGCCCGCTCCAGCCGCCCACCTCCTCCAGCGACCGCCAGGTCACCCACCCGGCCAGCGCGAGCAGCAGCGGGACCGAGACCAGCGACAGGGCGTACATGCCCTTGTAGCCGAAGTAGGCCGTCGCGCCCATCACCGCACCGCCGACCACCATCAGCGCCACCTCCGGCCCGCGGCCCTCCCAGCCGAGTGCGCTGGCGGTGAGCTGGGCGAGGGTGGCGACGGTGACGCCGTACCAGCCGACCTGGGTGCCGCCGAGCAGCAGCGAGGCGAGCTTCGCCCCCCGCGTGCCGAGCGTGTAACGGCACATCATCACCGTGGTCAGCCCGGTGCGGGCGCCGATCCCGCCGATGACACCGACGTAGACGCCCAGGACGGCGCTGCCCAGCAACAGCACCCAGATCAGGCTGGTGGCCGGGAAGGCCGCCCCGATCTGCGCACCGGCCAGCATGGTCGGGGTGAAGAAGGTGAACCCGAGCAGCACGATGGACAGCGAGAACAGCGACCGGCGCGCCGATGTCGGCACCGGGTCGATCGGGTAGTCCGGGTCGACGGCGTCGGCCGGGGACTCCGCCCGGCGGCTGGTGCTGGCGCTCATCGGGCCGCCTCCGCGGTGGTGTCCTCGCCGATGTCCTCGTTCCAGAGCGCGGGCTGGGCGGCGATGAAGTCGGTCATCAGGTCGATGCACCCCGGGTCGTCGAGGACGACGACCTCCACGCCGTGCTCGGCGAGCCAGTCGTGGCCACCGGAGAACGTGCGGGCCTCACCGACGACGAGCCGGGTGATGCCGAACTGGCGCACCAGCCCGCTGCAGTACCAGCAGGGGGAGAGCGTGGTGACCATCGTGGTGCCGCGGTAGGAGGGCCGGCGGCCGGCCGCCCGGAACGCCGCCGTCTCGGCGTGGACGGACGGGTCGCCGTCCTGCACCCGTCGGTTGTGGCCGCGGCCCCACACCTCGCCGTCCGGACCGATCAGCGCGGCACCGATCGGCACCCCGCCGGTGGCCAGCCCGGCTCGGGCCTCCTCCAGCGCCACCGCCAGCCAGGCGCGGTCCTGGTCCTGCTCGTGCCGTGTGGGGGTCATCTGCGTGGTCCTCCTCGTGGTGCCGGCGCCGTGCGGTGGCGGGCTCGGCACGAGGGTCGCCCTGTCGACACCGCTGGGCAATGAGCAGACCGTCAGGGATCATCGCTCGGGTCCCTGACGATCTGTCCAACCCGGAGGCTGCTCGTGGCCCTGACCCTGGCCGAGTTCCTGCTGCTGCCGTCGGTGCGGCAGGCCAGGCCGGAGGTCGCCGTCCCGCCCGCCCAGCTCGGTGCGGCCGTCCGCTGGGTGCACTCCAGCGAGATCTACGAGATCGGGCCCCTGCTCTCGGCCGGGGACCTGTTGCTCACCACCGGCCTCGGCCTGGCCGGGGCGGACGCCGGTGCCCGACGGCACTGGGTCCGTGAGCTGGCCGCACGCGGGGTGGCGGCGGTGGCGATGGAGCTGGGCCGGTCGCTGCCCGACCTGCCGGGCGAGATCCTGGACGAGGCCGCCCGGCAGGGTCTGCCGCTGTACCTGCTGCGCCAGGTCGTCCCCTTCATCCGCATCTCCGAGGAGGCCAACGGCGCGATCCTGCACGCCGACGCACCCCGGCTGCGGATGGCCGACCAGGTGGTGCACCAGGTCCACGCCGAGCTGGCCGCCGGCGGCGGCACCCCGGCGGTGGTCGGCTGTGCGGCCGCCGCGACCGGTGGCCCGGCTGCCCTGGTCACCCGGTCGGGCCAGGTGGTCGCCGCAGCAGGCGTGCGGGACCAGCGGGCCACCGAGCGGCTGCTCCGCCGGCCCGCGGCGAGCTCGCCGGTGCGCCTCTGGGACGTCGACTGGGGGTCGGTGCTGCTGGGGCCGGGGCCCGGCACCGACCTGCCCGGGCTGCGGGTGCTGGCCGCCCGGCTGGCGAGCGTGGCGGCGGTGGCGGTCGGGCAGTCGGGCACCGGGTCGCCGGGGGACCTGGCGGCGCCGCTGCTGGCCGACCTGCTCGCCGACGCCGTCCCCGGGGTGCGTGAGCTGCTGGTCCGCGCCGGGCTGGCGCGCTTCCACCCCTCGCCGGACGCGCGGGTGCTCGGCATCGCCGCGTCCGCGCCCGATCCCCGGCAGGTGCTGGCCACCTGGACCCGCGTGGCGGTGACGCACGACCTGGAACTGCTCGCCGACCGGGTCCGGGGCGAGGCCGTGGGGCTCGTCGCGGTGCCGCCCGCCCCGGACCGGCCCGACCCGGCCGGGTGGCTCGCGGGCGCCCTGCCGTCGGCCGGTGCGGTCACCACCGTCGGGCCGGAGGTGCCGGTCGCCGACGCCGGCCGGTCGCTGCGGGAGGCGCACGACGCCCTGCCGGTGGCCACGCTGCTCGGCCGGGGCACCGCGGTGACCCGCGACCTGGCCCTGTTCCGGCTGCTGGGGAGGTTGGACGACCGGGCGCTGACCCTGCTGGTGGACGACGCGTTGGCGCCGCTGCTGAGCTGGGATGCCGCGCACGGCAGCGACCTGGTGGAGACGCTCGCCGTCCACCTCCGGCACGGTGGCCGCAAGACCCGGACCGCCGAGGCGCTGCACGTGCAGCGGCAGTCGCTCTACCAGCGGCTGGCCCGGATCGAGGTGCTCCTGGGGCGCCCCGTCGACGACCCGACGTCGCACGAGCACCTCGTCCTCGCCACCAGCGCCCGCGCGCTGCTGGACGCACGGATCGCCCAGCAGCACCCGCGACGTCGCCGGCCGGGGTCCGGCTAGGCGGTGACGTCGATGAGCACCTTGCCGACGGCGCCGTCCTGGACCGCCTGGTGGGCGGCCGCCGTCTCGGCGAGCGGGTGGACGTGCAGCGGCAGCCCGGCGTCCTCGCCGACCCGGACCGCGCCGTCGAGCACCGCGGCGTTGACGTCCTCGACGGCGATGTCCTTGGCCCGGGTGGGCTCGGTGTAGACGAGCACGAACTGCCAGCGGGCGTTGGGCACCATCTGGGAGCGCACCGGGACGGTCACCTCGGTGCCGCCGTCGTCGGCGTACATGGCGACCGCGCCGTGCATCGCGACCAGCTGGGCGTCGATGGCCGCGTTCTGCGCGGCGGAGACCTCCACGATCGAGTCGACGCCGTTCGGCGCGATCTTCCGGACCTCGGCGACGACGTCCTGAGACGTGTAGTCGATGACGTGGTCGGCACCGGCCCTCGCGGCCAGCTGGGCCTTCATCGGGGAGCTCACCGTGGCGATGACGGTGGCCTCGGCCCAGCGGGCCAGCTGGACAGCCGCGTTGCCGACGGCGCCGGCGCCACCCTGCACCAGCACGGTGCGGCCGTTCAGCGAGCCGGGGGAGAGCCGGTCGGGCAGCGACTCGGCGACGGTGAGACAGCGGTGCGCGGTCAGGAAGGGGATGCCGAGCGCGGCGCCCAGTTCGAAGGAGGGGTCGGCGCCCAGGAGCACGGTCTGCCGGGCCGGGACGACGGTGTACTCGGCCGCCGTGCCGTGCGGCCGCTGCCAGGCGGCCTCCCAGATCCACACCCGTTCGCCGACGAGCACGGGGTCGACGCCCTCGCCGACCGCGTCGATCGTGCCGGCGCCGTCCTGGTTGGGCACCTGGCCGTCGGGGCCGGGCTGGGCGGTGCTGCGGGACTTCCAGTCGGTGGGGTTCACGCCGGAGAAGGCCAGGCGCACCCGCACCTCACCGGGGCCGGGGTCGGGGGTGGGGCGGTCGACGAGCTGCAGGACGTCGGGGCCGCCGGGCTGGGTGTAGGTGATGGCTCGCACGAGCCGCTCCTACCCGTCGGACGGGCTGCGATGCGCCGTTCAGCTGGCGCGGCGGCGGAGGCGGCGACGCTCGCGCTCGGAGAGCCCGCCCCAGATGCCGAAGCGCTCGTCCATGGTCAGGGCGTACTCCAGGCACTCGGCGCGGACGTCGCAGCCGGTGCAGATCTTCTTGGCCTCGCGGGTGGAGCCGCCCTTCTCCGGGAAGAACGCCTCCGGGTCGGTCTCGGCGCACAGGGCGCGCTCCTGCCAGCTCTGGTCCTCGGTGTCCATGCCCGGGAAGCCGGCGTCGAAGACGTCGGCCATGCCCAGCACGTCCTGGCCGTAGGTGACCGGCGCCGCCTCGGCAGCAGCAGTCCGGTAGTCGCTCATCCACGTCACGTCAGCCATCACGATGCGTCCCCCTGCGTCTCGTTCCGGCGTCCCGCGGTCGCGGTTGCCGTTTCGTCACCGTCGGTGACGTCGAGGGGAATTACACGGGGGTGGTTCCCCAGGCGTCAAATGTCGGGCAGATGACGCCGGACCCCGTCCGTCACTGCTGTCCCACCGACCTCAGGAGGATGTGGAGATCGGCACGACACGCCGTGTCCAGGGTCAGGTTCTGCCCACCGGGGGGATCCGGTTCGTCCAGATCCAGATCGGCCGGGACCGCAGGATCTGGACGAACCGGGCCTCGTTCGTCCACCCTCCCGGCGAGGTCAGAACCGGGCCAGCTCGGCGGCGAGCGGCCCCAGCCCCAGCGGACCCAGGTCCAGGACGTCGCGGTGCCAGGCCTTGAGGTCGAAGGCCGCGCCGGCGCGCTGCTCGGCCTGTGCGCGGCAGGTCAGGAACACCCGCTCGCCGACCTTGTAGGACGGTGCCTGGCCGGGCCAGCCCAGGTAGCGGTGCAGCTCGTCCACCCGCATGGCGTCCGCCATGTCCACGTGCGTGCGGAGGAAGTCCAGGGCGACGTCGTAGGTCCAGCGGTCACCGGCGGCCCGGCCCGGCGGGATCGGCAGGTCCAGGTGCACGCCGATGTCCAGGACGACCCGCGCGGCCCGCAGTTCCTGGGCGTCGAGCATGCCCAGTCGGTCACCCGGGTCGTCCAGGAAGCCCAGCTCGCCCATCAGCCGCTCTGCGTACAGCGCCCAGCCCTCGCCGTGCCCGGAGCACCAGCACAGCAGCCGCTGCCAGCGGTTGAGCAGGGCGGCGTTGTGGACGGTCTGCCCGATCTGCAGGTGGTGGCCGGGCACGCCCTCGTGGAACACCGTGGTGGTCTCCCGCCAGGTGGTCATGTCGGTGACGCCGTCGGGCAGCGACCACCACATCCGGCCCGGCCGGCTGAAGTCCTCGGTCGGGCCGGTGTAGTAGACGCCCTCGCCGGAGGTGGGCGTGAGCCGGCCCTCGATCCGCTGCACCGGGCCGGGGACGTCGAAGTGCACGCCGTCCAGCGCGGCGATCGCCCGGTCGGCCGTGTCCTGCAGCCAGGCCTGCAGCGCCTCCCGCCCGCGCACCTGCCGGGCCGGGTCGGCGTCCAGCACGGCGATCGCCGCCGCGATGCCCTGCCCGGGGGCTATCTGCTCGGCGACCGCACGCTTCTCCGCGACGACCCGGGCCAGCTCGGCCCACCCCCACGCGTAGGTCTCCTCCAGGTCCAGGTCCACGCCGGTGAAGAGCCGGGACTCCAGGGCGTACCGCTCGCGCCCGACGCCGTCGGCCTCCGGTGCGCGGGGGAGGAGCTCGCGCTCGACGGTGTCGGCGAAGCCCAGGAGCGCCGCCTCCACCCCCGCCACGGCCCGGTCGAGGTCGGTCCGCAGCGCATCACCGACCTGGGCCCGGCCGGTGAACTCCGCGTAGAAGCCGGGCCGCCCGGCGGCACCGGCCCAGCGGCGGGCGATGCCGGCGGCCAGCCGCACCTGACGGGCCGCGGAGACCCGGCCGTGGTGGGCGGCATCGGTCAGCCCGGCCACGTACCCGGCCACGGCCTCGGGGAGGGCGGTCAGCCGGCGGGCGACGGTGGCCCAGTCGTCCTCGGTCTCGGTCGGCATCAGGTCGAACGGCGTGCGGAAGTCCTGCAGCGGGCTCTCCATGCTGTTGAGCGCGGCCTGCGTCCAGCCGGCGTCGCGCAGCGCCAGCTCGGCGCCGAGCCGCTCGAGCATCGCGCTGCGGGCGACGGCGTCCCGCCGGTCGACCGGCTCGATCCGCTCCACCTCGGCGATCGTGCGGCGCAGCAGCTCGGCGCTGGCCGCCTGCCCGCCGGGGGTGAGATCGGGCCAGCGGTCGTCGTGCCCGGGCACGCCGATGTACGTGGCCACGGTGGGCTGGTCGGCGGCGTAGGCGTCGACGAAGCGGTCGGCCAGCTGGTCGAGGGGGGACGGCGGTCGCACGGGCTCGCTCACGCCGGGGACGCTAGCTGCGCCCCCGCTCCCGTGCAGCCGAGCTCAGTCGTCGGCCCCGCTGCTCTGCGGCAGCAGCGAGGGCAGGTTCACCACGATCGCCCCCTGGCTGCTGCGGGCGATCAGCACCACGGCCTCCTCGTCGCTGAGGTTCTCCTCGCGGTGCGGCGTGTACGGGGGCACGAAGACGTAGTCGCCGGGCCCGGTCTGCAGCCGCACCTCCTCGCCGTGCGCGGCGAAGACGAACACCGGATGGCCGCGCAGCACGTGGATCGCGGTCTCCGAGTCGCCGTGGTGGTGGTCGCCGGAGCCGGTGTGCGGAGGCACGTGGGTCTCGCCCATCCAGAGCCGCTGTGCCCCGACCGTCACCGCCGAGATCGCCTCCCGCCGCGCCATGCCGGAGGTCTGCGCGGTCTCCTCGGACAGCTCGCCGGCGCGGACGCGCCGCAGTGGCTGGTGCCAGTCATCGGGGGGGTCCTGCTGCGATCGGGTCACGGTGCTCCTCCAGCGGATCGGGACGTCGTCCCCCATCTTCACCGAATCGGCCTCCCGGTGGACGCAACGTGCATCCACGGCGTGACCGGGTAGGGGGTGGGCCAGAGCACGTCCTGCTACGAGGAGGAACGACGATGAGCACGAAGGTCGAAGAGTCGATCCAGGTCGACGTCCCGGTGCGCACCGCCTACGACCAGTGGACGCAGTTCGAGGACTTCCCGCACTTCATGGGCGGGGTCAAGGAGGTCCAGCAGCACGGTGACCAGCGGCTGCACTGGGTCGCCGAGATCGCCGGGGTGAAGCGCGAGTGGGACGCCGCGATCCTGGAGCAGGTCCCGGACCAGAAGGTCGCCTGGGCCGCCACGGGGGGCGCGACCAACGCCGGTGCCGTCCGGTTCGAGCCGGCCGGTCCCGCGTCCACGATCGTCCACCTGAGCCTGGAGTACGAGCCCGAGGGGCTGGTGGAGCAGGCCGGCGACAAGCTCGGCATCGTGAGCCGGCAGGTGAAGTCCGACCTGCAGAAGTTCAAGTCCCTGATCGAGGACGAGGGCTACGCGAGTGGTGCCTGGCGCGGGTCGATCCGACCGGGCATGGGGGCCGGCACCCCCGGCGTCGAGGAGGCGGCGTCCTCTCGGGGGGACAGCGGCAAGGCCGGGGTCTCGGCGAAGAGCGTCGCCGCCGGCGCGGCCGCCGTCGCCGCTGCCGGCGCGGCCGTGGCCGCAGCGAAGAGCGGTTCGAACAGCGGCTCGGAGACCGAGCAGCCGCGTGAGGTGCCGGCCTCGCCGCCGGTGACCGCCACGCAGCCGGCGGCCGTCCCGCCGCCGGTGACCGCCACACCGCCGGTCGAAGAGGTGCAGGCCGAGGTGGTGGTCGAGAAGCCCGAAGGCGAGGCCCGGGTCACCCCGGCCGAGGAGGGCGGCACGACGACCGGGCGCGACGACGGCGAGGAGCCGATGATCGCCGGCGGCCACCCCCGCTGACCCGTGCGGCGGGAGGAGGGGCCGCCCGGCCCCTCCTCCCGCACCTGCGTCGTGGCGCGGACCGGCGCGCCGACGACCTCTTGACAGCGCTGTGGGGCTCCTCGAACCTTCGAGTCACGTGACACGTGTCACCCACTCAACGACGAGGACCTCCGCATGGCATCTCGCAGCGTCCCTGCCCGCCCGCCGTCTCCATCCCGCCGGCGATCACCCGCCGGTGGACGGAACCGCCTCGGTCGCCTGCTGGCCCTGGCCCTGCCCCTGGGCCTGGCGTTCACCGCCGTCCCGACGACCGCGAGCGCCGCTCCGCCCGGCGACCGACCGGGTGGTGGAGGCGCGGTCGACCTCGGCCCGAACGTCACCGTCTTCGACCCGAGCATGCCGGTCGACCAGATCCAGGCCACCCTCGACGCCACCTATGCCCAGCAGGTCGACAACGAGATGGGCACCGAGCGCTACGCCTACCTCTTCGAGCCGGGCACCTACGGCACCGACACCGACCCGCTGCAGATCAAGGTGGGCTACTACACGGAGATCTCCGGGCTCGGGGCCTCGCCGTCCGACGTGGTGATCAACGGCAAGGTCGAGACCTACAACCGCTGCCTCGCACCGGACAACTGCATCGCGTTGAACAACTTCTGGCGCACCGTCTCCAACCTGACAATCCAGGTCAACGGCACCGGGCAGGACGGCTGCCGGGCGCCGACGAACTTCTGGGCCGTCTCCCAGGCGGTGTCCATGCGCCGGGTCCAGGTGCAGGGTGGCGACCTCTCGCTGATGGACTACTGCACCGCGGGGCCGCAGTACGCCAGCGGCGGCTTCATCGCCGACTCGACCGCCGGGACCGTCATCAACGGCTCGCAGCAGCAGTGGTTCACCCGCAACAGCGTGATCGCTGAGTGGACCAACGGCGTCTGGAACCAGGTCTTCGCCGGCGTCGAGGGCGCGCCGGACGACGCCGCCTTCCCGACCCCGCCGTACACCACCCTGGAGACCACCCCGGTGAGCCGGGAGAAGCCCTACCTGTTCCTGGACGAGCGCGGCCGCTACGCCGTCCGGGTGCCGGACGCCCAGCGCGACACCCGCGGCGTGAGCTGGGACGGGGGCATGACGGCGGGGCGCACGATCCCGCTGTCGCAGTTCCTGGTGGTGACCCCGGACACCGGGTTCGGGCGGATCAACTCCCAGCTCGCCCGGGGCGGGCACCTGCTGTTCACCCCGGGGGTCTACGACGTCGCGCACAGCCTCAAGGTCAAGCGGGCGGACACCGTCGTCCTGGGCATCGGGCACGCGACGCTCACCGCCACCCGTGGGGTGACCCCGCTGGAGGTCGAGGACGTGCCGGGCGTGGTCGTCGCCGGGCTGACCATCGACGCCGGGAGCCAGCTGTCCCCGGTCCTGCTACAGGTGGGGGACGGCAAGGGCCGGTCCCGGTCCGACGCCGCCGACCCGACGACGCTGTCCGACGTGTACTTCCGGGTCGGCGGGCCGCACGTCGGGAAGGCCGACGTCGCCCTGGAGGTGAACAGCGACCACGTGCTCATCGACCACACCTGGGTGTGGCGCGCCGACCACGGGGTGGAGGACTTCACCGCCGGCGTCAACGGCGACACCGACCGGTGGCGGACCAACGTGGGGCGCAACGGCGTGGTCGTCAACGGCGACGACGTCACCGCGACCGGCCTCTTCGTCGAGCACTTCCAGCAGCACAACACCATCTGGAACGGCGAGCGCGGCCGGGTCGTGCTGTACCAGAACGAGATCCCCTACGACCCGCCGTCGCAGGCCGACTGGCAGGAGCCGGACGGCACGCTCGGCTGGGCCGGCTACAAGGTCGGTGACCAGGTCCGGGAGCACCGGCTGGACGGTGGTGGGGTCTACGGCTACCAGCGCAACGCCGAGCCCGGCATCACCACCGAGACCGGGTTCGAGGTGCCGGTCACACCGGGCGTGCAGCTGCACCACGTCATGACCGTCCACCTGGACGGGATCGGCGTGATCGAGAACGTGGTCAACGACGTGGGGGGCCGGTCGGACGCCAGCACCCAGGGGACGCCGCAGTACGTCGTGGACTACCCGGGCTGACCCGTCGCCGGCGGGCCGGGGCGCCATGCCCCGGCCCGCCGGTCACGCCGAGCCGCGCACGACGAGCCGCAGCACCCGGGCCGGGTCGGGAGACGGCGGCGGCGTGCTGCCGTCCAGGGCAGCGGCGACGGCGGCGGCGATGGCCCGGGCCTGTATTCGCGCGTCCTGGGCCACGGTGGTCAGCGCGGGGTCGCTCAGCCGCGCGGCGGGGACGTCGTCGACGCCGACCACCGCGATGTCGCCCGGCACTGTGAGCCCGCAGGCGCGAACGCCGGCCAGGACGGCCAGCGCCACCTCGTCGTTGTAGGCGGCCACGGCGGTGACCCCGGTGCCGCGCCAGGTACGGATGGCGTCGGTGGCCGAGCCGACGGCCAGGTCGACGTCCTGCACCACCGGGGCGGCCAGCCCGCGCCGCCCGCACTCGGCGCGGACCCCGCTCAGCCGCCGCTCGGCGAAGTCGGCCAGCCGGGGCTCGGTGGGAGCGGCCCAACCGAGCCGGACGTGCCCGGTGTCGGCCAGGTGCCGCACCTGCAGCTGCCCGACCCGGGTCTGCGGCACGGCGAACACCGCGTGCGGGTCGTCGTCGAGGGACGTGGTGAGCACCTGGATGCCGGCCCCGCGCATCGCGTCGGCGTCCTCGGCCCCGAAGTCGGTGAAGCCGACGACGGCGCGCGGGGTGACCGCCCGCCACAGCTCCGCGAGCGGGCGTGGTCCCCGGCCGTGGTGCACCAGCACCGACAGCTGCCGGTCGGCCAGCTCCCGGGTGAGCTCGTCGAGGACGGTGTCCAGGACCGGGCCCACCGTCCAGTTCGGCAACACGCAGAGCACCAGGTCGCTGCGACCGCTGCGCAGCGTCCGGGCCGCGGCCGAGGGGGAGTAGCCCAGCCGGGCCGCCGCGGCCAGCACCCGTTCCCGGGTGTCCGCGGAGATCATCGCGCCGTGCTTGTCGTTGAGCACGTAGCTCACCGTCGTCCGGGAGACGCCGCTCTCCCGGGCGACGTCGGCGCTGGTCACCCGTGGCACGTCTGTCCTCCCGCCCGGCGTGCGTGCTGGCCTGGACGGTGATGGTGCCGCACCGGTCACCCGGGGGCGATGGGCGCGCGTGCCAGTCGGGTCCAGCTGCCCAGCCGCACGCGTGGGCACGGGTCAGCAGGGTGGTGCTGCTCGCGCCCGCCGGGAGCTGTCCCCTGACGCCTGGCCCTCGATCCGCCGTCGGCAGCGCCGAACGCTCCAGCGGATCCCGGTGTCCCCGCCACCCGAGGAGACCGGTGGGGTGGTGGATCCGCGATCACGGGGTCGCAGGGTGGACGAGGGCGCCGGCCGCAGCGAGGAGGCCCAGCGTGACGGTGACGGCGCCCAGCGCGGCCAGGAACCTGCGCACCTTGCCGGTCCGCTCCCGGCCCGGCAGGTAGGCGGCGATGACCGCCGCAACGAGGCCGGCGAACGCCAGCGGCAGGAGGACGACGTAGTTCGACGTGCTCAGCGGGAGCACTGACGAGGCGCCGTACAGGGTGAGCACCAACGCCGGTAGTCCGAGCATGATCCCGCCGACGCTGGCCACCAGGTTGAACGTCTCCGACGACCGTGCATCCCGGGTGACCGACATCGTCGACGTGGCGTTCAGCAGGCCACGCAGCGAGGCCGTCTCGTCGCCGAGCTGGCGTTCCATGGCCTGGCAGTGGCGGACCGCCGCGTCGTGCAGGTGGAGCCAGGTCCGCCGTACGGGCTTCGCCGGCTCCGGCCGCGGTGCGAGCGTCGGGTCCTGCAGCCGTCGCTGGGCATGGTAGGCATCATCGTCGGTGCGCCAGGCCCACAGCCCGCCACGAGCACACTCGCGCGCCTCGTCGCGTGCACGGCTCGCCAGGGTGGACAACTCCAACAGATCTGCCAGCAACCGCTCCAGGGTCCGCGTCGAGGCCTTGCGCAGCTCACTGGACAGCAGCGTCTCCAGCTCGTAGCGCAGGTTCCGCAGATCGGCGACGGCGTCCCGAGAGCGCTCCGCGAGGTCCTTGGCGATCCGGGTGACCCGTTCCTCCACGTCCTCATCCGTCCGCCACCGGAGCCCGTGCACGGCAGTACGGACGACCGACTCGATCTCGTCACCGGCATCGACGCGTTGCCAGTTCTCCAGCGACGCCCACGGGGTGTGGTGACTGCGGCCGGACGCCTCCGGTCCCAGCCGCGCCGCCAGCTCACCGGTCGCCCAGGCGGCCGTCAGGTGCACCTCGATGTCCGGGAACCCCGCGGAGGGGACGGTGACCCGGATCTGGCCGAGGACGATCAGGTGGCCGTCTGTGGCACTGACCACGTGCAGCAGGGGGGCGACCCGGAAGGCACAGTCGGCGGGAAGAGCCACGTGGTCGGCGGACCCCGACCGGTCCCGGCCGGTGGCGAAGCGGACGAGCTCCTCCCCGACGTCCCCGAAGGTCTGCGGCACCGGCTGGTGGGAACTGGGGACAGGGGAGGGCGGCAGCACGTGCCGACCTTAGGAGCGGATCCGGCCGGCCCCGGGCACCTGTGCCGGACCCCGGGGCGGGTGAGGCGGGCGTGGCCGGTGGGACCGGAGTCGGGGTCGCTCGTGATCTCGGTGGCCGGACGCCAACTGCCCCAGCTGTCCTCCCGCCCCTGGCGGTGCGGTGATCGTGCCGCACCGCTAGCGACGGGTGCGGCGCTCGGGCGCCGGCCGGTCAGTCGGGGGCGACGGCCGAGATCGGCGGCGCGACCGCAGCGGCCTGTCCGTCGCGGAGCCGGAACACCGGCAGCATGCTGTGCATCAGTAGCCCGATCGCGGCGGCGTACACCACCGTCCCGGCGCCGACGGTGCCGCCGAGCAGCCAGCCGGCGCCCAGCACCAGGAGCTCGATCGTCGTCCGCACCACCCGTACGGAGTGGCCGCGGGCGGCGATGCCGGTGGTCAGCCCGTCGCGTGGCCCGGCACCGAGCCCGGCGCCGATGTAGGCGCAGGTGGCCACCGCGTTGAGCAGGACCCCGGCCAGCAGCAGCGGGACGCGTGCGCCGAGCGCCTCCGGTGCCGGCAGGAGCGCCAGCGTGGCGTTGATGGACAGCCCGATGAGGACGACGTTGCAGAGCGTCCCGAGGCCCGGGCGGCGGTGCAGCGGCACCCACAGCAGCAGCACCACCGCGCCGACGAGGATCGAGCCGGTGCCGACCTCGACGCCGAGCACGCCGGCCACCCCCTGGTCCAGCACGCCCCAGGGCATCTGCCCCAGCCCGGCCTGCAGCATCATCGCGACGCTGACGCCGTAGAGGGCCAGGCCGCCGAGCAGGAGCGCCAGCCGGGCGGGACGGCGGTCGGCGGGCACCGGGTCGATCAGTCGCATGAGGCCACCCTGGACGACTTGGCCCTGTCCGGACAGGGCCAAGTCCCGGACAATGGCCCGGTGCACACCGAGCGACTGGCCGACCTCCTGGGACCGTGGCTGGGCGACGGCCGCGCCTACGCCGGCGTCGCCGCCGGGATCCGTGGTCTCGCGCTCGACGGCCGGCTGTCGGTGGGCGCCCGGGTGCCCTCGGAACGGCAGTTGGCCCAGGCGCTGGGGCTCAGCCGCACCACCGTGAGCGCCGCCTACGACCTGCTCCGTGGCGAGGGGTACCTGCACAGCGCGGCCGGTGCCGGGAGCCGGGTGACCCTCCCGTCGCCTGCGCCGGTCCGCCCGGACGCCGACCCGGGGGAGCCGGCCGTCGTCCGGGACCTCACCATCGCGGCCGCACCGGCGCCCGCCCAGCTGCTCGACGCCGTCGCCGGGGCCACCACCGACCTGCGTCCGCTGCTGGCCGGTCACGGCCTGCACCCCTACGGCCTGCCCGCGTTGCGCACCGCGGTCGCCGGGCACCTGACCCGCCGGGGGCTGGCCACCGAGCCGGAGCAGGTGCTGGTCACCAACGGCGCGCTGGCGGGCTGGGACCTGCTGCTGCGCACCGTCACCCGGCCGGGGCAGCGGGCACTGGTCGAGCAGCCCACCTACCCCGCGGCGCTGGACTGTCTCGCGGCCCACCACCTGCGGCCGGTCGCGCTGCCGGTGAGCACCGAGGGCTGGGAGCTGCCGGCCGCCGCGGCCGACGTCGCGCTGGTCACCCCGGACGGGCAGAACCCGACCGGGCTGCTCGCCGACGACGGCCAGCGCCGGGCGCTGTTGTCCGCGCTCGACGCCCCGGTGGTCGCCACGGACGAGACCTTCGCCGAGCTGGTGCTCGACGGCGCCCGACCCACCGCGCTCGCCGCGCTCGACCGCCGGGTGGTGACGCTCGGCTCGATGAGCAAGGCGTACTGGTCAGGGCTCCGGGTGGGCTGGGTGCGCGCCGATCCGGGGCTGCTGGCCCGGCTTGCCCAGGCGCGCGGCACGGTCGACATCAGCAGCCCGGTGCTGGAGCAGCTGGTCGCCACCCGGCTGCTCGCCGTCGCCGACGACGTGCTCGCCGACCGGGTCGCCTGGCTGACCGCCGCCCGCGACGCGCTGCTCGCCGCGCTCGCCGCCCGGCTGCCGGACTGGCGCGTCGTCCGGCCGCGGGCCGGCTCGGTGCTCTGGGTGCAGCTGCCCGCGCAGAGCTCCACCCGGCTCGCCGCACACGCCCTCGACCTGGGCCTGCGGGTGACCCCGGGGCCGCGGTTCACCGTCGACGGCACCGCAGACCGGTGGCTGCGGCTGCCGCTGAGCGTGCCGCCGGAGCAGGCCGAGGAGGTGGCCGCCGTGCTGCAGGCGGCCTGGGCGCGCACGGCGAGCGGGGCGGACAGCCGCCGCACCCCGTCCCGCTGGACCGCCTGACCGGCGGTGCCGCCTGACCGATCCGCCGGAGGTCTGGGCGGGCCGGGTCAGGGGAGGCGTTCGGCGACCGCGTCGAGGTA
This sequence comes from Modestobacter sp. VKM Ac-2983, assembly GCF_026967885.1. Classification (NCBI taxonomy): domain Bacteria; kingdom Bacillati; phylum Actinomycetota; class Actinomycetes; order Geodermatophilales; family Geodermatophilaceae; genus Modestobacter; species Modestobacter sp. VKM Ac-2983. The sequence goes on from NZ_JAPVBK010000001.1 coordinate 1,196,763, forward strand.
GTCGTCGGCGGGGGTCAGCAGGGCGGGGTCGTCGCCGTCCGTCCGGGTCACCACCAGCAGGACGACGGCACCGTCGGCCACCAGCCGGCGGTCCACCTGCTCGGCCCCGGGGACGGTGCGGACGATCCGCGTCCCCGACCAGTCGTCGGTCGACCACTGCTCGACCTGCTGGGCGTGCGCCCCCGGCGTCTCGGTGACTCCGTCGCCGTCGAGATCGAGGTCCTGGGTGACCGTCCAGGTGCAGGCCGACGCGGCAACGGTGGCCTCGGAGACGAGGGTCCGGGCCGCGGCGGCGTCCTCGGCGGTCCAGAGGTACGCCTCGACGGTCGTGGGCGCCGACTGCAGGTACGCCGCCTCCGGGGCGCCGAGTCCGGCGGGCAGCCCCGGGGGCGTGCTGGCCGTGGCCGTGGGATCCGGGTCGCACAGCGTCGCGGGCGTCGGCCGTTCCGCGGCCGCCACGAAGCCGTCGAGGGACACGTCGAGCACGTCCCCCGAGTCCGTGCCTCCGGTGGCACAACCGGCCAGCACCCCGCCGGCCAGCACCCCGCCGGCCAGCAGGCGGCCGCTCAGCGCCGCTGCTCGTCGCATGCCGCCGCTCCCTCGTCGTCCCGGAGGGCGAGGCTACGGTCCCGAGCGGTCAGAGGAGCTTCAGGGTGAGGGCGCGTCGGCCCTCGTCGCTGCGGGCGGTGGCCATCCGCTCGGCGCTCGGGGTGCCGTAGTCCGTCGTCCGCTGGCGGGCCGGCCGGCCGATCGCCGCGGCCATCGCCTCCAGCTGGGCGATGGACTTCAGCGACCCGTTGCCCGAGCCGGCCATCCGGCTGATCGTCTCCTCCATCAACGTGCCGCCCAGGTCGTTGGCCCCGCCGTCGAGCATCGCCTGGGTGCCGGTGTCGCCGAGCTTCACCCACGAGGTCTGGACGTTGTCGATCCGCCCGTGCAGCAGCAGCCGGGCGACGGCGTGCACCGCCCGGTTCTCCCGGTTCGTCGGCCCCGGCCGGGCCACGCCGGCCAGGTAGATCGGCGAGTTGTGGTGCACGAAGGGCAGCAGCACGAACTCGCGGAACCCGCCGGTCCGGTCCTGCAGGGCGGCCAACGTGCGCAGGTGCGCGACCCAGTGGGCGGGGGTGTCGACGTGGCCGTACATCATCGTCGAGGTCGTCGGCAGGCCCACGCTGTGCGCCGTCTCGACGATCTCCAGCCAGGTCGCCGTCGGCAGCTTGCCCTTGGTGAGCACCCAGCGGACGTCGTCGTCGAGGATCTCCGCCGCGGTGCCGGGGAGGGAGTCGACGCCGGCCTCCTTCGCCGCGGTGAGGAAGTCGCGGAACGACAGCCCGGTGCGGGCGGCGCCGTTGACCACCTCCATCGGCGAGAACGCGTGCAGGTGGATGTCGGGACGGCGGGACTTCACCTCGCGCGCCAGGTCGAAGTAGGCGGTGCCGGGCAGGTCCGGGTGGATGCCGCCCTGCATGCAGATCTCGGTCGCCCCGCCGGCCCAGGCCTCGTCCACCCGGTCGCCGACCTGCTGCATCGACAGGGTGAACGCGTCGGCGTCGGTGCGCCGCTGGGCGAACGCGCAGAACCGGCAGCCGGTGTAGCAGACGTTGGTGAAGTTGACGTTCCGGTTCACCACGTAGGTGACGTCGTCGCCGTTGACGTCCCGGCGGACGGCGTCGGCCAGCGCACACAGGTGCTCCAGATCGGTGCCGTCGGCGCCGAGCAGGGTCAGGTACTCGGCGTCGCTCAGCCCGGCCGGGTCCTGCTCGGCGTGCAGCAGCGCGGCCAGCACCTCCCGGTCGCCGACGGTCAGCGCGGTCGAGGAGCCGTCGCGGGCGGCGACGGTGGCCTCGCGCAGCTCCGACCAGTCGCCGTAGACGGCGTCGAAGTCGCTGCGCCGGTCGCCGGTGCGGCCCACGGTGTCGATCTCGGTGTGCAGGTCGACCCGGCCGGAGGAGGTCCAGGCCTCGTCCGGCTCCTGCCACGGCAGGCCCACCGGGAGCCGGCCCTCGACCGCCAGCCCGTCGGGGCCGGCGAGGGCGGAGACGTGCGGGCGCACCCGCGGGTCCAGCCACGGCTCGGGCTGGGTGACGTAGCCGGGCTGGGCGGCCAGCCGCTCGCGCAGCGTGAACCCGGCCTCGGCGCTCAGCGCGGCCAGCTTGTCGATGTTCGGCCACGGGCGCTCGGGGTTGACGTGGTCGGGAGTGAGCGGGGAGACGCCGCCCCAGTCGTCGACGCCGGCGCGCAGCAGCAGCGCCAGCTCGGTGGAGTCGCTCAGGTTGGGCGGTGCCTGAACCCGGGCGGCCGGGCCGAGCATCAGCCGGCTGACCGCGACCGCGGCGACGTACTCCTGCAGGTCCAGGTCGTCGTGTGCGGCCATCGCGGTGCGCGGCTTGGCCCGGAAGTTCTGCACGATGACCTCTTGCACGTGCTGGTGCCGTCGGGCCGAGGCGCGGATCTCGGCGATCGCGTCGACCCGTTCCGCGTAGGTCTCCCCGATGCCCAGCAGCACGCCGGTGGTGAACGGGACGGCGGAGCGGCCGGCGTCCTCGAGCACCCGTAGCCGCACCCGCGGCTCCTTGTCCGGGCTGCCGAAGTGCGGGCCGCCCTTCTCCGACCAGAGCCGGGTCGCCGTCGTCTCCAGCATCATCCCCATCGACGCGGCGACCGGCTTCAGCCGCTGGATCTCCTCCCAGGACAGCACCCCGGGGTTGAGGTGCGGGAGCAGCCCGGTCTCCTCCAGCACCCGGATCGCCATCGCCCGCAGGTAGCCCAGCGTGGAGTCGAACCCGTGCGCCTCCAGCCACTCGGCGGCGACCGGCCAGCGCTCCTCCGGGCGGTCGCCCAGGGTGAACAACGCCTCCTTGCAGCCCAGGGCGGCCCCGGCCCGGGCGATGTCGAGCACCTCGTCCGGGGACAGGTAGGGCGCCTTCCCCTCGGCGCGGAGCTGGCCCGGCGTCGTCACGAAGGTGCAGTAGTGGCAGCGGTCGCGGCACAGGTGGGTCAGCGGGATGAACACCTTGCGGCTGTAGGTGACCACCCCGGGGCGGCCGGCCGAGGCCAGGCCGGCGTCCCGTACCCGGGAGGCGGCGGTCAGCAGCCGGTCCAGCGGTTCGCCCTCGCCCAGCCCGCGGGCGTGCAGCAGGGTCTCGGCCTCGGTGGCGTCCAGCGTCACCCCGCGCTCGGCGCGCACCAGGGCGCGGCGGAGGGCGGAGGGGGACGGGGCGGGCAGGGCGGTGCTCATCGGCGACGACGCTAACCCCGCGGCGCGATCACCGCGTTCCGTGGCCTCCGCGCCGGGCCCGGGCAGGCCGGGCCGGGCAGTCGATGAGCTGGGTCAAGCCGCGTGAGCTGGGGTTGAGCCGCGTCGTGGCGCGGCTCAACGCCAGCTTGCCCGGGTCAACCCGGACGGCGGGCGGCCCGGACGGCGGGCGGCCCGGACGGGGAAGCGGGTCGGGGCGGGGAGACGGGCATCACGGGCGGCGGAGGGGGGCGCCGACGCCGTCGGCCCAGCGGCCGCGGAGGCGCACCAGCGGGTCGCCGTCGCCGAGGACCGGGACGTTCTCCACCTGCAGCAGCACCACCACGTGGCTGCCGGCCTCCACGACCGAGGCGACCGTGCAGTCCAGCGCGGTGAGCGCCTCGTCCAGCACGATGGCGTCGCTGACCGGGGCGCGGTGCCAGGGCACCGACTCGAGCAGGTGCCGGGCACTGGGCCGCCCGGCCGAGGCGAACCGGCTGGCCAGGATCGCCTGCCCGGTGCTCAGCACGTTCACCGCGCCGCTGCCGATGGCCTGCAGCACCTCGGCCGGGTACCCGTCGGCGGCCAGCCCCACGGCGACCAGCGGGGGATCGGCGGAGACGCTCATCATCGAGGTGACCGTGGTCCCCACGTCGTCGATGTCGTCGCGCACGGTCAGCAGCACGACCCCGGCGGCGTACTGGCGCAGGGCGGCGGCGTGGTCGGCGGGATCGACAGGCACGGGGGTCAGTCGACCACAATGCCGAGGTGACCACTGCGGAGCAGACGTACGACGTCATCGTCCTGGGTGCCGGATCGACGGGCGAGAACGTCGCCGACGTCGCCACCCGCGGCGGGTTGAGCACGGTGCTGGTGGAGAGCGAGCTGGTCGGCGGCGAGTGCTCCTACTGGGCGTGCATGCCCAGCAAGGCGCTGCTGCGGGGCAGCGAGGCGCTCGCCCAGGCCCGCGCCGTGCCGGGCGCCGCCGCCGCGGTCACCGGGGAGCAGGACGTCGCCGCCACCCTCGCCCGCCGGGACGGCTTCACCAGCCACTGGGACGACGCCGGCCAGGCGCAGTGGGTCGAGAGTGCCGGGATCGCCCTGGTGCGCGGGCACGGCCGGCTGGCGGGGGAGAAGCGGGTCGTCGTGGCCCAGGACGACGGCACGGAGCTGGTGCTCACCGCCCGGCACGCCGTCGCGGTGTGCACCGGCTCCCGGGGCGCCGTCCCGCCGGTCGAGGGCCTGGCCGACGTGCAGCCGTGGACCCCGCGGGAGGCGACCAGCGCGAAGGAGGCACCGGGCCGGCTGCTCGTGCTCGGCGGCGGCTACGTGGGCAGCGAGATGGCCACCGCGTGGCAGCAGCTGGGCTCCTCGGTGACCCTGCTGCAGCGCGGGCACCGGCTGCTGCCGAACCTGGAGCCGGCCGCCGGGGAGGCGGTCGAGGCGTCCCTGCGGGAGATGGGCGTCGACGTCCGGCTGGGCAGCGAGGTGCGCTCGGCCCGCCGGGAGGACGGCGGCGACGTGGTGCTCAGCACCGCCGACGGCGAGTTCCGCGGCGACGAGGTGCTGGTGGCCACCGGCCGCGCCGCGAACACCGACGAGGTCGGGCTGGAGACCGTCGGCCTGGAGCCGGGCGGGTACCTGGACGTCGACGAGTCGCTGCAGGTGCCCGGGCTCCCGTGGCTCTACGGCGTCGGTGACGTGAACGGCCGCCAGCAGCTGACCCACATGGGCAAGTACCAGGCGCGCCAGGCCGGCGCCGCGATCGTCGCCCGGGCGCGCGGCGAGCAGGTGGACCTGGCCGACTGGTCGCCGTTCGTGGCCACCGCCGACCGCCGGGCGACGCCGAGCGTGGTGTTCACCGAGCCCCAGGTGGGGTCGGTCGGGATGACCGCGGCCCAGGCGGCCGACGCCGGCGTCCCGCACCGGGTCGTGGAGTACGCGATCGGCGGCGTCGCCGGTGCCGCGCTCTTCGCCGACGGCTACGACGGGACGGCGATCGCCGTGGTGGACACCGAGCGCGAGGTGCTGCTCGGGGTCACGTTCGTCGGCCCCGCGGTCGCCGAGCTGCTGCACTCGGCGACGATCGCGGTGGTCGGTGAGGTGCCGATCAGCCGGCTGTGGCACGCCGTCCCGTCCTACCCGACGATCAGCGAGGTCTGGCTGCGCCTGCTCGAGACCTACCGGGGCTGACGGGTGCACGACGGCAGCCGGATCGGCCTGGTGCTGCACCCGCACCGCGACTGCGTGGGCGCGGTGGCCCAGGTGCTCGCCTGGACCGCGACGCACGGCGTGGAGCTGGTCGCCGCGGCGGCGGACGTCGAGCGGCTGCACCTGCACGGCGTGACGCCGGTGGACGTCGCCGAGCTGGCCAGCAGCTGCGACGGGATCATCGCCCTCGGCGGCGACGGGACGCTGCTCGGCGCGATGCGGATGGTGGTCGCCAACCCCGTCCCGGTGCTGGGCGTCAACTTCGGCCGGCTGGGCTTCCTCACCGAGGTCGAGGGCCAGGAGCTGGACGGGGCGCTCACCGCGCTGGCCGAGGGCCGGTCGACGCTGGAGTCGCGCAGCTGCCTGGTGGTGCGCGGACCGGGCTGGGAGACCGTCGCCTTCAACGACGTCGTCCTGGCCCGGGTGCCGGGGGAGGGCATGGTCGACGCGACCCTGTCGGTGGCCGGCCGCCGTTACGGCCACTACCGCAGCGATGCGCTGATCATCGCCACCCCGATGGGGTCGACGGCCTACAACTTCGCCGCCGGCGGTCCGGTGATGTCCCCGGGGGCGGCGGGCGTGCTCGTCACCCCGTCGGCGCCGCTGAACGGCATCGACCGCACCGTGGTGCTGGGGCCGCACGAGCCATTGCACCTGGCGCTGCCGGAGACCGCCGGCCGCCCCGCCGTGGAGGTGGACGGCCTGGTCGTCGGTCGCCTGGGGCCGGGGGACGAGCTGCACGTGGAGGCCCGCGCGGACGCCGGGCTGCTGGTGCGGCTGGACGACTGGCTGGCCGCCGACCGCAGCCGGGTCAAGCTCTCGCTCCTGGACCTGCCGCTGCTGCCGGAGGAGCTGATGGAGCTGGTGCCCGAGGAGCTGCGCCGCCGGACACCGGGTGGGGTGCCGGCCCCGGGCACCGGCCCGGTCCGCGCCCCGCAGGGCGCCCGCGGGCCCGGCGGCGAGGTCGGCTGAACCGGGCCGGCCTCAGGGCAACGGGAACGGCTCGTCGGCCGGCGCGGGGAGGTCGCCGTCCACGGTGGCGGTGACCGTCATGCCCCCGAAGGCGGCCCGCCCGCCGAACAGCGAGAGGAAGGCGGTGTCCGCGGCGTCCCGGCCGGAGCAGATCCGGACGAGGGCGGAGGTCGGGGCGAGCCGGGTGGCGTCGACGGTGTGCCACACCCCGTCGACGTCGGCCTCGACGACCGCATGGAAGTCCATCGGCGACAGGCCCGGGGCGTAGACGGCGACGAGCCGGGCGGGGACCTCCAGCGCGCGGAGCAGCGTGATCGTCAGGTGCGCGTAGTCGCGGCAGACGCCCTGGCCGAGCAGGAGGGTGTCGACCGCGGTGTCCACCGGGCGGCTGGACCCGGAGGTGTAGACCAGCCGGCGGTGCACCCAGGCAGCGACGGCGGCGACCAGCTCGGCCCGCGGCAGCGACCGGTCGAACTCGGTGGCGGCGTAGCCCTCCAGCTGGTCGGCGGGGCAGTAACGACTGGGCCGGACGAACTCCGCCCAGTCGGCCGGGGTCACCGGTCGCGGGGCGCCACCGGAGGAGACCTGCGCGCTGTAGCTGATCGTCGTCTCGCCGGCGGGCAGCTGCAGGCGGTGCACCCGTGCGCCGGGGACGGCGATCTCCTCGGCGGGCACCGGCCGGCCGTCGGTGAGCACGGTCAGCTGTTCCTCGGCGGGCGCAGCGACGGCGACCTGCAGCAGCGCGGTCGCCGGTGCGGGGGAGGAGACGGTGAGCGAGCAGGCGACGTCGGTGCGCATGACCGCAGATCCTGGTCCACACGTGTCACCGGCAGGTGTCCAGCGGATGTGGTCTCCGGACGGGACCCTTCGCCGCGGCGGCGGGAGGGGCGTGGTGCAGTAGGGGACGTGCAACCGGGCAGTGATCGTCGGACGTGGCAGCGCTACATCGCGCTGGGGGACTCCTTCACCGAGGGCCTCAGCGACTCCGAACCGGGGACGCCGGACTCCTTCCGGGGCTGGGCCGACCGGCTCGCCGAGCACCTGGCCGCGGCGTCGCCCGCGGGCAGCGTCGAGTACGCCAACCTCGCCGTCCGCGGCCGGCTGCTGCCGCAGGTGCTGGCCGAGCAGGTGCCGGTCGCGCTCGCCTCCCGGCCCGACCTGGTGAGCCTGGTCGCCGGCGGCAACGACCTGCTCCGGCCGGGCGCCGACCCCGACCGGCTGGCCGCGGACCTGGAGGCCGCCGTCGTCTCCCTCCGCGAGGCCGGGGCCGACGTGCTGCTGGCCACCGGCGTGGACCCGCGGCAGACGCCGATCATCCGCCGCACCCGGGGCCGGGTCGCGGTCTTCAACACCCACCTGTGGTCGATCGCCGCGCGGCAGGGAGCCGTCGTGCTCGACCAGTGGGGTGCCGCCTGGGTCCAGGACGCCCGGATGTGGGACCCGGGTGACCGCATCCACCTGACCGCCGAGGGACACCGGCGGACGGCGCTGGCCGCCGCAGCCGCGCTCGGCGTCCCGGTGGCCGGCGACGGCACGGACTGGCGCACGCCGCTGGACCCGGCGCCGCCGCTGCCGGTGCGGCAGGTGGTCGGGCAGGAGCTGGCCTGGGTGCGCGGGTTCGTCCTGCCCTGGATCGGCCGCCGGCTGCGCGGTGAGTCCTCGGGCGACGGGCGCGCGGCGAAGCGACCCGAGGCGGTCCCGTTGCGCGCCGCCCTCACCGCCGTGCACGACTCCTGACCCGGGGGGCGGGCCGGCGGGCTCCCTGTCGGGAGCTCGACCGGCACCGCCCAGGTCAGCTGCGGCCGACCTCAGGGAGGTCGCCGGTGTCCAGCGAGCCCAGCCGCTCCTGGAAGGACTCCAGCCAGGGACGGAGCCCGGAGAGGTCGGTCGGGTCGGCGGTCAGCGCCCGCAGGTCACCGAGATCTGCCGGTCGCCGCGGCCCGGGGACGCCGGGCGTGTCGGGCGCGCCGTTGGCGGCCAGCAGCGCGCGCAGCTCGAGGAGCTCGCTGGAGGGCCGGAAGACCCCCGGGTCGAAGGAGTCGTCGCCCGCCGATCCTGCCGCTGGGTCGTCGGTGTCCGTCGGCGGCCCGGACGTCGGCGGCTCGGATGCCTGCAGCTCGGACGCCTGGGGCACGGCGGGCTCGGGCGTTGTCCCCGGCAGCTGGAAGGAGTCGAGCTGGGGGACGGCGGCGCTCGCCACCACCGGGCCGGGCCCCTCGAGGTCCTGCTCGGCGAGTGCGGCACCCAGGTCGAACCCGTGCCCGGGCTCCGGCTCGTCGTCGTCCCGTCCGGACCACTCGAGCTCGGGGGTGGCGGCGCCCGCACCGGCGGCAGGCCCGCTGTCCGGTTCGGTCGGTGGGTCGGTGGCCGGGTCGTCGAGGTCGTGCAGCCCCGTGGGCGCCGGGTACTGGTCGAGTTCGCGGCCCGGCAGCGGGGCGGGCCGGCCGAAGGCGTAGCCCTGGGCCATCGAGCAGCCGTGCTCGCGCAGCCAGGTGGCCTGCTCGACGTCCTCGATGCCCTCGGCGATCACCTGGAGGCCCATGCCCTGGCCGAGCTGGAGCAGGCCCTGCACCAGTGCCGCCGTGGCCGGCTGGGCGACGATGTCCGCGACGAAGGACCGGTCGATCTTCAGGGTGTGGATGGGCAGCCGGTGCAGCGCGGTGATCGCCGAGTAGCCGGTGCCGAAGTCGTCCAGCGCCAGGGTCACGCCGGTCTCGGTCACCGTGTCGACGGCGTGCAGCGTCGCGTCCGCGGCGAACAGGGCGGTCGACTCGGTGATCTCCAGCTCCAGCCGATCCGGGGCCAGGCCCGACTCGGCGAGAGCGTCGGCGACCAGCTCGCTGAAGCCCGGCTCGGCCAGGTGCCGGGCGGAGATGTTCACGTGCACCCGCAGCGCGGGGTCCCAGCCGGCGGCGTCCCAGCAGGCCTGGTGGAGCACCCAGGCGCCCAGGCGGGAGGTGAGCCGGTTGTCCTCGGCGGCGGACAGGAACGCCCCCGGCGGCAGCAGCCCCCGGGTCGGGTGCTGCCAGCGGATGAGCGCCTCGTAGCCGAGCAGGTGCTCGTCGGAGAGCGCGACGATCGGTTGGTAGAACAGCCGCAGCTCGCCGGCCTCCAGGGCGTGCCGCAGGTCGGTCTCCAGCTGGAGCTGGTCGACGTAGCCCTCGCTGAGCGCCCCGTCGTGCACCTCGACCCGGCCACGGCCGCCGCTGGCCTTGGCCCGGGCGAGCGCCGTGTGCGCCTGGCGCAGCAGCGCCTCGGGCGTGAGGTCGGTGCCCAGGGTCATGCCGATGCTGGCCGAGAGGGTGACCTCCCGGTCGAGCACGTGGAAGGGCTCGTCGAGCACCCCGAGCAGGCGGTCGGCCAGGGTGCGCAGCCCCTCGACGTCCTCGACGTCCTCGGCCAGGACGAGGAACTCGTCGGCCCCGAAGCGCACGGCGGTGTCCTCGACGCGGGTGCTCCAGCGGAGCCGGTCGGCGACCTGGCAGAGCAGCTGGTCACCGCCCTCGTGGCCGAGGGAGTCGTTCACGGCGGTGAAGCGGTCCAGGTCCAGGTGCAGCAGCCCGACCAGCGTCCCGCGCCGGCCGGACCCGGCCAGCGCCCGCTGCAGCCGCTCGGTGAGGGCCCGCCGGTTGGGCAGCCCGGTCAGCGGGTCGGTGAAGGTGCGGCGGACCAGGTCGTCCTCGACCCGGCGGCGGTCGGTGACGTCGACCAGGGTGAGGAGCACGAACTGCGGCTCGCCGTTGCTGCGGTGGATGAGCTCCTGGGTCTGCATCGCCCAGATGCTGCTGCCGTCCGCGCGGCGCAGCCGGCGCTCGCCGACGACCTGCAGCTGGGGGTCCAGCAGCGGCGTGCCGGGCAGGTGCTCGGCCGCGCGGTCCTCCAGGGGGACGTCGTCGGGGTGGGTGAGCAGGTCCAGGTGCCGGCCGACGAGCTCGCCGGACGTCCGCCCGGTCAGCTCGCACATCGCCGAGTTGACGACGAGCAGCCGCCCGCTGGGGTCGACGACGGCCTTGGCGACGGGGGCGGACAGGAAGAGGGCGCGGAAGAGCTGGCCGCGGTCGGCCAGCAGCACGTCGGCCGCAGCCAGACGTCGCCCGGCAGTGCCGGCGGGCACGGGAGCGGCCGGCGACTCGGGGGCGGAGGAGGTCACCGCGACAGCGTCGCGCATCGAGCCCGCTCAGCCGTGGAACCCGGCCGATCGAGATGTGTTCGTGCCGTCACTTTGGGTGATGGACGACCCCTCTCGTCACACCGCCCGCGGTGTGTCACACCCGACGCGCCGGAGCGGCGTGCGCACCCGCCGTCCGGTGTCGGCGATCAGCTGGTCGAGGCCGCTCATCCGGAGGAGCCGGTCGATGCAGCGGGGAGTCCCGGTCAGCCGGAGTTCTCGGCCCGAGTCCACGGCCAGCGCATGTGCCCTGGCCAGGCCCCGGAGCCCGCCGGCGTCACACCAGGTGACCCGGGCCGTGTCGATCACCCAGCAGGGGTGGCCGGTGGCGGTGAGGGCCTCCACCGCGCCGGTCAGGTGGTGAGCGGAGTCCCGGTCCAGCTCGCCGCGCAAGACGATGGTGGCGTGCACCCAGTCGACCGAGACGACGAGCTCCTCGGACCGATCCGGCCCGGTGGTCAGCAGTGGTTCGGTGGTCATCAGCAGCGACATGGCGAGTCCCAACCGGGGCCCGGGAGTCGAGGTTCCGACGCGCACGGCCCCACGAGCGGGCGGTACGGCCGGTGGTTCGACCAGGCACCCGACCGTACGCCCCTGTCGTCGACCATGCAGCCACGGTGATCCCGGCGGGCAGGCGACGTGGCCGGCGGGGTCCTGGCCGATCGCCGACGGGTCCGGACCCGGGAACACTCCCGGGCTGTTCGGCGCTGCTGCAGCGCAGACGACGAGAGGTGAGTGCAGTGGACAAGCGGATCGGTTTCCTCTCCTTCGGGCACTGGCAGCCCATCCCGGGCTCGCAGGTGCGGACCGGGCGGGACGCGCTCGTGCAGAGCGTCGAACTGGCGGTGGCCGCCGAGGAGCTGGGCCTGGACGGCGCCTACGTGCGGGTGCACCACTTCGCCCGGCAGCTGGCCTCGCCCTTCCCGCTGCTGACCGCGATGGCGATGCGCACCAGCCGGATCGAGCTGGGCACCGGCGTCATCGACATGCGTTACGAGAACCCGCTGTACATGGCCGAGGAGGCCGCGGCCGCCGACCTGCTGAGCGGAGGCCGCCTGGAGCTCGGCGTCAGCCGGGGATCACCGGAGACGGCGCTGCGCGGCTCGGAGGCCTTCGGCTACGTCCCGGCCGACGGCGGCAGCGACGCCGAGCTGGCCCGGGAGAAGACCGCCCTGTTCCTCGCTGCGATCAGTGGGGCCACCGTCGTGGACACCGACCCGCGGATGACCGGCGGGACGTCCGGCCGGCTCGCCGTCCAGCCGCAGTCCCCGGGGCTCCGGCAGCGGATCTGGTGGGGGTCGGGCACCCGGCAGACCGCGGTCTGGACCGCGGAGCAGGGGATGAACCTGATGAGCTCCACACTGCTGTCCGAGGACACCGGGGTGCCCTTCGACGAGTTGCAGGCGGAGCAGATCGCGCTGTACCGCGCCGCCTGGGCCGACGCCGGCTGGGCGCACGAGCCGCGGGTCTCGGTCAGCCGCAGCGTCCTGCCGATCACCACCGACACCGACCGGCAGTACTTCGGTTCCGGGCAGGGGGGCGACGACCAGGTCGGCCTCCTGGAGGGCGTGCGGGCCCGGTTCGGCAAGAGCTACGTCGGTGAACCCGACCAGTTGGCCGAGGAGCTGGCCAAGGACGCCGCCGTGCGGGACGCAGACACGCTGCTGCTCACCGTGCCGAACATGCTCGGCGTCGAGTACAACGCCCATCTGCTGGAGACGGTCGTGCGGTACGTCGCCCCGGCGATCGGCTGGGTGCCACCGGGGGAGCGCCGCTCCGCCTGAGCGGCGGTCAGTCGGTCGTCATGGCCCCGGTGCTGGTCAGCTCCGCGGCCACGTCGAGCAGTTTGCGGTTGGTGTGCGACGACGCCCGCACCAGCAGTTCGAAGGCCTGCTCGGCGGTCAGCCGGTGCCGTTCCATCAGGATGCCCTTGGCCTGGCCGATCAGGTCGCGGCTGTCCAAGGCGGAACGCAGGTTCGACTCCTGCCGGGCCGCGGACAGCGCGATGGCGGCGTGCGAGGCGAAGATCTGCCCCACGGACTCCGACTCGCCGTCGAAGGAGTGCGGCCGCCGGGCGTAGAGGTTGAGGGCGCCCAGGTTGTCGCCCTCGGTGAACAGCTGGAAGCTCAGCATGCTCCCGGCTCCCCGTCGGGAGGCCCCGGCGGCGAAGCGCGGCCAGCGGGACTCGTCGGCGAGGTCATCGACCCGGACGGTCTGCTCCTCGCGGAGGGCGTCCAGGCAGGGCCCCTCGTCGAACTCGGACTGCAGGGCGTCGATCTGCTCGGCCTGCTCGCTGGTGGCGGCCTGCGGCTCGACGCGGCGGCGGACGACCAGGCTGACGCTGGCCATGTCCGCGCCCGGCACCGTGTCGACCGCCGCGGTGGTGATCGACTCCAGCGTGCGGTCCACGTCGCCGTGTTCCTCCTGCAACGTTCGGGCGATCCGGCCCATCACGTCCCCGAGGTCGTCCGACACCCGACTGGGTGATCCCGATCCGGCTTCGGCTGGAACCTGAGGTGCGGACATGCGGGCAGCCTAGGCCCCTGGTGGGCGGTCTGTGGTCCGCACTGTCGCCTCGCCGGCAGGGGGCGGGCGACGTCACTCCTGGGCGGTGGAGACCTCGCCGGTCAGCTCCTCCAGCACCGGGACACCGATGAGCTGGTCCAGGTCTCGTCGCGGTAGGTGAACGTCCCGAAGAGGCCCATGGCGGGGCAGGCTGGCGACCGGCGTACCGACCAGCGGACGCGCGCTGCGGCGGACCGGCCCAGCCGGTGCGGTCGGAGGCTCGTCGGCGGCCGACCCGCTCGCTCGCGGCCGGGCGCCGCAAGCAGCCGGCTGCTGAACGGTGAGAAGACTCTCTCGGTATCCCCGGGCGTGCCTCGCTCCGAGCCCGCAGGCTGTTACCGGCCTGTGACATCAGCCGCGAACGGACGGGTCGTCCACGCACCCCCGCCGGCGAGATGTCCGAACCCCTCAACGCGCTTGGAGCCCTCGTGCGCCCGTTCCGCATCGTGCTGGCAGCGCTGGTCGCGCTGCTCGCCACCGCCACGCCCGCTCTTGCCGCCCCGACCGGCGGATCAGGCGGCCCGCTCACCGACCGCACGTTCCAGACCTTCACCGGCGCCGGGTACACCGCCCAGCACCACCTGTACGCAGCCGGGATCGACCGTTCCCAGCCGGTCGGGCTGCTGGTCTACGCCGACGGCACCGGGGAGTACGGGTTCGAGAACCCGTCGGCCAACTACTCACTCGGCGGGGTCAACGGGGTCATCGCCGTGGCGAAGCGGAACAACATGGTCCTGCTGGTGCCCTCCAGCCCCAACCGTGCCTGTCAGTGCTGGGAGCGGGGGGATCCGACCGGGTACGCCGACCACCTCGCCGCGCTGATCGACTCCGTCTACGGCGAGTACGACATCGACCGGGATCGCGTGTGGCTGGGCGGGTACAGCACCGGCGCACAGCTGATGACCCGGTTCCTGTTCCCCCGGCACTCGGAGCTCCTGACCGGCGGCGGGATCATCGTGATCGGCGGGGGTGGCGCACCCGCGGTCGCTGCGGATTCGTTCCCCGCGTCGCTCAAGGCCAACGTGCACATGCACTGGGACACCGGCGAGCTGGACACCGACACCAACGGGTCCGCGCCTGGTGGCCTGAACTCGCTGAACGGTCCCTATGGAGCCAAGGTCGGCGAGGCCTGGTATGCCGACCGCGGCTTCCAGACGTCGCACGAGCACCCGGCCGGAGTCGGTCACGCCCGGAACGGTCAGTTCGGGACCATCATCGAGGGCGTCCTCGACCGGTACGCCACCCCGATTGCCGGATCGGTGGCCGCGGCCGGCCCGCAGCCGTGGGAGCACACCGTCACCCCCAGCCGCATCGGCGTGACCGTGCCCGTGTACGTCCCCCCGAACACGACGCAGACGACCCTTCGGGTCTCCGCCTCACCGTTCGGCTCGCAGACCGGCTTCTACACCTACCGCACGACCAGCAACGACGTCGTCCCGCTGTCCATCACCAGCAGCCTCGCCCCGAACAGGTCCTACCACTATCAGCTGGAGACCGGGACCGACCGGACGGTGGTCGCCTCGGGCACCTTCCGGACGCTTCCCTGATTCGGACGGGCCGTGTCGACCCAGGAGGCGGTCGAAGGCGGGTGATCCGGCGCATCACGTCCCCGAGGTCGTCCGGCATCCGGCTGGAGCGATCCGGTCCGGCTTCGGCTGGGATCATCACCTCGCCGGCAGGGGAAGCGGGCGATGTCACTCCTCGGCGCGGGGTCGCGGGTCAGCCGGGAAGGCGGTGTCCCAGACCCGCTCCATCAGCTCCTCCCGGCTGACCGCCCGCCCGCGTTCGGTGGCGAGCTCGCTGAGCAGCTGGAACTCCGTCCGGGTGAGCGCAACCGGGTGGTCCTGTGCGCCGGGCGTGCGGTCGACCTCACCCGGACGGAGTTCTGCATCGTGCGGGACGGCGACCGTGGGCTGCTCCACACGCACGTGCGCAGGCTCCGGTTGCAGGTGGAGTCCCATCCGGCACAGCCGCAGCTGGTCACGACGGTGCGCGGGCGCGGCTACCCGCTCGCCGGGCCGGGTGTCGGGACACCGTCCGGACGTCGGGTCCTCGCGGTGGTGGAGCGGCGGCAGCAGGAGGCGTGCCAGGTCTGAGTCCGCCGCGTTCGCGGTCGACACCGGGATCCGGCCCTCATCGGGTGGCCTCACCGGGAGCCCTTGACCTGCGCCGTGTGCGTCAAGGTGATCAGGAGCAGGCCACCGACGACGTTGCCCACCGTGGCCAACCCGACGTTGCGGAGCAGGTCGAGGTAGGTGACGGCATCGGACAACCAGACGCCGAAGAGGATCTGCAGGCCCGAGACGGCGGCGTGGTCGAAGGGGCCGAGGGCGAGGAAGAAGCCCACCATCGCGCTGACCAGGATGCGGGCGCTGACCGACTCGACCGCCTTCAGCATGTAGGAGAGCAGGGTCACCAGCGCCCCGGCGAGAACGGCCCGGGCGAGGGTCGGGGCCCAGCCGAGCGCCGCCGTGCCCTCGGCGAGGTGCAGCAGGACCTGATCGGCGTCGCCGGGCAGCGCACCCTCCACCGTCATGACCCCCACCAGGACGGCGCCGCCGATGAGGTTGAGCAGCAGGATGGTGCCCCACAGCCGCACCATGCGGACCCAGACGCGGACTCCCCCCTCCTCGATGGCGGCCGCCACCGGGTCGAAGAAGTTCTCGCTGAACAGCTCGGTCCGCCCCACGATGAGGAAGACCACCCCGAACGAGAAGCCGATGGCGCCCACCACCTCGGCGGGGCGGTCGCCCATCGCCGAGTCCAGCAGCGCGACGATCACGCCCAGCGCGACGATCCCGAACACGATGGTGACCCCCGCGATGAAGCCGGTGCTCACCTGCTCCAGCGGAGGCATGTAGAGCCGCCGGTGCCCTTCCTTGCGCGCGCGGGCGTAGATCTCCTCGGGATCCGGTGCCACAGCCATGGCACCTGAGCTACCACGGGGGCGCCGGTGGGACACCTGTTCCCCGGCCCCGCTGTCGTTCGCGTGACGGGAGCCGCAGGACGAGCTGTCGGAGATCGGAGTACACCGGCGGTGACGCCGCCCGAGGAGCAGAGCGACGAGGCCGACGGGGACGGCGGCCTGGTCTGGCGGGGAGGCGCCGGAGGCGGCCCGACCTCGGGTCCAACGCGACGGTGCCCGGCGAGGGACCGTTCCCGGTCGGCGTGCACATCGAGCCGCCGGGTGGATGCGATGCGACCCCCGGAACGGCAAGCGGTACGCCGGCCCGGGATTGCGGCCACCGGGCGCCGGGCATGTCGGTCGTGCGTACATCCGACGTCGGCCATGGCCGACCGACCACGAGGAGAACGATGACCAGCAACTCACTGCCTGCACGCCGCAACCGGTGGCGCTCCGCGGCCGCCGGCGTCGCCATCGCCGCCGCGTCGTTCACCATGACCGCTTGCGGTGGTGATGAGGAGGGCGTCGAGGACACCGGCGTGGTCGAGGACGGCGGCATGGTCGACGAGGAGGAGGACGAGTAGGACTCGTCCAGTAGCGACAGCTGGGTCGGTCGGCGGGATGCGCGGTCTGCGCCCCGCCGACCGACTGCGTTCCGGCGGCTGGAGACGAGTGCGCCTGGACGGTGGCACCACGGCCGAGGCGCTCCGGGCCGCCTGAGGTGAGGGAACCAGTGGCGCGCCCGGCAGGGATCGAACCTGCGACCAAGTGCTTAGAAGGCACCTGCTCTATCCACTGAGCTACGGGCGCTCGCGGCCAGATCATCGCATCGGAGCGGGGCGCCGTGCCGGAACCGGGGACCTAGCGGTCGGCACCGACCGCTCGGCGTTGCTCGTCCACAGTGAGCGGTCGTGTCCACAGTCCGTGCGGATGCCTGTCCTGGCCTGCGGCTGCGCTCCACGGTGGTCCCAGCCCGGCAGGTCGCCGGGGACCGCACCCTGAGGAGCACCGTGAACGACACCCCTCTGCACGTCGTCGGCAACGTGGTCGACGTCCCGCGCCAGAACCGGACCAGCAACGGGTCGGTGACCAACTTCCGGATGGCCTCCACCTCCCGCCGCTGGGACGAGGAGACCAAGGGCTTCATCGACGGTGCCACGCTGTGGATCGACGTGGCCTGCTGGAACGAGCTGGGCGGCAACGTGGCCCGCAGCGTGACCAAGGGCGACCCGGTGGTCGTCGTCGGCAACCTGCTGACCGAGTCCTGGGAGAGCGAGACGGGGCGCCGCAGCGCCAACCGGATCAAGGCGATCGCCGTGGGGTTGAACCTCGCCCGTGGCTGGTCGGACTTCACGCGGCCGCCGCGCGTCGACCGGTCCGCCGGGCTCGCCTCCCCGCAGGAGCCGGGCGAGGACGCGGCGTCGGCCGAGGACCGGTACGCCCACCGGCCGACGGACTACACCGGGGGGTCGGAGACGTTGCACGACACAGACTCCGAGGTCACGTCCGAGGAGCCGGCGGTCCCGGCGCTGACGTGAGCCTCCCCGGCTGGGAGGATCGGAGCTGAGAACGCAGGGGGCGGGGCCGGTGCCAGCCGAGCATGGCCATCCGCCCCGCCCCCCACTCGCGACCCGACGGAAGGCTCCCACTCAGTGGCCCAGTACATCTACTCGATGGTCCGTGCGCGCAAGGCGCACGGCGACAAGGTCATCCTCGACGACGTGACGCTGGCGTTCCTGCCCGGCGCCAAGATCGGTGTCGTCGGCCCGAACGGTGCCGGCAAGTCGACCGTCCTGAAGATCATGGCCGGCATGGAGACGGCGTCCAACGGGGACACCGTCCTCGCCCCCGGCGCCTCGGTCGGCATCCTGGAGCAGGAGCCGCCGCTGAACGAGGACCTCGACGTCCGCGGCAACGTCGAGGAGGCGGTGAAGGACCTCCGCGCGGCGCTCACCCGCTTCGAGGAGGTCAGCGCCGCCATGGGCGAGCCCGACGCCGACTTCGACGCGCTGATGGCCGAGCAGGGCGAGCTCATGGAGGTCATCGAGAACGCCGACGGCTGGGAGCTCGACAACCGCATCGAGCAGGCGATGGACGCGCTGCGCTGCCCGCCCGGCGACGCCGACGTCCGCGTGCTCTCCGGTGGTGAGCGCCGCCGGGTGGCGCTGTGCAAGCTGCTGCTGGAGGCCCCCGACCTGCTCCTGCTCGACGAGCCCACCAACCACCTGGACGCGGAGAGCGTCGCGTGGCTGGAGCAGCACCTCGAGAAGTACGCCGGCACCGTCGTCGCCGTCACCCACGACCGGTACTTCCTGGACAACGTCGCCCAGTGGATCCTCGAGCTCGACCGTGGCCGGGCCTACCCCTACGAGGGCAACTACTCCACCTACCTGGAGACCAAGGCCACCCGGCTCAAGGTCGAGGGGGCCAAGGACGCCAAGCGCGCCAAGCGGCTGAAGGACGAGCTGGAGTGGGTGCGCTCCGGCGCCAAGGCCCGCCAGGCCAAGAGCAAGGCGCGGCTGGCCCGCTACGAGGAGATGGCCACCGAGGCGGACAAGTTCCGCAAGCTGGACTTCGAGGAGATCCAGATCCCGCCGGGCCCGCGGCTGGGCAGCGTGGTCATCGAGACCAAGGACCTCACCAAGGGCTTCGGCGACCGGGTGCTGATCGACGACCTCTCCTTCACGCTGCCGCGCAACGGCATCGTCGGCGTGGTGGGGCCCAACGGCGTCGGCAAGACCACGCTGTTCAAGATGCTGGTCGGCGAGGACAAGCCCGACGACGGCGACATCAAGATCGGCGAGACGGTCAAGGTCGCC
This sequence comes from Modestobacter sp. VKM Ac-2983, assembly GCF_026967885.1. Lineage (NCBI taxonomy): Bacteria > Bacillati > Actinomycetota > Actinomycetes > Geodermatophilales > Geodermatophilaceae > Modestobacter > Modestobacter sp. VKM Ac-2983. The sequence continues at coordinate 1,215,638 of NZ_JAPVBK010000001.1, forward strand.
TACGTCGCGCAGGACCGCAGCGGCATCGACCCGGCCAAGAGCCTGTGGGAGGTCGTCTCCGACGGCCTGGACCACATCAAGGTCGGCAACGTCGAGATGCCCTCCCGCGCCTACGTCTCGGCGTTCGGCTTCAAGGGCCCGGACCAGCAGAAGAAGGCGGGGGTGCTCTCCGGCGGTGAGCGCAACCGGCTGAACCTGGCGCTGACCCTCAAGCAGGGCGGCAACCTGCTGCTGCTCGACGAGCCCACCAACGACCTGGACACCGAGACGCTGACCAGCCTGGAGGGGGCGCTGCTGGAGTTCCCCGGCTGCGCCGTGGTCGTCAGCCACGACCGGTGGTTCCTCGACCGGGTGGCGACGCACATCCTGGCCTACGAGGGCGACTCGAAGTGGTTCTGGTTCGAGGGCAACTTCGACGACTACGAGAAGAACAAGGTCGAGCGGCTCGGCCCGGACGCCGGCCGCCCGCACCGCGCCACCTACCGCAAGCTCGCCCGGGACTGACGAAGGACTCCGCTGCCCCGACCCTGCCATGTCGGGGCAGCGGAGTCAGGCGCCGAACCTGGCGACGAAGCGCACCTGGCCGCGGGTCTCGACCGCGTGCCGGCGGTAGTGCCCCCGCACGAAGGCGACCGCCCGGGCCGGGGGGAGTCCGTCCAGGACGGCCAGGCAGGCCAGCGCCGTCCCGGTGCGACCGGTGCCGCCCGCGCAGGCGACCTCGATCCGCTCGGTCTCCGACCGCTGCCACAGCTCACACAGCGCCTCGTGCAGGTCGCCGGGGGCGGTGGGCAACCGGAAGTCCGGCCAGCGCACCCAGCGGGTCGTCCACGGGACGGGACACGGGGGCCGGCCCAGCAGGTACAGCCCGTACGTGGGCGTCGCACCGCCCTCGGGCAACGGCCGGCGCAGGCCACGGCCGCGGACCCGCCGTCCCGACGGCAGCACCAGCACGCCTGGCTCGGTCTCCGCCCACGGGTCCACGAGCGCACCGTAGGCCTGCCCGCGCTGCGGGGGAACAGGGCCGGTGCGGACGGCGGCGGGCCATGAGGCAGGGTGACCGGTGTGAGGCACACCGTCGCCGTCCCGATGCGCTGGTCGGACATGGACGCCTATCAGCACATCAACAACGTGGCCTTCCTCGGCTACTTCGAGATGGCGCGGGTCGACCTGTTCTTCGACCAGCCCACCCACGACGAGAAGACCGGCCTGCGCCGGGGCATCGTGGTGGCGACGCACGAGATCGCGTACAAGCGACCGGTGCTCTACGACGCCGACCCGCTGCAGGTGCAGATCTGGGTCTCCGACGTCCGGGCTGCCGCCTTCACCTGCCACTACGAGGTCTTCGACCACGGCCAGCTGGCCGTCACCGGCAGCACCCTGCTGGTGACGTTCGACTTCGCGCTGAACCGGCCGCGCCGGCTCACCCCGGAGGAGAAGACCTTCCTGGCCCGCCACCTGGACGAGCCCCGCGACTGATCGACCGGCGACTGATCGACCGCAACGACGAGAACCGCCCCGCTGCGGCATCCGCGGGGGCGGACACCGCAGCGGGGCGGTCCTGGTGAGGTGCCGGGAGGTCAGCGGCGGCGGCGGACCAGCGCCCAGGCGCCGCTGAGCACACCGGCGGCCACGACCGCCTTGACGAGGCCACCGAGGATGAACGGGTAGAAGCCCGCCTCCAGCGCCGCAGCGGCCGAGAGTCCGGCGCTGACGGCCAGCCAGGGCACCCCGACCGCGAAGATGACCGCCTGGCCGGCGACGAACAGCGGCGCGGCCTTCAGCGGCTGCCGGTCCATCCCGCGACGGGCGGCCAGGCCGATCAGGAAGGCGGCGGGGATGAAGCCGACGACGTACCCGCCGGTGGCACCGAAGACGACCTCGACGCCGCCGCTGGCCTCCGAGTAGAACGGCAGCCCGACCAGCGCCGCCATGATGTAGACGGCCTGAACCGCCACTCCGCGGACCGGACCGAGGCTGGCCGCGGTCAGCACGACCGCCAGCGTCTGGCCGGTGATCGGCACCGGCGAGCCGGGGACCGGGATGGACACCTGGGCCAGCAGTGCGGTGAACAGCACGCCGAGGCCGACCAGCGCGACGTTGCGCGCCCGGACGGCCGGCACGAGGTCGGCGAGAACGAGCGGGCGCGCCGGGAGCGCGGGCAGCGAGGCAGTGGCCACGGGTCCTCCTGAGGTGCAGGTCGGCGCGGTGCGCCGTGGGTCGGCTGAGAGTCTGCCCTACCCGGACCTGGACCCGAAGCGCTGGTGCGCCCAGCTCACGGGCGCAGCCACACCGCCCCGTCGACCGGCACCGCGCCGTCGGCGACCGGCGCGCTCGCCAGGAGGACCTGCCCCTCCGGCAGCGGGACCGGCGCGGCCGAGAGGTTGAGCAGGCAGACCAGCCCACCGGGTCGCCGGAACACCACGCAGCCCTCCGGTGCGGGCAGCCACTCCACGCCGTCACCGGCGAAGGCGGGGGAGCTGCGGCGCAGCGCCAGCGCTGCCCGGTACAGCGACAGCATCGAGTCCGCGTCGTCCGTCTGGGCCTCGGCGGTGAGCGGCGCCCAGCCGGGGGGCATCGGCAGCCAGGTGTCGGCGGTCGTGGAGAACCCGTACGGCGGCTGGTCGCCGGACCAGGGCAGCGGCACCCGGCAGCTGTCCCGGCCCCGCTCGGTGCGCCCGGAGCGCTCCCAGATCGGGTCCTGCAGCACCTCGTCGGGCAGGTCGACGTCGGGCATGCCGAGCTCATCGCCGTTGTAGACGTAGGCGACCCCGGGCAGCGCCAGCTGCAGCAGCGCCGCGGCCCGCGCCCGCCGGGTGCCGACCTCACCGCCGCCGTAGCGGGAGACGTGCCGGGGCCGGTCGTGGTTGGACAGCACCCAGCAGGCCGGCGCCGGGGTGGCGGCGACGGTGGCCAGCGAGTGCTCCACCGCCGAACGCAGCTCCTCGGGCTCCCACTCGGCGGTCAGCAGCCGGAAGTTGAAGGCAAGGTGCAGCTCGTCCGGGCGCAGGTACTGGGCCAGCCGCTCGTCGTCGAAGACCCAGACCTCGCCCACCGCCATCCGGTCGGGGTACTGGTCCAGCACCGCACGCACCCGCTGGTGCAACGCGTGCACGTGGTCCTGGTCGAAGCGGAGGTCGCCGGGGCCGTCGTCGGCGAACAGGCCGGTGTCCTCGGCAGGGACCATGTCCGGTAGTCCGGCGGGCTTGGCCATCCCGTGCGCCACGTCGATCCGGAAGCCGTCCACCCCGCGGTCCAGCCAGAAGTGCAGGGTCTCCTCGAGGTCGGTGACCACCTCGGGGTTGCTGTAGTCCAGGTCGGGCTGCTCGGGGGCGAACAGGTGCAGGTACCACTGGCCGTCGGGCACCCGGGTCCAGGCCGGCCCGCCGAACACCGAGGGCCAGTTGTTCGGCGGCCGTGCGCCGTCCGGGCCGGCCCCGTCGCGGAAGAAGTACCGGTCCCGGGCCGGGGAGCCGGCCGGGGCGGTCAGCGCCTCGGCGAACCACTCGTGGTCGTGGGAGCTGTGGTTGGGCACCAGGTCGATGGTCACCCGCAGGCCCAGCTCGTGGGCGTCGTGCAACAGCGCGTCGAAGCCGGCCAGGTCGCCGAAGACCGGCTCCACGTCGCGGGGGTCGGCGACGTCGTAGCCGTGGTCGTGCATCGGCGAGGGGTAGAACGGCGTGATCCACAGCGCGTCGACGCCGAGCTCGGCGAGGTACGGCAGGTGCGCGCGGATGCCGGCCAGGTCACCGACGCCGTCGCCGGTGGCGTCGGCGAAGCTGCGCACGTAGACCTGGTAGAAGACCGCGTCCCGCCACCAGTCGGCGGTCGTGGGGGAGACGGGCGTCGGGTGCTGGCTCAGCGGGGGCTCCTCGGGAGGTCGGTGCAGGTGCGGCCGCGGCGCAGGGTCGGTCAGCGGTTCTGCATGCTGTGCGCCGCCATCTCCAGGTAACCCCACAACGTCGCGTCCTGCTCGGCGGTCAGCTCGAGGGAGTCGACGGCGGCCCGCATGTGGGTGAGCCACGCGTCGCGCGCCTTCTCGTCGACGGCGAAGGGCGCGTGCCGCATGCGCAGCCGCGGGTGCCCACGCTCCTCCGAGTAGGTGCGCGGGCCGCCCCAGTACTGCTCCAGGAACATCCGCAGTCGGGTCTCGGCTCCCTCCCAGTCGTCCGCCGGGTACATCGGGCGCAGGATCGGGTCCTCCCGGACCGCGCCGTAGAAGTGCGCGACCAGGGTGCGGAAGGTCTGCTCGCCGCCGATCTCGTCGTAGAAGCTGCCCGCCGACGGCAGCGACCGGCTCGTCTCGCTCATGACTGCGATGGTCCTCCAGGGACGGGCGCCGGGTGCACGGGGGCCGTGGCCGCTGGGGGTCGGCTGCGCCGCAGGGCGATCAGCGGGACGACGACGACGACCAGGCCGAGGCCGCCCGACAGCGCCACCACCGTGCTCGGTGCCAGGGCCTCGGCCCCGAGCCCGGCCAGCACCACACCGAGGCCCTGGACGCCGGCGAGCCCCGCGGCCGCCACCCCGAACGCCCGCCCGCGGTAGGCGCTGGGCACCGCCTGCACGAAGGCGACGTTCAGCGGGATCGAGCAGGCGCCGCCGATCCCGGCGACGAAGAAGAGGGCCACCACGGCGGTGAACGCGGCGGTGCCGGTGCCCAGCCACACCGGCACCAGGCCGGCCAGCAGCACGCCGGTCAGCGACAGGACGACCAGTGGGGCCAGCAGTCGCTCGCGGACGTGTGGTGGGCAGAACCGGCCGACGACCAGACCGCCGAGGGCGGTGCCCGCCGGTGCAGCGGCCAGCAGCACGCCGGTGGCCGCGGTCGTGCCCTGCAGCTGCAGACCCAGCGGGGTGGCGATGCCCTCGGGGGCGTTGACGAACAGGGCGGCCACCCAGAGCACCCCGACGATGGACAGCAGTCGGGGTGTGGCGGCGACGAACCGCATGCCGCTGGCGGTCTCCCGCCACAGCGACCGGACCTCGGCCTCGGCGTCGGCCAGCCCCGGCGCCGGTCGGGGCTGCAGGCCGAGGGCCAGCCAGCCGGCGGAGACGGCGAAGGTGGCTGCGTTGAGCAGCAACGCCGCCGAGGGGGAGAAGTGCAGGAGCAGGGCGCCGCCGAGCAGGAAGCCGACCACCTGGGACACCTGGGCCGTGACGCCGGTCAGCGAGGTGGCCACGGCGTAGCGGTCGCCCTCCAGCACGTCGGCCATCAGCGCTGACCGGGCCGCCTCGAACGGTGGCGAGCACAGCGACACCAGCAGCAGCAGGCCCAGCAGCAGCGCCAGCGGCATGCCCGGGACGGCCATGCCGGCCACCAGGACCGCCCGGATCACGTCGCTGGTGATCAGCACCCGGTGCCGGGGGAGCCGGTCGGCCAGCGCGGCCAGCACCGGGCCACCGAGGACCCACGGCAGGTAGCTGATCCCGAAGGTGATCGCGGACAGCAGCGCCGACTGGGTGCGCTGGTAGACGAGCACGGTCAGCGCGACCCGGGCGAGCTCGTCGCCGATCGTGGAGAGCAGGTACGAGCCGAACAGCGGACGGAACTCGCCGACGGCGAAGACCTGCCCGAAGGTGGCCGGCCGGCTGGTCGCGCGCGCTGGACGCGAGCGGGGGCGGCTCAGCAGCGTCCCCTGCCCTCAGGGGTGGCGATCACCGTTCGTGCCCGTTCCATGACGCGGGAGTGTGGCAGGTCGGTGGCGGACCGTCGCTCACCGGCAGTGCCGCCGTTCGGTGTGCCGCCTCCGTTCCGGTACCGGAACGCCCGGCCTGCCGCGGGGACAGGTGGCTGCCACGTGACAGAAGCTCCCGTTGACGTGACGGGCATCACGACCTAGCGTCCGCCGCCACTCACCCGAACGTCGTCCCGCTGTCTCGTGTGCGGCGGCCGCCGAGATCCACTGGAGGAACGCGTGCTCAGGACGTCCAAGAGCTCGATCGTGCTGGGCTCGATGGTGATCGGCGCCCTGGTGCTCGCCGGTTGTGGCGGCGGGGACGACGAGGCGGTCGAGCCCGCGGCCGGTGCGGCGACCGATGAGCTGACCACCGTGCGGGTGGGGGCGATCCCGATCGTGGACGTGGCGCCGCTGTACCTGGCCCAGGAGGTCGGGATCTTCGCCGACCACGGCCTGGAGGTGGAGCCCTTCCTCGCCCAGGGCGGCGCCGCCATCGTGCCGGCGGTGCTCTCCGGGGAGGCGGAGTTCGGCTTCTCCAACATCACCAGCCTGCTGCAGGCCGAGTCGCGCGGGGTGCCGCTGGCACTGGTCGCGCCGGGTCCCGGAGCCACCGGCAACGCGGAGGAGGACTTCGCCGCGGTGATCGTCCCCGACGACTCCGACGTGCAGGAGCCGGCCGACCTGGCCGGGAAGAGGATCGCCATCAACTCGATCAACAACATCAGCGACACCGTCGTCCGGGAGACCGTCCGGCAGGACGGCGGCGACCCCTCGTCGATCGAGTTCGTGGAGCTGGCCTTCCCCAACATGGTCGCCGCGGTCGCCGACGGCTCGGTGGACGCGGCCTTCGCCGTGGAGCCGTTCGCCACCGTCGGGGTGAGCCAGGGCATGCGCGTGGTCGCCGCCCCGTACACCCAGACCGACGAGGCGCTGACCGTCGCCGGGTACTTCACCTCCGACCAGTACGCCGCCGAGAACCCCGAGACCGTGCAGGCCTTCGCCGATGCGATGGAGGAGGCGCAGCAGTACGCCACCGAGCACCCCGACGAGGTGCGCGAGGTGCTGGGCAGCTACACGAACATCGACCCGGCGATCGCCCAGGAACTGACGCTGCCCACCTACCAGACCGAGATCAACCGCGACTCGGTCGAACGGCTGCTCGAGCTCGGCGTCGAGGACGGGATCATCCCCGAGGGCGTGGACCTGGAGAACGTCTTCGCCGACCTGGAGTGAGCGGGCCGGCCGGCGCCCGCCCTCAGCTCTGGGCGGGCGCCAGCCCGGTGTGCGCCGCCAGGAAGGCCAGCTGGTCGGCGGCCAGGCCGACCGTGCGGCTGACCGCCCGGGCCCCGTGCCCGACCGACAGCTCCCGGCGCAGCACGATCGGAGCCGCCGCCGTCGTCGCGTGCTGCAGCGCGGCGGCGAGCTTGCGGGCGTGCAGCGGGTCCACCCGGGTGTCGGACTCGAAGGTCGTGAACAGCACCGCCGGGTAGGCCGTGCCCTGGACCACCCGGTGGTAGGGCGAGTAGCCCAGCAGCCAGCCGAGCTCGACCGGGTCGGCGGCGGTCCCGTACTCGTCGTTCCAGGTGCGGCCCAGCCCGAACAGCTCGTACCGCACCATGTCCAGCAGCGGTGCGCTGCAGACGACGGCGGCCACCAGGTCGGGGTGCTGGGTGGCCATGGCGCCCACCAGGAGCCCGCCGTTCGAGCCGCCCATCACCGCGAGCTGCGCCGGCGTCGTCCAGCCCTCGGCGATCAGGTGACCGGCCGCCGCGGCGAAGTCGTCGAACACGTTCTGCTTGCGCTCCCGCATCCCGGCCCGGTGCCACTCCTCGCCGTGCTCGGAGCCGCCGCGCAGGTTCGCCACCACCCACACCCCGCCGGCGGCCACCCAGGCCAGCGCCTGCGCGCTGTAGGCCGGGGTGAGCGAGACGTTGAAGCCGCCGTAGCCGTAGAGCACGGTCGGGCGCGGGGTGTCGGGGGCGCCGGTGGCGGAGAGCACGAACAGGTGCACCGGCGTCCCGTCCGCCGACGTCGCGTGGGCCTCGACCACCTGGACGTCGGGCACGCTGCCGGCCACCGGCGCCTGCTCGTGGGGGGTGAGCGCAGTGGGGTGAGCGGCGTCCCAACGCAGCACCGACGGGGGCGTCGCGTAGTCGGTGAAGCCGACCCAGGCGGTCGTGCCGCCCTCCGGCGGCGCGCTGACGCCGGCGACGCTGCCCGGAGGGAGGCCGGTCACCTGGGCGAGCCTGCCGGAACCGTCGGCGGCCCACACCGAGAGCCGGTCGGTCGCGTCGACCGCGTGGACGGCGAGCACCCGCAGGTCGCCGTCCGGGCCGTCGACCAGGGCGACGTCGCCGAGCACGCCGTCCTCGGACTGCGGGACCACCTCCTGCCAGGCCGACGGCGCCCAGCTGGCCGGGTCTGCCGGGTCGGCCACCGCCAGCCGGCTGCGGGGGGCGTCCCGGTCGGTGTGCAGCCACAGCCGGCCGTCCCGGGCCACCCACGCCGAGGTCTGCGCGTCCACGCCGACCTGCAGCTCGCGGAGGACGCCGTCCCCGGCCAGGTCGGCCAGCCACACGTCGTCACGGGGCGCGGTGCCGACCGAGGCGGAGACGACCAGCCAGCGGCCGTCGGCGCTGGTGCGGGCGCCGAAGTAGGTCGCGGGGTCGCTGCCCTCCCCGTGCACCAGGACGTCGTCGGCGGGGTCGGCGCCCACCCGGTGCCGCCACACCCGGCGGTGGAACTGCTCCTCGCCGGCCGGGACGAGCTCGGGGGCCAGCCGCCGCACGTAGAAGAGCTCCGCACCGCCGGGCAGCCAGCCGACGGGGGAGTAGCGGCAGCGGTCGATCGGGCCCTCGACCAGCTCGCCGGTGCCGACGTCCAGCACGAACAGCTGGGACTCCTCGTCGCCGCCGACCGAGACCTGGTAGGCCAGCCGGTCGCCCTCCCACGAGGGCGACCAGGCGTCCAGCGTGGTGGTGCCGGCCGGGTCCAGCGCCGTCGGGTCGACCAGCACCCGCACGCTGCCGTCGGGCTCGGTGACCCGCAGCACGGCGTGCTCCTGGCCGGGGTCACGGCGGGTGGAGAAGGCGCGGCCGTTGCGCCACACCGGGATGCCCACGGCACCGGCGTGCACCAGTTCGGCCATCCGCTCGGCGAACGCCGGACGGCCGGGGAGGCCGGCGAGGAGATCGGCGGCCAGCTCGTCCTGCGCGGCGGCCCAGGCCACGGTGCGCGGGTCCCCGGCGTCCTCCAGCCAGCGGTAGGGGTCGGCGACCGGGTGACCGTGCAGGTCGTCGACCAGGTCCAGGCGGGGGGCATCGGGGTAGCGCACGCGCCGACCGTAATCCGGGCACGGTCGGCCGTCGGCGGGGGTCGCTCCCGTTATCACACCGGGGCAGTGCAGGATGAAGGTGCCCGTGGGCTGTCGAAGCCGTCGGTGGCCGGGGGCACTCGGAGGTGTCCCGTGTCGATCACCGCACTCGGGTCGTCGTCCGGGCCGGGTACCACCGGCTCCCGACGCGACGCCCTGGCCAGTCCGCACGCGCCTGCCCCGGCGGCGTCCACCACCGGCGCGACGCTCCTGCTGAACGCCACGTACGAGCCGTTGTGCGTGGTCTCCAGCCGCCGCGCGATCGTGCTCGTCCTCGCCGCCAAGGCCGAGGCCGTCGACGTCACCGACGACGAGGTGCACGCCGAACGGGTGACCGTGGCCGTGCCCGTCGTCGTGCGGCTGACCCGGTACGTGCGGGTCCCCTACCCGGTGTCGGTGCCGCTGTCCCGCCGGGCGGTGTTCACCCGGGACGGGCAGACCTGCGTGTACTGCGGGGGGTCGGCGACCAGCATCGACCATGTGGTGCCGCGCAGCCGGGGCGGCACCCACACCTGGGACAACGTCGTCGCGGCCTGCCGGCGCTGCAACCACACCAAGGCCGACCGGTCGCTGGCCGAGATGGGGTGGTCGTTGCCGCACCCGCCGGGCGCGCCCAGCGGTGCCGCCTGGCGGCTGCTCGGGCACCGGACGGTCGACCCCCGCTGGCGGGAGTGGCTGGGCATGCCCGACTCGGTGAGCGCCTGACGGACTTGGCAGGATCCCCGGACGTGAACGACGGAGCACGGCGACTGTGGTCCCTCGGTGAGCCGTTCCACGCGCTCACCTACTTCGCCGACGAGGCGCGCACCGCCTACGCCGAGGCCGGGGTCCGCGGTTTCTGGGCGGGGTACTTCGCCGGCCGCGCCGCGCCCCTGGGGCCGGTGGGGCCGGCGCTGGTGACGGCGACCTTCGGGTCCTTCGCCCCGGAGTTCGTCGCCCGCCGGGTGCCGGACGTGTGGACGGCGACGTCCCCGGCCGCTGCCCTCGCCGCTCGGCTGGCCGGGGTGGACGCCGCGGTCCACCGGTCGCTGCCGGAGTGGCTCGGTTCCCTCGAGGCGGAGGAGGCGGCGAGCCTGGCCCGCCGCGCCGCCGAGGCCGTCGACGTCCTCGGCCGGCCACTGGCGGCGGCCAACGCGGACGTGCCCTGGCCGGTCGAACCGCACCTGGTGCTGTGGCAGGCGCTGACCACGCTGCGCGAGCACCGGGGCGACGGCCACCTGGCCGTCCTGCTGCAGCACGAGCTGTTGGGGCTGCCGGCACTGGTGCTCACCGCAGCGGCCGGGACGTCGTCGGCCGACTGGCTGCAGAAGGCCCGCGGCTGGTCACCGGAGCAGTGGGCGACCTGCGCCGAGGAGCTCACCGGACGGGGCCTGCTGGCCGACGGGGAGCTCACTCCCGGAGGTGTCGCGCTCCGGGAGGCGGTCGAGGCCGACACCGACCGCCTGGCGCAGGGCCCGTGGACGGCGCTCGGACAGGACGGCTGCGATCGGCTGGCCGAGCTGCTGACGTCGGTGCGCCGGGCGATCGTGGCGGCGGGGGACTGGCCGCCGCAGAACCCGATCGGCGTCCCCGAGCCGGCGTGAGGCCCTGCTGTCAGGTGACCCGGGCGCGCTGGGTCGGGTAGCCCTCGTGGGCCCGGTCGGCGAACACGGCGCGCAGCCGGTCCATCGCGTCCCAGACATCGACGAACCGCGTGTAGAGGGGCGCGGGGCCCAGTCGCAGCCGGTCCGGGGTCCGGAAGTCCGGCACGACGCCGCGGTCGATCAGCGCCTGGGTCAGCTGCCAGGCCTGCGGGTGCGCCAGGCTGACATGCGACCCGCGCCGGGCCGCCTCCCGCGGTGAGGCGACGGTGACCCCGTGTCCGGCCAGCCACTCGTCGGCCAGTGCGATCACCAGCTCGGTCAGGGCCTGGCCCTTGGTCGCCAGCCGGTCGATGCCGGCCTCCGCGGACAGCCGGGCGCCGACCTCCACCGCGGCCATGGCCAGCACCGGGGGAGTGCCGACGGCGAACCGGTCCACGCCGTCGGCCGGGTCGTACGCCGTCCCCATCGCGAACTGGTCGCGTTGGCCGAACCAGCCCCAGATCGGCTGGCGCAGCTGCTCCTGGAGCTCCCGGCGCACGTAGAGGAACGCCGGGGCGCCCGGGCCGCCGTTGAGGTACTTGTAGGTGCAGCCCACCGCCAGGTCGGCCCCGGCCGCCGTGAGCTCGGCGGGCACCGCGCCGGCGGCGTGGCTGAGGTCCCACACGACGAGCGCCCCGGTCTCGCGGGCCAGCCGGGTCACCTCGGCGATGTCGACCAGCGCGCCCGAGCGGTAGGCGACCTGCGAGAGGACGACGACGGCGACCCGCTCGTCCAGCGCGCCGGCCAGCACGTCCAGGTCGAGGCCGGTGTCGATGTGCGCCGCCACCTCGCGCACCGTCATCCCGCGCGCCCGGGCCACCCCCGCCACGATGTACCGGTCGGTGGGGAAGTCGTCGGCGCAGCAGACCAGCACGTCCCGGCCGGGGCGGGCGTCGGCCGCGGCGACCAGCAGCTTGTACAGGTCGACGCTGGTCGTGTCGCCGACCAGCACCTCGCCGGGCCGCGCCCCCAGCACCCCCTCGGCGAGCACGTCGCCGATCCGTCCGGACTGCTGCACCCAGTTCCGCCAGGAGCCGACGAGCCCCTGTCCCCACTCCTGCTCGACGACCCGGGCCACCGCGGCGGGAGTCTCCTTCGGCAGCCGGCCGAGGGAGTTGCCGTCCAGGTAGAGCAGCCGGTCGGGGCCGTCGTCGTCGGTGCCGGTGAAGCGGGCGCGGAACCCGGCCAGCGGGTCGACGGCGTCGGCGGCTTCGGCGGCTGCGCGGGAGAGGTCCACACCGGAGATCCTCCCCGCGACGGCTAGCGTCCGGGAGGTGACCTCCTCGCCCGGCACCCAGCTGCACGACCTCACCGCCCTGGAGCAGGCGGCGGCGGTCCGCGCGAAGGAGGTGAGCCCGACCGAGCTCGTCGAGCACTCCCTCGCCCGCATCGAGGCGCTGGACGCCGCCGTCGGGGCGTTCCTGACCGTCACCCCCGAGCGGGCGCGCGCGGCCGCGGCCGTCGCCGACGGGGCGGTGCTGGCCGGCGGGGAGCTTCCGCCGCTGCACGGCGTCCCGACCGCGATCAAGGACCTGGCCAACACCGCCGGCGTGCGCACCACCTTCGGCTCGGCGGTGCTGGCCGACTTCGTGCCCACCGTGGACGACGCCGTGGTCACCGCGCTGGCCGCCGCCGGCACGATCAGCCTGGGCAAGACGAACACCCCCGAGTTCGGCTTCCCCTGCTACACCGACAACGACCTCGCCGGCCCGGCCCGCTGCCCGTGGGAGCCCTCGCTCCTGGCCGGCGGTTCCAGCGGTGGTGCAGCTGCTGCGGTGGCCGCCGGGTTGCTGCCGTTCGCCCACGGGTCCGACGGCGGCGGCTCCATCCGCATCCCCGCGGGGATCAACGGGCTGTTCGGCATCAAGCCCAGCCGCGGCCGGGTGAGCAACGCCCCGCTGGGCAGCGAGACCACCGGCCTGGGCGTCCAGGGGCCGCTGGCCCGCACCGTGCGGGACGCCGCGGCGATGCTCGACGCGATGGCCGGGCCGGTGCTGGGTGACCCGTTCTGGGCGCCGCCGCCGCCGGCCGGGGACACCTTCCTCGGCTACGCCGACCGCCCGCCGGGCCGGTTGCGGATCGGCCGGTACCTCGACTCCGGCATGCCCGGTGCCGACCTGGACCCGGAGGTCCGGGCGGCGTTCGAGGACGCCTCCACGCTGCTGTCCGACCTGGGCCACGAGGTCGAGGACCTGCCGGCCGCGCCGCTCACGCCGGAGGTCTTCCCGGCCTTCGAGGTGGTCTGGGCGCTGTCGGCCACGACGCTGCCCGTGCCACCGTCCCAGCTGGACCGGCTGCGGCCACTGACCCGGTTCCTCCGCGACCGAGGGCTGGCCCTCAGTGCGAGGGACGCCATGCAGGCGATGTTCACGTTGCGGGTCTTCGCCCGTCGGTTCATCCAAGCCACCTCCCGGTACGACGTGCTGCTCGCCCCCATCTGCACGCTGCCGCCACGGCCGGTCGGCTGGTTCGACGGGGACGGCGACGGGGCCGCCGACTTCGAACGGCAGAAGCGGTACGCGGCCTTCCCGGCGGTCTACAACGTCACCGGCCAGCCCGCGGTCAGCGTGCCGCTGTGGTGGACGGCGGGTGGGCTGCCCATCGGGACCATGCTCGTGGGCCGCCCGGCCGACGAGGCCACCCTCATCTCGCTGTCCGCACAGCTGGAGGAGGCGCGACCGTGGGCGCACCGACACCCCGCGCTCTGGTGACCCGTCCTGCCGGGCCGGTGGTCGGTGGTCCCGGTAGATTGCCACCATGTCCGTGCTCGAGACCGTGCTCATCTACGGCGTCGTCCCCCTGGTGATCGTCCTGCTGTTCGCCGCGGCGACGTTGTTCCCCGGCCGCAGCAAGGACCGCACCAAGTACCGCCCCGGGCAGTCCTGGGACTACGCACCGCTCTGGTACGAGCCGCACCCCGACGTCCCCGGCGTGGTCGGCGGCCATGCCGAGGACGCTCCCGGGGCGGGGCACGCGGCCCCGCGGCTGGGCGCCACCGCCTCGGCGCTGGCCATCGGCCAGCGGCCGTACGTGCCCGAGGCCGACACCGTCCGGCGCACCGCCGCCGGCGGCGCCCGTGGGACCTGGTGACCGGGCCATGAGCACCTCTGCCGCCCAGCTCCCTCCTTCCTCCGGAGACACCCCCCCGATGACCCAGCAGCTCAACCGGCAGCCCGCCGCCGACCAGCACGGGCCCAGCGCGACGGACAAGACCGGGAACAGCTCCGTCATGGAGCCCGGTTCCGGGCCGTTCAGCTACCGCGACCTCGCCCGGCTCGACGAGGCGCTGACGATGTCGGCCAAGGAGACCGGGCTGCGGTTCACCCTCTACGTCGGCGAGCTGGGCAGGGACACCCGGGCCACCGCGGAGGACCTGCACGCGCGGTCCGGCGGCGATACCACGAACAGCGTCCTGGTCGCCCTCTCGCCCGGGCAGCGGGTACTGGAGATCGTCACCGGCACGGCTGCCGCTCGCCGGCTGCCCGACCGGGCCTGCGCCCTCGCCGTGCTGTCGATGACCAGCCGGCTGGGCGCCGGCGACCTGGTCGGGGCGATCATCAACGGGCTGCGGCAGCTGTCCGACGCCGCCGGTCACCCCGCGCGCCGCAAGGCCGACTGAGGAAACACCCCCGGCCCCCACCACTCGCAAGCTCGCGGCGGGCCCCTGCAGGGGGCGCCGAACGCCAGCGGCCCAGGACTCGACGAGTCCTGGGCCGCTGACGTTCGACGCCTTCGCCCTCAGCCGGCGGCGGCGTCCCGCTTGCGCGCCCACAGGGCGCGGGCGACGCCGTCGCGGCCCTCGCTCACCAGCCGGCGCAGCGGTGCCGGCGCGGACTGATCGGCCAGCCAGGCATCGGCCGCCGCGAGCGTCCGCTCGTCGATGACCTTCGGGAACAGGTACTCCACGGCGTTCTTGGCGATCTCGCCGGGACGCCGCTCCCACAGCCCGCGGATGTCGGCGAAGTACCGGTCCACGTACGGGGCGGTGAGCTCCTGCTGCGCCGGGTGCCAGAAGCCCGCGACCATCGCCTCGTGCACGGCGTTGGCGATCGACTCGTCGGTGAACGCCCGCTCCCAGGTCTCCGCCTTCGACTCCGGCGTCGGCCGCAGCGCCCGGGCGGTCGCGGCCCGCCGGGCGCCGGTGGCGGTGGCGTCCCGCTCGGCCTCCGCGTCGATCTCCGCATCACCAGCGGCACCCACGGCGACCAGGCCGTGCAGGAACGCCCAGCGGGCGTCGGTGTCGACCGTGAGGCCCTCGACGGCCAGGGACCCGTCGAGCAGCCCCCGCAGTGCCGCCACGTGCTCGTCGCCGCGGGCTGCGGCGGCCAGGGTGCGCGACCACTGCAGCTGGGCGTCGTTGCCGGGCGCCGCGCTGTGCAGTGCGGCCAGCGCCTTGTCGGCCAGCATCTCCCAGCCGGTCGGCGCCCAGGCCGGGTCGGCGTAGGACGCCAGCGCCGACTGCACCCGGGCGAGCAGCGACTGGACGACGCTGATCTCGGTCTCCGCGTCGACCCCGGCGAGCACCAGCTGGACCCAGTCACGGGCCGCCAGCTCACCGTCGCGGGTCATGTCCCAGGCCGCCGACCAGCACAGCGCCCGCGGCAGCGAGTCCGGGATCGTGCCGATCTGGCTGCGCAGCGTGGCCAGCGACCGCTCGTCGAGCCGCAGCTTGGCGTAGGTCAGGTCGTCGTCGTTGACCAGCACCAGGTCCGCGGCCGGGTGGCCGACCAGCTCGGCCACCTCGGTGCGGGCGCCGTCGACGTCGAGCTCCACCCGGTGCGACCGGGTCAGCCCGTCGGGGCCGGAGCTGTAGAGGCCGACCGCCAGCCGGTGCCGCCGCAGCACGGGGTGTGCGGCGACGGCGGTCTGCTCGATCGCGAACGAGGCGTACCGACCGGAGTCGTCGAGCTCGTACACCGGGCGCAGGGTGTTCACCTGGCTGGTCTGCAGCCACTGCGCCGACCAGTCCGACAGGTCCCGGCCCGATGCCTCGGAGAGCTCGCTGAGCAGGTCGTCGAGGGTGGTGTTGCCGTACTCGTGCTTGCGGAAGTACTTGCGCACCCCGGCCAGGAAGTCGTCCTGCCCGACGTAGGCGACCAGCTGCTTGAGCACCGAGGCGCCCTTGGCGTAGGTGATCCCGTCGAAGTTCACCTCGACCGCCGCGACGTCGACCATGTCGGCCGCGATCGGGTGGGTCGAGGGCAGCTGGTCCTGCGCGTAGGCCCAGGACTTCTCCGTGTTGGCGAACGTCGTCCAGGCGGTCGTGTACTCGGTGGCCTCCGCCTGGCAGAGCGTGGAGATGTAGGTCGCGAAGGACTCGTTGAGCCACAGGTCGTCCCACCAGCGCATGGTCACCAGGTCGCCGAACCACATGTGCGCCAGCTCGTGCAGGATCGTCTCCGCACGCCGCTCGTAGCGCGCCCGGCTGGTCTTGGACCGGAAGACGTAGTCCTCCAGGAACGTCACGCAGCCGGCGTTCTCCATCGCCCCGGCGTTGAACTCGGGGACGAACAGCTGGTCGTACTTGTCGAACGGGTACGGGTAGTCGAACACCCGGTGGTAGAAGTCGAACCCGGCCTTGGTGACCGCGAAGATCTCGTCCGGGTCCAGGTGCTGGGCCAGCGACGCCCGGCAGTAGATGCCCAGCGGGATGCCGTCGTGCAGGTCGGTGACCCGCGCGTAGGGCCCGGCGACGAGCGCCACCAGGTAGGTGGAGATCCGCTTGGTGGGGGTGAAGTGCACCAGCTGCGAGCCGGCCTCGCCGGCCTCGATCGTGCGGTCACCGGTGTTGCTGACGACCTGCCAGTCGAACGGCGCGGTGACGTGCACGGTGAACGTCGCCTTGAGGTCGGGCTGGTCGAAGCAGGCGAACATCCGCTTCGCCTCGGCCGGCTCGAAGTGCGTGTAGAGGTAGACCTGGGCGTCCTCCGGGTCCTCGAAGCGGTGCAGGCCCTCGCCGGTGCGGGAGTACCTGCAGTCGGCGTCGACGACCAGCTCGTTGGTGTCGGCCAGCCCGGGGAGGGCCAGGCCGCCCTCGGCGGTGTACCCGCTGACGTCGAGCTCGACGCCGTTCAGGGTCGCCCACCGCACCCGGTCGGCCACCAGGTCGACGAAGGTGTCGGTGCCGGGCGTGCGGGCGTCGAACCGGATGGTGGTGACCGAACGGAACGTCTCCTCGCCGGGATGGCCCTGGCCGTCGGTCACGTCCAGGAAGAGGTCGTAGCTGGAGACGGTCAGCAGCGCGGCGCGGGCCGCGGCGTCGTCACGAGTCAGGTTGGGAACTGCCACGCCCCGGAGCCTCCCATGCGGGGACGACGGTCTCCTCCTGTGTGCCCCCGGAGAGGGCGGGGAACAAGCCGGGGACGGCCCGACTTGGTTGGGCGCAGACGACCGGGTGCCGCTGCAGCGACCGCCCGGAGCACCGACGACAGACTGAGGAGCACCCATGACCGAGGCAGTGCAGAGCTCTCCCGTGAAGGCCCGTGTCGACTTCTGGTTCGACCCGCTGTGCCCGTGGGCGTGGCTCACCAGCCGCTGGGTGCTGGAGGCGGCGAAGGTCCGCGACATCGACCTGCACTGGCACGTGATGTCGCTGTCGGTGCTCAACCGGGGCCGCGACCTGTCACCGGACTACCAGGAGATGATGGCGAAGGCGATCGGCCCGGTGCGGGTCGCGGTCGCCGCCGCCCAGCAGCACGGCGACGCGGTGCTCGGCGACCTCTACACCGCGATGGGCACGCTGCGCCACCACGAGGGCCGGGAGATCGAGGAGATCATCGCCCCGGCCCTGGAGCGCGTGGGCCTGCCCGCCGAGCTGGCCGAGGCCGCCGGCTCCACCGAGTACGACGAGGCCCTGGAGAAGAGCCACCACGAGGGCATGGACCCGGTGGGCGACGACGTCGGCACCCCGGTCATGCACATCGACGGCGTGGCGTTCTTCGGTCCGGTGATCAGCAAGGTGCCGACCGGTGAGGACGCCGGCAAGGCCTTCGACGGCGCCGTCCTGCTGGCCAACCTCCCCGACTTCTGGGAGCTCAAGCGCACCCGACTCTCCGGCCCGGACATGTCCTCGGTCCCGGCCGACGCCCTGGAGCTGACCGGCACCCGCTGAAGAAGGACCCCGCGGCCCCCCGCCACTCGCAGGCTCGCGGCGGGCCCCTGCCGCGGGGCCTGAGGGTGCGGCATCCTGGGTGGATGCCGCACCCTGTTCGTCAGCGCATCTTCATCACCGGCGCCAGCGCCGGGCTGGGTCAGGGCATGGCCCGCCAGTTCGCCGCCCGGGGCCGCGACCTCGCGCTCGTCGCCCGCCGCACCGAGCTGCTCGACGAGCTCCGGGACGAGCTCCTGGCCGCCCACCCCGGCATCCGGGTGGTCACCGGCGGGCTCGACGTCGACGACCCCGACGAGGTGGCCGACGTCGTCCCGCGGCTGGCCGGTGAACTGGGCGGGATCGACCGGTTCATCGCCAACGCGGGCCTCGGCAAGGGCGCCCCGGTGGGCACGGGCAAGGGGCGACCGAACCGGCAGGTGCTGGTCACCAACGTGCTGGGCACGCACGCCTGCTGCGAGGCCGCCGTCGAGCTGTTCCGCGCCCAGGGCAGCGGCCACCTGGTGGTCATCTCCTCGGTCGCCGGGGTGCGCGGCATGGGCGGCACCCGGACGGCGTACGCCACCTCCAAGGCCGCGGACGCCGTGCTCGCCGAGGGCATCCGCGCCGACCTGCTGGGGGACCGGCGCACCCGCGGGATCCGGGTCAGCACCATCCACCCGGGCTTCATCGAGACCGACATCAACACCGGCCGCCGCGGTCCGTTCACCGTCGACCTGGAGACCGGTGTCACCGCACTGACCGCGGCGATCGAGCGGGAGCCGGTGCGCGCCTACGTCCCGGAGTGGCCGTGGCGCCCGGTCGCCGGGCTGCTGAGGGTCCTGCCGCTGCCGCTGGTCCGTCGGCTCGCCTGAGGGCCCTCAGGCTCCCGGCGGTGCGGGGACGGCGTCCGGCACGTGGCCGGAGCCGGCCTCCGCCGGGCGGGGCCGGTCCTGCCGGTGCAGGCGCACCGCCACCAGCGCGACGTCGTCGTCGGGGCGGCCGTGCACCAGCCGCTCGACGACGGCGTCGCACAGGTCCCCCAACGGCAGCTGGGCGAGGTCGGCCAGCGCCTCCCGCAACCGGTCCAGGCCCGCGTCCAGCCCGAGTGGTCCCTCGGGCCCACGCTGCTCGATCAGCCCGTCGGTGTAGAGGAACACCGTCGTGCCGCGGTCGAGCTCCGTCACCTGCTCGGCGCGCGTGGTGGCCGGGTCGACGCCCAGCAGCAGGTCGGCCCGCCGGGAGCCCAGGGTGGTCACCCCGCCCCCGGCGCCCAGCAGGAGCGGCGGCGGGTGCCCGGCGCTGGACCAGCGCATCCGGGTGACGCCGCGCCCACGTTCGTCGTCGGTCTGCTCGAAGCGGGCGATCGCGGCGGTGGCGATGGTGCCGACGGCCAGCACGTCCATCGCCCGGTCCAGCCCGGAGAGCACCTCCGCGGGTCCCGCGTCGCTGTAGACGGCGATGCCCCGCAGCAGGCTCCTCAGCTGGCCCATCGCGGCCGCCGCCTCGATGTCGTGCCCGGCCACGTCGCCGATGACGACCATGGTGGTGCGCCCGGGCTGGATGAACGCGTCGTACCAGTCACCGCCCACCCGCGCGGCCTGCACGGCGGGCAGGTACCGGACGACGACCTCCGCGTGGTCGGGTTCCGGTGGGTCGGTGAGCAGGCTGCGCTGCAGGGCCTCGGCGACCTGGCGCTGCTGGGTGAACAGGCGCGCGTTGTCCAGGGCCGTGCCGGCCCGGGCCGCGACGTCGGTGGCGGCGCGCAGCTCGCGGTCGGTCCATGGTGCGGAGCCGGCGTCCCGGAACAGGCTGAGCAGACCCACGGTGCGGCCACCGGCGAGCAGCGGGACGCCGGCGACGCAGCCCGGCCGCAGGGCGGCCAGCCGCTGCTGCGCCTGCGGGGTGACCACCAGCGCTGCGGTGAAGGAGTCGAGGTCCTCGGCCCGGCCGTCGCCGACGACCGCCGGCCGCCCGCTGCGGATCGCCCGCCGCGCCGGTGAGTCCGCGGCCAGGGCGCCGGTCCGGGACTCGGCGTAGGCGTCGGCGGCGTGCTGCAGCTCGGGATCGCGGTGCACCACGGCGACGTCGGCCAGAGCGCCGCTGGTCGCGTCGTACGTGCTGACGATGACCCAGTCGGCGAGGCGGGGGACGACCAGCCGGGCCAGCCGGCGGACACCCTCGTCGACCTCGAGGGTGGTGCTCAGCGCGGCC
This sequence comes from Modestobacter sp. VKM Ac-2983, assembly GCF_026967885.1. Lineage (NCBI taxonomy): Bacteria > Bacillati > Actinomycetota > Actinomycetes > Geodermatophilales > Geodermatophilaceae > Modestobacter > Modestobacter sp. VKM Ac-2983. The sequence continues at coordinate 1,235,612 of NZ_JAPVBK010000001.1, forward strand.
GAGGTCTCGGTGAGCAGGTCCAGCAGGTCCAGCGCCGCGGGGTCCTCGACCGTCGCCGGCGACGTCGCGGGTGCGACGGCCCGGCGCCGTTCGGCGGTGATGTCGTGGAACTCGACGTCCATGCCGCCGGCCGCCGGACGCACCGACATCCGGTACCACCGGTCGTGCGGGGGGTAGTACTGCTCGAAGTCCACCGGCTCCCGGGTGTCCATCGTGTGCCGGTAGGCCCGCTCGACGTCGGTGCCCAGGGTCAGCGGGTGGATCTCCCACTGGGTGCGGCCCAGCAGGTCCTCCCGCCGCTCCTGCAGCAGCGCCTCGGCGGCCCGGTTGACGTACACCCAGCGGAAGTCGCCGTCCATGCAGACGAGCGGGATCGCGGCCGACTCCACCCAGGCACCGGCCCGGTGTGGGTCGGGGAGCGGGTGGGCAGGGGCCCGGTCCGGCACGGGTCTCCTCCGGATCGGCGGTGGCTGCCCGCCGCTGCTCGGATCAGGCGCCACGGATCTCATCACACGCAACCGACCACGGTGAGGGACCTTGGTCCCTGGTCCCCGTGGTGCTGCTCATGCTCGGCCGCGGGCGGTCACCCGGGTCGCCTCGTCGAAGGCCAAGGGTGCGCCCGGGTCGGTCAACCAGGTCGCCAGCTGGGCCAGTTCGTCCCGCTGGGCGGCCACGAAGGCGGCGTCCACCACCCCGCCGTGGCCGGGGACGACGGGCCCGCGCACCAGCTCCAGCAGCGCCGTGACCGTCGTCGCCCACTCCAGCGGGTAGGCGTCCTCCATCGCCGGTGGCGAGCCGTCCTCGACCAGGTCCCCGGCGAAGACGACGTCGTCCACGGCGACCACCAGGTCGGCGACGGTGTGCCCGCGCCCGAGGTGGCGCAGCGTGACGGTGCGGCCGCCCACGTCGAGCCGGGCGAGGTCGTCGACCAGGTGGTCCGGCGGGTCGATCGGCGCGGTGGCGACCAGCTCGGCCGCGGGGTCGCCGTCCTCCCGGAGGGCGGTGACCACCGAGGCCCGCTGGTGCTCGCCCGTCGCCTCGAGCTCGTCGGCGCACCGGCGGTGCCCCCAGATGTCGGCGGGGCGGAAGGCGGCGTTGCCGAAGCAGTGGTCGAAGTGCGCGTGCGTGTTCACCACCGTCCACGGGTGCGGGGTCACCACCCGGACCGCCTCGGCCAGCGCGCGGCCCTCGCCCAGGTGGCAGCGGGTGTCGATCACCAGGCAGCCGCCGTCGCCGACCACCAGGCCGCAGTTCAGGTCGAGCTCCCGGTGCCGGCGGACGAACACCCGGTCGCCGATCTCCTCCCACCCGGCGGTCACCAGCAGATCCGCATCGGCCGGCCGCGGGAGTCGGTCGTCCCGTCGCCCACCCGGTCGGCGGTGCCGGCGGCCAGCCGCCGGGCCGACCAGGCGGCGGCACAGGCGTCGAGCGCGTCGACCAGCGGGACGCCGGCCGGCGCGTCGGTGAGCGCCTCCTCCACGTCCGTGCGCAGTGCGCGCAGCCGTTGCACCGAGCCGCGGGCGGTGCCCTTGCGGTCGGTGACCCCGCCGAGGCCGAGCCGGAACGCCAGCTCGGGGTGCACCTCGACCACCCGGTCGGTCGGGGGGTCGCCGAGGACGTCGTCCAGAGCACGGATGGAGCGGACGAGCATGAAGGCCTGTGCCGACGGCGCGCGCGGCGGCACGGTCACCGCGCGGGAGATCACCCGGGCCTCGGCGTAGTCGTCGGTGGCCAGCACCGCCCGCACCGGCGTGGGGGACACCGAACTGGCTGCGCCGGTCGGCCGCAGGAGCCCGGCAGCCGCGACGTCACAGGCTCGGACCCCGTCCTCGGAGAGCCCGATCGGCATGTCGACGGCGACCACCTCGACGTCCGGCACCGCCAGCACGGCGGCTGCGTCGGCCAGCACCACCAGCCGCACGGACCGCCCGTCGAGCAGCGCGCCGACCCACGCGCCGCGCCAGCCGTCCACCCCGAGCACCGCCACCGGGCCAGCTTGCCAGGAGTGCTGCGAAGATCGGCACATGCGCGTCTTCCTCGGCACCGACCACGCCGGCCTCGAACTGAAGTCCCACCTGATGCAGGTGCTCGCCGACGAGGGCTTCGAGCCGGTCGACTGCGGGGCCTTCGACTACGACCCGCAGGACGACTACCCGCCGTTCTGCTTCGAGGTGGGGGAGCGGGTCGTCACCGAGCCGGGCAGCCTCGGCATCGTCATCGGGGGCTCGGGCAACGGTGAGCAGATCGCCGCGAACAAGGTCCCCGGCGTCCGGGCCGCGCTGATCTGGAACGAGAGCACCGCCCAGCTGGCCCGCCAGCACAACGACGCGAACGTCGCCGCGGTGGGCAACCGCCAGCACAGCGTGGAGGAGGCCACCGCACTGGTGCTGACCTACCTGCGCGAGCCGTTCAGCGGCGAGGAGCGGCACTCCCGCCGGATCGGTCTGCTCAGCGAGTACGAGCAGAACCGTCAGCGCCCGGCCGGCGGGCTGCCCACCCGCAACCCGTGAGCAGGCGCCGGTGACCGGGGACGACCTGCGCGCCGCCGGCGCCGCGGTCCAGCGGGTGTTCGCCCGGGTGCCCGACGGGGCGGCGGCGGTGCCGACGCTGGGCACCGATGTCGTCGGCGTCGCCGCGCACGTCACCTCCTGCCTGACCTGGTACGCCCAGGACCTGGTCGCCGGGCCGGTGGAGGTGAGCGCCTTCGACGTGGTCCGCCGGCCCGACGCCGACCTCGCCGAGACCTGCCTGCAGCTGCGTGCGGCGACCGAGGTGCTGGCCCGGGTGGTCGACGCCGCCGGCCCGGCCGAGCGCGGCGCCCACGACTGGGGGCTGGCCGACGCCTCGGGCTTCGCCGGGATGGGGTGTGCGGAGCTGCTGCTGCACACCGGCGACGTCGCCGTGGACCGTCAGCTGGACTGGACGCCGCCGGCCCGGCTGGCCGAGGTCACCCGGGCCCGGCTCTTCCCGTGGGCCCCGGCCGACGCCGACCCGTGGGCCGCCCTGCTGTGGGCCACCGGACGCGGCGAGCTCCCCGGCCGGGAGCCGGTCACCTCCTGGCGCTGGCACTGCGCCCCACTGTCGGAGTGGGACGGCACCCAGCCCCGGTGAGCAGAAGGACCCCACTGCCCCCCACCACTCGCGAGCTCGCGGCGGGACCCTGCAGCGGGGCCGTCAGAAGTCGTCGGGGCACCAGGGGGCGACCGGCCAGCCGAAGGCCGTGGACGCCTGGGTCACCGCGCCCGGGCTGATCTCGGTCACCCGGCCGGCGGCCTGCAGGGCGGCCAGGGAGACGCCGCCGAGATAGGCCGATGCCAGCGCGTCGACGTCCAGGACCAGGTCCGGGTCGCGGTCGGTGCGGTCACTGTAAGCACCGGACGGATGTCCCCAGACGTGCCAGCGCCCGTCGTTCCAGTCACAGAACCGATCGCGCACCTCGAACACCATGTCCAGCCGGGCCGGGTACCGGCGGGCGGACAGGGCCGCCCCCACGTCGACCAGCCGCACCCAGAGCGTGTCCACCGGTCGGGCGTGCCACGCCCGCCCGTCCACCAGCAGGTGCGGCAGGGGGTCGTCGGCGGAGCCGGACGGGTACTCGATCGTGCGCATGAGGTCCTGCCCGAGCAGGAAGCGCCACAGGGCGGCGTGGCCGGCCGGGGTGGTCGCCCGGACCTCCTCGACGGTCAGCGTGCCGTCGGGCTCGCTGGTGTCCGTCCAGGCAGCCCGCACCCGGTAGCTCGCGAAGCCGGTGACCGTGCCGTCGGCCTCGGTGTGCAGCGCCAGCTGGCGGGGCGGGCCACCGGCGACGGACTCGGCGGAGTCGTGCAGCCGCCGCTCCCACCACCGCTCGTCGCGGGCCATGTTGCCCGGGACCGAACGCCGCACCTGCTCGTGCAGCGCCGCGGCCGCCGGTCGGAACTCCTCGACCCCGACCAGCCGCACGGTGCCGGTGCCGCAGTCGACGTCCGGCCGCAGGCGCAGCCGCTCGGTCAGCCCGGTCCAGCCGCCGCGCCGGGCGGCCGGGGCGTACCCGAACCGGCCGTAGATCGGCCACTCGGCGGCCCACAGCGCAGCCACCGGCTCGCGCCCGGCCGCGTGCACCTCGGCCAGCTGGCGCCGCATGATCGCCGTCAGCACCCCGCGCCGCCGGTGGGTGGGGGAGACGGTCACCCAGGTGATGCCGGCCGTCGGCACCACCGCGCCCGGCACGGACATCTCCAGGCTGTAGATCCCGGAGGTGGCCGCCACCCGCTCGCCGTCGAACAGGGCGAGCGAGCGGTCCAGCTCGGCCGTCGGGGACGGGGAGTCCATGTAGGGGCCGGAGTGGTCGTGGCCGAAGGTGGTGCGCATGCCGCGGACGAAGCGCGGCCACTCCTCGGCGGTGATCGGGCGGAGCTGGTCGGCGATGTCGGTCACGGGAGGTGTCTACCCGGCGCGGACGACGGTCGGCCAACCAGTTCCGCCCGTGCGCTCCGTGCACCAGGACCTCAGTGGCTGGCGGCCGGCAGCCAGCCCAGCCACCGCGGCAGCCACCAGGTCCGCTCGCCCAGCACCGCCATCGCCGCCGGCAGCAGCACCCCGCGGACCAGGGTGGCGTCGATCAGCACCGCGACCGCCAGGCCCACCCCCAGCTGCTTGAACTCCAGCATCGACAGCGTCGCGAAGATGCTGAACACCGCCACCATGACCACCGCGGCGCTGGTCACCACCCCGGCCGAGCGGGAGACCCCGGTGGTCACCGCCAGCCGGATCGGGATGCCGGCCCGGGCCGCCTCGCGGACCCGGGAGACCACGAACACGTGGTAGTCCATCGACAGCCCGAAGAGCACCACGAACAGGAACAGTGGGATCCAGGAGACGATCGCGCCGGTGGAGGTGAAGCCGAGCAGGCCCTCGGCCCAGGTCGACTGGAAGACCAGCACCAGCACGCCGTACGCGGCCCCCACCGACAGCAGGGTGAGGACGGCGGCGATCAGCGCGACCGCCAGGGACCGGAACGCCACGGTCAGAACGACGACCGTCAGCGCGAGCACGAACCCGATCACGATCGGCAGCCGCTGCGCCATCGTGTCGCTGAAGTCGGCGTCCCCGGCGGTGGCCCCGGTGACGGCCGTGGCCGTGCCGGGCACGGAACCGAGCGTGGCCGGCAGGAGGTCCTCGCGCAGCTGGGTGAGCCCGGCCCGGGCCTCGTCGCTGCCGGCCGCACGGTCGCCCGCCACCGACAGCCGGGCGACCGTGCCGTCGGGGCTGACCTCGAGCTCGCCGGCGGTCGTGGCGTCCGGCAGCCGGGCGACCAGCTCGTCGGCCGCGTCCTGGACGGCGGGCACGTCCAGCCGCTGCCCGTCGGTGCGCCAGACGACGACCTGGTCGGCGCTGCCCTCCTGCGGGAAGGCCGTGGCGATGGCGTCGTAGGCCCGGACCACCTCGCTGTCCCGGGAGAGCGCGTCGATGCCGGGGTTCGAGGTGGCCATGCCGATCGCCGGGGCGGCCACCGCCAGCAGCGTGGCCACGCCCACCGCCAGCGACGTGCGCGGCCGGGACACCACCCGCCGGACGACGGCCGACCAGACCCGGCTGTCGTCCGAGCGGCCCACCAGCCGGCCCAGCAGCGGGACCCGCGGCCGCTCGATGCCCCGCCCCAGCAGCGCGAGCGTCGCCGGCAGCACGGTCAGCGAGCCGATCACCGACACGAGCACCACGAGGATCGTGCCGGTCGCGAACGAGGTGAACACCGGGCTCCCGGCCAGGTACATGCCGGCCATCGCGACCGCGACGGCGAGGCCGGAGGTGAGCACGGCCCGCCCGGAGGTGGCGGCGGCCAGCTCGACGGCCAGCGCGGTGGGTGCCCCGTGCCGCCGTTCCTCCCGGGCCCGCCGGACGTAGAACAGCGCGTAGTCCACCCCGACGGCCATGCCGATCAGCAGGACCACGCTGGAAGTGCTGGCGTCGACCGGGGTCAGCTGGGAGACCAGGGACACCAGCCCCAGGGCGCCACCGACGGCGGTGAGCCCGAGCAGGAGGGGGACCCCGGCCGCGAACAGGGCACCGAAGGCCACCAGCAGCACCACCAGCGTCACCGGCAGGCTCAGCAGCTCCGCCCGCAGGAAGTCCTCCTCCAGCTGCTCGCCGACGACGGCGTCCAGCGAGCTGCCGCCGGACTCGACGACCCACAGCTCCGGGTGCTCGGCCTGCTCGCCGGCGACGGCGTCCAGCACCGGCTGCACCGCGTCGGCGGCGGCATCGGCGGCGGCCGAGCCGGTGCGGTCCCCGACGTCGAGGGTGACCGGAACCAGCAGCGCCGTCCCGTCGGCCGAGGCGACCGGGTCGCCGACGGCGGCCACCTCGTCCAGCCCGCGGACGGCGGCGGTCACGTCAGCGGCGGCCGCGGCGCCCTCGGCACCGATCGCCGAGCCGTCGCGGGTCTGCACGAGCACCTGCTCGGTCGGCGGGTCGGGGAACCCGGCGCCGTCCAGGACGACGTCGGCGCGGCCGGACTCCCCGCTGCCGCTCTGCGCAGCGGTGAGCGTCTGGGTGCCGGTGATGCCGCCGAGCACGACGGCCAGTGCGACCGCGAGCACCCAGAGCCCGACGACGGTCCAGCGGTGGGTGGCGCTCCACCGGGCCACCCGGACGGCGACCCCGTCCCGCGTGGGTGGAGGAGGCGCGGTGTCGGGCAGGGCGGTCATCACGGGGACGCTCACGGCGGGGCCTTCCGGCTGGGGCGCCGCGGGTGCGGCGTCGCTGCACCGAGCCTCGCGGGCCGAGATGATCACGTCGTTGCCGCTGACCCCCCGAACGAGGTCGGGCTGGCACCATCTCGGGGTGCCGGTCAGCCCGACGAGGGGTGCGTCCTGTCGGTGGCCGGTGGCACCCTGCCGCCATGCCAGCCACCGCCGACGACGTGCGGGCGATCGCCCTGGCCCTGCCCGAGGCCACCGAGCGACCAGCCTGGGACATGGCGTGCCTGCGGGTGCGCGACAAGGTGTTCGCGTCGATGCCCCCGGCGGAGGAGTGGGTGGCGATCCGGCTGGCGCCCGGGGAGAACGCCGAGCTGGCCGCGGAACGCCCGGCGGTGTTCTCGGTGCCGCACCACTACCGCAACAGCAGCATGGTCGTCGTCCAGCTCGCGGCCGTCGACCGGGCTGAGCTGGCCGAGCTGCTCACCGAGGCCTGGCGGCTGCGGGCGCCGGCCCGGCTGCGGGCGGCCTTCGACGCCGCAGCCGGCGGCTGAACCCGGGCCGGCGCCCGGTGGTCAGCTGCGCAGGTAGGCCAGGGTGGCCATCACCCGGCGGTGCTGGTCCTCGTCCTGGGCCAGGCCCAGCTTGGCGAAGATGTGCTGGGTGTGCTTCTCCACCGCGCCCAGGGTGACGACGAGCTCCCGGGCGATCGCGGCGTTGGAGTGCCCCTCGGCGATCAGCCCCAGCACCTCCCGCTCCCGCGGGGACAGGGCGCGCACCGGGTCGTCGCGCCGGCGCCGGGCGAACAGCTGCGCGACCACCTGCGGGTCGAGCACGGTGCCGCCGGCCACGACGTCGTCCAGGGCGGTCAGGAACTGGTCGACCTGCGCGACCCGGTCCTTGAGCAGGTACCCGACGCCCCCGGCGCCGTCGGCGAGCAGCTCGTCGGCGTAGGCGACCTCCACGTACTGGGACAGCACGAGCACCGCGGTGCTCGGGACGGCCCGGCGCGCCTCGACCGCGGCCCGCAGGCCCTCGTCGGTGTGCGTCGGGGGCATCCGGACGTCGACGACGGCGACGTCCGGCCGGTGTTCGACCACCGCACGGACCAGCGACGGCCCGTCGGCGACGGCGGCCACCACCTCGGTCCCCGCCTCGCCGAGCAGCCGCACCAGGCCCTCCCGCAGCAGCACCGAGTCCTCGGCCAGCACGACCCGCATGCGGGGCCCTCCCTCGGTCACCGGCACGGCAGCTCGCCGATCAGCCGGGTCGGCCCGCCGCGCGGGCTGTCCACGGTCAGCACCCCGTCGACCGCGCGCAGCCGGTCGGTGAGCCCGGCCAGTCCGTGACCGGGGGCCAGCACCGCGCCGCCGCGGCCGTCGTCCTCGACCACGACCCGCAGCCGGTCGTGCTCGCAGACCACCGTCACCCGGCTCACGGTCGCCTCGCTGTGCTTGGCGACGTTCGCCAGCGCCTCGCTGACCAGGAAGTACGCGGAGTTCTCCACGGCGGGCGTCAGCCGTTGCCCAGGCGGCAGGGCGCAGGCGAGCTCCACGGGGACGGGGGAGCGGGCCGCGAGTGCAGCGAGCGCTGCGGCCAGGCCGCGGTCGGCCAGCACCGGGGGCGCGATGCCGCGAGACAGCGCCCGCAGTTCCTCCAGCGTCTCGCGGGTCTGCACCGCCGCCTCGTCCAGCGTCGCGCGGGCGCCGTCGGGGTCGCTGTCGACCATCCGGCGGGCCCGGTGCAGGTCCATGCTCAGCCGGACCAGCCGCTGCTGGGGGCCGTCGTGGATGTCCCGCTCCAGCCGGCGAAGGGCCACCGCCTCGGCCGCGACCGCGGCGTCCCGGCCCTCCGACAGCCGGCCGATCTCGGCCTGGGTGGCGGCCCGGGAGGTCAGCAGCACCCGGCCGAGCTGCGCCTCGGCGAGGGCGCACCCCCGGACCACCGCGGGCAGCGTCAGCGCGAACAGGATCCCGATCGCGGTGTAGAGCAGCACCCGGTTGGTGGAGCTGTCGGCCAGCCCGATGAGCTCGGGGAACGTGTAGTTCGCCGCCTGCCCCGACTCGTCGTAGGGGATCGACCAGTCCCACGTCATGGAGGTCAGACCGGCCAGTGCCATCGCCCACCAGACCACCGTCACGACGAAGACGGGGATCGACACGGTCATGTGCAGCACGGCGTGCAGGACGTCGAGCCAGGACTGGGGGTCGCGCAGCGGGGTGACCAGCCGGCGCAGCAGCGGGGCATCCGGCTGTGTGCGCCGGTAGATGGGCCGGGGCAGTTCCCTCCGCAGGACGTCGGGCAGTTGCCTCCGCTCCAACGTCGCGAACCCGCGGGCGACCAGCAGGGCCAGCACCAGGACCAGCACCCCGACCCAGATGCCCAGGGTGACCACCCCGACGGTCAGGAGGGTCACCACCAGGACGAACGCGAGGATCGACAACCAGAAGTTGACCAGCACGTACCCGGTGTCCATGCCGAGCTGGCGCCACCAGCTGCGCCGGGGCTCGTGCGCCACGGGCTGGCCGGCCTGGGCGGGCCGTTCGGCGGTCATCGTCATGCGGACCAGCCTGGCCTGCGGCGATGCGCCGCCCCAGCCCGCTGGCTGGCCGGTGCGGACTCGGGTTGACCCGACCAGTGCGCGCTCATCTCGGGGGCAGATGCTCCCGGCCCGCACCCGGCGTGTCCAGGACGCCGGGCCGTCGAGCGGGTTTCGCCTCACCGCCGGACGCATCTACTGTCGGGGAGCCCCCGATCACGTTCGTGTCCGTCCGCCCCGGAGCCCCGGCTCCCTGGTGGCTGGCAGCACAGGAAAGCAGCCCATGCGCCGCACCGCAGTCCTGCCCCGTCCCGCCCGCGGCCCCGCCGCCCCGGCGCTCGCCCTGGTCACCGCGCTGGTGCTCGCCGGGTGCACCGGCTCCGACGACGACGGCGCTGCCGGCGGGTCCGGCGACTCCGACGAGCCGGTCGTGGCCGAGGTCGTCGCCACGGCTCCGGACGCGGCGCGCACGCTCGTCCCCGACTCCGACCCGGTGGCCGCCGCGGTCTCGACCAGCCGGGCGCTGTACGGCAGCTCGGACGTGGCGGTCGTCGCCGGCAGCGGCGATGCCGACGCCGAACTGCTGGGCGCGGTGGCGGCGGTCGGTCTCGGCGTGCCCCTGCTGCTGGGCTCCGACGACCCGGCCGACGTCCTCGGGGAAGAGCTGGACCGCCTCGGTGTGCAGACCGTCCTCACCGTCGGCGGCGACGCCGACGACCTGCTCCCCGGTGGCGCGGATGACGTGGACGTCGTGACCGTCCCGGCAGAGGCCGAGGCGCTGGAGCAGGCGACCGGTCTGGACCTGGCCGAGGCGACCACCGTGCCCGACGCGGAGCGGGCCGCTGCGGTGGCCGGGCTCTCGCCTGACGCGCTCCCGGCCCTCACGGCCGAGGTCCCGCCGGCGCCGGCCAGCCCGTCCGGGACCGAGGCGTCGGAGCCGTCCGAGACGGAGGCGTCGGAGCCGTCCGAGACGGAGGCGACCGAGTCAGCGGCGTCGGAGTCCGAGCCCGTGGAGGCGACGGGGGAGCTGCCCGAGGTGCAGCGCGCCGAGCCGCTGGAGGACGTCGTCGTCCTGGCGAGCGGGGGCGCCCAGTCGCTGGCCGGGATCGCGACGGCCCGGGCCGCCGGTGCCGAGGTGCTGCTCACCGGTGGGGTGACCGACCCGCGTGGCTCGGCGGCGGTCGTCGAGCGCCTCGCGACCGAGCCCACGGTCGTCGTCCTCGGTGCCGACCTGGCCGGTGCGCCGGGGATCGACTGGAAGCTGGACACCGCGGCGACCGGCACCCAGCTGCCCGGCGGCGGGCAGCTGCTCTTCCCCGGCCGGCTGATGGTGGCCCTGTACGGCACCCCCGGCACCGGTGCGCTCGGGCTGCTCGGGGAGCAGGACCTCCCGGGGGCCATCCAGCGCGCCCAGGAGTACGCCGCCCAGTACGACCCCCTCGTCGAGACGCCCGTCGTCCCGGCGTTCGAGATCATCGCGACGGTGGCCTCGGCCGAGGCCGGTCCGGACGGGAACTACTCGACCGAGATCGACCCGGAGACCTTCCGTCCCTGGATCGAGGCCGCTGCGGAGGCCGGCGTCTACGTCGTCCTGGACCTGCAGCCGGGGCGGACGGACTTCCTGACCCAGGCCAAGCAGTACCAGTCCCTGCTGGAGTACCCCCACGTGGGGCTGGCGCTGGACCCGGAGTGGCGGCTGGAGCCGGGGGAGGTCCACCTGCGCCAGATCGGCCAGGTCGGGGTGGACGAGGTCAACCAGGTGGTCACCTGGCTCGCCGACCTCACCCGGGAGAACGACCTGCCGCAGAAGCTCCTCATCCTGCACCAGTTCCAGGTGCGGATGATCATCGACCGGGAGCGGCTGGACACCTCCCGTGACGAGCTGGCGATCATGGTCCACGTCGACGGGCAGGGCAGCCAGCCGGCCAAGCAGGACACCTGGGCGGTGCTGCACCGGGACGCCCCGGCGCCGCTGTACTGGGGGTGGAAGAACTTCATCGACGAGGACGTCCCGATGATCTCGCCCGAGGAGACCATCCGGACGGTGCAGCCCACGCCGGAGCTCATCACCTACCAGTAACGGGACGAGCAAGTCCCCTTTCCGCGGAGGCGTGTTCGGTAGGGTTCCGCGGCGCCCACTCGGCGTCCGAACCCGCGGACGCCGTCGAAGGAGCAGGCTCTCTCGCACCGACGGGGCAGGCGCCGGTCGTCCAGATGCACATGTCGGATCACCCCCGTTCCACGGGGGCAGCGATCGCGTTCCGCGCCCCGTCCAGCGGCAGAGCTCCTGCGGCGGACGAGAGGAACCCATGCCCGACCTGTTCATCGATGGAACGTGGCAAGACGCCGCTGAGGGTGGGACCCGGGAGATCCGGTGCCCGGCGGACGGGACCCTGGTCGCCACCGTCTCGGAGGGGACTGCCGAGGACGCGGTGCGCGCGGTGCGGGCGGCTCGTCGGGCCTTCGACAGCGGCCCGTGGCGCGACACCACCGGCACCGAGCGCGGGCGGGTCCTCCACCGGGTCGCCGACCTGCTGGAGGAGCAGAAGGACGAGGTCGCCCGGCTGGAGTCGCTGGACACCGGCAAGCGGCTGGTGGAGTCCGAGCTGGACGTGGACGACATCGCCGCGGTGTTCCGGCACTACGCGGGGCTGGCCGGCGCGGACGCCGGGCGGGTCGTCGACCCGGGGATGCCGGACGTCTCCAGCCGGATCGTCCACGAGCCCATCGGGGTGTGCTCGCTGATCACGCCGTGGAACTACCCGCTGCTGCAGACCTCGTGGAAGGTGGCCCCGGCGCTGGCCGCGGGGAACACCTTCGTGCTCAAGCCGAGCGAGCTGACCCCCTCGACCTCGATCTGGCTGATGCGGGCGCTCACCGAGGCGGGCGTGCCGGACGGCGTCGCCAACCTGGTGCTCGGCACCGGCGCGAACGTGGGTGCGCCGCTCACCGAGGCGCCCGAGGTGGACCTGGTCTCCTTCACCGGTGGCCTGGAGACCGGCCGGAAGATCATGGCCGCCGCCTCGGCGACGGTGAAGAAGGTCGCCCTGGAGCTGGGGGGCAAGAACCCGAACATCGTCTTCGCCGACGCCGATCTCGACGTGGCGCTCGACTTCGCGCTCACCGCCGTCTTCCTCGACTCCGGGCAGGTGTGCTCGGGAGGCGCCCGGCTCGTCGTCGAGGAGTCCATCCACGACGACTTCGTCGACGAGCTGGTTCGGCGCGCGGAGAAGATCCGGCTGGGCGGGCCCTTCGACGAGGAGGCGGAGACCGGGCCGCTGATCAGCGCGGCCCACCGGCAGAAGATCGAGGACTACGTCGCCGCCGGGCTCGCCGAGGGCGCGGTGCTCCGCGTCGGCGGCGGACGGCCGGAGGCCCCGGAGCTCGCCGACGGGTTCTTCTTCCTCCCGACCATCCTCGACGGGTGCCGCACCGACATGCGTGTGGTCCAGGAGGAGTCGTTCGGCCCGGTGCTCACCGTGGAGACGTTCAGCGGCTCGAGCTCCGACGAGCTCGAGGACGCGGCCGTGGGGATCGCCAACGACACGATCTACGGCCTCGCCGGCGCCGTCTGGACTCAGAACGCCGGCCGCGCCGAGCGCATGGCGCGTCGGCTGCGACACGGCACGGTCTGGATCAACGACTACCACCCGTACGTGCCGCAGGCCGAGTGGGGCGGGTTCAAGCAGTCGGGGACCGGTCGGGAGCTCGGCCTCGCCGGCCTCGACGAGTACCGGGAGACCAAGCACATCTGGCACAACACCAGGCCGGCCGCGCAGTACTGGTTCGGCGAGCCCGCAGGGAGGGACGCATGAGCAAGTCCTACGACTACGTCATCGTCGGAGGCGGATCCGCCGGATCCGCCCTGGCCAACCGCCTGAGTGCGGACCCGGCCACGACGGTCCTCGTCCTCGAGGCGGGGCGCAGTGACTTCAAGGTCGACCCGTTCATCCACATGCCGGCGGCGCTCCCGTACCCGATCGGCAACCGGCTCTACGACTGGAAGTACGAGTCCGAGCCGGAGCCGCACATGAACGGCCGCCGGGTGTTCCACGCCCGGGGCAAGGTCCTCGGTGGCTCCAGCAGCATCAACGGGATGATCTTCCAGCGCGGCAACCCGCTGGACTACGAGCGCTGGGCCCGGGAGCCGGGCATGGAGCAGTGGGGCTATGCCGAGTGCCTGCCCTACTTCAAGCGCATGGAGACGTGCCTGGCCGGCTCGGACCAGTGGCGCGGTGGTTCCGGCCCGCTGGTCATGGAGCGCGGGCCGGCGACGAGCCCGCTGTTCGGTGCCTTCTTCGAGGCCACCCAGCAGGCCGGGCACCCGTTGACCGACGACGTCAACGGCTACCGCCAGGAGGGCTTCGCGCCCTTCGACCGCAACGTGTACCGGGGCCGTCGGCTCAGCGCCTCCCGCGCCTACCTGCACCCCGTGCTGAGCCGGCCCAACCTCACCGTGCACACGCTCTCCCACGTGACCGGGGTGCGGATGAGCGGTGGCCGGGCCGTCGGCGTCGACTACCTGCGCGGGGGCAAGTTCAAGCGCAGTGTCGACGCCGGTGAGGTGATCCTGTGCGGAGGGGCGTTCAACTCCCCGCAGCTGCTCCAGCTGGCGGGGATCGGCAACGCCGCGGAGCTGGAGCAGCTGGGCATCGAGTGCGTCGCGGACCTGCCGGGCGTGGGGGAGAACCTCCAGGACCACCTCGAGGTCTACATCCAGTACGCCAGCAAGCAGCCGGTCTCCATCGCGCCCTGGCTCAAGCACCGGCACAAGCCGCGCATCGGCGCGGAGTGGTTGTTCCTGCGCCGGGGCGTCGGTGCCTCGAACCACTTCGAGGCCGGTGGGTTCATCCGCAGCAACGACCAGGTCGACTACCCGAACCTGATGTTCCACTTCCTGCCGATCGCCATCCGGTACGACGGGACCCGCCCGGCCAGCGAACACGGGTACCAGGTGCACATCGGCCCCATGTACTCCGACGTCCGCGGCACCGTCAAGATCAAGTCCACGGACCCCCTGGAGCACCCCGCGCTGCGGTTCAACTACCTCTCGACGGAGAACGACCGCCGCGAGTGGATCGAGATGGTGCGCGCGGCGCGCGACATCCTCGAGCAGCCGGCGTTCGCGCCCTTCAACGCCGGGGAGATCTCGCCCGGCCCGTCGGTCGAGACGGACGAGGAGATCCTCGACTGGGTCGCCCGCGACGCCGAGACGGCGCTGCACCCGTCCTGCACCGCCAAGATGGGCACCGACGACATGAGCGTGGTGGACCCCTCGAGCATGCGGGTGCACGGTGTCGAGGGGCTGCGCGTCGTGGACGCCTCGGTGATGCCCTTCGTGCCCAACGGCAACATCTACGCCCCGGTCATGATGCTGGCGGAGAAGGCCGCGGACCTGATCATGGGCAACGAGCCGGCGCCGCCGCTGCACGTGCCGTACTACCGGCACCGTGAGGGGATGCCCCTCTACCCGCCGGGCGACCCCCGGAACACGGTCCCCGCCGGGCAGACGTCGTGAGCGAGCAGACCATCGCGGCCGAGGGTTCGACGACGGCCGGGCCGTCGGCGCGGATCAAGAAGCCGGTGTTCTACGGCTCGGCGGTCGGCGTCCTGATCGTGGCGGGGTGGGCCATCGCCGCCCCGATGGCGGCGGCGGACGCGATCGGCACCCTCGTCGGGTGGACCTCGGAGTGGTTCGGCTGGTTCTACATCCTGCTGGCGACCGCCGTCCTGGTCTTCGTCATCTTCCTCGGGGTGTCCCGGTACGGGCGGACGAAGCTCGGCCCGGAGCACTCGACGCCGCAGTACAGCACCTTCGCCTGGGCCTCGATGCTCTTCGCCGCGGGCATCGGCACCGACCTGATGTTCTTCGCGGTGGCCGAGCCGGTGACGCAGTACCTGGCGCCGCCGGTCGGGGAACCGGAGACGGTCGAGGCAGCGCGTGAGGCGACGGTCTGGACGCTGTTCCACTACGGGATCACCGGGTGGGGGATGTACGCGCTGATGGGGATGGCGCTGGCCTACTTCTCCTACCGGATGAACCTGCCGCTGGCGATCCGGTCGGCGTTGTACCCGATCTTCGGCAAGCGGATCAACGGCGCCCTGGGCCACACCGTCGACATGGCCGCCGTGCTCGGCACGATCTTCGGTGTCGCCACCTCGCTCGGCATCGGCGTCGTCCAGCTCAACTACGGGCTCGACGTGCTGGTCGGGATCCCCGAGGGCCGCGCGGCCCAGGTCGGGCTGATCGCGCTGGCCGTCGGCATCGCCACCATCTCGGCGGTCAGCGGGATCGACAAGGGGATCAAGCTCCTCTCCCAGCTCAACGTCCTGCTCGCCATCGGTCTGGCGGCCTTCGTGCTGATCGCCGGCAACACCGTGTTCCTGCTCAACGCCCTGGTGCTGAACATCGGCGACTTCGTCAGCACGTTCGGCGACCTCACCCTGCAGACCTTCGCCTTCGACCGGCCGGTCGACTGGCTGAACGGCTGGACGCTGTTCTTCTGGGCCTGGTGGATCGCCTGGGCGTCGTTCGTCGGGTTGTTCCTCGCCCGCATCTCCCGCGGCCGCACCATCCGGCAGTTCGTGGCCGGCACGATGATCATCCCGTTCACCTACATCCTGATGTGGGTGTCGATCTTCGGGAACAGTGCGCTGGACCGGGTGCGCGGCGGCGACGAGGCCTTCGGTGAGCTGGCGATGAACACCCCCGAGCGCGGGTTCTACACCCTGCTCATGGACTACCCGGTGTTCCCGCTGACCGCGGCGGTCGCCACCTTCGTGGGCCTGCTCTTCTACGTGACCTCGGCCGACTCCGGTGCGCTGGTCATGGCCAACCTGTCCTCGGAGCTGAGGACGCCGCAGGACGACGCCGGCACGAGCGTGCGGATCTTCTGGGCCGTGGCCACCGGCCTGCTCACCGCCGGGATGCTCATCGTCGGTGGGGTGCCCGCCCTGCAGAACGCCACGATCATCATGGGGTTGCCGTTCGCCTTCGTGATGGTGCTGGTCATGGTGTCGCTGTACAAGGCGCTGCGGGTGGAGGCCAACCGCACCGCCAGCCATGCCCAGAGCCTGCCGGGGCGGCTGTCGGGACGGACCCCGGTCGCCGGGGACCGGCGCGGTGGACGGACCTGGCGCACCCGGCTGAGCCGGGCCATGTCCTTCCCCGACAAGGCCCGGATCGACCAGTTCCTCGACGAGGTGGCGGAGCCGGCGCTGGAGGAGGTGGCGACGGAGCTGCGCGCCGAGGGGGTCGAGACCGAGGTGCGCCGGGGAACCGACGAGCTCGGGCAGACCCACGTCCAGCTGGTCGCCGACCTGCGCGGCGACTACCCGTTCGACTACCGGGTCCAGCCGGCGGAGGTGCCCATGCCGGTCTACGGACCGGCCTCACCCCGCGGCGACGACACCTACTTCCGCCTCGAGGTCCACATGCGGGAGGGCGGTCAGGGCTACGACATCATGGGGTACACCCACACGCAGATCATCGACGACGTGCTCGACCAGTACGAACGGCACCTGGAGTTCCTGCGCCTCCAGTCGTCCGGCACCACGTCCTGACGGGGTGCGGTCGCCGCACGACCCCGTGCGGCGACCGCACCCGTGCGTCTTACTTCTGTCGGTCCCCTCGGGCAGGATCCTCCCCGGAACAGCCCAGCCCGGGAGGAGCCCGTGATGACCGGTGCGATCGTCGAACGGCCGGACGTCGGTCAGGTCGCTGAGCTCGAGCCGCGGCTGGCCGAGCACCGGCGTGAGCTGACCGGGTACTGCTACCGGATGCTCGGGTCCTCCTTCGACGCGGAGGACGCGGTCCAGGAGACGATGGTCCGGGCCTGGCGGTCGCTGGACCGGCTGCAGGGCGCCGGGGCGCTGCGCTCGTGGCTGTACCGGATCGCCACCAACGTCTGCCTCGACGCCCTCGACGGCCGCAAGCGCCGGGCGCTCCCGGTCGACCTCTCCGACGAGTCCTCGGCCCCGGTGCCGGCCTCGTTGGCCGGCGTGCTGGCCGATGGTGCTTGGGTCGAGCCGGCGCTGGACCGCAGCGTCCTGCCGGTGGGGGGCGACCCGGCCGACCTCGCCGTGCAGAAGGAGTCGGTGCGGCTCGCCTTCGTCGCCGCACTGCAGCTCCTGCCCCCGCGCCAGCGCGCCGTGCTGATCCTGCGTGACGTGCTGCGCTGGAAGGCCGACGAGGTGGCCGCGCTGCTCGACACCTCCGTCGCCGCCGCGAACAGCGCGCTGCAGCGGGCCCGGGCCACGCTCGCCACCCACCAGGCGCAGGAGAAGGCCCCCGACCGGGACGTCGCCGCTCCGGACGCCGAGCTGCTGGCCCGCTACCTGGACGCCTTCCTCCGCTACGACATCGAGGCGCTGGTCGCGCTGCTGCACGAGGACGCCGTGATGGACATGCCGCCCTATGCGATGTGGCTGCGCAGCGCCGCCGACATCGGCACCTGGTTCGCCGGCCCGGGCGCGGAGTGCCGTGGCTCGCACGTGGTGCCGCTGGAGCTCAACGGCTACCCGGCGTTCGCCCAGTGGCGGCCGAACGGCCCGGACGGCGCCCACCGGCCGTGGGCCGTGCACGCGCTGACCACGGCCGACGGGCGGATCACCCGGATGACGGCGTTCCTGGACACCCGCCTGTTCGACCTCTTCGGTCTGCCGCACGACCCGGCGGCGGGGGGCTGACCCGGTTCAGGGCCGCCTCCTGGTCAGGGTCGCCACCGGGGCACCTCAGCCGTGGTCAGCCCGCCGTCGGGCGGCACGACCGCCTGGATCCTGCTCGGCCTGTCCGGGTCGTCGGCACCGCGTCCTCGGCGGTCCTCCGCCACCGGCTCAGCGGTCGGCGTCTCCGGGTCGGACCAGCCCGTTCTCGTAGCCGTAGACCACTGCCTGCGCACGGTCGCGCAGGTGCAGTTTCTGCAGCACCCGGCTCACGTGGCTCTTGGTCGTCTGCTCGGCGATGAACAGCTCCGCGGCGATCTCGGCGTTGGAACGCCCGCCCGCCATCAGGGTCAGGACCTCCCGCTCCCGCTCGGTCAGCCCGTTCATCGCCGGGTCGGGCGGTCGGGCGGTGGTGCGGGCGTCGACGAACTGCTCGATCAGCCGGCGGGTCACCCCCGGCGCCAGGAGGGCCTCACCGCCGGCGACCACGCGGATCGCGCGCAGCACCTCCTCGGGCTCGCTGTCCTTGAGCAGGAAGCCGCTGGCGCCGGCCTGCAGCGCGGCGTAGACGTAGTCGTCCAGGTCGAAGGTGGTCAGCACCACGACCCGCGGCCGGTGGCTGTTCGGCTGGTCTGCGGCGAGCATGCGCCGCGTCGCCTCGAGCCCGTCGAGGACGGGCATCCGCACGTCCATCAGCACGACGTCCGGCCGCAGGCTCCGGGCCGCCGCGAGGGCCCGTTCCCCGGTCTCCGCCTCGCCGACGACGGTCATGTCCTCCTGGGCGTCGACGACGGAGCGGATGCCCAGCCGGATCATCGACTGGTCGTCGACGACGAGCACGCGGATCACGAAGCAGCCCCTGGTGCGGCCGCCACGTCGTGGTCGGGCAGGTCGCTCGCGACGGGGACCTCCGCCGCCAGCGGCAGGTGGGCATCCACCTGCCATCCGCCACCGGGTACGGGGCCCGCGCTCGACCAGCCACCCAGCAGCGCTGCGCGTTCGCGGATGCCGATCAGCCCGTGGCGAGCCCGGGTGGGGTCGCGGAGGTCCATGCCGGGACCGGGCGGAACGACCGGGGAGGCGGTCGGTGGGTTGGTGACCGTCAGCTCGATCGCGGGTCCCTCCGGTGCGAGCCGGACGTCGACCGTCGCCGACGCACCCGGGGCATGCCGGACGACGTTGCTCAGCGCCTCCTGGACCACCCGGTACGCCGCCGCCTGCACGATCTCCGGGACCTCCCGGGTCGCCAGCGCCGGGTCCACCGTCAGCCGGGCCGCCGTTCCGCCGCGCGCCGTTCCGGCGACCAGCTCGGGCAGGTCGGCCAGTGTCGGGGTCGGCGTGACCGGGGCGTTCGCCCCGTCGTCCCGCAGCACGCCGAGCAGCTGGCGCATCTCCGCCATGGCGGCCTTGGCCGAACCTGCGATCTGCTGCAGCTCGGCGGCCGCCTCCGGGCCCAGGTCGGGAAGCCGGAAGCGTGCGGTGCTGGCCTGCATGTGCACGACCGACATCGTGTGCGCCACCACGTCGTGCAGCTCCCGGGCGATCCGGGTGCGCTCCTCCACCAGTGCCCGCCGAGCCTGCTCGACCGCCACGTCCCGCTGGGCGGCCGAGAGCTCACCGGCCAGCCGGGACCGCTGCTGCCACACCGACCCGGCCATCAGCACGAGCAGGGCGCTGGCCGCGTAGACCGCGACGGTGATGTCGCCGGCGGTCTCGCTGCCCCACTCCCCTACCTGGACGGCCATCAGGCAGGCGAGGCCCAGCAGCGAGGCGCCCCAGACCAGGGCAGCCGGCCGCCAGCCGCGGGAGACCGCCAGCAGCCCGACGTGCGCGACGAGGAGCAGGACACCGGGGACGGTGAGCGGCCAGGCATGCCCGTCCACGGGGTCGACCGCCAGGGCGGTGGCCGCCGCCGCCACGAACTGGACGGCGGTGGCGAGCAGTGGACGGCGCAACGCGAGCGGGAGCGCGAGGCCCTGCGGCAGGTGGATCAGCAGCGCGGCGGTGAACGGCAGCCCGTAGACACCCGTGGTGGTGGGCAGCTGCAGGAGCACCAGCAGGATCCCGGCGATCGCCGTTCCGGCCGTCCAGGCCCTCGCCGTGGCACGGTCGTCCGGCCGGGTCACCGCCATCCGTCGTCCACCTGCCGCTCCTCCGTCGTCCGGACGGGCACCGGCCCGCCGGCGATCCCCTTCCGCGGGCTCGCCTGCATGCACGCTAGAGCGTCGCGGAGGGACCGTCGTCCCTCTCCCGAGCGGGGAGACCCCCTACCGCGGTACGGGTCCGCGCCCCTGGTGCAGCCACCGCGGAGCCATGCCGAACAGCTCCGCAGGCCGACGACCACGGCGTCCTCGCCGTCCTAGCTTCTCCTCGCCGCCGGACGGTCCGGCGGTTGGTCCGCTCCATCGCCCGGGGCGGGTCGGGAGGGAGCAGCGACCAGGTGCAGCCCTATCTCGTCCTGGCGGTGCTGATGCTGCTGGAGGGACCGGCCACCACGGTGGCGGCGGGTTCGATGGTCGGCGCCGGTGTGCTGGCGCTGGTGCCCGTGTGGCTGCTGGCCGTCTCCGCCGACGTCGTCAGCGACAGCCTGCTGTTCGCCCTCGGCCGGAGCGGGCGGCACGGGCGCATGGAGCCGCTGCTCGCGCGGCTCGGTGTCTCCGGAGCCCGCGCCGCGCGGCTCCGGAAGGACGTGCGTCGACGCCTCCCTCGCGTGGTGGTCGGCGCGAAGCTGGTCGACCTCGGCGCCGTCCCGGCCTTCCTCGCGGCCGGCCTGGCCGGCGTGCCCTACCGCCGCTTCCTCGGCTGGGTCGCGTTCACCAGCTCGGTGCGAGCGGCCGTGCTGGTCGCCCTCGGCCTGCTGGCGGGTCCGCACATCGCGGGGATCACCAGCTCGCCCTGGGCCTTCGGCGCGCTCAGCGCGGCACTGGGCGGCTGCGTGCTCGCCGTCTCGCTCATCGCCAAGAAGCTCATCGCCAAGAAGTCGTCCTCCCTACGAACTCGAGGGGTTCTCCCGTGAAGATCCTGATCGCCGCCGACACCTACGCGCCCGACGTCAACGGCGCCTCGTACTTCGCCCAGCGGCTGGCCGCGGGCCTGGCCGCCGAGCACGAGGTGCACGTCCTCGCCCCGTCCCGGAGCCACCACAGCACCTCCGCGCAGGCCACCGGAGGCGTCACCGAGCACCGGGTGCGTTCCCTGCCGGTGCTGGTCCGCCGCGGCTTCCGGGTGTGCCCCCCGGCCGGGCTGCAGCGCCGGGTCCGGGTGGTGTTGCAGGCGGTCCGGCCGGACGTGGTGCACATCCAGAGCCACTTCCTGATGGGCCGGGCGGTTCTGCGTGCGGCCCGCGCGCTGGGCATCCCGGTGGTCGCCACCAACCACTTCATGCCGGAGAACCTGCTGCACTACGTGCCCGGTGGCGCCGCCGTCCGGCGCCGGGCGCATCAGTGGGCGTGGCGGGACGCCGCCGGCGTGCTCGCCCTCGCCGACGTGGTCACCAGCCCCACGCCGTTCGCTGCGGCGTTGGCCGAGTCGGCCGGGGTACCCGGGCCCGTGCTGCCCATCTCCTGCGGGCTGGACCTGGATCGGTTCTCCCCCGAGCGGGACGGTGCCCGGTTCCGCCGCAGGTACGGACTGCCCTCCGGCCCGGTGCTGGCCTCCGTCGGCCGGCTGGACCCGGAGAAGAACGTGCACGAGCTCATCGAGGCGCTCGCCCTGGTCCGGGCGCGGTGGGACCTCCACCTGCTCGTCGTCGGGGACGGTTCGGAGCGCACGAGGCTCGAGGCGCTGGCCGCCGAGCGCGGCGTGGCGGGTGCGGTGACCTTCACCGGCGTCCTGAGCGACGCCGAGCTGCCCGAGGCCTACGCGGCCGCGGACTTCTTCGGCATGGCCGGCACCGCTGAGCTGCAGAGCCTGGTGACCCTGGAGGCGATGGCCACCGGGCTGCCGGTGCTGGGCGTCGACGCCGGTGCGCTGCCGCACCTGGTGCACCACGGGCGGACCGGCTGGCTCTACCGGCACGGCGACGTCGAGGAGCTCGCCGAGCGGCTGACCGCCCTGCTGGACGACCCGGCCTCCGCCCGGCGGATGGGCCGGCGCGCCCGGGCCGTCGCCGCAGAGCACGACCTGGGCGCCACGCTCAGCGCGTTCGTCGGCCTCTACGACGCCTGCCTCCGCTCCCGCACGGCGGACCAGCCCCGCCGTGACGTCCTGGTGCCGACATGACCGCGCTCTCGGCGCCGCCACGACCCGGGCCCGCGACGGCCGTCGTCCACCCGGTCCCGGGCACGGACAGCCGGTCCGCGCCGTGGTTGCCGGTCGTCCTGCTCGGGGTGGCCGTCGCCGTCCTGGCCGGGATCGGCACCGACGTCGTCGGCGGGAACGCCCTCGATGGAATGCTCAGCGACGCCGTGCACCGGCCCGCCGGCGGCTGGTGGCTCGCGGGGTGCATCGTGGGGCTGGAGATCGCGGCGGCCGGTACGGCCCTCGGGGTGCACCGCCGCCTCGGGGCCGGTGCCCGGCGGACCGCGGTGCTCGGACTGCTGGCGCTGTGGTCGGTCGGCCTCGCCGCGGTGGCCGCGTTCCCCACCGACCTGCCCGGGCTCGACACGACGGCGTGGGGACGGGTGCACCAGGTGGCGGCCGCCCTGGCGACGGTGGTGCCGCCGGTCGTCGGGCTCCTGGTCGCGGCGACCTGCTCGCCCCCGGCTCGCCGCGCCCTGCGCGGTGCGGCGGTCGGCCTCGGCGGGCTGGGCGCGTCCTTCCTGGCCCTGCACGTCCCCGTCGTGTTCGCGGGCGCCGATCCGGTGCAGGGCATCGGGCTGGTCGAGCGGCTGCTGCTGGCCGGCACGGCGGCCACGGCGGTGCTCGTCGCCACGGGCCTGGCCGGCATCGGGGCTCCGCCGCCCGCCGCCGAGGGAGGTCTCCGGTGACCTGGCTGACCGACCTGGTGCGACCTCGAAGACGGTCGCTGGGCAGTCCCGAGCAGGGAGGTGCACGGTCGCTGGCCGGCAGAGTTCCGCGGCCTGAGCAACTGACCTGGCCCGCGCGCAGGCGAGGCGTCGATGCCCCACGGCGAGGGGCACACGACCTCGACCAACGTCTCCGGTCAGTACAGCGACGCCGAGGTCGCTCATGGCCAGGGCGTGCCTCATCCGTGCCTTGAGCACTGGCCAAGGCCCGTGGTCAGTGCTCGACGGGGGTCACACCGTCAGAACGCAGGAGCGGCGCCACAGGCTGGCTGAGCTTCACGAACGGGGATCCGAGCTGGTCAGGACGTGGAGCGGGTGACCGGGATCGAACCGGCATGGCCAGCTTGGAAGGCTGGGGCTCTACCATTGAGCTACACCCGCATGCTTACCGCGCCAGCCTATCCCGTGCCCGCGCGGCGCTGTCCGCAGGCCGTCGGCCTAGACTCGCCGGTGGCCACGGGGTGTAGCGCAGCTTGGTAGCGCACCTGCTTTGGGAGCAGGGGGCCGCAGGTTCAAATCCTGTCACCCCGACACTGCCGCGAGGTCTGGAAGACTCGCGGGCACGATCGGCCGCCGTCCGCGCGGAGGCCACGCCCATCCCCGTCGTACCTGAGGAGCACGCCGCTGTGAAGAGCACCATCGAGAACCTGGGCCCGACCCGGGTCCGGCTCGCGATCGAGGTGCCGTGGAGCGACCTGGACCACGCCTTCGGTGAGGTCTACAAGGAGCTGGGCAAGCAGGTGCGCGTTCCCGGCTTCCGCCCCGGCAAGGTCCCGAACCGCGTCCTCGACCAGCGGGTCGGCCGCCCGGTCGTGCTCGAGCAGGTCGTCCAGCACGCCGTCCCGGAGGTCTACTCCGAGGCGATCCGGGAGAACCAGGTCCGCGTCATCAGCCAGCCGGACGTGGAGGTCACCCGCATCGACGACGGCGAGGCCCTCGCCTTCACCGCCGAGGTCGACGTCGCCCCCACCCTCGAGCTGCCCCCGCTGGACTCCCTGGCGGTGACCGTCGACGACGTCGAGGTCACCGACGAGGAGATCGACCAGCAGATCACCGTCATGCGCGAGCGCTTCTCCACCCTCTCCGGTGTCGAGCGGGCGGCCGAGGACGGCGACTTCGTCTCCATCGACCTGGAGGCCACGCTCAACGGCGAGGTGCTCGAGGACGGCAGCACCACCGGGATGTCCTACGAGGTCGGCTCCGGCAACCTGATGAACGGCCTGGACGAGGCCGTGCGCGGGCTGTCCGCCGACGAGAGCGCCACCTTCTCCACGGAGCTGCTCGCCGGTGACCAGGCCGGTGAGATGGCCGACGTGACCGTCACCGTCCGGTCGGTCAAGGCCAAGGAGCTGCCGGAGCTGGACGACGAGTTCGCCTCGATCGCCAGCGAGTTCGACACCCTGGCCGAGCTGCGCGAGGACGTCCGCACCCGGCTGGCCCGCACCAAGGTGCTGCAGCAGGGCGCGCAGGCCCGCGACAAGCTGGTCGAGCACCTGCTGGAGACCATCGAGGTCCCGGTGCCGGAGAAGCTGGTCGAGCAGGAGCTCAGCTGGCGCAGCCAGGCCATGGAGCGCGAGCTCCAGCAGGCCGGCATGGACTGGGACGCCTACTTCTCGATGACCGAGGTCGAGAACCGCGAGGCCTACGACGCCGAGATGCGGGAGAACGTCGAGAAGGCGGTCAAGACGCAGTTCGTGCTCGACTCGATCGCCGACGCCCGCGAGGTCACCGTCGACAACGAGGACCTCTCCGCGCAGATCATGGCCCAGGCCCAGCGCAACCGGGTCAGCCCCGAGCAGTACGCCCAGCAGCTCCAGCAGGGCAACAACATCGCCGAGTTCGTCGCCGACGTGCGGCGCACCAAGGCGCTGGCCCAGCTGCTCGAGGAGACGACGATCACCGACGAGTCGGGCAACGTCGTCGACCTGGAGGCGCTGCGTCCGCGCACCGTCGCCGCCGACTCGGCCGACGCCGAGGACGCCGAGGACGCCGACGCGGCTGAGGTCGCCGAGGCCGACGCAGTCGAGGCAGACGCCGCCGAGGAGACCGACACCGAGGCGACGGCCGACAAGGCCTGATCCACCCCGGCACACCGCGCCGCCCGTACCCAGCTGGGTACGGGCGGCGCTGCCGTTCCCGAGGCCCTGGCCACGGCGTCGCTGCGCCCACGGCGAACACCGGCCCGCGCCGGGAGGAACCGGTCGGGGGTGCGCGTTAGGGTCGACGTGACACTCAGGCACCCCTGAAGGACGACCACACGAGGCCGCACTGACGACCGGCACCGAGGGTCGTCCGCAGCGTCGTCGGTCGCCCCCGACCACCGGCCAACCCGTTCCACGAGACCGACTGCACCGCAGTCCTACGGAGGTCACCGCACCCGTGAGCAACTCAGACCTGATCACCGCCAGCGCGCCGCTGATGCGCGCCGGCGGCTCGATGATGAACCTCAACGACTCGGTCTACGAGCGCCTGCTGCGTGAGCGGATCATCTTCCTCGGCAGCCAGGTCGACGACGTCATCGCCAACCAGCTGGCCGCGCAGATGCTGCTGCTGTCCGCAGAGGACCCCAAGCGCGACATCCACCTCTACATCAACTCGCCCGGCGGCTCCGTCACCGCCGGCATGGCGATCTTCGACACGATGCAGTTCATCGACTGCGACGTCGCCACCTACGCGATGGGCCTGGCCGCCTCGATGGGCCAGTTCCTGCTCACCGCCGGGACGAAGGGCAAGCGCTACTCGCTGCCCCACACGCGGATCCTGATGCACCAGCCCTCGGCCGGCGTCGGCGGCACCGCCTCCGACATCGCCATCCAGGCTGAGCTGTTCCGCAACACCAAGGCCCAGCTCAACGAGCTGCAGGCGCAGTTCACCGGGCAGACGGTCGAGCAGATCGAGAAGGACTCCGACCGCGACCGGTGGTTCACCGCGCAGGAGGCCCTCGAGTACGGCTTCGTCGACCACGTGGTGACCCGCGCGGAGTCCATGACCTCGACCGACAACCCGGTCACCGACGGACCGGAGAAGTGACCATGTCTGATTTCCCGCTGCCGCAGAGCAAGAGCGACTTCCAGATGCCGCAGAGCACGAACAGCGTCGAGATGCCCTCCAGCCGGTACATCCTGCCCTCCTTCGTGGAGCGCACGAGCTACGGCATGAAGGAGTCGAACCCGTACAACAAGCTCTTCGAGGAGCGCATCATCTTCCTCGGGGTGCAGGTCGACGACGCCTCGGCCAACGACGTCATGGCGCAGCTGATCACGCTGGAGTCCAACGACCCCGACCGTGACATCACGATGTACATCAACAGCCCCGGTGGCTCGTTCACCGCGCTGACGGCCATCTACGACACGATGATGTTCGTCCGCCCCGACATCCAGACCGTCTGCATGGGCCAGGCGGCCTCCGCGGCCGCCGTCCTGCTGGCTGCCGGGACCAAGGGCAAGCGCCTGGCGCTGCCGTACTCCCGAGTGCTGATCCACCAGCCCTCCGGCGAGGCCGGTGGCCAGGTCACCGACCTGGAGATCCACGCCCGGGAGATCGAGCGGGTGCGGGTGCAGATGGAGCAGATCCTGGCCCGGCACACCGGACAGACCCAGGAGCAGGTCCGCAAGGACATCGACCGGGACAAGATCCTCACGGCCCAGCAGGCCATGGAGTACGGGATCGTCGACCAGGTCATCCAGAGCCGCAAGCTCAACGCGCTGCCGCCGGTCTGATCCGGTGACAGGACGGGCCGAGAGCGCGCGTGTCGCGCTCTCGGCCCGTACCGTTCTCCCATCCTCCGTTCCGGCGGTCTCCCGAGGACTCCGCCGGGTCACGGGGGAGGGCCGGGGCAGGTGGTGCGGGCCGGGCGACCCGGGTGAGTTCCTGCCTGGGAACGTCGGATCGGCCGGGTAGGTTCGGTGAACGCCCGATTCCCCGGTCACGACCGCAGGGACACCGAACGCCAGCAGGACGGGCGTCGACAAGGGCATGACACAGCACGAACCAACGGGACCGCGGCAGCGCTGTCCCATTCGAGGTGGAGGTCAGCCAGGTGGCACGTATCGGTGAGAGCGGCGACCTGCTCAAGTGCTCGTTCTGCGGGAAGAGCCAGAAGCAGGTCAAGAAGCTCATCGCTGGCCCTGGGGTGTACATCTGCGACGAGTGCATCGACCTCTGCAACGAGATCATCGAGGAAGAGCTCTCGGAGTCGTCGGACCTCAAGTTCGACGAGCTGCCCAAGCCCAAGGAGATCCACGACTTCCTCGAGCAGTACGTCATCGGCCAGGACCAGGCCAAGCGCACGCTCGCCGTCGCCGTCTACAACCACTACAAGCGGGTGCAGGCCGGCGGCACGGACCGGGGCCGGGACGAGGGCGTCGAGCTCGCCAAGTCCAACATCCTGCTGATGGGCCCGACCGGCTGCGGCAAGACGCACCTGGCGCAGACGCTGGCCCGGATGCTCAACGTGCCCTTCGCGATCGCGGACGCCACGGCGCTCACCGAGGCCGGCTACGTCGGCGAGGACGTCGAGAACATCCTGCTCAAGCTGATCCAGGCAGCCGACTACGACGTCAAGCGCGCCGAGACCGGGATCATCTACATCGACGAGGTCGACAAGATCGCCCGCAAGAGCGAGAACCCGTCGATCACCCGCGACGTCTCCGGTGAGGGCGTGCAGCAGGCGCTGCTGAAGATCCTCGAGGGCACGACCGCGTCGGTGCCCCCGCAGGGTGGGCGGAAGCACCCGCACCAGGAGTTCATCCAGATCGACACCACCAACGTGCTGTTCATCGTCGGTGGCGCGTTCGCCGGGCTGGACCAGGTGATCGAGGCCCGCACCGGCAAGCAGGGCATCGGTTTCGGTGCCGAGGTCCGCGGCAAGGCCGAGATCGAGGAGGCCAACGCCTTCGCGCAGGTCATGCCCGAGGACCTGCTGAAGTTCGGCATGATCCCCGAGTTCATCGGCCGGCTGCCGGTGATCACCAGCGTGCAGAAGCTCGACCGCACGGCGCTGATGAACATCCTCACCGAGCCGAAGAACGCCCTGGTGCGCCAGTACCGGCGGTTGTTCGAGCTCGACGGGGTGGAGCTGGAGTTCACCGACGACGCGCTCGAGTCGATCGCCGACCAGGCGATCCTGCGGGGCACCGGTGCCCGTGGTCTGCGGGCGATCCTGGAGGAGGTGCTCCAGTCGGTGATGTACGACATCCCCAGCCGCGAGGACGTCGCCACGGTCGTCATCACCCGCGAGGTCGTGCTGGAGCACGTGAGCCCCACCCTCGTGCCCCGCAAGCCCGCCCGCGCCCCCCGCGAGAAGTCCGCGTAGCTCACCCGGGCCGCGAGACGGCCCGCTCCCCTCCGGGGGAGCGGGCCGTCTGCGTTCCAGGAGTCGGCGTGCGTGGACTGACAGCTGGCAGCTGCCCGACTGACAGTCCGCGCCCGCCGTCCACAGATGCTCGGCGCGGCTACGGCGCCCAGGCCGGGCGCGCCAGGCTGTCGGGGTGCGGCACGACGTCGAAGGCCTGGTCGGACCGCGAGGATGGACCACGTGGGCGCAGTTGACGGCGCAGGTGAGCCCGACGACCGTCCGCTCCTGGGTCGCGAGTGGCCGGCTGCTGCGTCTCGGTGGTGGCTGCTACGCGGTGCCGGGGTCGACGACCGACTGGCCGGTCCGGGTGGCTGCCGCCGTCCGGTCGCGGGAGGCCGTGGTCAGCCACGCCACCGCCCTGGCGCTCTGGGGCCTCGTCGCGCCGCCCGTTGGTCCCGTCCACGTCACCGTGGCGCCGGGCCGCAGTGGTCGTGGTGCTCCGGGAGTCGTGCTGCACCGGGTGGCCGACGTGGACTGGCACGTGCGGCCGGTCGGCGGGTTGCCGGTGACGTCGGTCGAACGTTCGGTCGTCGACGCGTGGGCTGACCCCTCCGGTGCCGGGCGCCCCGCTGTCCGCGCAGCAGCGATCACCGCGGTCCGCCGGCGGCTGTGCACGGCGCGACAGTTGGCCGATGAGCTGGCTCGACGTCCCCGGTTGCCCGGGCGAGCTGCCTTGACCGAACTCGTCCGGTTGCTCGCCGACGGGTGCCAGAGCGAGCTCGAGATCTGGGGTTGCCTGCAGGTCCTGCGTGCTCCGGGCATGCCAGCGTTCGTCCAGCAGCGTCCGATCACGGTGGCGGGGGAGCGCTTCCTCCTCGACGCCGCCTGCGAGGACGTGCTGCTCGCCGTCGAGATGGACGGTGCCGCCTGGCACGGCTCCCGCGAGCAGCGAGAGCGGGACATCCGCCGAGATGCCCTGGTGGCCACGGTGGGGTGGCAGACGCTCCGGTTCAGCTACCGGAGGCTCACCGCCGAAGCCGCCGCCTGCCAGAGAGAGATCCTGACCGTCCACGCCGCCCGGCGTCGCCTCTTCGGGCTCGACGTCGTGCGCTGAGTGCCAGGTCCAGCGTCGGCACCTGGCACTCAGCGCACACGGTCAGGCCTCGGGCGTCTCGGCGAGGACGACGTCGACGTGGAGCGGGCCGTCGCCGGCGACCACGGTCAGTTCTGCGATCCGGCCGGCGTCCACCAGGTCACCCCGGGCGGCCTCGACCGCGGCCATCCGCGCCTCGGAGACGGTCACCGTCGTCGTCGCGACATCGGTGCGCATCGACGTCTTGGCGTCGGACTTCGCCTTGCGCACCAGCGACAGCACCTCGGCCGCCGCCGACACCACCGCCGGGTCGCCCCCGGCCGGCAGCTCGCTCGCGGTCGGCCACAGCGCCCGGTGCACCGAGCCGGTCTGCCACCAGGACCAGACCTCCTCGGTCACGAACGGCAGCACCGGGGCGAGCAGCCGCAGCTGCACCGAGAGCGCCAGCGCCAGCGTGGCCTGGGCGGAAGCAGCCCCAGGGCCAGAGCCGTAGGCCCGGGTCTTCACCAGCTCCACGTAGTCGTCGCAGAACGACCAGAAGAACGACTCGGTGACCTCGAGCGCCCGGGTGTAGTTGTAGGCCTCCATCGCCGCGGTCGCCTCGTCGACCACCTGCGCCAACGAGGCGAGCAGCCCGCGGTCGATCGGCTCGGTGACCGCCTCGGCCGTCAGGTCGGGAGAGGCGCCCAGCCCCAGCACGAACTTGCCGATGTTGAGGACCTTCATGGCCAGCCGGCGGCCGACCTTCATCTGCGCCTCGTCGAACGGGCTGTCCGCCCCCGGCCGGGCGCCGGCGGCTCGCCAGCGCACCGCGTCGGTCCCGTAGCGCTCCAGCACGTCGATCGGGGTGGTCGCGTTGCCCTTGGACTTCGACATCTTCTTGCGGTCGGGGTCGACCACGAAGCCGGAGATGGTCGCGTGCGTCCACGGCACCGTGCCGTGCTCGAAGTGCGCCCGGACGACGGTGGAGAACAGCCAGGTGCGGATGATGTCGTGCGCCTGCGGCCGCTGGTCCATCGGGAAGACGTGCGCGAACAGCTCCGGGTCGGTCTCCCAGCCCGAGGCGACCTGCGGCGACAGCGACGAGGTGGCCCAGGTGTCCATGACGTCGGGGTCGGCCATGAACCCGCCCGGCACGCCCCGCTGGTCGGCGGTGAACCCTTCCGGGACGTCGGAGGACGGGTCGACCGGCAGCACCGACTCCGGCGCCAGGATCGGGGCGGAGTAGTCGGGCTCGCCCTCGGAGTCCAACCGGTACCAGACCGGGAACGGCACGCCGAAGAAGCGCTGCCGGCTGATCAGCCAGTCGCCGTTGAGGCCCTCGACCCAGTTGTCGTAGCGGTGCCGCATGTGCTCGGGCACCCACTGGATCTCCCGCCCGCGGGCCAGCAGGGCGTCGCGCAGGTCGCCGTCCCGCCCGCCGTTGCGGATGTACCACTGCCGGGTGGTGACGATCTCCAGCGGGCGCTCGCCCTTCTCGAAGAACTTCACCGGGTGGGTGATCGGCTTCGGGTCGCCCGCCAGGTCGCCGGACTCGCGGAGCAGCTCGACGATCCGCTGCTGCGCACTGAAGGAGGTCTTGCCGGCCAGCTCGCCGTACACGGCGGCGGGCACGTCGGCCGGCGGCTCGGCGAGG
Source organism: Modestobacter sp. VKM Ac-2983 (assembly GCF_026967885.1). Taxonomy (NCBI): domain Bacteria; kingdom Bacillati; phylum Actinomycetota; class Actinomycetes; order Geodermatophilales; family Geodermatophilaceae; genus Modestobacter; species Modestobacter sp. VKM Ac-2983. Next base: position 1,266,484 of record NZ_JAPVBK010000001.1, read on the forward strand.
AAGCGGCCGTCCCAGCCGATGACGGCGCGGGTCGGCAGCTGCAGCTCCCGCCACCAGGTGACGTCGTTCAGGTCACCGAAGGTGCAGATCATCGCGATGCCCGAGCCCTTGTCCGGCTCGGCCAGCCGGTGGGCGACCACGGGGACCTCGACGCCGAACAGGGGAGTGGTCACCGTCTTCCCGAACAGCGGCTGGTAGCGCTCGTCGTCGGGGTGGGCGACCAGGGCGACGCACGCCGGCAGCAGCTCCGGGCGGGTGGTCTCGATGAACACCGGGTCGCCCGAGGGCCCGCTGAAGCCGATCCGGTGGTAGGCGCCGGGGCGCTCCCGGTCCTCCAGCTCGGCCTGGGCGACCGCGGTGCGGAAGGTGACGTCCCAGAGGGTCGGCGCCTCCTGGGCGTAGGCCTCACCGCGGGCCAGGTTGTGCAGGAACATCTTCTGCGCGGTGGCCCGGGAGGACTCCGAGATCGTCCGGTAGACGCCTCCCCAGTCGACCGAGAGGCCGACCCGGCGCCACAACTTCTCGAACTCGGCCTCGTCGACCGCGGTCAGCCGCTCGCACAGCTCGACGAAGTTGCGCCGGGAGATCGGCTGCTGGTCCTTGCCCGCCTTCTCCGGCGGCTGGAAGTCCTCGTCGTAGGGGAGCGAGGGGTCGCAGCGCACGCCGTAGTAGTTCTGCACCCGGCGCTCGGTGGGCAGGCCGTTGTCGTCCCAGCCCATCGGGTAGAAGACGTGCTTGCCGCGCATCCGGTGGTACCGGGCGACGATGTCGGTGTGGGTGTAGCTGAAGACGTGGCCCACGTGCAGCGACCCGCTCGCCGTCGGCGGCGGGGTGTCGATCGCGTAGGTCTGCGCGCGGGGTGCGGACAGCGCGGCGTCACGGTCGAAGGCGTAGGTGTCGCCCTCGGCCCAGCGGGCCACCCACTTCTCCTCCAGCCCGTCGATCGAGGGCTTCTCGGGTACGCCGCCGGTGCTCCCCGGGGGAGTGCTGTCCAGGGATCGGGTGTCGGCAACCATGACTGGCATCCTAAGAGCGATGAGCACCTCCCTTTCCCGTGACCTGGCCCGGGTCGAGCAGGCGCTCCTGGCGCGGTGGCCGGAGAACCGGCTCGAGCCGTCGCTGACCCGCATCTCCGCCCTGGTCGACCTGCTCGGCTCCCCGCACCGGGCGATGCCCGTCGTCCAGGTGACCGGCACCAACGGCAAGACGACGACGGCGCGGATGGTCGACGAGCTGCTGCGCGGCTTCGGCCTGCGCGTCGGCCGGTTCACCAGCCCGCACCTGGAGTCGATGCGGGAGCGGATCGTGCTCGACGGCGAGCCGCTGCCGGCCGAGCGCTTCGTCGAGGTCTACGACGACGTCGCCCCCTACGTGCAGATGGTCGACGCGGGCAGCGACGTCCCGATGTCCTTCTTCGAGGTGATGGTCGCGATGGCCTACGCCGCCTTCGCCGAGGCGCCGGTGGACGTCGCGGTCGTCGAGGTCGGCATGGGCGGCACCTGGGACGCGACCAACGTCGCCGACGCCCGGGTCGCCGTCGTCACGCCCGTCTCGATGGACCACGCCGAGTACCTGGGGCCCGACGTCGCCACGATCGCCACCGAGAAGGCCGGGATCATCAAGCCGGCCACCGGGGACGGCGTGCTGCCCGACGGTCGCCCGGACGGCGGTGTCGTCGCGGTGCTCGCCCACCAGCCGGCCGGCGCGCTGGAGGCGCTGGTGCGGCGGGCGATCGAGGTCGACGCGACCGTCGCCCGCGAGGGCACCGAGTTCGGCGTGCTCGAGCGCCGGGTCGCCGTCGGCGGCCAGCAGGTGCGGCTGCAGGGGCTGGGCGGTGAGTACGACGAGGTCTTCCTTCCGTTGTTCGGCGCGCACCAGGCGCAGAACGCCGCCGTCGCGCTGGCCGCGGTCGAGGCGTTCCTGGGCGCGGGGTCGGCCACCGGCCCGGTCGCCCAGGACGTCGTCCGGGAGTCCTTCGCCTCGGTGCGCTCGCCCGGGCGGCTGGAGCGGGTGCGCACCTCCCCGGCGGTGCTGGTCGACGCGGCGCACAACCCGGCCGGCATGGCGGCGACGGTCGAGGCGGTCCGCGAGTCCTTCGACTTCACCCGGCTGGTCGGCGTCGTCGGCTGCGTCCAGGGCAAGGACGTCAGCGGCATGCTGGCCGAGCTGGAGCCGCTGTGCGCCGAACTGGTGGTCACCCAGAACAGCTCTCCGCGGGCGATCCCGGCCGACGAGCTGGGGGCGCTGGCCGTCGACGTGTTCGGGGCCGACCGGGTCAGCGTGCACCCGCTGCTCACCGACGCGCTGGAGTCGGCGATGGAGCTGGCCGAGGCCGGTCCCGACGACGCCCTCGGTGGGTCCGGCGTGCTGGTGACCGGCAGCGTGATCACCGCGGGGGAGGCCCGCAGCCTCCTCGGCGGCAAGCGGTCGTGACGGCACCCGACCCGGTGCGCGCCGGCAAGGCGCTGGGGGGAGCTGCCGCCGCGATCCTGCTGATGGAGGGGATCGCCGTCCTCTTCGTGCCGCGCGGCATCGCGCAGAGCGGGGAGGGGCTGACCAGCACCCGGCTCACGGTCGTGCTCGTCCTGGCGGTGTTGCTGATCCTGGCCAGCGGGGTGCAGCGCCGCCCGCAGGGTCTGTTCGTCGGCACGGCACTACAGGTGCCGCTGCTGCTCACCGGGCTGATCAGCGGGGCGATGTGGTTCGTCGGCGGCGTGTTCCTGCTGATCTGGCTCTACCTGCTGCAGGTCCGCAAGGAGCTGCTCGGCACGCCCTTCGGGTCGCCGCCGACCGCACCCCCGGGGCCGCCCGCCGGCTGACGGGAGCTCACGCGGCCGAGGCGTCCCCGAGCTGCCCGCGCAGCCGGTCGGCGTCGGTGCCCAGCTGCTGGAGCACCCGCTGCACCACCGGATCGCCGACGGCGAGCAACCCGGCCAGCAGCGCACCGCTGTCGATGACCCGCGCCCGGCGGCGGAGCCTGGACCGCAGGACGTGGCGCAGTGACTCCTCCAGGGCGCGCTTGCTCCCTTCGGCGAAGGGCAGGTGACCAGACGGGTCGCGGCCGCCGCGGTCCAGCGCGCCCTGGCCGAAGGCGGACTCGGCGGCAGCTCGCACCTGGTCCAGGTCGATGCCGATGGCGGCCAGTGCGTCGGCGTCCAGCGCGCCGTTCGAGCGTGCCAGGGCCGACTCGACGGATCCCAGGTCGACGCCGGTCGCCCGCAGCACCTGGCCCCCTCGACCGGGGTCGGCGGTCAGGGCCAGCAGGAGGTGCACCGGTTCGATCTGCTCGGCGCGCAGCCAGCGAGCCTGTGCCTGCGTCATGACGACCACCTGACGGGCCTCTCGGGTGAAGCGCTCGAACACGTCAGCGGTCCCTTCGTGAGGTGGCGTGCTTCTTGTGGACGGCCTGCTTGCTGACGCCGAGGGCGTCGGCGATCTGTTGCCAGGACCAGCCGCGCGCCCGGGCGTTGCCGACCTGCAGCACCTCCAGGCGGTCGGCGAGGTCGCGGAGCGCACGGATGGCACGGAGCCCGGTGTCCGGGTCGTCGGCCGCGGCGGCGGTGGTGACGTCGGTGGGGGAGGCCATGCCGTCAACCTAGATTGACGAATTTCCCTTGTCAACCGGAGTTGACGGGAACCGTCCCGTACGCTCCCGGCCGTGTCTGCACCCACTGCTGAGCGTTCGCTGGTCCTGATCAAGCCCGACGGCGTGGCCCGGGGCCTGGTCGGCCAGGTCATCGCCCGCCTGGAGGCCAAGGGCCTGCGCCTGGTCGCCGCCGAGCTGCGCACCCTGACCGCCGACGTCGCCGAGGAGCACTACGGCGAGCACCGCGAGCGGCCGTTCTTCGGCTCGCTGGTCGAGTTCATCACCGGGGGCCCGCTGCTGGCCCTCGTGGTCGAGGGCCCGCGCGCCATCGAGGCGTTCCGAGCGCTGGCCGGCGCGACCGACCCGGTGAAGGCCGCGCCCGGCACGATCCGCGGCGACTTCGCCCTCGAGGTGCAGGCCAACATCGTGCACGGCTCCGACTCGCCCGAGTCGGCCGCGCGCGAGATCGCGCTCTTCTTCCCCCAGCTCTGAGGAAGGGCCCCCTCGCCCCCCACCGCTCGCGAGCTCGCGGTGGGCCTCTGCCAGGGGGCCTGATGCCGAAGTCGCGACTTCGGCCCCTGGCGGAGCGGCTACCCTGGGCGGGTCATGACTGTCGAGTCTCTATACCCCCGCCTCGAGCCCCTCCTCGCCCAGGTCCAGAAGCCCATCCAGTACGTCGGTGGCGAGCTCAACGCCCAGGTCAAGCCGTGGGACGACGTCGCCGTCCACTGGGCGCTGATGTACCCGGACGCCTACGAGGTGGGCCTGCCCAACCAGGGCCTCATGATCCTGTACGAGGTGCTCAACGAGCGCCCCGACGCCCTGGCCGAGCGCACCTACGCCGTCTGGCCCGACCTCGCCGGGCTGATGCGCGAGCACGGGGTCGGCCAGTTCACCGTCGACGCCCACCGCCCGGTGCGGGAGTTCGACCTGCTCGGCGTCAGCTTCGCCACCGAGCTCGGTTACACGAACCTGCTCGAGGCGCTCGACCTCGCCGGCGTCCCGCTGCACGCCGTCGACCGCGACGAGAGCCACCCGGTGGTCGTCGCCGGCGGGCACGCCGCCTTCAACCCCGAGCCGGTCAGCGACTTCGTCGACTGCGCGGTGCTCGGGGACGGCGAGCAGGTCGTCGGGGACATCACCGACGTCGTCGCCGCCTGGAAGGAGCAGGGCCGCCCCGGTGGGCGGGTCGAGCTGCTGGCCCGGCTCTCCCGGGTCGACGGGGTCTACGTGCCCCGCTTCTACGCGGTCAGCTATGCCGCCGACGGCACGATCGCCGAGGTGCGCCGCACCCGGGACGACGTCCCGGCCCGCGTCGGCAAGCGCACGGTGATGGACCTCGACGAGTGGCCCTACCCCAAGCAGCCGCTGGTCCCGCTGGCCGAGAGCGTGCACGAGCGGATGAGCGTGGAGATCTTCCGCGGCTGCACCCGTGGCTGCCGCTTCTGCCAGGCCGGGATGATCACCCGCCCGGTCCGCGAGCGCACCATCACCGGCATCGGCTCGATGGTCGACGCCGGGCTCAAGGCCACCGGCTACGAGGAGGTGGGCCTGCTCTCGCTGAGCAGCGCCGACCACTCCGAGATCGGCCAGCTGGCCAAGGAGCTCGCCGACCGGTACGAGGGCACCAACACCGGCCTGTCGCTGCCCTCCACCCGGGTCGACGCCTTCAACGTCACCCTGGCCAACGAGCTCTCCCGCAACGGCCGCCGCTCCGGGCTGACCTTCGCCCCCGAGGGCGGCAGCGAGCGGATCCGCCGGGTGATCAACAAGACCGTGTCCAAGGAGGACCTGGTCCGCACGGTCACCACGGCCTACGCCAACGGCTGGCGCCAGGTGAAGCTCTACTTCATGTGCGGCCTGCCCACCGAGACCGACGAGGACGTGCTGGAGATCGCCGAGCTGGCGGTCGAGGTGATCCGCGCCGGCCGGGAGGCCAGTGGCAGCAAGGACATCCGCTGCACCGTCTCCATCGGTGGCTTCGTGCCCAAGCCGCACACCCCCTTCCAGTGGGCCGCCCAGGCCAGCGCCGAGACGATCGACCACCGGCTGCGGATCCTGCGCGAGGCGATCAACGCCGACCGCCGGATCGGTCGCTCGATCGGCTTGCGCTACCACGACGGCAAGCCCGGCGTGATCGAGGGGCTGCTGTCGCGCGGCGACCGCCGGGTCGGTCGGGTCATCGAGCGGGTCTGGCGCGACGGCGGGCACTTCGACGGCTGGAGCGAGCACTTCTCCTACGACCGATGGCAGACGGCCGCGGCCGAGGAGCTCGCTGCGTTCGGGCTCGACCTGGCCTGGTACACCACCCGGGAGCGCACCGAGCACGAGGTGCTGCCCTGGGACCACCTGGACTCCGGGCTGGACAAGGAGTGGCTCTGGGACGACTGGCAGGACGCGATCAGTGAGGACGAGGTCGGCGACTGCCGCTGGACCGGCTGCTACGACTGCGGTGTCTGCCCGACGATGGGCACCGACATCCAGATCGGGCCCACCGGGCGCAGCCTGCTGCCCCTGACCCCCGTCAGCCGGTAGTGGCACGCACCCCGGACGGCCCGCCGCCGCCGCCCACCGTGCAGAAGCTGCGGCTCCGCTACACCAAGCGCGGACCGCTGCGGTTCGCCTCGCACCGCGACCTGGCTCGCGCCCTGGAGCGTGCGCTGCGTCGTGCGCAGGTCCCGATGGCGTTCTCCGCCGGGTTCAGCCCACACCCGAAGATCTCCTACATGGGGGCGGCGCCGACCGGTGCCGCCTCGGAGGCGGAGTACTTCGAGATCGGGCTGTCCGCGCGGCGCGACCCGGAGCAGGTGCGGGCCGCGCTGGACGCCTCGTTGCCGCCGGGGATCGACGTCCTGGAGTGCGTCGAGGCGGTCGAGGGCAGCGGTTCGCTGGCCGACCGGCTCAACGCCACCCGGTGGCGGATCGACCTGCCCGGGGTGGACGCGGACGAGCTGTCCGCCGCCGTGCAGACCTTCCTCGCCCAGGAGGTGGTGCTGGTCGCGAAACGGACCAAGAACGGCACCAAGGACGTCGACGCGCGGGAGGCCGTCGTCTCTGCTGCGGTCGCTGTTGAGGCAGGTTGTGCCATACTGCTCGTGGTCGTACGGCAGCTCACGCCGACCGTGCGACCGGATGACGTGATGGCCGCTCTGGCTGCCGTCGCCGACCTGCACCCGCCGTTGCCCGCCAGGGCCGTGCGTGAGGCGCAGGGCCGGCTCGACGACAGCGGTGACGTCGCCGATCCGCTCGGGCCCGACCGCGTGGCCAGTTCCCGCTGCCAGGGGGAGCCGGCTCAGGTCTGATCCGGTCGGACCCGGATGCGCCCGGCGTCGCCTGCGCCACGTCTGCCAGCCGTGGCGCTGCACCACCCGAACTCGGCACCACCTGATCTTTCGGACCACCGCACCACCCGTGTTCAGCACGCTGCACCACCGGGCCCCAGCCGCACCGGCCGGGGCGCGGACCAGACTTCGCGGGCCGGGCAGAACCGCCGCTCCCAGTGGCCGCCCGACCCGCCCAACCCACGTTCCTGCGCGGCCGCCAGTCGGAGACGATCGGCGCCCGGGGACGCACAGGAGGCGAGCCCTTCGTGGCCGACCACTACGACAACGAGAACAGCACCGACCTCAGCACCGCGGAGGGATCGACGCCTCTCGCCGAGCTGCTCGGCGGTCCGGTGGCTGACCCGGCCGAGGGTGAGGCCCTGCTCGGTGAGCCGGACGCCGAGCCGACCGCCGAGGACCTCTCCGAGGAGCCGGTCGAGACCCCGGTGGCCGAGGCGGTGACGCCCCAGCCGGAGCACGAGCTCCCGAGGTTCGGCGCACAGTTCAGCTCACCCGAGCCCACGACCGTCACCGCCCGGCCCCGCCGTCGCGCGACCCGGCCGGCCGTGACCGCCGACCCCGACTCCGTCGAGCCCCCCGCGCCGCAGCTCTCGCACGTCGCCCCCGCCTTCATCAGCTTCGTGGCCCCCGAGCCCGAGGTCGCTGCGCCGCGCCGCCGCAGCCGCCGTCCCCAGGCCGAGTCGCCGAGCGAGTCGACCGAGACCGACACCAGCCGGACCGACGACCGCCCGGCCACCGACGAGCGGGACGCCGAGGAGGCGCCGCCGCGGCGTTCCCGCAGCCGTCGCCGCAGTGCGGCCGAGAGCGAGCCGGTCGAGGTCGAGGAGACCGAGACCGACGAGCGGGACGCCGAGGACTCCGACGACCGCGACGGCGAGGACGGCGGTTCCTCGGGCAGTCGTCGCCGGCGCCGGGGGCGTCGGGGCCGCGGCCGCGGACGCACCGGTGAGGACGCCACCGACGGCGACCGCGAGGACGAGGACACCGACACCGACGTCGAGACCCCGGTCGGCGCCGACGAGTCCGGCGACAGCAGCGAGCGCGATGCCAGTGAGCGCGACGGCCAGGACGACGACACCGAGGACGACGACGCTGCCGAGGGCGGCTCGGGGTCCAGCACCCGCCGTCGTCGCCGTCGCCGTCGCCGCGGCACCAGCGGCGAGAGCGGCAGCGACGACACCGCCGAGGACGCCGATGACCGGCCGGAGCGCGCAGGACGCAACGGCCGTACCTCCAGCGACGACGACGTCCGGGGCGTGGCCGGCTCCACCCGGCTCGAGGCCAAGCGCCAGCGCCGCCGTGAGGGCCGCGACGGTGGCCGTCGCCGCGCGCCGATCCTGTCGGAGTCGGAGTTCCTGGCGCGGCGCGAGGCCGTGGACCGGGCGATGGTCATCCGGCAGCACGGCGAGCGCACCCAGATCGCCGTTCTGGAGGACGACGTCCTCGTCGAGCACTACGTCACCCAGACGCAGGCGACCTCGTTCGCGGGCAACGTCTACCTGGGCCGCGTGCAGAACGTGCTGCCCAGCATGGAGGCCGCCTTCATCGACGTCGGCAAGGGCCGCAACGCCGTCCTGTACGCCGGTGAGGTCAACTGGGACGCCGCCGGCCTGTCCGGCAAGTCCCGGTCGATCGAGACCGCGCTCAAGTCCGGCGACAAGGTCCTGGTCCAGGTCACCAAGGACCCGATCGGCCACAAGGGCGCCCGGCTGACCCAGCAGGTCAACCTGCCCGGCCGCTTCCTGGTCTACGTGCCCGGTGGCTCGATGACCGGCATCAGCCGCAAGCTCCCGGACAAGGAGCGCCAGCGGCTCAAGGACATCCTGAAGAAGATCGTCCCCGAGGACGCCGGCGTCATCATCCGCACCGCCGCGGAGGGCGCCTCGGAGGAGGAGCTCACCCGCGACGTGGCCCGGCTCCAGGCGCAGTGGGAGGTCATCCAGACCAAGGCGTCCTCGACCAGCAACGCGCCGACGCTGCTCTACGGCGAGCCGGACCTGGCGATCCGGGTCATCCGCGACGTCTTCAACGAGGACTTCAAGCGGCTGGTCGTCCAGGGCGACGACGCCTGGGACACCGTCGAGGCCTACGTCGCGCACGTCTCCCCGGAGCTGTCCGAGCGGCTGCAGCGCTACACCGGCACCGGCGACGTCTTCCGCGACCTGCGGATCGACGAGCAGCTGATGAAGGCGCTGGACCGCAAGGTCTGGCTGCCCTCGGGCGGCTCGCTGGTCATCGACCGCACCGAGGCGATGACGGTCGTCGACGTGAACACCGGGAAGTTCGTCGGGTCCGGCGGCAACCTGGAGCAGACCGTCACCCGGAACAACATCGAGGCCGCCGAGGAGATCGTCCGTCAGCTCCGGCTGCGCGACATCGGCGGGATCATCGTCATCGACTTCATCGACATGGTCCTGGAGAGCAATCGCGACCTCGTGTTGCGGCGGCTCACCGAGTGCCTCGGCCGCGACCGCACGAAGCACCAGGTCGCCGAGGTGACCTCGCTGGGCCTGGTGCAGATGACCCGCAAGCGGGTGGGCCAGGGTCTGCTGGAGGTCTTCTCCGAGCCGTGCGAGCACTGCCGCGGCCGGGGTGTCCTGGTGCAGGTCGACCCGGTGGACGACAAGAAGCGGTCCAGCGGGAACGGCAGCGCGGGCAACGGCGCCGGCAACGGTGGCGGCGGCAACGGTGGCGGCGGCCGCAACCGGGGTGACTCGGGCAACGGCCCGGGCGCTCCGGGCAGTGGCTCCGGCACCGCGTCGGGCTCCGGTCGCGACAAGGGCCGGAACGACCGGGCCAAGGACGCCGACGTCGTGACCCCCGAGGTCGAGGAGGCGGCACCCGCGACGGAGCGGGAGGCCACCCCGACGCCGCCGGCGCTCGAGGCACCGGAGACCGACGGGACCGAGACCGGCGGCGGTCGCGGCCGGCGCAGCCGAGGCGGCCGGGACCGTGGTGCCCGGGACGGCGGCACCAAGGACCGTGGTCCCGCGGGCACCGGTGCGCCGGACGCCGCTCCGCAGGAGGAGCAGGGCGCAGCGGTGACCGAGACGCCGGAGACGGTGGACGGGGGCACCACGACCTCACGTCGCGAGGACCCGGCCGCCGGCTGGGACGTCGCGGACGCCATGGCGCTGCAGGGCGGGGCGTCCTTCGACGAGCCGGCCGCGGCGGAGCAGGCTGCCGAGCCGGACGCCGAGCCGACCCCTGAGCCGGAGAACGAGCCGGTCGACGAGGGTCGCGGTCGCCGCAGCCGGGGTCGCCGCGGACGCGGGCAGTCTTCCGAGGCCCGGGCGGCCGAGGACGCTCCCGTCACCGAGGCTCCCACTGCCGAGGCGCCTGTCTCCGAGGCGCCTGCCGCCGAGGAGCCGACGCCGGACAGCGTCCTGGCGGCGGCGGTGGCCCCACCGGCCGAGCCGGAGGCCACGGCTGCCGCCGAGGACCGGTCGGGGCCGACCGTCGTCGTGGCACCCCAGCCGGTCGCCGAGCCCGCGGCCGTCCAGGACGTCCCGGCGGCCCGGCCGCGGCGCCGCAGGGCCGCCTCACGGCCCGCAGGCCCGCCGGCCTGATCGAGCGGGCCCGGTGCCCCCACCGCGGGTGAGCTCGCGGTGGGGGCACGGGGCCGACCGGGTCGGCCGAACGCGGTTCGACCCGGGCACGATGCCTCGGGTACGCTGGACGGGTTGCTCCACCACGGGCCGTGCACTCCGGTGCCGCCTGGGAGGCGCGAGCAGCACGTCCAGCACTCGGCCCTCGTGGCGGTCGTGCGCGCAGGACAACAGTGCTGGACACATGGAATCGATCGAGGAGTCAGTGGTGTACGCAGTCGTCAAGGCCGGTGGAGCGCAGCACAAGGTGGGTGTCGGTGACACGTTCACCATCAACCGCCTGAGCGGGGAGGCCGGTGACACCGTCACCCTTCCGGCCATCCTGCTGGTCGACGGCGACACCGTCACCTCCGACGCTCAGACGCTCGCCGGTGTCACCGTGACCGGCGAGATCGTCGAGCACGGCAAGGGCCCGAAGATCCACATCCACAAGTTCAAGAACAAGACGGGCTACCACAAGCGCCAGGGGCACCGTCAGCCCCTGACCAGCGTCGTGGTCCGCGACATCACGAAGGGCTGACGACATGGCACACAAGAAGGGCGCATCGTCGTCCCGTAACGGTCGCGACTCCAACGCCCAGCGCCTGGGCGTCAAGCGCTTCGGTGGTCAGGTCGTCAAGGCCGGCGAGATCATCGTCCGCCAGCGCGGCACCCACTTCCACCCGGGTCTCGGCGTCGGCCGCGGCAAGGACGACACCCTGTTCGCCCTCGTCCCCGGCGCGGTGACCTTCGGCTTCCGCCGCGGCCGCCGCGAGGTCGCCATCACCGCCGTCGGCGCCCCGGTGGCCGTCCGCGAGACCGTCTCGGTCTGAGCACCACCCAGTTCCACCAGCTCTGACTGGGTGGCGGCGCCGGAGTCCGGCGCCGCCACCCGTTTCCCTTTCCGGACAGTTCGGCCGTAGCGCAGAGAGGCGGCGATCATGGCCGCTTTCGTCGACCGCGTGACGGTCCACGTCTCGGCAGGCAAGGGTGCCAACGGGGTCAGCTCCGTGCACCGGGAGAAGTTCAAGCCGCTGGGTGGTCCCGACGGGGGCAACGGCGGGGACGGCGGGGACGTCGTCCTCGAGGTCGACCCGAGCGTGCACACCCTGCTGGACTTCCACCACCACCCGCACCAGAAGGCCGGCAACGGCAAGCAGGCGGCGGGTGACTACCGCAACGGCGGGCGCGGGGCCGATCTGGTCCTCGGCGTCCCCTCGGGCACGGTCGTGAGCGTCGACGGCCAGGTCGTCGCCGACCTGGTCGGGGCCGGTGCCCGGCTGGTGCTCGCCCGCGGCGGCAAGGGCGGGCTGGGCAACGCCGCGCTCGCCAACGCGCGCCGCAAGGCCCCCGGCTTCGCGCTGCTCGGTGAGCCCGGCGACGCCGTCGACGCCGTCCTCGAGCTGAAGAGCATCGCCGACGTCGGCCTGGTCGGGTACCCGTCGGCCGGCAAGTCCTCGCTCGTCGCCTCGATGTCCGCGGCCCGGCCCAAGATCGCCGACTACCCCTTCACCACGCTGGTCCCGCAGCTGGGCGTGATCCGCTCCGGCGACACGACCTACACGATGGCCGACGTCCCCGGCCTTATCCCCGGCGCGTCCGTGGGCAAGGGCCTGGGTCTGGAGTTCCTGCGGCACGTCGAGCGCTGCGCCGTGCTGGTGCACGTGGTCGACATGGCGACGATGGAGCCCGGTCGCGACCCGGAGACCGACATCGAGGCCCTCGAGCACGAGCTGCGCGAGTACGGCGGCGAGGAGCTCGACCTGGTCGGCCGGCTGCGGATCGCCGTGCTCAACAAGATCGACGTCCCGGACGGCCGCGAGCTGGTCGACCTGGTGCGCACCTCGCTGGAGGCGCGCGGCCTGCAGGTGTTCCCGATCAGCGCGGCCACCGGGGAGGGCGTGACCGAGCTGGGCTACGCGCTGGCGGCCGCCGTCGAGGAGCACCGGGCCTCGCTGCCCGACCTCCCGTTGGCACCGATCACCATCACCCCGCGCGCTGTCGACGACGGCGGCTTCACCGTCGAGCCCGACCCCCGCACCGACGGGTGGGTCGTGCTCGGGGTTCGCCCGGAGCGCTGGGTCCGGCAGACGGACTTCAACAACGACGAGGCCGTGGGCTACCTCGCGGACCGGCTCAACCGGCTGGGCGTGGAGGAGGAGCTGGCCAAGGCCGGCGCCGTCCCCGGGGACGCGATCACGGTCGGCGACGTCACCTTCGACTGGGAGCCCACCCTCCCGGCCGGCACGCTCACCATCGAGGAGACCGCGGGCCTGGGTGGTCGGGGCACCGACACCCGGCTCGAGGACAACTCGCGGCCCTCGGCCGACGAGCGGCTGCTGGCCAAGAAGGCCCGCCGGCTGCCGTACGAGGTGGCCGAGGGGGACGGCTGGGTCGACGCCGACCTCCTCGACGACACCGACCGGTGACTGCCCGCGCGGAGATCGCCGCCGCGCAACGGGTGGTGGTCAAGGTCGGGTCCTCGTCGCTGACCACGCTGCCCGGCGGGCTGGACGAGACCCGGCTGCGGGCGCTGGTCGACGTCCTCGGCGCGCTCCGCGCCGCCGGCCGGCAGGTCGTGCTCGTCTCCTCGGGCGCGATCGCCGCCGGGCTGGCGCCGCTGGGGCTGGCCGGCCGCCCCCGCGACCTGGCCACGGCGCAGGCAGCCGCGAGCGTCGGGCAGTTGCGGCTGGTGCAGACCTACGCCGACGCCTTCACCGCCCACGACGTGACCGTGGGCCAGGTGCTGCTCACCGCCGATGACCTGACCCGGCGCAGCCACTACCGCAACGCGCAGCAGACGATCGAGCGGCTGTTGGCCCTCGGTGTGCTGCCGATCGTCAACGAGAACGACACGGTCGCCACCGAGGAGATCCGGTTCGGCGACAACGACCGGCTCGCCGCGCTGGTCGCCCACGTGGCCATGGCCGACGCCCTGCTGCTGCTCTCCGACGTGGACGGCGTCTACGACGGCGACCCGCGCACCGGGCCGGCCGCGCTGGTCGACACCGTGCGCAGCCCGGCGGACCTGGCGGCGGTCACGCTGGGCTCGGCCAGCCGCAACGGCGTCGGCACCGGCGGGATGGCCACCAAGGTGGAGGCCGCCCTCATCGCCTCGGCGGCGGGGGTGCCCGTCGTGGTCACCTCCACCGCCCAGGCGGCGGCCGCGCTGGCCGGCGAGCGGGTGGGCACCCTGTTCGCCCCGACCGGCCGGCGTCCCTCTGCCCGGCAGTTCTGGCTCCGCTACGCCAGCCGCCCCCGGGGCCGGGTGCTGCTGGACGAGGGGGCCGTGCGCGCCGTCCGTGAGCGGCACGCGTCGCTGCTGGCCGCGGGCATCACCGGGGTGACCGGGGAGTTCCTCGCCGACGACCCGGTGGAGCTGGTCGGCCCGGACGGCGAGGTGGTCGCCCGTGGCCTGGTCGCCTACGACGCCCGCGAGCTGCCGGCGCTGGTGGGCCGCAAGACCGGTGACCTGGACCCGGAGCACCGCCGTGAGGTCGTCCACCGCGATGAGATGGTCCTCGTCGGGCGCGCCACCCGAGGCTGAGAGACTGGTGCGGTGACCGTTCGCCCCATCCGCGAGATCGGCGACCCGGTGCTGCGCACCCCGGCCGACCCGATCCGCGCCTTCGACAAGGACCTCGCCGCGCTCGTCCGCGACCTGGAGGAGACCGTCGACCACCCCGGCCGGGCCGGGGTGGCGGCGACCCAGATCGGGGTCGGCCTGCGGGTCTTCTCCTACAACGTCGACGGCGTCATCGGGCACATGGTGAACCCGGTGATCACCGAGCGCAGCGAGGAGACCCAGGACGACGACGAGGGCTGCCTGTCGATCCCGGGGCTCTACGCGCCGACCGTGCGGGCGATGCACTGCGTGGCCGAGGGCTTCGACGTGCACGGTGAGCCGATCCGGATCGAGGGCAGCGGACTCATGGCCCGCTGTCTGCAGCACGAGGTCGACCACCTCGACGGGAAGCTGTTCGTCGACCGGCTGACCGGCGATGCGCGCAAGCAGGTCCTCCGCGCCCTCCGCGCCTGAGGGCTCCGCCAACCCAGGCGTAGGAAGCTGTTCACCCGGTCTAGGCTCCGGAACCGGGTGAACAGCCTCCTGTGCCTCCTCGGGCCGCGCGTAACCTCGACGCGTGTCCGACGTCGAGTTCCCGCTGATCGGGGCCGCCGCGGCCCGCGCCCGCGAGGCCGCCCGCGTGCTCCGCACCCTGCCGACCGAGACCAAGGACGCCGCGCTGGCCGCGATGGCCGACGCGCTGGTCGAGCGCACCGACGAGGTGCTCGCGGCCAACGCCGTCGACGTCGAGGCCGCCGCGGCCGACGGGACGCCGGAGTCGGTGCTCGACCGGCTGCGCCTGGACCCCGGCCGGCTCTCCGGGGTGGCCGACGCGCTCCGGCAGCTGGTCGCGCTGCCCGACCCCGTGGGCGACGTCGTCCGCGGGTCCACGCTGGCCAACGGGTTGCAGCTGCGGCAGGTGCGGGTGCCGCTCGGTGTGGTCGGGATCGTCTACGAGGCCCGGCCCAACGTGACCGTCGACGCCGCCGGGCTCTGCCTGAAGAGCGGCAACGCCGCGCTGCTGCGTGGGTCCGGCTCCGCGCACCGCACCAACACGGCACTGGTCGCCGTGCTCACCGAGGCCGCCGAGAAGGCCGGGCTGCCGGCCGGGTCGATCGCGCTGCTGCCCGCGGACCGCGCCTCGGTCGGTGAGCTGCTCAGCGCCCGCGGGCTGGTCGACGTCGTCATCCCGCGCGGTGGGGCATCCCTGATCAACCGCGTGGTGCGGGAGGCGACCGTGCCGGTGATCGAGACCGGCGTCGGCAACTGCCACGTCTACGTCGACGCCTCCGCCGACCCGGCCATGGCCGAGGCCATCGTGCTGAACGCCAAGACCTCCCGGGTCAGCGTGTGCAACTCCGCGGAGACCCTGCTGGTGCACCGGGACGTCGCCTTCCTGCCCCGGCTGCTGGCCGCGCTGGCCGACGCCGGGGTCACCCTGCACGGCGACGAGGCCGCCGCCCGGGCGCACGAGGGCGTCGTCCCGGCCACCGACGAGGACTGGGCCACCGAGTACCTGTCGCTGGACATGGCCGTGCGGGTGGTGGACGACCTCCCCAGCGCCCTGGACCACATCAGCCGGTGGGGGAGCGGGCACAGCGAGGCGATCGTCGCCGACTCCGCCCGGGCCATCGCCGAGTTCACCGCCGGCGTCGACGCCGCGGCGGTGCTGGTCAACGCCTCCACCCGGTTCACCGACGGCGGCGAGTTCGGCTTCGGCGCCGAGATCGGCATCTCCACCCAGAAGCTGCACGCCCGCGGCCCGCTCGGGTTGCCGGAACTCACCTCCACCACCTACGTCGTCACCGGCAGCGGCCACACCCGCTGACCTGGCCCGCCCACAGGCGCGGGCGCCACCCCGCACGCTCAACGAGGAGCCGCATGTCCCGCACGCCCACCCACGCCGCCCAGTTCGCCGACGTGGCGGACGTGACGACGCGGCTGACGGCCGCGGGGTACCTGCCCGACGCGCAGATCGCCACCACCGTCTTCCTGGCCGACCGGCTGGGCAAGCCGCTGCTGGTCGAGGGTCCGGCGGGGGTGGGCAAGACCGAGCTGGCCAAGGCGATGGCCGCCGCGACGGGGTCGGAGCTGATCCGGCTGCAGTGCTACGAGGGCCTGGACGAGGCGCGGGCGCTGTACGAGTGGAACTACAAGAAGCAGCTGCTGCGGATCTCCGCGGCGGGCACCGGCGGTGCCGACTGGGACACCGTGCACGACGACGTCTTCGGTGAGGAGTTCCTGCTCGCCCGGCCGCTGCTGACCGCCATCCGCCGCACCGAGCCGACCGTGCTGCTCATCGACGAGACCGACAAGGCCGACGTCGAGGTGGAGGGCCTGCTGCTGGAGGTGCTCAGCGACTTCCAGGTCACCATCCCCGAGCTCGGCACGATCACCGCCACTCGCCGACCGCTCGTGGTGCTCACCTCGAACGCGACCCGCGAGTTGTCCGAGGCGCTCAAGCGCCGCTGCCTGTACCTCGCCCTGGACTACCCGAGCGCCGAGCGGGAGCGGGAGATCGTGCTGTCCCGGGTCCCCGACCTCGCGCCGGGCCTGGCCGACCAGCTGGTGCGCACGGTGCGGGCACTGCGTGCCCTGGAGCTGAAGAAGTCGCCGTCGATCTCGGAGACGCTGGACTGGGCGCAGACGCTGCTGGCCCTGGGCCTGGACACCCTGGACGAGTCGGCGATGCGCTCGACGCTGGGCGTGGTGCTCAAGCACGCCAGCGACCAGGTGCGCGCCGCCGCCGAGCTCCGGCTGAACTGATGCCGCCGGGAGCCGCCGTCGAGCCGGGTGGGCTGGTCGGGCACCTGGACGGCTTCGTCCGCGCGGTCCGGGAGGCCGGCGTGCCGGTCGGGATCAGCCAGGCCGTGGACGCCGCCCAGGTGCTCACCGTCGTCGACCTGCTCGACCGGGACCAGCTGCGGCACGGACTGGCCGCGGTGCTGCTCCGCCGGGCCGCCCAGCGCGAGGTCTTCGACGTGCTGTTCGACCTCTGGTGGCCGCTCACCGACCGGCCGCTGCCGGTCGCCGACGACGATGCCCCCGGGGACGGCGACGAGGGCGGCGAGCCGGGGGCCGACGGGCCGCTGCCGGTGGGCGACCCGGGTGCGCTGGCCGAGGCGCTGCGCGCCGAGCTGCTGCGGCTGCTGCTGGACGGGGACTGGGAGGCGCTGCGCCGGTTCGCCCGGCTGGCCGTCGATCAGCTCGGTGCCGGGGCACCCAGCCCCTCGGGGCAGTCGTTCTTCAGCTACCGGGTGCTGCGCGCGCTCTCGCCGGACACGCTCGTGGCGCAGCTGCTGGCCGGGATGCTCGGCGGCGGTGAGACCGGGGGGCTGGCCGAGCAGGTGGCCCGGTCGACGGCGAGGGAGCGGATCGCGGCGTTCCGGACGGCGGTGGAGGCCGAGGTCCGGCGGCGCACCGCGGCGGAGAAGGGGCGGGACAAGGTCGCCCGCAACGCCGTCCGCCCGATGGCCGACCAGGTCGACTTCCTCCGCGCCCAGCAGGCCGACCTGGCGGAGCTGCGTCGCACCGTGGCCCCGCTGGCCCGGCGGCTGGCCGTCCGGCTGTCGGCCCGCCGGCGGCTCGGCCGGGCCGGGCGGCTGGACTTCCGTCGCACGGTCCGCGCCTCCCTGGCCACCGGCGGGATGCCGCTGGTGACCCACCACCGGCCGCGAGCGGTGCACAAGCCCGAGCTGGTGGTGCTCTGCGACGTCAGCGGCTCGGTGGCCGGCTTCAGCCACTTCACCCTGATGCTCACCCAGGCGCTGCGCGAGCACTTCAGCGGCGTCCGGGCGTTCGCCTTCGTCGACTCCACCGACGAGGTGACCCGGTTCTTCAGCCCCGGCGCCGACGTCGTCGACGCGATCGCCCGGATCGGCCGGGAGGCCGACGTGGTGAGCTTCGACGGGCACAGCGACTACGGCAACGCCTTCGAGGTCTTCGCCGAGCGGTGGCCCGCTGCCGTCGGCCCGAAGACGTCGTTGCTCGTCCTCGGCGACGGCCGCACCAACTACCGGAACCCGGGCCTGCCGACGCTGGCCGACCTGGTGCGGCGGTCGCGGTCGGCGCACTGGCTCAACCCGGAGCCGCGCCGGTTGTGGGGCAGCGGCGACTCGGCCGCCGACCGGTACGCCGAGGTCCTCCCGATGGTCGAGGTGCGCACGGCGGCCCAGCTGGCCGACTTCGTCACCACCCTCTGAGGACGCCTCCTCCATGACGACACGCCGACGGAATCGTTCCCACGGGCCTGCCTCCTCGCGCGGCCGCCAATGGGACGGCATCGTCCGGTTCAGGCACGGCGGCGGGGTGGAGGACGAGTTGCAGGAGTGGGTGCCATGACCACCCGGCGGACTCACGCCCGCGACCGGCGGCACGGGGGAGCCGGTCGCCAGCCCGAGGGGGCAGGGACCACCCGGCCGTCGTGCCCCTCCTCCTGGCCCCCGGAACCGGTGGTCGGACGACCGGCTCCGGTCGGGCCGGGCTAGGCTCGGTCGGTGGCAGGACGTCGACTCGGGGTGATGGGCGGGACCTTCGACCCCATCCACCACGGGCACCTGGTGGCCGCCAGCGAGGTCGCCGGACGGTTCGGGCTGGACGAGGTCGTGTTCGTGCCGACCGGTCAGCCGTGGCAGAAGTCCGACCGGGGCGTCAGCCCCGCGGAGGACCGCTACCTGATGACCGTGATCGCGACCGCCTCCAACCCGCGGTTCTCGGTGAGCCGGGTCGACGTCGACCGGGGCGGGCCGACGTACACCATCGACACCCTCACCGACCTGCACCGCCTGCACCCCGACGCCGAGCTCTTCTTCATCACCGGTGCCGACGCGCTCGCCCAGATCGTCGGCTGGCGGGAGACGGACAAGCTCTTCCAGCTGGCCCACTTCGTGGGCGTCACCCGGCCCGGGTACCAGCTGGCCGACGCCGACCTGCCGCACGGTGCGGTCAGCCTGGTCGAGGTGCCGGCGCTGGCGATCAGCTCCACCGACTGCCGCGACCGGGTGCGCCGCGGGCGGCCCGTCTGGTACCTCGTGCCCGACGGTGTGGTGCAGTACATCGAGAAGCGCGGGCTCTACCACCCCGGCACCGGGGCCGACGAGCTGCTCGATGGCCCGCGGACCGGTGGGTTCCCGGCCGAGCGGCGGGTGGCCACCGACCACCGCGAGACCGCGGCCGCCGTACCCGGCCCGACCCTGCGCGACGACCCCGTGCGCGACGAACCCCTGCGCGACCCCGACCTGAACGACACCCCCATCACCGGGGACGACCCGTCCCCCGACCTGCAGGAGATTCCCCGATGACCGCCTCGGACGAGGCACGCGAGACCGCGCTGATCGCAGCGCAGGCCGCCGCCGACAAGCTCGCCACCGACGTCTCCATCGTCGACGTCAGTGACCGCCTGGCGATCACCGACGCGTTCGTCCTGACGTCGGCGCCCAACGAACGCCAGGTCCAGTCGATCGTCGACGGGGTGGAGGAGCGCCTGCGCGAGCACGGCGTGAAGCCGGTCCGCCGCGAGGGTGTGGCCGAGGGGCGGTGGGTGCTGCTCGACTTCGTCGACGTCGTCGTGCACGTCCAGCACGCCGAGGAGCGCGCCTACTACGCCCTCGAGCGGCTCTGGAAGGACTGCCCGGTGATCCCGTTCACCGACGGTGCGGTCCCGGCCGCCCCGACGCCGGCCGAGGAGGACGCCGCCGGTGACGAGGGCGGCCGCGCCGAGGACGCCGCGGGCGAGTCCGGCCGGTGACGGGGGGCCCCGACGCCCCGGCGGTGTCCCGCCTGCTCGTGTGGCGGCACGGCCGTACCGAGTGGAACGCCGCCGGACGCTTCCAGGGCCAGCTCGACCCACCGCTGGACGCCGAGGGGCGGTCCCAGGCTGCGCGCACCGCACCTCACCTGGCCGCCCTGCTGAACGGTCAGGAGACGCTGCTCGTCTCCAGCGACCTGCAGCGTGCGGTCGACACGGCCGGGGCGCTCGCCCCGCTGCTGGGTGTGCCGCTGCGCATCGACGAACGGCTGCGCGAGCACGGGTTGGGCAGCTGGGAGGGCCTGACCCGCCACGAGGTGGCGGACCGGCACCCGGGCCAGTACGCCGACTGGATGGCCGGCCGGCCGGTGCCCGATCGTGGCGGGGAGGCGCAGGCCGACGTCGCCGCCCGGGCGCTCGCCGCTGTGGCGGACCTGCCGCCGGCGGCCACGGCCGTGCTGGTGACCCACGGCGGCACGGCCGGCCGGCTGATCGAGGCGCTGCTGGGGCTGGGCGCGGAGCACAAGCGGGTCTTCGGGCCGCTGGGCAACTGCCACTGGAGCGAGCTGTCCTTCCAGGCCTCGGGGTGGCGGCTGATGCGGCACAACCTGTCGGCCCTGGCAGCTGAGCGCATGGAGGGCGGCGTGCGACCGCCCGGTGACCGCGGACCGTTCCCCGAGCTCTCGGCCACCGACGCCCCCGACGCACCGCGGGCGGGAGCCAGCCCCGAGGAGGGTGCGCCCGTGACCGACGCCGACGCGGGCTGACCGCCCGCCCCCGCACCGCTGCGTTGCACGCGGCTAGCCTCGCGCCATGTCCGTCGCCGTGGTCACCGACTCGACGGCCTACCTGCCGGCCGACGTCGTCGAGCACTACGGCATCGAGGTCGTGCCGCTGTACGTGGTGCTCGCCGGGCGTTCGGGTCGGGAGGGCAGCGACGTCACCTCCGCCGAGGTCGCCCGATCCCTCTCCGTGCGGGGCGGGCACGTCAGCACGTCGCGCCCGACGCCGGGGGACTTCGTGGCCGTGTACCGCCGGCTGCTGGACGGCGGTGCCGACCGGCTGGTGTCGGTGCACCTGTCCGGGGAGCTGTCGGGCACCTGGGATGCCGCCCGGGTGGCGGCGGCGCAGGTCGGTGAGCACCTGGTGACCGTGCTGGACTCCCGGTCGGCCGCGATGGGCACCGGGTTCGCCGTGCTCGCCGCCGCCCGGGCCGCCGCCGGAGGTGCCTCGGCCGCCGAGGTGGCCGACGCGGCCCGGGAGACGGCGGCGGCGACCCGCACGTTCTTCGTCGTCGACACCCTGGAGCACCTGCGGCGGGGTGGGCGGATCGGCGCCGCCGCCGCGCTGCTCGGCAGTGCCCTGGCGGTGAAGCCGGTGCTGCACGTGACCGATGGCCAGGTGGTCGCCTTGGAGAAGGTGCGCACGTCCGCCCGTGCGCTCAACCGGCTGGTCCAGCGCGCGGTCGACGTGGCCGGCGACGCCCCGGTGGCCGCCGCGGTGCACCACCTCGCCGCCCCGGAGCGCGCCCAGCGGCTCGCCGACCAGCTGGCCGCCCGGCTGCCGGCGCTCACCGAGCTGTACGTGAGCGAACTGGGGGCGGCCGTCGGGGCGCACGTCGGGCCGGGGGCGGTCGGTGTGGTCGTCGACCCGACCCCGCGTCCGGGCGCGGAGGCAGGCCAACGGGGTGAGGACGGGCCACCGCCGTCGCCGGGCCCGTCGGAGCAGGTCCAGGACTGAGGTCGGGAGGTCGGGCACCCGGTCACGGTCGGGCGGATCCGGCACTCGACGGGCGCCGCCGTCCACAACGGTGCGCTTCGTCCACAACCCGGTCGCGGCCCTCGTCGGGGGCGGAGCCGGCTCCCTAGCGTCCGTGTCGTGCGCCCTCCTGCCCGTCGCAGCGACGACTCCGACGTGATCCGGGCCCGGCTGCGGGCGCTGCTGGCCGAGGGGCAGCGCGGGAGGGGCTGGGTCCCCGACACCGACGAGCCGGACGAGCTCCCCGGTGAGGACGACGCCTGGCCGGCCGACGAGGACGACCGCACGACCCAGCCCGTCGAGCCCGTCCACCTGCCCGCCGGTCTGGGCCGGCACCGCGCACCCGGGCGGGCCGCCCGCGTCGACCCCGGTCGCCCCGGCGCCTCGGCGTTGTGGACGGTCGCGGTGGTGGCGGCCGTCGTGGTCGTCGGCTGGACGTGGATCGGCCGCCCGGTCGTCGACCAGGTGCCGGCCGCTGCGTCGGATGCTCCGGTCGCGTCCATCGCTCCGTCGCCGACCACCTCGGCCGGCCGCCCGCCCGCGGTGGGCGGTCCGGAGGGTGCGAGCACGGTCGTGGTGTCGGTCGTCGGGCTGGTCGGCGCCCCGGGCCTGGTCACCCTGCCGGCCGGCGCTCGCGTGGCCGATGCGCTGGCGGCGGCCGGCGGGCTGTTGCCCGAGGCCGACCCGGCGTCGGTGAATGCCGCGGCGGTGGTCAGCGACGGTCAGCAGATCGCCGTCGGGATGCCCGGGGCGGTGCAGGGCACGGGCGGCCCGGAGGCGGGGGGAGCAGCCGGCGCCGTGCTCGACCTGAACACGGCGACCGTGGCGGAGCTGGACGCACTGCCGGGGATCGGCCCCGTGCTCGCCCAGCGGATCGTCGACCACCGCTCCACCCACGGGCCGTTCACCAGCGTCGACCGGCTGGACGACGTCAGCGGCATCGGTCCGGCGATCTTCGCCGAGCTGGCCGAGCGGGTGCGGGTCTGACGATGCCACCGCCCGGCGCGGGACGGCCGGTCCACCGCGTGCAGACGACCGACCGGTGGTCCTGGCTCGACCTGCGCCTGGTCCCTCCTGCGCTCACCGTGTGGGTGCTGACCCTGCTGGCACCCCACCTGCCCACCCGCCTGCTCCTCGCCCTCGCGGCTGCCTCGGCCCTGGGCGCCGCCGGCCTGCTGCTGGCCGGCCGGTCCCACCGGGCGGGCGCGCTCCGGCAGGTCGCGGCGCGCGGGGTGGTCATCGGCTGCCTGGCCGCGGTCACCGTCACCGGAGCCACCGCGGCGGTCCGGGCCCAGGCGCGGGCGGCCGCCCCGCTGCTGGCGTTCGCCGACCGCGGGTCGGTCGTCGAGGTGCTCCTGGAGCTGACCGACGACCCCCGGCCGGTGGCCGGCGCGGGAGCGGCCCGGGTGCTGGTCCACGGCACCGCCTCCCTGGCCGGGGACGAGACGGGCGGCGATGACCCGGTGCTGCTCTTCGGTGCCGCCGAGGAGTGGGCCGGGCTGCTGCCCGGTCAGTCGGTGCGGCTCCACGTCCTGGTGCGGCCGGCGGAGCCGCGGGACGACGTCGTGGCGGTCCTGTCGGCGCGCTCGCCACCCGCGCCGGTGGGTGGGCCCGGCGCGGTCCAGGACGTGGCCGGGTCCCTGCGCACCGGGCTGGCCGAGTCGGCTGCCCGGACCTTGCCCGACCGCGCCGCCGGGCTGCTCCCCGGCCTGGTGGTGGGGGACACCCGCGCCATGGACCCCGCGCTGGTCGAGGAGTTCCGGCGGGCAGGTCTGGCCCACCTGACCGCCGTCTCCGGGGCCAACGTGGCGATCGTGGTCGGCCTGGTGCTGTGGCCGCTCCGGGCCCGGGCCGTCGACCGGCGGTGGCAGGCGCTGGCCGCGGCGCTGGCGATCGCGGGGTTCGTCGTCCTCGCCCGCCCGGGGGCCAGCGTGCTGCGGGCAGCGGCCATGGGCGCGGTGGCGGTGCTGGCGCTGGCCTCCGGCCGGGCCCGTGCCGCGGTGCCGGCGCTGGCGGTCACCGTGCTGGTGCTGCTGCTCCTCTCACCCGGGCTGGCCAGCGACGTCGGGTTCGCCCTGTCGGTCTCTGCCACGGCGGCGATCGTGCTGCTGGCCCCGGGGTGGTCCCGGGCGCTCCGCCGGCACCGCGCGCCCCGCCCCGTGGCAGACGCCGTGGCGGTCAGCGCCGCCGCCGGCCTGGCCACCGCACCCCTGGTGGCCGGCCTCGCCGGGCTGGTCAGCCTGGTGTCCCTGCCGGCCAACCTGCTGGCCGCACCCGCCGTGCCACCGGCGACCGTGCTGGGCGTGCTGGCCGCCCTGGTGTCGCCCGCAGCGCCCTGGCTGGCCGACGTGCTCACCTGGCTGGCCGGCTGGCCGGTGCGCTGGCTGGTCGTCGTGGCCGAGCGCGCCGCGGCGGTGCCCGACGGCACCACCGGCTGGCCGGCCGGCACCCGGGGCGCGGTCCTGCTCGCGGCGCTCCTCGCCGTCGCGGTCTGGGCGCTGTGGCGGTGGCCCCGGCTGCGCTCGCTGGCGTTGGCCGCCCTGGTGGGCGTCGTGCTGATCGGCTGGCCGTTGCGCCAGGTCGGCCGGGGGTGGCCGCTGCCCGACACGGTCGTGGTGGCCTGCGACGTCGGCCAGGGCGATGCGCTGGTGTTGCCGACCGGTCCGGACGAGGCGGTGCTGGTCGACGCCGGCCCGGATCCCGCGCTCGTCGACGGCTGCCTTCGCCGGCTGGGGGTCGACCGCCTGCCACTGGTCCTCCTCTCGCACCTGGACGCCGACCACGTGGGCGGGCTGGCCGGTGCGCTGGCCGGGCGGCACGTCGGGGAGGTGGCCACCGGGGCGTTGACGCCCGACGACGAACGGGTGCCCCGGCTGGACCGGGCGGTGGCCGAGGCGGCTGCGCGGCACGTGGTCCTGCGGCCGGGGGACCGGCGCACGGTGGGCAGTGCGGGCTTCGAGGTGCTGGCCCCCGATCCGGCCGAGGCCGTCGCCGGGGCCGAGCCCAACGACCTCAGCCTCGTCGTGCGGGCCACCCAGCGCGGCGTGCGGGTCCTGCTCACCGGCGACCTCGGCGCGGGGGCGGAGGCGCGCCTGGTGGCGGCCGGCCTCGACCTGGGCGCCGACGTGTTCAAGGTGCCGCACCACGGCAGCGCCGACGCCGATCCGGGCTTCCTCGCTGCCAGCGGGGCGGCCGTCGCGCTGATCTCGGTGGGCGCCGACAACAGCTACGGCCACCCGACCCGGCGGCTGCTGGACTGGGTGGCCGACGCGGGGATGCGCACCTACCGCACCGACCGGCACGGGGACGTCGCGGTGGTGGGCCGGGCGGGGGAGTGGGGAGTGGCGGTGCGGGGACCGGACGCCGTGCTGCGCGCCGATGCCGATGCCCCGCCGCCGGAGGCAGGCCCGGCGGGGGCACGGCCAGCGGGTGTGGTGGTGAACCGGCGTCGGCGCCCCGGTCCGGTCGGTGCCCCGTGGCAGCATGGGTGCGTGGCAACCGCAGCGCCTCCGGCACCGACCTCCCGGCTCCGGGTCGTGGTGGGCGAGGAGGAGCTGCTGCGCGCCCGAGCCGTCTCCGCGGTGCGCGCCGCGGTCCGCGAGAACCACCCCGACAGCGAGGAGCACGAGCTGCCCGCGGCCGGCTTGGCCGTCGGCCAGCTGGCCGACGTGCTGGCGCCCTCCCTGTTCGGCGGGCACCGGCTGGTCGTCGTCACCGGGGCGCAGGAGTCCGCGGCGGCGCTGGCCGAATCGCTGGTGAGCTACACCAAGGAGCCCGACCCGGAGCTCACGCTGGTCGTCGTCCACTCCGGCGGAAAGCGCAACGAGGCGCTGCTGAAGGCGTTCAAGGCAGCCGGGGCGGCGGTCGACGAGTGCCCGAAGATCAGCTCGGCGGGGGAGCGGGTCGCCTTCGTGCGCAACGAGGTGCGGTTCGCCGGCGGCAAGATCACCCCGGACGCGGTGACCGCGCTGCTGGAGGCGGTGGGCAACGACCTCCGCGGGCTGTCCGCGGCCGCCAGCCAGCTCGTGTCGGACTTCGGTGGGGTCATCGACGCCGACGCCGTCGCGCGCTTCCATCGGGGCCAGGCCGAGGTCACCGGGTTCACCGTCGCCGAACGGGTGCTGGTCGGGGACATGGCCGGCTCGGTCGAGATGCTGCGCTGGGCGCTGGACCGCGGGGTGGCCCACGTGCTGATCGCCGATGCGCTGGCCGACGGGGTCCGCACCGCCGCCCGGGTCGCCTCGCTGAACACGACGAACATCGGCGAGCTGGCCCGCCAGCTCAAGCTCCCGCCGTGGAAGGTGAAGAAGGCGCAGGCTCAGGCGCGGGGCTGGAGCATCGACGCGCTGCAGCAGGCGATCGGGGTGGCCGCCGACCTCAACGCCGACGTGAAGGGCGCCGCCGCCAGCGCCGACTACGCGCTGGAACGAGCGATCCGCCGGATGGTGGACATCCGCGCGGCCGCGGCGGGCGGGCGGGCTCGCGCCCTCCGCTGACGCCCCGACGGCCTCATGGATCCGACCGGATCACCAGACCGGCCGCACCACGGACCCCGGCCGGCTCGGTGGAGAACCTCACCGGATGTGCTGCGCGGGACGGGCACAGACGCGACGAGCCCCCTCCCGTGTGGGAGGGGGCTCGTCGCGGAGCGGTGCGCAGCTCAGAGGCTGGCGACCTTCTTGGCCAGCGCCGACTTGCGGTTGGCGGCCTGGTTCTTGTGGATGACGCCCTTGCTGGCGGCCTTGTCCAGGGCCTTCGAGGCGGTCGCGAGGGCGGCCTCGGCCGCTGCCTTGTCCCCGGCGTCGGCAGCCGTACGGAAACGCCGGACCTGCGTCTTCAGGGCGGAGCGGACAGCGACGTTGCGCTGACGAGCGATCTCGTTCGTCTTGATCCGCTTGATCTGGGACTTGATGTTCGCCACGCGTGAGCCTCGGATGTGTCGCAGGGAGGTGTACTTCTGACAGTGCGTCCACGGCACAACGAAGCGCAGCGCGGACCGGCTTGCAAAGATACCAGCACGCCGCCCCACACCCCAACCGGTGCAGGTCCGGTCCGGCCCGGCAGAACCGCGCGCGACGTCGTCGCCGGGCGATCGTCCTGTCCGGGCGCAGTCCGTGGGACGATGGGCGCACTGTGACGACTCCTGCATCCACCGATCCCGCCCGGATCCGGAACTTCTGCATCATCGCCCACATCGACCACGGCAAGTCGACGCTGGCCGACCGCATGCTCGAGGTGACCGGGCTCGTCGAGGGGCGCAACATGCGCGCCCAGTACCTCGACCGGATGGACATCGAGCGCGAGCGCGGCATCACCATCAAGGCGCAGAACGTCCGCCTGCCCTGGACGCCCCGGAGCGGCGAGGACACGAGCACCGAGTTCGTCCTCGACATGATCGACACCCCTGGTCACGTCGACTTCACCTACGAGGTGTCCCGCTCGCTGGCCGCCTGCGAGGGCGCCGTCCTGCTGGTCGACGCCGCCCAGGGCATCGAGGCCCAGACGCTGGCCAACCTGTACCTGGCGTTGGAGAACGACCTCGCGATCATCCCGGTGCTCAACAAGATCGACCTGCCCGCGGCGCAGCCGGAGAAGTACGCCGCCGAGATCGCCCACATCATCGGCTGCGACCCCGACGACGTGCTCCGGGTCAGCGGCAAGACCGGCCAGGGCGTGCCGGAGCTGCTCGACCGGATCGTCCAGGAGGTCCCCGCGCCGACCGGTGCCGACGAGGGCCCCGCCCGGGCGATGATCTTCGACTCCGTCTACGACATCTACCGCGGCGTCATCACCTACGTCCGGGTCGTCGACGGCCGGATCTCCGCCCGCGACAAGATCAAGATGATGTCGACCGGAGCCACGCACGAACTGCTGGAGATCGGCGTCATCTCCCCGGAGCCCAAGCAGGTGGACAGCCTGGGCGTCGGCGAGGTCGGCTACTTCATCACCGGGGTGAAGGACGTCCGCCAGTCCCGCGTCGGTGACACCGTCACCCTCCAGCACAAGCCGGCCGCCGAGTCGATCGGCGGCTACCGCGACCCCAAGCCGATGGTCTACTCCGGCCTCTACCCGATCGACGGCAGCGACTACCCGCTGCTGCGCGAGGCGCTGGACAAGCTGCTGCTCAACGACGCGGCGCTGACCTACGAGCCGGAGACGTCGGCGGCGCTGGGCTTCGGGTTCCGGGTCGGCTTCCTCGGCCTGCTGCACCTGGAGATCGTCCGCGAGCGGCTGGAGCGCGAGGCCGGCATCAGCCTCATCTCCACCGCGCCCAACGTGGTCTACCGGGTGATCATGGAGGACGGCTCCGAGGTCACCGTGACCAACCCGAGCGACTGGCCCAGCGGCAAGATCGGCACGATCTACGAGCCGATCGTCAAGGCCACGATCATCGCGCCGAGCGACTACACCGGCGTGATCATGGAGCTCTGCCAGGGGCGCCGCGGGCAGCTCGGCGGGATGGACTACCTGTCGGAGTCGCGGGTCGAGCTCCGGTACACCCTGCCGCTCGGCGAGATCATCTTCGACTTCTTCGACGCGCTGAAGTCCCGCACCCGCGGCTACGCGAGCCTGGACTACGCCGAGGCCGGGGAGCAGGAGTCGAAGCTGGTGAAGGTCGACATCCTGCTGCAGGGCGAGGCCGTCGACGCATTCTCCGCGATCGTGCACACCGACAAGGCGTACAGCTACGGCGTGCTGATGGCCGGCAAGCTGCGCGAGCTCATCCCGCGCCAGCAGTTCGAGGTGCCGATCCAGGCCGCCGTCGGCTCCCGGGTGATCGCCCGCGAGACGGTCCGTGCGATCCGCAAGGACGTGCTGGCCAAGTGCTATGGCGGTGACATCACCCGCAAGCGGAAGCTGCTGGAGAAGCAGAAGGAGGGCAAGAAGCGGATGAAGATGGTCGGCCGCGTCGAGGTCCCGCAGGAGGCCTTCGTGGCCGCGCTCTCCACCAACGAGTCCACCGCCAGCAAGCCCAAGTGAACGGGCGGGTCACCGCGGTCTGCGTCTCGGGTGCGGACCTGCTGCCGCTGCCCGACAAGCGCCCCAACCGCTCCGGCATCCGGAAGTCGCCGGTCGAGGGCCGGGTCGCCGTCCACCCGCTCGGGCTGGAGGGCGACGTCCAGGTCAACAAGAAGCACCACGGTGGTGAGGGCCAGGCCGTCTACGCCTACGCCCAGGAGGACGCCGACTGGTGGGTGACCGAGCTGGACCGGGAGCTGCCCCCCGGCCGGTTCGGGGAGAACCTGCGGACGGTGGACCTGGACCTGGTCAACGCCGTCATCGGTGAGCAGTGGCGGGTCGGGACGGCGCTGGTCCAGGTGACGGCCTGGCGCACCCCCTGCGCCAACTTCGCCCGCTACTGGGGCGTGCCGGACCTGGTGAAGCGCTTCTCCGCCCGCGGTGCCACCGGCGCCTACCTGCGGGTGCTGGAGACCGGTGAGGTGGGTGCCGGTGACGCCGTCACGATCGTGTCCCGCCCCGACCACGGCATCACGGTGGCCGGCGCGTTCCGGATCGTGATGACCGAGAAGTCGCGGCTGCCCGAGCTGACGCCCGTGCTCCCGTTCCTCGCGGACAAGGACCGGCCGGTGCTCGCCGCCAAGATCGATCGGGTCACCGCCCGGGCCTGACTCAGACCGTGAAGACGATCTTCCCGGCGGTGCGGCCCTCGAGCATCCGGGCGAAGCCGTCCCGGGCCTGGGACAGCGGCAGCTCGACGTCGATCTGCGGCCGCACCCCGGTGATCCGGCACATCTGGATCAGGTCGTCGAGCTCGTCCCGGGTGCCCATCGTCGAGCCGATCACCGAGAGCTGGGTGAAGAAGACCCGGTTCAGCTCGGCGCCGGGGTTGAAGCCGGTGGTCGCCCCGCAGGTCACCACGACGCCGCCGGGCTTGAGCGACTTGATGCTGTGCGACCAGGTGGCCTCGCCGACGGTCTCCATCACGCCGTCCACCCGCTCGGGCAGTCGGGCGCCGGTCTCGAACGCCTGGTCCGCGCCGAGCGCGAGCGCCGCCGTCCGCTTCTCCTCGGTGCGGCCGGTGACCCACACCCGGTAGCCGGCCGCGCTGCCCAGCTTGACCAGGGCCGTGGCGACCCCGCCGCTGGCCCCCTGCACGAGGATCGTCGACCCCGGCCGCAGTCCGGAGCGGACGAACAGCATCCGGTAGGCGGTCAGCCAGGCGGTGGGCAGGCAGGCGGCCTCGGCGAAGGAGAGCTCGGCCGGCTTGGGGACGACGTTGCGCCGCGGCACGACGACCTGCTCGGCGAGCGTCCCCTGGTGCACCTCCGACAGCAGCGAGCGCTTCGGGTCCATCGTCTCGTCCCCGGTCCAGCCGGGAGAGGTGAGGACCGCGTGCACGACCACCTCGTTGCCGTCGGCGTCGATCCCCGCTGCGTCGCAGCCCAGGATCATCGGCATCCGCTCGGCGGGCAGGCCGACTCCCCGCAGGCTGAACAGGTCGTGGTGGTTCAGCGAGGCGGCCTTCACCTGGACCGTCGTCCATCCCTCGGGGGCCTCCGGCTCCGGTCGGTCACCGACCTCCAGCACGGAGAGCGGGTCCTCGGGGGCGGGGGTGGAGACGAAGGCAGCGAGCATGAGCGGACGCTAACCGAGTACCGCCGCCGCTGCGACGCGGGTCACCCCCGCCCCTGCGAGGAGCGGGCTCAGCAGGCCGTCCGTTCCTGCCGGATGTCGGCGTCGTCCTCGCTGTTGAGCGTGAGCACCGCCGTGCCGACGCCGGGGACCACGGCGAGCATGCCGCCGGTCACCCGGGCCGGGCGCACCTGCAGGGTGACGGTGCACCCTGCCTCGTCGGTCCAGGACTGCTCGGTGACCTCGCCCTGCCCTGTCCAGCGCAGGTGCACGATCGCGTGGCCGCGCACCGTGCCCTCCGCGGAGCCGCACTCGTAGCTGAGCCAGCCGGTGGCCCGGGCGGACTCCAGCCCGGTCACCCGGGCCGGGACCGAGTCGTCGGTCAGGCACTCGTAGCCGCCGATGAACACCTCGCCGCGGCCGAACGCCGGTACGCCGGCCGGGGCGTAGACGCCGAACAGGCTCTCCGCGCCACCCTCCCCGGT
The DNA here is from genome assembly GCF_026967885.1 of Modestobacter sp. VKM Ac-2983. NCBI lineage: Bacteria > Bacillati > Actinomycetota > Actinomycetes > Geodermatophilales > Geodermatophilaceae > Modestobacter > Modestobacter sp. VKM Ac-2983. Next base: position 1,297,150 of record NZ_JAPVBK010000001.1, read on the forward strand.
CCGGTTCTCGCCGTACAGCAGGGCGTTGGCGTAGCCGGTGGCGCTGTCGGGCGGCCCGCTCCCGGAGTCCGGCGCGGGTGGTGCCGCCGCGGCCGGGCCGGCACCCAGCAGGAGCAGCGCCAGCCCGGTGCTGCCGCAGATCCAGGATCGTGTCGTCGTCCGCATGACCTGTCCTCCTCGACGGGCCGGTCGATCAGTCGGCCGCCTCGTCGCGGCCGCTGGCCCGCCCGGAGGATGGCAGCGGACGGGGCCCGTCGGGGACGGCGTCCGGCGCGCTGGTGACCGGCCGCCCGGCGCGTCGCACCAGACACGCTGGGAGGCGCGTCAGCGGACGACGACGGCGTGCTCCTGCTGCGCCACGAACTCGCCGATCACCGGGGCGCCGGGCACCTCGCCGCCGAGCAGCAGCCCGCCGGAGGTCTGCGCGTCGGCCAGCAGCAGCGCCTCGTCCTCGCTGACCGCCGACAGGTCGGCGTGCGGGCGCACCCAGTCCAGGTTCCGCCGGGTGCCGCCGGAGACCCAGCCGTCGGCCAGCGCCTGCCGGGCCCCGGCGAGGTAGGGGACGGCGGCGGCGTCGACCACCGCGGTGACCCCGCTGGCCCGGGCCATCTTGTAGAGGTGGCCGAGCAGGCCGAAGCCGGTGACGTCGGTGCCCGCCCGGATGCCGGCGGCGACGGCGGCGATCGAGGCCTCGGCGTTGAGCGCGGTCATCGAGGCGACCGCCTCCGCGGACACCTCGCCGGTGTTCTTCTGCCGGCTGTTGAGCACGCCCACGCCCAGCGGCTTGGTCAGCGACAGCGCCGTCCCGGCGACGGCGGCGTCGTTGCGGATCAGCCGGTCGAGGTCGACCAGGCCGGTGACCGCCATCCCGTACTTGGGCTCGGGGTCGTCGATGGAGTGCCCGCCCCCGACGTGGCAACCGGCCTCGTGCGAGACCTCCAGCCCGCCGCGCAGCACCTCCGCGGCCAGCTCGACCGGCAGCACGTCCCGCGGCCAGCCCAGCAGGTTCACCGCCATGACCGGGGTGCCGCCCATCGCGTAGACGTCGGAGAGCGCGTTGGCAGCGGCGATCCGGCCGAAGGTGTACGCGTCGTCGACCACGGGGGTGAAGAAGTCGGTGGTGAGGACCAGCCCCTGGCCGCCGGCGATCCGGACCACGGCGGCGTCGTCACCGTCGTCCAGGCCGACGACCAGTTCGGCCGCCGGGTTCCGGGGGCCGGTGTGGGTGAGGCCGGCGACCACCGCCTCGAGCTCGCCGGGCGGGATCTTGCAGGCGCAGCCGCCGCCGTGCGCGTACTGGGTCAGCCGGACGGTCGAGGTGGTGGTGGTCACGTCGAACCAATCTAGATGGCCCGCCGGACGGCCGGCCGGACACGATGCAGGGCCGGTGCCGACACCGGGGGAGTGCCTCGTCCGGGGGTCCCCGGGGGTCGTGGGCTGTGGCAGTCTCCCGGAGGACCAGGGCGGCGAGCCCGGGGAGACCCCCGATCCGCCGAGGCAGGCGCCGGACCCTGGTCGCAACGGGAGGAGCACACCGGACGTGGCCGCCACACTGCACGACGTGGCCCGCCTTGCGGGGGTCTCCTTCAAGACGGTGTCGAACGTGGTGAACGACTACCCGCACGTCCGCCCCAGCACCCGGCAGCGCGTGCAGGAGGCCATCGCGGAGCTGGGGTACCAGCCGAACCTCTCCGCACGCAGTCTCCGGTCCGGCCGCAGCGACGCGATCAGCCTCGCCGTCCCGGAGCTGCGGCTGCCGTACTTCGCCGAGCTGGCCGACGAGGTGATCCGCGCGGCCGAGCGCCGGGGCCTGGTCGTGCTCATCGAGCAGACCAACCGGGACCGCAAGCGGGAGCTCGACCTGCTGGGCAGCGCCCGGCTGCGGATGGTCGACGGCCTCCTGTTCAGCCCGCTGGGGCTCACCGCCGAGGACGCCTCGGTGGTCGAGATCGACACCCCGTTGGTGTTGCTGGGTGAACGCCTCTTCCACCCCGCGGTCGACCACGTGACCATGCAGAACGTGGCCGCGGCCCGCGCTGCCACGGAGCACCTCCTCGCCCGCGGTCGACGGCGCATCGCGGTCGTCGGCTCGCACCCCGGTGAGGTGATCGGGTCGGCCGGGCTGCGCCTGCAGGGATACCGTGCGGCGCTCGACGCGGCGGGCATCCCGTTCGACGAGCGCCTGCTGGGCCCGGCCGAGCTGTGGCACCGCCGGGAGGGTGCCGAGGCGGCGCAGGCGCTGATGGCCTCCGGGGTGGACTTCGATGCGGTGTTCGCGTTCAACGACACCCTCGCCCTGGGTGCCATGCACGCGCTGATCGCAGCCGGCCGGCGGGTCCCCGACGACGTCGCGGTGATCGGCTTCGACAACACCGACGACGGCATGTTCTCCCAGCCGACGCTCACCACCGTCGACCCGGGGCGCCGGGAGATCGCCGAGCGGGCGGTCGAGACGGTCGTGCAGCGGATCGCCGACCGGGGGATCGCCCCGCAGCACGTGGAAGTGGGCTACTCGATCGTCCAGCGCGAGTCCACCTGAGGCCTCGGCCACGGGTCCGTCCCCGTCGCCGAGCCTGCCGCGGAGCGGTTCGCCGACGACTCGCCGAGCACGGCGCCGCGTTCTGCCGAGCCCTCTTGACACCGGTCGTGGGATGGACCACATTGCTCTTCACAACGTTGTAGAAGGTGCTCCACGGCACAGTCGCCAACGTGTGCGGCGCTCCGGCGCCTCCTCCCGGTCACCACCCAGCGACCGGGTGGACCTGCGCGCGGCGCTGGGCGACACCCTCGCCCACTGCAGCTCGTCGCACCTCGCTCCACCGGGGGCCGGACGTGCAGCCGGCTCCAGCCACCGACGACGGCGTCCGTGGCCGTCACTCCGAGAGGGACCTCCCGTGAACAAGAAGATCATGACCGCACTGTTCGGTGCGGGGACCGTGATGACCAGCCTCACCGCCTGTGGCGGAGGTGGTGACGGCGAGGCCGCCGCCAGCGGCGGCGGCGGGTCGTGCAGCGTGCCGATCGCCAACGAGGAGGCGCCGGTCGTCTCCGTGTGGGCGTGGTACCCCAACATGAAGACGGTGGTGGAGAACTTCAACGACACCCACACCGACGTGCAGGTCTGCCTCACCAACGCCGGCCAGGGGGCCGACGAGTACGCCAAGTTCCAGACCGCCGTCTCGGCCGGCCGCGGCGCCCCGGACGTGATCATGCTGGAGACCGACACCATCCCGGTCTTCGCCCTGCAGGAGGCGCTGGTCGACCTGAGCGAGTACGGCGCCAGCGAGGTCGAGGGCAACTTCGGAGAGGGTGCCTGGCGCGACGTCTCCAGCGGCGACGCGGTGTACGGCATCCCGATCGACGGTGGCCCGATGGCGATGATGTACCGCCAGGACATCTTCGACCAGTACGGCATCACCCCGCCCACCACCTGGGACGAGTACCGGGCCGCGGCGGAGAAGCTGAAGGCCGCCGGTGGGCCGCTGATGGGCGACCTCCCGGCGAACGTCCCGGCCCCCACCGTGGCGCTGATGCAGCAGAACGGCGCGGAGCCGTGGACGTACGACTCGGCGAACCCGACCGAGCTGGAGATCGATCTCAACAGCCCGGAGAGCAAGGAGGTGCTGGACTACTGGGCCGGCCTGGTCGAGGACGGGCTCATCGGCACCCAGGACCAGTTCACCACCGAGTACATCTCCGGTGCGATCAACGGCGACTACGCCACCTACATCTCCGCCGCCTGGGCGCCCGGCTACCTGACCGGCGCCGGTGCGGGTGAGGGCGCGGACGCGGGCACCTGGCGCGTCGCCCCGCTGCCGCAGTGGGACCCGGCCGACCCCGTCTCGGTCAACTGGGGTGGTTCGGTCCTCGCGGTGACCAGCCAGGCGGAGAACCCGGAGCTGGCCGCGCAGGTCGCGAAGGAGCTGTACGCCGACGAGCCGTCGCTGACCGACGGGTGGACGTCGCAGACGATCTTCCCGCTGAACCAGTCGGTGCTGAACTCGCAGGAGTTCATCGACCACGAGTCGGAGTTCTTCGACGGCCAGACCGCCAACAAGGACGTCTACATCCCGGCGGCCAACGCCTACGAGGGGTCGACCTACAGCCCCTTCGGCACCACGTTCTACGCCCAGTTCACCGAGGAGATCGCCGCGATCAACGCCGGTGAGAAGACCGGTTCGGAGGCGCTGGACGACCTGCAGGCGGAGATGGAGGCCTACGCCGAGCAGCAGGGCTTCACGCTCAACTGAGCCTGCCGGCCGAGCCGGACGACTCCGTCCGGTCGCGGGGAGGGAGCACCGCCCTCCCCGCGACCGGGCACCCCCACCTCCCCAGAACGAGAGCGAGACGGTGATGGCAACGCTGGACACGGCACCGCGGCCGGTGTCCCCCGCGGCAGGGGCCACGGCGGCCACCGGACGGCGGGGCACCCGCCGACGCAAGCGGCGCGGCAACGGGCTGGTCGGCTGGCTGTTCCTGGCCCCGTTCGCGGTGGTCTTCCTGCTGTTCCTGGTCGGCCCGCTGATGTACGCCTTCTACCTCAGCCTCTTCACCAACGGGCTGGCCACCGGTGAGGAGTTCGCCGGCCTGGCCAACTACAGCCGGGCCTTCACCGACCCGGCGTTCCTGTCCGGTGTCTGGTTCGTGGTGCGCTTCGCCGTCGTGGTGATCCCGGCCCAGATGCTCGTCGCCCTGCTCGCCGCGCTGGTGCTCGACTCGCTCACCACCCGCTTCGCCAAGTTCTCCCGGCTCATGATCTTCGTCCCCTACGCGATCCCCGCCGTCATCGGCGCGGTGCTGTGGGGCTTCCTCTACAGCCCGAACTTCGGGCCGCTGGAGCAGCTGTTCGGGGAGAGCGCACCGTTCCTGCTCAGCCCGGACAACCTGTTCTACGGGCTGACGAACGTGGTGACCTGGCAGTGGGCCGGCTACTACATGATCATCATCTACGCGGCGCTGCAGGGGATCGACCCGGCCATCTACGAGGCGGCCCGGATGGACGGCGCGAAGGCCTGGCAGATCGCCACCCGGATCAAGATCCCGATGATCAGCTCGGCGCTCGTCCTCATCCTGGTGTTCGCCGTCATCGGCACCCTGCAGTTCTTCACCGAGCCGCAGGTGCTGCTGCCGATCTCCAACGGGTCGATCACCACCGACATCACCCCGAACGTCTACGCCTTCAACCTGGCGTTCCGGTTCGCCCAGTTCAACTACGCCTCGGCCATCTCCTTCGCCCTGGGCATCGTGGTGTTCATCGGCGTCTACCTCTTCCTCTTCCTGACCCGCAAGCGTGGGGGGTTCCTCAAGTGAGCGTCCTGTCCAGCCCCGTCCGCGCCGACGACGCGGTCCACGCCCTCCGGGAGGGCCGCCGTGCCCGACGCCCGCGACGGCGTCGTACCGGCTCGCACCTGTTCCTTGCCTTCCTCGTCCTCTACTTCGTGCTGCCGCTGTGGTTCCTCATCGTGGCCAGCACCAAGAGCCCCGGCGGGCTGTTCAACTCGCCGAACGGTGCGCTGTGGTTCGGGGAGGAGTTCGCCCTCTTCGACAACCTCTCGACGCTGTTCACCTACAACGACGGCATCTACCTCAGGTGGCTCGGCAACTCGCTGCTCTACGCCTTCGGTGGCGGCATCGGGGCCACCGTCCTGGCCGTGCTCGCCGGGTACGCCTTCGCCAAGTTCGACTTCCCGGGCCGCCGGATCTCCTTCGCGCTGCTGCTCGGCGCGGTCATGGTCCCGATGACCGCCCTGGTCATCCCCACCTTCGTGATGCTGTCGGAGGTCGAGCTCACCAACACCGCGTGGGCGGTGATCCTGCCGTCGATGCTCAGCCCGTTCGGCGTGTACCTGATGCGGGTCTACACCGCCGACGGCGTGCCCGACGAGCTGCTGGACGCGGCCCGGATGGACGGCGCGGGGGAGTTCCGCACGTTCTTCCAGGTCGCCCTGCCCCTGATGCGCCCGGCGATCGTCACGGTCCTGCTGCTGTCGGTCGTGGGCACCTGGAACAACTACTTCCTGCCCCTCGCCGTCCTGTCGGACTCCGAGCTCTTCCCGATCACCGTGGGGATCAACCTCTGGCAGGGGCTCGCCGGGGCCAACAACGGCGGCGGCGTCTCCCTGTACACGCTCATCGTCGTCGGCTCGCTGGTGTCGATCATCCCGCTGATCGCCGCCTTCCTCGGCCTCCAGCGGTACTGGCAGGGCGGCCTGTCCATCGGCAGCCTCAAGTAGCTCCCCGGCGGCCCGCCACCGGCGTCGGGCCCCGGCCGGTGCGGCGCACGTCCTCGTGCTGCCCGCCCACCTCCCTCTGACGGACCTGTTGCAGGCCCGTCACCCCATCGCGCGGCCCGGCCGCCCCCACGTCGAGGAACCCTCATGTCGACTGCACACCTGACGCTCGACCCCCGCTTCACCATCGGCGCCGTCCACCGGCGGGTCTTCGGCTCCTTCGTCGAGCACCTGGGCCGCTGCGTCTACGACGGCCTCTACGAGCCCGGTCACCCGACGGCCGACGAGGACGGCTTCCGCGCCGACGTGCTCGAGCTGGTCCGCGAGCTCGGGGTCTCCACGATCCGCTACCCCGGCGGCAACTTCGTCTCCGGCTACCGGTGGGAGGACGGCGTGGGGCCGCGGGAGTCCCGGCCCAAGCGCCTGGACCTGGCCTGGCACTCGCTGGAGACCAACCAGGTCGGCCTGCACGAGTTCGCCCGCTGGAACGACAAGGCAGGCAGCGAGCTCATGCTGGCCGTCAACCTCGGCACCCGCGGCGTCCTGGAGGCCCTCGACCTCCTGGAGTACAGCAACGTCCGGTCCGGTTCGGCGCTGTCGGACCAGCGGATAGCCGACGGCACCACGGAGCCCTTCGGCGTCACGATGTGGTGCCTGGGCAACGAGATGGACGGCCCGTGGCAGCTGGGGCACCGCAGCGCGGAGGACTACGGGAAGATCGCCGCCCAGGCCGCCAAGGCCATGCGCCAGCTGGACCCGTCGGTCGAGCTCGTGGTGTGCGGCAGCTCCAACTCCGCCATGCCGACGTTCGGCGCGTGGGAGCGCACCGTGCTGCAGCACACCTACGAGGACGTCGACTACATCTCCTGCCACGCCTACTACGCCGAGCGGAACGGCGACCTGGCCGGCTTCCTCGCCTCCGCCGTCGACATGGACCACTTCATCGAGTCCGTCGTCGCCACCGCGGACCACGTCAAGGCCGAGCTGCGCAGCGCCAAGACGATCAACATCGCCTTCGACGAGTGGAACGTCTGGTACCAGGAGCGCTTCCACGCCGAGGACCAGATCACCGACATCGAGCAGTGGCCCTACGCGCCCCGCCTGCTCGAGGACGCGTACCACGTCGCCGACGCCGTCGTCGTCGGCAGCCTGCTCATCTCGCTGCTCAAGCACGCCGACCGGGTCACCTCCGCGAGCCTGGCGCAGCTGGTCAACGTCATCGCGCCGATCATGACCGAGCCCGGCGGCCCGGCCTGGCGGCAGACGACGTTCTTCCCCTTCGCGCTGACGTCCCGGCTGGCCCGGGGCACCGCGTTGCGGGTCGAGCTGTCGAGCGAGACCTACCGGACGACCGAGCACGGCGACGTCCCGCTGGTCGACGCGGTCGCCACCCACGACCCGGAGACCGGCGCCACGGCGGTCTTCCTGGTCAACCGGGCGATCGAGGGGCCGACGACGGTGACCGTCGACGCCCGCAGCCTGGGCGACGTGCGGGTCCTGGAGACGCACACCCTCGCCGACGACGACCCCTACGCGGTCAACACCCTGGCCGAGCCGACCCGGGTGGCCCCGGGGGCCAACAAGAGCGCCCACCTGCAGGACGGCGTCCTGACGGTGGAGCTGCCCCCGGTGTCCTGGACGGCGATCTCCCTTGGCTGACCCCCAGCCCGCCTGCACGGCGGCCCGGCCCGCCGCGCAGCCGATGACCCCGCGTCCGTCCGTCCTGTCCGGATCCCCGGCATCCCCGACCACCAGGAGTGCGCCCGATGGCGACCGTCACCTATGACCGAGCGACCCGGCTCTACCCCGGCAGCGACAAGCCGGCGGTCGACCAGCTCGAGCTGCAGATCGAGGACGGCGAGTTCCTGGTGCTCGTCGGCCCCTCCGGGTGTGGCAAGTCCACCTCATTGCGGATGCTGGCCGGCCTGGAGGAGGTGGACGGCGGCGCGATCCGGATCGGGGAGACCGACGTCACCGACGTGGCCCCCAAGGACCGGGACATCGCGATGGTGTTCCAGAACTACGCGCTCTACCCGCACATGAGCGTCGCGGACAACATGGGCTTCGCGCTGAAGATCGCCGGGATGGGCAAGGAGGAACGGCGCACCCGGGTGGAGGAGGCGGCCCGGCTGCTGGACCTGGAGCCCTACCTGGACCGCAAGCCGAAGGCGCTCTCCGGTGGCCAGCGGCAGCGGGTGGCGATGGGCCGGGCGATCGTGCGCAAGCCGCAGGTGTTCCTGATGGACGAGCCGCTGTCCAACCTGGACGCGAAGCTGCGGGTGCAGACCCGCACCCAGATCGCCTCGCTGCAGCGCCGGCTGGGCATCACCACCGTCTACGTCACCCACGACCAGGTCGAGGCGATGACCATGGGGGACCGGGTCGCGGTGCTCAAGGACGGCCTGCTCATGCAGGTCGGCGCCCCCCGTGAGCTCTACGACCGCCCGGCGAACGCCTTCGTGGCCGGGTTCATCGGCTCCCCGGCGATGAACCTCTTCGAGGTGCCGGTGACCGACGGGGGCGTCCGCTTCGGGGACCGCGTCCACCCGGTGGCGCGGCAGTCCCTCGCCGCCAGCCCGGGCGACACGATGACCCTCGGCGTCCGTCCCGAGGACTTCGAGGTCGCCGACTCCGGCGCGGTGGTCGAGGTCGACGTGGTGGAGGAGCTCGGCGCCGACGCCTACCTCTACGGACGACTTCTCCACGGGGCCACCGAGCCCCTCGTCACGGTCCGCGTCGACGGCCGGCAGCCACCCCGCCGGGGGGAGCGGATCCACGTCGTGCCCCGGGCCGGCCACGTCCACCTCTTCGGCAGCGACGGGGCCAGGCTCCCCGGCTGACCCCGGGCGGGTGGGAGCTGCCGGTCCGGCCGCCGGGACGTAGGGTCGGCGGCGGAGACGTCAGGGTGTCTGGTGGCCCCCGCGGCCTCTAAAGCCGACGTGGCCGAGCAACTCGGTCAGGCGGGTTCGATTCCCGTCCGTCTCCGCCAGCCGCTCCGCGGAGCCGGCCCTCGGGCCGGCTCCGCGACGGCCACCTACGCTCGGCCGCGATGACCACGGACGCCACGACCACCGCCGCGACCACCGACCCGCGCCGGCGCGTGCCCCGGACCGACACGGTGCTCGCCGACCCGGCCGTGGCCGCTGCCGTGCAGCGACTGGGCCGGGAACTGGTGAAGCGCGCTGTCCAGGTCGCGCAGCAGCGCGTCCGGGCGGGGGACCTGCCACCGGACGACGTCGTCGCCGCCGTGCTGGCCGGGCTGCCCGGCACCGCCAGCAGCCTCTCGCCGGTGCTCAACGCCACCGGCGTGCTCGTGCACACCAACCTGGGCCGGGCACCGTTGTCCGGCGCGGCCGTGGCTGCGGTGGTGGCGGCCAGCGGCACCACCGACGTCGAGCTCGACCTCGGCACCGGCCGCCGCGGCCCGCGGGGGGAGGGGGCGCTCTCGGCGTTGCTGGCCGCCGTGCCCGCCGCCGAGGCCGCGCTGGTGGTCAACAACTGCGCCGCCGCGCTGGCGCTGGTGGCCACCGCGCTCGGCGGGGAGCTGGTCATCGCCCGCGGGGAGCTGGTCGAGATCGGCGACGGGTTCCGCATCCCCGACCTGCTGGTCAGCACCGGCGCCCGGCTGCGCGAGGTCGGGACGACGAACCGGGTCTCGCTGGCCGACTACACCGACGCCCTCGGCCCGGACACCGGCGCGGTGCTCAAGGTGCACCCCTCCAACTTCGTCGTCCGCGGGTTCACCCGGTCCGCCGACGTCGCCGAGCTGGCTCCGGCGCTGGCCGGCGCCGGGGTGCCGCTGGTCGCCGATGTGGGCAGCGGACTGCTCCGCCCGCACCCGCTGCTGCCCGACGAGCCGGACCTGCAGACGACGCTGGCGGACGGCGCGGACCTGGTGCTGTGCAGCGGCGACAAGCTGCTCGGCGGGCCGCAGGCCGGGATCGTGCTCGGCTCCGCAGCGCTGGTCCAGCGGCTGCGGCGGCACCCCCTCTACCGGGCGCTGCGGGTGGACAAGACGACCCTCGCGGCGCTCGAGGCGACGCTGCGCGGCCCGGTGCCACCGGTCCGGGAGATGCTCGACGCCGACCTGGATGGTCTGCAGGCCCGCGCCGCCGCGGTCGCCGCCGCGTTGCAGGCTCGGGGGATCGAGGCCGTTGCCGTCCCGTCGACCGCGCGGGTCGGCGGTGGGGGAGCGCCGGAGTTCGAGCTGCCCAGCGCCGCCGTCGCGCTCGACCCGCGGTTCGCCGAGCCGCTGCGGCGCGGCGAACCGCCGGTGGTCGGCCACCTGGACGGCGACCGCACCCTCCTCGACCTGCGCAGCCTCCTCCCCGCCGACGACGAGCGGCTGATCGCCGCCGTGACGGGGGTGGCCCGCCGGTGGAGCTGACCCCTGCCGCCCGGATGGACGTCCTGGCGACCGCCGGCCACGTCGACCACGGCAAGTCGACGCTGGTGACGGCCCTGACCGGGATGGAGCCGGACCGCTGGGAGGAGGAGCGCCGGCGCGGGCTCACCATCGACCTCGGCTTCGCCTGGACGACGCTGCCCTCCGGCCGCCGGCTCGCCATCGTCGACGTCCCCGGGCACGAGCGGTTCGTGGGCAACATGCTCGCCGGGGTCGGGTCGGTGCCCGCCGCCCTGGTCGTGGTCGCCGCCGACGACGGGTGGTCCGCGCAGACGGCGGAGCACGTCGCCGTCCTCGATGCCCTCGGGGTGCGGCACGGGCTGCTCGCCGTCACCAAGTCCGACCTCGCCGACCCCGCCCCGGTGCTCGCCGACGCCGCCGAGCGGCTGGCCGGGACGTCGCTGGGCCGGGTCCCGGCCGTGGCGGTCAGTGCCCGCGCCGGCACCGGGCTGTCGGAGCTGGCCGGCGCGCTGGAGCAGGTGCTGGCCGGCCTGCCCGCCCCGGAGCCGACCGCGCCGGTGCGGCTGTGGATCGACCGGGCCTTCACCATCCGGGGCGCCGGCACCGTCGTGACCGGCACCCTGGCCGCTGGGACCGTGACCACCGGCGACCGCCTGGACCTGGGCGGGCGTGCGGTGACCGTGCGCGGGCTGCAGTCCCTGGGCGCGCCGGTGGACTCGGCCTCGGCCACCGCCCGGGTGGCGCTCAACCTGCGCGGTGTGGCGGTCGAGGAGCTGTCCCGCGGTGACGCCCTGCTCACCCCTGATGCGTTCCGGCGCACCGCCGACCTCGATGTGACCCTGGTGCGGCCGGTCGAGGAGAAGCTGCCCGCAGAGCTGGTCGTGCACATCGGGTCGGCGACGGTCGCGGCCCGGGTGCGGCCGCTGGACGGGTCGGCGCTGCGGCTGCGGCTGGCCACCGAGCTGCCGCTGCGGGTCGGCGACCGACTGCTGCTGCGCGACCCCGGTGCCCGCCGGGTGCACGGCGCCGACGTGCGCGACGTGGACCCGCCGGAGCTGCGCCGCCGCGGCGCCGCCCGCAGCCGCGCGGCCGAGCTGGCCGAGCAGCCGACGGGTGAGGCCGGGGCGCGGGCGGACCTGGTGCGGCGACGGTTCGTGCGCCGGGCGGACTTCATCGCGATGGGCTGGCCGGTGCCCGCGGATGCCACCGTCGTGGGCCCCTGGCTCCTCGCGCCGGGCCTGGCCGACGAGCTGGCCGCCCGGGTGCCACAGGTGGTGGCCCGTTACCGGCAGCTGCGCCCACTGGAGCCCGGTCCGCCGACCGCGGTGCTGCGGTCGGCCTTGGAGCTGCCCGACGTGGAGCTGGTGCCCGCTCTCGTCCGGGAGCCCCTGGCGCTGCGGGACGGCCGGGTCGTCTCCGGTGCTGCGGCACTGCCACCGGCGGTGCAGCAGGCGGTGGACGGCATCCGCGCCCGGCTGGCGCAGGAGCCGTTCGCCGCACCCGAGGCCGGTGACCTGGTGGCCGCAGGGCTGGGTCCGCGGGAGCTCGCCGCGGCGGTGCGGGACGAGCAGCTGGTGCGGATCGCCGAGGGCATCTACCTGGCACCCGGCGTCGCCGAGCAGGCCCGCGCCCGGCTGGCGGCGCTGCCGCAGCCGTTCACGCTCAGCGAGGCGCGGAAGGCGTGGGCGACGACCCGCCGGGTCGCCGTCCCGCTGGCCGAGTGGCTCGACGCCCGCGGGGTCACCGTCCGCGAGCCGGACAGCACCCGCCGGCTGCGCTGACCCGGCCCGTCCTCGATCCGTCGCCTCGGCGGTCCGTACCCGTGAGGCGCCGCGGGCTCCGGCGGCCCGACGGCGGGGGGTGAGAGGTGGTCGGCGGATGCTTGTGCTCTGGCCGTGCTGGTGCACCAGAGCACAAGCGTCCGCCGATCACCTGGGTGCCGACGCCCGGCGGGAGCGGCACCGCCCGCAAGCCGGACGGCTCGGTCGCCTGCCCGGACCCGGCGTGGGAGCCGAGCGCGGCCCGGACGGCCCGCTCGCTCAGACCGGGCCGCCACCGGCGGCCAGCTGCCGCAGGTCCACGTGCGCCGGCGTCTCCACCGGCAGCGGGGGGTCGGCGTCGCGGACCTCGACGAGCTGGTCGGGAGTCACCGGCTCCGGGAGCCGGCGGAACTGAGCCCGGGGGTCCACCTGCTCGGTCATGGCCTCAGGGTGCCGCCGTGGGGACGGGCACGACAAGGGGTCGGGCACGCTCGTGCTCTGGCTGCACTGGTGCACCAGAGCACGAGCGTCCGCGGGGCTACTCGCCGGCCGGCACCCAGCGGGCGGGGCGCTTCTCCCGGAAGGCGGCGATGCCCTCCTGGCCCTCCTCGCCCGCGAAGAACCGCGCCGACAGCTCCAGCAGCCCGGGGAACTGCCCGGCCAGGTCGGTCCCCGACCGCAGCAGCCGCTTCGTCTCCGCCAGCGCGGTCGGTGCCCCGGCGGCCAGCGCGGTGACCTGGGCGGCGACGGTGGCGTCGACGTCGTCGTCGGGCACCGCCAGGTCGACCAGCCCGCCGGCGGCGGCGGTCTCGGCGTCGAAGACCTCCCCGGTGAGCATCAGCCGGTGGACGACGTTCGGCAGCATCCGTGGCCGGCACACCGCGGAGATCACCGCCGGGACGACGCCGATCCGCACCTCGGTGAACGCGAAGGTGGCGCCGGCCCCGGCCACCACCACGTCGCAGGCGGCGGCCAGCCCGACCCCGCCGGCGCGAGCCGGTCCGCGGACGGCGGCGAGCACCGGCTTGGGCGCGTGCCAGATCAGCTGCAGCAGCTCGGGGAACTCGTTGACCCCCTGGTCGGCGGCGGCGCCTCCGGTGGCCTCGGTGAGGTCCATGCCGGAGCAGAACACCCGGCCGGTGTGGTCGAGCACCACCACCCGCACGGCGTCGTCGGCGAAGGCCTCGGTGAGGGCGGCACGGAGCTGGGCGCGCATCGCGCGGGAGAGGGCATTGCGGTTGGCAGGGGAGTCGAGGATCAGCCGGGCCACGCCGGCGGACACCTCGACGGAGAGCACGCGGTCGTCATCGGTCGCGGAGGTCACGCCGCCATCTTGCCGGGGGCGGTCACACTGGGAGCAGCGATGACCACGACTCTCCCTCTCCTCGGCCAGACCCCGGCGCTGCCCGCGGACCCCTCGATGCTCCCGGCGTCCGCCCGCGAGGGGCTGTCGACGACGCCGTTCGGGCTGTACGTGCACGTGCCGTTCTGCGCGACCCGCTGCGGTTACTGCGACTTCAACACCTACACCTCCGACGAGCTGGGCCCCGGCGCCAACCGCAGCGAGTACGCCGGCACCGCGATCGCCGAGCTGCGGCTGGCCGCCGAGGTGCTGGGGCCCGACCGTCCGCCGGTGCAGACGGTCTTCGTCGGTGGGGGCACGCCCACGCTGCTGCCGGCGCAGGACCTGGTGGCCGTCATGGACGCCGTCCGTGAGCTCTTCCCCGTGGCCCCGGACGTCGAGGTGACCACGGAGGCCAACCCCGAGTCGGTGACGCCGGAGTCGCTGGCCACCCTGCGGGCCGGTGGCTTCACCCGGATCAGCCTGGGCATGCAGTCCGCCGCCGAGCACGTGCTCGCCGTGCTGGACCGCCGGCACACCCCCGGCCGGGCGGTGCAGGCCGCGCACGAGGCCCGCGCCGCCGGCTTCGACCACGTCAACCTCGACCTGATCTACGGCGCACCGGGGGAGACCGACGCCGACTGGCAGGCCTCGCTCGACGCCGTCCTCGCCGCTCCGGTCGACCACGTCAGCGCCTACGCCCTGATCGTCGAGCAGGGCACCCGGCTGGCCCGGCGGGTCGCCCGCGGTGAGCTGCCGATGCCCGACGACGACGTGCTCGCCGACCGCTACGAGCAGGCCGACCGGGCGTTCGGCGGAGCCGGGCTGGGCTGGTACGAGGTGTCGAACTGGGCCCGTGACCGGGCGGCGCGCTGCCGGCACAACGAGCTCTACTGGGCGAACGCGAACTGGTGGGGCATCGGGCCGGGCGCGCACTCGCACGTCGGCGGGCTGCGCTGGTGGAACGTCAAGCACCCGGCCGCCTACGCCGACCGGCTCGCTGCCGGGCTGCACCCGGCCGCCGACACCGAGCTGCTGACGGCGGAGGACCAGGCGCTGGAGCGGGTGATGCTGGGGCTGCGGCTCCGCGACGGGCTGCCGCTGGCCGCGCTGTCGGCGGCCGGGCGGGCACGGGCCGCGGAGTCCGTCGCACGGGGGCTGCTGGCGGCCGGGCCGCATGAGGCCGGGCTCGCCGTCCTCACCGACCGGGGCCGGCTGCTCGCCGACGCCGTCGTCCGCGACCTCACCGATTGAGGAAGGGCCCCGCTGCCCCCCACCGCTCGCAAGCTCGCGGCGGGCCCCTGCAGCGGGGCCGAAGAGCGGGCGTCAGCCGTGGAGGGCAGCCAGGACCTGGTCGCCGAACTTCTCCAGCTTCGTCGCGCCGACGCCGCCGATCGTGCCCAGGGCCGCCAGGGTCGCCGGCTCCTCGGTGGCGATCTGCCGCAGCGTCGCATCGTGGAAGACGACGTAGGCGGGCACCCCCTGCTCCTTGGCGGTGGCGGCCCGCCAGGCCCGCAGCCGCTCGAAGGCACCCGTGGCCGACGCGGGCAGCTCGGGGACGGCGGCCTTGGCCCCACGGGCCCGGACGGCCCGCACCGGGCGGTCGGGCTCGCGGCGCATCAGCACCTCGCGCTCCCGGCGCAGCACCGGCCCGCTGGCCTCGTTCAGCGCCAACGTCCCGTACTCGCCCTGCACGGCGAGCAGCCCCTGCGCCAGCAGCTGGCGGACGACGCCGCGCCACTGGCCCTCGGACAGGTCGGTGCCGATGCCGAAGACGGTCAGCTCGTCGTGGCTGTGCTGGGCGACCTTGTCGGTGCGCCTGCCCAGCAGGATGTCGATCGACTGCCCCGCGCCGAAGGACTGCCCGCGCTCGCGCTGCAGCCGCAGCACCGTGGACAGCAGCATCTGCGCCGGGACGGTGGCGTCCCAGGACTCCGGCGGGTTCAGGCAGGTGTCGCAGTTCCCGCAGGGTGAGCTCTCCTGGCCGAAGTGGGCCAGCAGCCGCACCCGCCGGCACTCGACGGTCTCGCAGAGCGCCAGCATCGCGTCCAGCTGGGCGGAGAGCACCCGGCGGTGCGCGGCGTCGCCCTCGGAGGAGTCGATCATCTTGCGCTGCTGCACGACGTCGGCGAGTCCGTAGGCCAGCCATGCGGTGGAGGGGAGTCCGTCGCGGCCGGCGCGGCCGGTCTCCTGGTAGTAGCCCTCCACCGACTTGGGCAGGTCGAGGTGGGCGACGAAACGGACGTCGGGCTTGTCGATGCCCATGCCGAACGCGATGGTCGCCACCATCACCAGGCCGTCCTCGCGGAGGAAGCGGGACTGGTGCAGCGCGCGGGTCCGCTGCTCCAGGCCCGCGTGGTAGGGCAGCGCCGCGATGCCCTGGCCCACCAGGAACTCGGCGGTCTTCTCCACCGAGGCCCGGGACAGGCAGTAGACGATGCCGGCGTCCCCGGGGTGTTCGGTGCGCAGCAGGTCCAGCAGCTGCTTGCGCGGCTCGTTCTTCGGCGCGATCCGGTACTGGATGTTCGGCCGGTCGAACCCGGCGACCACGTGCAGCGCGTCGTCCAGCTGCAGCCGGGTGCTGATCTCGGTGTGCGTGGCCCGGGTGGCCGTCGCTGTCAGGGCGATCCGGGGGACGTCGGGCCAGCGCTCGTGCAGCATCGACAGCGCGAGGTAGTCGGGCCGGAAGTCGTGCCCCCACTGCGCGACGCAGTGCGCCTCGTCGATGGCGAACAGCGCGATCCGGCCGCGTTCGAGCAGGCGGGCGGTCGGGGAGGCGCCCCCGCCCAGGGACTCCGGCGCCACGTAGAGCAGGTCGAGCTCCTCGGCGAGGAAGGCCTCCTCGACGGCCCGGCGCTCGGCGCGGTCCTGGCTGGAGTTGAGGAACCCGGCGCGCACCCCGAGGGTCCGCAGCGTGTCGACCTGGTCCTGCATGAGCGCGATCAGCGGCGAGACCACGACCCCGACGCCGTCCCGCAGCAGGGCCGGCACCTGGTAGCACAGCGACTTCCCGCCACCGGTGGGCATGAGCACCAGTGCGTCGCCGCCGGCGACGACGTGGTCGACGACCTCGCGCTGCGGTCCACGGAAGGCGTCGTAGCCGAACACCCGGCCGAGCACCTCGAGGGCCGGGTCCTGGAGCGCGGGGTCCTCGATCACGTCCACGAGGCGAGGGTAGGCGGGTCGGGGCCGGTGGTCTGACATCCGTCATGAGGTGTGGACGACGTCTCACACTGCCGCCGGACCCCCGGTGACCACCAGGCTCAGGTCATGCCCGAGACCCCCGCGCTCGACGTCCGCGGACTGACCGTCCGGTACGGCGACGCCACCGCCGTCCACGACCTGACCCTGGCCGTCCCCCGAGGGGAGACCGTCGCCCTGCTCGGCGCCAACGGGGCCGGGAAGTCCTCCGTCGTCAACGCCGCGCTCGGCCTGTTCCGCCCGGCCGCCGGCACGGTCCGGCTGCTCGGCCGCGAGCCGGCCGCGGCGCTGCAGGCCGGCGGCGTCGGGGCGATGCTCCAGCACGGCGGCCTGCCCAGCGAGGCCCGCGTCGGTGAGGTGCTGGCGCTGGTCCGCCGTCGCTACCAGGACCCGTGGCCGCTGGCGGACCTGGCCGCCACGGCCGGCATCGGCGGCCTGCTCGACCGCTCGGTCGACGCGCTGTCCGGTGGTCAACGCCAGCGGGTGCTGCTCGCCCTCGCCCTGGCCGGGGCACCCCCGCTGCTCCTGCTGGACGAGCCGACCTCGGCCATGGACGTCGAGGGCCGGCAGGCCTTCTGGGCCACGATGCGCGACCTCGCCGGGCGCGGGCACACCGTCGTCTTCGCCACCCACCACCTCGACGAGGCCGACGCGGTCGCCGACCGGGTCGTGGTCGTCGCCGGCGGGCGGGTCCTCGCCGACGGTTCCGCGGCAGGGATCAAGTCGCGCATCGGCGGGCGCACCGTCCGGTTCCGCTGCCCCGGACCGCGGGACGACCTCGCCGGGCTGCCCGGCGTCACCGGCGCGAGCGGGGACGGCGACCTGGTCGAGCTGGCCACCTCCGACGCCGAGGCCACCCTGCGCGCGCTGCTGGCCAGCCGGACCGCACTGCCCGACCTCGAGGTGCGCGGCGCCAGCCTCGAACAGGCCTTCCTGCACCTCACGAGCACCGCGGACGGAGCCCTCCGATGACCGACCTGTTCGGATTCCAGCTCCGCCGGGTGGGGCGCAACAAGCAGTACCTGTTCTTCACGGTGCTGCTGCCGGCGCTGTTCACGATCTTCTTCACCCAGGTCATCGGCGGGCAGGCCCCGGCCGGCGAGTTCCAGGACCTCGCCGGCGCCGTCCTCGTCTCGATGATGGCCTACGGGGCGATCGGGGCGGCGCTCGGCGCGACGATCCGGATCGCCTTCGACCGCTCCTCCGGCTGGCTGCGCCAGCTGCGCGTGACGCCGGTGCCCGCCGGGTCGGTGTTCGCCGTCGACGTCCTGGTCGGGGCGCTGCTGGTGCTGCCCAGCCTGGTCGTCGTCGCGCTGGTCGGGCGGTTCGTCAACGGCGTCGAGTTCGGTCTGGGCACCTGGGTGGCGCTGGTCGGGTCGCTGTGGGCGGGGTCGATGGTCTTCGTCGCCCTGGGCGTGGCGGTGGGGCTGGCGCTGGACGCCCAGGCCGCCGGCGCGGCGATCGGGATCCTCGGCACGGTGCTGGCCGCGCTGGGCGGTCTGTGGTTCCCGGTGGAGATGTTCCCGGACGGGATGGTCCCGCTGGCCCACGCCCTGCCGTCGTACTGGTTCGCCGAGCTGGGCCGGGACGTGGCGGCCGGCACGTTCACCGGCGCGCCGGTGCTCGTGCTGGCCGGCTACGGCGCCGTGTTCGCCGCCGCCGCGCTGGTGGTCGCCCGGCGGCGCCCGCTGCACGCGGTGGCGGGCTGACTCGTGACCGGGCAGCTGAGCGCTAGCGTCCGTCTCGTGGACCGGTCCAACTGGTGGGGTCAGGCGATCTGGGCGGTGCCCTGGCTGCTGTTCCAGTTCTTCCCGATCGCCGACCTGGTCACCACCGACCGCCCGACGGCGGCGCGCTGGGTCGGCGCGATCGGGCTGCTCGTCTTCACCGTGGTCTACCTGCGGGTGATGGGTCAGCTCGGCCGGCCGCGGGCGCTGCGGCCGGAGTTCGCGGCGACCGCGGTGCTGGCCATCGCGCTGGCGGTCGGGTTCGGGCCGGGCTGGGCCGGGCTGATGATCTACGTGGCCGCGGCCGCCGCGGCCACGCTGCCCGGCCGCTGGGTGTGGCCGGCCGTGATCGGCGCGGCGGTGGTGTGCCTGGCGGTGCCCCTGGCCTCCGGCGATCCCGGCCTGCTGTTCCTGTCGCCCATCTGCCTGCTCACCGCCTTCGGGATCCGGGGCACCAGCTACCTGATCACCGTGAACCGGGAGCTGCAGGAGGCCCGCGAGGAGCTGGCCCGCAACGCCGTCACCGAGGAGCGGCTGCGCTTCGCCCGCGACCTGCACGACCTGCTCGGCCACTCGCTCTCACTGATCGCGCTCAAGAGCGAGCTCGCCCGCCGGCTGGCCGAGGCCGACCCGGCCCGCGCCCGACAGGAGATGGCCGACGTCGAGGCGGCGGCCCGCCGCGCGCTGGCCGAGGTGCGGGACGCCGTCAGCGGCTACCGGCAGGTCACCTGCGCCCAGGCGCTCGCCGAGGCGCGCTCCGCGCTGACCGGGGCCGGGATCGACGTCCGGCTGCCCGCGCGGGTGCCGGCGTTGCCGGGCACGGTCGACGCCGCGCTCGGCTGGGTGGTGCGCGAGGCGACGACCAACGTGCTGCGGCACAGCCGGGCCGGCACGGTGACGATCGGCCTGGCGGAGGACGGGGTGCACGCGGTGCTGACGGTGACCGACGACGGTCGGGGCGCGGAGGACCCGGTCACCGTGTTGGGGACCTCGCCGGGGTCGGGCCTGGCCGGGCTGCGCGAGCGGGTCGGTGCGCTGGGCGGTGAGCTGGCGGCCGGCCCGGTGGACGGCGGTGGGTACCGACTGCAGGCCACGGTGCCGCTGCTCCCGGTGTCGGCGAGCACGGTGTCGGTGAGCACGTGACGATCCGGGTGCTGCTGGCCGAGGACCAGGCGCTGGTGCGGGGTGCGCTGCGGGCATTGCTGGACCTCGAGGAGGACATCGAGGTGGTGGCCGAGGTCGGCCGCGGTGACGAGGTGCTCGAGGCCGCCCGCGCCTGCCGCCCGGACGTCGCGCTGCTGGACATCGAGATGCCGGGGCAGGACGGGATCGAGGCGGCCCGGGAGCTGGCCTCCGCGCTGCCGGAGGTGCGCGCCGTCGTCCTCACCACCTTCGGCCGGCCGGGATTCCTGCGCCGCGCGATGGAGGTCGGCGCCGCCGGCTTCCTGGTCAAGGACTCGCCGGTGGCCGAGCTCGCCCGGGGCATCCGGGCGGTGATGGCGGGGGAGCGGGTGATCGACCGGGACCTGGCCGCCGCGGCGCTGGCCATCGGCGCGACGCCGCTGTCCGGCCGCGAGGCCGACGTGCTGCGGGCGGCGGCCGACGGGGCGACGGTCGCCGACATCGCCGGGCGGCTCTTCCTTTCCGAGGGGACCGTGCGGAACTACCTGTCCGCGGCGATCGGCAAGACCGGGGCCCGCACCCGGGTGGAGGCGGCGCGGGTCGCGGAGGAGAAGGGCTGGCTCTGAACCGTCAGCGCGCCCGGCCGGCGTCGGCCGGGCTGGCGTCTGCGGAGGTGCTCCCGGCCGGGGTCTGGGCCGGCATCAGCGAGTCGAGGTCGAGCACCCGGACGTGGATGACGTTGCGCTGCTGCAGGGCCGCGCGCAGGGCGCGGTGCAGGCCGTCCTCCAGGTACGTCTCGCCGTGCCACTGCACCGCGTGCGGGAACAGGTCGCCGTAGAAGGTCGAGTCGTCGGCGAGCAGGGTGTCCAGGGCGAGCTCGCGCTTGGTGGTGACGAGGGTGTCCATCCGGATCTGCCGGGGCGGGATCATCGCCCAGTCGCGGGTGGAGAAGCCGTGGTCGGGGTAGGGGCGTCCATCACGCACCGCCTTGAAGATCAGGGCTGAGCCTCCCGCTCCCCGGCCCCCCGGTGGGGTCCGTCGACCCGGCCCACACTAGTGGCGTCCCGAGGCCGTCGCCGACGCCTGATCGGACGGTATCGATCCCACGTGCGCGCCGCGGCCGAGCTCGGGTCGAGGTCGCGGGGCTGGGTGGGAGCGCAGTCCGGAGCCCCTGGAGGCGCGGTGGACCTCGGGTCCGGTCAGAGCCCGAGGATGCGGCGGAGTCCTCGGTCGACGTCCTGCATGAGCGCTGCGGGCACCTGGCCGGCCAGCTCCTCGAGGTCGTGGCGGTCCAGGGTCGCCAGTGCGGTCACGTTGACGGTGGAGTCGCGGGGGAGTCCGGTGGCCGCAGCGGGGAGGAACACGTTGCCGGGCAACGCGGCAAGCGCGGTGTTCGACGTGATGATCGCGGTCAGGACCGTGGGCAGCCGGCTGGCGTTGTAGGCATCGGACTGGATGACCAGCACGGGACGGCGCTTCGCCGGCCGGCTGCCGGTCGCTGGGCCCAGGTCCGCCCAGTGGATGGCGCCGCGTTCGATCACCAGTCGTCTCCGGTGTTGAGCAGGCGCCGTCCGGCGGTGACGGCGTCGGTGCTCGAGGTGTCGGGTTCGGCTGCGGTGTCCAGCGCCGCGTCGATCTGGCTGGTCAGTGATGCGGCGTCGAGCTCGTCGAGGTAGCGGCGCGCTGCGGTGGCGAAGAACTCCGAGCGGCTCATGCCGAGTTCAGCGGCCCGCTGCGAGGCTCGGTCGAAGGTGTCGTCGGGCAGGGAGATCGCCGTCTTCACACGACGAGTATTACTCGGTAGTACCTCGACCGTCCAGCGGTTGGCACCCGCGAGCCGGAGGACGGCCGCGGTGGCCGGTCGTATGCTGGCACTCGGTCCACGCGAGTGCCAGGCACCTGCCCGGGCAGCCACCGCGGACCACGTCGATCCGGTACGGGAGGTGTCAGCCGTGGCGCACGACGACCGGCGCCTGCGGGTGCTGCGGGCGATCGTCCAGGACTACGTCTCCACCAACGACCCGGTGGGGAGCAAGGCCCTGGCCGCCCGCTACGACCTCGGGGTGAGCCCAGCGACCATCCGCAACGACATGGCGGTGCTGGAGGAAGAGGGCTACATCACCCAGCCGCACACCAGTGCCGGCCGGGTGCCCACCGACAAGGGCTACCGCTTCTTCGTCGACCGGCTGAGTGCGATCAAGCCGCTGTCGGCCGCCGAGCGCAAAGCGATCGAGAAGTTCCTCGACGGCGCCGTCGACCTGCACGACGTGCTCGGCCGCAGCGTCCGGTTGCTGGCCCAGCTGACCCGTCAGGTCGCCGTCGTCCAGTACCCGACGCTGTCGCGCAGCGCCGTCCGGCACCTGGAGCTGGTGCCGCTGTCGACGTCCCGGCTGCTGATGGTGCTGATCACCGACACCGGCCGGGTCGAGCAGCGCGTGGTGGAGGTGCCGGTCGACACCGAGGCCGAGACCGTCGCCGAGCTGCGCACGCTGCTCAACACCGCCTTCACCGGCGCGAAGCTGGGGGAGGCCAGCGACAAGGTCGGTGACCTGGTCGACAACTCCGCCCCGCACCTCCGCCCGCTCGTCGCCGCGGTGAGCGCCACCATGCTGGAGACCCTGGTCGAGCCCTCCGAGGACCGGCTGGTCATCGGCGGGACGGCGAACCTCGCGCAGGGCAGCGCACTGGACTTCCCCGGCACCTTCCGGCCGTTGCTGGAGGCGCTGGAAGAACAAGTGGTCGTCCTGCGGTTGATGGCCGAGGTGGGGCCCAGCACGGTGACCGTGAGCATCGGTGAGGAGAACGAGCACGAGGCGCTGACCGCCGCGTCGTTCGTCTCCGTGGGCTACGGGTCCGGCGACCAGGCGCTCGGTGGCCTGGGTGTCGTCGGCCCCACCCGGATGGACTACGCAGGGAACATCGCCGCGGTACGAGCCGTGGCCCGCTACGTCGGCCATCTGCTGGCCGAGAGCTGAGGACTGAGAACGCTTCATGGCAACCGACTACTACGGCGTGCTGGGCCTTGCCCAGGGAGCCAGCGACACCGAGATCAAGCGCGCCTATCGGAAGATGGCGCGCGACCTGCACCCCGACGTCAACCCCGACCCGGGTGCCAAGGAGAAGTTCGGGGAGGTCAGCCGGGCCTACGAGGCGCTGACCGACCCGGAGAAGCGTCGGATCATCGACCTCGGCGGTGACCCCTACGAGACCGGGGGTGGCCGCGGCGGCAGCCCGTTCGGCAACGCCGCCGGCTTCGGTGGCCTCGGCGACATCATGGACGCCTTCTTCGGCGGGGCCGGCGGACGCGGGCCGCGCGGCCGCACCCGGGAGGGCGAGGACGCGCTGATCCGGGTCGACCTGGACCTGGACGAGACGGTGTTCGGCACGACGACGGAGGTCACCGTCGACACCGCCGTGCTCTGCGACGTCTGCACCGGTGCCGGCACCGCGCCCGGCACCCACCCGGAGACCTGCTCCACCTGCAACGGCCGCGGCGAGGTGCAGAGCGTGCAGCGCTCCTTCCTCGGTCAGGTCATCGCCAGCCGCCCGTGCCCCACCTGCCAGGCCACCGGCCAGGTCATCCCCAACCCGTGCCCGAAGTGCGCCGGTGACGGCCGGGTGCGCTCCCGCCGCACCATCCCGGTGAAGGTCCCGGCCGGCGTCGAGGACGGCATGCGGATCCGGCTGGCCGGCTACGGCGAGGTCGGCCCCGGGGGCGGCCCGGCCGGCGACCTCTACGTCGAGGTCCGCGAGCGCCCGCACGACGTCTTCACCCGCGACGGCGAGGACCTGCACTGCCGGGTCACGCTGCCGATGACCGCGGCGGCGCTGGGCACCACGCTGAAGCTGGAGACCCTCGACGGCATCGAGGACCTCACGATCAAGGCCGGCACCCAGTCCGGCAGCGTGCTCACCCTGCGGGCCCACGGCGCCCCGCGGTTGCGCGGCACCGGCCGGGGCAACCTGCTCGTGCACCTGGACGTGCAGACGCCCACCCGGCTCGACGGCCGCCAGTCCGAGCTGCTGCGCGAGCTGGCCGGGCTGCGCGGTGAGGACCTCACCGACGGCAACAGCGCGAACCACGGCGGTCTCTTCACCCGGGTGCGCGACGCGTTCAACGGCCGATGAGCCAGGCCCCGGACGCGCTCTCCGCCGACGGTGCCCCGCTCTTCCTGATCGACGCGGTGCCGGACGGCGACGTCCTGACCGTGGACGGCGCCGAGGGCCGGCACGCCGTCGACGTGCTGCGGCTCGGGGCCGGTGAGCGGGTCCGGGTGAGCGACGGGCAGGGGCTGCTGGTCGAGGGCTCCGTGCTCGCGGCCGTGGGGTCGGCGCTCCGCGTCCAGGTGCTCGCCCGGCACGACGTCCCCGCGCCGCAGCCGGAGTTCGTGCTCGTGCAGGCGCTCCCCAAGGGCGACCGGGGCCCGCTCGCCGTCGACCTGGCCACCGAGCTGGGCGTCGACCGGATCGTGCCGTGGACGGCGGCCCGCTGCGTCACGCGGTGGCGGGAGGACCGGGTGGACAAGGGCCTGGCCAAGTGGCGCTCGGCCGCCCGGGCCGCGACCAAGCAGGCCCGCCGTCCGCGGGTGCCCGAGGTGACCGAGCCGATGAGCACCCGGCAGGTCTGCGGGATGCTCGCCGAGGTCGACCTGGCGCTGGTGCTGCACGAGCAGGCCCGCCAGTCGTTCGCGCAGGTCGAGGTGCCGGCGACCGGGACGGTCGCCGTCATCGTCGGCCCCGAGGGCGGGCTGACCGACGGCGAGGTGGTCGCCTTTCGTGCGGCCGGCGCCCATTCGGTCCGCCTGGGTGCGGAGGTGCTCCGGACGTCGACCGCCGGCGCCGCCGCCCTCGCCGCGCTCAGCGTCCGCACCCGCTGGGCCTAGCCCTCGTTGATCATCGGCACGTGGCTGCTGGACACGCCGGTGCGGGCAGCCGAACGCCGATGATCAACTGCCAGGGCTACCGCAGGGCGGCCCGGGCGCGGGCGCTGACCAGGTCGACGGCGGCGGTCAGCAGCACCAGCGCCACCAGCACCGTGGTCACCGCCCCCCAGTCGAAGGCGGCCACCCGGGAGGCGAGCAGCGCACCCAGCCCGCCGGCGCCCAGCAGCCCGACCAGCACGGTGTCCCGGATGGCCACCTCCCACCGGTACAGCGCGAACGCCAGCACCGGCCCGATCGCCGCCGGGACCACCCCGTACAGCCAGCCGCCCACCGGCCCGGCGCCCAGCGCGGTCAGCGCCGCCCGGGGCCGCGGGTCCAGCTCCTCGGTCGCCTCCGCAGCCAGCCGCCCCAGCACGCCGAGGGTGTAGACACCCAGTGCCAGCGCGCCGGGCAGGATCCCGGGCAGCAGCACGAACAGCAGCACCAGCGCCCACACCGGCGGCGGCACGGCCCGCAGCAGCAACAAGGCGAGCCGGGCGACGCTCCCGGCCAGTCGACGTCCGGCGGACGCCCGGGCCGGGCGGGCGGCCACCCCGGCCAGCAGCACCGCCCCGGCGGTGGCGACGGCGATCGCGATCACCGACATCTGGACCGTGTCGACCGCAGCGACCGCGACCGCGGACAGCAGGGGCGCGTCGACGTCCGGGGGCCAGGCGGCCGCCAGCACGTACCGCAGCTGCTCGCCGGTCCGGTCGGCGACCAGGGTGGCCGGGGAGATCGCCAGGTACCACCACGACCAGACGACCGCGGCCAGCGTGCCCAGCACCGCGGTGGTCAGCGCCGGGTCCCGGCGCAGCCGGTCCCCGGAGGAGCGCGGTGCGGCCACCCGTCGCCGCACCGCGCGGCCGCCGACGTCGGCGAGCAGGCACAGCAGCGCCAGGGCGTACACGCAGGACCACACCTGCTCCCAGCGCAGCGAGCTGAACGACAGCAGCAGCTGGTAGCCCAGCCCCCCGGCGCCGATCAGCCCGAGCACCACGGCCGAGCGCACCGCGCACTCCAGCCGGTAGAAGGAGTACGACAGCAGCCCGCCGGACGCCGGGGGCAGCAGCCCGTACAGCGCGGCCGGCACCCGCCCCACCCCGCCGGCCAGCAGCGCCTCGTAGCCGCCGCGCGGCACCTCGTCGAGCAGGTCGGCGAAGACCTTCGCGGTCACCGCGCCGTAGGGGACGCCGATCGCCAGCACCCCGACCCAGGGATCCAGCCCGAGCAGGTTGACCAGGAGCAGCCCCCACACCGCCTCGTGCAGCCCTCGGGGGACGGCGAGGGCCCCGCGGGACAGCGTCCAACCCAGCCGGCGTCGTCCCCAGGAGGTGCGGGCGACCGCCACCGCGCCGACCGCGCCCAGCAGCACTGCCAGCGCGGCCCCGAGGGCGGCGTAGGCGACGGTGACCAGCACCGAGTCGGCGAGCACCCGCAGGAACTCGCCGTCCAGGGCGGGGGAGAGGGCAGCGGAGGCGAACCGGCCGAACTGCCCGGCGCCGGCCGGGTTGACGACGTCGCCGGCGAACGCCCCGGCCCCGGCCAGCGACCAGCCGAGGACGGCGAGCGCCCCCAGTCCCCACGCCCAGCGGCTCCGCACCCGGTGCAGCCGTGGCGGTGCCTGCGGCCGGTCCAGGACGGCGGTCACCGCGGGGCGCCGTAGAAGTCGGCGAGGTCCCCGACCGTGAGCACGGCCGCGGGCGCGTCGAGCACCACCCGGCCCTCGACCAGGCCGACCACCCGGGTGCAGTGCCGCAGCGCCAGCGCCGGGTCGTGCAGCGAGGCGACCAGCGCGCCGCCCCGGTCGGCGGCCAGCCCGGCGAGGAGGGCGAGGGCACGCTCGGCCAGCACCGGGTCCAGCGCCGACGCCGGTTCGTCGGCGAGCACCAGCTCCGGCTGCTGCACCAGCAGCCGGGCGAGTGCGACCCGTTGCCGCTGGCCGCCGGAGAGCCGCTCGGTGCGCTCGAACGCCCGGTCGGCCAGCCCCACCCGCTCCAGCGCGGCGAGCACCTCGGGCAGCCCCTGCGGGCGGAGGAGCGACCAGGCCGCCCGCCAGGCCGGCCAGCTGGAGAGCCGCCCCGCGTTGACGTTGTGCACCACGCGCAGCTGACCGACCAGCTCCAGGTGCTGGTGGACGGTGCCGACCCGGGCGCGCAACTCCCGCTGGGCCCGGCCCCGCAGCGCCGTGGGGTCGGCCCCGAGCACCTCGACGGTGCCGGCGGTGGGCGGCACCGAGCCGTTGACCAGTCCGAGCAGCGTCGACTTGCCGGCCCCCGAGGGGCCGACGAGGGCCACCCGCTGGCCGGCGTCGACGGTGAGGTCGACGCCGGCCAGGGCACGGGTGCTGCCGTAGTGGACCTCGGCGCCGTCCAGCCGGAGGACGGCGCTCAGCTGATCAGCCCCAGGTCGCGGCCGATCGCCTCGATCTGGGTGTAGTTCGCCGCCTCGGTCGGGATGAAGGCCCCGGCGCCGAACAGCTCCAGCACCTCGTCCCCGGCGGGCAGGCCGGTGAAGTACTCGAGCAGCCGTTCGGGCAGGTCCGCACCCAGCCGCTCGACCGCCTGCGGACCGAGCAGCCAGTGGTAGTCGTGGTACTCCGGCGTGCGGGCGTACTGGACCACCGCCGCGGGGTCGACGGTGCCGTCCTCGACGCGGGACCGCCACACCTGCTCGTTGAGCACGCCGGCCTGGTAGCTGCCGGAGGAGACCAGCGAGATCGTCGCGTCGTGGGAGCCGGAGAACCCGGGCCCGCCGGGGAAGCCCTGCGGGTCCAGGCCCTGCTCGGCGAGGAAGTACGCGGGCATCAGCCGGCCGGACGTCGACGTCTCGCTGCCGTAGGTGAAGCGCAGGTCGGCCAGCGGGGTGAGGTCGTCGGCCGGGGCGAGCCCGGTGGCGGGGTTGACGATGAAGACGGAGTGGAACGACTCGTCGATGTCGCGCTGGGCGATCGGCTCGGCGCCGGGGGTCTGCAACCGGGCCTGGACGCCGGTGAGCCCGCCGAACCAGACCAGGTCGAGGTCGCCGGTGCGGAAGAGGGAGACGGCGGCGCCGTAGTCGGTGACCGGCTGGTAGCGGACGTCGAGGTCGAGCGCCTCCGACATCGAGTCGGCGAGCGTGCCGTACAGCCGTTGCAGGACCTCGGGGTCCTGGTCGGGGATCGCGCCGATGGTCAGCGAGCCGCGGCTGCCGGTCGAGCCCCCGGACGACGACACGGGGGAGTCCCGGCTGCAGGCGGCGAGCCCGGCGGCGAGGACGGCGGCGCTCCCGGCGAGGAAGCCGCGCCTGTTCAGTGCGTGTTCTCCGAAGCCACCCGACCGGACGGCGCGACGGCTGCTCACTACGTCCTCGGATGGGGCTGCGGTGCGGACACGGGGGACCTCCAAGGGAGAGGGGCGACGGGGACCGGCCCATCGTCGCCCACGCCGTCCTCCCGGGCCGCGCCGACCACCGAAATGGCCATTTCGGTGGTCGGCGGGACGGTCAGGCCAGGTCGACGATGCTGCGGGTGACCGCCGCCTGCTCGGTGAGCACGCCGCCGATCAGGTGCTGGGTCTCGTTGATCCGCTCCACGATGTCCCGGATCGAGGCGAGTGCGCCGACCACGTTCTGCACGTCGCCCTGGATCGCCGCGACCCGGCTGCTGACGTCCTCGGTCGCCTGGGCGGTCTCCCGGGCCAGCTCCTTCACCTCACCGGCGACCACGGCGAACCCCTTGCCGGCCTCCCCGGCCCGGGCGGCCTCGATCGTGGCGTTCAGCGCCAGCAGGTTCGTCTGCTCGGCGATCCCGGTGATCACCTTCACCACCTTGTCGATCTCCGCGCTGGAACGTCCCAGCCCGGCCACGAACTCGGTGGCCTCGCCTGCGACGCGCTGACCGTCACCGGCGACCTTGGTGGCCTCGGCGACGTTGCGCTCCACCTCGTCGATCGAGGCGACCATCTCCCGGCCGGCGTCGGCGATGCGCTGGGTGGCGGCCAGTCGCTCCAGCGTCTGGGAGATCAGGAAGGCGGTGTTGCGCAGGGCGTCCCGCCGGCTGTCGGCGAGGATCAGCGTCCGCTTGGCGAAGAAGTCCATCGTGCCGACGATCCGGCCGCCGACGCTGATCGGCAGGCACACCCCGGAGCGGACGCCGGCGTTGCGCGCGGCCGGGGCGCGCACGCAGTCGTGCACCTGGCCGAGGTCCTCGACGAACACCAGCTCGCCGGCGGCCCAGGTGCGGCCGGCGACGCCGACGCCCTTGGCGAAGCCCGCCTCCAGCGTGATCCGCCGGAACTCCGGCCCCAGGTCGCCGGACTCCTGGGCGAACCGCAGGTCGTTCGTCGAGGCGTCCAGCGCCCAGTAGGAGCCGTAGTGCCAGTCGAACTCCCGCCGGATGGTGTCCAGCGCGACGGACAGCGTCTCCTCCTGCGTGCGCGCCTGGGCGAACCCGCGGAGCAGGCTGTTGATCGCTGCGACGTCGCCGGCGGCACGCTTCTGGTCAGCG
Organism: Modestobacter sp. VKM Ac-2983; assembly: GCF_026967885.1. NCBI lineage: Bacteria > Bacillati > Actinomycetota > Actinomycetes > Geodermatophilales > Geodermatophilaceae > Modestobacter > Modestobacter sp. VKM Ac-2983. The sequence continues at coordinate 1,326,306 of NZ_JAPVBK010000001.1, forward strand.
GCCTCGGCCACCCGGCCGAAGGCCTGGGAGACCAGCAGCCCCACCGCCCGCAGCGCGTCGAGCCGTTCGGCCGACGGAGCCAGGGTCTCCATGGTGAAGAAGTCCATCGTCCCGACGACCCGGCCCTTCTGGATGATCGGGAAGCAGACGCCGCTCTTCACCCCGACCCGTTGGGCCACGGGGGCCCGCACGCAGTCGGTCATCTCGCCGAGGTCGGCGACGAAGAACAGGTCCCGGGCCTTCCAGGCCCGTCCGGAGAGCCCGACGCCCTCGGCGAAGGAGGCGCTCCGGGTCACCGCGCGGAACTCGGGTCCGGCGTCACCGGACTCCACGGTGAAGTGCAGCTGCCCGTCCTCCGGCGCGACCATCCAGTAGGAGCCGTACGCCCAACCGAAGCTGTCCCGGACGGTGTCGAGCGCGACCCGGGCCACCTCCTCGCAGGTGGTGGCCCGGTCCAGGGCGGTCAACACCCGCGTCACCGCGGTCACGTCGGAACGGGCCTCGACGAGCTCGGCCCCCTGGTCGACGGTGCTGCGGCGGGACGCGACGATGCGCATGGCTGTCTCCACGGTCGGGGCCGCCGTCGTTTCGACGTCCGCTGACGTCCTCGGCAGCTCCGAGCGTCGGTGTAGCCGAACCGGCCGGTTGTGTGCGACCTACCCGGACTTCTTCGTTCCGCCGAGCTGGGCACCCCCTACAGTCGGGCCGGTGACCGAGCCGACGAGCGACTGCCTGTTCTGCCGGATGGTGACCGGGGACATCCGGCCGGACGTCGTCCGGGAGACCGACCGCACGCTGGCCTTCCGGGACATCGACCCGCAGGCGCCCACCCACGTGCTGGTGGTCCCCAAGGAGCACCACGCGACCCTGGGCGCGCTGGCCGAGGCCGACCCCGGGCTCACCGCCGAGCTGGTCGCCGCCGCCCACGCAGTGGCGGTCCAGGAGGGCCTGGTGACGGCGGAGGTGCCCGAGCCCGGCTACCGCGTCGTGGCCAACACCGGCCCGCAGGCCGGCCAGAGCGTCCACCACGTGCACCTGCACGTGCTCGGCGGCCGCGGCCTGGGCTGGCCCCCCGGCTGAGCCCGGCGGCCCGAGCGGGGTGTCGACGCGGTCCGCGCGGGTACGCTGGATCGAGTCACAACCCCCGTCGCAGGAAGGCAGGGTCGAGCGTTCTTGCCCGACACCTCACCAGACGCCGTACCGGAGACCATCGCGTCCTCCCGTGAGCTCTCCGCGCGTGCCGCGGCAGCCGGCGTCCCGGAATCGGCCGTACCGGCCGAGGTCCGCACCTCCATCACCGTCCCCGACAGCGTCTCCATGGTGGCCCTCCTGGGGTCCGGGGACGAGCTCCTCCGCCTGGTCGAGACCGAGCTCGCCGCCGACGTGCACGTGCGCGGCAACGAGATCGCGATCACCGGACAGCCGGCCGACAACGCCTTCGCCGTCCGGGTCTTCGACGAGCTGATCGCCCTGCTGGCGACCGGCCAGGCGCTGCGTCCGGACTCGGTCCGCCGCGTCGTCGGCATGCTGCGCGCCGGCGGCTCCGAGCGCCCCGCGGACGTGCTGAGCCTGGACATCATCAGTCGTCGGGGCCGCACCATCCGGCCCAAGACGCTGAACCAGAAGCGGTACGTCGACGCCATCGACCACCACAGCGTCATCTTCGGCATCGGCCCGGCCGGCACCGGCAAGACCTACCTGGCGATGGCCAAGGCCGTGCAGGCGCTGACCACCAAGCAGGTCAACCGGATCATCCTGACCCGCCCCGCGGTCGAGGCCGGTGAGCGGCTGGGCTACCTGCCGGGTTCGCTGTCGGAGAAGATCGACCCCTACCTGCGGCCGCTCTACGACGCGCTGCACGACATGGTCGACCCGGAGTCGATCCCGCGGCTGATGCAGGCCGGCACCATTGAGGTCGCCCCCCTGGCCTACATGCGAGGCCGCACGCTCAACGACGCGTTCGTCATCCTCGACGAGGCGCAGAACACCACCGCCGAGCAGATGAAGATGTTCCTCACCCGGCTCGGGTTCGGCTCGAAGATGGTCGTCACCGGCGACGTCACCCAGGTCGACCTGCCCGGCGGTGCGCAGAGCGGCCTGCGGATCGTGCGCGAGATCCTCGACGGCATCGACGACGTCCACTTCTCCACGCTGACCAGCTCCGACGTCGTCCGGCACCGGCTGGTCGGCGACATCGTGGACGCCTACGAGCGCTGGGACGCCACCCGGCAGACCCCGGCGCAGGCGACCGGCACACGCCCGGCCCGGCCCGGCCGGGCCCAGCCCCGGCAGCAGGGGAGCTGAGCGTGCCCGTCGAGGTCGCGAACGAGTCCGAGATCTCCGTCGACGAAGGCGCGCTCGCCGGCGTCTGCCGGTACGTGCTGGACGCCATGGAGGTCAGCCCGCTGGCCGAGCTGTCGGTGCTCTGCGTCGACGTCGACTACATGGCCAGCCTGCACGAGCGGTGGATGGGCGAGAAGGGCCCGACCGACGTGCTGGCCTTCCCGATGGACGAGCTCGACACCGCCCGTCCGGACGACCCGGACCCCGGTCCGGCGCTCCTCGGTGACGTGGTGCTCTGCCCGGCCGTCGCCGTCCGGCAGGCCCGCGCCGCCGGCCACTCCACGGCCGACGAGCTGCTCCTGCTGGCCACCCACGGCGTGCTCCACCTGCTGGGCTACGACCACATGGAGCCCGACGAGGAGAAGGAGATGTTCGGCCTGCAGTCCAAGCTCCTCGAGGGTTGGCGCGCCACCCCACGAGAGCCGGTGACCGGCGAGCCCGTGGAGCCGGAGACCCGATGAGCTCGACCGCGATCGTCCTGCTGGGGATCGCCGTCGTCCTGGTCCTCGTCGCGGGCGTCTTCGCCGCACTGGACGCCGCCCTGCAGCGGCTGTCCAAGGCCGCGGTGGAGGAGCTGCGGCGGGACGGTGCCAAGCGGGCCGGTCCGCTGACGCAGGTCATGGAGGACCGGGCGCGGCACGTGGCGCTGCTGCTGCTGCTGCGGATCGTCTGCGAGACGGCGGCGACCGTCATCGTCGCGGTCATCCTCGACGGGCTGTTCGCCAGCATCGCCGTGGGTGTCCTCGTCGCCATCGCGGTGATGACGGTGGTCAGCTACGTGCTGATCGGCGTCGGCCCGCGGACGCTGGGCCGCCAGCACGCCTACCCGATCGCGCTGGGCGCGGCCTCGCTGATCCGGCTGCTGGGCCGGCTGCTCGGCCCGATCGCCACGCTGCTGATCCTCATCGGCAACGCGATCACCCCCGGCCGGGGCTACCGCGACGGCCCGTTCAGCAGCGAGGTCGAGCTGCGCGAGCTGGTCGACATGGCCGAGGAGCGCGGCGTCGTCGAGGCCGGCGAGCGGAACATGATCCACGGCGTCTTCGAGCTCGGCGACACCATCGCCCGCGAGGTGATGGTGCCCCGGCCCGACGTGGTCTGGATCGAGCGCGGCAAGACGCTGCGGCAGGCCCTGGCGCTCTGCCTGCGCAGCGGCTTCAGCCGGCTGCCGGTCATCGGGGAGAACGTCGACGACATCATCGGCGTCGTCTTCCTCAAGGACCTGGTGCGGCGCACGCAGGGGGCCACGGACCCCCGGGCCAGCGAGCCGAAGGTCGAGGACGTGCTGCGCCCGGCCAGCTTCGTGCCGGAGTCCAAGCCGGTGGACGAGCTGCTCCGGGAGATGCAGGCCTCCCGCACCCACATGGCCGTCGTCGTCGACGAGTACGGCGGCTTCGCCGGCCTGGTCACCATCGAGGACATCCTCGAGGAGATCGTCGGCGAGATCGACGACGAGCACGACACCGTCCAGCGCCCGCCGATCGAGGAGCTGGAGGACGGCTCGGTGCGGATCACCGCCCGGCTGCCGGTCGAGGACCTCGCCGACCTGTTCCGCGTCGAGCTCCCCGACGACGACGGGGTGGAGACCGTCGGTGGTCTGCTGGCCCGGGAGATCGGCGTGGTGCCGATCGAGGGGTCGGAGGCCGAGGTCGGCGGATTGCGGCTGGTCGCCGAGAGCACCGGCGGGCGGCGCAACCAGATCGACACGATCCTGGTCTGCCGGGTGACCGAGCCGGGCTCCGACGAGGAGGCCGACGAGCCCGCCCGCGAGCCCGAACCGGCGGCCGTGGAAAGCTGAGCGGCCGTGACCTCCGCTGAGCTGGACCCCGAGGACGCCAAGCTGATCACGCTGGCCCGCTCCGCCCGGAGTCGGACCGGTGCCGCGGAAGGCGCCGCGGTCAGGGACACCGACGGCCGCACGTACCTCGCCGCCACGGTGGCCCTGCCCTCGCTGCAGCTGTCCGCGCTGCAGGCCGCCGTCGCCGCCGCCGTCTCCAGTGGGGTCGACGGGCTCGAGGCGGCCGCCGTCGTCAGCGCGGCAGAGGCCGTCGAGGAGGCCGGGCTGGCCGCCGTCCACGACCTGACCGCCGCGGCGCCGGTCCTGCTCGCCGGCCCCGACGGGGTGCTGCGGACCACCTCCTGACCACGGTCGGCGACTGGCCGATGTGTCGAAGGGTGTAGTCGACCTACACCTTTCGGGGCGCGGAGATCGGTCCGCCCTGGAGCAGGGTGGATCTGTGTCCGTGACACGGCATTCGCCCCTGCTCTGTGCCGTCCCCCTGCTCTGGGTGGAGGCCCGCCCGGTGGTGCAGGTCGTCTTCGCGCTGCGGTACACGGTCGGGGCCGTCGTCGGGGTGGCCGGCGCAGGAGTGCTGCGGCCGGCGGTCGCGGTCGGTGCGCTCGCCTGGGTGCTGCTGATGACGAGCATCTACCTGGTCAACGGGGTCTCCGACCTGCTCGGCGACCGGGCCAACGGCAGCACCCGCCCGCTGGCCTCCGGTCGACTCGCGGTGCGGGTCGCGGTGCGGACGGCGGGGGCGCTCGCCGGAGCCGGCCTGCTGCTGGCGGCCTGTTCCGGGGTGCCCACCCTGCTGTCCTGCGCGCTGATGACGACCCTGCTGGGCTGGGCCTACAGCGTCGGACCGAGGCCGCTGAAGCACACCGTGGCCGGCACCACGGTCGCCGCGATCGGGGGCGGGCTGCTCAGCTACGGCGCCGGGGTGGCGGCCGCCGGTGGCGGCCTGACGGCCCCGTACGCAGCGGTGTTCCTCCTCCTGTCCGCCTGGATGGCCGTCGCCGGCACGTCCAAGGACCTCGGTGACCGGGAAGGGGACCGGCTGGCCGGACGACGTACCTTGCCGGTCGTGGCCGGACACCGCACCGCCGTCCGGGTGATCGCCGGCGGCTCGCTGCTGCTCGGGCTCACCGCCCTCGCGCTCGCCGGCGTCTGGCCGCAGCTCCTCGCGCCCGCCGCCGCGCTGTGCCTGGGAGGCGAGGTCGTCGCCGTGCTCGCGCTGCTGACGCCGGAGGGCGGCCCACGGCAGCACCGGCGTCGGCCCTACCGTGCCTTCATGGTCACCCAGTACCTGGCGAACCCGCTCGTCGTCGTCAGCGTGCTGCTGTGACGGCACCGGAGGACGTCGGCCGGCTGACCGGTGCCGACGCCCAGCTCGACGCCGCGATCGCCGACACGGTCCTGACCGACGCCGCCGTGGTCGCACCCCGACTGTCGGCGGACCCCGTCCGGGCCGCTCAGCTGCACGGTCGCCTCCTCGCCGTGCTGCGGGTGACCCACGCCCGGGTCCGCGGGCTGCCGCCGGCTGCGGCCCCGGCCGCCCAGGCCGACGTGGGCGCCGACCGGGCCCGCACCGGCCTGCACCCGGCCGAGTCGCTGCGGGTGGCCAGCCTGCTGTTCCAGCGCGCGCTGCCCGCGCTCGTCGGGCACCACCGGGACGACGCGGTGCCCGGCGCCGGGTCCGCCACCGAGCAGGTCGCGCTGGTGCTGCACCAGGTGATCGACGAGCTCGTGATCCCTGCGTCGATCTCCTACGTCGACGTGCTGCTCGCCCGGATCAGCGACGCCAACCGGGACGAACGCCGCCGCGTCGCCCGTGACCTGCACGACCACACCAGCCACGGGATCGGTGCGGCCATGCAGGGGATCGACCTGGCCCTGCACCTGCACGCCACCGGCCAGCCGCTGGACGTGGCACGGCTGCGCACCACCCGGCAGCTGCTGCTGGACACGCTCAACGACGTGCGTGGCATGGCCACCCGGCTGCGCGACGTGGTCGGGGACCGCACGCTCGGCCAGGCGCTGCAGGAGTACCTGGACTTCACCGCCCCGGTCGGGCTGGAGGTCACGCTCGCCGAGGACGGCGAGGACGTGGCGCCGCTGCCCGGCCACGTCAAGGAGGAGAGCTACCTCATCGTGCGCGAGGCGATCCGCAACTCGTTCCTGCACGGCCGACGGGCGACCCGGCTCGACGTCGCCGTCCGGGTCGCCGACGGTCAGCTGACGGCCACCGTGGCCGACGACGGCTCCGGCTTCGACCCCGCGGCCGTCGACGCCACCCGGAGCGTGGGGCTCTCCTCGGTGCGCGAGCGTGCCCAGGGCCTCGGCGGCAGCGTGGCCCTCGACACCGGGCCGGGCGGCGTCCGGCTGGTGCTCACCGTGCCGTTGCCCGGGGCGTCGACGTGACCGGCGTCGAGCGCGGTCTCCAGGTGGTCCTGGTCGACGACCACCGCCTGTTCCGCGAGAGCCTGGGCGCGCTGCTCGCCGTCCACGAGGGGATCGAGGTGGTCGCGGAGGGCGCGAACGGGGAGGAGGCGGTCCGGCTGGCCCGCCTCCACCAGCCCGACGTGGTGCTGCTGGACGTGGAGATGCCGGGTCAGTCGGTGCTGACCTCGCTGGTCGAGATCCGCAGTGCCTCGCCGTCCACCCGCATCGTCGTCCTGACCATGCACGAGAACACCCCGCTGGCCCGCCAGCTGCTGCTGCGCGGTGCGTCCGCCTACCTGATCAAGACGATCGGGCACCACGAACTGGTCGCGGCGATCCGGGCCGCGACCGACCGTGAGCAGGACCTGATCACCCTCTCGGTGTCCCGGGGCGGACTGGCCGGCCTCACCTCGGGGGGTGGGCCCATGCTGTCCGAGCGCGAGGTGGAGGTGCTCGCCCTCGTCGGCAAGGCCCGCTCCAACGCCGCGATCGCGGCCGAGCTGCGGATCAGCGAGGGCACCGTGAAACGGCACCTGAGCAACATCAACGCCAAGTTGGGGTCGACGTCCCGGCTGGACGCCGTGCGGCGCGCGACCCGGGCACGGCTGCTCGCCCCCGGCCTCGGCGACGACTGATCAGTCGCGGAACGGGCGGCCCAGGGCGTCGGCGACCGCAGCGGGGTCGCGCACCCAGGCGGTGAACGCCTTGGGGGTCTCGCCGTCGGTGTCCAGGTGCCGGACGCTGATCCGGTGCCGGCCCGGCCACCAGCCGCCGCGTCCCTTCGCCTTCGGCCAGCCGGCCGGCGGTGCTCCCGGCACCACCTCGCCGATCAGCACCAGCGGGACGACGCCGAAGGACGACGTCTGCCGCAGCCCGGCGATGTCGGTGGAGACCGCGAAGTCGGAGACGGTGAACCGGCCGGTGGACACGGCCAGCACCAGCAGCCCGAGCCCGAGGGCGACCGGTGCCTCGTCGGCGACCGCGGCGCTCCCGTCCCGCCAGCCCAGGAACCCGAGCCAGGCCGCGACGGCGAGCACGGTCAGCGCGGTCACCCGCGGCGAGGCCGGGTCGTACTGCCAGTACCGCAGCGGCCGCGGGGTCACCGTGACGTGCCGCTTCGGGCCGCGGCGGGCGACGTAGCCGTAGCTGGTGACCTGGTCGATGTGCCGCTCGCGGTCCCGGGCGGCCTGCACGATCAGGGGCTCGCTGTTGTCGCGTCGGGACCGGGGTGGCATGCCGGCCATGATCCCAGGGCAGCTCCCGCCCCGGCCGCGGCAGTGCTGTCGGTGCACAGTGGGAGACTGGACGGCGTGACCTCCTCCGATCAGCCGCCGTACCGCAGCGGCTTCGCCTGCCTGGTCGGCCGGCCCAACGCGGGCAAGACCACGCTGACGAACGCCCTGGTCGGCGAGAAGGTCGGCATCGTCAGCAACCGGCCGCAGACCACCCGGCACGCCATCCGCGGGGTCGTGCACCGCCCGGCGGGCCAGCTGGTGCTCGTCGACACGCCCGGGCTGCACAAGCCCAAGAGCCTGCTCGGCCAGCGGCTCAACGACGTCGTCCGGGACACGCTGTCCGAGGTCGACGTCATCGTCTTCTGCATCCCCGCCGACCAGCCGGTGGGCGCAGGTGACGCGTTCATCGCCCGGCAGCTCAAGGCGGTGACCACCCCGATCGTCGTGGTCGTCACCAAGACCGACGCGGCCAGCAAGAAGGCGATCACCGAGCAGCTGATCGCCGCCAGCCAGCTGGTCGAGGCCCGCGAGATCGTGCCGGTCAGCGCCGTCGCCGGTGACCAGGTCGGCCTGCTGGAGGACCTGCTGATCGGGATGCTGCCCGAGGGGCCGCCGATGTACCCCGACGAGCAGACCACCGACGAGGACGTCGAGCGGCAGATCGCCGAGCTGGTGCGCGAGGCGGCGCTGGAGAAGGTCCGCCAGGAGGTGCCGCACTCCCTCGCCGTCACCGTCGAGGAGATCAACCGCAAGCCCGACCCGCGCGACCCCGACGCCGTCTTCACCGAGGTGCACGCCCTGCTGCACGTCGAGCGGGCCAGCCAGAAGCCGATGCTGCTGGGCAAGGGCGGCGCCACGATCAAGGCGATCGGCAGCGAGGCCCGGGTCGGGCTGGAGATGCTGCTCGGCGGCCGGGTGCACCTGGCCCTGCACGTCACCGTGCTGGGGGAGTGGCAGGACGACCCGAAGAAGCTGCACCGGCTTGGCTACTGAGGCAGCAGGCGAGTGAGCATCGCAGGGAGCGCCAGCGACCGAGGAGCGGAGCGATCTGCTGCCGGGGAACAGGGCTACTAGGCCGTGAGCACCACACCGCAGTCCCTGTACCGGGACGAGGGCGTCGTGCTGCGCACCCAGAAGCTGGGTGAGGCCGACCGGATCGTCACCGTGCTGACCCGCCGCACCGGCAAGGTACGTGCGGTCGCCAAGGGCGTGCGGCGCACCAAGAGCAAGTTCGGTGCCCGGCTGGAGCCGTTCAGCCACGTCGACCTGCAGCTCTACACCGGCCGCAACCTCGACATCGTCAGCCAGGCGGAGTCGATCCGCCCCTACGGCACCGAGATCGTCGGTGACTACCGCGCCTACACCGCCGGCACGGCCGTGCTGGAGACCGCCGACCGGCTGACGGTGGAGGAGAAGGAGCCGTCGCTGCGGATGTTCCTGCTCGTCATCGGGGCGCTGCGCACGCTCGCCGAGGGGGTCAAGCCCGCCTCGCTCGTGCTGGACGCGTTCCTGCTCCGGGCGATGTCCGTCGCCGGCTGGGAGCCGGCGCTGGGCGACTGCGCCCGGTGCGGCGAGGCCGGCCCGCACCGGCACTTCTCCGTCCCGGCCGGGGGCACCGTCTGCCCGTCCTGCCGGCCCACCGGCTCGGCGATGCCCAGCCCGGTCACCATCGAGCTCATGGAGGCGCTGTTGTCCGGCGACTGGGCGCACGCCGAGGCCAGCCTCGGCACCAACCGGCGGGAGGGCAGCGGCCTGGTCGCGGCCCTGCTGCAGTGGCACCTGGAGCGCGGCCTGCGCTCGCTGCCGCTCGTGGACCGCACATGAGGCGCGAGGTGAAGGCGCCGAACCCGCACCCCTCGGGCGCCACCCCGCCGGACATCCCGGCCGACAAGGTGCCGCAGCACGTGGCGATCGTGATGGACGGCAACGGCCGCTGGGCGAAGCAGCGGGGGCTGCCGCGCACCGCCGGGCACGAGGCGGGGGAGTCCTCGCTCTTCGACTGCGTCGAGGGCGCCATCGAGCTGGGCATCGGCGCGATCAGCGCCTACGCGTTCTCCACCGAGAACTGGCGGCGCAGCCCCGAGGAGGTCCGCTTCCTGATGGGCTTCAACCGCGACGTCATCCGCCGCCGCCGCGACGAGATGCACGAACTCGGGGTGCGGGTGCGCTGGGCCGGGCGCCGTCCCAGGCTGTGGCGCAGCGTCATCAAGGAGCTGGAGGTCGCCGAGGAGCTCACCCAGGACAACGACGTCCTGACCCTCACCATGTGCGTCAACTACGGCGGCCGGGCCGAGATCGCCGACGCCGCGGCCGCGATCGCCCGCGAGGTGGCCGCCGGCCGGATCAAGCCGGACAAGGTCACCGAGGAGACGGTCGCCCGGTTCCTGGACGAGCCGGACATGCCCGACGTCGACCTGTTCGTGCGCAGCTCCGGGGAGAACCGCACCAGCAACTTCCTGCTGTGGCAGTCGGCCTACGCCGAGCTGGTCTTCCTGGACACGCTCTGGCCGGACTTCGACCGCCGGCACCTGTGGCAGGCGGTCGAGGAGTACGCCAGCCGGCAGCGTCGTTTCGGCAGTGCCTGAACAAGGACCCCCTCGCCCCCCACTGCTCGCAGGCTCGCAGCGGGTCCCTGCGAGGGGGCCATCAGGCGGTGGACTCGGTGTCGGTGGGCTCGGTGGCGTGACTGGCGTGGGCCAGGGCGTCCCGGACGATGTGTGCCACGTGCCCGTCGACCAGGCGGTAGTCGACCTCGCGGTGCCGGCGGACACCGGTCACCAACCCGGCGCCGCGCAGCACCCGCAGGTGCTGGGAGACCAGCGGCTGCGGCACCCCCAGCGCCTCGACCAACTGGTGCACGCAGCGGGAGCCGTGCTCGTCGAGCAGGGTCACGATCGACATCCGCAACGGGGAGGCGAGGGCGGCCAGCAGCTCACTGGCAGCCTGGACGTCGGCGGGCACGGTCCGCGCCGCCGGCCGGGTGGACGGGGTCGCGGACGCGGTCATGGCGTCATGGTCCGAGTCGCTGAGAACCGTTGTCAACCTCCGGGCGGAGGAGGAAGCTGGCCCCGGTGTTCGCCGTCACCCGTCTGCGGGTCCCCGAAGCCACCGTCCCGGCGTTCCTGACCGCCGCGGACGAGCTGCTGGCCGCGCTGCGCGAGCGCCTCGGGTTCGTCCGCGGCGAGCTCGGCCGGTCCGCCGACGACCCGGAGCTGTTCGCGCTCTGCACCAGCTGGGACGGCGTCGGCTCCTACCGCCGGGGCCTGTCCGCGGCCGAGGTCAAGATCGCCGGTGCGCCGGTGTGGGTGCACGCCCTGGACGAGCCCGGCGTCTACCTCACCGACTGACGCTCAGGGCAGCTGGAAGCGGGCGACCAGCTCGCGCAGCTCCTCGGTGACCGTGGCCAGCGCCGCCGCCGTCTCCCGGGTCGACTCGGTGGAGCCGGCGGTGGACCGGGCCGCCTCGGTCACCGAGCGGACGTTCGCCCGGACGCCGTCGGTGCCGCTGGCCGCCTCGGCGACGTTGCGGCTCATCTCCGCGGTCGTCGCGCTCTGCTCCTCCACCGCCGAGGCGATGGTCTGCTGGAAGTCGTTGACCTGCTCGACCACCGCGGCGATCCCGGCGATCGACGCCGCGGCGCCGGCGGTGTCGGTCTGGATCGCCTCCACCCGCCGGACGATGTCCTCGGTCGCCCGCTGGGTCTCCGCGGCGAGGTCCTTGACCTCGCCGGCGACCACGGCGAACCCCTTGCCGGCCTCGCCGGCCCGGGCCGCCTCGATGGTGGCGTTGAGCGCGAGCAGGTTGGTCTGCTCGGCGATCGAGGTGATGGTGCCGACGACGTCGCCGATCTGCCGGGACGACTCCCCGAGCCGGGCCACCATCGCCGTCGTCTCGCGGGCGGCCGCCATCGCCGAGGCGCCCACCCGGGCGGCTTCCGACGTCGAGTGCGCGATCTCCCGGATCGAGGCCCCCATCTGCTCGGCGCCGGCGGCCACCGTGCGCACGTTGTCGCTGACGGCCTCGGTGGCGGCCCGGGCCGTGCCGGCCACCTCGGTGCCGCGGGCGGCGTCGCGGGCGACGGCGTCGGACAGGCCGCGCAGCTGGTCCGATGCCCCGGACAGGTCGTTGGTGCGGTCCCGCAGGTCGCTGAGGGCGCTGCCCACGTTCTCCAGCGACCGGTTGAGCGCGACGGCCAGCGTGCGCACCTCGTCGGTGCCCGACTCCGGCAGCCGAGGCCGCAGGTCGCCGGCGGCGACCAGCTCGAGCGCGCCCACTGCGCGGTCCAGCGGCCGGGTGAGGGCACGGGCCACGAGCAGGGCGAGGACGGCGACGACGGCGGCGACGAGCAGGGCGACCAGCAGCACGGCACGCAGCAGCGAGGACGCCGGCGCGACCGCGTCCGCCAGGTCCTCGCTGAGCACCACGCCCCAGCCGTAGCCCGCGAACCCGAGCGCACCCTGCGACGCCGACCAGCCGCGCACCTGCTCGACGTCCTGGCCGGTGCCGTCGGCGAGGCCGTCCGTGCCGTGGCCCGAGCCCCCGGCGACCAGCGCGGTGGCGGCCGGGGAGCCGGCCGCGGCCAGGTCCAGCCCGTCCTCGGCGCCGGGTCCGACCAGGACGGCGCCGTCGCTGCGCAGCAGCTGGGCGGTGACGTCCAGGCCGCGGGCCGCCAGCCCGGCGACCTGCTCGTCCATGATCTGCCCGATCACCCGCGGCACCGAGGCCCAGTTGACCCACAGCCGCTGCACGCTGCCGTCGGGCCCGTAGACCGGTGCGGCGTACACCAGGGTGGCGTCGTCCCGGCCGGTGGCTGCGGTGACCAGCGGGTCGACCTCGGGGTCCTGCACGTACGTCTGGCCGGCCGGCAGGGCCAGCGCCTGGGAGAACCACGGCCGGGCGGACAGGTCGGCGGTGGCGTAGGCGGCCGGGTCGACCGCCTCGCCGTCCCCGGTGACGCTGTTGCCGGCCACCACCCGACCGGTCAGGTCGACCACCAGCAGCAGGTCGTAGATGACGTAGTTGGTGCTGTAGAAGTCCGCGGCCTGCCCGACGGTGGCCGGGTCGGCGGAGGCGTCGGGGTTGAAGGCGAAGGCCTGCACGTCGCCGTACCGCTCGAACAGGTTCCGGTCGATCTTGTCGATCGTCGACCGGGCCTCGCTCTGCAGCAGCTCCCCGGAGTTGCGGACCCAGTCGCCCTCGCTCCGCTGCCAGGCGAAGACGCCCAGGCCGGCGAGCGGGATCGTGGAGCAGGCGAGCACGACCAGGACCAGCAGCGCGCGGAGGGAGCGCAGGCGCAGGGCGGTGGCCAGGCGGGTGCCGGTCATGGGGTGGCCTCTCGGAGGTGCGCTCCTGCCCGCGTGTGCCGCGCGCGTGTGTGCGTCCCCGAGATCGGCAGCGCGCGACCCTCTTGTGACCACCGCCGGGGAGTAGGCCGACCGCCACCGGGGCAGGGACCGCCCCGTGGACGTGCTGGCGGCAGAAGAGACGACCGGGTTCCCCCACAGCTTCCTCTCCGAGGAGCTGCTCGAGGACTACGTGAACCTCTTCATCAGGTTGGTCGAGGCCGTCGGGGCGATCGTGATCTTCATCGGCGCGGTGATCGCCACCGTCCAGTTCGTCCGCGCTGCCGTACGCGGCCGGCACCGCGACGAGTTCGTCCGGGTCCGGCTGGGGCTGGCCCGCTACCTGCTGCTCGGCCTGGAGTTCCAGCTGGCCAGCGACGTCCTGCGCACCGCCATCGCGCCGTCGTTCGAGGAGATCGGCAAGCTCGCCGCGATCGCGGCCATCCGGACCGCGCTGAACTACTTCCTGGGCAAGGAGATCGCCGAGGAACGCGAAGAGGTCGAGAAGAACGACGAGAGGCGCCGCGAACGCGAGGGCGGGCGCGCCGGCGGTGACCGGACGTGAACCGTGGAGAGCCGGCATGAGCCCGTTGCTGGAGGACGCCGCACTGCTGGTGGCCGTGCTGGGCCTGGCCTCCGGCCTGATCACGTTGGTGCGGCTGCGTGACGTCCTGCTGGCGTTCGGCGTCCTGCTCGACTTCCTGATCGCAGCCGGCCTGATCCGGCTCGCCGGCGAGCTCACCTTCCGCGGCCTGGTCGGCGTCGCCCTGGTGATCGCCGTCCGGAAGCTGGTGATGCACGCCCTGGGGGCGGACCGGCGGGTGCCGACCGCCGCCGGGAGCTGATGCCCGTGGCCGGGCGACGTCGCTCCGGCGGCTAACGTCTGGGGGTCACTCGCCGACACCCCAGCCGGATGGAGCCCCCGTGCCCAGCGACACCGCCCCCGCCCGTACCGCCGACCCCGCTCGCCTGGACAAGGTGGTCAACCTCTGCAAGCGCCGGGGGTTCGTCTTCCCCTCCGGTGAGATCTACGGCGGCACCCGCTCGGCCTGGGACTACGGCCCCCTGGGCGTGGAGCTGAAGGAGAACATCAAGAAGCAGTGGTGGCGCACCGTCGTGCAGAGCCGGGACGACGTCGTCGGCCTGGACTCCTCGGTGATCCTGCCCCGCCAGACCTGGGTCGCCTCCGGTCACGTCGGCGTCTTCACCGACCCGCTGACGGAGTGCCAGAACTGCCACAAGCGGTTCCGCGCCGACCACCTCGAGGAGGCGTTCGAGGAGAAGAAGGGCCGGCTGCCGGAGAACGGGCTGGCCGACATCTCCTGCCCGAACTGCGGCGTGACGGGATCCTGGACCGAGCCGCGCGACTTCAACATGATGCTGAAGACGCACCTCGGCCCGGTCGAGGACGAGTCGGGGCTGCACTACCTGCGCCCGGAGACCGCCCAGGGCATCTTCGTGAACTTCGCCAACGTCATGGGCGCCGCGCGCAAGAAGCCGCCGTTCGGCATCGGGCAGATCGGCAAGTCCTTCCGCAACGAGATCACCCCGGGCAACTTCATCTTCCGCACCCGCGAGTTCGAGCAGATGGAGATGGAGTTCTTCGTCGAGCCGGGCACCGACGAGGAGTGGCACCAGTACTGGATCGACGCCCGCACCGCCTGGTACACCGACCTGGGCATCGCGGCGGACAACCTGCGGCACTTCGAGCACCCGAAGGAGAAGCTGAGCCACTACTCGACGCGCACCGTCGACATCGAGTACCGGTTCGGCTTCACCGGCTCGGAGTGGGGCGAGCTCGAGGGCATCGCCAACCGCACCGACTTCGACCTGAAGACCCACTCGGAGCACTCCGGGACCGACCTGTCCTACTTCGACCAGGCCTCCGGGGAGCGCTGGACCCCTTACGTCATCGAGCCGGCGGCCGGGCTGACCCGTTCGCTGATGGCCTTCCTGGTCGAGGCCTACACCGAGGACGAGGCCCCCAACGCCAAGGGCGGCGTCGACACCCGCACGGTGCTCAAGCTCGACCCGCGGCTGGCGCCGGTGAAGGCCGCCGTCCTCCCGCTGTCGCGCAACGCCGACCTCTCGCCGAAGGCCCGTGACCTCGCGGCGACGCTGCGCCGCAACTGGAACGTCGACTTCGACGACGCCGGCGCCATCGGCCGCCGCTACCGCCGGCAGGACGAGATCGGCACCCCGTTCTGCCTGACGGTCGACTTCGACACCCTCGAGGACGACGCGGTGACCATCCGGGAGCGCGACTCGATGACCCAGGAGCGGGTCGCCCTGTCCCAGGTCGTCAGCTACCTCGGAGCCCGCCTCCCCGGCTGCTGACCCGGGGTGCTGCCGGGCGGGTCAACCCGGCTGACCTGACGTTGAGCCGTGTCACGGCGCGGCTCAACGTCAGGTCCACCGGCTCAACCCGCGCCGACCAGGTCGTCGGCCCGGGCCAGCCACCCGTCGTCCCCATCGCATCGATCTCGGGGCCGGCCGGTGGCTCGGGGGACCTCGGTCCAGTCCCGGGTCGCTGGTCCGGGGGTGGACAGCATCCGTCGGACCAGGCGGTCGAACTCGGCCCGCCGGGCGCCCAGGTCGACCGCTGCGGCGCGGACGAACCGGACACCTCGGGCCCTGAGCTGGTCCTCGGCCCGCTTCTCCTGCCAGAGCGCGTCCTCGGGGGTCCGGCCGAACGCCGGACGGCGGTACTTCACCCGGCCGTCGAACTCGAGGGCCACGGCGTGCTCGGCGTACCAGCCGTCGACGACCTTCACCAGCCTCCCGTCGATCCAGAGCTCCACCTGCGGGACGAACGGCGGCAGGCCGAGCGCGGCAACTGTCATCCGGCCGTGGGTCTCCAGCCACGACTCGGCCCGGCCGTCTGCGAGTGCGACCGCCCGCACGCTCCGCGGGACGCCGGGCACGCACGCCTGCCTCTCCAGCACCCGGCCCAACTCGTCGCGCGTGGTCAGCCCGCGCAGCAGGGCGGCATCGACGGCGGCCACGGCATCCACCTCAGGCCAGTCCCGGGCCAGGTCGACGACGGTGCGCGCCGCGGTCGTGACCCGGTAGGCGCCACGGACGGTGACCTCGTCGGCCGGCAGCGCGGCCCGGGTCATCAGCCACCCACGCCCACGGCGCCACCGGTGCGGATCGGTCAGCTCGACCGTCGGCGGGGCGGACCTCGGACGGGGCAGCCCCCAGACCCACGCGGCCGTCGCACCACTCAGGACGGCGGACGACCGGGCCAGGCCGGCGGTGACGGCCACCGCGTCGAGCCCAGGGCGTCGTCCGGTCCGCTCGACCTCGGCGAGGTCGGCCGCGGTGATGAAGACGCCGGTGCGCAGCCGCACCCACGCTCCGGCCCGTACCGCCGTCCGGACCTCGCGCTCCCCGATCCCCGTAGCGGCGAGTTCAACGGTGGTGAAGACCCCCAACCGACGACGTCCGGGCTCGTCGACGGCCATCGGGACGGGCACCGGGACGGTCATCCGAGCAGCCTGACCACCCGCCGGACCAAGAGCGCACCCTCGGACCCACCGGTGGACGGGGCGCTCACCGGTGGACATCGGCAGGCGCTCCAGCCGGGAACCCGGTAGGCGCCGACCGGGTTGACCCACGTGACCTGACGTTGAGCCGGGTCACGGCACGGCTCAACGTCAGGTCAGCCGGGTTGACCCACCTCGGCGCCGTGAGCCCGGGCACACCGCCGGCCCACCTACCCTGGGGTCGTGACCAGCACCCTCTCGCGCACGACGGCGCTGCCGTCGTTGCAGCTCGGTGGGCTGACGGTCGACCCCGCCGTGGTGCTCGCACCGATGGCCGGGATCACCAACCCCGCCTTCCGGACGCTGTGCCGGGAGTTCGGGGCCGGGCTCTACGTGTGCGAGATGATCACCACCCGGGCGCTGGTCGAGCGCAACGTCAAGACGCTGAAGATGGTGCAGGCCGCCCCTGGGGAGGCCGACGCGTTCAGCGTGCAGCTGTACGGGGTCGACCCGGCCACCGTCGGGCGCGCGGTGCAGATGCTCGTGGACGAGCAGGTCGCCGGCACCCGCCCCGCGCACATCGACCTCAACTTCGGCTGCCCGGTGCCCAAGGTGACCCGCAAGGGCGGCGGCTCGGCCCTGCCCTGGCGTCGCCGCCTGTTCGGCAACATCGTGCGCGCCGCGGTGCAGGCCGCCGGCGACGTCCCGGTGACGGTCAAGACCCGGGTCGGCATCGACGCCGAGCACGTCACCTACCTCGACGCCGGCCGGATCGCGCAGGACGAGGGCGCCGCGGGGATCACCCTGCACGGGCGCACCGCCGACCAGCTCTACAGCGGCACCGCCGACTGGTCGCACATCGCCCGGCTGGTCGAGGAGGTGTCCATCCCGGTGCTCGGCAACGGCGACCTGTGGGAGGCCGACGACGCGCTGCGGATGGTCGCCGAGACCGGCTGCGCCGGCGTCGTCGTGGGCCGGGGCTGCCTGGGCCGGCCGTGGCTGTTCGGCGACCTGGCCGCCGCCTTCGCCGGCTCGCCGCACCGCACGATGCCCACCTTCCGGCAGGTCGCCGAGATCATGCACCGGCACGCGACGCTGCTGGCGGCCGACCAGGGCGAGGTGCACGGCTGCAGCGACTTCCGCAAGCACGTGGCCTGGTACCTCAAGGGCTTCTCGGTCGCCTCCGACGTCCGTCGGGCACTGGCCATGGTCTCCGGCCTCGACGAGCTCGCCGGCCTGCTCGACTCGATCCCCGACCAGCCCTACCCCCAGGGCGTGCTCGGGGCGCCCCGCGGGCGCACCACCCCGCCGCGGCCGGTCGCGCTGCCCGAGGGCTGGCTGGCCGACCGCGACGACCCCCGGCCGCCGGCCGGGGCCGAGCTGCTGGTGAGCGGCGGATGAGCACCACGACAGGAGTCCAGCGGTGACCCAGGGTCCCTTCCTCTACGACGACGACCCGGCGCCGCTGCACACCGGCACCCCGCAGAACCACAACAAGCTGCTGATCGGCATCTTCGGGGCGACGGTGCTGGTGGCGGTGGTCATGGTCGCGCTGATGCCCTTCTTCAAGGGGTCCGGTGAGGACCAGGCGCGCGAGGTGGCGGGGGTGTTCGCCGCCGCGCTGAGCCAGGGTGACCTGGAGACCGCCTACGGCCTCGTCTGCGACGACGTGCGCGCCCGGGTGGCCCCCGCCGACCTGGCCGACCAGTACCTGCAGCCGGGCACCCCGACGGTGACCGGGGCGACCGACAGCGAGGTCGACGGGGAGCCGGTGCAGCTGGTCGACGTCCGCTGGGACGACGACGGCGCGGTGACGACCAGCCAGCTGACGGTGGTGCCCGAGGGCGGCACGAAGGTCTGCGGCACGACCGCTGCTGGGTGAGCCCAGACGCAGGCGGCACGCCGTCCCCAGGGGTTCCGCCGGTGCCAGCCGGCCGTGGTACCCATGACGGGTGGCAGCGGTGGCGGGGCGACTGGTCGTCCGGGTGCTCGGGGCAGCGGTGACCGCGGCCCTGCTGCTGGCCGCGTCCACGGCCTCGGCCATCTGGTGGATCGCCCGGCAGGACGCCCGCCCGACCTCCGACGCGATCGTGGTGCTGGGCTCGGCGCAGTACAACGGCGTCCCGTCGTCCATCTTCGAGGCCCGGCTGGAGCACGCCCGGGAGCTCTACGAGGAGGGGGTGGCCCCGGTGATCGTGACGGTGGGCGGCAAGGCGACCGGCGACGAGTTCTCCGAGGCCGAAGCCGGCCGCGACTACCTGGCCCAGACCGGCGTGCCGACGGATGCGCTGCTGGCCGTGCCGGAGGGCGTCGACACGCTGGAGAGCGTGCGTGCGGTGGCCGCCGAGTTCGACGCCCGGAACTGGGACAGCGCCGTCCTGGTCAGCGACCCGTGGCACGCGATGCGCGCCGAGCGGATGGCCGAGGACGCCGGGCTGGACGCATGGAGCTCACCGACCCGGCAGGGGCCGGCCGTGCAGACCCGCACCACCCAGTTCCGCTACATCATGCGGGAGACCGCCGCCTACCTGCTCTACCGCGCGACCGGCGAGAGCGTCGCCGGAGCACCCGGGATCGGCTGAGGAGAACCGTGCTGGAGCTGGGCAAGAGCGGATCGCACGGCACCGAGCGGGGCACCGTCCCGGTGCTCTCCGACGGTGCCGTGGTGGCGACGTTGCGCGCCGCCAACTGGAAGGAGAAGGCCACGGCCGAGGTGGGGAACCGGCACTGGGCCTTCCAGCGGCAGGGCACCCGTGAGCTGGTCGGGCGATGGGCCCAGGAACCGGCGGAGAGCGTGCGGCTGCACGCCCGCCAGGTCTCGGCGTGGAAGGGCACCTGGTCGATGGAGCTCGACGGCCTGGCCGTCGACGTGGCGAGGACGTCGGTGCGGAAGGGCACCCATCGCTACGACAGCGGTGGCCGCCGGCTCGCCGAGAGCGGCACCACCGGCGGCTGGAAGCCGCGGCCCACGCTGACCACCGAACCCGGCCTGCCGTTGGACTCGGCCGTCTTCCTGCTGTGGTTCGAGTTCGTGCTGGGCCGGCGGCGCATCGCCGCGGCGGCGGGCTGATGGCCGGGCGAGGGCGCATCCGCGCCGCGGACATCGCGACGGTCCGCGAGCGGACCAAGATCGACGAGATCATCGGCGAGCACCTGCAGCTCAAGCGCGCCGGCGGCGGGAGCCTCAAGGGGCTCTGCCCGTTCCACGACGAGAAGTCGCCGTCCTTCCAGGTGACGCCCTCGCGAGGGCTGTACCACTGTTTTGGTTGTGGGGTCGGTGGCGACGTCATCCGGTTCGTCCAGGAGATCGACCACCTGTCCTTCGCCGAGTCCGTCGAGTTGCTCGCCGGCCGCGCCGGGGTGCAGCTGCAGTACGAGGACGACGGCGGCCGGGCCACCGCCGGACCGAGCCGGGCGCAGGCCGGGCAGCGCGCCCGGCTGGTGGCGGCCAACACCGCGGCCGCCGACTTCTACGCCGCCCAGCTGATGACGCCGGAGGCCGCCCCGGCCCGCTCCTTCCTCGCCGACCGCGGCTTCGACCGGCAGGTGGCCCTGGACTTCGCCTGCGGCTATGCCCCCGGCGGCTGGGACACCCTCACCCGGCACCTGCGCGGCCTGGGGTACACCCAGGACGAGCTGGTCACCGGCGGCCTGGCCAAGGAGTCCTCCCGCGGCACGCTGATCGACCGGTTCCACCGCCGGCTGCTGTGGCCGATCCGCGACCTGACCGGCGACGTCATCGGGTTCGGCGCCCGCAAGCTGATGGACGACGACCCCGGCCCGAAGTACCTGAACACCCCGGAGACCCCGCTCTACAAGAAGAGCTCGGTGCTCTACGGGGTGGAGCGGGCCAAGCGCGACATCGCCCGGAACCACCAGGCCGTCGTCGTCGAGGGGTACACCGACGTGATGGCCTGCCACGTCGCCGGCGTGACCACGGCCGTGGCCTCCTGCGGCACCGCCTTCGGGCCGGAGCACATCAACGTGCTGCGCCGGCTGCTGATGGACCAGGACGAGTTCCGCGGGGAGGTCGTCTACACCTTCGACGGCGACGCGGCCGGCCAGGCGGCGGCGATGAAGTCCTTCAAGGAGGACCAGCGCTTCGTCGCCCAGACCTTCGTCGCGGTCGAGCAGGAGGGCCGCGACCCGTGCGAGCTGCGCCAGGCCCACGGGGACGCCGCCGTCCGTGACCTGATCGCCCGGCGCACGCCGCTGATCGAGTTCGTGCTGCGGACGCACCTGGCCGACTACGACCTGGACACCGTCGAGGGCCGGCTCGCCGCGCTGGACAAGACGGCGCCGCTGCTCGCCCAGATCAAGGACCACGCCCTGCGACCGGCGTACGCCCGGCGGCTGGCCGGCCTGCTCGGCCTGCCCGACGAGTCCGAGGTCGTCGCCCGGGTGCGTCAGCTGGCCGGGGAGAACGGCGGCGAGCGCCCGAGGTCGCGCCCGCGCACGCCGCAGCGGACGCCGGACGACGCGGCGGTCGAGGTGGAGCGGGAGGCGGTGAAGGCGGCGCTGCAGTGCCCGGAGATCGCCGGGCCGCAGTTCGACGCCGTGGACCCCAGCTCGTACACGCACCCGGACTACGCCGCGGTCGCCGCCGCGGTGTCGGCGGCCGGGGGAGCGGCGGGGGCGACGACGAGCGGGGCGGCGTGGCTGGAGGAGGTGACGGCGCACTGCGACCGGGACACCGCCAAGGCGATGCTGACCGCGCTGGCCGTCGAGCCGCTGCACGCGGTGGGGGAGAACGACCCGACCTACGTGAACGCGCTGATGGCCCGGCTGCACGAGATGGCCACCGTCCGGGAGATCGCCGCGCTCAAGGGCAAACTGCAACGGACCAACCCGATCGAGGCTCAGGACGAGTACATGCGGGCGTTCAAGAAGCTGATGGACCTCGAGCAGTTGGCGATCTCGCTGCGCAAGCGCGCCGCCGGCGGGCTGACCCCGTGAGCCTGCTCGCGCGGATGCGCGCGAAGTTCGCCCGCCCGCCGGAGCCGGTGCGCGCAGCCCTCGCCGGCGACGCCGACGAGCAGGTCCTGGCGTGGGGGGAGCGGGTCGACGGCGGGTGGACCGTGGCGACCTCGCGCGGTCTGCGTGTCGTCCCGGCCGGGTCGGGGGAGGCCACCGCACCGCTGGCCTGGCACCAGATCGGGACCGCACGGTGGGGCGCGGCCGGTGAGGGCGGCACCTTCGTGATCACGCCGCTGGTGGACGTCGAGCCCGGGGTCCAGGCGCGGGAAGCCCCCCAGCGGCACGTGCTGCGCGAGGCCGGGGGGCTGCCGGGCGTGCTGCGCGCCCGGGTCGACCGGACGGTGGTCACCAGCAAGAGGCACCCGCTGCCCACCGGGGGCGGGGTGCTACTGGTGGCCCGCCGGGTGCCGGGGCAGGCGGCGCGGGAGTGGACCGTCGTGTTCGACGACGACGCCGACCGGGACGACCCGGTGGCGCGTCAGGTCGCCCGCGACCGCCTGGCCGCAGCGGTGGACGCCGAGGACCCCAGCCGCTGACCCGGGGTCAGTTGCTGCCGGTCTCGTTGCCCAGCCGGGCCTTGACGGAGTCGACGGCGGCGTCGGCGCGGGCCTGGGCCATGCCGGCCGCGGTCTGCAGGCGCGGGTCGTCCTTGGCGTGGTTGTAGAGGCGGCGGATCTGCTCGTAACGCTCGCGACCGGCCTTGGCGCCGAGGACGTAGCCGGCGCCGAAGCCGGCGATGAAGGACAGCTTGGCCACGGGGGACCTCCTGGGTTGGGCGGAAGTGATCACGCTACCGGCACTGCCCGGTTCCGACCCGTCGAGCTCAGGACGTCGGGCTCAGCGCGCGCGGGTGGCCCGGCGCGTAGGCGATCCGGTCGCGGCCGGCCCGTTTGGCCTCGTACAGCGCGCGGTCGGCGGTACTGAGCAGGGAGAGGACCGTCTCGACGGGTTCCTGACCGGGCGCAGGGTCTGCGCTCACGACCCCGATGCTGACGGTCACCGGAGGCAGGTCGGGGTCCGACCGGTCCCGCACGGCCGCGTGCAGTCGCTCGGCGGCCCCGGTGACCTGCTCCGGTCCGGGGAAGTGGGCGACCCAGCCCAACTCCTCCCCGCCGAGGCGCACGAGCAGGTCGTCGGCGCGGGCGATCCGGGTCATCGCGCCGGCGACCTCGGTCAGCACCCGGTCGCCGACGGCGTGCCCGTGGGTGTCGTTCACCGTCTTGAAGTGGTCGAGGTCCAGCACCATCACGGTCACCTGCTCGCCCGCCGCAGCGGCGGCCGCCACGATCGACCCGGCCCGGGCGTCGATGCCTCGGCGGTTGGACAGCCCGGTCAGCGGGTCGGTGACCGCCAGGGTGCGGGCCAGGTCGCGGGCGGCCTGCATGCGGCGGACCAGCAGCGTGACCACGGTGATCGGCGCCAGCATCATGACTGCCATCGTCAGCGCGGAGTAGGCCCGGAGCAGCGGCGGGGTGGGCAGGGTCAGGCTGATCGCGACCACACCCGCCAGCGCCACCACGGTGGTGACGGCCACGGCCCGGCTCCGGAGCAGCATCGCGGCGGCCACCGGCACGACGACCAGCGCTGCAGCGCACAGCCAGCGGATGGTGATCTCCTGCTGGCAGAGACCCTCGACGATCATGATCGTGCTGGCCGCACCGATGATGACGGCGCCGTCCCGGGGCCCCAGCCGCCGGCGGACGGCGACGTAGCCGGCCATGCACCCCCAGATCGAGGCGCCGAGTGCGGCCAGCTTGGCGTCGGCGTGCGCCCCGACCGAGCGTTGGAAGCCGCTCACCACGAACAGCGGGATGCTGCCGGTCAGGCAGATGGCGAGGAGCGTGACGGCGCGCCACTCGATGTGGC
This sequence comes from Modestobacter sp. VKM Ac-2983, assembly GCF_026967885.1. Taxonomy (NCBI): domain Bacteria; kingdom Bacillati; phylum Actinomycetota; class Actinomycetes; order Geodermatophilales; family Geodermatophilaceae; genus Modestobacter; species Modestobacter sp. VKM Ac-2983. The sequence goes on from NZ_JAPVBK010000001.1 coordinate 1,349,779, forward strand.
GGCTCACGTACGCCGCCGCTCGCTCGCCCCGCTCCCGCATGTAGACAGCGTCGGCACCGGCTCCACCTGCCTTGAGCGGCTTCACCCAGGTGGGTGGCCGAAGACGCGACCCGCCGGATGCCACCCCCGGCCCATCGCCGGGTCAGGCGTGGGGTAATCTCTGTGGGCGCGCGGGCACCACCCGCCGATCCCCCGTAGCTCAATTGGCAGAGCATGCGACTGTTAATCGCAGGGTTATAGGTTCAAGTCCTATCGGGGGAGCTCTGACCAGGGCTTATAGCTTTGGAGCTTCCCGCCAGGCATCATCAACTCATCGGAAACCGATGAGGGCAGGTGCCGCATGGGACGACCACCGCTGCCGGTGGGCACGTTCGGCAAGATCGGGTACCTGCTCCTGCAGAGCGGTGAGGTCCAGGCCCGCGCCCGCTTCCGGGACTTCGACGGCCGCACCCGGCTGGTCTCCAAGACGGGCGTTTCGCGCGCCGCAGCCGAGCGGGCGCTGAAGGCCGAGCTGGCCGCCCGCCGCGGACCCGGGGGAGTCGGAGTCATCACCGCCAGCTCCCGGGTGTCGGCATTGGTGGAGGCGTGGCTGGACGCCGACCACGGCTGGTCGACTGGCACAGAACGCACCTACCGCTCGGTGATCCGCACCTCGGTGCTGCCCGCCTTCGGCCAGCTGACGTTGCAGGAGGTCACCCCCGGCCGGGTCGGCCGAGCGCTCACCGCGATCGCCAAACGCAGTGGGCCCGGTGCTGCCAAGACTGCACGGGCGTGCCTGTCCGGCATGTTCTCCCTCGCCATCGACGATGGCGCCCTCACCGCCAACCCGGTGCGCGACGCCACCGTTCGGATCGACACCACCGCCAAGAAGGCACCGCGGGCGCTGACCGCTGGGCAGACCGCCCGGCTGGTCGAGCTGTTCCACGCCAGCCCGCGCGCCGCCGAGCTCGATCTGGCCGACATCGTCGACTGGATGCTCGCCACCGGCGCCCGCATCGGCGAGGCGGTGGCGCTGCGCACGGGTGAGACGGCCGGCCGGCCGCTGCTGGACCTGGACGCCGGCACGTGGGAGGTCAACGCCACCGCGGTGCGGGTGCCCAACCAGGGCATGGTCGTGCAGCCGCGCACCAAGACCGCCGCCGGCTGGCGGATCATCGCGGTGCCCGAGTTCGCGGTGGACATGGTGCGCCGCCGGCTTGCGTCACCCCACCGGCCGGACACCGAGCTGGTCTTCTCCGCGCCGTTCGCCGGGACGCTACGCGACCCGAACAGCGTCTCCGGCGACCTGCGCCAGCTGCTGGACTCCTTCGAGTGCGAGATCTGTGGCGGAACCGGCTTCCAGCCGGCGACGAGCCGGACGGCCGCCGGCCGCCCGGTCCGCTGCGCCGAGGGCCCGTGGTCCTGGGTCACCTCGCACACCTTCCGCAAGACCGTGGCCACCCGCCTGGACGAAGCAGGATTCACCCCGCGCCAGGTGGCCGATCAGTTGGGCCACGCCAACCCTTCGATGACGTTGGACGTCTACTTCGGCCGCCAGGTGGTCAGCGCCGAGGCGGCGCGCGTGCTTGGCCGGTGACCGGGTCGCCTGCTTTGACGGGTAGGCGACCCGATCGACGATGTCTAAGCCACAACGGCCAACGTCCCTCCGCTGACGCCGATCGGGCAGCGGTCCGGGGGTGTATCTGAGCGGCCCAATATGGGACACCGCTGCAGCACTGGTGCAGTTGCCTCCGATCCTGCGGTCCTACACATCAAAACCGTGACGAACAAGATCAGCAGGAAGATCACATTCACGAGGTCGCGCGTTGCTCCCTCACGCTCTCGATTCTCACTCGAAGCTTGTCGATATCAGGGGTGAAGCCTCGCCACATGCCCTTCCACCGAGCCGTCGATCCTTCCGTGGTTATCGACCTCTGCTCCTTGATCACATAAGTGATGACGAATGGCCCGTCGGAACGGTCCTCTGATGCAGGACTTGCGGCAAGTCGATAGGCTGCCAATGCGCGATGGTTTCCATCTAAGATCATGCGCGGTGCCGCCCGTTTACTCACGTCTTCTTCGGCAGCGCTTCCACCTTCGCCGGTCGGACTCCCCTCCCGCTTCAAGGCGCCGTTCTCGTCGGCATCTGCCAACTCGTACACAAGTACAGAGATGATGCCGTTCATTTGCTCTTCTACCAGCCGGGCCATTCGGGAGATGCCGCGAGATCGCATTCCGGGTGGCACCTCACGAACGCTCAGTGGTTCCGGATGCACAGGCAGCGGGTGCTCAAGTTCAATCTTGTCCCACTTTGCCTCCTCGTTCAAGTCCTCGCCATTGAAGTTGGTCGGAACCCACCCGCCATCTGAGGGTTTGATGTACCAAGGTGTGTGCCAGTCCCCAATATCGCTTGCATGCCAAAGCTCGACGCGGCATTTGACATTCTCCCCAGAGAGGACACGCCAGTCGTGGTAAACGGCCAGCTCGTGGCGGTATAAGCACCTCAGCTCAGCAATAGTGACCTCCGGTGCCAACGCCTTATCGTCGGGTGCGGTGGCGTACAGCCCTCTTCGCCTGAGCCGGTCGGCCGTCTCCATGACGCAAGCAATATGACTTGTGAGCTCATTAAGTGATCGCTCGTCCTCCTCACTGAGGAGGTCTGCGTAGTGAGTCCCGATCTGTTCAAGCCTCTTCCGCACCTCGCCGGCGCCTTGTCTTATCTGAGTCCACATGAAGCGAGGCAACATAGTGCCGCGACTCAGGGCACTGAATGCCAGATTGGTGTACGCTGTTTCGATCGCCATAATCAACTGCCGCCGAAGTCCTGCCTCGCTAGCATTGCTGAAGTGTTCGAGCGCGGCGAGCGAGTCGGCGGAGATGCGCAGGGCCTGTTCTTGCACACCAGCGAGCGTCCGTGAACCGATTCTCTGCAGGCTGCCAACGGTCGACATGAGCTGTGCGTTCGCTATGGTCTGCGATAGTTCACGGACGGCGTTCTGTTGGGCCGCAGCCCTCTGTTCGCTATCGAGATCAATGCTGCGCGCCAAGAGGAAGAATAAGGCGCTCAACAGCACGGATGAGGCCATCGCTGCCCAGTCGTCCCAGTGCCATTCATCCGCCTCCAACGCTTGGGCGAGGAAGCCGATGCCAATGAGGAGTACGATGACAGAAACGGATATTAGGGTGCGGGTCCGACTAAAAGCCAGTGAACTCACCTCCGACTAGGATGGATCGGCAGGGGTACTGATTGATTCGCGGGCGCCACTAGGATGACACGCTCTGCGACTCTTGGCAGTCAGCTTGGAGCGGGGACGCAGCGTTCGACCGGTGACCGCAGACGCCTGCGGTCACATTCCGGGCGGCGCAGATGCTAGGGCTCAGCCGACTTCAAGCCGACGTCCACCGACAACTTGCTGCCGCGGAGGGGGCAGGTAACAGTCGGGCTAGCCTCCTTTCAGCAGCAGACGCGATGCTCGAGGTCTGTGGGCAGCTCGGGTTGGGCGCGTACAGGGAGGCGTTGGCGCTTGACAACAAGCCTCGGTTCGTCTTTGCCTTCGCTCCCGGCGACTTCAAATTCGCCGACGGGACCTCAGCCGAGGAAATCGTCCTCAAGGTCTATGCCCGACCGCATCCAGGGGAAGGAACCCTCCTGACTCTATGGAGGGAACAAGGCGTACCTGTACCACGAGTAAGCTTCGGCGATACTTCGAACTGCGACTGGCTCGCGCTTGAGCGTCTATCCGGCCAAGCCCCGAGACCGTCACTTCCGCAGGACCGGTTCGAGATGACCGATGAGATCTCCCGGTTCGGCCCGAGGATGCACGACGTTAGGCTCGCACCCCGAGTGGTGCTTCGTCAGTTGCTCGACACGATGCTCCCGCGCTTCTGCGCCGCTGTGAGCGCCTTACAGCGCTGCGGGTACGGCTTAAGCTCGGCATGGATAGGCCGGGCTGAGGATACATACGCGGCGGGCGAGGCGGGACCGCTACACGGCGATCTGACGACCGAAAACATCCTCGTCACGGAAGGTCGGCGCCTGTATCTCATCGACCCTTCCGCCCTTCACGGGGATCCGAGCTTCGATGCGGCACGGTGGGCAGCGCGCCTAAGCGGACCTGGGTGCGAGCCCGACGTGCTACTTGAGCACTGGTCGATGAATGAATCTTTCCCTGACCGCGGGCTTGCAGAAAGGATGCTAGCCATCGAATGCATTCTGCAGGCTGGGTCCCGAGAACTAATTAAGGCCGAGGTGGGCATGGCCCCATGCCGTGGCGACCATGCGACCACCGACCTTATTGCAGCGGCAGGCCGAGCGTGGCGCTGGCACTCCTGACGACACGCCTTCGAATCGTGTCCGACCCTGCTGCACTATTGGCGACTCGAGGCAAGGTGCCGTTGCATTCAGGAGCGCTCCGACCGTCGGAGCACTTAGCAGCGGCCGTAGTGGCTTGGGGCTGTGGCTGCGACCGTGTAGCCGGAGTCGGTGCCCTTGTCCCATAGGCCGCCCTCGCGGCGCGCCCAGCCGTGTCCTGCAGCGGCCCGCTATGGGACAGCCCGCTGTCTCACGGACTCGAGCTTCTATTGCCGACGGCCGCGGCGAGGCGCGGACGTTCCGCAAACCGTGGCACGCTTCCGGTCGTGGCGGGTGTGCGTTTCGACTCTGAGGGGACGTCGCGGGTAGCGAGTCGCGAGTGGGCGGCCGCGTGGGTCGAGGACTCGCGGGCGTACTGGCCCCTGGTGCTCGGCGACTACCGGGAGCGGGTCGGCATGTTCTACAGCGACCAGTTCCGCGACCACCCCGACGCGTTCCCCCTGATGCAGCCCACGCGCATCACCGTGGTCGCGTCGCTGCTGCGGGCGTGGGTGTTCGCCGCACCGACGGAGGTCGATGAGGGGGAGGTACTTGAGATGTGGGAGGACCCAGTCCTCGCGGACTGGGACACCCTTCATGCGCCGAACCTGGAGGATCAGGTCCGCGCGGTCGCCGGCCTGAGCGGCGACCTGGAGCTGCTCGAGACCGAAGACGTCGAGCAGCAGGCTATGAGTGACCGCGGAACGCTTCCTATCAACGTGTGGGCGCACAAGCGCATCAAGGCGTTCGGCCTGCGCGGATGGGTGCTCGCCGACCATCACGAGCGGGATCGGCACCTCGCTGAGGGATTCGCGGAGTTCAGCGGGTACGGCACGAACCGTGCGCGTCTGCGGGAGCTTGCCAACGAGTTCGGGACCCTCGAAGCGATGGACAACCCCAACGCGCGGGGCCTCAAGCTGGAGCCTTTCATGCGTGAGCTGCTTTCGGCGCACGGCTTCGAGGTCGAGAAGGGCAAGCACCGCGAAGGTGAACAGGTCGACCTGTTCGTACACCGCCCCATTCGGGCACTGGTCGAGTGCCGCTGGTACGCCGAACCGGTCGACCGGCTGGCAGTAAGCGAGCTAATCGGCAAGCTCACCCGTGACCGCCCGGCCATCGTGTTGGGCATCTACGTATCGATGAGCGGGTTCACGGGGCCTGCTCGGACGGAAGCTCGCGAGCACGCCCGCGACAGAGCCGTCGTCCTGCTCGATCGGGCCGATGTCCTCAAGCTGCTGCGCGGGGAACAGCACGCGCGTGCGCTCGTCGACGAGCGCATCGACGAGCTCGTCCGTCGTTACGAGACCTGACGCCTGAGTGCGCCGGCATCGCGAACGGAAGCTCCGAAGCGGCGGCTGCGATCGCGACTGCGCCCGCGAATCCACCCGAGGACTGGTAGCCGCGCGCATTACAGGGTTCGCTCGGTTCAGCCGACCGGTCCGGCGGCGCTACTACGTTGGCGCGCCGCCGCCTACCACGCCGCCTTACGCGTGCTGCTGTGCGAGACCTCGCGAGCTGGGCGTCCCTGTGGGGTCGGAGTTCCGCCCGTGACGACCGAGGCGACGCGGTCGCGCGTCGCGCCGGCCCAACCCGACGTCGCACTTACCGTGCCCGCATGACCTGCACCGACCCGACCTGCACCGCCCAGCAGGAGCTCGACAATCTGTCGTACCTAACGCCGACTTGCGCGTGCTGCGAGCAGAACTCGCAGGAGGAGGACGTCCTGGGGTCGCTGATCGGTTCGGCGGTGGTGCTGGGCGGCCTGATCGGGATCAACGCGATTGCGCCGCACGCCAAGCGGGTTTGGGACGGCGCCGCGTACCCCGCGCTGCGGTCGACGGGGCGGACGCTCAACCCCTGGGCCTGAGACGAGCCGTCGCGGCGCCGGTTCGTCCTCCGGGGGCGTCGGGTCGCGCACCCAGCCGGTGCTGCGGACGGCACACCTCGTACGCCAGCTGCTCAGCACGTGCGCGGCGGCCTCGGGGTGCTCACGCACGATGCGGCGCAGATCCGTTCTTCGCGTGCGCTCAGACATCCCATGGTTCGGGAGGTCAAGCCGCGGCGGCGGTGATGGCGGGCCAGGCGGTGCTCTCGTCGTAGGTGGTTCGGGTTTCGAGGCAGCCGTGGAGGATGCCGACGAGCCGGTTGCCGAGTTGTCGGAGGGCGGCGTGGTGTCCGGTGCCGCGGGCGCGGAGGGTGTCGTAGTAGGCGCGGGCGCCGGGTGAGGCGGTGAGCGCGCAGAAGGCCCATTGGTGGGTGGCGTCGGCCAGGTGCTTGTTGCGCGCGTAGCGGGCCAGCACGAGTCGGCGGGTGCCCGAGGCGCGGGTGATCGGTGAAGTGCCGGCGTAGTTCTTGCGGGCCTTGGCGTCGGCGTAGCGGGCGTGGTCGTCACCGAACTCAGCCAGTACCCGGGCGCCCAGGATCGGTCCCAGTCCGGGTTGGCTGGTCACGATGTCAGCGTCCGGGTGTCGGCCAAAACCCTCGGCCACCACCGCCTGCAGGGAGGTGATCTCGCTGTTCAGCCCGGCGATGAGCCGGACGTGGCTGGCCACGATCGCCGCGTAGGCGGCCTCGATCTGCGGGGCCAGGCGCAGCGCCGGCGCCCGCAACGCCGCCTGTGTCAACGACGGCTGAAAGTGGACCCCTCAGCGTCGGGTGAAAGTGAACCCCCTCCGGTGGTCAGTCGTCGGTG
>NZ_JAPVBK010000010.1:0-2166 GCF_026967885.1 Modestobacter sp. VKM Ac-2983
CTGTGTCAACGACGGCTGAAAGTGGACCCCTCAGCGTCGGGTGAAAGTGAACCCCCTCCGGTGGTCAGTCGTCGGTGTTGGTGGGTGTGGTTCGGCCGAGGTCGCGGTCTTTGAGTCGGTAGCTGTCGCCTTTGAGGGCGATGACCTCGGCGTGGTGGACGAGCCGGTCGATCATGGCGGCAGCTACGACTTCGTCGCCGAAGACCTCGCCCCAGCGGCCGAAGGGCTTGTTGCTGGTCACGATCAGGGAGGCCCGTTCGTAGCGGCTGGAGACCAGCTGGAAGAAGAGGTTGGCCGCTTCGGGTTCGAAGGGGATGTAGCCGACTTCGTCGATGACCAGCAGCGGGTAGCGGCCCAGCCGCTTGAGCTCGTCTTGTAGCCGGCCGGCGGCGTGGGCGTCGGCCAGCCGGGTCACCCACTCCGCGGCGGTGGCGAACAGAATCCGGTGACCGGCCTGGCAGGCCCGGATCGCCAGCCCGGTGGCCAGGTGGGTCTTGCCGGTGCCGGGCGGGCCCAGCAGCAGCACGTTGTCGCGGGCGGTGACGAAGTCCAAGGTGCCCAGGTGGGCGATCAGTTCGCGCTTGAGTCCACGGGCGTGGTCGTAGTCGAAGTCCTCCAGGCTCTTGCGGCCGGGAAACCGGGCGGCCCGGATCCGGCCTTCACCGCCGTGGCTGTCCCGGGCGGCGACTTCCCGTTGCAGGCAGGCCACCAGGAACTCCTCGTGGGTCCAGTTCTCCGCCCGGGCGCGCTCGGCGAGACGGTCCACGCAATCGCGCAGGGTGGGTGCCTTCAACGCGCGGGTCAGGAACGCGACCTCTGAGCTCAGGTCCCGGGCCGGGCCCTTACCCGTCGTCTGGGTCGTGGAAGGCATCAGGCGACCTGCTCCTCGGTCAGGCCGAACGCGGCGTCGTAGTCAGCCAACGACCGCTGCTCCACCTGCTCCCCGCCCGGTGCCCGGTGGTGCTGCTGGGCGGCGCGCAGGGCCGTCGCGGCGGCCAGGTGCTCGGGGTCGGTGATGCTCTGATGGCGGGCCCAGCACCGGGCGTGGAGGGCCACGACCTGCCCGGCGCAGGTCACCGTCACCGTCGCCAGGTCGGCGCGGATCTCCACCAGCCGGCCCACCGCGCCCGGGTGGACGGAGTAGTCATTGCTGTCCAGACGCACGTAGTGATCCCTCGGCAGCCGCACCGCGGTGGCCCACCCGGTCCGCGGGGCGACCGGCGGCAAGGCCAGCATCGCCGCCCGGTCAGCCTCCAGCCGGTCGATCGGGCGGCAGCCCAGCGCCCGGTGCTGACGAATGTTGGCACGCTCCAGCCAACCCTCGAGCTGGGCGTTGAAGTCACCTGGGCCGGCGAAGGTCCGGCCCGGCAGGAAGCTGGTCTCCAGATAGCCGTTGGCCCGCTCGACCAGCCCCTTGGCCTCTGGATCCCGGGGTCGGCACTGGATGACGCGGATACCCAGCGTGCCGCGGAAGCCCTCGAAGTCTTGGGTCAGCTTCGGGCGGCCACCGCGCCAGGACCCGACCGCGGCCTCGTTGTCCCAGACCAGCGCCCGCGGCACCGCACCCAGCCGGCCCAGCAGCGACCAGTGCCCGGCCAGCAGATCCGGGGCCTGCCGGGAAGGCAGCAGCAGTGCGCTCATCCACCGCGAGTAGCCGGCCACCACCACCAGCACCGGCGGCCGACCCACCTGCCCGGCACCCAGTGGCACGTCGACCGGCGGAAACCACAGATCGCACTGCGCCAGCTCGCCAGGTGCGTAGCTCGTGCGCGACGCCGGATCCGGGGGTACGAACAACGGCCGCAGCACCCGGACCCGGTCCTTGAGCACAGTGATCGACCGGTCCCAGCCGACCCGCTCGGCGATCACCGTCGCCGGCATCGTCGGCCACTCCGCCAACAACGCCCTGATCTGCGGCTCGACCGCATCCACCGCCGACCCCCGCGGCGGACGGACGTACTTCGGCGGCGCCTCAGCGGCCAGGGCCCGCCGGACCGCATTCCGCGAGACGCCCAGCTTGCGCACGATCGCCTTGATCGGCATCCCCTCTGACCTGTGCAACCTGCGGATCTCCGCCCAGTCCTCCACGGTCATCACTCCTCATGATCGAGGAGGGGGTCCGTTTTCAACCGTCGCCAGGGGGTCAGTTTTCACCCGTCGTCGACA
>NZ_JAPVBK010000011.1:0-215 GCF_026967885.1 Modestobacter sp. VKM Ac-2983
TCGATCCGGGAGATCTCCCAGAACGCGAACGAGGCGGCTCGGGTGGCGGCGCAGGCGGTGGCGGAGGCGGAGACGACCAACGCCACGGTGATGAAGCTGGGTGACTCCTCGCGGGAGATCGGCAACGTGATCAAGGTGATCACCTCGATCGCGGAGCAGACGAACCTGCTGGCGCTGAACGCCACGATCGAGGCGGCGCGGGCCGGCGAGGCCGG
>NZ_JAPVBK010000012.1:0-206 GCF_026967885.1 Modestobacter sp. VKM Ac-2983
CCTTCGGGGGGTGTGGAACGTGGTGGGTGTGGGTGGTCTGGTCGTAGGCACGCTGTTGGGTCCTGAGGGAGCGGGCTTTTGGGTCTGTTTCTTCTGGAGGCCTGCTGGATGTCGTACCGCCTGGGGTTGCCTGGGGCTGGCGGTGTCGGGTGGTGGGTCATCTTCCGTACTTTGAGAACTGCACAGTGGACGCGAGCATCTTGTAA
>NZ_JAPVBK010000002.1:0-1032805 GCF_026967885.1 Modestobacter sp. VKM Ac-2983
GGGGCGGCCTCAGCAGTGCTGAGGCCGCCCCCAGCCCGGGGTGATCAGCTCGAGGTCAGCGGCCGGTGCGCCCGCGGCCGCGGCCGGCGCCGCTCGGGGCCTGACCGGCCCGGGCGGCGAGCTCGGCGCGGGTGCGCGCCGGGCCGGCCGACCGGGTCTGCCCGCCACGGCCACCGCCGGAGGACGACGCGGGGGCCGCACTGCCACCGGCACCGCCACCGGAGCGACGACGGCGACCGCCGTTGCCGCCCCCGCCGGTGCCCTGCGGCTGCGGGGCCGCCACCGGGGCCGGCTCGACGTACGGCGCGGCCGGGCCGGTCAGCGCGGTGATCTCCCGGGCGCCGGGCTTGATCGCCGACACGTCGGGGGTGATCCCGGCCTGCCGGGCCAGGGTGCGGACCTCGCCGGCCTGGTCGGGCGTGGCGATGGTGACCACGATGCCGCCGGCACCGGCCCGGGCGGTCCGGCCCGAGCGGTGCAGGTAGGCCTTGTGCTCGGCCGGCGGGTCGACGTGCACGACGATCGCGACGTCGTCCACGTGGATGCCGCGGGCGGCGATGTCGGTCGCGCAGAGCACCCGGGTGTCGCCGTTGCTGAAGGCCTCGAGGTTGCGCTCGCGGGCGTTCTGGCTGAGGTTGCCGTGCAGGTCCACGGCGGGGACGCCGGCGGCCGTGAGCTGCTTGGCGAGCTTCTTGGCCTGGTGCTTGGTGCGGGTGAACATCACCGTCCGGCCCAGCCCGGAGGCGAGCTCCTGGACGATCTGGCCCTTGTCGGCGGCGTCGACCCGGAACACGTGGTGGGTCATCGTCGAGACCGGCGCCACGGCCGGGTCGACCGAGTGCGTGGTGGGGCTGGACAGGTAGCGCTTGATCAGCACGTCGACGCCGTTGTCCAGGGTGGCGGAGAAGAGCAGCCGCTGACCGACCTTGGGGGTGCGGTCCAGCAGGCGCTTCACGCCGGGCAGGAAGCCCAGGTCGGCCATGTGGTCGGCCTCGTCGAGGATGGTGATCTCGACCGCGCCGAGGTCGGCGTGGCGCTGGTTGATCAGGTCCTCCAGCCGCCCCGGGCAGGCGATCAGCACGTCGACGCCGGCGGCGAGCGCCTGCACCTGCGGGTTCTGCCCGACACCACCGAAGACGACGGTGGTCTTCATGCCCAGCGCGCGGGCCAGCGGGTCGACGACGGCGGCGACCTGGTTGGCCAGCTCGCGGGTCGGCACCAGGATCAGCGAGCGCGGGCGCTTGGGCTGGCGCTTGCTGGTGGAGCCGGCCAGCCGGGCGACCAGCGGGATGCTGAAGGCCAGCGTCTTGCCCGAGCCGGTGCGCCCGCGGCCGAGCACGTCGCGGCCGGCCAGGGTGTCCGGCAGCGTGGCGACCTGGATCGGGAACGGCGCGGTGATGCCGCTGGCGGTGAGCACCTCGACCAGCGGTGCGGGCACCCCGAGCTCGGCGAAGGTGGTGTCGGTGGGCAGCACGGTGGCGACGTCGCCGGCCGGCACGACCGGGGCGACGGGCACGGCCTCGGCTGCCCGGGGCTCCCGGTCCTGCGAGCTGCGGGCGTCGGCGGGCTGGCCCTCCGGGCGGGGGCCGGCGCCGCGACCGCGGCCACCGCGACGGCGGCGATTGCCCTCGGAGCTGCCCTCGGCCGACGGTGCGGCGGGGCCATGGCTGGCGGGCGCCTGGCCGGCGGGTGCCTGCCCGGCGGGGGCCGAGGGGGCGGCGGACGGGCGGGTGGCGCGACGGCGCGGGCGGTCAGCGCTGTCGTTCTGGGCAGGGGGGAAGGCGTTGGTCATCGGTGAGTCCTCAACAGTCCGGTGGCCACCGTTCGTCCACCGGGCGCAGGGCACCATCGCTGGGCCGCTGAACGTCATCCGGGGCGGACGTCGGGTCGCCGGCGCGCCTCGGTGGCGCAGCCTCGCGCCGACGTCGAGTCCACCTGCTCTCGGATGAGCGGGGGGCGGCGCCGGTGCCCCTCACTCTGCCAGACGTGGCCGGTCACCGGGCGCATCCGGAGGAGGGACTGGTCACACCGGGTGCGCCGCTCCGTCACTGGCCGGTCGGGTCGGTGGAGGTCTCGGCCCGCTTGGCGGGGGAGGTGAGCACCGAGATGCCCCCCTTGGACTCGAGCACCGCCAGGTCCACGTCGAGCAGGCCGGCGCGGCGGAGCTTGTGCCGGTCCACCTCGCCGTCCCGGATCAGCACGTGCACCCGGGGGTCGATCGTGCGGTGGACCCCGGGGAGGAAGCGCAGCCGGCTGACGGCCGTGTGGACGACCGCCAGGGCGAGCAGGGCGACGGCGCCGGTCAGCCAGGGCGTCGTGGCGGAGGTGGCGGTGCGCCCGACGATGGCGCCGACCGCGACGGCCACCACGAAGTCGTAGGGGGTCATCTGGCCGACGGTGCGGCGTTCGCTGAACCGGAGGACCGCGAGCGCGGTGCGGGCGCAGACATGTCCGGCTGTGACCTGCTCGCCACAGCCGGCCTCCTCAGCGGTGGCGCCCGTGCACCAGCCGCATCACCCAGGCGAGCGCGTCGGCCGCGCCGGCCGGACGGCCGAAGCTCATCAGTTCCACCGGCAGCCCGACCCGTTGCCGGGTGATCGCCTTGGCCCGGGTGAACTCGCGCAGCCCGTCCTCGCCGTGGATCCGGCCGAAGCCGCTCTCGCCGACCCCGCCGAAGGGGAGCGCCGGCACCGAGGCGAAGGTGAGGACCGAGTTGATCGACGTCATCCCGCTTCGCATCCGGCGGGCCAGGTCCATCGCCGTGTCCGCGGACCCGCTGAACACCGAACCGCCCAGCCCCATCGTGGAGTCGTTGGCCCGCCGCAGGCCCTCCTCGGCGTCGGGCACCTCGGTGATGGTCAGGGTGGGGCCGAAGGTCTCCTCGCGGACGGCGGCGGAGCTCTCCGGCACGTCGAGCAGCACGGTGGGGGCGATGAACCCGCCGTCCACGGTCCCCCCGGTCACCGCACGCCCACCGGCGGCCGCCGCGTCGTCCAGGTGCCGGCGGACGACGTCGGCCTGGCTCGCCATGGTCATCGGGCCGTAGCTGGCGCCGTCGTCCGAGCCGGGGCGCAGCGTGGCCGTCCGCCGGGTGACCTCGGCGACGAACCGGTCGTGGACGGCGCTGGTGGCGTAGACCCGCTCGATCCCGATGCAGGTCTGCCCGGCGTTGCTCATCGCCCCCCACACCGCGGCGTCGGCGGCGGCGCTCACGTCGGCGTCGTCGTCGACGATCATCGCGTCCTTGCCGCCGCACTCCATGAGCACGGGCGTCAGCGTCTCGGCGCAGACGGCCATCACCTTCCGGCCGGTGGCGGCCGACCCGGTGAACGCCAGCTTGGCGACCCCGGCCCGGCAGAGCGCCGCACCGGTCTCGCCGGAGCCGGTCACCAGCTGGAGGACGTCGGCGACGTCGGGGACCGCCGCCCGCCAGGCTGCGACCAGCCACTCGCCGATCGCGGGGGTGAACTCGCTGGGCTTGAAGACGACGGCGTTGCCGGCGGCCAGCGCGTAGGCGATCGAGCCCATCGGGGTGAAGACCGGGTAGTTCCACGGTCCGATCACGCCGACGACGCCCAGCGGCTGGTACTCCAGGTACGCCGCGTGGTTGGCCGCGAGCGCCCCCGCCTTGACCCGGCGCTGGTCGAGGGTCTTCTCCGCGTGGCCGGCGGCCCAGGCCAGGTGGTCGACGGCGAGGGTGATCTCCAGGACCGCGTCGGCGCGCGGCTTGCCGTTCTCCCGGTGCACGAGGTCGGCGAGCTCGTGCACCCGTCGGGCGAGGTGACCGCGGTAGGCCGCCAGCCGGAGTCGCCGTTCGGCGAAGCCGAGCGCGGCCCAGGACGCGGCGGCGGGGCGCGCCCGGGCCACGGTCTCCCGGACGGCGTCGGCGTCGTGGACCGGGAACACCGCGACGACGGCGCCGGTGGCCGGGTCCGTCGACTCGAACGTGTCCGGGCTGCCGACGGACGCGTCCGAGACCTCGGGGACCTGCTCGCTGAGCGACATGTGACGCAGGTTACTGAGTCGGCGGGCCGATGCGCCGCAGCGCGTCAGAGCGTGGTGGGGCACGTCACGATGCGTGAGGTGGTTCGCCGGCGACGGAGGGAAACCGCTGGTAGAGCCATGATCGTGTACTGACCAATGGCCCACGATGGGCTCCATCGTCACTCAATGTGATGAACGTTGATCATCTCGGCGTTTGGGAACGATGCCAGCTGGGGACATGATCATCTGCTTCTGGAGACGCCAGGACGCACGACGGTCCGCCGTCGACACGAGGAGGCACACATGATCTGGAACATCATCGTACTGATCGTCATCGGCGCCATCGCCGGGTTCATCGCCCGCGCCGTCATCCCCGGCAAGCAGGACCTCAGCATCGGTCTGACGACCGTCCTCGGCATCGTCGGCTCGCTGGTCGGCAACCTGCTCGGCAGTCTCCTCACCGGCGACGGCTTCGAGATCGGCACCGCCGGCATCATCGGTTCGATCATCGGCGCGATCATCGTGCTCGGGATCTACGTCATGACCACGGGGCGCAAGAACATCTCCCGCTGACGGGAACTCGAACTCCCTGACAGACGTCGAGGGCCCGGCCGCACTGGCCGGGCCCTCGACGTCTGTCCGGGCACCTCCCCGATGTACTCCTCCGGCATGCTGCCCGGGTGCCCACCCCCGCCGAACTGCGCCGCCGGGTGCTGGCTGCCTGGACCGACTCCCCGGCCCGGTTCCGGGAGGACGCCAACGCCGAGGAGGACCTGGTCCGGGGCGGCTACCGCGACCGGCTCCTCGTCGAGCTGGCCCAGAACGCCGCCGACGCGGCGAGTCGGGCCCGGGCGCCGGGGCACCTCCGGCTCGACCTGACCGACGGGGTCCTGCGGGCCGCCAACACCGGGGCGCCCCTGGACGACGACGGCGTCCAGGCGCTGGCCACCCTGCGGGCGTCGGCCAAGCGGGACACCGGCGACAGCGTCGGCCGCTTCGGCGTCGGCTTCGCGGCCGTGCTCGCGGTGACCGACGAGCCGGCCGTCCTCTCCACCGGCCGCTCCGTGCGGTTCAGCGGTGCCGGCACCCGGGCGGCGGTGGCTGCCGTCCCCGCACTCGGGACCGAGTTGGCCCGTCGGGACGGCGTGGTCCCGGTGCTGCGGCTGCCGTTCGAGGTCGACGGCCGGCCCGCGGGCGGGTTCGCCACCGAGGTGGTGCTGCCCCTGCGACCGGACGCCGTCGAGGCGGTGCGGACCTCGTTGCAGTCACTGGAGGCAGAGGTGCTGCTGGCGTTGCCGGCGCTGAGCCGGGTCGACGTGGTGCTCGACGGTCGGGTGCGCAGCCTCACCCGCTCCGACGACGGCCCGCGGGTCCGGCTGGGCGACGACGGCAGGACGACGACCTGGCAGCTCTCGCAGCGCACCGGGGAGCTCCCGTCGGCGCTGTTCGCCGACCGCCCGGTCGAGGAACGGGAGCGCCGCCGGTACGCCGTCACCTGGGCCGTGCCGGTCGACGACGACGGGGCGCCGGTCCCGTTGGCCGGCCGTCAGGTGCTGCACGCGCCGACTCCCAGCGACGAGCCGCTGTCGCTGCCCGCCCGGCTGATCGCCCCCTTCCCGCTCGGCCCGGACCGGCGGCACGTCGCCCCCGGTCCGGTCACCGACGCGCTGGTCGAGGTGGCCGCCGCGGGCTACGTCGAGCTGCTCGCCGGGCTGCCCGCCGACCCGGCGCTGCTGCAGCTGGTGCCGGCCGTCGGGCTGGCGGCCGCCGAGCTGGACGCCGCGCTGTGCCGGGCGGTGCTCGGCCGGCTCACTGCGGCCGCCTGGCTGCCGGCCGCCGACCCGGAGGAGCCGCCGCTGCGCCCGGATCGCGCCGTGGTCCTGGACGACCCGACCGAGGAGCGCATCGCCGCCCTGGTCGGCGTGCTCCCCGGTCTGCTGCCGGCGGGCTGGTCCCGGCGCACCGACGCCCGGGTGCTGGCCGCACTCGGCGTGCGCCGCGCCGGGTGGGCCGAGGTGGTCGAGGCGGTGCGTGGGGTGCGGCGGCCAGGGGAGTGGTGGGCCCGGCTCTACGGCGCGCTGGACGGCGCCGACCGGGACGAGCTGGCCGCCCTGCCGGTGCCGCTGGCTGATGGGCGGACGGCGCAGACCCCGGCCGGCGTGCTGCTCGCCGACGAGTCGCTGCCCGCCGGGCGGCTGGCTCCGCTCGGGCTGCGGATCGCCGACCCGGCCGCGGCGGCCGGTCCGGCCCGGCGGGTGCTGGAACG
Organism: Modestobacter sp. VKM Ac-2983; assembly: GCF_026967885.1. Classification (NCBI taxonomy): domain Bacteria; kingdom Bacillati; phylum Actinomycetota; class Actinomycetes; order Geodermatophilales; family Geodermatophilaceae; genus Modestobacter; species Modestobacter sp. VKM Ac-2983. Next base: position 6,251 of record NZ_JAPVBK010000002.1, read on the forward strand.
GTTGGGGGCGCGGCCGGCGACCGCGGCGGCGGTGCTCGCCGACCCGGACGTCCGCGCGGCCGTGGAGAGCTCGCTGGAGCGGGCCGACGACGGGGAGGACGTCGAGCCGCTGGCCGTCGCCGTCCTCGCGCTCGTCGCTGCCGCCGCACCTGTCCCCGGCGAGTTCCCGTGGCTGGCGGAGCTGGCCCTGCCCGACGACGGCGGCGGGTGGGCGCCCGCCGGTGAGCTGGTGCGCCCCGGGTCACCGCTGGCCGACGTGCTCGCACCGGGGGCGCTCGGCGCGCTCGACCCGGGGTTCACCCGCGGCCAGGACGTCGACGCGCTGCGTGCGGTGGGCGTGCTGGACACCTTCGCGCTGGTGACGGCCGAGGACCCGGACGAGCTGGACGTGGACCGGGGCGAGGAATGGGTGGACGCCGTCCTGGACCGGCTGCCGGTCGATGCGCCGCCGCCGGAGTGGCCGACGCTGACCGTCGTGCGGGACCTCGAGCTGGTGCGGGACTGGGATCGAGCGCTGCCGCTCCTGGCGGCCCTGCCCCTGGCCGCCCGCGCGGACGTCGACCTCGGCGGCACCATGGTCCCGGGGTACCTGCGCTGGTGGCTGCGGACCTCGCCGCTCCTGGACGGGGCGCTGCCGGCCCGGCTGCGGGCACCCGGCGCCGTCCAGTTACAGGGACTGTACGAACCGGTCGGCGACCTCCCCGCCGCGGTGCTCGACCTGCTCGCCGTCCCGGCCACCGTGGCCGACGTGCTGGCTGACGTCGACGACGCGATCGACCTGCTCCGCCGACTCGGGGACCCCGCCCGCACGGTCTCCCCAGCTGTCCTCCGCACGGTGTACGCCCAGCTGGCCGCGGCGCTGGACGGCGTTGACGTCGACCCCCCGCGGCGGGTCCGGACGGCGCCGGACCAGGTCACCGCCGCGGCGGTCGTGCTGGATGCGCCGTGGTTACAGCCACTGGTCTCATCGGCCGTGGTGCCTGCCGGTGGTTTGCCGGTCGCGGTCGCCGACCTGCTGGACGTGCCGCTGGCCAGCGAGCAGGTCGGCGCCCGGGTCACCAGTCGCCCGGCCCGGACCGTGGGCTGGGCCGAGGTGCCCGGTGCCGGGTTGGCGGCCGCCCGGTTGGGGCTGGCCGAGCTCAGCGGGTCGGTCGCGGTCCACCCGACGCTGACCGTGACCGGCGGGGTCGAGGTGGCCTGGTGGCCCGGTGGCGACGTCGACGCCGTGGACGGGACGCCGGCCGCCTTCGGCCGGGCGCTGGCCTGGCGGTCCGGGGCCTGGCCGCTGCGCCAGGCGCTGGCCGAGGCGTTCGCCCATCCGCACCGCGCGGCCGAGCTCGCCGCCGAGGACGCCGTCGGCTGACGGACCTCGTCCTCCTCACCGCGAGCTCGTGGTGAGGAGGACAAGGCCTGGCGAGGTCGCGAGCGGTACTCGCTCAGTAGTAGCGCGGGATGGCCTGCGCGCCGGGTGCGTGCCCGTGCCGGCTGTCCGGGCGCGGACCGTGCCCGGGAGCCCGGCCCCCGGCACGCGGTGCCCGCTGGTGAGCCAGCCACGCCTCGTGCAGGGAGAGCCAGTGGGCAGCCGTGAGGTCGGCGGCCCGCGAGGTCGGGGACAGGCCCTCGGCGTGCAACCAGCGCACCCCGGCGGTGCCGGGCAGCAGCCCGCGCAGCACCGCGCCGAGCGCGGCCTGGCGGCCCGCGCCGGGGGCGGCGAGCACCGCGTGCGTCAGCCGGTCGAAGCCGTCGTGGGCGTCGTCGGGGAGTCGGCCGCGGGCTGCGCCGGCCGGACCGTCGAGGGCAGGGGTGGGTCGTGACACGGGGGCCTCCAGGAGGGCAGCGGGCAGCCCGCGACATCGGCGCGGGCACGCCGGAACGGGGGAGGAGCGGTCTCGGTCGGTCGTCGGACCGGCGGACGGCGGGGCTGCGCAGCAGCGCCCGCGGATCAGCTCAGGAGGTGTGCAGCCGCAGCCGCAGGAAGGTGTCGCCCATGTCGAGGAGGCTAGGGACGGCGGCCGGGGCCGTCCAGCGGTTTGTCGACTCAGGAGCCGGTTCGTCGGCTCAGGAGGTCGTGCGGTCGGTCTCGGCCCCGGTCGTCCGGTCCTGCGCGGCGCGCGCCTTGGCGGCCTGCCGCGCCTGGTGGGCGGCGTAGCGGGCGGCGTCCTTCTCCCGGCGGGGGGCGTTCTTCTCCCACTTGGCCTTGCGCCGCCGGGCGCGGACCACCTCGCGGGCCTCGAAGTCCGGGTGCTGGGACCAGGTGCTGGACAGCTGGACGACGACGACCGCGGCCGCGCCGAAGATCAGCACGACCGAGCCCAGGATCACGTCCGTGCCGAAGGCCAGCACGGTGAGGACGACCCAGGCGACTCCGGCGACGACGGTCCGCTTCGACATGCCGGCCAGTATCCGCCTGTCGGCTGGGCACCCGGCTGGGCACCCGGCGTGGCCTCGGCCACCCCGTGCGGCCCGGCTCCGTCCGGACAGGCCGCCGCGCGGCCGGTCGAGCATGCTGGGCAGATGCCCGACCGTTCCGGCCCACCGTTCCGCGCCGACCACGTCGGCAGCCTGCTGCGCCCCCCGGCGCTGCTCGACGCCCGAGCGCGGTTCGCCGCCGGGGACATCGACGCCGCCGAGCTGCGCGGGGTCGAGGACGAGGCGATCGCCGACGTCGTCCGGATGCAGGCCGACGTGGGCCTGTCGACGGCCACCGACGGGGAGTTCCGCCGCGCGTCCTGGCACATGGACTTCATCTACGCGATCAACGGCGTCACCAAGGTGGACCAGAACATCGAGGTGCACTTCAAGAACGCCGACGGCACGATCGACTTCACCCCGGCGGGCCTGCGCGTCGAGGGGCCGCTGTCGATCGACGAGCCGATCTTCGGCCCCGACCTGGCGTTCCTGCAGTCACAGGTGCAGCCCGGGCAGACGGCGAAGCTGACCATCCCCTCGCCCTCGATGGTCCACTACCGGGGCGGGGCCGCGGCGATCGACCCGGCCGTCTACCCGGACGAGGACACCTTCTGGGACGCCCTGTCGGCCGCCTACCGCCAGCAGGTGCAGGCGGTCGCGGCCCAGGGGTGCACCTACCTCCAGCTCGACGACACCAGCCTCGCCTACCTGAACGACCCGGCACAGCGGGCGGAGCTGGCGGGGCAGGGGCGCGACGCGGAGCACCAGCACGAGCGGTACATCCGGCAGATCAACGCAGCCCTCGCCGGCCGGCCCGACGGGCTGACCGTGACCACCCACATGTGCCGCGGCAACTTCCGGTCCTCCTGGGTCGCCGAGGGTGGGTACGACTTCGTCGCCGAGGCGCTGTTCGGCGGGCTGGAGGTCGACGGTTTCTTCCTCGAGTACGACGACGCACGCTCCGGCGGCTTCGAGCCGCTGCGGTTCGTGCCGCCGGGCAAGCGCGTCGTCCTGGGGTTGGTCACCAGCAAGCGGCCGGAGCTGGAGGACAAGGACCACCTCAAGCGCCGGATCGAGGAGGCCGCGCGGCACGTGCCGCTGGATCAGCTGGCCCTCTCGCCGCAGTGCGGCTTCTCCTCGACCGTGGAGGGCAACGCCCTGACCCGCGACGAGCAGATCGCCAAGCTGGCCCTGGTGGTGCAGACCGCGCAGGAGGTCTGGGGCTGACACGCCGAGCTCGTGGGATCGCTCCCTCGGCGTGGCGTGCGCCGCCACGCCGAGAGCCCCTTGTGCCCAACCGACCTCTTCCCTAGCGTCAGCGTTGCGGTTCAACCACCAGCCGCGACCGAGTGAGCCCTGCTCGGCGCACGAGGCCGGTGGTCGTTGCCATCGGTCACGGAAGCTATGCCGGAGGTCCGCATGACCGCACTCAACGTCGACATCGACCCCACCCGCATCGACGTGCGCGCCGCCACCTCGTCGGCCGGCTGCACCGTCTCCGTGAGCGGCGAGGTCGACTCCGCCACCGCCCCCGGGCTGCGCGGCTGCCTGCTCGAGGTCGTCCAGCGCCCGGACACCACGACCGTGGAGGTCGACCTGCGCGGGGTCACCTTCCTCGACTCGGCCGGGCTCTCTGCCCTGGCGACCGCGCACCGGGCAGCAGTGGCCGCCGGCCGCGAGCTGCGCGTGCGCTGCGGCACCACGCGCGCCGTCGTCCGGCCGCTGAAGATCACCGGCCTGTGGGACGTCTTCACCGTCGTCGACTGATCCAGAGGTCACGCTCCCGGTGACCGAGTACACCTGGCGCGGTCCACCCACCGATGCCGACGTCAACGTACGGGAGCGGCACAGCGTCAGCTGGGTGGCCGCCAGCCCCTCGCCTGATCGCCGAGGTGCTCCTGCCGGTGCTCGGGTCGGGGTCACGTCCGGATCGACCACGACGAGCCGGTTCTGCTTGCCCACGCACGCGGCGGAAACGTGGCGCTCTGGCTGCTGGGCTGGACGAGCGTGGCGCTCGACGAGCCAGCAGCCGATGGCAGGTGTGAGTGAGGGTCGGCTGGTGATCACCAGCCGGACGTTCCAGGCGGGCGAGCCGAACAGCACGAGAACGCACGTCGAACTCTGGTCGAGTTCCCCCCGGTGGCGCCTGCCAGGGGACCGGACCGCCGGTCGGTGACCTGTTCGCCGAGGCGAACGGGTCGTACAGTCCCCGCGACCTGACCGTCAGCGGCATGAGCTGATCGGATGTGCACCCCGAAGGTGCACCACCTGAGGAGATCGCAGATGGATCGACGCTCACGCCGGCGGATCGTCGCCGCAGGCTTGGCCACGCTCGTCACCGCAGCGGTGGTGGGCGCATCCAGCGCCAGCGCCGCCCCGTCTCCTTCTGGGCCCGTTCCCGTCCAGGACGGAACCCGGGAGTTCGCCTCGGGCACCGGGGACATCGCCGAGGACTCGTCGATGTCGGTCGACACCAGCCCGTCCGGTGTGTCCGTCCGCTACGACACGGCCACCGATCGCGGCAGGATCAGTTGGGACACACCCCGCGAGGGCAGTGTCGTCCTGACACGCGCGGACTCCACCGGGCGGAGCGACAGCACCACCCAGCCGGCGAGCCTGGGCACCTACCTCTTCGCTGCGCACGCGAGCACCGCAACCTGGGTGGACTACACCGTGGCGGGCAGCGGAACGGCCGTGACGGTGCGGGTCGACACCTCCACCGGTCAGGTCATCGGCGGTACCGAGCCGGCGATCGTCACCGGCGTGACGGTCAGCTACGACACCGCCACTGATCGAGGACGAGTCGGCTGGACGACGCCGCGCGAGGGCAGCGTCGTTCTCAGCCGGACCGACTCCACGGGCCGCACGGCCAGCACGACCCAGTCGGCGAGCCTCGGGAGCTACCTGTTCGCCGCCCACGCCAGCAACGCCACGTGGGTCGAGTACACGCTCGCCGCGTCAGGCGAGGCCGTGACCGTGCGGGTCGACCCGGCGACCGGGAAGGTCGTCGGTGGGACCACCACGCCGCCCCCCGCAGCGAGTGAGATCAGTTGGGAGCCCGCAGCCGGATGGGAGACCCACCCGGTCCGGTCCGTCCCTGCCACCCCCGGGCAGCAGACACTGCTGAAGGGGACCGGAGACGTCGTCCTCGATCTCCCGGACACGGTCACCGGGCCGATCATCATCGACGGCTACCGCCACGTGACCATCATCGGTGGGTCGATCCGCGCGCTTCCCGTGTCCCAGATCAACGGCATCGACCAGCGGTTGGTCTACGTCCGCAACGTCACCGGGACCGTCCACATCGAGGGCGTGCTGCTGGACGGCGGTGTGGCAGGGGCTGAGACCGACGGCATCACCGCGAACGGTGCCAGGACCATCCTCCAGGTACAGAACGTCCGGGTGGTCGGCCTGGACGGGCTCCAGTCCACCAACCACGCCGACGCGATCCAGACCTGGCTCGGATTGAAGGAGCTGCGGGTCGATGAGTTCACCGCCGAGTCCGACTACCAGGGCATCAAGTTCGCGTTGACCAACACGCACGTGATGGACAAGGTCACGATCCGGGACACGAACCTGACGGCGACCGGCACGGGCGCCCGGTACCTGTACTGGATGGACCCGGACGACCTGTTCCCGATCGAGCTGGTCAACGTGTGGGTCGACCCGTACGGGACCCAGACGCTGGGCAAGACGGTGTGGCCCGGGAACACCAACCTCACCAACGCCGCCGTGATCAGCGGCGGCACGGCCTGCTGGCCGACGATGGAGAAGGTCGCCGGTTGCATCTCGGAGGGTCAGCCCCCCGCTGGCGACTTCGTGCCCGCTGGTCTCGCCGGTGCGGGGTACGTCTCGCCCGGCTACAACTGAGCACGTGTCGGTGGTGGGGCGACGAGCTGGGAGCACGTGGGGCTCGTGCTGACGACGTCGTCGCGTCGTTCCCGGAGGACGTCAGCGATGACGTCGGGTCGGCGGAGGTCGTCGGGCTGTCGCCAGCCCACAGACTCCAGGGCCCTCGCACCGGCCGACGTGGTCGACGGGCTCCCTGTCAGGGGCGACGAGCCCCCGCACGGCCCTTGGCGAACGCGGGCTCCACGTCGACCGCCGCCGGCCGGGTCCGGCTCCGTCGCCGACGGTGGTCAGGTGGCGGGGTCGCGGTCGGGGTAGCGGGCCCGGACCAGCGCGTAGAGGCCGAACGCGGCGAACCCGACGGCGACCGCGGTGAGCAGCCAGCGTCCGGTGGGCACGCCGCCGATCGCGTTCATGGCACCGTCCAGCCCGGTCGCCGTGGACACGTCGCGGGTGGCCGCCGCGAACACCAGCAGGCCGCCGGAGACGGTGAAGGCGATCCCCTTGGCCACGTAGCCGAAGGCGCCCAGCCGCCGGATCCGCACTGCCCACTCGTCGGGGACGGAGTCCAGGTCGACGTCCCGCATGAACTTCCCCGTGGCCCCACGGACGAGGAAGTACAGGCCGACGGCGGCGACGCCGAGCCCCACGGCGACGACCAGCGCCGATCCGCCGGGGATCTCCAGCGCGTCGTCGGTCATCGCCTGGAACCGCTCGTCGGCCTGGTAGCCGGCGCCGACGGCGAAGAACAGGGCCGTCACCCCCAACACCGCGTAGACGACCGCCTTCGCCGCGCACTTGGTGCAGACGACGGCGGCGCGCAACCGGCGCGAGGGGTGCAGCAGCCCGGTCCACCAGCGCAGCACCTCACCGGCCTGCCAGAGGGAGAGGGCGAACAGCCCCAGCCCGATCACCCACAGCAGCACCCGGCCGCCGGGGGAGCCGGAGATCGCCTGCAGGGCGCCGGTCTGGTCGGCGTCCTCGGTGCTCGGCTGCACGAACCAGGCGATCCGGAACGCCAGCCAGCCGATGAGCACGTGCAGCACGCCGTAGGCGATCAGCCCCACCCGGGCGAGGTGCTCGAGGACCGGGTGGTCGGTGACCTCCCGAGCCCGGGCGACCGCGTCGTGCACCCGCTGCGGGACGACGTTCACCACGGGGATGCTGCCCGAGCAGCCCGCTCCCCGCCGGTCAGGTGCGCTCGGGGAACCGGGCGCGGAACAGGCAGAAGACGCCGAACGCGGCGATGCCGACGGCGACCAGCGTCAGCAGGGCCTGACCGAACGGCGCCGACAGGATGGTCTGCATCGCGTCGTCGAGGCCGCCGGCCTTGTCGGAGTCGAAGGTGATCGCCGCCCAGCCCAGGAGGCCACCGACGACCGCCAGGGCGACCCCCTTCGCCGGGTAGCCCACCTGACCCAGCCGCTGGATCAGCCGGCGCTGGGTCACCGAGGCGTCTGCGGTGTCGATCTCCTTGAGGAACTTCTTGGTGAGGCCCTTGTGCACCAGGTAGGCGCCCACCCCGATCAGCGCGAGCGCCGCTGCCCCGACCAGGTAGCGGCCGCCGGGCCAGCCGAGGACGCCGGCGACCGCCTGCTCCTCCTGCCCCGAGCCGGACTGCCCACCTCCGGTGGCGAACCGGATCGCGGTGTAGGCCAGGACCAGATAGATGACGGTCTTGGCGAGCGCCTTGGCGATGGTGGCGAGGGCGTCCTTCCGCGCATCGCCCGAGGCCTGCAGACCGCCGCGGTGGCGCAGCACCTCGGCCAGCTGCCAGACGGCCAACGCGAGCAGGCCCAGCGCCAGGACCCACAGCAGCGGCTTCCCGAACGGCTGCGCGGCCAGGGTGGACATCGCGCCCGACTGGTCGGCCGAGCCGCCGCCGCCACCCCAGGCCAGCTGCAGCGACAGCCAGGCCAGCAGCAGGTGGACGACGCCGTAGGCGACCAGCCCGACCCGCGCCAGGTGCTCCAGGGCGTCGCTGTTCCCTGCCTGGTCGGCTCTCGCCGCGGTTCCCGAGGTGCCCATGACCGTTCCTCCTGTGTCGCCGTGTGCTCGGCGATCGCCTGCCGCAAGCGGCGATCAGCGTGGCACAGCAGGAGGCCCGCCGCCGGGGGAGCGCGCGCGGGCCCGGTGGCGGTGCCGGTCCGTACGGGACGGATCCCGGTCGGTGAGGGACACTGACGACGTGACGAACGCCGTGACCGCCGGCCGGCAGGCCGGGAGCTCCCCGATCACCCCGCCCACCCCGGAGCAGGCCCGGTCCACCTGGCCGCGGATGGCGGTGCTGGGCGCCGCACTGCTCGCCCTGGGGGTCCTGGCACTGACCTGGTCCGGCGTCGGCCCGCGGGTGCTGCTCGGCGCGATCGGCCTGTTCGGCGTCGTCCGGGGGGTGGCGCTGCTGCGCGGCGCCCGCGCCGGCACCGTGCAGCGCACGGCTGCCCTGGTCGGCGCCGGAGGCGTCTGGCTCGGCGCCCTGGCCATCGGCCTGGCCCTGCTGTCGGCGACGGCGACCGGGTGGCTGTTCGTCGCCGCCGGCGTGGTCGCGCTGCCGGCCCTGGCCGTCGCCGCCACCGACCGCCGTCCGCTGGCCCTGGCCGGTGCCGTCCTCGTCGTGGCCGCTGCGGTGGCGGTCGCCGTGCTCGGTGGCGTCGACGCCCTGCTGGCCACGGCTCGTGTCCTCGCCGCGGCCGCGGTCGTGACCCTCGGCCTGGCCAACCTGGCCGGCGCCGTCGGCATGGCCCGGATCGCCCGCCGACCCGCGCCGGCTCCGGCAGCCGGTTGCGGTGGCTGCGCATGCGGTGCCGGCGGCTGCGGTTCCGGCGGCTGAGCACCCTCGTCCCGCCACCCGGCCGCCCGCCGCCCACTCGTCTCGCGCCGGACATCTGCCCGTCACCAGGGCGGCCTAGCGTCGCGGCTGTGGTGGGCGGGAGACCCCTGACCCACCCGCAGGGGGAGGTCGGGGACACCGGCCGGTCGAGAGGAACGGGACATGCGCACGATCGAACGCACGCTCTGGACGTGCGAGAACTGCCGGCGCAAGAACGCCGGCGCGCGCAAGCGCTGCGCCGAGTGCGGCACCACCCGGCACTGATCAGCACCACCCACGGCCGCGCGCAACGGGGCGCCGGTCCGGAGGGGCCCCGAACCCAGGCGTGAGGCCACCGGCCTGGTGGTAACCCGCTCAGCATGGTCCACGTCGCCGAGGTCGCCGGCCGGGCGGCCGCCGTCCCGTTCGCGGCACTGGCCCGCGTCCGCCGGGCGAAGCCGCTGCACCCGCGGGGGGTGCTCTTCGCCGCGCGGATGGAGCGCTGGGGGCTGCTCCGGGAGACCGGTGTCCCGTGGTTGCACGCGCGCGGGACCGACGACGTCCTGGTCCGGCTCTCCCGCGGTGCGGGCCTGCCCCCACCGCTGCCGGACCTGCTCGGCTGTGCGGTGCGCCTGCCGGGGGCGCAGCCGGTGGACCTGCTCCTCTCCTCCACCGGGAGCGGCCCGTGGGGCCGTCAGGTGCCGGTCCTGCGCCGGGACGCCGGTTGCCGGTACGGCTCGATCATGGCCTTCCGCAGCACTGCCGGACCGGTGCGGCTGACGGCCGTCCCGGAGTGGTCGGGGCTCTCGTCCGACCGCGCCGGGCTGGTCGCCCGCGGGCCCGGGCTGCCGATCGCCCTCTGTGCGGCGATCGGCCGTGGTCCGGCCGAGCCCTTCGCCCGCATCACCCTGCTGCGCCCCACCGATCCACCGGACCCGGCCGTGCACTTCGACCCCGTCCTGCACGCGCCGCCGGGGTTGGCCGCCGACGGGCCGATGGCCCGGTTCCGGCGCCCGGCCTACGCCGCCGCCCGGGCCGCCCGGGGTGAGCTCCTGCCGGACGACGTCCCGGCGAGGGAGGCGGGGCCCTGGTGACCGCTCGCCGACTCCGGCGCCACGACCAGGGTGGCCCCGCAGGAGGACCCTGACCTCTGGTTTCCGTGCCGGCGTGATGGGCACGTCATCGGCCGTGATCCGCATGCCCCGGTTGGACCAGTCGATCCCGATGTTGGCCAGGGGCTACGCCTGGCTGCCCGACCTGCGCCGCGCCGTCGGCCGGGACAGCGTGCGCACCCGGTTGATGGGGCGCCCGACCCTCGGCGTCGTGGGGGCCGGTGGGGCCCGCTTCCTCTACGACGAGCGCAACGTGCGCCGCAGCGGCGCGCTGCCCGAGCCGGTCGTCAGCACGCTGTTCGGTCACGGGGCCGTGCACACCCTCGACGGCGAGCCCCACCGGGTGCGCAAGGCGATGTTCGTGGACCTGCTGATGGGCGAGGGGATCGGCGACCTGGTCGACCGGGTCACCACCGCCTGGGACGAGGCCGCGCAGCGCTGGGCGGAGCAGCCGCAGGTCGTGCTGATGGACGCAGCCGCCGAGGTGCTCACCCGCGGGGTCTGCGACTGGGCGGCGGTGCCGGTGAGCGACGAGGAGCTGCCGGCACTGGCCCGCGACCTCACCACCATGGTCGACGGCTTCGCCACCGGCGCTCCCCGGCACTGGCGGGCCCGCCGGGTGCGCCAGCGGCGCGAGGCGTGGCTGGCCGGGATCGTCGAGGAGGTGCGCAGCGGCCGGCAGAGCGTGCCCGCGGGCTCGGTGGTCGACGTCGTCGCCGGCCACCGTGACTCCGACGGGGAGCTGCTGGAGCCGCGGGTGGCCGCGGTGGAGGTGCTCAACGTCATCCGGCCGACCGTCGCGGTCTGCTGGTTCGTCGGCTTCACGGCGCACGCCCTGCACCACTGGCCGGACGTGCGGGAGCGGCTGCGCACCGGCGAGCCGGCGTTCGCCACCGCGGTGGCCCACGAGGTCCGGCGGTACTACCCGTTCGCCCCGTTCATCGGCGGCCGGTCGCCGCGTGAGGTCGAGTGGGAGGGGGAGACGGTGCCCGCCGGGGCGATGGTCCTGCTGGACCTGTTCGGGCAGAACCACGACCCCGAGCTCTTCCCGGAGCCCTACGCCTTCCGGCCCGAGCGGTTCCTGGACGGGGAGGGCGCCGGAGCCGCCGTCCGCCGGATCGGCCCGTGGGAGCTGGTGCCACAGGGGGCCGGTGACCCGCGGACCGGGCACCGTTGCCCGGGGGAGGACATCACCGTCGCGCTGCTGTCGGCGCTCGCCGTCCGGCTGGCCCGGCTGCAGTACACCCTGCCGCCGCAGGACCTGGAGATCTCGCTGCGCCGCATCCCGGCCCGACCGGCCAGTGGGGTGGTGCTCACCGCCGTCCGCCCCGGCTGACCGGGGTGTGCAGGCTGGTACCGGAACGCCCCGGTCGCGTAGGTTCGTCGGCATGAGCGTCCGCACGCGGCACGACGTCCGTGTGAGCGGCCGACCCGGTGGGCGGCCGATGGTGTTCGCGCACGGCTACGGGTGCGACCAGAACATGTGGCGGTTCATCACCCCCGACTTCGAGGTGGACCACCAGGTGGTCACCTTCGACCACGTGGGCTTCGGTCGCTCCGACCTCTCGGCCTACGACCCGGTGAAGTACAACTCCCTGCGTGGCTACGCCGCGGACGTCGTCGACGTCATGCGCGACCTGGAGCTGACCGACGCCGTCTTCGTCGGGCACTCGGTCAGCGCCATGATCGGGGTGCTCGCGCACGCCCAGGCCCCCGAGCTGTTCGGGGCGATGGTCATGGTCGGCCCCAGCGCCCGGTACGTCGACGACGGCGACTACGTCGGGGGCTTCTCCCGCGCCCAGGTCAAGGACCTGCTGGACAACCTGGACGCCAACCACCTGGGCTGGTCGACCGCGATGGCGCCGGTGATCATGGGCAACCCGGACCGGCCCGAGCTGGCTGCCGAGCTGACCAACAGCTTCTGCCGCACCGACCCGGACGTGGCTCGGCAGTTCGCCCGGGTCTCCTTCCTCTCCGACAACCGGGCCGACCTGTCCGGCGTCGACGTGCCCACCCTGGTGCTGCAGTGTGCGGAGGACGTGATCGCGCCGGAGACGGCCGGTCGGTACGTGCACGAGCAGATCGTCGGCTCGACCTTCACCCAGCTGACCGCCACCGGGCACTGCCCGCACCTGAGCGAACCCGAGGAGACCACGGCCGCCATCCGGGCGTGGTCGTGACGGCGCCCCGCATGGCCGACTTCGACCGGCGCCGCGGGGACGACGACCGGGCCCGGCTGGACCAGTTGCTCGAGGACGACCCGGCCGACCTGTACGAGAACGCGCCCTGCGGCTACCTGTCGACGCTCCCGGACGGGACGATCGTCAAGGTCAACCGCACCCTCTGCACCTGGCTGGGCCGCCCCGCCGAGCGGGTGCTGCGCACCCGGCTGCGCGACCTCCTCAGCGTCGGCGGGCAGGTCTTCCACGACACGCACCTGGCACCGCTGCTGCGGATGCAGGGCGCGGTCCGCGAGGTCGCGCTGGACGTCGTCCGGGAGGACGGCTCGGTGCTGCCCTGCCTGGTCAACGCGGTCGAGCTGCGGGATCCCGAGGGCCGGCCGCTGATGGTCCGCGCGACCATGTTCGAGGCCACCGCCCGGCGGCGCTACGAGCGGGAGATCCTCACTGCGCACCGGGCCGCGGAGCTCTCCGAGACCCGGTCCCGGACGCTGCAGCAGGTCGTCGTCGAGCTGGCCGGCGCGACCTCGGTGGCCGACGTGGCCTCGGTCGTCGTGCAGCAGGCGCGGACGGCGCTGCGGAGCCGTGGGGCCGCGCTGCTGCTGGTCACCGGCGGCCCGGTCGTCACGGACGGCAGCGCCGCCGACGCCGGGACCCGGTCGGAGCTCGTCGTGGCCCGGTGCGACGGGCTGCCGGCCGCGTTGCTGGACCAGCTGGCCACCGCGGCCGACGGGCGGATCGCCCTGGAACTGGCCGAGGGGCTGCGGGTGGTCGTCCCCGACGAGCGGCTGCACGGTCGGCGGCCCGAGCTCGCCACCGCGCTGGAGGAGGCGGGCCTCCACGCGCTCGCCGTCGTCCCGGTGTCCGCCGACACCCGGCGCCTGGGCGTGCTGCTGCTCGGTCTCGGCAGCTCGGCCGACGACCTGATCGACCTGGACGAGCCCCGGGCCGGTGCGCTGTCCGACGGCGACGTCGACCTGCTCTGGACGCTGGGCCGGCAGGCCGGGCAGGCGCTGGAACGCGCTCGGCTGCACGAGGAGACCACCCGGCAGGCCGTTCGCTCCGCCTTCCTCCTCGACGCCGCCCGGCTGATGGCCGGGGCGGCCGGGGTGGGCGAGACGGTGGACCGGCTGGCAGAGCTGGCCGTCCCGCGGCTGGCCGACGTGTGCATGCTGGACCTGGTCACCGAGCACGGGGCCCGTCGGGTGGTCGCCCGGCACGGCGACCCGGCCCGCCAGCACCTGGTCGACACCCTGCTCGAGTGGGCGCCGCCGGCGCGGGAGCTGCCCCATCCGGCCCGCCGGGCGCTGGCGGAGGGCCGCACCCAGTGGTTCACCGCACCGGACGACGCCTGGCTCGCCTCGGTGGTCCGCGACCCCAGGGAACTCGCGGCGGTGCGTGCGCTCGAGCTGGCCAGCATCGTCAGCGTCCCGCTGATCGCCGACGGGCGGTCGCTGGGCGCGCTCACGCTGAGCGCCGACCGGCGCCGCGGCCCGTTCACCGCCGCCGACGTCGAGGTGGTCGAGCAGCTGGCGCACCAGGTCGCCCTGGTGCTCAGCAAGGCGCAGCGGTACGAGCTGGAGTCGCGCACCTCGCACACGCTGCAGGCCACCCTGCTGCCGCCGCACCCGCCCGCGGTGCCGGGGATGACCGTCGCCGTGCGCTACCTGGCCGCCACCTCCGGTGTGGAGATCGGCGGCGACTTCTACGACGTCGCGACGCTGCCCGGCGAGCACGTGGCGATCGCCGTCGGTGACGTGGTCGGCCACGACATCACCGCGGCGGCGACGATGGGCCAGCTGCGCAGCGTGTACCGGGCGCTGCTGGTGGAGGCGCCGGCGCCGTCCGCCGTCATCGACCGGTTGCAGGCCAGCTGGCCGTTGCTCGGCCTGCAGCGGATGGCCACGGCCCTCTTCGCCACCCTCGACCTGCCCTCCGGCCTGCTGCACGTCGCCTCGGCCGGCCACCCGCCGCCGCTGCTGATCGTCGACGGGCGAGCGGAGTACCTGCCGGTGGTGCCCAGCCGGATGCTCGGGGCGCCGCCGGCGCCGGCCGTCGAGTGGAGCGGGGAGGTGCCGGCGGGCGCCACGCTGCTGCTGTTCACCGACGGTCTGGTGGAGAGCCGCACCAGTGACCTGGACACCGGCCTGGCCCGGCTCCGGGCGGCGGCCGAGCGCTGGGCGGACGCGGGCGCCGACGAGCTCTGCGACCGGTTGCTGGCGGAGCTGACCGGCCCGCACCGCGCCGACGACATCGCGCTGCTGGCGCTCACCCGGGACTCCTGACCCGGGACCTTCGGCCCCTGCCCTGCGGCCCGTTGCCGGGGAGGCTGGGGGAGACGTACCCGAGGGCGACAGGAGACCGACATGCCGGACCAGGCGCAGTGGACCCAGGTCGTGGAGCAGGCGGTGCGGGCACCGTCGATCCACAACACCCAGCCCTGGACGTTCATCGCCTCCGGCGACCGGCTGGAGGTGCGGCGCGACACCTCGCGGGCCCTGCCGGCGGTCGACCCCACCGGCCGCCAGCAGGTGCTCAGCTGCGGGGTGGCCGTGCAGTTCGCGGTGATGGCGCTGCGTGCCTCCGGCTTCACCACCGAACTCGACCTGCTGCCTGAGCCGGCCGATCCCGAGCACCTGGCCACCGTGCGGGTGGTGGGGCAGGCCGAGCCCAGCGCCTCCGACGTCCGGCTGGCTGCGGCGATCCACTCCCGGCACACCGACCGCGCGCCGTTCCTCGCCGAGCCGCTGCCGGCCGGGTTGGTCGACCAGCTGCAGGCCGAGGCCGGCCAGGACGGCGTGTGGCTCAAGCCGATCACCCGGGTGGAGGAGGAGGCGGCGGTCGCCGTCCTGCTCGACCAGGGCGAGCAGCAGGAGCTGCGCGACCCGGCCTACCTGGCCGAGCTGCAGGCGTGGACCCGCGCCGACCTGGACGCACCGGACGGCGTGCCGGTCGCAGCGCTGCCCAGGGAGGGCCGCGCGACGAACGCCCCGGTCCGCGACTTCGCCGGTGGTGGCGGACCGCACGACGCGCCGGCGACGCCGGCCGACGACGACCCGCCACCCCCGGTCGAGCACCCCTCCGTCGTCCTCCTGGGCACCGCGGCCGACGACCGGGCTGCCTGGGTGCGGGCCGGGACGGCGCTGGGGCGGCTGCTGCTGTCGATCACCGACGCCGGGCTGGCGGCCTCACCGCTGACCCAGGCGCTGGACCAGGGCTGGGTGCGCAACCGGCTCACCGCCCGGCTCGATCTCGTCGGCCACCCGCAGATGATGCTGCGGCTGGGCCGCCCGTCGGGCACCCAGGTCACGACCGCCCGGCGCCCGGTGGCCGAGGTGCTCCACGTCGCCTGACCCCGGCCCGCCCCAGGCAAAGGAGGCTTTCCACCCGATTTCCGTCCCGATAGTGGGTGAACAGCTTCCTATGCCTCGACCGGCTGGGGCTCGGTGAGGCGGTCGAGTTCGCGGGGCAGCTCGCCGGGGTGGAGCACGGTCAGCCGTTGGGTGGGCCGGGTCAGCGCCACGTACAGGTCGCTGTGTCCGCGCACGCCCTCGGCCAGCACCGCGGCCGGGTCGACGAGCAGCACGGAGTCGAACTCCAGGCCCTTGGCGTCGGCGGGCACCAGGACGACCGGCCCGGCGGAGGAGTCCGCGGCCGGCCCGCTGGAGACGGCCGGCCACTCTGCGCGCAGGCAGTCGACGGCGTCGTCGACCCGGCTCGGCGGCACGATCACGGCGACCGTGCCCCCGGCGGCGGCCAGTTCCCCGGTCACGTCGGCGAGGCGGGGGAGCAAGGTCGCCTCGGTCACCCGCTCGGCGACCGGCGGCACCCCGGTGCTGCGCACCGACTCCGGCGCGGTGGTGCCGGCCCCGCCGGCGGCCAGCACGTCGGCGGCGACGGCCATGACCTCCGCCGGGGTGCGGTAGTTCACCGTCAGCTGGGCGAGCCGCCACTGCACGCCGGCGTGCGGGGTGAGCACCGCGCCCCAGTCGGTGGCGCCGGCCAGGCTGCCGGTCTGGGCCAGGTCGCCGACGACCGTCATCGACCGGGTCGGGCACTTGCGGGCCAGCAGCCGCCAGGTCATCGCCGACAGCTCCTGCGCCTCGTCGACGACCACGTGCCCGAAGGTCCAGGTGCGGTCGGTCGCGGCCCGCTCGGCCGCGGACCGGACGTCCACCTCGGCCTCGCGGTCGGCGAGCATCTCGGCGTCCAGCAGGTCGCCGGCGGTCAGCTCCTCCCCGTCCTCGTCGTCGTCGAGGTCGGTGGACCGGGAGCCGTACAGCAGGTCGAGGGTGTCCTGGGCCTCGTCCCGGGCCTGCCGGCGACGGCGTGCCTCACGGGCCCGGTCGGCGCTGTCGTCGTACCCCAGGAGCTCGTCGGCCTCCTCCAGCAGCGGCACGTCGGCCGGGGTCCACGGTGTCCCCGCCGGGCGGGCGAGGAGTGCGCGGTCCTCGTCGGTCCAGCCCTTGGTCGCCCGCGCGATGCGCTCGGGGGAGGAGAGCAGGTCGCCGAGCAACTGCTCGGCGGTGAGCACCGGCCACATCTCGTCGACCAGCGCCCGGACGGCGGCCTCGTCGGCGATCTCCGAGCGCAGCGCGTCCAGGTCCCGGGAGTCCAGCAGGCTGCCGCCGCCGCGCACGTCGGCGCCGATCCGGTCGGCGTAGCGCTGCGCCACCAGGTCGACCACCGCCCGGCGGAACGTCGGCCGGCCCAGGTTGTGCAGCCGGGACGCCCGGCGGCCGGCGGTGCGGCAGCGGGTGAGGTCGACCGACCGCAGCTTGATCGACACACCGTCGATGCGCAGCTCCCGGACGCCGCGGGGCACCGTCTCCCGGTCGCGGACGGCGGCCTTGAGCACGTCGACCATCGCCAGCCGGCCCTTCGCCTCCGCCACCTGCTGGCTCTCCTGGCCGCGCGCGTCCAGCCCGGGTCGCAGCTGGCCGAGCCCGGCGAGCAGCACCCCGGTCTCCCCGAGCGCGGGCAGCACGTCGGCGATGTAGCGGAGGAAGGTGGGCGTGGGCCCGACGACGAGCAGCCCGCTGCGGGCCAGCCGGTCGCGGTGGGTGTAGAGCAGGTAGGCGGCGCGGTGCAGGGCGACCGCCGTCTTGCCGGTGCCCGGGCCGCCCTGCACGACCAGCACCCCGCGGGCGTCGCTGCGGATGATCGCGTCCTGCTCGGCCTGGATGGTGGCCACGATGTCGGCCATCCGGCCGGTGCGCTGGGCGGTGAGCGCGGCCATCAGCGCCGCCTCGCCGGTCAGCGCCGGCCCGTCGGTCTCCTCGGGGCGCACGGTGAGCACCTCGTCGTTGACCGCGGTGACCGCCCGGCTGCGGGTGCGGATGTGCCGGCGGCGCACCACGCCCTCGGGCCGGAACGGCGTCGCGGTGTAGAACGGCCGGGACGCCGGGGCCCGCCAGTCGACCAGCGCCGGGTCGCCCGCGGGGTCGTCGGCGGGCAGACCGACCCGGCCGATGTAGAGCGGGGCCGGCTGCTCCTGGCGGTCCAGCCGGCCGATCACCAGCCCGTGGTCAGCGGCGTCCAGCGCGGTGATCCGCTGCGAGTGGAACCGCGCGGCGGCCTCCCGCTCACCGAGGGACTGCGGGTTGATCACCGGGCTGGCCAGCGCCTGCCGGAACCGGGTCACAGCCAGCTCGCGGGCGGCGTCCAGCCGTCGGTAGAGGTCGGCAACGGCAGCCTGCTCGGCGGAGACGGCCGGCTCGGGGGCGGCGTCCTGGGACGGGCTCGACAACTTCGGCTGCTCCTCGGACGGGGTGGCACGCGGACGGGGCGCTGCGGCGACTGGCAACCGTACGTGCCGCGCTGGTCTTCCCGGACCGACCGGCCGACTGGACTGCAGCTGGACTGGTCCGCGCCCGGCCGGGGGCGGGCAGGATGCCGGCATGGCCGCTGCGCACGCCGGACACACCCACCGCCTCGACCTCGCCGACGCCACCGTGCGGGAGTGGGACGCCACCGTGGTCGCCGCCGACCCCGAGCAGGGGATCGTGCTGGACCGCTCCGCGTTCTACCCCGGCGGCGGCGGGCAGCCGCCGGACCAGGGGGTGCTGTTGTGGGGCGGGGTGCGCACCCGGATCGCCGGCACCCGCCGTGGCGACGAGCTCTACCTGGTCCCCGAGGAGGGTGACCCGCTGCCCCCGGCCGGGACGGCGGTGCGCGGCGCGCTGGACGACGAGCGCCGGACCGCGCTGATGCGCACCCACTCCGGGCTGCACGTGCTCACCGGCGTCGTCTTCCGCGACTTCGGCGCGCTCGTCACCGGCGGCACCATGGAGCCGCTGACCGCCCGGATGGACTTCGACCTCGCCGAGGTGCCGGCCGACTTCAAGGACCGGGTGGCCGAGTCGGTCAACGCCGAGCTGGCCGCCGACCGCCGGATCGAGGTCCGGGAGCTGCCGCGGGAGGAGGCGTTCGCGATCCCGGACATCATCCGCACCGCGACCAACCTGCTGCCGCCGGACATCGAGGTGGTGCGGATCGTGGACATCGTCGGGCTGGACACCCAGGCCGACGGCGGCACCCACGTGGCGTCCACGGCGATGGTCGGCCGGGTCGAGGTGGTGAAGGTGGAGAACAAGGGCCGCGGCTTCCGCCGCCTCCGCGTCCGGATCGTGTGACCACCACGATGGCCATGTGGGTGGGTGGGACGGCGCCCGGGCTACTGCGGGGAGGCGCTCCGCAGGCCGCGGTCCAGGAAGGCGATGAGCCACTCGAGGCTCTCGTCGACGTCGGCGGACCACTGGAAGCCGTTCGCCGACTGCAGGGTGGCGAAACCGTGCAGGGAGCTGCGCACCGTGCGCAGCGCGTGATCCATCTCCGCAGGCGGGACGGCGTAGGACCGGAGCACCGCGGAGAACGAGTCGAGCAACCCCAGCCCAGCGACCGTGATCGGGTCGTCCGGACCGGTCGGCTCGACGCCGATGGTCGCGGCGTACCGGCCCGGGTGGGTCAGCACGAAGTCGCGGAACGCGTGGGCGGCGGCGGCGAGCGCGTCCCGGCCCGAGCGGCCCTGGGTGGCGGCGCCTACCGCGTCGGCCGCCTCGGCCAGGGCCAGTGCGGCGATCTGGCGGTTCAGGTCCTCCTGGCTGGTGACGTGCTTGTACAGCGACGGCGTCCGGACGCCCACCCGCTCGGCCAGCCCGCCCATGGTCAGGCCCGTGAAGCCCACCTCGTCGGCGAGCGCGGCGCCGGCCGCGACGACCGAGACCTGGTCGAGGCCGGCCCTAGGCACGGACGGAGTCCAGGAACGACAGCACCAGAGCACTGACCTGGTCGGGGAACTGGACGTGCGGGTAGTGCCCCGCACCGTCGATCATCTCCAGCCGCCCCACCTCGGCCGGGAGCGCGGCCACGATCGCCTCGCCCTCGGCCTGCGGGGACGCCCAGTCGGGGTCCAGCGTGCCCTCCACGACCAGCACTGGGCAGCGGACGTTGCCCAGCTGTGCACCGGCGTCCGCGGGAGTCGTCTTGCCCATGTCCTGCAGGGCCTTCATCCGGCCCGGCTCGCGCAGCATCGCCTCGATCTGGTCGAGGCGGGCGTCCCAGTCCGCCGGCTTCCGCCCGGGGTAGGCGACCGTCAGGTACTTCCGCCACTGCCCGGTGCTGCCGAACAGTGCGGTGCCGAGCAGGTGCCGCATGCCGCGCCGGAAGCGGGCCACCCGCAGGTCGCCGAGCCCGATCTGCTGCGTGCGGGTGAACGGCGCCAGCTCCACCACCGCGGTGATCGACGAGGGGGCCGTCGCCGCGGCGATGGTGACGGCGCCACCGGAGATGGAGTGACCGACCAGCACCGCCGGGCCGCCCAGGTGGTCCACCAGGGCGACGAGGTCACCGGCGATGTCCGCCCGGGTGTAGGACGCCCAGCCCACGCTGGACTCGCCGGAGCCCCGCAGGTCCACGGCGGCGACCCGGTACCCGGCCGCGACGAGCGGCGGGGTGAGGAACCGGTAGGCCTCCCGGCTGTCGCCCATGCCGTGGGCGAGCACGACGAGCGGGCCGGCGCCGGTCACCTCGTAGGCGATCGTGCCGCCGTCGACGGTCAGGTGCTCGGTCATGTCGTCCTCCAGGTGGCTAATTACGTTAGCTGAAACCTAACGCCATTAGCCACCCGTGGTCAAGGGATGGACCACGACGAGGTGCGGCCGCCCGCTCAGCCGATCGGGCGGCGGCCGACCTGGGGGTGCCAGCCGGGCGGCGGGTCCTCGCCGACCAGCCCGTCGACGGCCTCGCGGAGCAGGTCGGCGTGCCCGGTGTGCCGGCCGTACTCCTCGACCAGGTCGCACAGCAGCCGGCGCACGCCGGCGTGCTCGCCGTCCGGGCCGGTCAGGTCGGCCCGCTGGTCCATCCCGCCGGCGGCCAGGGCGGCGTCCCACCGGGCGCGGGACCGTGCGACGGCGTCGTCCCACACCGCGTAGAGCCGCTCGGGGGAGTCGTCCGCGGCGGAGGTGAACGCCCAGTCCCCGCCGGCCCACTCCGACTCCCAGGGCTCACCGATCGGCGCGCCGCTCAACCGGCCGGTGGAGCAGTCGTCCTCCACCAGCGCGAGGTGCTTGAGCAGGCCGCCGAGGGTGAGGGTGGACGCGCCGATCCGGGTCTGCAGCCCGGCGGCGTCCAGGTCGGCGGCCTTCCACCGGAAGGTGGTGCGCAGCCGGTCCAGCGCGCCGAGCAGGTGCTCGGCCTCCGTGCCGGCGAAGGGCGGTTCCCAGGGGGTGTCGTCGGTCATGGCGGCACCGTAGGGCCGGCGGGCGTCCTACAGCCGGGACGTCGTCGCGGCGTCCTCGGCACCGGCGAAGTACTGGTCCAGGACGGCGGCGAAGACCGGCTCACCGGGGGCGGCCCGGGCGAACAGCGTCATCGACGAGCGCAGCTTCTGCGCGTCGATCGACCCGAGGACGGCGACCGGGTCGTCGGTGTCCAGCGCGGTCAGCGCCTCGGCGCACTCGCGCAGCCGGGGCCCGAGCACCGGGTGGGCCAGGTACGCGCGGGCCTCGGCCAGCCCGCTGATCGCGTACCGCTGGGCCATCGCACTGCTGCCGAGGCCGGTGAGCTGGGGGAGGACGAACCACATCCAGTGGCTGGTCTTCCGCCCGGCGCGCAGCTCGGCCAGCGCCTGGTCGTAGCTGCCGCCGGAGTCCTGCGCGTCGACGAACCGGGAGAGGGCGAAGGGATCGGTCACCCGGCCACCCTGCCCCCCAGCGGGCCGGCACACACCGCAGCCGGTAGAACCGACACCGGACCCAGCGAGACCGGGCACCACACCGACGTGGGGAGCACTGCATGGGCAGCAACTCGTTGACGCTGGCGCCTGCGCCGCGATCGGCCGCCGCCGAGGACGTACGGGCCGAGGTGCGTGAGTTCCTGGCCGCCGAGCTGGCCGCCGGCAGCTTCAGCACGCACGTGGACACCTGGCTCTCCGGTGTCGACCCGGCGTTCTCCCGCAAGCTCGGCGAGCGCGGCTGGCTGGGGATGACCTGGCCGAAGCAGTACGGCGGGCACGAGCGGACGGCGATGGAGCGCTACGCGGTCACCGAGGAGCTGCTGGCCGCCGGCGCGCCGGTGGCAGCGCACTGGATCGCCGACCGGCAGTCCGGCCCCAACCTGCTGCGCTACGGCACCGAGGAGCAGCGCACCGAGATCCTGCCGCGGATCGCGGCGGGGGAGTGCTACTTCGTGATCGGGATGAGCGAGCCGGACAGCGGCTCCGACCTGGCCTCGATCCGCACCCGGGCCACCCGCAACGGCGCCGGCGACTGGGTGGTCAACGGCGCGAAGGTGTGGACGTCGAACGCGCACCACTCGCACTACGCGATCACCCTGGTCCGCACCGCGCCCGCCGACCCGGCCAACCGGCACGCGGGCCTCTCCCAGCTGCTGGTCGACCTGTCGCTGCCCGGCATCACCGTGAACCCGATCCGGATCCTGGACGGCGGCCACCACTTCAACGAGGTGGTCTTCGAGGACGTGGTCCTCCCCGGCGACATGCTGCTGGGGAAGGAGGGCGCCGGCTGGCACCAGGTGACCGCCGAGCTGGCGTTCGAGCGGTCCGGGCCGGAGCGGTTCCTGTCGACCTACCCGCTGATCGCCGAGTTCGCCCGGCGTGCGGCCGAGGACCGGGACCCGGCACAGCTGGCCACCCTGGGCCGGCTGTCGGCCCGGCTGCTCGCGCTGCGCCAGTTGTCGCTGCGGATCGCCGGGGCGCTGGACCGCGGTGAGCTCCCCGACATCCCGGCCGCCCTGGTCAAGGACGTCGGGACGACGTTCGAGGCCGACGTGATCGACGAGGTGCGCCGGGTGGTCGACGTCCCGGCGTCCCTGGACTCACCCGACCCGCTGGGCCGGGCCCTGGCCGAGGCGCAGCTGCACGCGCCCGGCTACACGCTGCGGGGCGGCACCAACGAGATCCTGCGCGGGATCGTGGCACGAGGGCTGGGACTGCGATGACCTCCTCCGACGTGGACCTGGTCGTCGAGACCGTCCGGGACGTCCTGACGAAGTTCGAGCCGTTCGTGCTCACCGCCGAGCGGCCGTGGGACGCCGGCCTGTGGTCGACGCTGGCCGAGGCGGGGCTGACCGGGGTGGGGCTGCCCGAGGAGGCCGGTGGCTCCGGCGGTGAGCTCGCCGACGCGGTGGCGGTCGTGGGGGCGCTGGCCGCCGGGGCCGCGGCGGTGCCGGTGGCCGAGCAGCTGCTGGTCGCCGCCCCCGCCGTCCTGGCCGCCGGCCTCGACCTGCCCTCCCCGGACGAGCCGTTGTCCATCGCGGTGGACGGCGCGGTCACCGCCGAGCCGCGGGACGACGGCGACGGCCCGGGCAGCTGGACGCTGACCGGCACGGCGACCGACGTCGCGTGGGCCGGGGTCGCCCAGCACCTCGCCGTCCTGGCCAGCAGCCCGGTCGGGCCGGTGCTCGCGCTGGTCGACGTGACCGGCCGGGAGACCACGCACGCGGCGAACCTGGCCGGGGAGCCGCGCGGCTCGCTGGTGCTGCAGGGGGTGACCGCGGCCGGGGCGCTGCTGACCGACGCGGCTGCCGAGCAGCTGCGGGCCCGGTACGCGCTGGCCCGGGCGGTGCAGCTGTCGGCGGCGCTGCAGCAGGTGCTGGCCTGGACGGTGCAGTACGCCGGTGAGCGGCAGCAGTTCGGCCGGCCGCTCGGCCGTTTCCAGGCGATCCAGATGGAGCTGGCCGAGATGGCCGGGGAGGTGACGGCAGTGGCGGCGCTGGTCGACGCCGCGGTGCAGGCGGTCGAGCGTGGGGAGTCGCTCGTGCTGGCCGCGGCATCGGCCAAGGTGCGCGCCGGGGCAGCCGTGGAGGTGGTGGCCCGGCTGGCCCACCAGGTGCACGGCGCGATCGGTTTCACCCAGGAGCACCGGCTGCACCACCTCACCCGGCGCTGCTGGTCGTGGCGGGACGAGGCCGGCACCGAGACGGCGTGGGCCCGGGTGCTCGGAGCCGGGCTGCTCACCGACGGCCCCGACGCCCTCTGGCCGGCCCTGACCCGGGTGCTGTGAGGGAGCCCGGGGTGCTGTGAGGGAGCGGAGCGCTACACCGTCTCGGGGATGCGCAGGTGGGCGACGGCCAGGTCGAACTCGGCGACCTCGGTGATCCGGCCGCCCATCGCCCGGGCGTACTCGGTGCGCAGCGCGTCGGCGCGCTGGCCGGCGACCAGCATCGCGTCCCGGTCGGCGTAGGCCACGGCCAGCACGGTGTTGCCGGACACCCGGTCGATCATCAGGTTGGCGCTGCAGAAGCCGGTGAGCTCCTCGATCCGGGGGAGCAGGGCCATCCGGAACGTGGCGACGTCGTCGTCGAGCGCCGCGGGGCTCGGGCGGGAGCTCCAGATGAGCCGGCAGACGGCGTCGTCACCGGTGTGCTGCACCCGGTGCATGACGGCGACCTCCCACTGCGCCACCACCGGTACGGCCCCGAACACCTGGCCGAGGCGGGCGCGGTCGCGGCGCATGCCCTCGGCGCTGCCCAGCATCGCCTGCTCGTCCGCCCAGCCGCTGGTGACGATGCAGCGACCGGTGCGCCGGCCGACGAGCATCGACAGCCCGGTGCAGCCCGGGAGGTCGGTCGTCGCCGGGAGCCACTCGTCCCGGACGAACTCGATCGCGTCGTCGAGGGCACGCGGGTTGCCGCGGAGGGTGGTCGTCCGTGCGTACATGGGTGCCTCCTCGCCTCCGGCGCCGCCCCCGGCGGCACCGCCGTGCAAGGAACTGTGCTCGTGTCCCTCGGCCGAGGTCAGCCGGGGAGCGGACCCCGGTCACGGGAACCGGCGTTGCGTCACGGCCCGCTGAACGACGGCGCACCGTCTGCTCCCCCGGGGACGGGGATCTCGCCCGGCTGGTCCGAGCCGCCGGTCGCTCAGCGGGTCGCGCTGAGCGACCGGCGCCACTCCTCGGTCGCCTCGCCCAGCGCCACTGCGGTGGTCAGCCGCAACGTGCCGCTGAGCCAGACCAGCAGGTCGTGCAACCGCAGCCGGGTCAGCGGGACGTCGAGCAGCTCGGCCGCCGCCTGCTCGAGCGTGGCGAAGGCGACCGCGTTGGCACGGAGCTCCCGGTGGGCGACCGCCGCCGTCCCGCTGTCGCCCTCCCGCAGGTGCGGCACCGTCTGCAGCCAGGTGGCGCGGTGCAGCAGCGGCACCAGGTCGGGACGGCGGTGGTGCAGCGCGGCCGCCACGTGCCGCCGTTGGGGTTCGGGGAGCTCGCCCACACCGCGCAGGGCGGCGCCGACGGTGCCCGGCTCACCGAGGACCGAGAACTCCTCGTCCGGCAGCTCCCAGAAGGCTCGTCCGGCCGCACGCCCGGCGAGGGCGGCGGCCACGGGCTCGGCCGCATCGAGGGCAGCGCGGACCGTGGACCAGGCGTCGGGGTCCAGCCGGCCGTGCAGCCCCTCGGCCACCAGCACGTCCTCGTCGCCCAGTGGTCCGGCGGGCACCGGTCGGGCGTCGAAGCGCGCGTAGCCGAAGGCCGGCACCTGCACCCACCGGCCGTCGCGCTCGTTGGGGGAGCGGTACCGCAGCGGCCGCCGTCCCCGGGCGTACCCCAGGACGGCGGCCAGCGCGGTCGGCCACGGCAGCGGGTCGGGCCCGGCGCTGGGGAGCACCAGGTCCGGCCGGCCGGTCAGCACGTCGGTGGGGTCAACCGGCCGGGCTGAGGTCGTCCAGGTCGAAGCTCGACATGGACGCACCGCCGGTGGCGAAGGTGGCCACGTCGGCGCCGGCTGCCCGGCCGGCCTCGGAGCCCATGCCCGCACCCATCGCGTCGGCGGACTCGAAGTCCAGTTCGGCGATCAGGTAGGGGCCGAGGGTGGTGGGGTCCATCGACCGGGGGTGCCCGGCGGTGAACCGGAGCAGGCCCGGGATGGCCTGGGCCAGGCCGACGTGCACGTCCCGGTAGTGCCGGTCGAACTCCGCCGGGTCGGCCGGCTGGCCGTACTGGACGATCAGTCTGTGCACCACTGCGCCACCTCTCCTCGGTCCGCGGGCTCCGCTGCCCGGGACGCCGTGGTCAGCCAACCAGGGGTCCCGGGCCGCGGCGCGCTCAGCGGTGGCCGATGCCGCCCGGGCCGTGCTCGGGCGGGATGACCTCACCGTCGACCGGCGGGCCGGGCGGGGTGCCGTCGCCGAACGGGCGGCCACCCATCTCCTCGCGACCGTGCGGCGTGAGCCAGACCGACGTGTCCGGGCCCATGGGGATGATCTGGGTCGGGTTGATGTCGGCGTGCACCACGTAGTAGTGCTCCTTGATCTGCGGGAAGTCGGTGGTGTCACCGAAGCCCGGGGTCTGGAACAGGTCGCGGGCGTAGCCCCACAGCGCCGGCAGCTCGGTCAGCTTGTTGCGGTTGGCCTTGAAGTGGCCGTGGTAGACGGCGTCGAACCGGGCCAGCGTGGTGAACAGCCGGACGTCGGCCTCCGTGATGGTCTCGCCCATCAGGAAGCGGCGGGTCGTCAGCCGCTCCTCCAGCCAGTCCATCGCCGTCCACAGCCGCTCGTAGGCCTTGTCGTAGGCGCTCTGCGACCCGGCGAAGCCGCAGCGGTAGACCCCGTTGTTCACCTCGGTGAAGACCCGCTCGATCACCTCGTCCATCTCCGCCCGCAGGTGCTCGGGGTAGAGGTCCGGGGCGCCGTCGCGGTGGAAGGCGGTCCACTCGGAGGAGAAGTCCAGCGTCATCTGCTTGAAGTCGTTGGTCACCACTGCACCGGTGGGGATGTCGACCATCGCCGGGACGGTGATGCCGCGCGGGTACTCCGGGTCGCGGGCGAAGAACGCCTCCTGCAGCCGCTCGTACCCCAGCACCGGGTCGCGGCCGCCGGGGTCGAGGTCGAAGGTCCAGCTGCGCTCGTCGTGGGTGGGGCCGCAGATCCCCATGGAGATGGCCTGCTCCAGGCCGAGCAGCCGCCGGACGATCGCCGCGCGGTTGGCCCACGGGCACGCCCGGGCGATGACCAGCCGGTACCGGCCGGCCTCCACGGGCCACCGGCTGTCGCCGTCGGCGGTGATCCGGTCGGTGATGTAGTTCTGGTCCCGCTGGTAGTCCTGGCCGGGTTCGACGTAGCCGCTGCCGCTCTGCTTGTTGGTGCTCACCCCACCAGCCTCCTCGACCGGACGCTCCACCGCAGGGTGTGGCGCGCGGTGCCGGACGATCCACCGTCGCCGGGCACCCGGGCCGGGCTAGCCTCTGGGCATGGCCGCCCCCTTCCGCCCACCCTGGTTCGGCAACCGGGGAGTGCAGCTGCTGGCGGGCGCGGCGGTGGCCTTCAACCTGGTTGCGCTGGTGCTGCGGCTGGTCGACGGCGAGTGGGGCGAGGCCTTCCTGAGCTTCGCGTGGACCGTCGTCTTCGGCTACGTGCTGCTGGAGTCGCTGCGCTTCCGCAAGCAGCAGGACGCCGGCCAGGACACCCCGGCCGACTGATCAGCCCCGTTCCGCGGGTTCGACCGGCTCCTGGGTCCGCTCCTCGTCGTCCTCCGGCTGGTCCTTCAGGAAGAGGTACCAGTAGGAGGTCGACACGAAGACGACCGCGCCGACGAGGTTGCCCGCTCCGGCCAGCAGCCAGTTGAGCGCCGTGTCGTCCCAGCCGATGTCCACGCCGGCGAAGATCGCCGCCGGCAGGAAGAACATGTTGGCGATGACGTGGTCGAAGCCCATCGCCACGAAGGCCATGATCGGGAAGAAGATCGCCAGGATCTTGCCCGAGACGGTGGTGGCCGCCAGTGACATCCAGACCGCCAGGCAGACCAGCCAGTTGCACCCCACGGCGCGGAGGAACGTCTGCCAGGCCGTCTCGTCCAGCGCCTTGCCCTCCGCGATGGAGGCCAGCCGCTCGTAGGTGAGCCCGCCCGTGCCGGTGGCGTCGGCGTCGCCGATCACCCCGGTCTGTACGGCGAGGAAGAACGCGACGAACATCGCCCCGACCAGGTTGCCGAGCAGGACCAGGGTCAGGTTCTTGACCACGTCGCCGATGTCGATCTTGCCGCGCATCGCGCCCAGCGGGACCAGGGCCATGTTGCCCGTGGCCAGGTCGGAGCCGGCGACGAGCACGAGCACCAGGCCGAGGGTGAAGGTCGCGCCGGTGAACAGCGTCGGCAGCGTCCCCCAGGTCTCCGGGTCCAGGCCGGAGGAGACGACGATGGCGACGAGCCCACCGAAGGCGATGTAGGCACCGGCCAGAAAGCCGCTGACCAGCACCTTGTCCCAGGTGCGGCGGGTCTTCTTCGCCCCGGTCGCGGCAGCGACCTGGGCGATCTCCTTGGGTGCGCGTGCGGGCAAGGCGTACCTCCAGGGTGAACGGGACGGCCCGTGATCTCAGGCCCGGGGGCACCAGCCTCTCGAACACCGCGCCGTCCCGCTCGGTGAGCGGTGCTAGTCGCCGCTCCTGCGCGGACGGGCCCGCACGTGCATCCGCTCGCCCTGCGGGCCGAACAGGGCCAGCAGCTCGACCGGGGCCGGACCGGGGTTGGTCAGCGCGTGCGGCACGTGGGTGTCGAACTCGACCACCTCACCCGGGGTGAGCTCCAGCCGCTGGTCACCGAGGAACAGCACGAACCGGCCGTTGAGCACGTACAGCCACTCGTAGCCCTCGTGGGTCTTGAGCTCCACGTCGCCGGCGGGGTGGCCCGGCGGCATGATCATCTTGTAGGCCTGCAGCCCGCCGGGCCGGCGGGTGAGCGGCAGCATGGTCATGCCGTTGCGCTCGACCGGGCGCGGCTGGACCCGGGGGTCGCGCGACGGCGGTTCATCGAGCAGCTGGTCCAGTGGGACCTGCAGGGCGCGGGTGAGCGGGAGCAGCAGCTCCAGCGTCGCCCGCCGCTGCCCGGACTCCAGCCGGGACAGGGTGCTGACCGAGATCCCGGTGGTCTCCGACAGCTGGGTCAGCGTGGTGTCCCGCTGCTGGCGCAGCGCGCGCAGCCGCGGCCCCACCGCCTGGACCACCGCATCGACGTCGTCGCTCATGTCGCACAGTTTGCTGGTGCGGCAACACTCTTTGTCAAGCAGCACCGAGCGGGAGCTCAGCATCCGGTGCTGGGTGACTCCGCCGGTCAGGCCATCTCCGGCACCCGCAGGTGCGCCACCGCCAGGTCGAACTCGGCGACCTCGGTGACCTGCACCCGGGTCGCTGCGACGAACTCCCGGCGCATCGCCGACCCCATCTCCCGGGACCGTTCCAGCGCGTCCCGGTCGGCGTAGGTGACGGCCGCGGCGGCGCGGCCGCTGTCCCGGTCGACGAGCAGGCTGGTGCTGCAGAAGCCGGGGAGCTCCGTCATCCACGGGATCAGGCTCATCCGGAAGGCGTCGACCATGCCGTCCAGGCCCGCCGGGTCCGACGTCGCCCAGACGACCCGGGTGCAGGCCCCGTCGCCGGTGGGGTGCTCCCGGTGCAGGACGGCGATCTCCCACTCGGCGACCTCCATGGCCTCCGCCCGCATCACCCCGGCGGCGTGGTCGCGGAGCTCGCCGACGGCGACCGCGCTGGCGCGCATGGCCTCGTCGGTGGCCCAGGCGGCGGTGACGATGCAGCGGCCGGCGGCCCGGTCGGCCAGCATCGACATGCCCACGCAGCCGCTCATCCCGCGCAGCATCGGCCAGACCGCATCGCGGACGTAGTCGATCCCGTCGTCGACGGCCTGTGGGTCACCGCGCACCGTGGTGGTCCTGGCGTGCATCTCCGTGCTCCTCCCTGGCGACGCCCGGGCGGCACCGCCGCGAGGCCCAGGGTCCTCCCGCGCCGTCCGGGTCGCTGGGGTCCCGCGCACTCGGTGCCAGGACCCGGCGCGTGGGAACCCTCCGCACCTCGCCCGGCACGCGCCGCTGCTGAGGCCGGGCGGGGCGTCCTGGGACCGCTCGGGGTCGGGCACGTCCGGTCCGGTCGGGCACCGCACACGTCGGGCCGGGCGGTCAGTCGTCGCGGTCGCGGCGGCGTTCCCGCCAGCGCTCGACGGCCTCCTCGATCTCCTCCTCGTCCAGCTCCGGGTCCTCGGTCGGCGCGGGCTCGGCCTCCGGCGTGGGCGCGGGTGCCGGGGCGGGCGCCGGCTCGGGCGCGGGCGGCGGGGGTGGTGGCGGTGGCGGGGCGACCGCGTGGGTGAGGGTCACCGCGGCCCCCGGCAGCACCTGGCCCACCGGGTCGAGCGCGATCACCGAGCCGTCGGGGACGTCGCCGGTCTGCAGGGGCCGCAGGGTCGGGACGAGCCCCCGCTCGACCAGCTCGGCCTGCACCTCGGTCACCGGTCGGCCCACGTAGTCCACCGTCGACAGCGAGACCAGCTGGACCACCGGCTCGCTCGGGGGCGTCGGTTCCGCGGCCGGGGCCGGCTGGGCGGCCGGCCGCGGGTCCGCGCGGTCGGTGGCGAGCTGGAGCAGACCGAAGGTGCCCCCCATCGCGACCAGGAAGGCGAGCAGGGTGGCGACCAGGAACGGCCAACGGCGGCGGCGTTCGGGCTCGTCGCCGAGGTCGTCCTCGTCCTCCGCCGGGGGCAGCACATAGCCCTGGGTCGCCGGGAAGGGCGGCAGCGGGGTCGGTGTCCGCACCGCGGGGAGCTCCGCCGTCCGGATCGCCGGCATCACCGCCGTCCGGGGCTCGGCGGCCGGCCCGCCGACCGGCCGGCCGGCCAGGACGTCGTCGATGGCGGCGCGGAGGGCAGCACCGTCGGCGAACCGCTCGGCGGGGTCCTTGGCGATGGCCCGGTCGATCAGCGCGCGCACCGGCGCCGGGACGTCGTCGGGCAGCGGCGGCGGCACCTCCCGGATCCGCCGGAGCGCCACCTCCACCACGTCCCCACCGTCGAAGCCGCGGTGCCCGGCCAGGCACTCGTAGCCCACCAGCCCGAGGGCGTAGACGTCGCTGGCCGGGGTGGCGCGCGTGCCGGCGGCCTGTTCGGGGGAGAGGTAGTGGGCCGTGCCGACGACCTCGCCGGTCACGGTCAGCGGCACGCTGGTGGCGGAGACAGCCACCCCGAAGTCGGTGAGCTTGACCCCGCCGTCGTCGGCGAGCAGGACGTTGCCGGGCTTCACGTCCCGGTGGACGACGTCGGCGGCGTGCGCGGCGGCCAGCCCGGCGGCGCACTGCCGGAGCACCTGCAGCGTGCGGTCCGGGGACAGCCGCCGCTCACGGCGCAGCAGCGTCGCCAGCGACTCGCCGCGGACCAGCTCCATCACCAGGTAGGCCAGGTGCTCACCTCGGGTGGAGGCGTCGGGCAGCACCTCGCCGTAGTCGAAGAGCGTGGCGATGTGCGGGTGCACCAGGCCGGCGGAGTGCTGTGCCTCGGCGCGGAACCGGGCGAGGAAGGTGGCGTTGGCGGTGTACTCGCTCCGCAGCACCTTCACCGCGACGTCCCGGCCGAGCACGGTGTCGCCAGCCTGCCAGACCTGGCCCATCCCGCCGGAGGCGATCAGCGTCTGCAGCTCGTAGCGCCCGCCGAGGAGCTGACCGTTCGGGTGCACCGGCACATCCTCCTCGTTCCCCCGCGGCGATGTGGGACTCGTGGGGCGGGAGTTCGCGCTCCGCAGAAATGGGCGCTGGCGCGGTGGTCTGCGGCTCAGCCGTCGTCCTGCCCGTCGTCGTCACCGCTGCCCTGGTCGCCGCCGCCCTGGTCACGGTTGCCCTGGTTCCCCTGGTCGCCGTTCCCGCCGCCCTCGGTTCCGCTCCCGCCACCTCCGGTGCCGTTCCCGCCGCTCTCGTCGGGCTCGTCCTCGTCGCCGTCGTCGGTGGGGCTGGAGGTGGGGGTCGGGGTGGGCGGAGCGGTGGCGTAGGTGACGGTGACGACGGCGCCCTGGGCCAGTTCGCCGGCCGGGGAGACGGCGAGCACCGCGCCCTCGTCGGCGTCGGCCGTCTGCTGCGGGACGGCGCGGACGGACAGGCTGAGCCCGATCAGGTCCGCCTCGACGTCGCCGATCCGCCGGCCCAGGTAGTCGTCGGGGTCCACCTCGACCAGCACCGCACTGGGGGCGGTGGTCTCCTCGGCGGTGGACGTGGTCGGGGCGGTCTGCTCGGCGCTCGTCGTCGGTGTCGTGGTGGAGGTGTCCGTCGCGTCGTCGCCGAGCAGCTGGAACCCGGCGACGGCGAGGGCGGCCGCGATGAGCGCACCGAGCAGTGGCAACAGCAGTCGTCGGCGCCTGCTCTCCCGCGCCCGTTCGGGACCCGATCCGGCTGCGCCGGCACCGACGCCGGCAGCGCCCACCCCGACGGCCGTCGCGGCCCCGCCGACGGCGGGCATGACCCGGGTGCTGGGCGACGGTGCTGCGCCACCGGCCGCAGGGAGCACGGTCGTCCGGTCGGCCGGCTGCAGCGGGCGCCCGGCGCGCACGTCGTCGATCGCGGCGCCGAAGGCGGCGGCGTCGGGGAAGCGCTGGGCCGGGTCCTTGACCATCGCCGCGGCAACGAGTTGGCGCACCGGCGGGGGGACGTCGTCCGGCAGGGGGGCAGCGTCGTCCCGGATCTGCATGAGCGCGACCTGCACCGAGCTCTCGGCGTCGAACGCGTGGTGGCCGGCCAGGCACTCGTAGCCGACGATGCCGAGGGCGTAGACGTCGCTGGCCGCGGTCGCCCGCTGGCCCTGGGCCTGCTCGGGGGAGAGGTAGTGCGGGGTGCCGATGACCTGGCCGGCCTGGGTGAGCGGCACGGTGGAGCCGGAGACGGCGACCCCGAAGTCGGTGATCTTGACGGTCCCGTCGGCGCCGATGAGCACGTTGCCGGGCTTGATGTCGCGGTGGACGACGCCGGTGGCGTGCGCGGCGGCCAGGCCGGCGGCGCTCTGCCGCAGCACGTCCAGGGTCCGTTCGGGGCTGAGCCGGCCATCGCGGCGCAGCAGCGTCGACAGCGACTCGCCGCGCACCAGCTCCATCACCAGGTAGGCGAGGTGCTCGTCGCGCGGGCCGGCGGGCGGGATCTCGCCGTAGTCGAACAGGGTGGCGATGTTGGGGTGCACCAGGCGGGCGGCGAGCTGGGCCTCGGCCCGGAAGCGGGCCAGGAACGTCGGGTCGCCGGTGTACTCGCTGCGCAGCACCTTCACCGCGACGTCCCGCTCGAGGACCGTGTCGCGGGCCTGCCAGACCTGCCCCATGCCGCCGGTGGCGATCAGCGAGGTGAGCTCGTAGCGCCCGCCCAGGAGCTGACCGTCCGGGTGCATGCGTCTCCTCGCTGGTGCGCTGCCCGGGAGGTCCGGACACCCCATCCCACCAGGCCGGACCGGCGGTGGCGATGCCGGGCGCCACTCCATTGGGCCAGAGGCGGGATCCCGGCCCGGTGGGTGGGGGGTGACGCCGCCCCTAGGGTTGCGTCATGCGCAACGAGTCGACCGCCGCCGGACCGGTCCAGTCGGTCGACCGCGCGCTGGAGATCCTGGACGTGCTCGCCCGGCGGGGTGCGGCCGGCGTGACCGAGGTGGCCGGGGAGCTCGGGGTGCACAAGTCCACGGCGTCCCGCCTGCTCGGCACGCTGGAGGCCCGCGGCTTCGTGGAGCAGCAGGGTGATCGGGGCGTCTACCGGCTCGGCTTCGCGCTCGTCCGGCTGGCCGGGGCGAGCGCGGCGCAGCTGGAGCTGACCCAGCTCGGGCGGGACGTCTGCGAACGGCTGTCCGCCGAGCTCGACGAGGCGGTCAACCTCGCCGTGCGCGACGGCGAGAGCGTGGTGAACGTCAGCCAGGTGCGCGGCAGCGCCTCGATCGGGATGCTGAACTGGGTCGGCCGGCGGACGCCGCTGCACGCCACCTCCAGCGGCAAGGTGCTGCTCGCCTTCGGCCCGCCGGCGCTGTCCCATGCGGTCCTCGCCCGGCCGATGGCCCGGTTCACCGAGGCGACGATCACCGACGCCGAGGCCCTCGCCGCCGCGCTGGCCGAGGTGCACGAGCGGGGCTGGGCGGCCACCGAGGGGGAGCTGGAGGCCGGGCTCAACGCGGTCGCCGCGCCGGTCTGCGGTGCCGACGGGCGACTCGTGGCGGCGCTCAGCGTCTCCGGCCCGGCCTACCGGCTGCCGCCCGAGCGGTTCGCCGCGGTCGCCGAGCGGGTGCGGGGCGCGGCCGCCCAGATCGAGTCCCGGCTCGGCTGAGGGGCGCACGTTCCATTCGGGTGCACGCTCAGCGGTCGCCCGTTTCTGTGCTGTGAACATCTCGGCGGACGCGCCGACGACACGCCCGAAGGGCATTGACGGCACCTCTCCCGGGAGCTGAGGCTGTTGCGCATACCGCGAGCGGTTGCGGTCCACGCAACAAAGTCGAGAGGACCCGCGCATGGGCGTCGGATCTCAGCGTGTCCACCGGGGTGCTCCCCGGGTCGTCGTCATCGGGGCCGGGATCGTCGGCTGCTCGTTGGCCGAGGAGCTCACCGCGCGGGGCTGGACCGACGTCACGGTGCTGGACCAGGGGCCGCTGTTCGCCGCCGGCGGGTCGAGCTCGCACGCTCCCGGGCTGGTCTTCCAGACCAACCCGTCCAAGACGCTGGCCGAGTTCGCGCGCTACACCGTCGGCAAGCTCCGGGACCTGAGCGTCGACGGGCGGCCGTGCTTCCGGCCGGTCGGCGGCCTGGAGGTCGCCACCACGCCGGCACGTCTCGCCGAGCTCGCCCGCCGGCACGGGTTGGCCACCTCCTGGGGCATCGAGGCCCGGCTGGTCGACCCGGCCGAGTGCGCCCGGCTGCACCCGCTGCTGGACCCCGGTGCCGTCCTCGGCGGGCTGCACGTGCCCAGCGACGGCCTGGTGCACGCGGTGCCGGCGGGCGAGGCGCAGGCCCGGCGGGCGATCGACCGGGGCGCCCGGTTCCTGTCCCGGCACCGGGTCACCGGGGTGGCCTCGGCCGCCGGGCGCGTCTCCGGCGTGCACACCGACCAGGGGTTCGTGCCGGCCGACGTCGTCGTCTGCGCGGCCGGGTTCTGGGGCCCGGACGTCGGGGCGCTGGCCGGGCTGACCGTGCCGCTGCAGCCGCTGGCCCACCAGTACGCCACCACCGCCCCGGTGCCGGCGCTGGCCGGCGCGGTCGCGGAGATCAGCGCGCCGATCCTGCGCCACCAGGACGCCGACCTCTACTACCGCGAGCACGGCGACCGGATCGGGATCGGCTCCTACGGCCACCGCCCGATGCCGGTCACCGCCGCGGAGACCGAGCAGCACGAGAACAGCTGCCTGCCCTTCACCCCCGAGGACTTCAGCGACGCCTGGAAGCAGAGCCTGGCGCTGCTGCCCGGGCTGGCCGAGACCGAGGTCGCCGCGGGCATCAACGGCGTCTTCTCCTTCACCCCCGACGGCATGCCGCTGCTGGGCGAGCACCGGGACCTGCCCGGCTTCTGGGTCGCCGAGGCGGTCTGGGTGACCCACTCGGCGGGGGTGGCGAAGGCGCTGGCGGAGTGGCTGGTCGAGGGGCAGCCACGCACCGACGTCCACGAGTGCGACCTGCACCGGTTCACCGCGGTGCAGCTGTCCCCGGAGTACGTCGCCGAGCGGGGGGCCCAGCAGTTCGTCGAGGTCTACGACGTCGTCCACCCGCTGGCCCCGCCGCAGGTGCTCCGTCCGCTGCAGGTGAGCCCGTTCCACCCCCGGCACATCGAGCTCGGCGCGGTGTGCGGTGAGGCCGGCGGCTGGGAGCGGCCGCTGTGGTTCGGGGCCAACGCCGCCCTCGCCGACGGGCTCGAGCTGCCGGCGCGGGACGAGTGGGCCGCGCAGTGGTGGTCGCCGACCGCCGCGGCGGAGGCGGCCGCCACCCGGGAGAGGGTGGCGATGTACGACATGACCCCGCTGACCCGGATCGAGGTCACCGGGCCGGGTGCGTGCGCGCTCCTGCAGCAGCTGACCAGCAACGACGTCGACCGGCCGGTGGGCCGGGTGGTCTACACGCTGCTGCTCGGCGCCGACGGCGGGATCCGCAGCGACCTCACCGTGGCCCGGCTGGGGGAGCAGCGCTTCCAGGTGGGCGCGAACGGGCCGCTGGACCTCGACTGGTTCCGCCAGCACGCGCCGGAGGACGGATCGGTGCAGCTGCGCGACACCACGACGGGCACCTGCGGCATCGGGCTGTGGGGCCCGCGGGCCCGCGACGTCCTGCAGTCGCTCACCCGCACCGACGTCTCCAACGGCGCCTTCCGCTACTTCACCGCGCGGGAGCTCTTCGTCGGCGGGGTGCCGGTCACCGCGCTGCGGGTCTCCTACGTCGGGGAGCTCGGCTGGGAGCTCTACACCGACGCCGCCACCGGCCTGCGGCTGTGGGACGTGCTCTGGGCCGCCGGGCAGGAGCACGGCCTGGTCGCCGCCGGGCGCAGCGCGTTCGGCAGCCTGCGACTGGAGAAGGGCTACCGCGCCTGGGGCGTGGACATGACCACCGAGCACGACCCGGTCGAGGCCGGCCTGGAGTTCGCCGTCCGGCCGGGCAAGGGCGACTTCGTCGGCCGGGACGCGCTCGACCGCCGTCCGCACCCCCGGCGGCTGGCCTGCCTGACCCTGGACGACCCGGCGACGACGGTGCTCGGCAAGGAGCCGGTCCGGGTCGACGGGGTGCCGGTCGGGCACGTCACCAGCGCCGCGTTCGGCTACACGATCGGCCGGTCGATCGCCTACGCATGGCTGCCCGCCGAACACGCGGAACCGGGCACCGCGGTGACCATCGACTGGTTCGGGCAGCCGGTGGCGGCGACGGTCAGCGCCGAGCCGCTGGTCGACCCGGCCGGTGCGAAGGTGCGGTGCTGACGTGACCCACGACGTGATCGTCCTCGGCCTGGGCGGCATGGGCAGCGCCGCCGCCGCGCACCTGGCCGCCCGCGGGCAGCGGGTGCTCGGCCTCGAGCGGTTCGGCCCGGCGCACGACCGCGGCTCGAGCCACGGTGGGTCGCGGATCACCCGGCAGGCCTACTTCGAGGACCCCGCCTACGTGCCGCTGCTGCTGCGCGCCTACGAGCTGTGGGACGAGCTCTGCGCCGACTCCGGCTCCGACGTGCTGGTGCGCACCGGCGGGGTGTTCCTCGGCCGCCCGGACAGCCGGACGGTGGCCGGGAGCCTGCGCGCGGCGCAGGAGTGGGGGCTGGCGCACGAGCTGCTCACCGCGGCGGAGGTGCGCCGGCGCTTCCCGACGCTGAGCCCGGCCGAGGACGAGGTGGGGCTGTTCGAGGCCGCCGCCGGCTTCGCCCGACCCGAGGCCACCGTCGCCGCGCACCTGGCGCTGGCGGAGAAGCGCGGCGCCGAGCTGCACTTCGACGAGCCGGCGCTGGAGTGGTCGGCCACGCCCGACGGCGGCGTCCGGGTCCGGACAGCGGCCGGGGAGCACACCGCGGGTGCGCTGGTGATCAGCCCCGGGGCCTGGGCGCCGCAACTGCTCGCCGAGCTGGACATCCCGTTCCGGGTCGAGCGGCAGGTCATGTACTGGTTCCAGCCCGCGGGCGGGGTGGCCGGCTGGACGCCGGACCGGCACCCCATCTACATCCACGAGGCCGCCGACGGCACCCAGGTCTACGGCTTCCCGGCGATCGACGGCCCCGACGGCGGGGCGAAGGTGGCGTTCTTCCGGCGCGGCTCGCTGTGCACCCCGGAGACGATCGACCGGGAGGTGCACCCGGCCGAGGTCGCGGCGATCGCCGAGCACCTGGCCGGCCCGCTGCCCACCCTGCCCGGGCAGCTGCTCACCGCGGCGACCTGCATGTACACCACGACGCCGGACGAGCACTTCGTCATCGCACCGCATCCGCAGCACCCGCAGGTGACCGTCGCCTGCGGCTTCTCCGGGCACGGCTTCAAGTTCGTACCGGTGGTCGGCGAGGTCCTCGCCGACCTCGCCACCACGGGCGCGACCGCGCACCCGATCGCCCTGTTCGACCCCCGCCGGCCCGCCCTGGAGGCCACCCGATGACGATGCTCGAGCAGTCCACCGGCAGCAGCCTGATCTCGACACTGGGCGGGCGCTGGTACACCGACCCGGCGGTGTTCGCCCGGGAGCAGGAACGGGTGTTCGAGGCGATGTGGTGCTGCGCCGTCCGCAGTGACGAGCTGCCCACCCCCGGGAGCTTCCGCCGGGTGCAGGTGGGCCGGGAGAGCGTGCTGGTCGTGCGCGGCCGGGACGGCGCGCTGCGGGCGTTCCTCAACGTCTGCCGCCACCGGGGTGCGCAGCTGTGCACCGAGGAGGCAGGGCAGGTGCGGACGACGCTGCGCTGCCCGTACCACGCCTGGTCCTTCGGGCTGGACGGTGCGCTGGTCGCCGCCCCGAACCTGGCCCGGATGCCCGACGTCGACCGGGTCGCCAACGGGCTGGTGCCGGTGCACCTGCAGGAGTGGCTGGGCTACGCATGGGTGTGCCTGGCCGACGACCCGCCGTCCTTCGCCGAGGACGTGCGCGGCGCCGTCACCGAGCGGCTCGGCGACCCGGCCGCGATCGAGGGCTACGACGTCGGCGGGCTGCGGCTGGGCCGGCGGATCCGCTACGACGTCGCGGCCAACTGGAAGCTGATCGTCGAGAACTTCATGGAGTGCTACCACTGCGCGACGATCCACCCCGAGCTCACCGACGTGCTGCCGGAGTTCGCCCGCGGCTACGCCGCGCAGAGCTTCGTCGGGCACGGGGCATCGTTCGCTGCGGGGGCGGAGGGCTTCACCGTCGACGGCAGCGCCGGGTTCGCCCCGCTGCCGGGCATCGACGCCGAGCAGGACCGGCGGTACTACGCCGCCACGATCAAGCCGACGGTCTTCCTGAACCTGGTGCCCGACCACGTGATCGTGCTGCGGATGACCCCGCTGGCCGTCGACCGCACCACGGTGGAGTGCGACTGGCTCTACGCGCCCGAGGTGGTCGAGTCGGGGGAGGACGTGTCCCGGTCGGTGGAGCTGTTCCACCGGGTGAACCTGCAGGACTTCGACGCCTGCGAGCGCACCCAGCCGGGGATGGCCTCCCGGGCGTACGCGGCCGGTGGGGTGCTGGTGCCGGCCGAGCACCACCTGGGCACGTTCCACGACTGGATCCGGCAGCGCCTCGCCTGAGGGGCCAAAGTCGCGACTTTGGCCCCTGAAGGCCTCTCAGGCGGCGGGGGTGAGTGGTGCGGCCAGCTCGGCGGCCAGTTCGGTGAAGACCCGGCAGGTGACGTCCAGCTCGCGGCGCAGCGCGCCGATCACCGGGCCCGGGGTGGGGAGCCGGCCGGTGCGGGCGGCCTCCTCGAGGGTGGCGCAGAGCTCGGCCAGCGGGCCGGCGCCGAGGGTCGCGGCGCTGCCGCGGAGCTTGTGGGCGGTCTCCTCGACGGCGACGGCGTCCCCGGCGTGCAGGGCGTCCTCGACGGCGGCCAGCCCCTCGGGTGCGGTGTCGACGAAGGTGCCGAGCAGCCTCGCGTGCAGCTGGCGCTCGGCCTCGTCGTCGAGGTCCCAGAGGTCCTCGACCTGGTCGCGCACGGCTTCGTCGCGTGCGGCGGCGGTGTCCACCAGGGCGGTGTCGATGGCCGCGGTGAGGGCGCTCATCGACACCGGCTTGGCGAGGTAGGCGGCGTTCAGCGCGGCCCCGGCTGCGACGTCACCGGGCAGCGCCCGGCCGCTGAGGAAGATCAGCGGCAGGTCGGCCCACATCGGGTCCTTGCGCAGCGCCGAGGCCAGGGACAGCCCGCTGCCGCCGGGCATGAACATGTCGGTGATGACGACGTCGGGGGTGAAGACGTGCTCGAGCAGCGCCCGGGCCTCGTCCATCGAGCCGGCACCGCGCACGCGGTGGCCGGCCAGGTGCAGACGTGACTCCAGCATCAGACGAGTGACGTCCTCGTCCTCCACCACCAGCACCTTGGCCACGTGTGTCTTCCCTCTGTTCGCCGATCCGGCAGCGCGAGTGCACTGCTCGTGCGAGTGAGATCGGCCGCCCACCGCCGGTACCGCAGTCCTGCCAGGAGACCTCACCCCAACGGGGCGGGCCGCCGCAGGGGCCAAAATCGCGACTTTGGCCCCTGCGCTTCTCAGACGGCGGCGGGCACCGTGTGCACGAGCTCGGCGATCTCGCGCTTGACCGCGTTGAAGGCCGGGCTGGTGACGTCGCGGTCGGCCAGGTCGACCGCGACGATCCGCCGGATGGAGCCGGGCACGCCGTGCGAGGCGCCGCCGGTCATCACCACGACCCGGTCGGCGAGGTAGACCGCCTCCTCGATCGAATGGGTCACGAAGACCACCGTCGTCCGGGTGTCGACGTGGATCCGCTTGAGCTCGGCCTGCAGGTCGGCGCGGGTGAGCGCGTCCAGAGCGCCGAACGGCTCGTCCATCAGCAGCAGCGACGGGTCGTTGGCCAGCACCCGGGCGATCGCCACCCGCTGCTGCATGCCGCCGGACAGCTGCGCGGGGTACTTGCCGGCGAACCGGGTCAGCCCGACGGCGGCGATGAACCGGTCGGTGACCGCGGCGACCTCGGCCTTGGGCAGCTTCTTGCGGGACGGGCCGTAGGCGACGTTCTCCCGCACCGACAGCCAGGGGAACAGGCCGTAGTCCTGGAAGACGACGCCGCGGTCGGGGCCGGGTCCGGTGACCGGCGTCCCGCCGACCTCGACGACCCCGGCGCTGGGCCGCTCGAAGCCGGCCAGGATGCGCAGCAGCGTGCTCTTGCCGCAGCCGCTGGCGCCGACGACGGCGACGAACTCACCGGAGGCGATGGTCAGGTCGACGTCGGCCATGGCGGCGACACCGCCGGCGTAGACCTTGCTGAGCCCGGCGATGCGGACGTCGGCCATGCGGCCGGCGGTCAGGTGCTCCATGGTCGGCTCCTACTTGATCAGCGGGCGGTCGCGGAACAGGACGCGGAAGAAGAGCGTCAGCAACCGGTCGGAGAGGAAGCCGGCGACGGCGATGCAGATCATCCCGACGACGATCTGGTCGGTCTGCACCACGTCGCGGGCCAGGAAGATCGTCGATCCCAGACCGGTCGGGACGCCGGTGGTCTCGCTGAGCACCAGGATCACCCAGGCCAGGCCGAGGCCGACCCGCATGCCGTTGACGATCGCGGGCGCGGCGGCCGGCAGCACCACCCGCAGCAGCGTGCCGACGCCGGAGGTGCCGAGCATCCGGGCGGCCTCCAGCAGCCGTTCGGGCACCTGCCGGGCGCCGCTGATGGTGCCCAGCACGATCGGGAAGAAGGCGGACAGCGTGATCAGGAAGATCGACGCCTGGTCGCCGTAGCCGATGAGCAGCGCGACCAGCGGCACCCAGGCGGTCGCCGGGACTGGCCGGAACAGGTTGATCATCGGGTCGAACAGCGAGTTCGCGGTGCGGAACCGGCCCATCAGCACGCCGAGCGGCACGGCGATCAGCGTGGCCAGGGCGAAGCCGGAGACGACGCGCAGCGCGCTGGCCGGCAGGTCCTCCCACAGCAGGCTGCTGAAGGCGTCGTCCCGGGTACCGGCGACGTAGTTGACCAGCCCCGCGGAGACGTCGGCGGGGTAGGGCAGGAAGCCCATCCGGATGCCCAGCGGCAGCTCCCACTCCTGCGCGCGGCCGACCTGCCACAGCAGCAGGAACAGCAGCGGGACGGGCAGGCCGAGGAGGACGGTGCGCGCCCGGCCGCGGCCGCGTCGGCGCGGCGTGTCGGGGACCGTGGGGGCGGCGGCCGCGACGGGGACGGTGGCGACGTCGGTGGTGGTCATGGGGGTCCTCTCCTCCCGCAGGGCGGGAGGGGCGCCGGCGCGGGTGCGCCGGCGCCCCGGGGGCTCAGGCGTCGGGTGCGAAGGAGGTGTCGACGAGGTCGGCGGCGGTGGGAGCGGTGTCGATGACGTCGAGGGAGACCATCGCGTCGGCCAGCGCCTCGACCTGGGTCTGGTACTCCTCGCTCAGGTCCGCGCGCAGCCAGAAGTTGTCCAGCGCGGACTCGAAGACGTCCTGGTCGCCACCGAACTCGGCGACCATCTCCGGCAGCCACTCGTCGATGTTGTCGGCCATGTACTCGGTGGTCGCTGCATGCGTGTCGACCACCGCCTGCACCAGCTCGGGGTCCTCCTCGATCAGGGCACCGGTGGTGGTCAGGCCGAGGTTCACCCGACCGATCGGGGTCGCGTAGGGGTCGGTGAGCTCGTTCGCGCCGGCGGCCGTGGCGAGCGAGACGGCGATCTCGGTGCCGAAGAAGGCGTCGATCGAGCCGCTGCCCAGGGCCGAGGCCATCTCCGGCGGCGGGACGGCGATCAGCTCCAGGCTGCTCGGGTCGATGCCGTTCTCCTCCAGGATCAGCCGCATCGCGATCTC
Organism: Modestobacter sp. VKM Ac-2983; assembly: GCF_026967885.1. Lineage (NCBI taxonomy): Bacteria > Bacillati > Actinomycetota > Actinomycetes > Geodermatophilales > Geodermatophilaceae > Modestobacter > Modestobacter sp. VKM Ac-2983. The sequence continues at coordinate 48,273 of NZ_JAPVBK010000002.1, forward strand.
CGGGGCGCTGCCCTGGATGTAGCCGACCGTCTTCCCCGTCAGGTCGGCGACGGTCTCGATGCCCTCGCCGCCGATGAAGCCGAAGCCGCCGTCGGCCGCGGAGGCGACCAGGGTGATGTCGCGGTCCTGGGCGACCGAGGCGATGGTCGCGACGACGCCGGTGATCGAGAAGTCGACGTCGCCGGAGATGACCGCGTCGGTCAGCGAGGGTGCGGTGTCCAGGACGACGACCTCGAACTCCACGCCCTCGGGGGCGTACTCCTCGTAGAGGAACGGGGCGTAGAAGTGCGGCTGGCCGCGCAGGGTCCCGATCGTGACGGTCTCGGTGCCCCCGTCGCCGCTGCCGCTGGCCTCAGCGGAGTCGGACGAACAGGCAGCCAGCGCCAGGACGGTGGTGGCTGCGACGGTGCCGGCGATCGCGCGCCGGACGAGCTGGGGGCTCATGGGTCTCCTTCGAGGCCGACGTGGCCGGCCGCCGAACGCAGGCGGCGGCGGACGAAGAGCGCGCTGTGCGTTCTCGAGGGAGACCTCACCCTCCGCGTGTGCGGCAGCGGTGTCCGAGACGTGACGGTGCCGTTACGTGGTGTCCCGGCGGTCGGAGATGTCTCACAGTCGCTGACCGGTACCGGCTCGGTCGTGGGCGACCGATAGCTCCCTTGGTCGTTCTGCGAGAGGAATCCACGGATGAGGTCCCGCCCCCGTTCTGCCGGCGATCGGTTGGCCGTGCTGGCCGGCGCCCGGCTCGATCTGCTCCGGGTCGCCCCCGGCGCGCGCAGCAAGTACGTCGCCCTCGGTGGCGTGCTGGTCAGCACCGGTGCGCTGGCCGCGCTGTCGATGGCGTTCGCCGTGCACATGGCGCTGGGCGCCTGGTGGGGGATCGCCGTCCTGATCGGGCTCGGTTGGGGGCTGGTGATCCTCAACCTGGACCGGATGCTGCTGGTCGGGATGGCGCACGACTCGTCCTGGCGGCGCAACCTCGGGCTGGCCCTGCCGCGGCTGGCGCTGGCCGTCGTCCTCGGCACGGTCATCTCGACGCCGCTGACGCTGCAGGTGTTCAGCAAGGAGGTCGACGCCACGATCGTGACGCTGCAGGCGGAGGCCGCCGAGGAGTTCACCGACGAGCTGGACGCCGACGCCCGCTACGCGCAGATCCCGGTGCTCACCCAGTCGATCGCCGAGGACCAGGCGGTCGTCGCCAGCGGGGGTGCGACCGACCCGAACGCCGACCCACGGGTGGCCGCGGCGGAGGCCGAGCGGGACAGCAAGAAGGCCGTGTACGACGCGGCGTCCGGCCGGTTCGACGAGCTGCAGGCCAAGGCGCAGTGCGAGCTCGACGGCACCTGTGGCTCCGGCGACGAGGGCCAGGGCGCGGCGTACTTCGCCGCCGCGGCGGCGGCCGGTCAGCAGGCGGCGGTGCGGGAGACGGCGAAGGCCGAGCTCGACGCCGCCGAGGCCGCGCTGCAGGAGACCCGCACCACCGCCGAGAAGGACGCCGTCGGTGCCGCCGCCCGCAGCGTGGCGCTGGCCAAGGCCGCGCTGGTGACCGACCAGGCCGAGCTGAGCCGGCTGAGCGACGCGCGGCTGGCCGAGCAGGCGGCGTTCGACGCGGAGAACAGCCAGAGCGACGGCATCCTGGCCCGGCTGGAGGCGATCGACCGCCTGTCGGAGGAGCGGCCGATGGCGCACGTGGCCCACGTGATGCTGTTCCTGCTCTTCCTGAGCGTGGAGATCCTGCCGGTGCTGATGAAGGCGCTGCTGAACTTCGCCCCACCGACGGCCTACGACCGGCTGGTCAAGGTGCGCGACGACGAGGAGGTCGGGGCCGAGGAGATCCGCCGCGACGGCCGGCAGCGGGCCCAGCAGGCGCGGGCCGACCTGATCGTGGCCGCCGAGACCGACCGGATGGCGCGGGAGATCCTGGACCGCGAGCTCGCCGCCCGCGAGGAGGCCGCCCGGGCAGCCGAGCGCAAGGCCCGGCGCAAGGAGGCCCGCTCGCTGCGCGGCCTGGCCCGGCGGATCGCCGGTCGTCGTCCCGCCGTGGCGGAGCCAGCGCTCATCGAGCCGACGCTGGAGACGATCGAGCCCACCCTGGACACCGGCGAGCTCGAGGCGATGATGGCCGCGCCGTCCGGCGTCAGCCTCTACGGGACGTCGTCGGTGCCCGCCCCGCGGCCGGCCGCCGAGCTGCTGCAGCCGCTGGCCGAGGACCGCTGACCCCACCGCACCGCTCGACCTGACCGCCGATCCGGGTTCGTCCCGGGTCGGCGGTCTGCGTCGTTCGTGCAGATCAGACGCTCACTCCTTCGGGTGAAGGACCGTTTGCGCGACCGAGTTGTGCGCCATTGACCAGGGGTGATGAACAGCGTCGTTCCACCACCGCCCCGCTCCGCGCCGGCCTCCATCGTCGCGCTCCTCGACGAGCACACCGCCTCGGCGCTGGCGCTGGCCCGGCGGATCCTGCTCGACGAGCGGCTCGCCGAGGACGTCGTCCAGGAGGCGTTCGTGGCCTACTGGCGCGACCCGGCCGCCTATGACGGGGCGCGCGGCTCGTTCCGCTCCTGGTTCCTGGCGCTGGTGCACCACAAGGCGGTGGACGCCGTCCGGCACGAGGCCTCGCAGCAGCGCCGGGCCGACGCCGTGGCGGAGCGGTTCCGGGAGGCGTCCTCGCTCGACGTCGCCGAGCTGGTCGCCGGCCGGATGGCCGACGCGCGCGTGCGCACGGCCCTGGCGGAGCTGCCCACCGTGCAGCGGGAGGCGCTGGTGCTGGCCTACTGGGGCGGGTACACGCAGCGGGAGATCGCCCAGCGCACCGGTGCGCCGCTGGGCACGGTGAAGACCCGGATGATGGTGGGCATGCGGCGGCTGCAGAACGGGCTGACCGCCGTCGTCCCGGGGCTGGCGGTGCGGCCCGGCACCCCGCCGGTCGCCACCGCACCGCGGCCGGCCGCGGACCCGGTCTGATCTGATCGCCGCATGCCATCGCCCGGGGTGCCGCTGGAGAAGCTGGGTTTCCTGACCATCGGGCTGTTCGACGAGGCCGATCCGCGCGGCGGGCACGAGTCGACGCTGCGGGTGATCGAGCTGGGGGAGCAGCTGGGCTTCGACAGCGCCTGGCTGCGCAACCGGCACCTGCAGTACGGCATCTCCTCCCCGGTGGCGGTGCTGGCGGCGGCCACCCAGCGCACGTCCTGTATCGAGCTGGGGACGGCGGTGATCCCGCTGGCGTGGGAGAACCCGCTCCGGCTGGCCGAGGACCTCGCCACGGTCGACGTGCTCAGCGGCGGCCGGCTCAACCCGGGCTTCTCCGTCGGCCCGCCGATGCACTGGGACGACGTGAAGGCCGCGCTCTACCCGGACACCGCCGACGTCGAGGACTTCTCCTACGAGCGGGTGGCCCGGCTGCTGCGCTTCGTCGAGGGCGCGCCGGCGTCGACCTTCGCCGGGCGGGAGGGCGTGGTGGAGGAGTGGTCCGACCGCGTGCAGCCGCACTCCCCGGGCCTGCGGTCGCGGCTCTGGTACGGCGGGGCGTCGCTGAAGTCGGCGGTCTGGGCCGGTGAGAACGGGCTGCACTTCCTGAGCTCGTCGGTGGTGAAGGCGGAGTCCAGCGAGGACTTCGCCACCGAGCAGGCCGCCCAGCTGCAGGGGTTCAAGGCGGCCAACCCGGCCGGGCGGGCGTCGCAGGGGCTGGTGGTCATCCCGACCGACTCGGCGTCGGCGGAGCAGCGGGCGAAGTACGCCGCCTACGTCGATGCCCGGCTGCCACGGACGGCGACCCCGCAGGGCCCGGCCCGGCTGATGTTCGCCCCCGACCTGGTCGGGACGTCGGAGCAGATCGCCGAGCAGCTCTACGCCCACGCCGGGTTCCGGGAGGTGACCGAGGTGGTCCTCGCGCTGCCGTTCAGCTTCGAGCACGCCGACCACGAACAGATCCTGAGCGACATCGCGCAGAACCTCGGCCCGGCGCTGGGCTGGTCGCCGACGGTCTGACGGTCGGCCGTCGAGTGGGGTCTACCGTCGACCAGAGAAGCGGACAACCCGATCCGCTTACTTGGTCGAGGAGACCCGCATGACCACAGTCCTGCTCGCCGGCGCCAGTGGTGACCTCGGTGCCCGCACGATCCGGGCCCTGGTCGCGAGAGGAGCCGACGTCCGGGCGCTGGTCCGCACCGGCGCCGGCCCGGAGAAGACCGCCCGGCTGGCCGGGCTCGGCGCCACCGTCGTCGAGGCCGACCACGACGACCCGGCCGACCTGCGGCGGGTGAGCGAGGGCGCCGACGTCGTCCTCTCCACCCTCAACGGGCTGCGCGACGTGATGGTCGGCCTGCAGACCCGGCTGCTGGAGGCCGCGGTGGCCGCCGGCGTCCCGCGGTTCATCCCCTCGGACTTCTCCGCCGACTACCGGCGGGTGGCGCCCGGGTCCAACCGGAACTTCGAGCTCCGCCGCGACTTCGCCCGGGTGCTCGACCGCGCACCGATCCGGGCGACGTCGGTGCTCAACGGCGCCTTCGCCGACCTGCTCACCGGCCAGGCGCCGATCGTGCTGTCCGGCCGTGACCGGGTCCTGTACTGGGGTGACGCCGACCAGCCGCTGGACTTCACCACCAAGGACGACACCGCCGCGTTCACCGCCGACGCCGCCCTGGACGACGCCGCCCCGCGGTACCTGGAGATCGCCGGCGACACCGTCACCGCCCGGCAGCTGGCCGCGACGATGACCGAGCTGACCGGCCGGCGGTTCCGGCCGACCTGGGCCGGCCCGCCCGCACTGGTGGCCGGGATGGCCAAGGTGGGTCGCGCGGTCTCCCGGGACGACGAGGCGCCCTTCCCGGTGTGGCAGGGGATGCAGTACCTGCACAGCATGTTCAGCGGGGACGCCGAGCTGGGGCCGCTGGACAACGACCGCTACGGTCCGCGGAACTGGACGACGGCACGGGAGGTGCTCGCCGCGCGATGACCGGGTCGACGCCGCTGCGCCGGGACGCCGCACGCAACCGCGAGCGCGTCCTCGCCGCCGCGCGGCGATTGTTCGCCGAGACCGGCCGGGCCGTCACGCACAACGAGGTGGCCCGCGCTGCCGACGTCGGGGTGGGCACGGTCTACCGGCGCTTCCCGACCCGCGAGGACCTGATGCTGGCCCTGTTCGAGGACCAGCTCGCCCTCGTCGGCCGGCTCGCCGACGAGGCGCTCGCGGCCGACGACCCGGAGGAGGGGCTGCGGAGGTTCCTGGTGCAGGTGGTCGAGATGCAGGCCGCCGACCGGGGGCTGCAGGAGTTCATGCTCGGGCCGCAGGCGCGGGCCCGGGCCGGGGCGGCGACGTCCCGGATCGCACCGGTGGTCGGCGCGCTGCTCGACCGGGCGAAGGAGCGCGGTCAGGTGCGGCCGGAGGTGACCGCGCTGGACGTGGCGCTGATCCCGGTGATGGTCGGCGAGGTCACCGCGCGGTCCCGGGACGTCGCCCCCGGGATCTGGCGGCGGGTGGTGACGATGGCGCTGGACGGCCTGCGCCCGACCGATGGCGAGCTGCCCGGGCCGCCGCTGACGCCGGCCCAGTTCGAGGAGGTCGTCAGTCGGGGGCGCTGAGCCCGCTCAGGTGACGGGCTCGGTGACCTCGTGGCCGGTGTGCGCGAGGTCCGCGGTGGCCGGGTGCAGGCAGGTGGGGCACGGCTCGGTGGTCAGCGTGCCCTCCTCGGTCAGCCGCTTGCGGAGCCGGCGCATCGAGGTCTCACCGCCGGTCAGGTCGGTGAGCCAGCTGTTGAGCGCGTCGTCGGATCGGGTGCTCATGGAATCGGTTCTCGGCAGTCCGGGCACCGGCCGTGACCGTGCGACGCGCCACGGGAGCCCGCCGCGACGCTGCCGGACCCGCATCGGTTAGACAGTGACCCATGACGGAGGCGACGACGAGGAACGACGCTGGCTGGCTCTCCGGGGAGGAGATGGACGCCGCGCGCGAGCGGCTGCCCATCCTCTACGTCGATGCGGTGCCGGTGCGGGTCGACGACCAGGGCGTGGTCATCGCTGTCGGTCTGCTGCTGCGGGCCGGCAGTGACGGGGTGGTGAAGCGGGCGCTGGTGTCGGGCCGGGTGCTGTACCACGAGCGGGTGCGCGCGGCGCTGCTCCGGCACCTGGAGAAGGACCTGGGCCCGCTGGCGCTGCCGCGGGTGCCGCCCGCGCCGCAGCCGTTCACCATTGCCGAGTACTTCCCGACGCCGGGGGTGACGCCGTTCCACGACCCGCGGCAGCACGCGGTGTCGCTGGCCTACGTCGTCCCGGTCGAGGGTGACTGCGCGCCGCAGCAGGACGCGCTGGAGCTGACCTGGTTCACCCCGCAGGAGGCCAAGGAGCCCGCGCTGCTGGCCGAGCTGGCCAACGGGCAGAGCCACCTGCTGCTGCAGGCCCTGGCGCACCTCGGCGTCTGACCGCGCTCAACGCCCGGAACAGGTGCGGCCCGGGACCGTGGTCCCGGGCCGCACCTCTTCCGTGGCTGCCGACTCAGCTCAGCATCGTGCTGATGGTGCGGGCCTGGTGGGCCAGTGACGCCCGGTCCACGTCACTGATCCCGTCGTTGCGCCGCTGGTCGCCCAGCCGGTCGATGAACCGGTCCAGGGCGTCGACTGCTTGCGGTTCCCGGCCGGCCTCCACGTGCCGCTGCGCCTGGTGGAGGTAGGCGCCCAGCTGTGCCGCCGACCCCCGGCTGACGCCGTCCTTCGACACCACCGCCTCGAGGTCGGCCTGCAGCGCCGGGAGCGCCCCGGGCAGCCACACGTCGGGGACCGGCGTGGCCGACCAGTCGATGTCCGAGCCCAGGTAGAACGACGTGTACGACGGCTGGTTGTAGGTGGTCTGCTGCCGCGCCACCTCGGCCCGGTACTGCGGGTCGTGCATCAGCGTGTACAGCTTCCGGTCGGTCACCTCGGTGCTGGTGAACACCCGGATGGCGCTGCTATCGGCGGTGCGCACGAACAGCTCCTCCCGCCAGTCGCCGAACACGTCGGCGACCAGTGACGGGTTGCCCTTGGTGCCGTTGTTCGTGCGGGTGCCTTCGGCGGTGAGCAGCCGGCCGCGCTGCCAGTCGTCGATGGTGACGTCGGCGTCCCGGCTGCCGTTGACGATCTGGGTGGTCATGTCCGCGGCCCACCGGATGCTCTGGTTGGTGCCGGGGACCCGGGTGTCGAGCACGTCGCCGTCGGCGCTGCGCAGCTGCACCGCCCAGGTCTCCAGGCCCGGCTCGCCCGGCACGATGTCGCCGACCATGCCGCGGCCGGTGTCCTTGCCGGTGTAGCCGCCCCAGATGACCTCGCCGGTGGCCGCGTCACGCAACGCGTAGCCGTACGGGGCGCCGGCGCCGTTCTCGTGGACGGTGAAGACCTCCAGGCCCGGGCGCTGCGGGTCGATGTCGGTCACGTGCATGGCGTCGCCGTGGCCGAGCTTCGCCGTCGTCCCGGCGTTGGGGCTCGGTGCGGGGATGACGCCGGTGCTGCTGTAGAGCAGCGAGCCGTCGTCGTCGAGCGTGGCGGCGCCGTAGACGATCTCCTGCGCGCCGTCCCCGTCGACGTCGGCGGCGGACAGCGAGTGGAAGCCCTGGTTGGCCAGGATGCCGTACTCGGGGTCGGTGCCGTCGCGGCCGTGCGGGCTGTCGTTGAACGGGTTGGTCATCGGCACCCAGCCGCTGTCGACCGCCCAGCGCTCGGTGAGGTCGCGGCCGTCCCAGTCCCAGGTGCTGACGGTGCTGCGGGTGTAGTAGCCGCGGGCGAAGACCGCCGAGGGGTGGGCCCCGTCGAGGTAGGCGACCCCGGACAGGAAGCGGTCGACCCGGTTGCCCGGCTCGATCCGGGTGCCGGAGTAGTCACCCCAGCGCAGCCCGTCGTCACCCCGGGCCGGGGTGTAGGGCACGGTGTCCAGCTCGCGACCGGTCGCCCCGTCGAAGACCGAGAGGTACTCCGGGCCGGTGAGGATGAAGCCCTCGAACTGGCGCAGCTGGTTGTGGGCGGGGTTGCTGTGCCGGCCGCGGGCGTAGACGTCGATGAAGTGGTCGACCAAGGCTGTGGCGTCGGCCCGGCTGAGCGGGTAGGCGTAGCGCGGCTCGATGCCGAGGGCCTCCTCGATCGTCGCCGGCCAGTTCCCGGCGACGACCTCGGGGTGCCCGCTCCAGCCCTGGAAGACGTCGACCAGGTGCTCGGCGTAGCCCTCGGCGGAGAGCCGGTAGTCGTCGCTGTTGGTGACGCCGGCGGCGACGTCCTCGGCCGGCAGGGTGATGTAACGCTCCTCGGCCCGGCCGTCGGTGTACGTGGTGCTCTTCGTGCCCGGAGCGGTCTTCAGCATGATCTCGCTGCGGCCGTCGCCGTCGAAGTCGTGGACCAGGAACTGGGTGTAGTGCGCGCCGGCCCGGATGTTCGGGCCCAGGTCGAGCCGGTTGAGCAGGGTGCCGTCGAGCTCGTAGGTGTCCAGGTAGACGGTGCCGGTGTAGCCGACCTGGGAGACGTCCTTGGAGTTCGACGGGTCCCACTTCACGACGTACTCGTACTGCCCGTCGCCGTCCACGTCGCCGACGCTCATGTCGTTGGCCGAGTACGTGTAGGCCTCGCCGGCGGGGGTGACGCCGTCGGCCGGCTTCTGCAGTGGCAGGTCGTAGGAGCCCTGCGCCCAGGCGGTGACAGGTTCGGAGACGTCGACCTCAGTGCCGTCGATGACGGCGGCCACCCGGTAGCTCGCTGCGGCCGGTGCGCCGCGGTCCAGGAAGTTGGTGCTGTCGGTGACCGTGCCGAGCAGTTGGCCGTCGCGGTAGACCCGGAAGTCCGGGCCGGTCATCCCGCTGGCCCCGGCGCCGGTGACCTCGGTGCCCAACAGCCGCCAGCTGAGGAAGGTGCCCTCGCTGCTGGTCGCCGCGACCAGGCCGCGGTCGAGGTGCTCGAGCTGCGGGCTGCTCTGCGTGTGGTGACCGTGGCCGCCGGGCGCGGCCAGGGCGACACCGGGCAGGCCTGCGGTCAGGAGAGCCGCGCCGGCGGCCAGCACCGCCAGGTCTCGTACGAATGGGGACTTCGTCGTCCGCATGGACAGCTTCCTCACGTCGGGGATGTGGGCAGCCGCGATCGCCGTGGCCCGGGAGTGGCTCCGGGCCTCGGAAAGCGCTTGCTGTGCACGCACTGTGATCTAGCGCACTACCCATCGTCAAGAGGCTTTCGGCGCGTCGGCTCTGACCGCGCCGGCGTCCGTCAGTTGGGCATGCGGCGCCGTCCGGCGCGGGCAGCGAAGGCGTCGACCGCGGTGAGCACCTCGGCTGCCTGCCAGAGCCGGTTGCGGGCCCGGCCGGTGAACTCGGTGACCACACCGGCGGCCACGAGCGGTTCGAGGGCGCGCAGGGCGTTGCCGGTGGTGATGTCGACCTCGCGGGCGATGGTGGCCGCGTCGAGCACGGGCTGGCGCACGAGCAGGTCCGCCACGCGCCAGGCCGCCGAGTCGCGGCGGGCGAGGACGACGTCGTCCCAGTGGGCGCGCACCTGGTGCAGGTCGGCGACCAGCTGCCGGGCGTTGACCACGGCGGACAGGGCGCCGGTGGCCAGGGCGGACACGATCGGGTCGATGTCGCCCTCGCGGTAGGCGGTGAGTGCTGCGAAGTAGCCGTCGACCTCACTGAGCAGCCCAGCAGAAACCGGGACGGTGACGGCGCGGGTGAGCTCGTACCGGCGCAGCAGCGCGTGGATCAGCGCCCGTCCGGTACGGCCGTTGCCGTCGGGGAAGGGGTGGATGGTCTCGAACTGGGCGTGGCTGACCGCGGCGAGCACCAGCACCGGGACGTCTTCCCGGTGCGCGAAGGCGACCAGGTCGTCGATCAGCGCCGGCACGTCGTCGGCGACCGGCGGGATGAAGGCCGCGCCGTGCGGCCCGTAGGAGTCCCCGCCGATCCACACCTGGTCGGTGCGCCACCGACCAGCGATGGCGGGTTCGACCTCGTCGAGCAGGGCGGCGTGCATCGCCAGTATCGTGCTCGGGCTCAGGTCGCCGGCCAGGTCAAGTGCCGCCCGCATCGCCCGGACGTTGCCGAGGATGGACGCCGCATTGCGGCTGGCGCCGTCGCCGAGCTCGGCGACGGCGATGGCCCGGGCGCCGGCGGTGAGCTGCTCGATCTGCGAGGAGGACGCCGACTCGCTGCGGAGCAGGACGGTGGCGAACGGGGCGATCTCGCCGCCGAGCTCCGCGTCGAACCGGGCGATCTCCCGAGAGGCCTCGTCGGCCAGCGCCGAGGTCGCGGCGTCGAGCGTGGGCAGCGCGGTGGCGATCAGCGGGACCACGGCTGCTCGGTAGGGGCCCGAGTGGCGCAGTCGAACCGACCGGGGAACGACGTCGGACGGCAGGCGCGGGCGCCAGGGCACCTCCTGGTCGGACAGGACTGGCCAGGGCGATCTGGCTGAGAACACGAAGCCACCTTATTCTCAGATCCGCACTTAAGTGAGAACAACGGCCGGGGTGTCACTCAGATCGGGTACGCCGGGGTCTGCGCCGATGTCCCTGTCAGCGCTCGCGGACGAGGAGCGGCTGGGCGACCTGGCCGATCTCGCCGGCGGCGTCGGAGAGCGTGCCGAGGCACAACCCGATGCCGTCGGCGGCGATCGAGCTGCGGCAGGACAGGTGGACCCACTCGCCGTCCGGCTCGCGGGTCAGGTGGGTGGTCATGCCCGGCGGGATGGACAGCCAGCTGCTGATCGGCAGCTCGGCGGAGAGGCCGTTGGCGGCGTCGGCGGCGACGAGCGTGCGGTCCAGGGCGGTGAGCTCCTGACCGGCGATCAGCGGGACCAGCACCCGGGTCCAGACGTCAGCCGGGCCGGTCGCATCCGGTGAGCCGGCGGTGTAGCGCCAGTCGAGGGCCTGCCCGAAGCCCCAGTCGGGGAGGTGTGGCAGGAAGGAGCTGGACACCTCCGGGACGGCGGGCGGCGGGGTCAGCTCGGTGACCACCGGCGGCGTCGGGCCGGTGGCGATCGACCAGACCCGGGCGACGGCGACGGTCCGGCCCTCAACGGTCATCGCGGCCTCGGTGAGGTCGATCCGCCGGCCGGGGCGGACGGGGGAGACCTCGACGGTCAGCTCGCGGCGGGGGATGGCGCCGAAGAAGTCGACGCTGACCCGCGCCGCCCGGAGGTGCTCACCCGAGGCGGCGGTCGCCAGGTGCGCCAGCAGCGCGGACGGCGGCCCGCCGTGCTGGGCACTGGTCTCCCAGGGGCTCTCGGTGGCCCGGGTGGGGGAGAAGCGGTTGTCACCGAGCGGCAGGTAGAAGGCCTCGAGGTCCACGCCCGGCAGTCTCGCCGACGCCCGCCCAGGCCCCGCCTGAGGGGCCAGAGTCGCGATTGTGGCCCCTCAGGCGGGGACGAGCTCCCGCTCCGGCTGCTGGTCGACGCGAGGTGTGGCGGCGATGTGGGCAAGCGCGGCGGCGACCACGATCGCGGCGGCGACGGCAGGGAGCACGAGGGCGGTGTCGGCGCCGAGCCGGTCGACGACGACGCCGGTGACGGCGGAGGCGACCGCTTGCCCGACGACGACCGCGGACCCGAGCAGCGTCATCGTCGTCGCCGAGCGCCCGAGCGGGCTGAACTTGGCGGCGAGGCTGTACTGGCTGACCAGCGTCGGCCCGATGCCACAGCCGAGGACGGCGAGGGCCACGATCAGCGTCAGCTCCGACCGGGCGGAGGCGTAGGCGATCGCGGCGGCAAACATCAGCGACCCGAACACCAGCCACCGCGCGCGCAGGCTGAACCGCTCCGGGAAGACGGCCGAGCCCAGGGCGAGAGCGGCCGAACCGATGCCCATGACGCCGTACAGCAGCCCGGCCCGGTCACCGCTGCCGTCGGCGGCGAGGAAGCCGGTGAGCGAGGTGAGGGTGGCGCCGAAGAAGAGGCCGATGCCGAGCGTGCCGGTCACCACGGTGACCAGCGGGAAGCGGGCGAGCTCCCGGGCGGGCGCCTGCTCGTGGCGGGCGTCCTGCGCCCCGGGGTGCAGCCGCCCGGTGGGGTGCAGCGCGAACCAGGTGACGAAGACGAACGTCAGCGCCGAGGCGCCGGCGATGGCCAGCCAGGGGGCGACGGCGGTGGCGAGCAGCCCGACGAGGAAGGGGCCGACGATGAAGACGGTCTCGTCGGCGGCGGACTCGTAGGCCATCGTCCCGTTCAGCACCCGCTCGCGCTGGTTCCGCTGGACCGACCGCCTGATGATGGCGACCAGGCGCGTCCGCGACATCGGCGCGATCTGCGGCGCCGAGGCCCCGATCAGCACCGACATCGCGAGCAGGGCCAGGGCCGGGGTGCTGCTGGCGACGACGAACGGGAAGGCACCGAGCAGGGTCGCGTTGACCAGCCCGACCGGGACGAGCACCCGGCGCTGGCCGAGCCGGTCGGCGGCCGCGCCGAGCAGCGGCCCGGCGAGGGCGGTGCCGATGCCGGCGGCGGCGGAGTTGAGCCCGCCGAGGGTGACCGACCCGCGTTCGGCGACGACGAGGGTCAGGACGCCGACCACCATCATCGCGAAGGGGAGCCGCGCGATGAAGGCGAGCGGGAAGTAGGAGAGCCCGGCGTGCCGGATGAGCTCGGTGCTGGAAGCGCGCGTGTGGAACATGACCTCTGCTGCGGGTAGGGCGTGCCGCCTTGCTCACACCGGGGACGCCGGCCGCAGGTTGTTACACACGGATTTCGAAGACTGCACCGACGATAACCGACGCCGCCCGATCGGCGCGGCGACTCCCGAGGAGCTCCCTCAGTCGGGTGGTGATGTGCGGAGAGGGCGGGTTCCCGGTCGGGAAGCCGCCCTCCGTGCACATCACCGCACCACGGCGGGGAGCTCAGGCCGTCAGGGCGACGTACTTCTCCTCGAGGAACTCCAGGATGCCCTCGGAGCTGCCCTCGCGGCCCAGGCCGCTCTGCTTGACGCCGCCGAACGGGGCCGCCGGGTCACTGACGACGCCGCGGTTCACCGCGACCATCCCGGCCTCCAGCCGACGGGCCACGGCCATCGCCTCCCGCTCCTCGCCGAACACGTAGGCCATCAGCCCGTAGATCGTGTCGTTGGCCATCCGGACGGCGTCGTCGACGTCGTCGAAGCGGACCACCGCGGTCACCGGGCCGAAGATCTCCGTCGTCGTGATCGCCGAGCCGTGCACCACGTCGGTGAGCAGCGTCGCGTCGTAGAACGCGCCCTCGGCGGAGGACGTGCCCCCGCGGACGACGGTCGCCCCGTCGGCCACGGCGCCGTCGACCAGGCTCGCCACCTTGTCCCGCTCGTGCACCGAGACCAGGGCGCCGAGGTCGTTGGCCCGGTCCAGCCCCGGCCCGACGGCGACCTTGCCCAGCGCGGTGTCCATCCGGGCGACGAACTCGTCGTGCAGCGAGCTGTGCACGTAGAAGCGGTTGGCCGCCGTGCACGCCGAGCCGCCGTTGCGCATCTTCGCCAGCAGCGCGCCCTCCACGGTCACGTCGAGGTCGGCGCCGGGCAGCACGATCAGCGGCGCGTTGCCGCCCAGCTCCATCGAGGCGCTGACCACCCGGTCGGCGCAGGCGTGCAGCAGCTCGCGGCCGACCTCGGTCGACCCGGTGAACGACAGCTTCCGCACCTCCGGGCGGTCGAGCATCGCCTTCACCAGCGGGCCGGTGGGCATCGGCGTCACCAGGTTGACCACGCCGCGCGGGACCCCGACCCGGTGCAGCACGTCGACGACGTAGGCGGCGGTGAGCGGCGTCTCGCGGGCGGGCTTGAGGATGGTCGTGCAGCCGGCCGCGAGTGCCGGGGCGAGCTTGCGGGTCGCCATCGCGGCCGGGAAGTTCCACGGCGTGATCAGCAGCGAGACGCCGATCGGCTGCCGGTCGACCACGATCCGCTTGTCGCCGGCGGGGGAGAGCCGGTAGTCACCCGGCACCCGCACGGCCTCCTCGGCGAACCAGCGGAAGAACTCCTTGGCGTAGCCGGCCTCGCCCATGGCGTCGGACCAGCTCTTGCCGTTCTCCCGCACCATCAGCTCGGCGAAGTGCTCGACCTCCTCGGTCAGCACGTCGTAGGCGGCGCGGAGCAGCTCGCTGCGCTGGCGCGGGGCGGTCGCCGCCCACCCCTCCTGCGCGGCGGCCGCGGCGTCCACGGCGGCCATGCAGTCGGCCTCGGTGGCGACCGCGAAGCCCGCGATGACCGTGGAGTCGGCGGGGTCGACGACGTCGAACCGGCGGCCGTCGGAACCGGGCCGCCACTCCCCGTCGATGAAGAGGTCGGTCTGCAGGTTCATGCGTCGCTCCGATCGGTACGGGTTCCGGTGAGGGCGTGCTCGAGGACCTCCAGCAGCAGGTCCCGGGTGGGGTCGACCGGTGCGATCGCCAGCAACCGCGCCGACCGCAGCGCGAGGTCGGCGATGTGCGGCAGCTGGTCATGGTCGAGGCCGATGGCGGCCAGGTCGGCGGGGACCCCGATCTCCGCGTTCAGTTGCACCACCCGGGCGACGGTGCGCTCGGCCGAGGCCTCGCTGGCGGGGATGCCCTCCAGCGCCGCACCGAGGGTGGCGATCCGCGCGGCGACGTCGGCGTCCCGCCGGAGCACGTCGAGGACGTAGGGGAGCATCAGCCCGGTGCCCAGGCCGTGCGGGGTCTTGGTCAGCGCGCCGATCGGGTACTGCAGCGCGTGGCACAGGTGGGTGCCGGTCGACCCGAACGCGATCCCGCCGAGCAGCGCCCCGCGGGCGACCTCGGAGCGGGCGCGCCGGTTGCCGGGCTCCCGGACGGCGACCGGCAACCACGGCCCCAGGTGCCCGGCGGCCTGCAGCGCGATCGGCTCGATCAGGGCATTGCGCCCGGTGAACACCGGCTGCGGAGCGGTCCAGTCGACGTCCAGCTCCCGGGCGGTGTAGGACTCCACCGCGTGCACCAGGGCGTCGATGCCGGAGAAGGCGGTCACCGACGCGGGCGCGCCGAGGGTCAGCTCGGGGTCGACGACGGCGGCGGCCGGCACCAGGAACGGGCTGGAGATCCCCACCTTGAGCTCGCGGTCCGGGTCGGACACGACCGCAACCGGGGTGACCTCCGAGCCGGTGCCGGCCGTCGTCGGCACCGCCACGATCGGCACGACCGGGCCGGGCACCAGGTTCTCGCCGTAGTAGCGGGACAGCGGCCCGCCGTAGCGGGACAGCAGCGCCACGACCTTCGCCGCGTCCAGCGCGCTTCCCCCGCCGATCGCGAGGACGACGTCCGCGCCGAAGTCGCGGGCCACCTCGGCGGCGGCGGTCAGGGTGTCGACCGGCAGCTCGGGGGTGATGTCGGCGTAGACCTGCACCTCCATCCCGGTGCGGGCCAGCTGATCGACGATCCCGGTCAGCAGCTCGGTGCCGACCAGGAACGGGTCGACGACGGCGAGCACCCGCCGGCCGTGCAGGCCGACGACCTCGGGCAGCTGGGCCCGCGCCCCCCAACCGACGTGCACCCGCGCAGGCAGCCGCAGCGTGCCGATCTGCTCAGGCAACGAACCCACCGTCCACCGGCAGGATGACCCCGGAGAGGTGGCTGGCCCGGTCGCTGACCAGGAAGGACACCACGTTGCCGACCTCCGGGCCGGTGCCGACCTTGCGCAGCGGGGTGGCGGCGATCCGGGCCTCGACCCCGCCCGGGATCGCCTCCCGGGTCTGGGCCAGCATCGGCGTCTCGGTGGGGCCGGGCGCGATCACGTTCACCCGGATGCCGAGCGGCCCGACGTCGTGCGCCGCGGTGCGGGTCAGGCCGATCACGGCGTGCTTGCTGGCCTGGTAGGCACCCATCCCGGAGCTGCCCCGCAGGCCGCCGATGCTGCTCACGTTGACGATCGAGCCGGATCCCTGCTGCTCCATCACCCGGATCTCCTCGCGGAGGCACAGCCAGGTGCCCTTCACGTTCACCGCCATGAGCTGGTCGAAGTCGGCCTCGGCGACCTGGTCCAGCCGGCCGGCCTGGGTCATCGCGGCGTTGTTGAAGGCGCCGTCGAGCCGGCCGAACCGCTCGACCGTGGCGTCGACGAACCGGGCGACGTCCCCGGCCGAGGAGACGTCGCCGGTGGTGCAGGCGACGTCGTGCCCGTCGGCCACGAGCTCCTTGGTCAGCAGCTCCAGCGGGCCCGCGTTCCGGGCGACGAGCATCACGCTGGCGCCGTCGGCGGCCAGCACCCGTGCGGTGTCCGCGCCGATCCCGGCGCTCGCGCCGACGACGAGCACGACCGTGCCCGCCAGCGGTGATCGCGGCTCACTCATGGTGTCTCCTGTCGAGGTCGATCGAAGGTCACGGTGCGGCCCGCGTCGACGGCCGCCTTCACCGCGGTGCCGAAGAGGGTGGCGTCGTTGCTGAGCAGCGTGAAGGTGAAGCCGGCGTCGACGGAGGCGCGCACCGACGCAGCAGTGGCGCCGCCGGCGTTGCCCACCGGCACGCCCGCCGCCCGGCCCTGCTCGACCACGGAGGCGATCAGCGCAACGACGTCCGGGTCCGCCGGCGTCTTCCCCTCGCTCACCGCGAGGTCGACCGCACCGACCAGCAGCGCGTCCACGCCCTCGACGGCCGCGATGGCCTCGGCGTTCCGGACGCCCAGCGCGCTCTCGATCTGTGCGATGAGCACCACCTCCTGCTGGCCGTAGCGCAGGTACTCCGCGAGCGGGGTGGCCCCCCAGGCGCCGGCCCGGCTGGTGGACCCCACGCCCCGGGTGCCCAGTGGCGGGAAGCGGACCGCGGCGGCCGCCGCTCGGGCCTGCTCGACGGTGTCGACGTGCGGCACCATCACGCCCTCGGCCCCGGCGTCGAGCACCCGCTGCACGAGCCCGGGGTGCAGGTCGGGCACCCGGACGACGGGGGAGACGCCGGTGTGCAGCGCCGTCCCGATCAGCCGGGAGGCGGACTCCAGGTCGAGCGGGGAGTGCTCGAGGTCGATGACGACGAAGTCCAGGCCGGCGAGGGCGATCAGCTCCATGGTCTCCGTCGCCGGGAGCTTCACCCAGGTGCCGAGCGCGGGTCCCCGCTCGTCGGCGAGGGCGGCGCGGAAGAGGCTGGTCCTCACCGGGCCGGGTAGTCGTCGGCGTTCAGCACCCACCCGGAGGCCGCGAAGTCCGCACGCGGCGGGGAGAACAGGTCGATCAGCTGCTGGTGCGGCCCGACGCCCTGGGTGGTGTGCACCGTGGGCGGCGGGATGACGCAGATCGACGGCGTGGCGATCTCGCGGTTCTCGTCCGGGCGCCACTGGGCCGAGTCCGGGCCCCACGGGTAGCGGATGTGGTGCACGAACCGGCCCTTGACGGCCAGCGAGATCTGCTCAAAGTCCTCGTGGGTGTGCGGCGACAGCTTCTGCGCGTTCCGCGGGGCGGGCTCCTCGGCGAGGAAGTTCACCATCAGGTTGGTGGTGCGGAAGATCCGCCCGAACCGCCCCTCGGCGATCGGCGTCTCGGCGAGCCGGTAGACCCGGAGCCGGAACCCGCCGACCGGGTCGGGCCCGGGCACCATCGGCGCGGCCCGCGGGTCGGGCTCGGCGTACACCGCCGCGTTCACCGAGCTCGCGGTCAGGTCGTCGGCGACCGTGGAGAACAGCCGGATCAGCACGCCGTCGGCGTCGACCCGGACTTCGCTGTCCCCGGGCGGGACGACGACGAGCGCCTCCTCGGCGACCGACTCGGTGGCGCCGTCGGCGGTCACCGTCACCGGTGCGCTGTCGGAGTACAGCAGGACGGCGTACTCGTCCGGCTGGCCGGTGCGGGCGAAGACGTCACCGGCCTTCGCCTCGGTGTAGGCGATCACCAGGTTCGCCGCCCGGGCGACCCAGGTGCGGCTGCCGTTCGGCGCGGTCTCGGTCGGCGGGAGGGACAGGAACTCGATCCACTGCGAGGGCCGGATCGGGGTGCTGGGGTCGACCGTCCGGGTCGGTGCGGCGGTGGTCAGGTTCGACCGGATGTCGTCGGCGGCGTAGGTGGTCATGCGAGAGCACTGCCCTTCGATGAGGTGGCGCGGCCGCGCAGCCCGAGGAGGGCACGGGCGTCGTCCGGGGTGGCGATCTGCTTGCCGAGGTCCTCGACGACGGCGCGGATCTTGGTGACCTGCTGGGCGTTGCTCTCCGCGAGCCGGCCCTTGCCGAGCCAGAGGCTGTCCTCGAGCCCGACCCGGACGTGCCCGCCGAGCCAGGCGCTGTGCGTGGCGAACTGCATCTGGTCGCGGCCGGCGGCGAAGGCGGAGAAGGAGTAGTCGTCGCCGAAGAGCTTGTCGGCGATCCGGACCATGTGCTCGAGGTTCTCGTGGTCGGCCCCGATGCCGCCGAGGATGCCGAACACCCCCTGGATGAGCAGCGGTGCCTGCACCAGCCCCTTGTCCACGAAGTGGGCCAGGGAGTACAGGTGGCCGATGTCGTAGCACTCGAACTCGAACTTCGTGCCGGTCGCGCCCAGCGTGCGCAGCGTGTGCTCGATCCGGTCGAAGGTGTTGACGAAGGGCTGCGACCAGGTGTTGAGCACGTACGGGCGCTCCCAGTCGTGTTCCCAGTGCGTGACCCGGTCGGCGATCCCCGAGTACACGAAGTTCATCGAGCCCATGTTCATCGAGGCGAGCTCGGGCTCGAACGCCGTCGCGCCGGCCAGCCGCTGCTCCATCGTCATCGCCGACGACCCGCCGGTGGTGATGTTGATGACCGCGTCGGTGGCCTCGGTGATCCGCGGGACGATCTGGGCGAACACCTCCGGCTCCCACGCCGGCCGGCCGTCCGGGTGCCGGGCGTGCAGGTGGACGACGGCGGACCCCGCCTCGATCGCGCCGAGGGCGGCCTCGACCACCTGGTCGGCGGACAGCGGCAGGTACGGGCTCTGCGAGGGGACGTTGACCGACCCGGTGACCGCGGTCGTGATGACGACCTTCTCGGCCTTCCTCACCGGTTCGTCTCCTCGAGGCCCAGGAGGAAGGCGGTGTTGCGGCACATCATCTGCCGGATGTCGGCGGCCGGGATGCCGTGGTCGAGCAGCTGCTGGGTGACCAGCAGGTAGGCGTCGACCGGCAGCGGGTTGCCCACCTGGCCGAGGTCGGAGTCGATGACCGTGTGCTCGGGGCCGATCCGGCGGATCCACTCGACGAGCTGCTCGATCGGCCAGTCCGGGGCCTTCACCCGCGGGTCGTACATCGACAGCTCGTGCTCGACGAAGGCGCCGAGGCCGATCATCTTCTCGATCGCGGTCTCGGAGGCGTTGATGATGTAGTCCGGGTGGTGGATGAGCATCCGCCGGACGCCGTTGCGGTGCGCCGTCTCGAAGAAGGCCACCATCGAGTCGCCGTCCAGGTGGCCGCCGGTGAGCAGGACGTCGGCGTCGCCGACCAGCCGGGTGACCAGGTCGGTGGCCTCGGAGACCTCGCCGGAGGCGTCGAAGACCGACACCTCCTGCTCGTAGAGGTTGCCGGTGTTGTGCGGGAAGCCGTCGTCGTGGCGGTGTGCCTCGATGTGCTGGGCGGCCGACACGGTGGGGCCCCAGACGCACTTGCCGCCCATGTTGATGGCGACCGCGACGGCCGAGGGGTTCATCCCACCGACCTCGGAGTTCAGCGCGACCCCGCCGTACATGGGCGTCGGCGCCTTTGCCAAGCGCGGGCCCATGGCCAGCAGGTCCATCACGGTGTTGTGGTGGTGCGACTTCACCAGCGCGGCCCGCATGCCGATCCGCGCGCCCTCGTAGGAGGCCTCGACGTGGTCCAGGCGCCGCGGGAACGGGCTGGGGCCGGAGTGGCAGTGCAGGTCGACGACGCCGTCGAGGACCTTCAGCAGTGCCGGCGACGGCTGGGTGTCTGCCTCCGCGGTGACCATCCGGGGACCTCCTTGTGTTCGGAATGCGTTGCGTCTGTTCAACCTACGCACGGCCAATCGACCATGTCCAGCCCTCACGGCCGTCTGTGTTCATGATGCGAAATCGGTGATTGCATCCTGAACTCCCGGCTGCTTCACTCTGTGACGCAGCGCACCTGGCACTCGGTCAGGTGCGCGAACGAGGGGGTGGGACATGGAGGTCGCTGTCCGCGGCCAGGCGCCGCCGGCACAGCCGGCGAGCCGGGCGCCGGTGGGAGCCGACTCGGAACGGGCGCTGATCCAGGCGATCGACCGAGCCGCGAACGTGCTGGCGCTGCTCGACCAGGACACCCGCCGGCTGACCGCACCACTGGTCGCCGAGCGGCTCGGCCTCAACCGCACCACCGCGCACCGCTACCTGCAGTCGTTGCAGCGGGCCGGGTTCCTGAGCGCCACCGCCGGTCCGGGGCCGCTGCTGGACCAGCTGTCGGCGCTGGTCTCGGTCCGCCAGCAGCTGATCACCCTGGCGCCGGCGATCATGCGTCAGCTGGCCGACGCCACCGGCCTGACCGCCGTGCTCAGCTTCCTGGGGCGCACCGGCGCCGTGGTGACGCTGGTCGAGGAGCCGCAGCAGACGACGATCCTGCTCACCGTCCGGGTCGGCACGGTGCTCGAGGTGAAGGCGGCGCAGACCCGCGTGCTGCTGGCCTTCCAGTCCGACCCGGGCGCGGTGACCCGTGCGCATGCGACGCTCACCGAGGCCCAGGCCGCCGTCGAACGCAGCGCGCTGCACGACGTCCGGCGGCACCGGCTCGCCTGGGCCGACCTGGACCGCGTCGGCCTGGCGTCGGTCGCGGTGCCGGTGCTGGCGACCTACGACGTCCAGGCGGCGATGGCGCTGATCGGCACCAGCACGATGCTCAACCCCTCCGACTCCGCGGAGCGGGTCCATGCCCTCCAGGAGGCGGCTTCCACGCTCGGCTCCATGGTCGCCGGCTGAGTCGGAAGGTGGACCTCCCATGACCGTCCTCGCACGCGAACGAACCGACCCCGGCCGGCAGGAGCCGGCCCGGCGACGGGCGCCGCGACCGCACTGGCTGCTCCTCGTCCCGGCCCTCGCGCTGCTCGGCGTGGTGCTGCTGATCCCGCTGGCGCAGAGCTTCCTGCGCAGCGTCGGCGCCCCCGACCTGACCGACGAGCACTACCGGTCGCTGTTCACCGACGGCGTCACCCTCACGGTGCTGCTGCGCACGGCGCAGACCGCCCTGCTGGTCACGGTGATCGCCTTCGCGCTCGGCTACCCCTACGCCTACGTGATGACCCGGGTCGGGCCGCGGATGCGGGCCGTGCTGCTGGTCATCGTGCTGGTGCCGTTCTGGACCTCGGTCATGGCCCGCAACTTCGCCTGGATCCTGATCCTGCAGCGCGGCGGGCCGGTGGACGAGTTCTTCCAGCTCTTCGGCCTGGACGTCGTCCTCTACGGCAGCGTCTCCGGCGTCGCCATCGCGATGAGCCAGGTGCTGCTCCCGTTCATGGTGCTGCCGTTGTTCAGCGCGCTGAGCGGCATCGACCGGCGGCTGCTGCTGGCCGCCCGCGGCCTCGGGTCCTCCCCGCTGGTGGCGTTCTGGAAGATCTACTGGCCGCTGTCCCGGGCCGGCGTCACCGCCGGCCTGATCCTGGTCTTCACGCTGAGCCTGGGCTTCTACGTCACCCCCGCGCTGCTCGGCACCCCGCAGGAGTCGCTCATCGCCCAGCTGCTGGCCCAGCGCACCACCCAGCTCCTGGACTTCGCCGGTGCCGGCGCCCTCGGGATGCTCGTGCTGGTGATCACCCTGGTGCTGGTGGCCTGGGCGAACCGCATCGGCGGCACCGTCTCGGCGATCGGCGTCGTCGCCACCACCGGCACCAAGGAGCAGCGATGACCACGGCACCCGAGCTCGACGCCCCCCGGGTGCCCGCCGCCCGACCGGCCCGGCGCCGCCAGCGCAGCGTGGACGCCGTCCCGTGGTGGCTGCGGGTGGTGGTGGCGCTGGTCGCGCTGTACTTCGTGCTCCCGACGCTGTTCGTCATCCCGATGAGCTTCAGCGAGTCCTCGACGTTCAGCTTCCCGCCCGAGGGCTTCACGCTGCAGCTCTACCGGAACTTCTTCACCGACCCGGTCTGGCTGACCTCGCTGCGCAACTCCGTCGCCGTCGCGGTGGTCGCCGCGCTGCTGGCCACCGTGGTCGGCACCGCGGCGGCGGTCGGGCTGCACAACCTGACCGGCCGGATGGCCCGGCTGGCCCGCACGGTGCTGATGATCTCGATCGTCACGCCGGGCATCGTCATCGCGGTCGTCGTCTACATCTCCTTCCTGAAGTGGCACCTGGTGGGCTCCTTCACCGGGTACGTGCTGGCGCACGCCGCGCTCGGCATGCCGTTCGTGCTGGTGTCGGTGACCAGTGCGCTGAGCGGCTTCGACCCCAAGCTGCTGCGGGCCTCGGCGTCGCTGGGCGCCAACCCGCTGCGGACCTTCCTGCGGGTGACCATGCCGCTGATCAGCCGGGGCATCGTCACCGGCGCGATCTTCGCCTTCGTGACCTCCTTCGACGAGGTGGTCATCGCGCTGTTCCTGCGTTCCCCGACCTTCCAGACGCTGCCCGTCCAGATGTTCAACAGCGTCACCTTCGAGGTCGACCCGACCATCGCCGCGACCTCCAGCCTGGTGGTCACCGCGGTCACCGTCATCTGTCTCGTCCCGCTGCTGCTGGGCAGCCGGCGCAAGAACCGATAGGAGCTGGCATGCCCGCCACCACCACGTCCACCGTCGCTCCGACCGCCGCGCCCGCCGCCCCCCGGGCGGGGACGCAGATCCGGCTGACCGACGTCGTCAAGGACTACGGCCTGGCCGTGCCGGCCGTCGACGGCGTCTCGCTGACGATCGAGCCGGGGGAGTTCATGACCCTGCTCGGGCCCAGCGGCTCGGGCAAGACCACGACGCTGAACCTGATCGCCGGCTTCGAGACCCTCACCTCGGGGCGGATCGCCTTCAACGGGGACGACGTCAGCAACCTCCCGCCGCACAAGCGGGACCTGGGGATGCTGTTCCAGAACTACGCGCTGTTCCCGCACATGACGGTGGCGCAGAACGTCGCCTACCCGCTGCGGGAGCGGAAGGTGTCCAAGGCGGAGATCACCCGCCGGGTGGCCGAGGTGCTGGAGCTCGTCCAGCTCACCGGGCGCGACGACAACGTGCCGTCCCAGCTCTCCGGTGGGCAGCAACAGCGGGTGGCGCTGGCCCGCGCCATCGTCTTCGACCCGAAGGCGCTGCTGCTGGACGAGCCGCTGGGCGCACTCGACCGCAACCTGCGCGGCGCGCTTCAGGCGGAGATCCAGCGGATCCACCGGGAGGTGGGCTCGACGTTCGTCTTCGTCACCCACGATCAGGAGGAGGCGATGAGCCTCTCGGACCGGATCGCGCTGTTCAACAGCGGGCGGATCGAGCAGGTCGGCAGCCCGGAGACGCTGTACCGGGAGCCGGAGACCCTCTTCACCGCGACCTTCCTGGGCGACTCGAACGTCTTCGAGCTGGCCCAGGCGCCGGGCAGCACCGTGGTGTGGGGCGACCGCACCTGGGCGGTGGAGCCGCGCACGGTGTCCGACCGGGCCCGGGCGGCCGAGCACGCGGCGCTGATGGTGCGGCCGGAGGACGTGCGCATCGCCCAGCGGGCCGACGAGGTGCCGGCCGGTGCGAACGCGGTGCCGGCGCGGGTCACCGACGTCCACTACCTGGGTTCTTACCGGAACGTCGTCCTCTCCTACGGCGGCAGCGACGTCGTCGGACAGTCCCGGCTGGACGCGTCGGAGACCCAGCTGGCCGTCGGGCAGGACGTGGTGGCCTGGTGGCGGGTGGAGCGGCAGCGGGTCGTGTCGCGCTGACGCTCGTCCCGAGGCACCGCGCGGTGGACCGCCGCGCGGTGCCTCGGCATGCCCGGAGCCGGACGGCAGGAACAGCCCTCCCACCTGCGCGTTCACGATGTGCACGGTCGTGTCACAGCGCAGTGCAACTTTCTCAGATGCCCGGCTCGACATGCTTGCCGCGTCGCTTGGCACGGGACTAGCGTTCACATGGCGATGACACACATCACATGCCGAACAAACCTCTGGGCCTCACGAGCCCGCCTCTCAAGGAAGTGACAACGATGCCACGATCCATGCGCGCGTTCGGAGCCCTCGGCGCGATCGTCCTCACCACCTCGCTCGCCGCCTGCGGCAGTGACGACGGCGGGGGCGACCCCGCTGCCGCGGGCACCGCCGACGAGGCCCAGCTGACGTTCGTCGGCTACGGCGGCGACGGCCAGGACGCCATGATCAAGGACTGGCAGGAGCCCTACACGGCGGAGAACCCCGGGGTCACCTTCGTCAACACCTCCCCGCCGGACGTCGCGCAGGTCAAGGCGCAGGTCGAGGCCGGCGCCGTCTCCTGGGACGTCGTCGCCGTCGCCCCGGCGGCCGCGCAGCAGAACTGCGACACGCTCTTCGAGCCGGTGGAGTACAGCGGCGTCAGCGAGGACGAGCTGGTCGAGCAGGCGGTCGGCGAGTGCTATGTCGGCGGGTTCATCAACTCCACGCCCTTCGCCTACCGGACCGAGGCGTACCCGGACCCGAGCACGGCGCCCCAGACGATCGAGGACTTCTTCGACGTGGAGGAGTTCCCGGGTCAGCGCGGCATCCTGACCAACCTGCAGAACGGCATCCTGGAGTACCCGCTGCTCGCCGACGGGGTCGCGCCCGAGGACCTCTACCCGCTGGACGTCGACCGGGCGCTGGAGAAGCTGGACACCATCCGCGACGTCACCACCTTCGCCCCCAACGTCGGCGCGCTGCAGCAGGCGGTCGGCTCCGGTCAGGTGGACATGTTCCTGCTGTCGGACTCACGTCTCGTGCCGCTGCTGGACCAGGGCCTGGACATCACGATCGTCTGGGACACCACGGTCACGACCCTGAGCGCCTTCGCGGTGCCGAAGGGCGCCCCGAACGCGGCGGCCGCGGAGGCCTTCGTCTCCTCCCTCACCGGCCCGGAGGCCGCGGCGTCGATCTCCGAGGATCTGGGGACGGCGCCGGTGAACAAGAACTCGGAGCCGGAGCTGTCGGAGAGCCAGCAGAAGGTCGAGGTGTACGGCCCGGTGAACACCGGGGAGAACGTGATGCAGGACGTCGACTGGTACGCCGAGAACTACAACGAGGTCTCCGCGCAGCTGACCAACTGGCTGGCCGGCTGAGCACCCCGCTCGAGCCCGGACCCGTCGAGAAGTGCCCCTGGTGAACTACTCTTCGCGCATGGCGAACTCCGAGGACGCGACGTCGACCGCTGACATCCGTGCGGTGGCTCGGGTCGCCCAGATCTGCGCGCTGTTCGGTCCGCAGGTGGTCGAGCTGACGGCGGCCGACATCGCCGACGCGACCGGGCTCAACCGGACGACGGCCTACCGCTACTGCGCCTCGATGGCGGCGGCCGGGATCCTCGAGCGGGGGTCTCGCCGGGGGACGTTCGCGCTCGGTGGGCTGATGCTCGAGCTGGGGGTCCAGGCGCTGGGCCGCCGCCGGGTGGTGGAGATCGCCGGGTCGCACCTGCAGCGGCTGAGGACCGCCGTCCGGATGACGGCGGTCCTCAGCGTCCGCGGCACCACCGGGCCGGTGGTGGCGCTGACCGAGGAGGACACCAGCCGGGTCGTCGTCATGACGGTGCACCCGGGCACGAAGCTCGACCCGACGGCCGCGCAGTCGCAGCTGATGTTCGCCTACGGGGATGCCTCGGCCATGGAGACCGCCACCGCCGGGATGTCGCCGGCGCAGCGGGCCCGGCTGGAGACCGACGTCTACTCGGCCCGGCGGCAGGGCTACAGCGTGGTGTGGAACGGGAGCACGGTCGCGGTGGCCGCCCCGGTGTTCGACGACAAGGGGCTGGCCGCGACGGTGGCGCTGCTGGGGGCGGGGGAGCTGGACCTCGAATCGACCCTGGAGCAGCTGCTGGCCACGACCAACGCGCTGAGCGCCGAGCTCGGCGGAGGCGCGCCCCGTGCCGTCGGCTGACGAGCAGGATCTGTTCGACCTGGTCCGGCGCGAGCGGTTCGCGCGCGACCAGCGGCGGTTCGACGTGATGGCCGACTGCTTCCACCCGGGCGCCTGGGTCCGCACCACCTGGTACGACGGCGTCGGCGGCCAGGCGTACGTCGACTCGACGCGCGAGCTGCTGGGCGACGTGCCCGCCGGGCCGTTCTCCGGGAAGCACTGGGTGTTCCCCGCCTTCGCCAAGGTCGACGGCGACCGCGCCACCGTGGAGAGCCCGGCGAAGATCTTCCTGCGCGAGGAGGTCGGTGGCATCCAGGCCGACGTCCACGCCTACTGCCGGTTCTTCTCCCGGGCCGTGCGGTCGGTGGGCGGGTGGGAGCTGCTGACCTTCCACGTGCTGTTCGAGTGGGACGAGCTGCGGCCGGTCGTCCCCGGCCAGGTGCCCGACCTGGACGTACCGCTGCTGGACGGGCTGCGCCCGTCGTACCGGTACCTCGGGTACCTGCAGACGAAGCGGGGCGTCGTGCTGAACCTCGACCTGCTCGGCGACGACCGCTGGGCGGAGCTGGTCGCCTTCCACGCCCGCGAGGACGCCTGGCTGGCCGGCGAGGGACCGATCGACGACCCGACGTAGTCGGCGGGGCCGGCCCCCCGGGCGGTGCCGCGGCGTCGCTGATCCCGAGCCGGGGAACAGCTCCGGTCAGCCCTGCAGCAGGCTGAGGACGAGCTGCGGTGTCTGGTTGGCCTGCGCCAGCATCGCGGTGCCGGCCTGGAGCAGGATCTGGTTACGAGCCAGGGCGGTCGTCTCCAGCGCGATGTCGGCGTCCCGGATCCGGGACAGCGACGCCACGGTGTTCTCCGTCGCGACGCCCAGGGCGGCGATCGTGTGCTCGAACCGGTTCTGGACGGCGCCCAGCTCGGCCCGCTGGGTCGACACGGTCCGGATGGCCGCGTCGATCGTCGTGATCAGGTCCCGGCCGGGAGTGAACCTCGGGCTGAGCCGGCTGAGCTCCTCGGGGGTCGCGCCGTCCGCGGGGGTGGCGCCGGTGAAGTACAGGCTCACGCCGTGGTCCACGTACGCGTCCCCGCTGAACGTGATGAACCTGTTGACCACGAAGGCGTTGTCGTCGGTCGTGATGCCCGCGAGCTCGGCCGCCGCGTTCAGCTGCGCCAGGGCCTCGTCGCCGCTGACGGCGCCGTCCCCGTCGCTGTCGGTGTACCTGACCGCGCCCAGCTCGAGGCTGTGCCCGTCGGCGGAGACGGTGCCCCGGAGGGTGGGGAGAGCGTCGGCGAGCGTCCCGGGGAAGCCCAGCAGGCCGGCGGAGGGTGGGAAGGAGGTCTGGGCCGCGATGACCCGGACGTCGGGCCCGGGGGTGTCGTACGCGGGGGTGAGGGCGTCGAGCTCGGCGTCCGTCGCGCCGGCGGTGGGTTCGAGGCCGCGGAAGATCAGGTCGTCGCCGTCGTCCACGAACGGGTCGGTCCGGTGGGTGAAGCCCTGGACCACGGCGGCGGCGTTCAGCAGGTCGACCATCTCGCCGGTGCTCGTGGCACCGGAGAGATCGACGGCAGCCAGGTCCAACTGGTGGCCTTCGTAGGTGATGACGCCGGTCAGGTCGTCGATCGTCTGGGGGCTGGCGGTGGCGCCGAGGAAGACGACCCCGCCGATCCGCAGGTGCTGGATCCGCCCCTGTGCCGGGATCGCCGTCACCGAGGCGGGATCGTCGACCGCGGCGATGTTGAGGGCGTCGATGCCCAGGCCCCGGGGAGTCATGGCGCCACCGATCCGAACCGCGACGCTGTCGCTGGCGTCGGCGCCCACCTGGAAGCTGCGGTGGTAGCTGCCGTCCAGCAGCGGGATGCCGTTGAAGGTGGTCGTGTCCGCGATGCGGCTCAGCTCGTCCTTGAGCTGGTTCAGCTCCAGCTGGACGGCGGCGGTGGCGTTGCGGTCCAGCGCTTCCCTCGTTCGCGACCTGGACGGCCAGGTCGCGCATGCGCTGCAGGGTCGCGGTCGTCTCGGCCAGCGCGCCCTCCGCGACCTGGACGAGGCTGACGCCGTCCCGGGTGTTGCGGATGGCCTGGGCGAACCCGCCGGCCTGTGACCGCAGTCCCTCGGAGATGCCCAGGCCCGCCGCGTCGTCCGCCGCCCGGTTGATCCGGTAGCCGGAGGACAGCCGCTCGAGCGACCGGGTCATCGCGGTGCTGGTCAGCGACAGGTGGCGATGGGTGTTCACCGCGGCGAGGTTGCTGACGACGCTGAGACCCACGGGTCCTTCCTCGACGCTGGGACGCGGTGATCGGCACAGGTGACGCAGCAGCAACCACGGCCCCGCGCAGCAGTAGTTGAGTCGAGCACCCGTGTTCGGTCACGGTTGTGCGCTCGTCGTTGGTTCCGGCTCGGTGAACCGACAATCAGCGCACAACGGCTCAGGGGCGGCGGAGGTGGCGATCGTCCACCGGGCTGCGAGCGGGCGATTCGACGCTCACAGCGCCGGCCACGTGGGCCGGGGGAGGAGCGGCAGGGCGGTGCGCCCGCCGGGCGCGCGACGACATCAGCAGCCCTCCGGCGATCCGCGCGACATCAAGGTAGACCGCTATTGCTACCTGAATGCTACCGAAAGTAGCATCGGGGAGTGAAGCTGAGCGTCAGCCTGTCGGATGAGGACGTCGCACTGTTGGACGAGTACGCCCGCACCGCCGGCCTCAAGGGGCGTTCCGCGGTGATCCAGCACGCGCTCCGACTGCTGCGGCAGGCGGAACTTGAGGAGGACTACGCAGCGGCGTGGGAGGAGTGGGAAAGCACCGGCGAGCAATCGGCGTGGGACGTGACCGCGGGGGACGGCTTGGTCGATGCGCCGCGGTGAGGTACGCCTCGTCGACCTGGAGCCCGTCCGTGGCAGTGAGGCGAGCAAGCGGCGGCCTGCGGTGCTGGTGAGCAACGACCGTGCCAACGCCACGGCCGCCCGGCTCGGGCGGGGCGTGGTCACCGTGGTGCCGGTGACCAGCAACGTGTCCCGGGTGTTCCCCTTCCAGGCACTGCTCCCCGCTGACCGCACCGGGCTCGCGGTGGACTCGAAGGCCCAGGCCGAGCAGGTTCGAGCGGTGGCCGTCGAACGCATCGGGCCGGTGCTGGGCCGGGTGCCGCTGGACCTGATGAGCGAGCTTGACGACGCACTGCGAGTGCACCTGCAGCTGTCGGACTAGCGGCTATGCGGTCACGTCGTCGTCCCACCTCCGGACAGCGGTGCGGAAGGCAGGTGCACACCGGTCGACCGCGTGCAGCGATGCATCGGTGAGTCCAACGCGCACGCCGCGCTCGCCGTGGCCGTACCGGATGAGGTCGCGCAGCAGCTCAGGGGCGCGGTCGAGGTCGAGCTCGTCGGGGTCGAGGTCGTGCAGCCGCGGGTCGAGCAGTCGGCCGACGTGGCGCGGTGCCCACAGGAGCGGGTCACCCACGCCGTTGCTCAGACCGCTGGTGAGGACCCGTTCGACCAGCAGCGGGAGTGCACCTCGTGTCCACGGGCGGCCCCACGGTGAGGCCAGGAACCGCGCGGTGAGCTCGTCGGTGTCGACGTCGTCCAGTCTCCCCGGCACGGTGGCGTCACCGCCGTCGGGGAAGCGGGACAGCATCCACCGCACGATGCAGCGCTGGCTTCGCCACTTCGTGCTGGTTCTCAGGACCTCGTCCAGTCTCGCTCCCGTGAACGCAGCGGTGAGCCGGGCGCGGGCATCCGCCGCGCTGATGTCGCGGATGCGGAGATCCGGGTCGTCATCCGTTCTCAGCGAGTGCAGCACCGTCTCGATCGGGTGCTCGAACAGGGCGCCGTCGACGGCTCGGGCGCCCAGCTCGTTGTCGACGCGGACGACGCCGGTGAGCGCATGTCCGCTGGGGATGGTGACGCCGAGGACGACGTCGTCCGCCTCACGGAAGGGGCCGATCAGCTCGACTGCCCGGGCGGCCGGGGTGGCGAGGTGCAGGTCGGCGAGCCAGCGCGGCACGGCGTGCCCACGGTCGGCGATGTCCCGGCGCACCCATCGGCGCAGGACTGGGTCGTCGGCCAGCGTGGCGATGGCGAGTGCGCCGGCCGACGCCTCCGGGCGGTCCCAGGCCGTGAGGTGGCGGACGACCTGCGCCGTGCTCCCGGGATCGGCGTCGGGATCACTGGTGAGGTCGAGCAGCGACGACGCCATGCCGAGCAACGTCCCAGGTGTGGTGGAGTCGAGACCCTCGCGTAGTCCCCGACCCAGGCTTTCCGAGAACTGGGCCCGGAGCTGGTCGGTGAGGGGCAGTGGTGGTGCCGCCGCGGTCGTCATGATTCGAACGCCAGTTCGACTTTCTGACAGGAACGTCCGGTTGGTGCCGGCTGTGCTGCGGCCGTCGCGACGTCGGTCAGTTGGCTACGACGGTGACCGGTCAGGTGATTCGGGGGTGTGCGCGCCAGTCGGGCGTCGGCGGTGAGCAGCGCGCAGCCCAGCGGGACGATCACCGCTCCGCGCGGCCTGCGTTCATGGCGCCCACGACCTCGTCGAGGCCGACGTCGGTGTCCGGCAGGGCCGCCAGCAGGGTCCGGTTGTCCGCCCGGTGGCTGACGTCGGCCAGCTCCCGGATCGCCACCGCGCTGACCGACGTGCGCTCGCGCTCGGCCACCCGGGTTAGGCGCTCGATCACCTCGACGGGGACGTTGCGCAGGTACAGGCTCGGCATGCCGCGATCGTCCACCGGCCTGTTGCAATCTGCGAGCAGGCATGTCGGCGTTCACGCCGCCGACCACGTGAGCCGGGGGAGGAGCGGCAGGGCGGTGCGCCCGTCGTGGACGTGCAGGCTGCAGTCGAGCCCGTCGCGCCCACGGATGATCGACTCGATCGCGCTGCACCAGGCGGCGTCGTCGGGGGTGGGTGTCGCCGGGCCGGGTCGTTCCAGGCACATCGCCAGGTGCAGGTCGGCCGGGTCGACGTCCTCGGACTCGGCCACGACGGTGTGCAGCTCGGCGAGGTTGCCGAGCGCCACCCGGTCGGGCTCGAGCGGGAGCTCCTCGACCGGGATGAGCAGATGGACCATCGTGCCGTCGGTTCGCAGCCACGCGAGGAACAGCCGGCGGTCCGACGGCGGTCCGTCCAGGTGCAGCAGGTCCCGCCACCGTTCGGTGAGTTCGGCGTTGCTGGTCACGGGGATGTCGGGGCGCGGTCGGGTCCTCACGGCGGGGGACTCTGCCGCGCGTCGGGCCCGCGCCGCTGGCGTTGTCCACAGGCCGGGTGGGTGGTGCCGTTGACTGGTCGCATGGACGACGTCGTGGCCGCGTTGCGCGGCCTGCCCGTACCGCTGATCGATGCTGTCACCGCTGTGCCGGCGGCGCCCGGGCTGTACGCCTGGTGGGGGCGGTTCGGAGCGCTGCCCGGGATCTCCGGACCGCGGCACGATGCCGCTGACCTGCAGCTGCTGTACGTCGGCATCGCGCCGAACGGGGCGGCGTCGAAGGCCACGCTGCGCAGCCGGGTGGTGGGCGACCACATCCGCGGGACGACCGGCTCGTCGACGCTGCGCCGGTCGCTCGCCGCGTTGCTCAGCGAGCAGCAGGGCTGGCGGAGCCGGTGGACGACGCGGCCGGTCCTCGTCAACGCCGACGAGCTGCGGCTGTCGGAGTGGATGGCGGAGCGGCTGCAGCTCACCTGGGCGGAGCACCCCGAGCCGTGGACGGTGGAGACCCGGGTGATCGCCGAGCTGGAGCCACCGCTGAACCAGTCCGACAACGCCGCCCACCCGCTGCACTCGTTCGTGCGGCAGGCCCGGCAGAAGTGGCGGGAAGAAGCCCGGGGCCACGCGTGAGCGGCGGCTCAGGGGCCAGCGATGTGCGCAGGTGGCGGGTTCCGCGTTGATGACCCGCCACTGGTGCACGTCACTGCCCCCTGTGGGGCCAAAGTCGCGACTTTGGCCCCACAGGGATGTCAGGGACGGCGGAGGGCGGCGGCACCGGCGAGGGCGAGCTGCCCGCCGACCAGGGCGAGGCCCAGCCACATCAGCGACGGCGACGCCCCGCCGTGGTGGGCGTGGCCCGACGACTCGCCCAGCATCTGCGCGTGCAGCACCAACATCGCGGCGTCCACCAGGGCGGTGAACCGCCACACCGACCCGCTGGGCGACCGCCACAGGTGCCACGCGCACGGCAGGCAGGCCGCCGCCATCAGCACCATCACCACCGACCCGAGCGATCCGTCGACCAGCAGCAGGTGCACCCCTGCCGACGCCACCGCCAGCCCGGCGGCCACCCGGCCGAGGGCCAGCGCCCTCGGCCGGGCCACCAGGACGGCGGAGCTCACGAACAGTGGCCCTCGCCGGTCGCGCAGTGCGACGACGTCGACTTCGGCACCCCGAGCGCCGGGTTCCGGTCGAAGAAGCCGACCGGCTTGAGGGTGAACCCGGAGTAGTCGGTGGGCATGACCGGCCAGTCCTCGGGGCGCGGGAAGTGGGTGAGCCCGAAGGTGTGCCACAGCACCACGTCGGTGTTCTCCACCGGGGCGTCGTCGGCGACGAACGCGGGCAGGCCGCCGTCCCCGGGGTGCTGGTTGACGAAGTCGCCGGCCGGATACCGCTCGGCCGGGTCGTAGGCGGTCACCCACAGGCTCTTGGTCGAGAACGCGGCGCGGGAGGCGACCGACGACGACTCGTCGGCCAGCAGCACCGGCGAGGCTTCCGGGTGCAGCGCGTACCCGACCGGCTGGCCGAGCCGGTTGCGCACCGACGGGTTGACGATGTGCCAGGTCCGCCCGACGGTCGCGTCGGTGAGCCGGGCGGCGTCCTTCTCGGTGGTGAGCGGGGTCAGCTTGCGGGTGAAGGCGTTGCCGTACGGGTTGGTCTCCGAGATCGGCACCCGGACGGCGTCCACCTCGTGCACCGTGTTGGCCACCCCGTCGATGGCCATGTCCAGCCGCGCGGAGAACAGGTGCTGGTGGAACGGCGCGCCCAGGCCGGGGGCGATCTCGGTGGCGTACGGGTGCTCTTCGCCGCGGTAGGCCGAGGTGAAGACGATCCCGGTGGCCTTGGACTCCAGCTGGATCGTGCCGTCGGTGTAGAGGTACCAGTAGAAGCCGTAGTCGTAGTTGCCGATCGTGGTGAAGAAGCTGATCACCAGCCGCCGCGAGCGCCGGGTCTCCAGCATCCCGTTGAAGATGTCGGTGTGCTTCCACCCGACGCCGTAGTCCTCCTCGTGCAGGCAGATGGCGTTCTTGATGGTGCGCGGGTTGCCGTCCTCGTCGGCGAGCACACCGTCGAAGTAGTGGATCTCGCCGAGGCAGTCGCAGCCGAGTTCCAGGGAGTTGGTGTACCGGGCGAAGAGGTACTCGCCCGTGTCGAAGTAGTTCTGCCAGAACCGCACCGGTGAGGGGTCGGCGTACGGCACGACCATCTCGCTGATCGACGCGCGGTGGATGACCGAGCGGCCGTCGACCGACAGCTGGTTGAGGGTGAGGCCCTCGCGGGCGTCGAACCCGACGCGCACCTCCCAACCGGCCCAGCGGATGACGTCGTCCTCCACGCTGAACGAACGCCCCTCGGGCTGGGTGATCTCGATCGGCTTGAGGTCCCTGACGACGTCCGGGGTGAGCTCGGCGCGCTCGGCCGGGACGGGCAGGTCGAAGTGGTCCTGCACGTCGATGGCCACGCCGCGGGTGACATCGACGAACGCGACGACGCCGTCCACCGGGTGCGCCCACGGCAGGTCCTCCGGGTCGGCCTGGTGGAAGCCGAGCACCCGGACGACGCGGGAGCCGAACTCGTCGGGGAAGTAGGACCCGGCCGACAGCGGCACGCTGCGCACGTTCGCCACGTCCAGGCCGCGCTTGGCCATCGCGGCGACCCACCGCTCGTCGGCGGCGAGGATCGGCTCGATCGCCTCGAACTCGGCGTCCAGGATGGGCACCTGTCCGTCGACCAGCGCGTCGATCGGCTTGTTGCCGGTCACCGCCCCCTCGGTGATCGAGACGGTGAGGTCGGCGCCGTTGCCGGTGCCGCGGTCGAGCAGCAGCACCCGGGCCTGGCGCGCGATCGGGTCGCCGGGTGACCAGGCGAGGACGACGTCCTTGTGCGGCTCGTCCAGGCCGACGTAGACGAACTTCGTCGACTCACCGACCAGGCCGGCGTCGGCGACGATCGACCGGATCGCGGTGAACTCCTCGGCGGACAGCCGGGAGAGCGGGTGGGTGGCGGTGGTGACCGGCGCGGTCATGGTCATGGGTCAGGCCTCCAGGTTCGAGTCGGTCAGGGCAGCGGCTTTGGGGCGGAACCGGGCCAGGACCGGTCCGGCGAGCAGGGTGGCCAGCAACAGGACGCCGGCGGCGACGCCGAGGGCGGTCGACTCGCCCATCAGCAGGGGCAGGTTCTGCACCAGGACGACGAGGACGGCGGCCAGCCCGAGGAACCCCAGGCCGGGCGCGATCAGCGTCTGCCAGGGGCGGGTGTCGACCCGGGTGCGGCGGAAGAAGACGAGCACCGCCGCGCAGGTGAGCAGCATCAGGGCCACGATCCCCACCGTGGCGATCCCGGACAGCCAGGTGAAGACCTCGAGCACCGGGTCCAGCCCGGCCAACGCGCACACCACCATGAGCGCCGCGCTGATCACCGTCTGCGTCAGCGAGGCCGACGCCGGGGAGGCGTGCCGGGCGTGCGCGTTGCCGAGCTTGCTGTGCAGCACCCCGGTGTTGCCGAGGTTGAAGTAGTAGCGGCTCAGCACGTTGTGGAAGCTCAGCGCGCAGGCGAACAGGCTGGTAACGAGCAGGACGTTGAGGACGTCGGCGGCCACGGTGCCGAGGTAGATGTCGGTGGTCTCCACGACCATCGAGCCCGGGTCGGCGGCGGCGCGTTCGACGACGCCGCCGTCGCCCCAGGCGGTGACGATCGCCCAGCTGGAGACGGCGTAGAAGACGCCGATGATCGCCAGCGCCAGGTAGGTGGCCCGGGGGATGGTGCGCTCGGGGTCGCGGGCCTCGTCGCGGAAGACGGCGGTCGCCTCGAAGCCGATGAACCCGGCGATGGCGAACATCAGGCCGAGCGCGGGGGAGCCGCTGGTGACCGTCGACAGGCTGAAGACGCCGGTGGAGTAGCCCTCCGGCCCGCCCTGCCCCACCACCGCGATGTCGAGGACGACGACGATCGCGACCTCGGCGATCAGCAGCAGCCCGAGCACCTTGCTGGACAGGTCGATGTGCCGGAAGCCGAGCACGCCGATGCCGCCGATGACCACCAGCGTCCACACCCACCAGGGCGGGGAGGCGACGCCGTAGCGGCCGAGCAGGTCGACCATGGCCTGGCCGATGTAGCCGAGCACCGCGCCCTGGATGGTGACGTAGGTGAGCAGCGCGAGCATGGCCGCGCCCAGCCCGAGCTCGCGGTTCAGCCCGCGGGAGACGTAGCTGTAGAAGGCGCCGGCCTGCGGCACGTGCGGGGGTCATCGCGACTACGCCGACGGCGAAGAACAGCAGGATGGGCTCCTCGGCGTCGGCGGTCCTTCATCTGGCTTCTGCAGCGCCAGTGCTTCACAGTCGCACCCACCACAGCCTGGGGATCGCGGGCCATCGGACGGGGGATCATGAGCCTTAGCGGGACAAACGAGGTCAGACGGTCGCCAGGTGGTCCAGCGGCCCGCTTTGCCAGACACCCGTTGGTTACGGCCATCGCCGGTGCGCTAGTCGGGGCCGCTGCGACTGTGGGTGCCGCCACTATCGCCGACGCACAAGGGGCAATAACGATCGTCGTCAACGGCAACTCAGCCACAAGCTCCCCGCCGGCTACTCCACCTTCAGAGCCAACCACGTCGCTTACGCCGCAGGACTCAACGCCACCCTCAAGCCCGCCAACAGAGCCACCGACATTCACAATACCCGTAGCGCAGTGGGGCCCGTGTTGCGGTGGAACATATAACGTTGCGGGACAGCCATTTCCGTATGCCATGGCCTTGCGGGACGATTCCATCAACATTAAAGACAGCAGCTGCACCTCGCTAAGAATGAGGGCTGGAGTCTGGGACCTGTCCGCTTCGCAGAATCCAGAAGACGCGACTGTCATCATCACCGTGCAGGGTGAGGCTGGCAGTGACTGGGAGCAGACTTGGCTTATTGAATCTGGGGCCAAAGTGTCTGAGAAGGTGTTCACCCTAGAACCGGGTCTAGTGCAGATTGCCGTGAGCGGTGGAATAACGGTCTTGATCGGCGGCGAAGTCACCTGCACTACTCCAGATGGCCACACACCCTAGCTGGCCAGGTGTGCACACACCTTGGCTGCCCTTGGATCGTTGGGAGGAACGTTCGACGATCATCGCCGTAAGACACGTAAACGGAAGTGCTGGCGCAGTCTTTGTCCGCGCTGGCGCCGCAGGCGGCGATGATCGCCGTACCGGCGATCGTGCTGGTCGGCGCGGGACGCGCGACCCTGCGGTGTTCGTGGCGGCGACGGTGCTGGTGCTGCTCGTCGGCTGGTGCGTGTCGCTGTTCCCCCAGCGGCTGGCCGCGGTCGGCGGGGTCAACACGTACGCGGCGCGCGGGCTCGGGCCGGCCGGTGCCGTGGTGGGCGGGTGGTCGCTGGCGATCGGCTACGCGGCGGTGTCGGTGTCGGTGCTGGGGGGTGCGCGCTGTACCTGGCTGCGCTGTTCTCGCTGCCGTCGTCGTCCGTGGCGCACCTGGTGCTGCTGGTGGGCGGGCTGGCCGGGCGGTGCACGGTGCGCGGCATCCAGCTGTCGGCGCGGGTGGCGCTGGCCCTGGAGGTGGTGTCGATCGCCGTCGTCCTGGTGGTGCTCGCCGTCCTGCGGCTGCCAAAGGGGCTGGGGACGGCGGCGCCGGTGGTCGACGGGACGTGCGCTGGGGCGGGGTCGCGGTCGGTGTGGTCCTCGGGGTGACGGGAAGGAAGGCGGCAAGCCCACCGGGCGGAACTAGAAGTCCCAGTAATCTTCTTCATTCGCGTATCCGAGAGAGATCGCGATCTTTTGTACGGCTCTCTCTTCCAAGAGGGCGTCGCAGAGCATGATCATGGAGTCCTCGCTCCACCTCAAGAACTCCGCGACATTAATCCCGACGGGATCGGCGGGTTCGAAGTATCCGTCGAGATCGATCTTGTCGGGACGGTCGCCGCCATGCCCAGTATGGATCTCCAACGTGAATGAACCTGGATCCTGCACGAAGATGGCACTCGGGATGTCCGACCTGATCCAATTCCCGTAGCGGATCCCCAGCTGCTGCAGTATCTCTATTCGACAGGTTTTCCGTACTGCGGGGAACATCTCCAGCTGGAGCGGACCCTCCTCCTCGCCATCCCGACTCAACAGGGAATCCTTTCGGTGGCCGCGCCGACAGAGCGCATGAGCTGCATCCTTCGCAACTACGTCTGGGCCTGTCGTCTCGGCGTCGATCCAATGCCAGGTCGGTAGTACGACGACCGGCGGCTCGCCGTCTGCCCCGGCGCAGGCGAGGTTGAAGTTGAGGAGGACGGCGTGCTGGTACCCATGGGCGGCCATCAAACTGGACAGCCGCTGGAATTCATTACCCAACTCCTGCGATTCCTGCAGCATCAGGACGAGCATGAGCATGTTGTTGTCTCGTCCGGCCCTACCACGGCGGTGAATGACAATGTCGGCGGTTGCTGGTAGCTGGAGCGAGCGAGATCTGATGCGAAGCTCTCCGAGGGTGGGACGACTGATGTACTCGACATCCACATCCCACTGGCTGTCGAAGAGGTGACGAAGGCGGGACGCCAACTGAGCGGCGACGGCGCGCGCGCTCGGCGGTGTCTCGAGAGCACCCACCACGAACAGGCTGTACTCCTCGACGATCGTCGTGGTCAGAGCTATTCGCAGCCGCGCCTCGACATCTTCTTGCAGCATCGACGCATCCTCCCTCGATTGCCGAGCGCCATGGGACGGACGCGCTGAGCGGATCTCCGGTCGGGCGTGGGGGAGGGCGACTCGACCCTGGTCGCGTCGGACGGCAATGAGAGGAGAGAGTATGGGCTGCGGAGATGGCCAACGCACGCTTCTGAACTCCGTGTAGGCCAAGGGGCCACCTACGGTGAGACCTCGTCCTGCCCTAGGCGGTCGACGTAGTCCCGAAGGCCTTGGGAGGTCATGAAGACGTGATAGCCCAAGGCTGAAAGACCTTCCTCGTCTGCCTGTTCGGGATCCAGTTCGAGCACGACGGGTGAGCCCATGCCTTCCTGGAGTCCTGCGGGCCAGAACGCTTCAGCGACCGCGAGAGCCTTGCCGGTCACGGGATCGGTCACCTCGACCCCGACCTCCGGTGTGGCATAGCCCTGGTCCGTGAGCCACCCGATGAGCTCGTCGACTTCTGCGATCCGCGGCTCTGACGCGGGAGCTATGACGACAGACCCGGGGGCGCCGACGTCCTTCGTCGCAGCATGTGCAGCCTTCCCCGACAGCAAAGAGTCGAGGAAGCCGTTGGCTGCCGCCGCCAGAAGCTCACGGCGAGCTTCGAGAAACTCCATGTACCGGTCGATCCGCCACAGTGACGGGTCGCTGGGCACCCACTGGCTCGCCAGCGCGCCCGGGTTCCGCTCCTCGATCTCCGCGAGGTACCGAGCGGGATCGGCGGCACTGATGGTGAGATTGGTGTTCTGCGTCAAGAAGCAGAAGTTGGCGACCGCGTTGACGTCGCCCTGCTTGTAGCCAGCCGCGTACAACTTCGCCTTGGGGAAGATGTGGTGGACCTGCAAACCTGTCAGGTGCCCCAGCATGTGGGCCGACAGCGGCACTCCCGAACCGAAGTCCTGCGCGCCGAGAGTGCGCGTCAGCAGATAGAGCACCGGGTAGAAGCGAGCGCCGAGACTGTATCCGGAGAAGTCGGCAGGTCTGACGGTCAGGTCACCGCCGCGCATCTGGCGCATGTTGTCGATCAGGGCGTCGATACCGCCGCCGTCGACTGCGGCCAGGTCTTGATTCAGCACGGTCTCCGTCGATCCGGCGAACCGCCCCCACATACCCGCATGGATGTACCAGTAGAGGAGCTTGTCCCGTTCGGCGGCGCTGGGCATCTTGCCGTTGTGATGGTGCAGGTAGCGGGTCATCACCGGGAACGCGTACCGCCCGAAGAGGACCCGGTCATGGTCCAGGCCGAGCCGTCCGGCGACGATGTCCAAAAGATGGGAGATCCGCTTAATGGTCTGCGTCAGACCAGCCTTGACGTTCGTGGTCTCGACGTCGGCCAAGGCCGAGAACAGCGCCTCCCCGGTCACCTCGGCATTGACGTTACGCAGCAGCCACTCGAGCCGGAAGCTGTATCCCGCCTTGCTCCAGCCGTCGAGAGCCTCGTTCATCTGATGCCGAGCTTCGGGCCACGACGCACAAATTCTGGCGAGTGCCAGGTCTCCCTTGGACAGCTTCGTGCCGCCGGAGTTCACCCGATTGAAGATGTCGACGACGACATCGAGCGTCTTGTCCACGCCCGTGACCTCTTCGATGTGCACCTCGATCTTCGAGATCTGGGTGATCCGGTTGAGTCGGTTGATGTACTCGGCGAGTGACGTGCTTCCTTGCTCGGACAACTGTTGAGCTCGCGTGATGAAGGGGCCGATGCCTTGGATCATGAGGTCGGTGACGCTGATCCACGCGGCGTTGCCCTTCATCTTGCCCGGCGCGTAGAACTCGAAGGACTCGTCGTCGAGGTTGAAGTGCATGCCGGAGAAGGTGCTGGTGCTGCCCTCGAAGAACTTCGGTGCTTTGCCCCGCATGACGCCGTACAGGGTCGTCACCCGCTGTTGCCCGTCGAGCAGCAGTTTGACCGTGCCATCAACAGCCACCGGCCCTCCGCGGGCTGCGGCCCCGTCCGCCTTGGTGTTCCACGTCATGAACGCGCCGATGGGATATCCCCGGTAGAGGGAGGAGAAGAGTCCGCGCACCTGCTCGCGGTTCCAGACGTACCCGCGTTGGAACTCCGGCAGGGCGATGTCGCCCGAGTCGACCAGGTCGAGGATCTGCTGCACGTTCACGAGAGGGCTCCTGGTTGCGCTGTTGATCTGCTCGAGGCGAGTGGAGGACTGAGGCCGCTATGCCGCGGCCGTCTCCGGTAGGAAGGGGGAGGGGATGCCGCTCCAGGTCACGACGAGCTCGTCACGAGCTCGGCTGCAGGCCACGTAGAGCAGGGACCGTTCCTTGGCCAGTGCCGTCTCCTTGTCCGGTTCGGGCGCCTGCTCCAGCAGGAACCTCAACGGGACGACGCTCGACTCCACCCCGAACACCACGACTCGAGAGAACTCCATGCCCTTCGCTCGATGCATCGTCGTGATGACGACGGCCGACCGGGTCGACTGTTGGGTGCTACCGAGGACCTCTACCGGCAGACCGGCGGACTGTAATGCCTGCCGTGCGCGTTCTTGATCCGCCTGACGCCGAACAAGGACTCCGATGGAGCTGGGAGCGACGTCTCCTGTGATCCAGCTCTTCACCGTCTGCACGAGGTGGTCGGTCTCCTCGACCTGCGAGGCGAACCCGCGGCTCGTCGGCCTGGGACCGTCGAAGGCAGCCCGGTAGCCGGCCACGGTTTCTGCTTCGCCTTCCGAGTCGACGATGTCGGCACCCGAGATCACACCCAGAGCGAAGCGGAGGTTCTGTCGCGACGACCTGTAGTTCAGCGTGAGGCGGCGGGAGCGTCCGCGGGTCTCGATCCCGTACCGGCTGAGGACCAGGCGTTCGCCGTAGATCCGCTGGTGCGCGTCCTCACAGATGAAAAGGTCGTTCGGTCCCGGGGCCACGAGGGCCCGGAGGAATCGCCAGTGGCCCGCGTGAAGATCCTGGCCTTCGTCCACGACGACGTGGTCATAACGCTCCTGCGCCACCTCGGCGGCGCGGGCCGTGAGCAGCTCGAAAGTCGTCGAGCGCTCGGCCCGGAGCCCGCGTTGGAACTCCTCCACGACACGCCAGACAGCCGTGCGCTGAACCCGATTGAGCCGAACAGCACGACCTGGCCGTTTGGCGGACAAGTAGTTCTCTCGTGAGAGCGACGGCATGCCGAGCATGACGGCCCGGAACTCCGCTGCCATGAAATCCGGCGTCAGGACGGGCACCAGGTCGGGCGGAACATCGGCCGATGCGACGGCGTCGGCCCACAGACGCTCCTGCAGCTTGGCGTCGGCGAGGCGCGGTACATCACGGTCCTTCTCCCGCACCGTCCGGTTGACGGCCTGGTCGACGCCCAGCACGTCGATCCGAGGCAGGGACTCCGGGGACGCAAGCCTTCGCAACTGCGATTCGAGGGCGCCCGCCAGAGTCCGGTTGTAGGTGCAGAGCAGAACCCGGACCCCCGGCTGTTGCGCGAGGTAGGCGGCTCGATGCAGGGCGACAACGGTCTTGCCCGTACCGGCGCCGCCGGCCAGGCGGAAAGGCCCGTTGTAGACAGGCCGCTCCGCGAGGACACGCTGCTGCGGGTGGAGGAAGGTGCGCCACTCCTCGAAGTCACCTTCGATCATGCGCCGCAGCTCGTCGTCGTCCTGGATGGTCACGAATTCCATCCGGGTCACGGGCCGCTGCAGGGACTGCTCGGGGTCGTCCGTCGGCTCGTCGCCGATGCCGTAGTCGG
Organism: Modestobacter sp. VKM Ac-2983; assembly: GCF_026967885.1. NCBI lineage: Bacteria > Bacillati > Actinomycetota > Actinomycetes > Geodermatophilales > Geodermatophilaceae > Modestobacter > Modestobacter sp. VKM Ac-2983. The sequence continues at coordinate 89,655 of NZ_JAPVBK010000002.1, forward strand.
ATCGGACGTCCTCGAGGCTCTTGCCGGTCGCCAGATCCAACAGGGCCTGCTGCTGCCACTCGGGGATGTCTTCGACAAGGGCGAGGAGCTCGTCCTCACTGGCCACCCGGACGGCTTGCTCCGCGATGTCGTTGCGGATGCCGACGTCGACCAGCTCGACGGCGCTGAAGGGGAGGACCTGCGGCGCATCGAGGGGGCGCGGCCTTCCCCGGAACTCCTGGACGACGCGCTGGATCGCTTGCTCGGCGATGAGCTCCATCGCGCCGTTGGCGGCGTTGATCTCGAGACGGACAGAGCCGGCGTACTCGTAGGCCGCGTCGTGGGGCTTGATGGCTGCCATGACCAGCATGTCGTTGGGCAGCGCGAACAGCACGGCTCGGTAGTTCTGGTCGACCCGTGCGGTGCGGACGCGTCGGTCAACGAGGTTCTGGGGCATCTTGAGGTCGAGTCCGACAGCGTCGGGGTCGTTGTTCAGCTTCATCATGAAGTCCCAGGCACGGGCCTTCATGGAGCCGTCGACACGTAGGTCCTTCTCGTACTGCTTGGCGATGACGACGGTCATCAGGACTCCTCTTTCCCACGGGTGAAAGCGGCCAGGACCTGCTTCACGTCGACCGGGACGACGGTCCACCCCTGCTCGATCAACCAGTCGTCGCGGTCTGGCTCGTCGTCGGCTGCGACGGCCACCCGGGCGTCCGGCCAGGCCAGGTCCACGACGTACTCGCCGTCCGACAGCTCCAGGCCGGCTTCCGGTACGGGAACGCCGGTCGTGGCCAGTTCCCGGAGGAGGTCTGCGATGGCGCCCTCGAAGGTCGAGGCGACTTCCCGCCATGCCGGACTCATGGCCACCGGGACGGGAACGGTGGCATCGGCGGGGAGCGCCCCGATGCTCCTCGACTGGAAGGCCGACGGCTCGAGGAACTGCAGGACGTTGCCGAGCGACAGCCAGTCCCGCCAGGCGGTGAGGTGGCCGTCGGTTCCGACGACGCCATCCCGGTCGTCGACGGCCAGGACGGCTCGTACATCGGTCAGGCCGCGCAGGTCGATCCCCAGCGCGGCGCCTCCGGCGGTCCGCCCCACCAGCACCTGGTGCGGTCCCGGCGGGGCGGTGAGCGGCTCGCCGAGCATGTCGGCACGGAGGATCGCTGGGAGTGCCGCTCCTTCGGTCTGAATGGCGCCGGTCCAGAAGCCCGTCGTCAGCGCGAACACGGCCGCTCGCGCCGCAGGTGCCCACCTCGCGGGGGCCGGTCGCAGCAGGAAGGCGCAGAGGACCGAGACGGGATCGGTGAGGACCGCAGTGGCGTGCACGTCCCCCGCCTGACAGAGCTGGACGCCGTACTCCGACGTCTTCGTGGCCACCTCGGGCGTCACCCAACCCGGGCGCGCAGCCCCGGTGCTGTCCAGGGCCGCCTCGAACGCGTCGAGGTCACGATGGGTCAGCGCCCACACCAGGACGCCCTGCTCGCGGAGCTCATGACGCTTCACCGCGTCGTCCGCGACCCGGTTGCAGTCGGAATGTGCGTGGTACCGCACCCCGTCGCAGAACACGGCGATCGTCGGCACGTCGGGGTCGTCGGTGACGAGGTCGAAGTCGGGCTTCACGAAGCCGTGGTTCACCTGCGGTGTGAGCTTCCAACGCAGCCCGCCCAGCGCTGCCGGGAAGACCAGGTCCGCGCGGTCCCCGAAGCTGGTGGCCTGGGTGGTCACCGACGCGCCCTGGGACCTCGCCCAGCGGATGAGCAGCTGACGGAAGCGACGCTCGATGGGCGTGTCGTGCGGGCCGACCTCGATGTCGCGCAGCGACGGGATCTCCCGGGGGACCCAGTCGCGGAGAACGTCGACGAGCAGCTCGACGGCGCGGTCACGGCGGGCGAACTCGGCCATGTGCGGGGGGACGTGCGGCAGCAGGCAGCGGTGGCAGGCGGCGACGTCGTCGTCACGGCACGAGCACGTCTGCAGCGCGTCGAGCGCGGCCTGCAGCAGGCGCTGGACCTCCTCCGGTTCGCCGAAGCGGGCGAGGTACCCGGTGCCGCCCGGGACGGTGTCGTGCAGGACCATGGCCCACCGCTCGACCGAGCCGGGTGCGGGGTCCACGGCGGTGACGACGTCGAGGTGGTCGGGATCTCCGCCCAGGACCTCGCGCAGGCCCAGGAGCAGCGCTGCGCGGAAGGACGTGAGGAGCGTCCGGTCCACCAGGACGACCGGGGGGACCAGGAGGCGCACCGCCTGGGTCCGCAGTGTGTGGGTCAGGACGACGTTCGTCCAGCCGTCGGCTCGAGGCGACCGACGCTGGGAGCACCACCCGCGGTGACGCGCCTCAGCGGCGCTGTTCACCCCGCGCTGCGCCGCCCAGACGACCCCGCAGGAGGTGCATGCCTCGAATCGGGGCGCGGCCTCCTCGGTCCCTGCGATCCGCAGTGAGGCCCCGTTGCGCGCCGACGGCCCCACGTTGATCCACCGGATGTCGGCACGACGCAGGACCTCGACGCCGAATTGGAAGTCCTCGAGGCCCCAGGCGACGGCGATGTCGGCAGGGTCCGCGTCCACGGTCGTGATCACCGTGAACGACGTCCGGCGACGGTCGTCGCTGTCCTCGTCCCGCTGAGCGAGCTCTCTGGACGCATAGGCGGAGGCCTTGCGGAAGGGCAGGGTGCGGACGATCTGGCCGGTGTCCGCGGCCGCGGGGTCGTCACAGCGGGGGCAGGCGGTGACGACCGTGCTGGCCGGTGCCGACCAGCCGCAGGAGGGGCAGTAGCGCCGGTCCTCGGTCGCCGGGTTGCGACTGCTGCCCAGGTCCACCCCGTCGATCTCCACCGACGTCCCGCGGACGTAGAAGGTCGCGCCGGGAGCGAGTTCGCTGAGGGCGGTGCGACTTCCCCGGACGTACGTGTCGTCGCTGCGCTCGGCGGCTCCGGACTCCTCGTCCGTCCACCACAGGGCCACGTCCAGGTGGGTCGAGTCGTCGAGCAGGGCGTAGTTGGGCAGCAAGCCGACTGCCTCGAGGACGCTGATCCAGTACGACGTCCGCTGTTCGGACAGCGTCCGACGGATCGCGGCCAGTTCCCCGAGCGTGCGCTTGCGGTCGCGCTTCTGCGCGTCGTCGAGGGACGGCAGCTCGTCCATGCGATCGGCTTCCGTCTGCAGGGCCTTCTTCCTGCTGTCCAGCTCTGCGACGTCCGCCATCCAGGTCTTGCAGGCGAGTTCGACCGCGCGCTCGATCTCGGGGACCTCGGCTCCCGTGTCGACGCCGGCCCAGCGACGCAGGTCCTCGGCGGTCTCCTTGGAGACGGCATCGCCGAACCCGTGCAGGAACTCGGTGACGTAGTCCTCGGCGTGTGCCCGCGCGTCCGCGATGAGCTGACCCAGGTAGGACGTGGGGGCGAGTCCGCCAGCGAAGACGTCCATCGCCCGCCGGATCGGGCGGGGCTGTTCCGAGCGCGCCTGTCGGTCGATGAGGGAGGCGAGGTACTGACGGCGGAGGATCTCCACGGCGTCCAGGTAGCAGGCCGGTGGGACGACCTCGCCGGCGATCATGGTGAGCGGGTCCACCAGTCGCTGGAGCTCGAGCGGGCGAGCAGGGAGCAGGGACAGGACGAGCGAGCTGCCGGTGAGCCGGCCTGCTCGGCCGACCCGTTGCAGGTACGAGGCGGTCGATCGCGGCATCGACGTCAGAGCCACCATGGTCAGGTCGCCGATGTCGATGCCGAGTTCGAGCGTCGGCGTGCAGGTGAGCACGTTCGGGTCGCTGGCCCCCTGCGTCGGCTGCTTGAAGCGCTTCTCCAGCAGGACCCGCTCGTCCGCTTGGAGGAGCGACGTGTGTTCCTGGGCGACGATCCGACGTACGCGACCGGCGCGGTACAGGTCCCGGTAGTAGTCCGGCTCGAGCGTCGCGACCGCGTGGGCGCCCGGGCAGGCCACGCGCATGCAGGGCGCACCGTCGAGCTCGGCCAGGATCTCGTCCGGTGCCGGGACGTCGCTCGAGCAGACCGTGCAACGGAGGACTCCAGGTCGCCGGCCCTCGGTTCGGCGCACGTGTACCCGCGACGAGGGAAGCTTCCACACCCGGTTCTTGCCGTCCGTCTGGACGACGGTGAGCACGCCCGCGGACGTGCACGCGTCGAGGAGGGCTCGCACGTAACGGGGTGCATCGACGGTCGGCACGCCCAGCGCTCGCGCCGTCCACCGGGCATACCAGCCCTTCGGGCCAGTCACGGTGTCGAAGGCCTCGGACGCGGCGGCCGTGGTGGGGAAGCTCGGCGCCGGTCGTCCGCGCGGGAACGCGGGCATGCCCTCTCGACGGGGTCGTCCGCCCCAAATGCTGTAGCGATCCCCGCCCGAGGCGGCGTACTTGTCCAGCCAGTCGTGGTCGATGCCGCCCTGGAGTCGGATGCGCTCGAGAATTCCGCGGGCCCATCGGACGGTCGCCGGCCCACCTCGACCGCCCAGTTCCAGCTGGACGGTGAGCGCGTCGTCCTCCAGGGCCGTCTGCACGGGGAGCCCCTCGACGGTCTCGAGGACGGCGTCCACCAGGTCGGACATCGACTCGACATGGACGTGAGCCGTCGCGGCGCCGGTCAGTTCGAGTGTGCGGCCGACCCGGGCCGAGAGGCCGAACTCCAGCGCCGCGGCGAAACCCATGAGCTTCGCGACGGCTGCGACGACCTCGCCGACCGGCTCCTCCTGCCAGTAACGGCGGAAGGTGGCGTGCTCCTTCAGGTCCGGGGGCAGGACGGCGTAACGCTCCTCCGAGGTGCGCGCTGCTGCCGTGAGGTTGTCACCCACGCGATCGAGCGTGCAGCCGTCCGGTCCGATGGCGCGGAGCAGCAGCGAGCGCCTGTTCAACACGTAGGCGCGCGACTCGATGAACGAGGCGCGGTGGGAGGCGTCCTGAACGCTGTCGGTGAAGACGAGCGTCTTCTTCTGGGCGGGCTCGATGTCGGGACTGGCGAACACGTGCCCGAGCGCCGCGGAGGTGAGCGTGGCAACGCTGGACCCCAGGAAGCGAATGCCGTCGTCCAGCCCACAGAGCGGGCACCGGTCCTTCCGCGCCGCATCGTCGTCCGGGGTCACGATGACGGGTACCTCAGTGGTGTGCCGCCCTGTCGAGGTGCGGGACAGCTCCCCGGTGTCGCCGTCGACCCACTGGACGCGGGGGTCCCCGGCCGCTCCCTCGCCGGGGGCGAAGATCCATGCCCGCTGCAGCCGCCGCTCGGTCATCGAGCTGCGCCAGACGGTATCGGGGTTGATGCCGTAGCCGCCCGCCGCCTTGGCGGCGGCCCCCCAACCGGAGCGACCGCAGTGGCGACAGAAGAGCGCGGCCATGGCATGGCCGTGCACGGGGGCCACGCCCTCGAACCACTCGAAGCGCGGCGCGACGTCGAGCCGGCGGAGAACCCGGCGCACCTCTCGCACCCACAACTGCACGTCCACGGCGAGCAACGGGCGGCCGTTTTCGTCCCGGGCCTCGCTCAACATCGCCAGGTAGGCCGAGACAGCTGCGCGGGCCTCGCGGGGACGTGCAGCCCAGCCGGGCTCGATCTCGGCGGCGACGTCCGCCAGGTGACGGGCGTCGGCGGCCGCCGTCACCAGACGACGGGTCAGGGGGTGCGCGCGGAGCAGTGCGCCCAGCGCGCGTTCGTCCGCGGCGACCGCACCCAGGAAGACGTGCTGTGCCGCCTCCACGACCTCCTTGTGGGACGTGCAGAGTGCGAGGGCTTCGGCGACCTGGTCGAGGAGGGGGACGGACCCCCGGGGCCCGGTTGCCCATTCCTCCGCGGTGAGCCGGTTCTCGCCCACCACCGATTTGGCGGGGAAGGCGGTCCCGAAGACCGTCTCCGCGAAGTCGCGGAGTGCCTGGGTGTTGCCTGCACTGTTCCCCAGCGTCGCCGAGGTCGCGACGGGGGCGATGCCCGTCAGGGGGCCGTCGATCCCGGTGGTGCCGATGGCCATGCCGAGACGACGCAGCAGCATGGCGACGTCGGTGCCCTGGGCGCCGTCGTACGTGTGGAACTCGTCCAGGACCAGGTAGCGCAGCGAGTGGCCGGCGCCCTCGAACAGCGGTCGGTCCTCGCTCCTAAGCAGGAGCATGTCGAGCATCTTGTAGTTGGTGAGCAGGATGTCCGGCGGATTGCTGCGCAGCTCGTAGCGGTTGCCGATGACCGAGCCCTCGGACATGGCCGAGGAGTCGGGGGAGTCTCCTGTGTAGAGCCCCACCCGGACACCGCCGAGCTCGTCGGGGTGGTCGTGCACCAAGCCAGCGACCCGTCGGGCCTGGTCGTTGGCGAGGGCGTTCATGGGGTAGAGCACCACCGCCTTGATGCCCCGGACGTGGCTGTTGCGCCGGCAGTGGTCGAGGAGCGGGACGAGAAAGCTCTCGGTCTTTCCGGATCCCGTGCCCGTGGTGACGAGGGTCGGCTGCGGCGGGTGGTGCAGGGACGACAGTCGTTGCCAGGCCTCAGCCTGGTGGCGGTGCGGGGCGAAGCCGCGCGGTACGAAGCCGAGCAGGTCCTGCCAACCGTCCTCCGCCGGTCGGAAGGGCAACCGCAGTCGGACGAACGGGCCTCGGAAGACGCCGTGCTCCTCGTCCGCGATGAAGCGCTCCAGCTCGGCGCGGACGTCCTCGTCAGCGAGCGCAAACGTGGTGCCCAGAAAGCTCGTGAGCGAAGCGCGCAGCTCCTCAGCGACCAATGACGGCAGCATGACCTTCCCCGTTCCATGTCACGGCGCCCACACTATGCGTGAGAACTACGCCCTCTTGGTAGCTGTCGCCCGGTGGAGTCCCCGGTTCCGGCGATGCGACCGGGCGATCCGACGTTGGCGCGCTGGACCCGGCATGTCTCATCGTTCCGCGAGCCGCCGGGAGAACTCGGCGTGGGCGATGGTCATCTCCGCCCCCCGGTCCACGCCCGTGAAGGGCAGTTCATATCGGCCGAGGTCTGCGCGGTCGCCCTTCTTGGCGTACTCCTTGAGTACCTCACCGGGCACCTGCCGGCCGTTCGCGTCCATCTGCATGACGCGCTCGTACTTGCGCAGCACGCCGAACTGGGTCCGGTAGATGGCGCAGAGCTCCTCGGCGGTGATCCCGAGCATCAGCGCGGCTAGCGCGTCGATCTCGACCAACGCCTGCCGACGCTCCGCGTTCCGTCGGAGTGGCGTGGCCATTGACCACTGCTTCTCGACGGCGCCCATCGGTGCGGCGGGCAACGCGCGGGTCCATGCGTCCTGCTGCCAGGTCGGTTCGAAAAGCTCGTCCCAAAGCGGCGCGTAGTCACCGGTTAGACAATTCAAGCGTAGCGCCCGAAGTATCAGTTCTGGCATTAGGGCGTGCTCGCTCGGCTGTGGGAATCTTGCGGCGAAGTGCGCCTGAATATGGCCACTGCCACTAACCTTCACCAAAAAGTCAACAACGAGAGAACTCCACATTCCGGACGCGATAGCTAGGTCCCGCAGAGACTCGGTCGTCAGGCTGTGTACGACGTGTACATGGGTAGGGCCAGGCGGAATCAGTGCGGCAATGAGTGTTCGAACATTGGCCGAATTCGCCATCTGTCGCCAGGCGAGTCGAAAGAACTCGTTGCTTGGCTTGCCGCTCCACCTGGGATAGCCAGCGGAGTACTGCTCCGCTGGTTTCTGACGCTGGTAATTCGTTCGAGGGATGGCCCGCTCTGGCAGCGTCTCGAGGTCCCAGGCTGAGTAGTCCTTATTGCTTTTCATCGTGGGATTCGGCTGCTTGGCTAATGGTGTGTTAACCGCGAAGTGTGGCCCCTGAAGGATGACGTCTGCCCAGCGCTCCGGGACGGCCGACTCGCCCCGAAAGAAGCCAGCCTGTCGGTCGATAGTCTCGTTCCAGCCAGTGGTCCAGGTGAAGTTGGTCGCGCTGAACCGTGGGGCATGCGCAAGCTTGTCGAGCACCCGCTGGCTCGATTCCGTGATCGGGTAAAGCATGCGCGCCTCTTCGGGAGCTGTGCCTGGCTCGTCAATGAGCGCAGCCCAGCTCTCCAGGGTGGTTGCGCTAACAGGGATAATCCTGCGGGCGTGGGGACGCGTATCCCACTGATTTTCGTCGTTCTTCGCTCCAGGCTCGGGTCCGGTTCCGTCGTGGCGCAGCGAGCCAGTTATCGTGTCCGGGTGACAAATCACCGCCGCGTTTTGAAAGTGCGGGTCTCGAGGCCAGCCGTAGACAGCAACCCCGTATTCGATGGTGTTATGAATCTCGAATAGGCCAAGCTCGTTGCGGAATTGCCAGTGGCGACGGAGGCGACGATAGGTCTGCTGACGCAACCCGCCAGCACGAGCTTCGGTAAAGTGTGACTCGGGATGAATTAGCCCGACAATGCCATGCGGTGCCATCGACCGCCAGGTGCGGTCCATGAAGCAGCGGTATAGATCCGGGCGAAGCCCGGTAAGGAGAGGGCGGTCTAAAGCACTACCGAGGTGCTCGCTCAGCCCAGCCAAGGCGGCTCGGGCATCCAGGTAGAGGGCGGCCTCGGCGGGAGCGGCCAGCACGGCCGCTCGACGGTCTCGCACCGCAGCGACCGATGGCTTGTCGGCCAGGCCGAACCAGGCGTCGGCTTCCGCCAACGTGAGCGCGTCATCCCAATCCGGACGCACCCAAGGCGGGTTCCCCAGCTGAAGGTCGAATCCGCCGCCACGGGCGAACACCGGACCGAAGGTCAGCTCCCAGTGGAAGAAGCCCTCCCGCCGTCCGATCTCCTCGCAGACGCGCAGCCACGGGTGCTCGTCGAGGACTCGGGCGACCGTGCGCGACTGGCTCCAGGCGCGGTCGTCGTGCTCGGCGACGTCCAGGTCGTCCCAGCTTTCGACGTCGGCGAACATGCCCCGGCCGGCCTTTGCCTCCGACTTGCTGACAGTGCCGAGCAGCATCTCCAGCGCACGCAACCACTGCTCGCGGGTCGGCGGCGCCACGTCCGTGGTCACCGGCCAACTCCACAGTGCGGCCCAGGCGTCCATCACCCGGTGCAGCCGCTGGTAGACACCGTCCGGGTCAGTGAGGACTGCCTCGATCTGCTCGCGCTGCACCGCGCCCGTCCCGGAGGGCAGATCGTCGGCACCCCACACGTTGATATGCCGCTTGACCTCGGCCTCGGCTATCTCCAGTCGGCGCAGGGATAGGCCCCACAACACCTCGACCCGCTGGGCCAACGCGGCCAGCCGCTTCTGCTCCTCCCTCGACAGCGCCGCGGTGACCTTCTTGCGCCAGTCCACAAGCTTGGCCCGGGCGTCGGGAGCGAGCTCCCTCGCCTCCTTGGCGTCGGCGACGGCTCCCCATCCCGTGGCGGGCAGCAAAAAGTGGTGCACCTCGCCGGCCTCGATCGGTGTCTCCAGCCGCCTGGCCGCGGGCACCGTGCTGAGCCAGGCCCTCTTGTCGAGCTCCTTCTGCGTGTACACCTCGCGGCGGGTACCGATGAGGGAGTTGCCTCGGCGCAGGTGCAGGCCGAACCACGGGGCTCGCAGGCCTGGGTGCATGGAATCAAGCCAGAGAGTGATCTCGGCCAGTTCGACGGCGGTCGCGTTGAGGTCGACGCCGTAGCACTGATGGAGCGCGATGTGCGCCTTCACCTTCTGCAGCTCGGCAGGGTGATCCTCGGCGGGGATCCGGGTACCGAGCTCGGCCTGACGTCGGCGGAGGTACTGGTCGGCCAGCTGGCGAACGGCCTCCACCATGAAGGCGCCGGAGCCCAGCGCCGGCTCACAGATCGTCAGCGACAGGATGTCCGCAGCGGGCGTCGTTCTGCCGTCCTGGTCGAGCAGCTCGGCCAGTGAGTGGCTCACCACCAGCTGGGTGAGCGATTCCGGCGTGTAGTAGCTGGCGCTCCGCTGCCGGTCGTAGCCGGACAGGCGGAAGACGAAGTTGCCGGGGGCATACGTGACACGACGGAGCACGCCCGTCTCCGGATCGGTCACCTGCACGAACCAGGACTCGTCGAAACCCTCGGTCGCGGACTGCGGCACGACCCAGGAGCCCTTGCTGCGGTCACCGTCCTTCGCGACCTCTACGGAAGGCACCGTGGCGATCGAACCTGTGTAGGACATCAGCCCCTCGTAGACGGCGCCGAGCTGGTTGATACCGAGCTGGGCGTACGACACGAAGCCGCGGTCGCGTCCCTTTCGCTTCTTGCTGAGGAGCAGCCGGCTCAGCACCTGCTGCAGGCAGCGGTTGCCGAGGCCGACCCCGTCGATCAGGGTGACAGCGTCGTCCGAGAAGAGGTCTGCGCGGAGCGCCTCGAAACGCAGCTCGCCGCTGTCGTCCGTCGGCGCCTCCGCCAGCGTCTGGGTGCCCGCCCCGTCCAAGATCTCGGGTGGGTAGCCCTCGTTGACGAGGCAGAAGAGAGTGGCGAGCGACTCGTAGAAGTGGCGTCCGTTCTGCGCGCTCTCCGAGGTGAGTTCGGTCAGGACGAGTTCGCGCAGGCGGTCGAGTCCGTACCCCTCGGAGTACTCGGGCGCTCCGGTGGGCAGCACGCCCAGCTCCGGGCGCGCCTCCGCATAGAGCAGGAACAGAACGCGATAGAGGTAGCGCAGGCACTGGCGTGTGAGGTCGCGGGCCAGGTCGGGCACGTCATCGGGTAGGTCGTCGAGACGCCGGCGGCGCAGGACGTCGGTGGCAAGGAGCTCGATGGACTCTCGGATGCCGTCGCGGAGGTCCTGCGAGACGCCGATAGCGTGCTTGACCGACTCCTCGAGCAGGGTCAGCAGGAGCGACGATCCGTCGTCCCCTGGCATGAGGGTGTCCGCGGACAGCAGTGCCGCTGCCAGCTCCAGTTCCCCTGCTGCTCGGGTGTCTCGGCGGTCGCACACGGTGGCGAGGTCGACGGCCAGCCATCGCCCCTCCGGCCAGCTGCCCCGCTCGGCCAACAGAAGCCAGGCTCCGGCGGTCACCAGCACCAGGGCGGGCGGTTCCTCGCACTGGAACACCTCGCTGACGGCGGTGACCGTGGCCTCGACGGTCGTCGGGCCGAGCCGGGCCGGGGTGAGCAGCCGACCCTTGCCCTCTGCGTCGAGCAGGTCCTCGACCGTGCCGGCGTCGTGTGCCTGGAGGATCAGAAGAGGGGTGCCCTCGGGAGCCCCGAGCGCTACGGCGGCGACGGCCAGCTCCGCGCCGCCCCGTTCACCCACCCACGTGCCTTCGTCGCCCGGCAGCTGAAGCGCAGTCCGGATGGACGCGTGCAGTCGGCGCAGGCCGTCGGGGTCATCACGATCCATCGCGGCACGTTCGCGGAGACGTGCCAGGTCGACGCCGAAGTTGCTGGCCAGCGCGAGCAGACCGGAGCGAGGTGTGGTCTTCCTATGCTCCTCGCGCTCCTTCCACGCCGCTCGAAGCGACCTGACCGTCACCGGGAACTGCTCGGCCAGCCAGTGCTCGGAGACGAGATCGTTGCCGACCACGATGCTGTCGAAGCCGGACATCACTGGCCTTCCTTCCGGGGGAGCAGGAGGAGCAGCACGCGGACCATCGGATCCGGACGGGCGGCGAGGCTCTCTGCCAGCTGGTTCGCATCTCGGCGGATGCGCTCGATGTCGCGTCGCGACTTGGTTGCCTGCGCCGGGGTCCGCGTGGAGGCGAGCGCCTCGGCCTGCTCGCTCCAACCTTCGATGCGCTCCTTCGCCTGCTCGATCGGCTCGACGACCGCAGCGACCCGCAGGTCATGCAGGGTCTGCATCCAGCGGCGCATCTGCGACACGGCGGCCGGGACCAGTGGCTGGTGACGCAGCAGGTCGATCTCGGCGCCGGTGTTGGCGCTCGCTCTCGTGAAGCCCGAGTCGTCCAGCAGCGTGGCGACGTCCTCCACGACCATCGGCTCGGCGGCGCCGTCGTGGAACTCCTGGGCCACGATGCTGCGGAGGACGACCTGGCCTCGGTGGTTGCTGAGGGTGCCGAGCGTGATCGCGGTCGGTACCTGCACGTCGGCAAGCGCAACGGGGACGTGGTTGCGGCCGAGCTGTGAGAGTGCGCGGTCCACGGCCCAGTCGAGCACCGGGTGCAGCGGCGAGAGGTAGTGCGCCGTCGGCCACTGAGTCGTCTCACCGGCACGGGCGAGGCGCAGCGACTCCTCGGCCGCCGTGCGGGTGGTCGCGAGCAGAAGTCGATCCCGGACCTTGCGCTCGGAAAGGTAGCTCTGCGGCAGCGCGGTGAGTCGGGTCATAAGGTCGGCCGGGGGAACCAATTCGGCCACGCCCTCGTCATCGTGCTCGCGCCATCCGACGCCGCCCGCCTCCGGTGACGCCGCGGGCGCCTTGAACGCCTCGTGCAGCGCTTCCCGGAGGAAGTCGACCTCGCTGGCGAACAACCCCCGCTCCTCCCATTCCGGGACAGTGGGAGGGGTGGCAGCGGCCGCAGAGTTGAGGAACTCGAGCACCGCGAGCCCCGAGACCGCAGGGGTCAGCTGTGCGGGCTCGGGCACCACCTCGTCCAGGTCCAGGCCCTCGGCAAGAGCTTTGCGAATCGCTGCTTCCTCGCGGTCGACGTCGTGGAGGTCGAGGAGGCTCGCGGCGTCTCCGAGCGCCGTGTGTGCGGCGTGCTCCTTGTCGAGAAGCCTGGTGATGACGCGCACGTCGCCGCTGAAACGCTCGTCGGACGTCGTGAGGGCCAGGGCGGTGATCTGCGGTGGGTGGACCTGTCCGTAGCGGTCGATACGGCCGTTGCGCTGTTCGATCCGGATGAGGCTCCACGGGATGTCGACGTGGACGAGGTGGTGACACTGCTTGTGCAGGTTCACCCCCTCACTGGCGACGTCGCCGGTCAGGAGGACGCGAATGGGAGAGCCGGAGCGACCGAACGCGTCGACGACCTCGAGCTGCTCGGTGTCCTGCATCGCACCATGCAGGACTGCGAAGGCCTCGTCCGGCAACTTGAGCGCCGCGGGCAGGGTGCGCCTGAGCCAGTGCAGCGTGGCGAGCCGCTCGGTGAAGAGGACCACGCGGATGTCGCTCCCACGCCGGATGCCGATGGACCGGAGGTGGGTCAGCAGGGCATCGAGCTTGGCCGAGCCTTGGCCCTCCGCCACCTCGGCCAGTTCGGCGAGCCGTGCCAGAGCCGAGCCTTCGGCGGTGTGGCTCTCTCCCTTGTCGGCCAGGGTCTTCTGCCGGTTCTGCACCGTCTCCAGCAGCGCGGCCGGTGACGAGAGGAATGCCTTCGCCAGCGTCCAGGGGAACAGGTGACGCCCCTGGCCCGTCACGGGCGCTGCCCCCTCGCGGGGATGGAGCCAGACCTCCGACAGTTCCGTGGCGAGCGCGTCCTCGGCGGGGGAGGCCACGACCGGGAGGAGCTGCGGCACCGGCCGCGCGGCCCAGGTGGTGTTCACCTCGCGCGCCACTTCCGGTGAGTTGCGGTGGCGTCGGATGAAGAGGCTCTGGATGTCGCGCAGGTCGTAGTCGGACCGGTCGACGATGGCCGTGGGGTCGAGCAGGTTGACCAGGTTGGCGAAGGACTCGGCGTCCCCGTTGTGGGGAGTGGCCGACGCCAGGATGAGTGCCTCGGTGTTCGGAGCGACGGTTCGCGCGAGCTGGCTGTTCAACGTCGACGACCGGGCCAGGTTGTGGGCCTCGTCGATGACCACGACGTCCCAGTGGTGGTGCTCGAGGTGGGTGCGGTACCTGGCCGACTTCAGCGTGTCGATCGAGACAATCACCTTCGGGAAGAAGGTGAAGGGGTTCCGGCTCGCCGGCAGCTGCTGACGCACCTTGGCGATGCCCTCGGAGTCGAGACGCACCAGCGGAATGGCGAAGCGGGTCCACAGCTCGAACTGCATCTGCTCGAGCACGTGCCGGGGTGTCACGACGAGGACCCGGTCTGCGCGACCGCGACGCTGCAGCTCGGCCAGCGTCATGCCGATCTCGAGTGTCTTGCCCAACCCGACGGCGTCCGCGATGAGCAGGCGGGGGCGGAGTCGTCTCGGGTCCAACGCCTTCTGAACGGCCTGACGCTGGTACTCGTTCGTGTCGAGGAGCATGTGCTGCGCCACGGTGAGACCCGGCTCGTGCAGCGGAACCGGCGTCTTGCGGCGGACGGCCTCGACCCACAGTCGGCTGCGCCGGAAGTTGGGGGAGGTGTCCTGGACCAGCTCCGCCTTCGCTGGATCGAGCTGGTCGATCTTGTCCAGACTGTCGAAGAAGGTCGCCGTGGTGCCGCGGACGAGCTCGGTCCGACCGGCGCAGCGGACCTTCCAGCCGTCACCGGCGCGCTCGCTGGAGGAGACGACCCACTCCTCGTCTCGTACGACGACGACGCTTCCCGCTGGATGTGTCTGGCCGACCGACATGGCCCTCCCTCGTGGCGCTGAGCCTCAGCCCGGCGACTCTATGTGAGGCGTCGAGGGCGTGCGGTGGCTCGGGGCCCATCCAGTCTCGTAAGCACCAGCAGTTCGGTTCGTGCAACCTCAGGTGTCCGCAGTTAGAGGCCCGCCCCGGTGATCAACTGTCTGCACGCGAAGGCTCGCAGGCGGCGGCGCGCACTGCCGCCTCCACCGAGTCTGCAGCGCTCACCGGGCTCTCGTGCTCCCAGAAGCGAAGGACCGTCCAACCGAGCCGGCGGAGATGCCCATCGGTGTCACGATCCCGGCTGATGTTCGTCTCCAACTTAGTCGCCCACCAGTCGGCGTTCGTCGCCGGCGCCGTCCGGTGGTCAGGACACGCATGCCAGAAACAGCCGTCGACGAAGACCGCGATGCGCCGCCGGGTGAAGGCGATGTCGGCACGCCTGCGTGGCATACCGGGTAGCGGCCAGTCGACGCGGAACCTCAGTCCGCGTCGGTGCAACTGACTCCGCAGAGCGATCTCAGGGGCGGTGTCACGGCGGCCCTGTCGGGACATGCGCCGAGCCACGGACGGGTTGAGCGGCCGGGGGAAGGTGATGAGGCTGTGATCTTCGGTCATCGTCGGTCCGTCGCCTCGGGATCGTCATACCGGCCGGCTAGTCTTCGGCCGTGCAGTCCGCGCTCTCGCCGTCACCTTCCGTGCCTGAGGGCGTAGTCCCGGATCCGCGAGCGACGGTACTGGATCTGTTCAGCGGTGCCGGCGGGATGACGGAGGGTTTTCACGCCGCCCGAGCCTTCCGGACCGTTCAAGCGGTCGAGATGGACCCCCAAGCGGCAGCGAGCTACGCCGCAACGTTTGGCGACATCGTCCACGTCGGCCCGATCGGCGACTGGCTCCGGACCTGCGAGGTCCCGTCCGTCGACGTGATCATCGGGGGTCCACCGTGCCAGGGCTTCTCGACCTTGGGCAAGCGGGATGTGGAGGACGTGCGGAACGTCCTGTGGCGCGACTACGCCCGGACGATCGTCCGGGCACAGCCCAAGTACTTCGTGCTCGAGAACGTCGGCGCCTTCCTGAAGTCGAGTCAGTTCGGCGACCTCCGAGCGGCCACCGAGCCCGATGGTCTACTGGCGGATTACGACTTCGAGGCGGGCCTGCTGAACGCCGCGGACTACGGGGCGGCACAAGCCCGGCGTCGGACCATCTTGATCGGCCACCGTCGCGATGTCCCGTCACCTGGGCTGCCGATGCCGACGCATGTCGGTCGACACGTCACGCTCTTGGAGATCCTGGGTGGGGTGCCTCTACGCGTGGAGACGACCGACCTGCCTGAGCGTCGTACGCCGGTCGGTGGCCGCTCATTGCCAGGCGTCTTCTCCACGTCCGAGCTCCACATCGGTCGCACGTACTCGCCAATCTCGATGAAGCGCATTCGCTCCATCGAGGACAATGGCAATCGCTTCGACATTCCTTGGGAACTCCTGCCTGCCTGTTGGAAGAAGCACACCACCGGGTCCGCCGACGTCATGGGGCGCCTTTCCTGGCACAAACCGTCGGTGACGATCCGTACCGAGTTCTTCAAGCCCGAGAAGGGGCGTTACCTGCATCCGGTTGAGCACCGCGCCCTGACCCATTACGAGGCCGCCCTGATTCAGGGATTTCCTCCGCATCACAAGTGGGTGGGCTCCAAGGTGTCGATCGCCCGGCAGATCGGTAATGCCGTCCCGATTCCCCTGGGGAAGGCCATCGCCAGCCACCTCGCTCGCGCGCTAGCGGACTAGGGCGGCAGTGGGTCACTTCAAGCTGCTGGACGTGTTCGCGGGCTGTGGAGGCATGACGCGGGGGTTCCTGGATGACGGCGAGTTCGTCAGCGTCGGGGCGGTCGAGGTCGACCGGTCGGCCGCGGCCACTTACGCGGCGAACTTCGACCCGACGGGTGGTCACACGTTCGCCGGTGACATCGCCGACTACACGAACGTGCCTCGTGCCGATCTGGTGATCGGTGGGCCACCGTGTCAGGGCTTCTCTGCGCTCGGTAAGCGCGACCCCGAAGACGTCCGCAACCAGCTTTGGCGGGAGTTCGTCCGGGTCGTCCGGGAGTCCGACGCCCGGATGTTCGTCTTCGAGAACGTCGATCGGTTCGCGAAGACGCCGGAGTTCGAGCTGTTGCGCACCGCAGCGAGCAATGGTGGCGAGCTCGCCGACTTCCGTACCCAGGTCTTCCGTCTGAACGCCGCTGACTTCGGTACTCCGCAGAAACGAATTCGCACCATCATCATCGGTTCACGGATCGGACCCGTAGTCGAGCCGCCTGTAACTCACGCCAAGAACCCGATCGGCGATGTGCTGCGGTGGGTGAGCCTGCGTGATGCTTTCCTTGCCGGGCCTGTCGTCCTGGAGCCGGGCGTACGCGATGAGTGGTTCCCGGAGTCGACGGCAGACTTCCAGAACTTCCAGGTTCCTGGCCCCTTCAAGCTGAGGGACCTCCACGTGACACGGAGGTACGACCTCACATCAGAGATCCGGTACGCGCACATCGCACCGGGTAAAAGTCGACTTCAGCTCCCTGTCGAACTGCAGTACCCCTGCTGGAGGAAGAACCCGGCGGGTGCCAGTGACGTGCTGGGGCGGCTGCGTTGGGATCAGCCGGCGGTCACCATCCGAACCGAGTTCTTCAAGCCGGAAAAGGGGCGGTTCCTCCACCCGCAGTGGGAGAACGGGGGAGAACAGGTCAACCGCGCGCTCACGCACGCCGAGGCCGCGGTCGTGCAGGGCTTCGACGAGCGACACGTCTGGCACGGGACGAAGGCCGAAATCGCCCGACAGATCGGCAATGCAGTGCCGCCCCCGCTGGCGCGGGCGGTCGCAGGCGTAGTGGCTGACCGCCTGCAGGCCGGCTGACTCCCCGGGCAAGTGGGTGCCCGGGGAGTCCCGCACTTACATGCCGTCGGGTCGCAGCCCGCTGAAGAAGCCCGCCCCGGGGTCCTTCGGCGTGCCGATCAGCAGCCCTCGGTCCAGCAGGACGTTTTGCTCCTCGCAGGACGTCTCGGGGGCCAGGACGCAGGCATGGCAGGCAGCCAGGTTCAACCCGTCCGTCCCAGCGCCCGTCGATTCGATGCATACCGGGTCCGAGGAACACCACGCGAGGCGTTCGATGCCCTCGACGAGGAGCCGACCGATCTTGTCCTCCTCTGCCTGGGCCGCCAGGCCTCCCAGGCTGCCGGCCGAGTCGGACGTCGCCGTGTAGACCAGGATGCCGGACATCGACTCGTCGACGAAGAGCCGCTCGCGGATGGACGCAGCGGGATACCCCGCGTCCAACGCCAACTGGTCGATGAGGACGTGGGCCAGGGTGTGCAGCAGCACGTGGCAGGCGTCCACCTCCCGGGTGATCGGGCGGCGAGCAGCTTCGTCGGCAGCGTCCGACGCCTTCTGGATCCGTGAGCGGCGGCCCTCGGCGAAGGGCAGCGCGCCCCATTCGCGCAGCGCCTGGGTGTCGAACTGCAGGAAGATCCCCTCGCCGATGACCTCGATCGCAGGCAGCCACGACTCATTCTTCGTGCTGAGCTCGCACAACCGAGGGTCGGAGGTGTCGGTGATGGCGGCAAGTCGCGAGAACCCGAAGAGCGCTCGGACCTCCCGGAGCCTCGTCACCTTCCGTATCGCCGTCACGAGGGACGAGATCTCCTCGGGAACTGGACGCTCAAGACACACGAAGTCCGATCCGTCCCGCACCTCCGGGCGGCCGTCGAGCAAGGCCCGGTACTCATCGCGGCGAAGGCCCGCCTCAGTGACATCTTCGTCCCCGGCCTCCTGCTCATGGCGTCTCCGGGTCTCCCGGATGATCTCGTCAGCGGCGAAGCGCTCCCGGCTCTTCTTGACCAGGCCGTCGATCAACCACGGTGCGTCGACGGCCTCTGGAGCCTGCAAGGTCTGCCATTCCCGGTCCACGAAGCGCGCGAGCGCCTCGGAGAACGGTGGGATCGAGATCGCCGACCGCACCGCGGGGAACCACACGTTGGACGCGCCGCGCTGCAACGTCCTCGGCGTCTGATCGCACTCCTGCTTCGAGTCCGGGCCCAGCCACGGCCGCTCCCCGCGGCAGCGGGTGATCCCCTTGAGGGCACCGGCCTCGAAGGTGCCGTCCAGGCCCACCGGTGCGATGCCGCACGTGCACTCCACGACCAGGTCCGCGAGCGACGACGTCCGACCACGACTCCGGAGTCGGAGGTCGTGATCCCCCGATGAGGTCTCTCCGCGACCGGCATGCGCCCATTCGAAGTACGGGAACTCGCCCGCATGTCCGTTGGGGCAGGCGACGATGAGTCGAGAGGGCGTCAGGGGAGCTGACGGTTTGCAGAGCTTGCAGACCGCCTCGCCCCAGGGGGAGCCGAAGTCCTGCGGGCGACCGATCCTGCGGCAGTCGGGGCAGATCTGCCGCTGAGGAAATCGCACGACCGGCACGTCCCGCCGACTGCCTGCAGGAGGCATGAGCAATGAGGTCACACCCAACGACCGCGCGAGACGGGGTTCACTCGCGGGCTCAGCTCGTGAGGTGTCCCAGTCCTGGAGGCCCGCGATCATGAAGCTGGTGTTCTCGGAGGGGAACAAGCCGCCCACCCCGAAGGTGGAGACCAGCTGGCTCCGGCGTGCCTTGGGATTCGCGCTCATCGCTCTCTCCTGTGAACTACTTGGTAAAGGCTGCTCTCCGCGTCCACGTCACGCAGGCTCTGCAGCGTGGGCCAGGGCACTTGGCCCTGGGCGAAGTCAGGGATGTCCGGGTTCACCAGCATCGCCGCGGGATCCACCAGCAGCGAGGCCTCCCAGTTGTCCCGGAGCGAATAGACCAAGCCGGGCTTGGAGCGAGCTACGTCCAGCCACTCCTGCACGAGCCCCTGCAGCTGCTGTTCTGTCTCGTCACCGTCCTCGGAACAGTCCCGCGCGCGTTGGGCGATGATCGAGGCCGCGAGCTCGAGCTTGTCCCGTTGGCCGTCCGCGAAGCCCGCGCCCTTGCTAGGCGCGAGATCGTTGAAGAGGAGTCGGACGATGGAGGTCAGCACACCGTGCAGACCTCGGTCCCGAGCCCTGGCCGCAAAGGGCGTCGCGCTCGTCGCCTCGACCGACCGGTAGACCGCTTGGTGGAAAGGGACGAAGTTCTCGAAGTGTGACCGGTCTCGGGAGCGCGACGAGTTGAGCATCGTCACGACGAGCCCCGGATGCTTACGCCCCACGCGGCTGGTCGCCTGGATGTACTCGGCGCTGGACTGGGGTTGGCCCATCACGGCCATGAGGCCGAGCCGGTCGACGTCGAGGCCCACGGAGATCATGTTGGTCGCGAGCACAACGTCGTCGGCGGCTCGGTCCGGCAGCGAGACCTCGAGGTTCTTCAAGGCTCCAGGGATGTCCTTTGCGTTGACCCGACTCGTCAGTTCCGAGGGTGGGCGAAGCCGTCGTTCCTTCGTCCCGCTGAGGCGGGCGAGAAGTCCGAGGCGGGCCTTCACGTCATCGAGAACTTGGAGCTGAGCAGACCCCAAGACGCGCAAGCTGCCGAAGTAGCCCATCAACGTCCAATAGGGGTCTCGTGTATCGACGTCGGCGGGAATGTCCTGCGCACTCTGCAACAGCGACGCGTAGACCCTGATCATCAGTGTCTGGTGACTGGTCCCCGGAGCCATGACACCGATGTACGCCCGGTCGCCGAGCTCCTGAGACGAAGCCGGCTCCGCGAAGAACGACAGGTCGGGATCGATGCCCGGCGGTGGGAACTGGGCAGCGCTCCGGTTGAAGACCGCTCGCACCTGCTCGGTCGCGCGACGGATGGTCGCGGTGGAGGCCACGATCTTGGCCTTCCCTGCGGGCGCGTTGAACGGCGCATCTGCATCGACCGCGCAAGCCGCATCGACCGCAGTCTCGTAGAGCCCGACCATCGAGCCCAGCGGCCCGGAGATCAGGTGGAGCTCGTCCTGGATGATCAACTCCGGGCGGTGACCCCGACCGTCCCGGGCGAACAACGCCCCGGCCTTCTCGGTCCAGGCCATTCGAGCGAACTTGTCCACTGTCCCGATGACCAGCTCGGGACGCGCCCGATAGACGTCCTCGTCGACCAGGTGAACCGGGAGGCCGCCGGAGAAGTAGCAGCCTGCACGGCCGCAGGCGACGCGTAGGTGTCGTTCCGGGTGCTTCATGATGCGGTACTCGTCGGCACCCAGGCCGCCTCCGCACCAGGGGCACGCCAGCAGCTGGACAGGATTGCCCTCATCGACGTCGTGCCCCCGGGCCAGCTTGTTGAGGGCCTTGCGTGCGTCGTCGAGTGTGTTCGGTGTCGCGGCCCCGCCGACCCAGAGCCCGATCGAGAAGGGGTCAGACCCGAGCTCAGCACGTTGGCCCCGCAGGTACTCCAGGGCGCAGATGAGCGTTGTGGCCCGCTCGAACTGTTGGATGGTGAGCAGCCGCAGGGTGTAACGCATGATGACGGCGACTCCGGTCGCCGACGCGTCGCCGAGACGGCGGCGTGTGATGGTGAAGGCGATGAGCCCGAGATAGGCCTCCGTCTTCCCGCCGCCGGTCGGGAACCAGAGCAGATCGAGGACGTCCCGGTCCTCGTGGCTCGAGTCGTTTAGTCCAGCGAGATTGAGCAGGATGAAGGCCAGCTGGAAGGGATACCAGGCTTGCTCCGCTCCGGCATCGGGCTCGCCCGTTGCGCCGTTCCGAACCCAGTCCTGTCGTGCGCGTTGTAGCTGCATCGCCTCGTTCATCAACCGGAAAGCGCGCATGGCATCGGGGTCCCGACGCAGAACGTCGATCCCGGCTTCGATGCGGTCGGCAGCCTCGCCGGCGCGCTCCATGTGCCGCACGGCAACGCCCTCGAGCTTCTCGTCCACCACTGCGCGGTCGGCGGTGTCGCTCTCGCGGGCCGAGATCCAAGCTCGGTATTCCGAGACGATCGTCCCCAAAGTCTCGAAAACCTCCGCCGTGCCAGCAGTCGCCAGGTAGGACATCCGCAGATCGACGCCGGGAATCCGTCGTGGGCGAGCCCGCTTGAGCTCATGACCAGGCATGAATGTCGTCCGGACGGAAGAGACGGAGTTCGCGTCATCGACCTCCCACGTCGCGGCACAACCGTGTCCTGAGGCGAACGTCCGCGCGTTGCGGTAGAGAAGCGCGCCTGTAGCCAGGTCCTCGTCGCCCGGTGTCGGGATCATCGCTCGGTCGACGAACGCCGGAGCGTCGGCGAGGACCTCCATCGACACCTGGAACCAACTGCTCTCGTCGCGCAGCCCTCCTGTTGTCGCCTGTTTGTTGAGGAGGGCGGCGGTGACCGTGACTCGTCCGTCGACCGGCTTCCGGACGAGGACGTAGAGCTCCAGCCCTCGCGCCACCTCCACGCGGCGCGGACCGACCTCGTCCAACCTGACGGTCACGTCGTCCATGTCCGGCCGCACGCGTGTCCATGAGACGCGGCGTTGGCCCCGCGCGCGGGAGAGCTGGTCCGTTCCCTCGGTGGTGACCTCATCACCGGGCACGTACTGAGCGGCCGACGGGCGTACGACCACTGCGTCGACCTTCTGCGCGTCCACCGTGAACGTGATGCCTGCCGACGACGGGAAGCGCATGCGCGCCTGGGCAACCGGCGGATCGCTCGGCGCGGTGTCGTCGTCCCGGGCGTCCACCGGCTCTTCCGGCACTGCCTCCTGCGTACCGCTGTCCGACGGCCACAGCACGCCGGCGATGTACCGGTCGAGGGGCGACTCGTCGATGACCTCGTCATCGCCGCCACGAGGCCCGATGAGGTCGTCGTGCAGACGCCGGACCATTGCCTCACGGAATGCGTACTTCTCAGCCAAGCCCATCAGGTCCATCCCTCCCATTCGTTCTTCCAGTCAGGTCCTGCCAGGCCGGTGAGCCGCGGGACCAGCCACAGGCCACTGCCTCCGAGACCGGCGAACCGCGTGAGGTCCGGATCGCCGGCCACCGTCTCGACGGACGCGATCGCCATCCCGTGGATGGCTCGCGGCCAGTCACGGCCCCCGAACGGTCTGCCGAAGGTCGAGAGGAGGCCACGGCCGAAGTGCTCCGACGTCCGACCGACGAGCATCCCGTCCGCCGCCAGGTGCAGCGTGAACCGCGGCATGTTCGGTGCGGACCCCACCTCGAGCACCGCGATGAGCGGAGCGCCGGTGACGTCGCCACGGCTGAGTCGCGCCTGAACAGCTCGGCCGGAGCCGTCCTGCTCTGCGGTCGGTTTGATGATGTCCACGTCCTGAGAGACGGCTTCCATCGACACCGGGCGTCGCTTGCCCCGCCCCATCCAGGCGTGCACTGCCCAGCGACCGGACGGGAGGCGCGACACCATTGCCGCCTCCTGCGGGGCTTGGCAGAGGAACACCTCGTCACGCGCTCGAGACAGGGCGACATAGCTGACCCGCATCTCGGCCGCCGGGTCGGCGTCGATGTCGCCCCGCTCTTGCGCCGGCACGATAAGTACCCGGTCGAATTCGAGTCCCTTCGCCCGGTGGATCGTCGAGACCACGACCGACGCATCGTCAGCCGCGGCCAGGCCGAGGGGGGCTGACCCGGCGCGGAGTGCTCGTCTCAGAGCGCCGAGATCGAGGTGTTCCCGGTCGCGCGTGCGACGCTCGGCTTCTTTGAGTGCCACCCAGGCATCCACGGGGTCGATGTCCGACGTGGCGGCGTGCACCAGCGCGGTCACCTCGTCCCGGTCGAGGACGGGTGTCTCGGCCGCGCCGAAGGCGGCGCCGATCCAGCTGGCGACCCCTACGTCTTCCAGTGGTCGCCGGAGCACGTGCCGGACGCCCGCTTCGCGGAGGCTCTGAGACACCGTGAGCGCTTGTCCGTTGGTACGGCACAGGAGAGCGGTCGTCTGTGGCGCCCGGTCCACGAGGTTCGTCATCCCGGGGACGGGCCCCAGGTCGAGCAGATGGTCGATGAAGCTCGTCACCCGCTCACGTGCTGCCGCCCCGTCACCCAGGCGACGAACGTCCTCGCCGAGGTCCACCACTGCCAGCGGGTCTGTGCCGCGGGCGCGGTAGTCGACATCCAAGGCTGTCCTGCGGGCGCTCAAGCCGTCGACGAGCCGGGCCATGAGTTGCCCGGACGAGACCTTGGAGACGGATTCGTCCAGCTGCCAGTCGTAGACGGCTTGCAGCGGGTCACCGAGAGCCGTGAATCCACAGTCGGGCTCCAGTTGGCCCAGCACAGCAAGAGCCAGTTCCGCACGGTCCCCGACGAGGTCCTGGACCTCGTCGAGCAGGACGTGCCGGAGAGTCGTCACCCGCGGCGGCGGGTCATTTCGCAGCGCCGCCGTTGCTGCGCGGATCCGGCGGTCGAATCCCCCGACGGACGAAGGGTCCTCGCCGGCTTCGAGCAGCACCTGGGTGGCGAAGGAATCGAAGGTGCTGACGGCGATCATCCCGTGACCGCGGTCTTCAAGCCGACGACGCGCTGCTGCCACGGCGGCGCGGGAGAAGGTGAGCACCAGGACCTCGTCCGAGGGCAGCAGGCCGTGCACGTCGACGAGCTCGCGAACCCGGCCGGCTATGACCTCGGTCTTCCCACGGCCGGCCCCGGCGACGACCAGTAGTCGCTCCTCCGGGCCTGCCTCCACGATGGCTTGCTGGCTCGCATCGAACTCGAAGGTCATACGCCTTCACGCCACAGCGCGTCGAAGTGGTGGAACGCGAGCTGCTCACCGAAGGCGTCGATGTTGTCCCGGACGTTCACGATCAGTACCTCCTCGGATCCGCCGTTGCGCGGTCCGCGGAGTCCCCGGCCGATCATCTGCTGGTACCTGTTCAGGCTGAACGTCGGGCGGGCGACGTACACCGCACCGACCTTGGGGGCGTCGAAGCCCTGCGAGAGGACGTTGTAGTTGGTCAGGACACGGACCTCCCCGGACCTGAACTGGCGCACCATCTCGCGGCGCTCCGCCGGCGACGTGTAACTGGAGACCGCGGCCGCGGGCAGTCCTTCGTTGCTCAGGACAGAGGCCAGGATTTCCGCGTGCTGCACGGAAGCAGCGAAGACGAGCGCAGTGGTTCCTGCCTCCAGCTGCAGCAGGGAGTCGATGATCCGGCTGTTCCGGTCCTCGTCCATGGCGACCTGATTCAGGTCGATCCGGTTCTCCAGGAGACTGACCCCGTCGCCGGGGTCGCCGGCGAGCCGATTCCTGAGCGGAGTGAGCTTCATGCCGACGAGCTCCTTGTGCCGCACTCGCGCCAGGATGCCCAGCTTCTGCAGGTGCACATGGGGGTCGTCGTCGAAGAGCCCGTCCGTCAACAGGTTGCCGTCGTACCGGTTCACCAGTTGTTTGGTCTGGTCTTCATTCGTTCCCCGATATGGGGTCGCGGACAGTCCGAGCAGCGGCCGTTCTCGTTGTCTCGTGCCCCGCTCCAGCCAGTTGAAGAGAGCCGTGTAGGTCTTCGAGACCGAGGTGTGAGCTTCATCGACGATTACGATCGAGGCGGTCTTGAGCCAGTCGTAACGCGTCTGGGTGGACAGTGAGGTCAGCTTGTCATCGGTGGCGACGACGACCTGTGCGCCGGAATTGACGCGGGCAGCGTCGTTGGAGGCCCAGAGCCGGTTGACGGTCAACTCTGTCTGGTGGGCGCCGACGGCCCGCCAGACGTACGACAGGGTCTCGACCGCCTGCTCGCAGAGCTCGTCGCTCTGCGCGATCCAGACGACGAGGGCTTCGGGATCCTCCTCTCGGATGTGGTCGATGACCGCTTCGACGGCTACCCGGGTCTTGCCGGAGCCGGTGGGCAGCGCAACGAGCCCGCGGGCCAGGCCATCAGCCCGGAAGACCCGACGCACGCGGTTGATCGTCTCTTCCTGGTAGTCGTGCAACCGGGGGAGTCGCACCGGCCCGTCGACCAGCTTGACCGCTTCTCGTTGTGCAGTGCGTGAGCCGGCGAACTCCTCGGGCAACCCCAGCTTCTGCGTGAAGGCGGCCGCCGTGCTCCCACCGTTCAGGACCGTGGGCACCGTCATGCCGCGAGCCTCGATCGCCGGACCGAGCCTGCGGAGAATCCCGGTCCCCGCGGCCGTTCGGGCCATCCGAGCGATCTCCACCGGTTCGAGAGCACGCCCCTGTCGTGACTGTGCGACCTCGATCGCCTCGGCGGGCACCAACTTCCTCAACTCCACCTCGCCGGCGAGGGCGAGCAGCTTGTCGTCGACAGACCCGGCAGCTCGAACGCTCCGGGCGACGTCACTCTGCTCACGCCGCTTGCCGATCTCGACCGTCTGTTCGAGTTGCCGCCGGTCGAGGCCCAATCGCAGCCCGACATTGACGGCCTCGAGCAGATCAGCCGTGGGCATGTCGTCGCGGAAGTAGAGGGTCTCGGCTTCCACGACGAACCGCTGGTCCGTCACGGAACGAGTCGTCCCCTCCTCTGCGACCACCTCGATGGCCAACTCGCGACAAGCGAGCAGTTGGTAGGAGGGCGCCAGTGTGGGGGCGGTCACCCGGAGCCCGGGGAACCGGTCCACGACGGAAATCGGATCACCCGAGGGCGCATGGAGCACCGCCCGGCGCAGCATGGACCGTGCGTCACCGAGCTCCCAGAGCGTTCGCAACACGTCGGCGTCCCGGTCGTCATCGACCAGCACGACGTCGATCGAGTCCCGGAGCAGGCCGTAGGCAACCGGGTCGTCCGTCACCACCACTTCGCCGGCAGGCGCGCTGTCCATTCCGCTGTCGTGCTCGACCCGCAGGCTCGGGGGACGGGCGCAACCCCCTCGTGCAGCAGCGGCATACAGGCGGTGGACCTTCGCGAGGTCGAGGGTCTCTTGGGCCAGGACGAGGAAACGCGACCACCAATCACCGTCAACCGACGTCCGGACGCTCAGTGCGGTCAGGGCGTTGGCGTCAAGGCCCACGGGCACTGGCAGCAGGTCCGCCGCCACACCTTCGATGGGGCCGACTGCACCCGTGACGGTGCAAGGACCGAGGGGTGTGTCGACCATCCCGTGTCGACGAACCCACCAGACCCCCGGGTTCACGAACAGCACCGGCTCGATCGACCCACGCGTCTCCGAGTAGACGGTCCAACTCTGATGTGCCAGCGCCATGACCTCGCGCGTCATCGCCACCTTGGCGGGCGTCGACAGTTTGGGGAGCAGTCCGATGTGTGCTGCCGTAGGGCCAGGGCGGATCGCAATGGAGCCTTGAGAGACGCGGACACCCCAACCTGCGGCGGCGCGCATGAAGGCCGACTCGGCTTCCTGACGCCACTCGTCGAACCAGGTCTCCTCCGGGATTCGAGACACCAGGCGGGGACCGGAGACAGCACCCAGACGGGAGAGCAACTGGTGGTCCGCCGCATGGAACCGCATGTCGACGGCCACTTCCGCGTCCCGGGAGCCGTCCGACGGGACGACTGTGCCTGGGAGCAGGCACTCGTTCAAGGGAGCCGGCTTTGCGGCCATCGTCCTCAGGGGTGTACCCCGCCGACCGAAGCCCGCCTCGAGGGCGCGTACGGCCTCGTCCGCGTCGACCTGTCGCACCAGTTCCCAGAGCCGTCCGACATCCGACCCGCTGACCGGTCCGCCGGTCATCCGGGCGATGTGCGCCGTCAAGCGCCCCACGGCGTCCAACGGCCTGATCCCGAGGCGGCGGAGGGCGGCCACGGTCTCGACGTCCTCGGTCAGCTCCTTGGCGACGAAGCCCGCCCCGGGGGAGGTGTCGGTCGGGTCCGGCAGGAAGAGCTTCCCCGCGAGGGGCGGTACCCGCTTTCCGTCGCCGCAGAGGACCGTGGCCGCGCGTCGCACTGCCGTGAGCTGATCGGCGTCGCCGATGTTGATCTGGTCGGCCAACTGGACGGCGACCATCGAACCTCGAGTGCTCGTGCCCGCCAGCGCCTCGAGCCACTGCTCGGTCGTCGACTCGGCCACCCGCGCCATCTCGAAGAGACGGGTCGCCTTCGCGCGTCGTTCCGTCCGGTCGTCGACAGAAGGGTGGATCCAGTTCACCGGACCGCCGTCGACACCCGCCCACATGGTGGCCCACCTGCCGCGCTCGGCCAGGAAACGTGGACTGAGGTTGACCTGCGTGATGCGGCGCGGCACACCGCTCATGTCCGGGATGCAGGGAGCGGACGTGACCGCGCGCATCACGGGTTCGTTGAGTGCGTCATCCGCCCACGACCTCGCTTCACGGCCACGCGCGGGCAAGATCTCGAGAATGCTGCAGGGATCATCGGGTTCGACCAGGTCGCCCAGGTTCTCCGCGATCATCCGAGGGAGCACCTGCTCGAGGATTTCCCTGTTGTAGGGCCCGTCGAGGATGTCGTGACGGTCCTCGGTGGTCTTGAACGGGGCGTTGACGACCCCCGAGAGAGTCGTGCGGGAATTGGTCGGGAAGAAGGCCCAGAACTGGCCGGCCAAGGCCCGGCCCTTGTCGGGAACAGCCCACACGACGCTGACCTCATCCCGGCCGGCGATCTCACCGGCGTCCGCGCGCGCAGACGGGGAAGGGCGGTGCCGCTGGCGGAAGACATGCCATCCCTCCGAGCCGGCTCCGGTGTCGAGCCGGACCCGCGCCCCCTCCCGTCGGGCCGTCCAGCCTCGACGACGACCCGTGATCCGGTCGTCCAGGTCCAATCGGAGCACGTGTTCCGTGAAGAGGAGGAACTCCGCGGGGAATCGGTCCAGCTCGTCTGACAGCCAATCGACGTCGGTCTTGAGTGGCAGACGGACGACAGTGCTGGCCCACTCCATCAGCTCCCGTAGAACGGGGTCGTGAGCGGCGGCCGCTGGCGCGTCGATCGGTTCCGCCAGTCGGAGAACTGGCGTGCGCTGAGCCGACGGAACGACTTCGAGGATGCGGCGTCTCGTCTGGGCACGGTCGAAGCGCAGGGAACCCGACCGGCTGATGATCTCCGGGGCGTCACTCAGCCCGAGTACCGATTTGAAGCCCAGCCCGAAGCGCCCGATCTGATCGCTTCGCTTCGTCGACAGGTGCGAGGCCATGAGTGCGGCGATGCCCGGAGGGGCGATCGGCTGGCCCTGGTTGGCGCAGTACAGGGCGTCTTCGGTCAGCACCACCGAGATCCGACCAGGATTCGAGATCATGGCGTCAGCGCCGTTCTGCAGCAGCTCATGCAGCTGCTTGCGGCCGTAACCACCTTCGACGTTCGAGATCTCGATGCCTGCGTCCTGCTCGACGAGGTTCGGCTTCGCCCGATACGCCTCGAGGCATTGGCTCGCCTCGCTGAGTATCGCGACGCCAATAGCGCCGTCGACCCCAGCCCAAGCGTCATCGCCCAGATGTGCCCCTGTCATGTCACGCTCCGTTTTAGCTGGCGCACCGTAAGCAGCTGGTACGACGATCTTGGCGCAAGCCCTCGGCGACCCTCGGGTCAGTACGGACGCTATGGATTCGGAAAGCAACATGTCACGGTTCGGGGCCACGCGTCGCGCCTTCGGGTGACAGAAGGTCCAGGGGGGCGCCTGGGGCAGTAGGGGTCGACGCGGTACGGAAGACACGGGTTGACGGCCCCTCGGTGACGACAAGTCGCGCGCCCAAGGCGGCTCACCCTCCGGGTGCTGTCCGCCGCGGCACGCCGGGAGGTGGGCCGGAATGGTCGGTCCCCTGCGGCAGGCTCCCGTGCGTGACGACCGAGATCAGCCAGAACAGCAACGTGCTCACCCCGCAGGCGCTGTACAAGACGGCCACGGGGCAGCGCCGGCATATCGCCCAGTGCCCGCACATCGTCGGCAAGCGCGTCGCCGAGGCATCCGATGGCCCGATCTGCGAGATGAGTCAGGCCGAGTTGGCCGGCGTGGGGCGGGAGTACTTCGACGATCTGGCCACCGCTCTCCCGGCGCTCGGCGCCTTCGGTGACACCTGGGCGGAGATCCTCCGGGTCACCGCCCAGGTCGAGCACGACGCTGTCTGGATTCCGAACAGCCGCAGCTACATCGCTCTCGGCCGGAACGGTCACGGCGTCGCATGGGTCGGGAAGACCTACGTGGACATCGCAGGCGGAGCCCGGGTCGAGTTGCCGGGCTACGCGCCCGGCTCGGGCGGCGGCGCTCCTCAGGACGTCCGCCGCGGGCCGGTCTGTGAGTCGTGCTTCATGGAGACGCCGCTGTCTGGCGTGCACCACTGCAGTTGAGCTCACCGCCCGAACACGAGTCCATCGACCCGACACTGGGGCCGTCGACGGAGCCGGTCGTCTGTTGCTGGCTGGACCTACGGTCCCACCTCGGCGTGAGCGACGTCCGGGAGGTCGATGGGCTGATCGACGACGAGGACGTCGACACCTGGTCGATCTAAGGCACGCGGGTGTCGTGGAAGTTCGGACGGAAAGGTGTGGGACCGGGCTGTCCTATCCGTTCGACCTCTCGGAATTCTGGGAGGTCGTCGCCCAAACGCAGCGGGAGCAGCTTCGTCGGTGGGAGGCGAGAGAGGGGATCACCGACTGACGGCATGCCACTCGCGGGATCTCCGCATCCCTGCGGCCGGCGCGCACAGGCAGGCGGGACTCGTGGGGCGCCGGTGACGCAGGGGGGCGCCACGCGTTTCGCCCCCCGCACTTGCGCTCCGCTGCCCCGCCGAACGCCTAACTTGTTCTTGGTGCCTTGACGTCAGACGTAGGGCTGTCGGCTTGAACAGGAAGTATGACGTGACTGTAGATAGCAATACGCTCGTACCGGTGTGGACCCTCGCTACCGAGGAGGTGTCTGTGCCAGACGTCTTCGGTGAAGAGTGCATGACACCCGCTCGCCTGGCCGAGCTGAGAACGGTCCTGGCGACGCTCGCGGCTTCTCCGATCACGACATTGGAAGCGTATCCGATGTCGACCGCGCACAAGCGCGATGGCGGCATCTCGCTGCATGCAGCCAGTCCGCTCGCGCAGCAGTTGTCGCAGCTCATGTCTCAGACGGCCAAGTCAGGTTCGACGGGGAATGTTGCCACCAGCGGTGAGATGCTCTACCGGATGGTTGTCCCGGCAAAAGTAGCCGCACAAGTCGGCAAGGGACTTGTCCGGTCGATGCCGTCAAAAGAGATCGCCGGGGGTGTTCACAGTGCTCTCATGAACTCCACGGGGATCGCAGCGAACGCGACCTTCGTTCCCGTGGCGGGTAAGGCGGCAGCTGCGGGTGCGGCAACAGGCTCTGCGGCCACAGCAGGTGTGGCAGTTGCGGGTGCTGGGGCTCTGACGGTAGCCGCGCCACTCGTGCTCATGGCTGTAGCGGTCAGTGTCAGCGCCTATGCCGATCATCAACGTCAGGCGGCGCTCGAGCGGATGACCGACCTGCTGGAGCAACTGCACGAAAACAAACTGGACGACGAGCGCAGCGAACTTGGCGGTTGTCGCGACGCCATCGACAAGGCGACCTCGATCCTCCTCGACCAGGGCCGCATCGGCGCGTCCCTAGGCCTCGATTCGGCCATGCACGCGATAGGCACGTCGATCGAACGGACTCGCAACCGGCTTACCAAGTGGCAGGCGTCGCTCGCTGCCCTGCCGGAGGGCCCGGTCGAGATCGGAGCCCTCACGAAGGCATTCCCCGGCATCAACGAAGAAGGTGGCGCGTTCCGTGCACACCTTGAACTCGCGAGGCTAGCGATTGCTCTCAAGCGCCGGGTGCTTGTCCTTCAAGCTGTTGAGCATGCGCAGCGGGAAGGGGCAAGCCACCCGTTCAAGACCTTCGTCCGCACCTTGCAGGACGACGAACGTCGCGTCGATGAACTGGAGCTTGACATTTCCACGATTCTTCTTCGACTGTCGACGCTCGAACTGAAGCCCTCCGGCGGTGTTCGCAGCTTTATGTGGACGCAAGGAGCTGTGGACGACCTGCTCAAGGTTGCCTACCGACTTCGCGCCCTGGGGGATGGCCTCCGCGGAGGGACCCAGCAATCTGACGTGGCGATCGAGATCGAACGAAGCAGCGATGGATCACTCGTCGTGTTTCCCGCTGTTGCTGCTTGACCGCATCGAAACGCCGTAAGTCAGGGCGCTCGCCCTTTTTCAACGAGCGTCCTGTGGCACGCGGAGGCATGCAAGGGCGCCGTCCACCAATAAGCGCCGACGCCGACGCCGGAGGGGAGAGTGGCGGCCCAGCAGATCGTGCGGCGCATCGCCGGCTGAGCCTAGACACGAGGATGTTCTGCTGACGGTCCGCGGTTTACGCCTGAGCGGGATAGCCCAGCCCTAGCGTCCGCGGGCCGACGGCCGACGGCCGGGTCAGCGGGCGCCGGGCATCAGCAGACCGGATGGTGCGGTCGTCAGCCGGCCGGCGGATGTCGCCGTTGCCAGCGCCGAATCGAGGACGGCGACCTGGGCCAGGGTGCGGCGGCGGTAGCCGAACACCTCCAGTGTCTGGGCGAACAGCTCGTCCCTGGTCATCCCGGCGCTCGCCCGGCACAGTGCGACCATCGCGTTGCCGATCTCCTCCGGCGTCACCTGCTCCATCGGTCGGGTCGCCTCCGGATCACGGCGGAACCCGGTCCACGTCGCCCGGTCCAGCTGCGCCGGCCAGACGACGTCGCCCACCCGCGCTGCCGCGGGCACCAGCGCGGCCAGCGCATCTCGGCGCGCCTGGGCCACCCGACCCAGCCCGAACGCCCCCGCGGTCAGCCGGGTCAGCCGGTCGAGGTGGATCGGGCCCTCCGCCTCGGCCCCGGCCTCCAGCACCGCCCGCACCCGCTCGGCCACCCGCCGGTTCGTCAACTGGTCGAGCAGGCTGCGCTCGCCCGCCGGCTCCGGCGTCCACGGCACGAACGGCTCCTCGCCGTCCAGCACCGCCGCAGGGACCTCGACCTCCGAAGGAGCAACCGGGGGCGGCTCAACCGCCGGAACGGGAAGCGGCTCCGGCACAGAAGGAGCGACCGGGGTCTGGGCGGCGGCGACCAACCGCTCCACCACCGCCTCCCTGTCGGCGAGCCACGCAGGCAGCCATACCCGCTCCACCGCCGGCCAGCGCAGCATCTCGCCCAGCACCTCCACCGGTAGCCCGTCGCGGTCACCGACCGTCCGCCGCCGCGCCCACGCCGGGCCGTCGAGCAGCACCGCCAGCACCGGCACGTCCGGCGCCGAGGCCAGCGACACGGCCAGGTCTACCTTGAACTCCGACAGCCCCACATCGGTCCGCACGACCAGCCCACGAGCACGCAGCGCTGCGGCGACGGAGTCCCGGTGCCGGTCGGGCAGCGAGGCGAACCGCGCGTCCTGCGGCAGCGCATCGGTGCCGTGCGCCGCCAGGTCCAGGTACGCGCGCAGGTGCTTGATCCCCACCGACGACGTCTGCTCCGCCCGTAGGTCGGCCGGGTCGAAGGAGGAGAAGACGACGACCTGCCGCCGGGCGCGGGTGATCGCCACGTTCAGCC
This sequence comes from Modestobacter sp. VKM Ac-2983, assembly GCF_026967885.1. Classification (NCBI taxonomy): domain Bacteria; kingdom Bacillati; phylum Actinomycetota; class Actinomycetes; order Geodermatophilales; family Geodermatophilaceae; genus Modestobacter; species Modestobacter sp. VKM Ac-2983. The sequence continues at coordinate 122,284 of NZ_JAPVBK010000002.1, forward strand.
GGCGCTCACCACCCACCTTGTTCAGCGGGCCGAAGTTCAGCGGCAGCTGGCCCCGGTCGTTGGCGCTGAACGCGGTCGAGAAGAGCACGGCGTCGCGCTCGTCGCCCTGCACGTTCTCCAGGTTCTTGACGAACAGGCCTTCGCCGTCGGTGCGGTCCAGCGCCTCGACCAGTCGCTCGTCACCGGCGTCCCGCAGCAGTGCATCGATCAGCGCCCGCTGCTGGGCGTTGAACGTCACGACGCCGATCGAGGGCGGCTCGTCGGGGGAGAGCGCGAAGCGCCGGCGGATCTCCGCGACGATCGCCTCCGCCTCGACCGGGTTGGTGCGCAGCAGCTTGCCCGCGCCCGAGCGGTGGAACGTGCCGTCTACCCGTACCAACGAGACACCCCGGCCGTCCGGGGCCGAGGAGGCCGGCCCGTGCACCGGCGCCGGGAAGGAGGACAGTCGGTTCTCGTAGTACTGGCCGTTGCTGAACGCGATCAGCGACTCGTCCTGGCTTCGGTAGTGCCAGGACAGCCACTGCCGTGGCACCCGCGCCTGCACGCACTCCGAGAGGATCGACTCCTCGTCCTCCACCGCAGTGGCCAGGTCCTCGGGCAGCGCGTCGTCATCGGTCGTCGGCTCGGCGAAGGACGTCGGCGGCATCTGCTTGCTGTCCCCGACGACGACCGCAGCGTGCGCTCGGCCCAGGGCGCCGACCGCGTCGGCGACCCGGATCTGCGACGCCTCGTCGAAGACCACCAGGTCGAACAGGCCGGCCCGGGCCGGGAAGAAGCGGGCCACCGAGTCGGGGCTGACCAGGACGCACGGCATGACGGCGGTGACCAGCTCGCCGTACTCGGCGATCAGCCCGCGCACGCCGAGCCCGCCGCGCTGCCGGTTCAGCTCCCGCTGCAGCGCGCCGACCCGGCCCCCGCGCGCGGTGACGTCGAACGACCGCGCTGCGACGACCGATGCGGGCAGCGCTGCGGTCAGGTGCCGGCGCACCGCCCGGGACGCCGCCGAGAACCGGGTGATCGCCCGCTCGTGCACCGGCGCGTCGAAGGCGGCCAGCCCGGTGGCCTCCTCCCGCTCGGTCATCGCGGCGCCGGCCAGCCCGAGCTCGAAGGAGCGGACGGCGTCGTCGGCCGGCACCGCGCCGGTCAGCAGCGTCCACCGGGCCTCGGCCAGCCCGGCAGCACGCAGCGGCTCCAGGGCGGCGACCAGGTCCAGCCATCGGCGCAGCGACGGCACTCCGGGAGATGCGACTGCCCGTTCGGCGCGGGTCGCCTGCCACCGGGCGAACAGCCCGTCGGTGCCCGCCCACACCGCGAGCTGCTCGGGCGTCGACCGGCAGACGGTCAGCAGCTGCTGCACCGCCTCCTGCGCGCGGCGGACCGCCGCCGCGGCGGACGGGTTGGTCGCCGGCCCCTGGGCGAGCAGCGCGCGCAGCGCCCCGGGGAAGCCGTCGCCGCCCTCGACCACCGCACCGGCCAGCCGGAGCCAGTCGACCTCCCGGTCGACCAGGCCCGGATCGGTCAGTGGATTCCACGTCGCCGGGACCTGCAACCCGGGGATCGCGGCGGCGCGGGCGGCCAGCGCCCGCGCCGCCGTCTGCGCGGCGAGCAGGGACGACGCCAGCGCCGGCACCGCCTTCGGCGCCACCTCGCCGGTCAGCGCCGGAGCCAGTTGGTCGCGGACGGCGATCAGCCGCTTCTTGCGACCGAAGAAGCCCGACTGCGCGGCGGCCTGCCCGGCGGCAGCGATCTCCGCCAGCGGCAGGTCCAGCGCGGCCGGTGTCGCCACGTCCAGGCCCGGGTGTTGCGCCGTCCGGAAGGCGGCGACGTCGGCCGACAGCGCGGCCGTCTCGCTCCGCCAGCAGGCCGACCGGGTCTCGTCCAGCACCGCCAGGTCGACCGGCGGACCGTCCAGCACCCGGGCCAGCCCGGCCAGATCGGCCGGGGTGCACACGGCGGCCAGCACCGGCGCCAGCCGCGCCGACCCCAGCAGCTCGGCGACGGTGGCATCGACCGCAGCAGCGGCGGACGCGGCGGCCGGCACGTCGACGTCGGCGACGTCCACGAACCCCCACGGGTGGCCCGGCCGCGGCCGGGCCAGGTCGGCGACGTCCGGCAGCCCGGCCAGTGCGCGCCGCACCGCCGCGACGTCGTCGGCCGTCAGCCCACCGACCGCAGCCGGCGAGACGGGCAGCGGCGGCACCGAGTCGCCGACGCTCAGCGCGCCGGTGTGCGCGCTGTACAGCGACAGGCCGGCGGCGTTCGGCTCGTGCAGCCGGGTGGCGTACCGGGCCAGCGAGCGCCGGGCCGAGCGGAGGTCCTCCCCGTCGGCGGCCAGGCCCTGCTCGTCGACCTGCACCGCGTGCTCCAGCGCCGCGCGGATCTGCGCCCGCACCACGGCCGGCCGGCTGCCCTTGTCGTGCAGGTCGAGGGCGAACGGACCCATCCCGACGGCGTCCAGCCGCCGGGCGACGACGTCCAGCGCGGCGCGCTTCTCGGCGACGAACAGCACCCGCTTGCCATCGGCGACCGCCCGGGCCAGCAGGTTGGTGATGGTCTGCGACTTGCCCGTCCCCGGCGGGCCCTCGAGCACGAACGTCCGGCCGGCGGCGGCCTCGGCGACCGCGGTCAGCTGCGAGGCGTCCGCCGGCACCGGCACGGCGGCTGCGAGCTCGTCGAGGTCGACCGAGCCGTCCGCGGCGACCGGGTCGTCGAACGGGTCGGTGGGGGAGTGCACCAGGTGGGCGACCAGCGGGTTCTCGCTCAGCGTCGCCCAGTGCTCGTCGAGGTCCTTCCACAGCCGGAACTTCGCGAACGCCAGGATCGCCAGGTCCGCGGTCGGCTCGACCCGGTAGGGCAGCCCCTGCTCGGCCAGCGCGACCCGCATCGCCTGCAGCGCGGCGTCCAGGTCGATCCCGGCGCCGTCCTCGGTCGGTTCGGCCAGACCGGGGACGCTCAGCCCGTGCAGCTGGCGGAGCTTCTCCAGCAGGCAGTAGTTGGGCGTGCTGGTGCCCGACTCGTCCACGGTCAGCCGGTAGGCGCCGGACCGCGAATGGGCCTTCAGCACGACCGGCACCAGGATCAGCGGTGAGCGCAGCAGGCGGCCGTCCAGCTCCCAGGCGAGGCTGCCCAGCGCCAGGTACAGGTTGTTGGCGCCGGTCTCCTCCAGCACCGTCTTCGCCTTGTAGGCCAGCGCCCGCATCCGGGTCAGGTACGAGGCCTCCGGGACGTCGACGTACAGCCCCCGGCGGTCCAGCAGCAGCTCGGCCAGCTGGTCCTGCGGCAGCTCCCGGGCCGAGCGCAGCCCTCGCTCGCGCTGGACGGCGGCCAGCTGGTCGCTGGGCAGCAGGGTCAGCGCCGTCCCGCCGTTGACCAGGTCCTCCAACGCGCCCAAGTGCGCGTCGGGCACGGTCAACGCGATCCCGGCGCGCGGCGTGTAGTTGATCAGCCGGTTGCGGAGGCTCAGGTCCAGCAGCGCGTTCTTCCACTGCGCGATCCGCGGCGGGGCGACCTCCCGGGCCTCGTGCTCCGCCGCCGTCCCGGTGTCGGCCGGGCGTGCTGGGGTGCTGTGCACGGCCGGCCGGTACTCGACCACCTGCACGGTGCCGTCGGCGTCCCGGGTGCGGGCCGGCAGTGGGAGGACGCCGTCGCGCCGGGCGCGGTAGACGTCGACGACGCCGATGACCCGGTCGAGGTCGCCGGTGAGCCAGGCGGCGTACGGCGGGCGGTGCAGCTCGTCGAAAACGACCGGCTCGGTGCGGGTGGTGAGCATCGTGGTCTCCACCAGCCGGATCAGCCCGAGGTCGACCAGGTTCACCAGGCTGGCGACGTCGGTGGTCGCCGAGCTCTGCGCCGACAGCTCCTCGCGCCAGTAGCCGAGGAAGGCGTGCCCCTCGACCAGCCACAGCAGCGGCCGGATGCCGGCCTGCTCCAGCGCGGCCGCCAGGACGACGACCAGGTCCAGGCAGGTGCCGATCCGCTCGTCGAGCACCTCGCCGGGCGTGCGCACCTTCTGCCCGACGTCGGCCCAGCTGGCCGGTGGCTCGCTGTAGCGGACGGCGCGGGCCTGCACGGCGGTGCAGATCGCGGCGGCGATGGCGTCCACCCGCTCGGGGCCGGACTGGTAGCCCTGGATCGACGGGCTGCCGGTCTCCGTGCCCAGCACGTCGGCGGCCTCGGCGACCAGCGCGCTGATCGTCGGGTGGTTCGGCTGCACGTGGGCGGCGAGCATCTCCATCGCCAGCTCCAGCGGAGTGGCCAGCCACTGCGCCGCGGCCAGGAGCTGCACCGGGACGCGCGCCCGACCGAGCACCTCGCCGTCCTTCTCGACCATGACCGACAGCCAGCCGGGACGGCGCTCCTCGACCTGCAGCATCGCCGCCGGGTCCAGCCGCAGTCCGACGTCGGTGAGGACCGTGGTGTGGCCGGGGTCGATGTCGGCGAACAGCTCGACGGCCTCGCCGATCGGGCCCGCTGCGTCCCGGATGCCCACGTGCACGCTGGCGTGCCGCACCGGCTCGTCGTGCCCGGTGAGCACCAGCTGGGAGACCACGGCGATGCCGTTGTGCGCGAGCGCGTAGCTGAGCACGGGGACCGCGGTGACCTCGACGGTGACCCGCGGCCCCGGTGCCGCCCCGTCGATGGACGTCGGCTGGAGGTCCGCGGGGTCAGTCATGCGCCCTGTCTACCGGCCGGCAGCGACGACTCTGGGTCACGCCGTGACGGTTGTGGCAGCTGGGGCGTCAGCGGACGAAGTCGATACGTCTCACTGCGGCGGTGACGGCCACGGCGTGCTCACGCCAGGGCCGGCGCCGCGCTACTGCAGGACGGTGAGCACGAACGGGATGAGGAGCGCTGACAAGGCCACCATGAACAGGCTTCCGGCGACCGACAGGGCGATGTAGTTGTCGGGGGCGCGCCAGGCGACCAGTCCGCCGGCGATGGCGGAGACGAGCAGTACTCCGAGCAGGAACCAGATCATCGGTACGTCTCTTCTCCAGGGTCTGCGGTCACGGGGCGTCGACGGGCGTGGCCAGCGGCGCCCGAGTGTGGGTCATCAGCTCGATGAGCTCCCGCACGGCTGCCCGCGTGCCGGCGATGTCGTCGGCGACCGGGCTGAGCCCGGCGCGCTCGCCCCCCACCGACGTGGCGATGGTCAGGTCGTCGACGACCAGCGCGGAGCGTTCGAACCTCTCCAGCTCGGCCAGCTGAGCCAGCTCCCGGGACAGCTGCGCGGCCTGCTCGCGGTGCCGGATCAGCGCGTCGGCGCGCTGGCCCAGCCGCTCGGCGGCTGCGTCCAGCGCCGTCCACTGCTGCTGCCAGATCACCCTCGCCGGCCCGGTCGGCATCGCCCCGAGTTGGGTGCGGGCGTCGTGGATGCGCAGCGCCAGGTCGATGACGGCGTCGACCTCGTGGTCGCCGTCGAACGCCGCGCGGGTGGCGTCGAGTGCCGGAGAGGACCAGGACGGTTCCCGCAGCGTCTCCTCCCAGGCCCGGCAGGCCGCACCGGCCACCCGCGCCTCGATCCAGTCGGCCTCGGCCAGCTCGGTCTCCGGCCCGGTGAGAGCGAGCCGGCGGCGCTCGACGGCAGCCTCACCCGTGAGCCCCAGCAGCGTCAGCAACAGGATGGCGAACAGGACGCCGACGGGCGCAACGAACGTCTGCAGCCCGACGAAGACGCCCACCGCCAGCGCCCACTGGCTCCACGGCGGGACGCGCCGCCACGCGTCGCCGGCGTCCTGCAGCGCCCCGGCCGGTGCGGGCCATGTCCTGCGCTCGATCCGGTTCCCTCCGTGCGGGTAACGGGTGTTCCACAGCGCCTCGTGCGGCAGCACCCGGGTCCGGCTCTTCGGGTTGCCGACGTCGTTCTCAGCAGCTCGATGGGACAGCCGGAGGAGGGCTGTCCGCAGCTCGGGATCGTTCATGGTCAGGAGAGCGATGACCTGGTCGTCGGTGTGCACGGCGACGCCCTCCGACGTCCGGGAGACCTTGCGGACGTCGCCGCGCGGGATGGCAAGAGCATGCGGACTGTGGCGGTGTCCCGGCCTGGCCAGCCGCAGGAGTTCGGTGAAGTGCTGACGGGGACGGGCCTGCCCGAAGAGCAGGGCTCCGGACGTGATCGCCAGTGCGCCGCTCGACGTCCCCGCCCACCGGGCCCGGAACACCCCGTCGATGACGTCGCCCGGGGGCAGTGCTGCGGCCATCGCCTCGACGTCGGTCTTGAGCGGCCGCTTTGTCCACGGACGCCGCAACGCTGCCCGCCACAACAGCTCAGCCGCCTGCTCCACCGGGCCTCCTCCTGACCGCGCGGGTGGGTCCCGCTCGCTCCTGCGGCGAAGACGACCACGGGCCACTGACGGGAACCGGGGCCGCCGCAGCGCCGCTCACCGGTTCGGGGGACACCGCTCGTTGCCGCTACTCCTTCCGGGGGTGGCTCGGACCTGGCCGACATCCAGTGGCCGACCGACTCCCTAGCGTGCCCGTCGGTGACGCCTGTTGCCTGGCCGTCGGAGGAAGCATGCAGAGCCTGTTCGCTGTCGTAGGGGCCCACAAGATCGCTGCGGTGGTGGCCGCCGGAGCCCTGGTGGTCGGGGCAGGAGCCGTCCACGAGGCAGTGAGCGGACCCGTCACCGCGACGGTGGCCAAGGTGGTGGACGGCGACACCATCGACGTCCGGTACGACGGCGAGACCCGCCGGGTGCGACTGCTCAACGTGGACACCCCGGAGTCGGTGGACCCGAGCAAGCCGGTCGAGTGCCTCGCCCCCGAGGCGACCCAGTACCTGAAGGGCCGCCTCCCCGTCGGGACCGAGGTGCGGCTCGAGCACGACGAGGAGAAGTACGACCGGTACGACCGCGAACTGGCCGCGGTCTTCCTCGGCGACGACCTGGTGAACGCCGACATCGCCCGGCAGGGCCTGCGCGTGGCGGTGGTGGTCGGGACGAACACGCAGTTCTACCCGCCCGTGCGCCAGGCGCATGACGAGGCGCGGCAGGCGGGTCGAGGGCTCTATGCCGCCGACGTGACGTGCACCGTCCCCGCACAGGTGGCCGCCCTCGAGCAGACGGCGGCCGACACGGTCGCCGAGCAGCCCGCCGCCCCGGCCGAGCTGACCGCGTTCGATTCCCACTCCGGTGAGCTGGTCGCTGCGCTGACCGCGGCGCGGGCACTCGCCGCTGTCCTGGACGGGGACCCGCGCGCCTTCCCACTGCTGCCGTTCGCCGGCCGGGGGCTGAGCAGTGTGCAGAGCCGGGTGGAGCACGTCCGCACCGACCTGAACGCCGCCGTCACGGACAACGACTCGGCTCGGGCGGCCGAGCAGCAGCGGCAGGAGGACGAGGCCCGGCGAGCCGCGGAGGAGGCCGAGCGCCTGGCCGCGGAGGAGGCGGCGCGTCAGGCTGCGGAGGAGGCTGCACGGCAGGCCGCTGAGCAGGAGGCCGCGCGGAAGGCAGCCGAGGACGCCGCGGCGGCGCAAGCCCGCTCGCAGTCGTCCGGCTCGTCGTCCCGCACCTCAACAAGCGCACCGAGGACGGCAGCTCCGCCGCCGACGTCCGGCAACTCCGGCCCGAGTGGCTACACCGGCTGCCGGAGCTACGCGCCGGGCGGCAAGAGCTGGACGCCGATGCCGTGCCCGGGCTCCTGATCCACGCGAAGGATCGCGATCCGCGGCCGGGCAACCGTGCACTCCGCGTGCCCAGCGGACGCTCGCGTGCAGCGGAGCTGGCGACGACGCCAGCCCGGACCCCGACGCCTCGCCGATCGGCGCGGCGGCATCTCGTATGCCCCTTGGCGGTATCACTTCGGTACCATCGAACGATGGCCATGACCCTGCGGACCGACGACGAACTCGAGCGTGCACTCACCGCGCTCGCGGAGGCGGAGGGCACCTCGCGCCAGGAGATCGTCCGGCGCGCCGTCCTGGAGCGGTACGAGCGAAGCGGCCACGCCGCTCGCGTTCAGGAGAGCTCGGGCCGCCTGATCGAGAAGTGGGGCGACGTGCTCGACCGGCTGGGCACGGTGTGAGCCAGGTCGAGCACCTCGAGCTGGACGACCTCCTGGCTCTCGTCCGGGCGCTGGACACCGGCCCGGTGCGGGATGTGGGCCTGCTGGACTCCGCGGCTGCGCGGCCCCGGGCGACGGCTTTCGGAGAGCCGGCCTACCCGACGTTGTCGCTGCAGGCCGCCGCGCTCCTCCACTCACTGGTGGGCAACCATGCGCTCGTCGACGGGAACAAGCGACTGGGCTGGTTGGCCACAGTCGTCTTCCTCGACCTCAACGCCCACGAACCGGAGCTCAGCGACGATGCCACCTTCCAGCTGGTCATGGATGTGGCGGCCGGCTCGGCCGAGGTCGAGGAGATCGCCGAGCGACTTCGGGTCAGGTCGCGCTGACCTGCCGCGGATGCCGGGCATGACGAGCGGGTCACCAGAGGGGCAGTTCCCACCTCGACCTTCGTCGCTCGTAGCCAGGCCGGTCGGCTGACTCAGCCATTCGCTGCGCCGGTCGACCGGGGCAGGCGGTGCAGCGCGGCGGTGAAGCTGTCGTTCCACAGTCCGAGGTGCGGCCACGCGTCCTGCACCCTGGCCTTCGCCTCCGCGGCCGACAGGCCCTCCGTCCGGCGCAGCCACGCCCGCAGCACCAGCCCGGTGCGGGACGCCCCGCCGTGGCAGTGCACCAGCACCGGCCGGCCCTCGGCGCGTAGCGCCGCGATGTCGTCGAGGACGTCGGCCAGCACGGCGTCCAGCTCGCTGTTCGCGTCGTCGTCGGTCAGGTACGCGTACCGCTGCACGTCGTGCCCGAACGGCTCGCCGGTCCGGCACAGCGAGACGACGGCGAAGTCAGGAGAGCTGCTCCGCGCACCGTCCAGGTCGGCGGCCCACACGCCGGGCAGCACCTCGCGCGGCTCGATCCGAGCGCTGCGGGCCGCCACGTACCGATTGGTCGGGCTGCCGTCCAGGGTCATGGCGAGCGCGTGCAGGTCGGCCAGGTCCCAGCGCTTGTCCGCGTAGCCGGGCACCCGGCCGTGGACGACGGAGGTCCACCGCATCGGGATGCCGGCGATGCCGAACACCGCACCGGCCAGCCCGCCGGCGACGGCGGCGACCGTGTCGGTGTCGCCACCGAGGTCGATGACCAGCCGCATCACCCCGGCGAAGTCGCCGCCTTTGCGCAGTGCCCACACCGCGGAGCCGAGTGTCGGCCACACCGCGCCGTTGCTCTCGGTCGCCTGGTCCGGCGTCCAGTCCGGTGCCAGCACGGTCGCCCAACGGTCGCGGTGCTCGGGCGCCACGAACTCCAGGGTCGCGGGGATCGCCGCCAGCGGGTCGCCGCCGTCCAGCGCCACCCGCACCAGCTCGTGGAAGACCGCGCAGCCCTCACCGGCCGACGGATCGCCGTGGGTGAGGGCGGAGATCCGCCGGGCGGCGTCCATGGTGGCCTTGGTCCCGGCCCGGGCGAACCAGATCGCGGCCGGCGTCGTCCGCATCAGCGAGCCGTTGCCGGCCGCGTGCCCGGAGCGGGCGAAGTGCTCAGCCGCGGCGACGTCCCACGGTCGACCGGAACCGAGGACGGCGCGGGTCTGCTTCCCGGCGTCCGGCGGGTCGGCGCGCAGCCAGGTGCGGAACCGGTCGAAGAGGTCGGCCTCGTCCAGACCGCCCCGCTCGACCAGGGACGCCGCCACGAGCAGCGCCATCTGGGTGTCGTCGGTGAACTCGCCCGGCTCCCGGTCCACCGATCCGCCGCCGCACATCTCGGTGGCGACCCCACGGGCGTCGATGGGGAAGCGGGCGGAGAACTGGCCGGCCGGGCCGAATTCGAACGGCGCGCCGAGGGCATCGCCGACGGCGGAACCGATCAGCGCACCGGCGACACGGTGGTCGCGGGGCATGGGCTGGGTCATCAGGCCTCCATCCAGGTCGCACGCCTGCAACCGCGTACGAGTCAGCCGCACACACGCCCTACGGTCAACGGGTGAGTGACCAGGGTGAGCAGAACCGTTCGTCGGCGGGCCACCGACGCCCGTCCGTCGCGGTGGACACCGCCGTCCTGACGGTGGACGTGCGCAACGGCGCCCTCGGCGTCGTCCAGCACCAGCGCCGCGGGGAGTGGGCGCTGCCCGGCACCTTCCTGCACGAGGGGGAGACGCTGGCCGACGCCGTCCTCCGCTCGCTGGCGGCGGAGGTGGGCCTCCGCGGGTCGCGCCCGCAGCAGCTGCACGTCTTCGAGGACCCCGAGCGCGACGACCGGGGCTGGGTCCTCTCCGTCGCGCACGTCGTTCTGCTGCTCGCCGAGGACGTCGACCCGGTGGTGACCAGCCGCGACGACGTCCGGGTGGTGCCCGTGGACGACGCAGTCGGGCAGCCGTTCGACCACGACGTGATCGTGCGCCTGGCCGTCGACCGGGTGCGGCAGGACTACGCACTGCAGCCCGACCCCGCCGGCCTGCTCGGCGAGTCGTTCACGCTCAAGGGCTTGCAGACGCTGCACGGCGCGGTGGCGCCACAACCCGGGCCGGGGGAGGGCCGACCGTCCATCGACACGTTCCGGCGCTACATGGTCGGCAAGGGGCTCATCCAGCCCACCGGGGAGTTCGCCCGCAAGGACCGGCCGAGCGCCATGGGCAAGCCCGCCGAGCTCTACCGCCGCGCCGGGGAGACCCGGGACGTGACGGACGTCCTCGGCATCCGCCCGGTGCGCAAGGAGCGGAACCGGGCCGACCGGCCGGTGGACGACGTGGGTCCGGCCCGGACCTTCAGCGAGCTGGGCGCGCACAACGTGGCGCCGGCGATCCAGCGACTCGTGGACGAGGTCGGCGCCCAGGTGCCGCTGACGCTCACGGTGATGCCGCACTACGTGGCCGTGCGGCCGGTGGGGGAGGAGCGGGTCGCTGCCTACGCCAGGCCGCAGACGCTCTCCGTCGGACTCGACCCGGACGACGCCGTGGCGGTCACCGACGACCACCCGGACTTCCGGCTCGAACGCACGTCAGCGGCGACGCATCACGTGCACGTGCCCGCTGCAGCCCTGCACGAGCCGGCGCACCGGCAGGCGGCCCGCGCGGCGCTGGAGCAGGCACTGGCCCGCATCACCGGTGCGCACTGAGCCTCGGGAACCCGCCGGGCGACTCACGCCCGGTGGCGCCACCGGGCGATGACGCCCGGGACCAGTTCGGCGCCCGCGGCACCGACGGCGGCCGACCCGAGCACCACCGACCACGACACTGGGTCCAGCGGCGTACAGCCGAAGAACCGGCTCACCCCGGGGGTCTGCACGATCCCCACGAGGACGGCGAGCGAGCCGGCCACGGTGACCAGGACCAACGGGCTGCGCCGGCCCGACCACGCGGTCTGCGCCAGCTGGGTGGTGATCAGCGCGGCCAGACCCATCGTGCTGGCCCGGCCGGGCAGCGGCCCGGTCAACCGGCCGACTACCCAGGCGCCGGTGGCGCCGACCGTCGTCGCCGCTCCCCGGACCAGCACCATGTGCCGGACCGCGTCGGTGAACCCGCGGTGGGGACCGGCCCGCAGCACGGCGGCGAGCGGGTGCTCGGCGAGCGGGCCGTCGTCGTCCCCGGCCGGGACGTGCCGCGGCGCGGCGACCGCGACGGCCAGCGCCGGGAACATGTCGGTGAGCAGGTTGACGAGCAACAGCTGGCGAGTGCCCAGCGGCGCCCGCCCCCCGACGGCGGTGCCGAGCACGGTGAACGCCACCTCGCCGGCGTTGCCGCCGACGAGGATCGACACCGCGTCGCGAACGCGGGACCACATCGCCCGGCCCTCGGCGATCGCGTCGACCAGCCGGGTGAGGTCCAGGTCGGTGAGCACCAGATCGGCAGCGGCGCGGGCGGCCGGCGACTCCGCGCCCTCGACCCCGACGCCGACGTCGGCCAGCCGGATCGCCGCGGCGTCGTTCACCCCGTCGCCGGTCATCGCGAGCGTCGCCCCGGCCCGGCGCAGCGCGGCCACCAGGGTGACCTTCTGCTCGGGCGAGAGCCGGGCGAAGACGGCTGTCTCGCGGACGATCCGGGCCCGCTCGGTGTCCGATGCCCGGGCCAGCTGAGCGCCGGTGACCACTCGGTCGGCGTCGGGGACGCCGGCCTCGGCGGCGATGGCGCTGGCGGTCCCCGGGTGATCACCGGTGGCGACCACCACCCGGACGCCGGCGGCCCGTAGCTGCTCCACGGCTCGCACCGAGGACTCGCGCAGTGTGTCGGCCAGCCCGATGAACCCGCGCAAGGTCAGCCGGTCGGCCGCCTCGTCGAGGTCATCGGGCAGGCCGTCGACCGCGCGGTCGGCGACGGCGAGCACCCGCAGCCCGTCGCCGGCCAGCTGCCGGACGCGGTCGCGCACCTGCGGGTCGTCGGCGCAGCGGCGGAGCACCACCTCGGGGGCGCCCTTGACCACGAGCCGGCCGTCCCGGACGGCGGCGGAGAAGCCACGGCCCGCGGTGAAGGCCAGCGCCTCGTCCGGCGCGCCGTCGTGGCCCAGGCCGCGCTCGGTGGCGGCCGCCACGACCGCGCGGTCGGTCTCGTGCGCCCGGTCGTCGCCGTTGCCCATGCCCGCGGCGGCCAGCCGGAGCAGCTCCGGTTCGGCGGCCTCGTCGTCGGAACCGTCGGTACCGCCGTCCGGACCGACGGGGACGAGCCGCGCGACGCGCAGGCGGTTCTCCGTCAGCGTGCCGGTCTTGTCGAAGCAGACGGTGTCGACGCGGCCGAGCGCCTCCAGCACCCGGGCGCTGCGCACCACCGCACCACGCCGGGACAGCCGCCGGGCCGCGGCCTGCTGGGCGACCGTGGCGACCAGCGGCAGCCCCTCGGGAACCGCGGCCACCGCGATCGCCACCCCTGCGGCCACCGACTCGCGGAGCGGGCGGCGCCACAGCAACCCCAGCGCGGTGACGGCCGCGCCACCGGCGAGGGTGAGCGGCAGGACGGCGCGGGTGAGCTCGGCCAGCCTGGCCTGCACGCCGGCCGGCGGGGCCGCGCCCCCGGCGGCGCGCGCGGCCCGGCCGGCCTGCGTGGCCTGACCGACGGCGACGACGACGGCCCTGCCGCGGCCGGCCACCACCGTGGTCCCGTCGAAGAGCATGCAGCTGCGGTCGGCGACCTCGGCCCCCGGAGTCGGGGCCACCGACTTGGCGACCGACAGCGACTCGCCGGTGAGCCCGGATTCGTCGACCTCCAGGTCCTCGACCTCGAGCAGCCGGGCGTCGGCGGCGACGACGTCGCCGGGTTCGGCGAGGACGACGTCGCCGACGCGCAACGCGGTCGCGGGCACCTCCTCACTCCCGCCGTCGGTCTCCCGGCGTGCGCAGTGGCCCTGGTCGAGCAGCAGCGCTTCCAGGGCGGTCTCGGCGCGCAGCCGCTGCAGGCCGCTGACGACGGCGTTGATCCCGGTGACGCTGCCGACCAGGAACGCGTCGGTGGCCTCACCGAGGACCGCGGTCGCCGCCGCGCCGGTGGCCAAGACCGGAGTCAGCGGATCGGCGAGCTCGGCGGAGACCGTGCGGGCGAACCGGGCCGGTATCCGGACCGCGGGCACCTCGGCCACCCGGCGGGCTGCGGCGGGCACGCGGCCGGGCCGGTGCTCGGGCTCCCTGGGCAGGTCGGCCAGGCGGCGCAGGACCTCATCGGGCTCCAGCGCGTGCCAGGGGGTGTGCGCGGTCGGTGCCGGGACAGGGCGGCCGGCGGCACGCACGGCGACCCAGCTCCCGGTGGTCATCGTCGTGACGGTCGCCCACTTGCCCGGCGTCGTGGCCCGGCGCTGGCCGTAGCGGGCGCTGCCGACAGCGGCGAGCAGGCCGCCGAGGACGTTGCCGGTCAGCGCGGTGCCGGCCGCGCGCCGGCTGACCGCCTTCGCATCGGGAACGGCGGCGACGATGCGGCAGGCGTCGGCCAGCCCGGGAGCGGTGACCAGGTCGGCACCCCAGGCCGGGCCCCGGCCCGCGAGAACCGGGGCCACCGCGATGTCGGAGGCCAGCAGTGCCGGGCCGTCCGCCGCGGACACCAGCAGGACGCCGCGCCCGTCGGACTGCAGCCGCCGGACCGTGTCGACCAGGCCTTCCTCGGCGGAGGTCACGTCGTCGGCCAGGCCGGCGATCTCCCGCGTGCCGACGTGCTGGGAGAGGACGAGCCGGAGGCCGGCGTCGGCGGCGGTGGTGAGCAGCGACTCGGCGTGCGGGTCGAGCTCGGGGGCGACCATGGCGGTGCCGACCCGGCGGCGGCCCTTCAGGAGCGAGCGGACCTCGCCGCCCGGTGCGTCGGATGGCGTACGTGGTGGGCCGAGCCGGAGCCGGCCGGTGCCGTTCCCTGCAGCAGCGCCGGCATCGGCGTCGTCGTCGGCGAGCAGGCGGGCGGCGGCCGACCAGACGTCGGCGTCGTCCCATCCATCGGCCTCGGCAGTGGCCTCCACGACCGTCGGCGGTCCGGTGCACAGCGTCCGGCCATCGACGACGACGGTGTCGATACGGTCGAGCCGGCGGTAGGCCGAGCCGTCCATCGGAAGGATGCCGCGGCGGGACAGCAGGAGGTCCAGGACGGCGGCGAAGGACTCCCGGCCCTGGACGGCGGCCTTCGGCGTGAGGGCCTTGAGCAGGTCGGCGGAGCGGCCGGGGCGGCGGGTGAGCGAGACCAGACCGAGGGCCGCAGCGAGTTCGGTGGGCGCCAGTCGTTCGCGGTAGGTCTCGATCGGGCCGGCCGGCAAGGATCCCGGTCGCGGGCCGGGCGGCTGCTCCGGCGCGGCGTCGTCGGGCTCGGGTCGGCAGAGCTCCCGCTCGCGGCGCCGCCAGACCTGGCGGCGCACGCGCATCTCCAGGGCCCGCTGGATCGCGGCGGCGGCATTGAGCGCCGGCACGGTGGGGCTCTGGGTGAGGGCGTGCAGCAGCGCGCCGGTGCCTTCGAAGACCAGGTCGGTGCCGACCGGTCCGACGCGGTCGGAGACCGCCCGCTTGAGCCACTGCTGGGTGTCCAGCAGCGCCATCAGCAGGGTGGCGTGCCGGTGCACCGCGGGGATCGGCAGCACCTTGGCGGCGGCGGCCACGCCGACGGCGGCGGTGTCGACGGCCGCGGCGAGGACGGCGGCCAGGAGCGGCTCGAGGTCGGCCGGGTGGTCCGGGCGCTGCGGGAAGACCCCCGTGGCGCCGCGGGCCTGCTCGATCTCGGTGACCACGCCGACCACGTCGTCGACGGTGACCCGGCGGGCGTCGACGGCGACCAGCACCCGGCCGACGACGTCGTTGACCGTGGCCCACTCGACGCCCTCGAGCCGCTCCAGCTGGCGGCGCAGGGCGGTGCGGGCCTCGTGAGTCCCGTCGTCGGCGGGCGCCTCGACCTCGATCTGGAGGCGGTCGCGGTCACCCCAGACCCGTCGCGTGCGGCGGGCGAGCGGCGGCTCGACCATGCCCTTCGCCGCGTCGACCAGGTCGTGCAGGTGGCCGCCGGGGAAGGGGTCGGCCCCGGTGACCAGGGTGCCGACCGCCCGGGTGCCGGAGACGGCGGCGTCCCTCGCGAGGTGGATCGAGCCGGTGGCCACGGTGGCCCCTGCTCTGGCGACCCGGGAGGTGACCGAGGCCGTCTCGCCCAGCAGGCCGGCACCGACCACCACCGGCACGGCGGCCAGCGCCGCGGCGCCGGTGGCGAGGCGCGTGGCCTCGCGCGCGGCGCTGCCGGCCCACGCGATCGGGCGGAGCGAAGCCATGGGAACCCCCGTGTGACGACGGTCACCAAACGGTACGTCGTCGGCCGGTCCTTCGTGTCGGTGTGGTTCGTGCGGCCGATCCCGGCAGTCGCGTCAGTGGGGTCCGCTACCCGACGGCGAGGCAGGTCGGAACCCGGGGCGCGGAGTGACCCATGGGGTGACTCACGGTCGGCCGTCGTCCGGATCAGCCGTTCGTCGGTGTCATGCTCCGACGGCGAGGTCCGACGGCACCGAGGAGCGGGATGTCGAACGCCCCCGCCCGGGTGCGGACCCGGTTGCTGCAGCGATCCGGGCAGACAGGTCAAGTGGCGCTGTCCTCGTTCCCGGTGGCTTTGTCCAGCGAGTTCTGCGGGTTGCGCATCCGCGTCCAGACGGGAACCACGATCCACCACCAGAGCAGCAGCGCAGCGACGGCTCCAGTGATCCACCAGGCGCGCGTCCGGCCGAAGAGCATGTCGATCACCAGGAGGATCGCGGAGGCGATCGCGACTGCGAGGACGGCCAGCCCGGCCAACGCCGACCAGTTGCTGCGCCGCAGCAAGGACTCCTTGTCCTGCTGGCGGAACAACAGCCGGTGATGCGCGGCCGGGGCGATGAGCAGCCCGGTGGCGACCGCAGCCGCCACGAGGGCCGTGAAGTAGACCTCCTGCTGGAACTCCGACGTCTGGGTTGCCGCAAAGGCAGGGCCCCTCGCTTGCCCCGCGAACGCTCCCGACCTACCTTCTGTACATGTCAGCTGTACATCCGAGGTCGTCGTGACCGAGCCGGGTGACCCGGACCTGCGCTCCGTGAGCGTCGCCGAGGCTCGCGCGCGCTTCAGCGAACTGCTCGACGCCGCCGAGGCGGGGGAGACGGTGGTGATCACCCGGCGCGGCGAGCCGGTGGCCGAGCTCCGGGGGCGCGCCCGATCACCTCGGACGGGTGCGCGTGACCTCAGCTGGCTGGCCGAGGAGGCCGCGAAGATCTCCTACAGCCCCGTCGACTCCGGCGAACTGGTCCGCGGGATGCGCGACGAGCGCTACTGATGCTCTACCTGGACACCAGCGTGCTCATCGCTCTCGTCACGGCGGAGCCGCGCAGCGCGGCGCTGCGCGACTGGGCAGAAGCCGTGGACGACGTCTTCCTGACGTCCGACTGGTCGCTGACCGAGGTGGCATCGGGCCTGTCGATCAAGCAACGCACCGGTGCGCTGACCGAGCGGGAGCGGGCGGTCGTCGAGCGGGCGCTGGCCCGGTTCCTGGCGGAGAACGTCGAGGTCGTCGGGGTCCACCGGGTCGACTACCGAACCGCCGCCCGGCTGTCGGCTCAGCCCATACCCCCGCTGCGCGCCGCGGATGCCCTGCACCTCGCCGTGGCTGACCGGCACGGCGCCGTGCTGCACACGCTGGACGACCAGCAGGCAGCCGGGGCACGGGCGCACGACATCGGCGCGGTGGTCCCGGTGCCGCGGAGCTAGCGGCCGGCGGGCCGACCGGCGGGGGTGGGATGTCGACCGCGACGCCGGTCGGCCAGCGACCGCTGGGACTGGTGAGCCCGATGGGACGACGTCGTTCCGTGGACACCGTCTCCTGTCGCTGCGCCGTGCCATGGTCCGCCTCGTTGCACCGAGAGCGGGGGACGCATGAGCGGGATCATCGTGGTCGATCAGCCGACCGACGAGCGAGTGGCCATCTGGCAGGTGAGCGTCGGTGACGGCCTCGAGTCGACGATGGCGGGCGCCTGGGTCCTCCCGGCGGACGAAGCGCGGATCGACGGGCTGGTGCGCGGACGCCTCCTGGTGACCACCGAGTCAGCCTCCGGGCGGTTCGGCGCAGGAGCCGATCCTGCGGCTCTCGCGTCGGCGATCCGCCAGGAGATCGTCGACCTGGACCGGGCCTTCGCCGGGCACCTGGCGTCGCTCCCGTCGACCCGCCGGAGCCTCGTCCGGCCGCGGTGGCCCTCCGTCCCCGACGCAGCGACTCCCGAGACCGCCGGCGACCCGCTGGCCTCGCGGGCGCTGACCCTGGCTCGCTGGATGTCCGACCTGCTGACCGCGTGGGACGAGGTGGAGCGGCAGCGGCTCACCCGGCCGTTCCTGCTGTCCTCCGGCGGTGAGACCGCCCGCGAGCACCCGCCCGGCTGGCCGGCCGCGCCGGGGACGACGCAGGAGGAGGCAGCGTGAGCGTCGCCGTGCTGGACCTGGAGACCACCGGCCTGCGCCCCGGCGTCGACCGGGTGGTCGAGGTGGGCGTCGTCCTGCTCGACGACCGCGGTGAGGTGGAGGGCGAGTTCTGCACCCTGGTCAACCCCGGCCGCGACGTCGGGCCCACCTCGGTGCACGGCATCTCCGCCCGCGACGTCGCCGATGCCCCGGCCTTCGCCGACATCGCCGGCTACCTCAGCCACCTGCTGGCCGGCCGGCTCGTCGTCGCGCACAACGCACTGTTCGACCTGCGGTTCCTGGGCCGCGAGTTCGGTCGCGCCGGCCTGCCGATCGGGCTGTCGCCGTCGCTGTGCACCATGCGCCTGGCCCCGCTGTTCTTCGGCGCGGGCACCCGCTCCCTGCAGGCGCTCTGCGACTACATGTCCATCCCGCTGGAGGCGCACGCCGCGCTGAACGACGCCCGCGCCACCGCCGAGCTGCTCATCCGGATGCTCGCCTCCGACCTCGGCACCGAACCGCTGATCGGCGCCGGCCTCGCCGTCCGGTTCGCCGCCGACGGCGGCTACGAGGGCTTCGAACCGCTCGACGCCGTCTGGGCCGATCTCGTCGCCCGAGCGGTCGAACCCGGCCCGTGCGCGCCCTGCAATCCCTGCCCCTCGGTGCCCCGGGACGCGGCCACCGCGCTGTCCCGCCGACGGGACGGCTACCTCGGCGGGCTCGTCGCGGCCCTGCCCGCACTGGACGGCGCCCCGCCGAGCATGGCGCCGTACCTCACCGTGCTGGACGAGGCGCTCGAGGACCGGCTGGTCAGCATCACCGAGGCCGACCAGCTGTTCTCCCTCGCCGCCGAGCTCGGCTGCGGGGCGGACCACGTGCGGGCCGCGCACCGCCTCTACCTGGACGCGCTGGCCACCACGGCGCTGGCCGACGACGTCGTCACCGACGCCGAGCTGACCGACCTGCGGCGGGTCGCCGAGCTGCTGGGCATGGAGAGCCGGGACGTCGACGTCGCGCTGACCATGGTCCGCTCCGGCGCGAAGGTCTCCCTGCCTCGCCGGCCCGGGTTGTTCTCTGCGGGGGACAAGGTCGTGTTCACCGGTGAGATGTCCCGCAGCCGCGCCGACCTCGAGCAGGCCGCCCGGGACGCCGGGCTGGAGCCGATGTCCTCGGTGTCCGGCAAGACCAGCCTGCTGGTGTGCGCCGACCCGGACTCCCAGTCGGGCAAGGCTCGGAAGGCCCGCAGCCTCGGGGTGCGGGTGATCGGGGAGGCGGTCTTCTGGGAGTCGCTGTCCCTGGCGGGCGCCCGGTGAGCAGCAGGCCTGCGTGACCGCACGCGTGTTCCCGGTGGAGCCGACCTTCGAGTCAGCCGCCGAGCAGACGTTCGTCCAGGCGCTGCGCGACCAGTTGCCCGACGACGCCGTCCTGTTCTGCAACCTGCGCTTCACCGACCGGTCCGGGGACCGGGAGGCCGACGTCGTCGTCGCGTGGCCGGGCGTCGGCGTCGCGGTGATCGAGGTCAAGGGCGGCAGCGTCTCGCTGCGCGAGGGCCAGTGGTGGCAGACCGGCGGGAAGAGCAAGGCGATCCACCCGGTCGAGCAGGCATTGAAGTGCAAGTACGCGTTGCGCGACTTCCTGTACCGGCACCCGCGGTGGTCTCGCGGCAACCCGCGGTCCAACCACTTCGTCGCGCTGCCGACGACCGTGCTGCCCGCCGACTTCGCGGCCCCGGACGCGCCGCGCTGGCTGGTCATCGACAGCACGGAGACCGCCCACGCGGCCGGCCGGATCTCCTCGGCGCTGCGCCGCACCGAGGAGGAGCAGGACGCGCCGACGCCGGACGACGTCGAGCTGCTGGTCGACTGCCTGGCCGGGACGGCGATCCCGCAGGCCGACCTGGTCGCCGACCTGGCCGAGCGGGAGGCCGCCTGCGACCTGCTCACCCACGCGCAGGCGAAGGTGCTCGACTACCTGAGCGGCAACCCCAGGGTGGAGATCCGCGGCGGCGCCGGCTCGGGCAAGACCTGGCTGGCGATCGAGAAGGCCCGGCGGCTCACCGCGGACGGCCAGCGGGTCGCGTTGATGTGCTACTCCCGCGGCCTCGCCGAGTACCTGCGGCGGCGGGTGCTGACCCTCCCGGCGCGGCAGCGACCGGCGTACGTGGGCACCTTCCACAACCTCGGGATCAGCTGGGGCGTGGCTCCCGGCTCCGACGACGACAGCTCGTACTGGGAGCAGCAGCTGCCCGAGACGATGGCGTCACTGGCGGAGGGGCTGCCGGTGGAGGAGCGGTTCGACGCCATCGTGATCGACGAGGCGCAGGACTTCGCCGAGTCGTGGTGGCCCGCCGTCCTCGCGGCACTGCGGCGGCCGGACGACGGCTGCCTGTACGTGTTCTCCGACGAGGGGCAGCGGGTGTTCGCCCGGCAGGGCCGGCCGACGGTGCCGCTCATTCCCATCGAGCTGCCGGAGAACCTGCGCAACACCAAGCAGATCGCCGGCACCTTCTCCAGCCTCGCGCCGGCGCAGATGCGGATCCGCGGCGGCAGCGGCGTCCCGGTGCGGTTCCTCCCGTGCGCGGCGGAGGACGCGATCAGCGTCGCCGACGACGCAGCCGACGCGCTGCTCGACGAGGGCTGGCCGCCGGAGTCGCTGGCGCTGCTGACGACGTACAGCCGGCACCCGGTCCAGGTCGAGCGGCAGGCCGCCGGTCAGGACGCGTACTGGGCGACCTACTGGGACGACGACGACCTGTTCTACGGGCACGTGCTCGGCTTCAAGGGGCTGGAGCGGCCGGCCGTCGTCCTCGCGGTGAACGGCTTCCGGAGCGAGGAGCGGGCGCGCGAGATGCTCTACGTCGGGCTCTCCCGGGCGCGTGACCTGCTCGTCGTCTGCGGCGACCTGGAGGCCATCCGGCGGGTCGGCGGGGAGGCGGTCGCGCGGCGGCTCACCGCAGGTGCGCCGCGATGATGCCGCCCC
The DNA here is from genome assembly GCF_026967885.1 of Modestobacter sp. VKM Ac-2983. Taxonomy (NCBI): domain Bacteria; kingdom Bacillati; phylum Actinomycetota; class Actinomycetes; order Geodermatophilales; family Geodermatophilaceae; genus Modestobacter; species Modestobacter sp. VKM Ac-2983. The sequence goes on from NZ_JAPVBK010000002.1 coordinate 143,092, forward strand.
GGATCTTCCATCCGGACAGACCCCTGATCTGTGCAGTCCCCGAACTGTTTCCCGTGTCTCGCAGGCGTTCCCTGCCATGGTCCAGGAGTTCACGATGAACGACGAGATCCAGCTGATCAGCGATGGCGACGGCCTGGCAGTCATCGGGGAGCCGGCGGCCGTCAATCGCTTCCTCGTCGCTGAGGGACTGTCGTCGAAGGACCTGAACCTGCCCCGCCTCGGAGCCGTCTTCAGGGCAGGTTCGGCAACCGCACAGGCAGGCTCCCAACTCGCAGCCAACTCGGGTCGCTGGGTGAAGCTGACCGAGGAGTCCGCGCACAAGGTGAAGCAGTTCGGTCTGATGGAGAGCAAGACGCCGGGCGTCAGCCAAGCAATGGTGGGGCAACCTGGCGCGATCAAGTCATGGCTTCAGATCGAGAAGGCGCCCGGGGCGATGACGACCAACCCGGCCATCTTGGCCGGTGTCGCGGGGATCATGGCGCAGGTGGCGATGCAACAGGCCATGAACGAGATCACCGACTATCTCGCCACGATCGACGAGAAGCTCGATGACGTGCTCCGCGCCCAGGAGGACGCCGTCGTGGCCGACATGATCGGAGTGGGATTCGACATCGAAGAAGCGATGACCATCCGCGAGCACGGGGGCCGGGTCAACGAGGTCACGTGGTCGAAGGTGCAGGGCACCTCGTCGACGATCGCGCGAACCCAGGCGTACGCATTGGGTCAGCTCGACGGACTCGTGGAGAAGCTGGAGCGCAAGGCCAAGATCGGTGACCTCGCCGAGGCGACCAAGGAGGCCGAGTCCAAGGCCCAGGGCTGGCTCACTGTTATGGCACGTTGCTTCCAACTGCAGGATGCGATCGCCGTACTCGAATTGGACCGGGTGCTGGACGTGTCTCCGGACGATCTGGACGGGCATCGCCTCGGCCTGAAGGCATCCCGCCAGAAGCGCTTGGAGACCATTGCACAGACCACCGAGCGGCTGATGGCGCGCATGGACGTGGCTGCGGGCACGGCCAATGCGAAGGTGCTGCTGCACCCGACCACGGCACCGGCCGTCGTGCAGTCGAGGGAGCAGGTCGCGGTCGCCGTCGCTGACTTCCACGGGCGGCTCGGGATCGAGTCCGGTCGACAGTCCTTGGAGGCGAGGGCATGGGGCGATGCGGCCGCAGAGTTCAGGGACAAGGTCCTCGAGACAGGGGCTGACCGCGTCGAAGCATCCAGGCGCCGCGGTAACGAGACGCTCGACCGAGCCAAATCTGTGAAGGGCCGGATCTCCAGCGGGATCGCCGCGCGAGCGCTCCGCCGGCGCGGGGCTGACGAGAAGGCTGAGTGACACCACAGTCAACCGTCGCCGGTGTCAGCGTACGGATGAGCGTCGCCGCACGGGACCCCTTGTCGTTACGAGGGCAGTGACTAGCTCGTCCGGGGTGCCGAGGGGTGTGCGCGCCCGCCGTGTCATTTATTCTGCAGCGATTAGCGCGCTACTGTGACCTGTCGAGCGCCCCGGAGGGGTCTATCGTCGCCGGACTAACGGCAAGAGGAGAGACATGTCAGCACCCGGCGGCCCGCGGCGTCGCCGCAAGGACGACCAGACCGAGGTCGGTCAGTTGGTCGCCGACCGGCGGCTGGCGCTGAACCTCACGCAGGCCGAGCTGGCTGACCTGGCCGGGGTCGGCGTCTCGTCCGTCCGGACGCTCGAGTCCGGGGCCGATACGTTGACCCTGGCGGTCGCCCTGGCCGTTCTCGATGCCCTCGGGCTGGTGCTGGCCGTCGGCCCACGGCCCACGCTCGACGCGGTTCCCGACGCCGTGGTGCTCCGCCCAGGAACCGGCACCCGGTGACCACACCGTCCGTCGCCGACCTGGTCGGTGTCGCGGAGGCCGACGTCTACAAGGCCGGCCTCCTGGCCGGCCGACTGCGCCGGGACGGCGACGACGTCGAGTTCCGCTACACGGACGATTACCTGTCCGACGCTGCGCTGCCGGCGATCGCGGTATCGCTCCCCAGGCGCGCCGAGCCGGTGCGCGCCACGGCAGGCGCCGTGCCGCCGTTCTTCGCCGGGTTGCTCCCCGAAGGGGCCCGCCTGCAGGCCGTCATGACCGGGGCTCGCACGTCGATCGACGACCACCTCACCCTGCTGCTGGTCGTGGGTTCCGATGCCATCGGCGACGTCCAGGTGCTCCCTAGCGGTGTGCCGCCCACCGACCCGGCCCCGCTGTTCGATCCGGAGCAGGCGGGGACGGACGACTTCGCCGACGTCTTCGCGCGTGCCACGTCCACCAATCCGGACCAGCTCGAGCGGGTCGCGCTGCCGGGGGTGCAGGTCAAGGTGTCCGCCGCGATGCTCTCCACCCCGGTCGGCACCACGTCCGGCCCCGCCATCCTGAAGCTCGACCCCGACGGCTACCCGCACCTGGTCGAGAACGAGCACTTCTTCCTCGGCATGGCGCGGGCCTGCGGTCTGCCGGTGCCGGACCACCGGCTGCTGCCCGACCGAGCCGGCCGCCTGGGCCTGCTGGTGGAGCGCTTTGACCGTGTCACGGCAGCCGGTGCACCGCCTCGTCGGCTGGCGCAGGAGGACGCCTGCCAGGTGCTCGGCCGGTACCCGGCAGCGAAGTACCGCCTCACCTTCCAGGAGGCGGCGACCGGTCTCGCCCACGCCGTCGAGGTGGCCGGTGGCTCACGACCGCTGGCGTTGCGCCGCATCCTGGAGACGGCGGCCTTCAGCTACCTCATCGGCAACGGTGACCTGCACGGCAAGAACCTGTCCATCCGGCAGGCGCCGTCCGGTCTGTGGGAGGCGACCCCCGCCTACGACCTGCTGAGCACCCAGCCCTATTCATCCTGGCGCGACCCGATGGCGCTGCCGATGTACGGCCGGGCCAACCGGCTGAGCCGCCGGTGGTGGCTCGACGCGGCGCAGCGACTCGGCCTGGCCGAGCGGGCACTCACCCGCGCGCTCGACCGGCTCGTCGACGTGACTCGGGCACACCTCGACCGACTGGACGCGATCGGCTTCGACGACGCGACGACCGACCGGCTCCGGGAGCTGATCTCGACCAGGTGCGACGAGCTCACCGGATGAACTCGGCGGCGCGCCGCGCGGGACGAGCGCCTGTCGGCGTCAGTCGCGTGGGTCGGAGGACGCATCCCGCGCGGCGATCAGCTGACGCCGCCGCTCGGACGTCAGGTAGCGCGGCGATCCCAGCTGCGGACCGGCCGGGTCGTAGGCCGCAGCGCCGATCGCCTTCAGGAGGGCGGTGCCACGCTGCGATGGCGAACCGGTGAGGCCGAAATGGGCCATCAGCTCCTTCGTCGTGAGGCCGCCCCCGCCGGCCTGCTGGTTCGACCGGACCACCAGCCAGCACGCCGCTGCGGCGAGGGTGTCGGAACGACCGCGACGGCGGAACACCTCGGGGTCACCCTCGGCGGCTGCGGCCACCAGCCGGCGGGTCGCGGTGCGGTGTTCGACGTCCAGCATCGCGTCGCAGCAGCGGTCGACCAGCTCCACGACCTCGGCTACCCGGCCGTGCACGTCGTCCGGCACCCGCTCCCAGGCGAACGGCTCATCGGGCAGCGGTTCGGCATCCAGTTCCTCGAGAGCCGCGGCCCCGCCGACGACGCGAGCCAGCTCCTGCTGGGCCTGCTCGGCCAGGAGCTCGTCCGGGTCGAGCACGCCTAGAGTCGCGAGCAGTGCATCGGGTCCCTGGAGGCGCGGGGAGCGGATCGCCTCCTGGTGCTCCGGCTCGAACTCGTCGACCGCGGCCAGCGTCTCCGCGGTGAGCTCCGGCCGGATGCCGCGCTCTGCGTGCGCGAACCGGATCAGGGTCCGCAGGACGTCCGGCGCCTTCGCCAGCAGGCGAGCGTCGGCGACGATCTTCCGCGGGATCCAGTCGACCAGCAGCAGCTCCACGGCCACTGGGCTCCAGCGCAGCGGATCGCCCGGCCCGTAGTCGGTGCCGAACCACAGGATGTCGCCGAGCAGCTCGCGGTGGTGAGCATCGGTCAGGTCGGTCGCGAACGGTGAGCCGAGCACTCGCACGGCCAGGGCCTCCCGGTCCGTGCTGCTCCACTCGGGCCGCTGGTAGCCCTGCCCACCGGCGGGCAGCAGGCCGACGGCCCACTCGACCAGCGGCCGGTTCGCCGGCCACGTGTCGGTCTCCAGGGGCGGGAACAGTCGGGCCCCGTCCTCGATCGCCTCGGTCGCCCGGGCACGCACGTCGGCGGGGGCGAGCTCGCTGATACCGAGGTCGGGGTCGTCGGTGGTCTCCTGCATGAGCACGATCAGGTCCGGCAAGGCGCCGGGGACCACGAGAGCGTCCTTCACCACCGTCCCGAGGTTGTGGTCGACGTAGACGGAGACCGCCAGCTCCGACCCGTCGGCGAGCGTGACGCCCAGGAGCAGGCTCTCCCCGTCGCCGAGCACGTGCCCGAACTCGGCTGCGCGATCGGCGGTTCGGGCACGGTCCAGCTCGGTCAGCCAGCGGGGCAGGACGTGTCCGCGCAGGGCGATCTCGCGGTGGGCGCGGGCGCGCAGGACCCGGTCTCCGGTCAGGCCGGCGATCGCAGCCACCAGGGCGGAGGCCTCCAGGCGCGGCACGTGGAGGAACGCCTGGACGAGTTCCTCCCGGGGCGGCAGGGGCTCGGCGTCGTCCGACCGGAAGGGGGAGTCCCTGCGCGGGTCCGTGGCGGAGAGGAAGGCGCTGGCCACGTCGAGCAGGCCCAGTGGCTCCCCGGTGGCGAGCGCTTCTGCCACCTGGTCGAACAGGTCGGGAGTCCGCCGGCCTGTACCGGCCCGACCGCTCCGGCGGCTCGAGCTCGTTCCGTGCTTCCGTCGGCGTGATCGCTTCGGCACGGGACGACGCTAACGGGTGCGGCGGTGACTGGCCGATGTCCCAGCAGGGAGGGCGACCCGCCGGTCCGTCGCGCGGATCCGCTCCTCAGGCCTTCATGTCCACGACGGCGAGGCCGTCGTCCCGCCAAGCGCTGAGCAGCTCCTGGTCGCCGCTGGCCGCGACCAGGTCGTCGTCGGCGACGGCGAGCGCGGCCGCGCAGTGAACGGCGTCGTAGCCGCGCAGCCCGTCCCGGAGTGCGGCTGCGGAAGCCGCCCGCAACCGCGGTCCGTCGGCAGGCACGACGGTGAGTTCGCTCCACAGCTCGTCCAGCAGAAGTAGAGCGGCGTCGCGGGCGGAGCGGTGCAGCGCCCGGAAACGGGACGTAGGCACAAGGGGAGCGACGCCCAACGCATGGGCGCACGAATGCCCACCGACACCCTGTCCCTCGATGGTTGTGCTCTGGTGCGCCAGTACAGCCAGAGCACAAGCGTGCGCGGACCACGTATCGCTGACCAGCGCCGGCGAACTGCGGTGGTCGGGTTCCGGGTGCGCGAGGTCTACCGGCGGCGCCGCGGCCACATGCCGGTCTTCCGGCGACCCTCGGGCGCCTCCCCGCCGCCACCAGCGCCGAGCGCACCGGCGGCGATCCGGGCGACCTCGCCCGGCCAGCCGTCGTCCCCGGCCAGCACCAGGAAGTTGCGGGCCACGATCGCGGCGACCTCGTCCTCGGCCAACCCGGACCGGAACAGCACGTCCCGCAGCGCCCAGCCCTGCCCGGCCAGCTCGCTGGCGGCCACGGTGAGCGCCAGCCGTTCCACCATCGGCGCCGCCAGCCGTTCCGCCGCCCAGGGCAGCGCCGCCCGCACCACCGACGGCGTGGTGGAGCCACCGAGGGTCAGGAACCAGTCCGGGTCCTCCAGCAGCAGGTGCCCGAGCAGCGACGCTGAACTCGCGGGCCACTCGAGAACTCCCGCCCACTCCCGCACCAGCGCCTCCCGCACCACCGGCCGGCTGGTGGCCAACCGGGCCAGCCCGGCGAGGTCGTCGGTCAGCTCCAGCAGCGCCACCGGGGAGGGAAGGGCCACCGATTCCTCGACCAGCGCGGCCGCGGCCCCGCCGACCTCGGGCAGCCGGCGGCCCCGCGTCAGCTCCGCGGCGAACGCCTCACTCAGCTCGGCCCGGGTCAGCCCGGTGAAGCCGATCGGCACGTCCGCCGTCCCGGCGCCGCTGAAGACGGCGGTCAGTGCGGCGTCGAGCTCCCGGTCGCGCAACCGGTCCCAGACGTCCGGGTGCCGTTCCAGCGCCGCCCGCAGCGCCGCCTCCACCTCCGGGGCCGACGCGGCCACCGCGCAGGCGACGTCCACGGCATCCGCGGAGGCCAGCCACCACCCGGCCTTCTCCGACTCCAGCACCCCGACGAGTTGCGTCGGGGTCAGTGATGCCGGGTCCAGCCCCGTCCAGGTGTCGGTGAACAGCCACCGGTCCAGCGTCTCCAGCTTGCGCAGCTGGTCCGAGCACAGCTCCTTCTTCGCCGCCGCCTCCAGGAGCGCCCGTGCCCGCGCGGTGTCCTGACCGTCCGGCACCACGTCGGAGGTGACGTCCGGGCCGGCGTCCACGTGCACCCGCACCGCGCCGGCGTCGCCCATGACGGACGCCGTCCCCACGTGCAGCGCGACGGCCGAGGCCATCGCCCGCGGCAGCACACCGAAGAGCACTTCGGCGACGTCGCGTCCCGACGCGGTCCGGGCCGGCAGCCCGACCACCCCCGCACCGGCGGACACCGCCGCGAGCACCGCCGCCATCCCGGGCACGAGGGCGTCGACGTCGTCCGCGGTCAGTGCCGGCAACGACCGGCGAGCCGACGGCACCTCCACCGCCGGCATCTCCCGCGACGGTTCGGCCTCGGCTGGGAGCCCGTCGAGGAACCCGCCGCCGCTCCGGAACGCCAACACGTCCCGGGGCGTGAGCCGGCCGTCGCCGTCCCAGAGCAGGTGCACCAGGTGGTTGCCCGGCCGGCCGAACGCGTCGGTCCCGGCCGGCACCGTGCGGTAGGCGATCCGCCCGCCGGCGGCGTGCCGCAGGCCGAAGGACTCCCCATTGCCGAGGGAGATCAGCGGGCCGAGCGTGGCCCGGCTGTCACCGACCGCCGCGGGCCAGACCGGTGAGAGCTGGACGACGCCGAAGCCCGGCCCCTCCAGCGTCCGGCTCGCCGACGTGTAGACCAGCTGCGCGCAGGTGGTCATCGACGCAGCCGATCGGCGGCGGCGGAGTACGAGCCGTCCAGGTCCAGCCCGTCGCTGGGCAGGAACCGGTGCCGCGCCAGCAGCACCAGCAACGGTTCCAGGCAACCCACCGGGGCGATCGAGGGGTACGCGCCGTCGCTCGCCTCCGACCCGGTCGCCGACACGGCGTGCACGGTCGGGTCCGGCAGCCGGGTCAGCAACGTGGTCAGCAGGTTGCTGCCGCCGTTGACCTCCAGGAAGTCGACCAGCCGGGCGCTGTTGTCGCGCACGTCCTCGAAGAGGCTGGGCAGCGCGGCGAGGCTGATCTCCGGGTTGCGCAGCGTGTCGGTCGGGAACTCCGGCCGGGTGAGCAGCTTGTCGGCCTTGCTCAGGATCACCCCGGTGGACACCCCCTGCAGGAAGCCGTCCCGGCGCAGTCCGCGGGCCGAGCGGAGCAGGTCGGCCAGGTTGACCAGCATCTGCGTCGGCCGGGCCATGCCCAGGGCGCCCTCGCCGGGGTCGGCCACCGCTTGCAGCCCCGGGAACATCCCCGGGGAGAGCACGACGAGCACCGCGCTGGCAACGTACAGGAACTTGCTGAACCGGCCCAGGTCCTCCTTCCGGTACAGCTGCTCCCCGGAGGCGTCGAACAGGACGACGTTCATCGACCGTTCCTGCCCGTCCTGCGTCGTCCGCCGCAGCACCAGCATCAGCGGCTCCGGGGACTGGCCCTGCTCCAGCAGCGGCGGGGTCAGCGGCAGCTGCCGGTGGTCGACCAGCAGCGGCTGGTGGTACTGCCGCTCGAACCGGTCGGCGCTGTTCTCCTCCAGCTCGACGGAGATGTCCAACGGGGCGAGCGCCCCGGCGTGCAGCGCGTCGATCAGCACCGTGAGGTACGTGCTCTTCGAGGCGCCGGTGAGGCCGACGACGCCGACGACGACGGTCGGCCGCGTGGCGTAGTCCGGCGGCAGCCGGTGGCCGTTCGGGCAGACCGGCACGGCGTCGACCGCGTCGGAGGCGGCCGCCCTCGCCTGGGACGACGGGCCGGGTGCCGGCTGGCCACCCCACCGCCCCTCGCTGAAGCGCTGCCACGCGGTGCGCCGCTGGACCGGCACCGGCTGCGCCCCGCCGAAGGGGCTGCGCAGCAGCGGCTCCGGGAAGGTCTCCAGGCAGCGGGGACAGACGAGGTCCTTCTTCGCCATCTCAGCCCACCAGCAGGAGGTAGCCGAGCACCGTCGTGATCGCGAACACCAGCAGCAGCACCCGCTGTCGCTTCAGGTAGCGGTGCCGGCGGGCTTCCAGCGCCTGCTGGGCCATCGCGCGCTGGTACAGACCGGACACGACGCCTCCTCGGGGGATCAGAAGATGATGTAGGTGAGGAAGCCGAGCACCACGGCGGCCACCAGACCGAGCAGGACGGCGGCGGCGATCGCCGCCGCGTAGCCGGTGGGGGTGTCGGCGATCGCCCGCTCCAGCCGGGAGAGCTGGTAGCGCACCGCCTCCCGGACGGCGACGGCCGACCGCAGGTCCTGCAGCACCGTCCGGGGGGAGGGGATCTCCGACGGCTGCCCCAGCCAGCGGGTCTGCTGCTCGACCTCGCGGGCCAGCTCCGCGACCGACGGCCGCCGCTCCGGCGCGACCCGCAGCGCGTGCGACACCGGGTCGAGCAGGTTCGGCGGCACGGCGGAGAGGTCCACCCGGCCGGCCCGCAGCTCCAGCCAGTAGTCGGCGGGGGGCAGCTCGTCGTCGGGGTCCACCGGGTGCCGGGCCCCGGCGGCGTAGGCGATCACCATGCCCCAGCTGTAGACGTCGCTGGCCTCGGTCAGCGGCAGCCCCTGCAGCTGCTCGGGGCTGGCGAACAGCTTCGAACCGAAGCCGGCCAGCGCGGTGGTGACCGTGCCGGAGGGGCCCTCGGAGCCGAGGTAGCGGCTGATGCCGAAGTCGACGAGGAAGACGTCCCGGTCGGTGATGATGATGTTGGCGGGCTTCACGTCGCGGTGGACCACCGCGGCCGCGTGCGCGTCCCGCAGCGCCCGCAGCAGCCCGATGGCGATCCGGCGCAGCTCCTCGGCGTTGAGCCCGCCCTCCCGGGAGGCGAGGAACTCGTCCAGCGGGGTCCCCGCGACGTACTCCTGGGCGTAGTACGGATTGGCCGCGGTGAGGTCCTGGTCGACGATCTGGGCCACCCGGGGACTGCGGATGCGGGCGGCGTTCTCCACTTCGCGGGCGAACCGCCGCCGGACCAGCTCCCCGGCGCCGTCCGGCAGGCACTTGACGACCACCAGCGGATCGGCGGCATCGTGCCGGCCGACGAAGACGTCGGCGCCCTGACCGCCGCGTGGCAGCCGGCACAGCAGTCGGTAGGGCCCGATCTGCGGCGGGTCGCCGGCTTCCAGCGGGTGCAGGCGGCGCTGACCGAGCTCATCGGTCAGCCCCTCGGTGGGGGAAGAGGCGTCTGACACCGTGCCGTGCCCCTCCCGTCGCCGGATCGACCGCGGCCCACGGTAGAGCCCGGACCTGTGCCGGCACCATGAGCTCCGCCGTGCACCGCCGGAGGACGGTGCCGGCCGCCGTCGACCCGTTCGGGGGACTGGCTTGATGGCCGACTGATCAGTCACGCAGAGTCGTCGGATCGGGTCGTCGAACGACGGGGAGCTGGGCACATGGCGGACGGACAGCCGGGACGACGCACGCGCCGACGTCGGTGCCCCGAGTGCGGCGAGCTCGGTGCACTCCCGGTGGTCTACGGGCTGCCGGACATCACAGCCACGGACCTTGCCGACGAGGGCAAGGTCATCCTCGGCGGCTGCATGGTGGGGCCGGACGATCCCGACTGGCTCTGCCTGCCCTGCGCGAAAGGCCCGGATCAGCTGACTGCCTGACCGGTCAGCTCACCGCTGGACGGCGACCGTCACCGGCACGTGGTCGCTCCGCCCGGTGCCCACCCAGGTGTCGAAGTCGCCCACCTCGACCGCAGCCGCGTCGGCCCACGCCGTGGGCAGGAAGACGTGGTCGATGTCGAACGGCTCGTCCTGCCGGCGGTGGTGGAAGTAGGTCGGCTCCGCCGGTCGCTCACCGGTCTCCAGTCCGCGTGACGCCCGGTAGGCGTCGACCAGGCCCAGGTCGTTCAGGCGCTGCTCGACCCGGTCGTAGTGCTTCTGGCTGTCCGCGATCGGGGCGTTGAGGTCGCCAGCCAGGACGGTCGGCGCATCGGCGGAGAACTGTGCGATCCAGTCGACCGCCCGGTCGAGCTGCGCGACGTAACCGGGCGTGCCTGCGTACCTCACCGTCCAAACGGCCACCAGCGTGAACGACGTCGGACCGCTGACCCGCACCGGCAGCGCCCATCCGGGCGCCGACCCGGCGTCTTCATGGAGCTCGATCGACCACGGCTCCCGGGCCACGATGACCAGTTCCCTCGGGCTCTCCGACCAGACGCGCTGCCGCAAGCCGGTCAGCGCCCGGCCGTCGGGGGCGGTCGGCCAGGTCGCGGGTGTGCGGGCCTCGCAGACGACGGCCACGTCGACGTCCAGGGTGAAGAGGTGCTGCAGGTTCTCGTCGAACTTCCCGCAGCAGTTCCAGGTGCTCAGCTTCACCCGGCGATGACAACAGTGCGCAGGCACTGGGTGGCGCCGCCGCGCCCGAACAGGCCGGATCCTGGGTCGGCTGAGCCAGTAGAGACGAACGGCTGCTCTCCGGAGGGCGGTCACCCGGGCGGGGGAGTGGAACGGGGCAGTCTCGTTGGGCCGGTCAACCTCGCGCCCGACCGGGTCGACCACTGAGGGGTGAGCTGGTCGACGGCGCCTGCGGTGGCGACACCCCGGATGATGGCGCGCGTCCTCGCGACCTTCTACGTCGCGGCCGGCATGGCCGGGTTGCTCGCCGTCTTCGGTCCGGACGCCGCCACCGAGGGGCGTTGGGCGATCTTCGGCCTCGCCATCGTCGTCCTGGCGTGCGGCGCCGTGGCGTTCCGCTGGGGCCCGCACTGGCCGCGCCGGGTGTTCCACTGGCCGGTCGCGTCGGCCGCCGGGCTGGTGGCCGTCGCGGTGACGGTGAGCCCCGACGCCGCCACGGCGATGGCCGCGGCCACGATCATGGCCTTCGTCGCCGTCGACGCGTGCTTCTTCTTCAGCCTCCCGCTCGCCTGGCTGCACATGGCGTTCGGGATCAGTGCGGTGACCGCCGCGCTGCTCGCCCAGGGCGACGTCCCGGCGTCCATCGCCCTGGGTCTGGACGCGATCATCGTGGCGCTGGGCACCGTCGTCCGCGGCCTGGTCATCCGGGCGTCGAGCGCCAGCCGGGACCCGCTCACCGGGCTGGCCAACCGCCGCGGTTTCGACGACGCGCTGCACGAGCTGCGCACCGCGTCGTCCCGCGTCGGTGAGTCGCTCTCGGCCGCCCTGATCGACCTCGACCACTTCAAGCAGATCAACGACACCGCCGGCCACGAAGCCGGGGACCGGGTGCTCTGCCGGATCGCCGACGTGTGGCGCCGGGAGCTGCCGCCGACGGCCGTCTTCGCCCGGCACGGCGGCGACGAGTTCGCCCTGCTGCTGCCCGGCGTCGGCGGTGCCGAGGCCCTGACCCTGGTGCGCCGGATCGCCGACCGGCACCCGGACATCGGGATCTCCTGCGGCGTCGCCGAGCACCGCCCCGGCGAGGGCGCCGCCGAGCTGATGCGCCGGGCCGACCGTGCGCTCTACGACGCCAAGGCGGCCGGCCGCGGCCGGTGCGAGCTCGAGGGCGGCAGCGGCTCGGCGCTCGCCCACGACCTGGGGGCCGCGCTGGCCGCAGGTGAGGTGGCGGTGCACTACCAGCCGATCGTGGCCCTGCCGGACGGCGTCGTCGTCGGGGTCGAGGCGCTGGCCCGTTGGACCCATCCCGAGCACGGCCCGATCCCACCGGAGGAGTTCGTCGCGGTCGCCGAGCAGAACGGGCTGATCCTCGCCCTCGGGGCGCACGTGCTGCACACGGCCTGCGCCGCACTGGCCGGTGTCCGCACGCCGGCCGGCGTGCAGGTCACCCTGGGCGTGAACGTCTCCGGCCGCGAGCTCAACGACCCGGACTGCGCGCAGCGGGTGCAGGACGTGCTCGCCGAGACCGGCTTCCCCGCCGGCCACCTCGTCGTCGAGGTCACCGAGAGCCTGCTGGAGGGCGAGTCGCCGGCCGCCATCGCCACGCTGCACGCCCTGCGCGCCGCCGGGGTCGTGGTGTCCATCGACGACTTCGGCACCGGCTACTCCTCGCTCAGCCGGCTGGACACGCTGCCGGCCGACGTCCTCAAGCTCGACCGTTCGTTCATCGCGACCGTCGCCTCCTCCCCGCGCCGGGCTCAGATGCTGCAGAGCCTGGTGGCGATGTGCCGCGGCCTGGGCCTGGACGTCGTCGCCGAGGGGGTGGAGACCGCCGAGCAGGAGGCCGCGGTGCGCGCGATGGGGTGCACGTTCGCGCAGGGCTGGCGCTACGGCCGGCCGGTCCCGCTGCCCGAGCTGCTCGCCGGGCTCACGGACCAGGCCCTCCTGGAAGCGGCCTACCGTGGGTGAGGCAGCTGCCCGCTCCGGAGCAGGTCCGAGCGGAGGGGTCGACCACGTGCGGCAGGTCCGGTCCGGCGCACCCGAGGTGGCCACGCCCCGGATGGCGGCGCGCATCCTCGCCGTCTTCTACGCCTTCGGTGGCGGCGCCGGGCTGCTCGCCGCACTGGGCGCGACACCGCACGCCGAGCGGAACACGGCGGTCACCGCGATCGCCACCAGTGCCCTGCTCGGCGCGTTCTCCATCGCCCGCTGAGCACCGGGCCGGCCCCGCGGCGCACCGAGAGTCTGTTTCCCTGGGCTCAGGACACCGCTCGCCGGGTCTCGCTCCACCCCGCCCCGTCCCACCAGCGCTCGGCCGACGGGTCCGAGGGATCGCGGTACCAGCCCGGCTGGGGTCCTGCTTGGCCGACCATCGGCTGCGCCACGAGGACGACCGGCTCCGGTCGGCTCCGGGCCGCCATCGCCAGCGAGACGACCCACCCGACGAACGTCCAGCCGAGGAACAGGTTGAGCACCAGCACCGTCCCCCGATCACCGATGCCCCGGGCGAACGCGATGATCGTGGGAGTGAAGTAGAGCGCCAGCAGCACGAACACCATGAGCAGGACGACGAAGCCGCCGCCCCCACTGCTGCCTGAGTCGTCCATGGCGCACCCCCGTGACGGATGCCGTTCCCGCTGCCCTGTGACCCGGGATCCGGTTCGCCAACGGTCCCCGGAACCGCCCCGGGACGGATCCGGGCCAGCCCGTGCAGTCCCTGCGGGACGCGCGCGGTGAGCACCCGTGCTGGCACGGTGGTGCACGTCCCCGCCGGTCCGCGAGGATGCCCCGGTGCGGGTGGCCATCGCGGACGACAGCCCCTTCTTCCGGCAGGGCCTCGCCGTGCTGCTGCGGAGCGCCGGCCACGAGGTCGTGGTCCTCGCGGCAGACGGCGTCCAGCTCCTCGCCGAGCTGCAGGCCACGCCGGAGCTGCCCGACGTCGTCGTCATCGACGTCTGGATGCCACCCACCCACACCGACGAGGGGCTCGTCGCCGCGGAGCAACTGCACCTGGTGTGGCCCGACCTGCCCGTGCTGCTGCTGTCCGCGCACGTGCAGCCGTCCTACGCCACCCGCCTGCTCGCCAGTGGCACCCGCGGGCGAGGACTGCTGTCGAAGGACAAGGTCGACGACCTCGGCACCCTGCTCGACGCACTGACCCGGCTGACCACCGGGGGTCTCGTGCTCGATCAGGACGTCGTCGCGGACCTCATCTCCCAGCAACGCGCCACCGGTGAGCTCGACCGGCTCAGTGCCCGCGAGCGGGACGTCCTCAGGTCGATGGCCGAAGGCCGGTCCAACCGGAGCATCGCCGGCACCCTGCACCTCAGTGAGCGCACCATCGAGGCGCACACGGCGAGCATCTTCGACAAGCTCGGCATCTCCGCCGAGGGCGGGGACAACCGGAGGGTGCGGGCCGTGCTCACCTGGTTGCGCGGTCACGCGGTGACGGCAGCGGGACCGTGAGCACGGACGTCGTCACGGTGAGGGGAGCCGGACGTCGACCCGCGTGCCCCCGTCCGGCGGGCTGACGACGACGAGGCTCCCCCCGAGCGCGCTCACCCGGTCGGCCAGCCCGCGCAGACCGGCGCCGTCCACGTCGGCCCCGCCCTGGCCGTCGTCGCTGATGCGCAGGACGAAGTCGCCGTCGACCACCTTGCCCCAGATCGACACGGTCCCTGCGCCCGCGTGCTTGTCGGCGTTGGCGATGGCCTCGGAGATGACGAAGTAGGCGGCCGACTCGACCAGCTCGTCCAGGCGTTGGGCAGGCAGGTCGACCAGCACGGGCACCGGCCTGCGCCCCACCATCTCGGCGACCGCGGCGCCCAGCCCGGCCTGGGTGAGCACGGCTGGGTGCAGACCGCGGGCCAGGTCACGGATGTCGGCCAGCGCCGTGCGCAGCTGGTCCTTGATCTCGGTCAGCTCGCGTTGCGTCGTCTGGTCCGCGGTGCGGGTGCGCGCCGCCTCCAGCCGCATCGACAGTGCCAGCAGGTTCTGCTGGGCCCCGTCGTGCAGGTTGCGGCCCAGGCGCCGCCGCTCGCTCAGCTGGGCGTCCAGGATGCGGGTGCGCGATGCTCGGACCTCGCCCAGTTGGGCCCGGAGCTGGGCCTGCAACCAGGCGTTCTCCAGGGCGAGCCCGATCGAGGTCACCGTCCAGTCCACCAGGCCCGAGTGGTGCCCCAGCCGCGGGTCCAGCGCCACCAGGGCCAGCCGGTCACCGGATGCGGCACGAACCTCCACGTTCATCCGGTGGTGATCCGTCGCCGATCCGGCCGGCAGGCCGTCGCCGTCGATGTAGCCGGACCGCTCCGGCGACCAGAAGAGCACGGTCGCGGACGGGTCGTGCAGCAGGGTGCGGACGGCGTGCTGCACCGCATCCGGCGTCGCCGGCCGGACCAGCTGACCCACCGTGTTGACCACGTCGGCGTTGGCCAGCCGGGTGCGCAGCGCGGTCAGGGCCACGCTGATCGGCAGCGCGAGCAGCGCGACGCTCTGGATGGCGACCATGGCCGCCCACGCCTGTCGTGACGCCACCAGGACCTGCCCGCTGGTCGTCACGGCGCCGACGATCGCGCCGGTGCTCACCCCGAGCAGCGCGGGGAGCAGCGCCGCCCGGTCGATGCCGGAGGCGGCCCGCATCCGCTGGAGGAAGAGGCTGATCGCGCCGGCAGCCAGTGCGAGGCAGCCGGTCGAGTAGACGGCGATCGTCGTCCAGTGCCAGGCGGGGGAGGACAGGAGGGTCGGCCACCAGGCACCGGCGGCGAACCCGTTCCACTCCGGCTCGGACACGAGGGCCTGGGCCACGTTGACCGGGACGAGGACGGTCACCAGGACGGCGATGTAGACGCGCACCCCTCGGGTCCAGGGCAGGTCCGAGGGATAGCTCAGCATCGCGATCCCCAGCAGCGCCCAGGCCACCCCGCTCAGCGTCCAGCTGAGGAACGGCCCAGGACCGTGGTCGACCACTCCCCAGACGCTGGTCGGCCAGAGCGCACCGACCGCCACCAGGGGGGCGCCGGTCCGGCGGGCCCGGGGCCGGTCCAGGAGGAACTGCCCGGTGACGGTCAGGGCAACGGCGACGAGCACGGTCAGCACGGTGGTCGTCGGCCACTCGCGCCAGGTCAGCGGCGCCGAGGCAGCCGTGGACGCGACCAGGCCGGCCCAGCCCAGCACGGCCCAGCGGACGACGGTCCCCGGCGGGCTCGGGCCGGCAGCACCGCGCGTCCGGTCCCGGGCCCCCGCCATCTGCACAGGGTGGTGGCATGGACCTCCGCCGCCAAGCCCACGAGGGCGGTGCGCGACCGTCCAGTCCGACGGCGTGCACGGAGCGGAGGGACGTGGTGGACCCTGCGTCAGTCCCCGGGGACGACGACGGCGCGACCGCGGAGCGTGCCGTCGTGCAGCTTCCGGTAGGCCTCCGGCGCCTGGTCCATCGAGTACCGCTCCACCTCGACGTGGACAGCCCCGCTGCGGGCGAGGTCGAGCACCTCCATCAGCTCCGTCCGGGTGCCCCAGTACGGCGCCCGGACCGAGGCGCCGAACGGCGTGGAGAAGAAGCCGGTGGGCAGCAGGCCGCCGCCGATCCCGACGATCTGCACGACGCCGTCGATGGCCACCGTCTGCCGGGCGATCTCCAGCGTGGCCGGCGCGCCGACGATGTCGAACACCGCCTGGGCACCCACCCCGCCGGTCATCGAGCGGATCGCGCCGACGGCCTTGGCGTCGGAGGGGATCGCGTGGTGGGCGCCCACCTGCCGGGCCAGCGTCAGCTTCTCCTCGTTGACGTCCAGGGCGATCACGGTCGCGCCGGTGATCGCCCGCAGGATCTGGATGGCCACGTGCCCCAGCCCGCCGGCGCCGATCACCACCGCAGTGCTCCCGGCCGGCAGCGCGGCGAGGCTGGACACGATCGCGTGGTACGGCGTGAGGCCCGCGTCGGTCAGCGAGACCGACGCCACCGGGTCCAGGTCGCCCAGCGGAACCAGGTGCCGGACGTCGTCCACGATCAGGTACTCGGCCAGCGCGCCGGGAGCACCCAGACCGGGCGGTGCGATGCCCAGCGCCGCTGCCCGGGTGCAGTAGTTCTCCGCGCCGCGGGCGCAGGCGTGGCACTGCCCGCAGCCCCACGGGCCGTAGACCGCCATCGACTCGCCGAGCTCCACCCCGGTGACCCCGTCGCCGAGCGCGTCGACGACGCCGGCCCCTTCGTGCCCGAGGGTGAGCGGCAGGCCGTAGGTGTACTGCTCGGCGGGCAGGCTCATGACGAAGGAGTCGGAGTGGCAGAGCCCCGCGGCGGTCACCCGCAGCCGCACCTGGCCGGGGCCCGGCTCGGGGGTCGGGATCTCGACCACCTCGGGGCTGCCACCGATCGTCCGGTACTGCACTGCGCGCATGCGCCGCTCCGTCCTGTCCGTGGACGCCGACCGCCGCCGTCCCCCGGCCGACGCTAGGACCTCGGCGCGGTGCCCGCTGCGGTCGCTGGGCACCACGGAACGGGTCCGACGCCCCTGGCCGGTGATCGCACCACCGCGCCCGGATCGGAGAGCCGGCCGGCACCTATGGGGGCCTGCCGGGCGTGGACTCCGACGTCCTGGGGCACCCTCGACAGGCCCGGCCGGCATCGGCCACATCGACAGAGGAGACCCACCATGGCAGGCATGATCCGCAAGCTCCTGATCTCGGGCGTCGCGTCCAAGGTCATCCAGGAGGCCCGCAAGCCGCAGAACCAGGCGAAGCTCAAGAAGGCGTTCGCCGACTTCCAGGCCAAGCGCAGCGGAGGCAAGGGCGGCACCGGCCGCCACTGAGCCGGCTCCCGGCAGCGGCGTCCGGTCGGACGCCGCTGCCGTGCTCGCGTCGTCCGCAGGCAGGGACAGGAGCGACGTGCGGGGCGTCCGGCGGTGAGCCTGGTCTCGCCCGGCCGCGCGCGACACGAGCGCGCAACCTCGTCGTGGCACTGTGGAGGTCGTGTCTGCCGCAGATCCCGGCGCCCCGCTCCGAGACCCGGACCCGGCGCCCGCTCCCCGAGACACTGACCGACCCTGCAGCGCCGAGCACGCGCGCCTGGCCGAGTCGGCCGACATGGCTGCTCCCTGGCGGATGTGGGGGCCGTACCTGGCCGGCCGGCAGTGGGGGACCGTCCGCGAGGACTACTCCGCCGACGGCGACGCCTGGGCGTCCTTCACCTTCGACCACGCCGTCGCCCGCACCTACCGCTGGGGCGAGGACGGCCTGGGTGGCATCTGCGACCGCTACGGCTTCCTCAACTTCTCCGTGGCGATGTGGAACGGCAAGGACCCGGTCCTCAAGGAGCGGCTGTTCGGCCTGACCAACGGCGAGGGCAACCACGGCGAGGACGCCAAGGAGCACTGGTGGCCCACCGACGGCACGCCCACGCACTCCTGGATGCAGTGGCTCTACCGCTACCCGCAGGCCGAGTTCCCGTACGCGCAGCTGCGTGAGGAGAGCGCCAAGCGCACCCGGCTGGAGCGGGAGTACGAGCTCGCCGGCACCGGCGTGCTCGACGAGGACCGCTTCTTCGACGTCCAGGTGACGTACGCCAAGGCCGGCCCGGACGACGTCTGCATCACCGTCACCGCCACCAACCACGGACCCGAGGCGGCACCGCTGCACCTGCTCCCGCAGGTCTGGTTCCGCAACACCTGGTCCTGGGGCCTCGACGACCGCAAGCCCACGCTCACCGCGCAGGACGAGGAGGTCGCGGCGGTCGTCGCCGAGCACGGCTACCTCGGTCGCTGGGTGCTCGCCGCTGATGGCAGCCCCGACGTCCTGACCTGCGACAACGAGACGAACGCCGTCGCCCTGTTCGGCGCCGAGAGCAACGCCAGCGAGTACACCAAGGACGGCATCGACCGCCGCGTCGTCCACGAGGACAAGTCCGCGGTGAACCCCGACCGGACGGGCACGAAGGCCGCGTTCTGGTACCAGTGGGACGCCGTCGAGCCCGGTGAGACCGTCAGCGTGAAGCTCCGGCTGACCCAGGCCGAGCCCGAGCAGCAGATGTTCGGTGCGCAGTTCGACGAGGTGCTCAGCCTCCGGAGGGCCGAGGCCGACGAGTTCTACGCCGGCGTCATCCACCCGGGG
Organism: Modestobacter sp. VKM Ac-2983; assembly: GCF_026967885.1. Lineage (NCBI taxonomy): Bacteria > Bacillati > Actinomycetota > Actinomycetes > Geodermatophilales > Geodermatophilaceae > Modestobacter > Modestobacter sp. VKM Ac-2983. Next base: position 161,827 of record NZ_JAPVBK010000002.1, read on the forward strand.
CTCTCCGACGACGACCGGCACGTGGCCCGTCGCGCCTACGCCGGCCTGCTCTGGACCAAGCAGCTGTACCGCTTCGACGTCGCCCGCTGGCTGGACGGCGACCCCGACGTCCCCGCACCGGCGGAACGCCGGGCCAAGGGACAGCGCAACACCAGCTGGCGGCACGTCGCGCTCGCCGACGTGATCTCCATGCCCGACGAGTGGGAGTACCCGTGGTTCGCCGCGTGGGACACCGCCTTCCACACCCTGCCGCTGGCGCACGTCGACCCCGACTTCGCCAAGGAACAACTCGTGCTCATGTGCCGCGAGTGGGCGATGCACCCCAACGGTCAGCTCCCGGCCTACGAGTGGGCGTTCGGTGACGTCAACCCGCCGGTGCACGCCTGGGCGGCCTGGCACGTCTACCGGCTCGACGGCTACCGCGACCAGCAGTTCCTCATCCGGGTGTTCACCAAGCTGCTGATGAACTTCTCTTGGTGGGTCAACCGCAAGGACGCCGACGGGTCGAACGTCTTCGAGGGCGGGTTCCTCGGGATGGACAACATCGCGCTGTTCGACCGGTCCGCACCGCTGCCTCCCGGTTACCGGCTGGAGCAGTCGGACGCGACCAGCTGGATGGCGTTCTACTGCCAGCAGATGCTCAAGATCGCCCTCGAGCTGTCGCAGTTCGACCGGGCGTGGGACGGCGTCGTCACCAAGTTCTTCGAGCACTTCCTCGCCATCTCCGAGGCGATGAACGCCTTCGGCTCGCACGAGGTGTCGCTGTGGCACGAGGACGACGGCTTCTTCTACGACGTACTGGTCGCACCGGACGGGACGACGGAGTCGCTGCGGGTGCGCTCGATGGTCGGCCTGCTGCCGATCCTGGGCGCCACCGAGATCCCGGCCTGGGTCGCCGAGCGGTTGCCGGACGTCGCCGAGCGGGTGCGCTGGCTGCAGAAGCGCCGGCCGGAGCTGATGGGCCCGCTGCGCAGCCGGCGGGCGCCGGAGGGCCGCAGGCTGCTGCTCTCGCTCGTGGGCAAGGAGCGGCTGCAGCGGATCCTGCAGCGGATGTTCGACACCGAGGAGTTCCTCTCCCCGTTCGGCATCCGGTCGCTGTCGAAGTCGACGGGGCAGGTGTTCGCCAACGTCGGTGGTCGTGACGTGTCGATCGAGTACGAGCCGGGGGAGTCGCGCACCGGGCTGTTCGGCGGGAACTCGAACTGGCGCGGGCCGGTGTGGTTCCCGGTCAACGTGCTGCTGGCCGACAAGCTGCGCACCCTCGGCCGGCACTACGGCGACTCGTTCACCATCGAGATCCCCACCGGGTCGGGCACGCAGTGCACGCTGGTGGAGGCCGCGGACCTGATCGACAACAGCCTCACCCGGCTGTTCCGCCCGGTGGACGGCAAGCGCCCGGCCGACGGCGACCGGATCGAGTCCAGCGACTCACCGCTGTGGCGTGAGCACCCGACGTTCAGCGAGTTCTTCGACGGCGACACCGGCGAGGGTCTGGGCGCCACCCACCAGACCGGCTGGACGGCGCTGGTCGCCCACCTGCTCAACCCGAGGCTCCCCGCCGACCCCCGCTGGGCCTAGGTCGGGGACGAGCAGCGGCCCGTGTCCCAGGGGGACACGGGCCGCTCGACCGGCTGGACTACTGGATGGCCCAGACCAGGGAGTCGTCCTCGAATGAGAAGCTCTCCGAGACCTCGACCTGGCCACCCTCGATGGCGGTCGGCGGCACGTCCATGCACACCTGGTAGGACGCCGTGCCGGCGGAGAGGAGCGTGGGCACCTCGGTCGCCTCGTTGGGGATCACCGCGAAGCAGCTGCTGGTGTCGTACTTCCGCGCATCGGTGCCGACGAACTCGGTGGTGAGGTCGAGCCACGGGTCGCCCTCATCGGCTCCGTTGTAGGTCACGGTGAGGCCGACGAGGACGTACTGCCCGGTCGGCGCCTCGTTGAACTGGTTCTCGTTGGCCACGACGTCGTTGCCGTTCGGCGTGACCGAATCGACCGTGACCGTGTACTCGCTCAGCTCGCCCGACTGACCGACGGGCAGGACGGACGGCGCTGCGGCGACGTCCGTCGCGGCGTCGGCAGAGGCCTCCGAGTCAACCGCCGACGAGTCGGTCTCCACGGTCGGGTCCACCGCGGAGTTGTTGATCTCCTCAGTCACGTCGTCGATGACCTCGCCGTAGAACGCCTGCGTCGCGAAGACACCCACCAGCGCGACGACGGACAGCACCACGCCGGCGACCGCGAGGCCGGAGCCGGTGCGCTTGCCGCGGCGCGCGGAGATGAGCGCCGGGATGCCCAGCGCGAGACCGACCACGGCGAGGACCGCAGCGAAGTTGTTGATGATGGGCACCCAGCAGAGCAGGAGGGCGATGATCCCCAGCACGAGGGCCGCGATCGCGAGTCCCGAGCCCTTGCGGGGGTCGGGCTGCTGCCCACCCTGCGGGGCGTAGCCGACGGGCGGCATGTCGTACGGGGGCTGACCGGCCGGCGGGCCCTGCGTGGGCGCGGGTTGGTACGGGTGGGACATCGGAGCTCCTACGGTCACAGCGCCGAGCAAGATCTCGGCATCCCTGTGATATCGAGAGCAGACCGTCCGTCTTGAGCTGAAACCGGACGGTGTCGTCACAATCACCCGACTGTCGCCGGACTTGCTGCGACTCCCCGCTGGGCCTGACGCCTGCTGAGGGCCGAAGTCGCGACTTTGGGCCCTCAGCGGGTTCTCCGCCGTCGGTCAGCTGGACGGTTCGGGTGGCTGTTCGGCCACGCGCCGGGGGGTGGCGTCACGGGCGGCGGTGTTGCGGATGCAGCGCCGGACGAGCCGGATCAGTTCGGTGGGGTCGCTCGCGCTGCCGACGGCGCCATGGCGGACCGCGTCGTCGAAGTCGTCGGGCTCCGTCGAGCCCGCGTAGATGGCGTACGGGGTGACGTCGCCGGCCTGACGGAGCGAGTCCAGCAGTGTGTACCCGGCCCGGGGATCGGGTGAGCGCCCCAGGTTGGAGATGACCGCGTCGAACGGGCCCTGCAGTGCCAGCCGGGTGACGGCGTCGGTCGTGGAGGTCGCGAGGTCGACGGTGAGCCCGAGGGCTTCGAACGCAGCGATCTCGTGGCGGTTGTCGCTCGGGTGGTCGTCGACCCAGAGCAGTCTCGGGCTTCGGCGGAGCCCGACCAGGTCCTCGGTCGCCGCCTCGACCTCGCGTCGTGCCAGTGCCTTGTCGATGTGCATGCCCTTGCTCGCCGAGGCGTCCACGACGGCGTCGGTCGCTGCGCTGGGGTCGCGTGCGACGAGGCTGACCCCGCCGGGGAGCGTCGCCTTGACCTTGTCGCGGTTCAACAGACCGATCAGCGAGCGGCGGAAGACCAGTACGAGGATCAACACGACCACGGGCCAGGCGAGCGCATCGACCAAGCCGGTGACCTCGCTGAACTCGACTGCCGTCGGGGCCATCCCGGCAGCATGGCAGCAGCTCCATCCCGTCTCCACCGCGGCCGCGACACCGGTGCGCCCTCCGGCGTCGAGGCGGGTTCTGTCGGTGGCTGCTGCTCCACTCCACCAGGTCGCCGCCTGCGCGATCGCGAGTAGGAGGACGGTGCGTTGAGCGAATCGGTCGGTGTTCAGGTCGGGCAGCTGTGTCCGTCGTGCGGCCGGGAGGACTCCCTCCCGTTGATCTGGGGGCTGCCTGATGCCGAGGGCACGCTGCTGGCTGATCGTGGCCTGGTCGCGCTGGGCGGCTGCCTGGTCGGGCCCGACGTGCCGGCCCTCGCCTGCCGCGCCTGCGGGCTCGAGTGGGGCCGGCATCGAGGGCTGGACGCCGGTGAGACACGCGATGCGCGCCTGATGCGGCCGTGAGCGACCTCCCCACCGGCGACCTCGGTCATGCGTATCCTATGCGCATGGCTCGCGTGAACATCACCGTCCCGGATGAGGTGCTCGACCGGGCGCGCGCTGCTGATCTGAACATCTCCGCGATCACGGCGGCGGCGCTGACCGAGGAGCTGGACCGTCGCGCCAAGGTGGCGGCGCTCGATGCCTACCTTGCGGATCTGGAACGGACACACGGCCCGCTCCCAGAGGATGAGCTGGCCGCAGCCGGAGCCTGGGCTGATGCGCTGGTCGTCAGCCGGCCGAAGGCCCGTTCGGGTCCGGCCCGGTCGGCGTGACGCTGGTCTTGGACGCCGGCGGTGTCAGCGGCCTGGCCGGGCAGCGTGCGCGGCTGATCGCACTCCGGGAACGGGGGATGTGGCCGGCAGAGGTCCCGGCGCCGGTGCTCACCGAAGCCCTGACCGGCGACCCGCGGCGCGACTTCCATGCCGATCGGCTGCTTCGCGCCTGCCAGGTCCGTCCGACGGATGAGCTGACTGCGCGGTCGGCGGCTGTACTGCGCACCGCGACCGGGCGCGCAGGCACGATCAGCGCGACCGACGCCATCGTCGCCGCCTACGCAGCGGAGCGACCTGATCCGGTCATCCTGACCAGCGACCCGGACGACCTCGGTGCTCTCGTCCAGCACTCCGAGCGTCGGGTCACCGTCGTCGCGATCTGAGTCGTCGACCGATCAGCTGCTCGTTGAGCGACCCGGACGTCGTTCTCAGCTCCCGATGACGACCGTCACCGGCACAGCCTCACCACGGCGGGAGATCGAGCGTGCCGAGCCGAGGGCAGCCGTCTCACCCACAGAGACGATCTCCTCGGCCGCAAGGAGAGCTGCTGGACGGGCGCTCGGCGCCTGTGGACAACGCCGGCCTGACCTCCCGCGGCCGGGCAGGCTGCTGGCGTGTCCTCCTTCAGACTGTCCGAGCCTGGCCGCCGATCGTTCGGCGCCGTCATCGACGTCCCTGGGCTTCTCGACCCGGAGACCATCGTCGACATCGGCCTCCCGCCGGTCGGCACGCTGACGCTGGGCAGGCTGCGACTGCCCGCCGGTCGTCCCGCCCGCGCCGGCGCGGTCGATCCGCCGGTCGGGGACGTCATCGCGCCGGCGCTGTGCCTGACCGATGAACCGGTGTCCGACGCGGCGGTGGTGTGGCGGTTGCTGGTGGACCGGTTCCCGGCCACTGGGCTGTGGCCGGTCGTCCTCCGATCGCTTGCCGGGACCGGTCAGCGGCCCTGGAACTCCGGGGAGCTCCAGCCGGTGACCATGGAGACCGTCGACGGACTGGACGCCCTCTCGATCCTCGCGCAGGGGTGGGCCGACAGCCTCGTGCCCATCGGCGGTCTGGTCGGGCATCCGGAGATCGAGCGGGCGTTGGCTCCGTACGGTGCGGAGTTTCCCGGTCTCGCGGCGGCACCACCTCGCAACGAAGAGCAGTGTCTGCTGCCTGCCACGGTGCTGGGGTGGAGCAGTGCAGCGCGCATCGGGCTGGTCCGATGCCGCCGACCGGCCGACGCCGTCGCCGCGATCGGCTGGCTCGGGACGATCAACTGGATCGAGCCGGCCCAGGTCGCCGCGGTGCTGCGCAGCTGGGAGGACCGGTTCGGCGCGGTCCTCGCCAGCCTGGACTTCGCCACCCTCACCTTGCTCGTCCGCCACCCGCCGCAGACCGTCGAACAGGCACTGCCGCTCGCGGCCGAGATCGCGGCCTTCTGTCCCGATGAGGTGCGTCAGGGCACCTACGACTCCCTGCGTCAGCTGAGCGGTGCGCTCGTCGGGCGCCCTTACTGGCGGCTGTGGTTCGACTGAGGCCTCCGTCCATGTCGATGTACTTCGCCAGCGTGGCAACTAGTCTGCATGTGTGCCGGTGTCCATGACGATCCGCGATGTGCCCGACGAGACGCGCGACGAGCTCGCCGCCCGGGCAGCCCGGGCCGGTCAGTCGCTCCAGGAGTACGTCCGGGCTCAGCTGACGGCGTTGGCGAAGCGGCCGAGTCCCGAGGAGCTGTGGGACCGCGTGCAGCAGCGGGTCCAGGAGACGGGTACGGCACTGTCGGCCGAGGTCATCCTCGACCTGCGGGAGGCCGACCGCCGGTGACGATCGTCGTCGACTCCTCGGTCGTCGTCGCGGCCCTGGTCGACAGCGGATCGGATGGCTCCTGGGCGCGGACCGGCCTGCGCGGGCAGGAACTCGCCGCGCCGGCCCACCTGTACGTCGAGGTGTCCAACGTGCTCCGTCGTGCCGTCATCACCGGGCGGCTGGGTCGTGAGGCCGGGGCGATGGCGCACGCCGATCTGGTCCGCGTCCCCCTGGCCAGCTTCCCGTTCGAGCCACTGGCCGAGCGGGTCTGGGCACTGCACGGCGCCGTCACCTCCTACGACGCCGCCTTCGTCGCGCTCGCCGAAGAGCTCGATGCGCCGCTGTGGACTCTCGACCGCAAGCTCGCCGCCGCCTCCGGTCCGCGCTGTACCTTTCGCGTGCCGGACCGCTGACCGTCGGGTGCCCCCTGATCAGCCGTTCGTCTGCAGGTGCGGGAGCCGACGGGTCGGGGTGACCATCCGCTCGGTCAGCTCCACCTCGAGGGTGTCGCCGGCCTGCTTGTCGACCGCCGCCCGGAGCTCACTGCCTCGGCACTTCGTGCATCCCAGGCGCTGCTGAGAGCAGGACGTCATCGCGGCGACCCGCCCCGATCCAGTCGAAAGGCCAGTGAGGCCAGAAGTCTGGCTAGACTTCGGACATGACGACGGTGCCGTTGAGCGAGGCCAAGGACAAGCTGTCCGCGCTGGTCGAGGCGGCGGAGACGACGCACGACATCGTGACGATCACGCGGCACGGCCGCGAGGCGGCCGTATTGATGGCCAAGTCCGACCTGGACTCGTTGCACGAGACGATCTTCTGGCTGTCGCAGCAAGGCGTTCGCGAGGACGTGGCGGCGGCACGACGGGAGCTCGCCGAGGGCGGGACCGTCACTGCGCATGATCTCAGGGCGGAGTTCCGGCTCCCCGAGTGAACCCGCCGTACGAGGTCCGCGTCTCCTCGGTGGCACACCGCCAGCTGAGCCGACTGCCCGCCCGGGTCGCCCCCGCCGTGGTCGAGTTCCTCACCGCCGTGCTGCCCGAGAACCCGCTGAGGCTCAGCAAGCCGCTGACCGGCGAGTTCGAAGGGCTGCGCAGCGCCCGCCGTGGCGATTACCGCGTGCTCATCGAGGTCGACGAGGGAGCGGGGACAGTGCTCGTCGTCCGGGTCGCTCACCGCGCCGAGGCGTACCGGCCCCCGCCCCCTTCCAGCGGGTGAGCCCGCCATCCAGAGGAACGAAGTCCAGACCCTGACTCCTCGGGTGAGGGATGAGGTGGGGAGGAAGGCGGAGGGCAGTTCGAGCCACTGGGGCGAGCGGGTCTGGGCACTGCACGGCGCCGCCACCTCCTAGGACGCCGCCTCCGTCGCGCTCGCCGAAGAGCTCGATGCGCCGCTGTGGACCCTCGACCGGAAGCTCGCCGCCGCCTCGGGCCCGCTGCACCTTCCAGGTCCCCGACCGCTGAGCGGCGGGCGCATCGGAGCTCCTGATCAGCCGGTCGTCGCTCGGGTGCGGGACCCCACGGGGTGGGCGGTGGTGATCCGCTCCGTCAGGTGGACCTCGACGGTCTGGCCGGCCTGCTTGCCGATCGCAGCGCGGAGCGCGGCTCCCACCGGCAGCTTGTGTCGGAGGTCGCCGAGCGCCATGAACGAGCTCCGGAACGGGTGACCGTCGATCGTCCCGCTGACCTTCACCAGGCCCCGCGTGCCGAAGAACGCAACCGAGTCCGGCCACACCAGGTAGGTCCACCCGCCGTCCGCCGGGCTCTTCAGCAACCGGGCCGTGAACCGCTCGTCGATGGCGGCCATCACGCACCTTCCACCAACACGAGGACGTTCCCGTCCGGGTCTCGGACGGTGAACATCGGCGGGGCCACGTCGCCCATCCGCAGCACGTGCTCGTCGATGTCCACGCCCCGCTTGCGCAGCTGTACGTGAGCTGCGTCCGCGTCGGGCGTGCCCAGCCGAATGCCCGGCGGGAAGCCGCTGCCTGCCGCGAGGAGGGCGATCGTCGTCCCACCGCCGGCCGGCGCCACCTCGACCCAGCGCATCCCCGGGCCCAGCTCCGCGTCGCGCACGACTTCCAGCCCGAGGTCGTCCACGTAGAAGTTGAGCGCCCGCTCGAGGTCCGTCACCACCACGGTCGTCGCGGCGACCCGGGTGATGTTCCTCGTCGTCTCGTCCATGTCGGTCCTCTCCGCCCGGCACGCAACGCCGGACAGAGAGCTGGACCGCACACGAGGCGGGAAGTCATCGCCTCATGCCCCGCCGACCGGAGGGGACAGCGGCAACGCGAGGCCTCAGGGGGGCCATCCCTGCACGTCAGGGCGGAAGCACTGGGGTGAATGGGGCTGGGGAGGCCATTCCGGCCTGTCCATTCGGGAGGGGTGGCTGCGCGCACCCAGGATGGCCCCACGTCACACGCTCACGGGGGTCAGCGCATGTCATCAGAGTCCGAGTCAGCCGTCGAGCAGTTGTTGCAGCGATGGGAGTCGAAGAACCCAGGCACTCCCGCCCGCCCGGTGGTCCAGCGGGCCATCGACCTCGGGTTCACCGTCACCGAGCCCGGTGGTTGGGGCCCGGCGCGATCCCTCCGCCTGGTGTACCGACCGCGGTCGGGCCACGCCGTCACTCTCGACATGGACGCGCTACAGCTCACCGCCGTCGGCGCGGACATGCGCGAGAGGGCGGCCGCAGTGCCCGGTGCCGTGGTCCGGCGCAAGGACGTCCAGTTCCCGTTCGACGCCGTTGACCCGGCCGGGGTGCTCGACGTCTTCGCCTGCGCCCCGGCAGAGGAACGGCACATCAGTCGGGTGACCGTCGTCCGCGCGCTCGTCGCCGCGGGCGTCGTGCTGTTCATGCTCGCCGGCGCCGCCAGCGGCGGCTTCTCCGGCGCAGTCATGATGGCCGGCCTCGCCGTCCTCGTCGTCGGGATCGGTGCACTGGTCGTCGGCCGGGCGCGGTGGGCGCTGATCGCCTCACGTGCGGTCGCCGGTGGTGTGGCCGCCGCCGGCCTCGTCGCGCTGATGGTCGGAGGCGCCACCATGCCGGAGACCGAGCCGGTCGCCGCGACGTCGCGCCCCGCCCCGACCACCAGCGCTGCCCTCGATGAGGCCGCCGTCGCTGCCGCTGAGGCAGCGCTCGTCCGCGCCGAGACCGAGGAGGCAGCGGCCGCCGCGACGGCCGGCTCCACCGCCACCGGCCTGCTCACCGACACGAGCGCCGACGCCGCCATCGTCTCCGCGCAGCCGACCACCGCCCTCGCCGCGCTGGCCGCGGTGCCGGTGCAGGGGCGCGCCCCGAAGACCGGGTACGACCGCGACCTCTTCGGCTCCGGCTGGGTCGACACCGACCGCAACGGCTGCGACACCCGCAACGACATGCTCGCCCGCGATCTCTCCGGCGAGACCTTCAAGGCCGGCACCCGCGACTGCGTCGTGCTCACCGGTTCACTCGCTGACCCCTACTCGGGGCGCACGATCGGCTTCCAGCGCGGACAGGACACCAGCAGCGACGTCCAGATCGACCACGTCGTCGCGTTGTCGAACAGCTGGCAGACCGGCGCGCAGGGCTGGGACGCTGCCCGGCGCACCGCCTTCGGCAATGACCCGCTCAACCTGTTGGCCGTGGACGGGCCGCTGAACATGCAGAAGGGCGACGGTGACGCGGCAACGTGGCTGCCGCCGAACAAGGGCCACCGCTGCGCCTACGTCGCCCGCCAGGTCGCCGTGAAGGCGACCTATGGACTCTGGATGACCCAGGCGGAGCGCAACGCAGTCGCCACGGTGCTGAGCACCTGCCCGGACGAACCGTTGCCCGCTGGCGTGGTCGTGAACGTGCCCGCACCAGCTGCACCGACCACGGCCGCCCCGGCCCCGGCTCCGTCGCCGGCTCCCAAGCCCGCGCCCGCGCCCGCGCCGGTCGTCGTTGTCCCGGCGCCTGCTCCCGCCCCCGCGCCTGCTCCGGCTCCGGCTCCGGCTCCGGCTCCGGCTCCGGCTCCGGGCGTGTCTTATGCGAACTGCGATGCCGTCCGGGCGGCCGGAGCGGCCCCGATCTACCCAGGCGACCCGGGATGGCAGCAGAAGTTCGACCGCAACAAGGACGGCGTCGGCTGCGAGTAGGCGGCCATCCACTGAGGGGCCGAAGTCGCGGCTTTGGCCCCTCAGGGGATGGGGGCGCCGAGGACGGCGTGGGGGGTCCAGGTCTCGAGGGCGTCGGCGTGGCCGGCGGAGCGGAACGCCAGGGCGGCGGCGCCGATCCAGCCGGCCTCGCTGCCGAGTTCGGCCAACTTCACCGGTGGGGCGGAGCGCCAGGCCAGTCCGGCGGCCAGGCCGGAGCGGAGCGGGTCCAGCAGGGCGTCGCCCGCTGCGGTGAAGCCGCCGCCGAGCACGATCGTCGTCGGGTCCAGCAGCAGCGTCGCCGTCACCAGCCCCTGCGCCAGCACCTGCATCGCCTCGGCCCACACCTGGTCGGCGTCGGCGTCGCGACCCAGCCGGGCGACGACGTCCTCCGCCGGCAGCGAGACACCGGAGAGAGCGGTGTAGCGCCGAGCCAGTCCGGCACCCGACGCGTACACCTCCAGGCACCCCTTCTGCCCGCACGTGCACGCCTCGCCGCCGGGGACCATCGGGATGTGGCCGAGCTCGCCGGCCGCCCCGCCGTCCCCGGTCACCGATCGGCCGCCGGTCACCAGCGCTGCGGCCACGCCGGTGCCGATGGTCACCAGCACGAAGTCCTCGACGCCGCGCGCCGCGCCGAGCAACTGCTCGGCCAGCCCCGCCGTCCGCACGTCGTGGCCGGTCACCACCGGCAGCCCGGTCGCCTCGGCCAGCAGCGCCCGCAGCGGCACGTCCCGCCAGTCCAGGTTCGACGCGTAGACGACCGTCCCGGCCGCCTCGTCGAGCATCCCGGGAGTCACCACGCCGGCGCCGACCACGTCCAGACCGTGTTCACCCGCGAGGGCGGCCAGGGAGCGGAGGTGGCCGGCGATGGCGCCGACGGTGTCCGTCGCCGGGTCGGTGGGCCACCGCTCGACCACCACCGGACGGCCGTCGCGCGTCACGACCGCGCCCTTCATCGAGGTGCCGCCGACGTCGATCGCCAGCACCGCAGGAGTGGGCGTCACGAGGCGAGCGCCTCGACGACAGCCCGGATCGGGCCGGCGGAGGTGGCCAGCCGAGGGACGGCGTCGTAGCTGACCTCCGTCGCGGAAACGGACGGCGATGCGACCGGCGAGGCCGCCCGCAGGTGCACCTCCGGCACCCCGGTCTCCGCGACGAGAGACGCCACGTTCGACCCACGCACCGACCCACCCGCGAGCACGGTGATCCGGTCGCCCGCCAGCTCGACCAACGACCGCAGCACGTCAGCCCCTGCCGCAGCCGTCGGTGCACCACCCGAGGTCAGCACCCGGGACACCCCGGCGGAGATCAGCGTGGGCAGCGCGGCGGGGAGGTCGGGCAGCGTGTCGAACGCCCGGTGGAACGTCACCGGGCACCGCCCCGCGGCCTTCATCAGCCGGGACAGCACAGCGGTGTCGATCACGCCCTCGGCCGTCAGGGCCCCGACCACGAACCCGACCTGCGCCGATGCGGGCAGCGCCCGGACGGCGGCGATGTCGGCGAGCATCACGTCGACCTCGGCGGGGGAGTAGACGAAGTCCCCGGCGCGCGGCCGGATCAGCACCTGCACCCCGATCCGCGACACCTCGGCGAGGACCCTGGACACCAGCCCGATCGACGGCGTCGTCCCGCCCTCCGACAGCGCCGCGCACACCTCGACCCGGTCCGCGCCGCACTCCTCGGCGAGCGTCGCGCCGGCGACGTCGTCGATGCAGATCTCGACCGCGGTCACCGGCCGGCCAGCCAGGCGAGGACGTCGGCACCCGGCTCGATCGCACCGACCGGCACCCCACCGCCGAGCACCGGCAGTGTGGTCAGGGAGGCCGCGGCGGAGACGTCGACGCCCAGTCCGCTCAGCACGGTCACCGCCAGCAGCGTCGTCGCCCGCGGGTTGCCGTCCACGATCTTCATCGCCACCGCCTGGCCGTCCGGCCCGGCCACGCCGATCACGCCCTCGGCGCCGCCCTTGGCGACCGCGCCCGGCACGAGCTCCATCACCGCGGAGTTCTGGTGCCCGGTGCCGCCGACGAAGAAGGGGTGCGTCCGCATCGCGGAGGCGACCTCGGCGGCCGGCCCGTCCGTGGCCAGCGACAGCGCACGGAACGCAATGGCCAGCCCGCGCACGGAGGAACCGAACAGCGGGGCGCCGCAGCCGTCGATCGCGTCGTGCCGCACCGGCGCACCGGTCCACTCCGCGGTCACCGCGCGCACGTGCTGCTGCAACGGGTGCGCCGGGTCCAGGTAGGAGTCCGTCGGCCAGCCGTTGACCGCGCAGGCCAGCAGCATCGCGGCGTGCTTGCCGGAGCAGTTCATCCGCACCGCACTGCGTTCGGCGCCGGCCCGGATGAGCGCGACGCGGGTCGGCTCGTCCTCGGGCCAGTCGACCGGGCACTGCAGCGCCGACTCCTCCAGCCCGGCCCGCTCCAGCAGCCGGCGCACCACGTCGACGTGGGCGTTCTCGCCGGTGTGGCTGCCGGCGGCGATCGCCAGCTCCGGACCGGTCAGCGGCGCGCCGGCGGTCAGGCAGGCCAGCGCCTGCAGCGGCTTGGTGGTCGAGCGCGGCAGGATCGTGGCGTCGGGGTCACCCAACGACAGCGCCACGGAGCCGTCGGCGTCCAGGGCGAGCAGCGAGCCGAGGTGCCGGCTCTCCACCAGGCCCGAGCGGCGGACCACGGCCAGTTCAGCGGACAACGGGGGTCTCCAGTTCACGGTCGGCGGCCTGCTCGGCGGGCGCGGACGGCGGCGCCACCTGGCGGCGGACCCGGGTGCGCAGCCGTGCGGCCAGGTACGACAGGGCGCCGTTGAACACCAGGTAGATCAGCGCCACCACGAGGAAGGTCTGGATGAGCAGCCGGTTGTAGGCGCTGAGCACCTGGGCCCGGTACAGCAGCTCGGTGAAGGCGACGACGTAGCCCAGCGAGGTGTCCTTGATCAGGCTCACCAGCTGGGTGACCAGCGACGGCGTCACGTGCCGCAGCGCCTGGGGCAGGACGACGAAGCGCATCGCCTGGCCGCGCCGGATGCCCAGGCTCAGCGCTGCCTCCAGCTGCCCGCGGGGCAGGGCGAGCACCCCGGCGCGGACGATCTCGGCGACCACCGCGGCGTTGGCGATGGTCAGGGGCACGACGAGCTTCCAGAGCACCGGCAGGTTGATCCCGTAGGCCGGCAGCCCGAACAGCATCAGGTAGATCAGCAGCAGCACCGGGATGGTCCGGGCCACCTCGATGTAGCCGGTCGACAGCCAGCGCAGCGGCCGGTTCTGCGACAGCCGGCCGATCGCCAGCAGCACCCCGAACGCCCCGGCCAGGACGGCGACCAGCGCGGCCGCCAGCGCGGTACCGCGCAGCCCGACCAGCAGGTAGGACCAGATCGGCCAGTCGAGGAACGGCGTCCACCGGTCGGCGTCCAGCTGTCCGGTCCGGCCGAACTGCACCAGCGCGAGCGCGAACACACCGGCCAGCACCAGGGCGCTGACCACCGAGCCGAGCAGGATCCGCCGCCGGGCACGCGGCCCGGGGGCGTCGTACAGGAACGCACCGCTGTGGCTCATCGGTGGATCGCCACCTTCTTCTCGATCCGCCCGGCGGCCAGCCCGATGGCCAGCGCGAGCGCCATGTAGGTGAGGCCGGCGGCGGTGAAGATCGGGATCGGCTGGGCCGCGACCAGGTTCACCTTGTTCACCGCCGAGGTCAGCTCGACGACGCCGACCGTGGCGGCCAGTGCAGTGTTCATCAGCAGCGCGATCATCACGTTGCCCAGCGGCTGGACGACGGCGCGCACCGCCTGCGGGACGACGACGTGCCGCAGCGTCTGCGACAGCCGCAGCCCCAGCGCCCGGGCGGCCTCGACCTGCCCGGACGCGACGGTGTTGATCCCGCTGCGCACCGCCTCGGCCACGTACGCCGCCTCGTAGACGGTGAGCACGACGATCACCGTGGTGGTCAGCGGCATCAGCAGCCCGGCGTCGGGCAGTGCGAAGACGGCCAGCAGCAGCAGCGCCAGCAGAGGGACGTTGACGAACACCTGCACGTAGGCCCAGGCGGCCCCGCGCAGCACCGGGATGGGGCTCACCCGGGCCACGGTGATCAGCACCCCGAGCACCAGGGAGCCGGCCGCGGAGACCACCAGGATCAGCACGGTGGTCCCCAGCGCCCTCAGCAAGGGGTCCAGGTTCTCGATCACTGCAGTCACGTCGTCGTCCTCTGCTGGCGCTGCTGCCTCAGGGGTGCCGGGTCAGGAGCCCGGCACCGAGCCGATCTCCGGCGGCGTCGGGGCGTCGCCCTCGACGACCGTCCCGAGGGTCGCCTCCCAGATCTCGGCCCAGGAGCCGTCCTCCTGGATCTGCTCCAGCCAGTCGTTGACGAACTCCTTGTACTCCGCGTCCTCGGGCGGGAGCCCGATGCCGTACGGCTCCTCGGTGAACGGCTGGACGGCGATCTTGATGTCCGGGTTGTTCGCCGCTGCGGCCAGCAGCAGGGTGTAGTCCTGCACGTAGGCGTCGCCGCGGCCCTGCAGGAGCGCCTGCACCGCCTGCGGGTCGGTGGCGAAGCTGGTCACCTCGGCGTCGGGGGCCACCTCGGGCACCGCGGTGACCGCGGGGGTGTTCGCGCCGACGATGACGTCCTTGCCGTTGAGGTCCTCGACGCTGTCGATGTCCTCGTTGTCCGCCCGGGTCGCGATGGCCAGCCCCGAGGTGAAGTACGGGCCGGCGAAGTCGATCTGCTCGGCCCGCTCCTCGGTGATCGTGTACGTGTTGAAGACGGCGTCGACGGTGCCGTTCTGCAGCAGCGCCTCCCGGGTCTCCGACGCCGGCGGCACGATCTCGATGTTCGGCTCGCCCAGGATGTAGATGGCCAGCATCTTCGCCAGGTCGATGTCGAAGCCCTCGACGTCCTCGGGGTTGCTCGGGTCCTGCTGGGAGAGCAGCGGTGCGTCCAGGGCGGCGGCGACGCGCAGCACGCCCCGCTCCTTGATCTCGGCCATCGTCGAGTCGGGGAGGATCGCGGCGTCGTCGGCGACCGGCGCGTCCTCGTAGACGGCGTCCAGGCCGGAGGCGGCGGTGTCGTCGCCGCCGCCGCCCGGGACGGCGTCGGACGAGGAGTCGGACGAGCCGCACCCGGCGACCGCCACCGAGGCGGTGGCCAGCACGGCGGTGATCAGCGGGAAGCGGCGCCTGGGAAGGCGGATGTCACTCATGCCTTGCCTTTCTGATCAGCCCGGCCGGGGGAGCGGCGCCGGGCGTGGGGTGGGCGGGTCCGCCCGGGGTGCGCTCGGCCGTCAGTGGGCCAGCACGTTGGAGAGGAACGAGCGGGCGCGCTCGCTCCGGGTGGCGTCGAAGAACTCCGCCGGTGGGGCGACCTCGACGATCTGGCCGGCGTCCATGAAGACGACGCGGTCGGCGGCGCGGCGGGCGAAGCCCATCTCGTGGGTCACCACGACCATCGTCATGCCGTCGGCGGCCAGCGAGGTCATCACCTCGAGGACCTCGTTGACCATCTCGGGGTCCAGCGCCGAGGTCGGCTCGTCGAAGAGCATCAGCTTCGGGTGCATCGCCAGCGACCGGGCGATCGCGGCGCGCTGCTGCTGACCGCCGGAGAGCTGAGCGGGGAAGCGGTCGGCCTTGTCGGCGATGCCCACCCGCTCCAGCAGCGCCATCGCCTCGGCGCGGGCGGTGGCCTTGCCGACCTTGCGGACCTTGAGCGGCGCCAGCATCACGTTGTCCAGCACGCTCAGGTGGCCGAACAGGTTGAAGGACTGGAAGACCATCCCGACGTCGGCGCGCAGCTGGGCGAGCCCGGCGCCCTCCTCGGGCAGCGGCCGGCCGTCGACCCGGATCTCACCAGCGTCGATCGGCTCGAGCCGGTTGATCGTGCGGCACAGCGTCGACTTGCCCGACCCGGACGGCCCGATGACCACGACGACCTCCTGCGGGGCGACGTCCAGGTCGATCGAGCGGAGGACGTGCAGCTCGCCGAAGCGCTTGTCGACGCCGCGCATGCTCACCATCGGTGTGCTCATCGTCGTCCTCCTCACGATCGGCGTTGAACGTTGGGGGAAGGCTAAGTGGCGATCGTTACAACGAGGAGTCCATGAAGTATTTCCACTTCCGGAGTAAGTGCCCGTTGCTTCCAGCGGCACGGGTTGCTTCACTGGCCGGCATGCCCAGCCCCGCCGGTGACCGGTCGGCCACCTCCCCGAGCGAGGTCCTCGCCCTGGTCCGGCTCGGCCGCGCCACCTCCCGGGCCGACGTCGCCCGCGAGACGGGGCTCTCGGCGACCACCGCCGCCGCCCGGGTGGAGATGCTGATCCGCCGCGGCTGGCTGGTGGAGACCGGCACCGGACCCTCGGCCGGCGGGCGGCCGCCGCGCCGGCTGGAGATGCGCGGCGCGGCCGGCCTGGTCGTCGCCGTCAGCCTGGGGGAGCGGCACGCGGCGATCGCCGTCCTGGACGCCGCCGGCCGTCAGGTCGCCGAGCGGCACCTGCCCATCGCCGTCTCCGACGGCCCGGAGGCCGTGCTGCGCACCGTCGTCACCACGGTCACCGACGCGGTCGCCGGGCTCGAGGCTGCCCCGCCGCTGCTGGCCATGTGCGTGGGCGTTCCCGGGCCGGTCAGCGCGCGCACCGGACTGGTCGTCTCCCCGGCCCGGATGCCCGGCTGGAACGGCGCCGACGTCGCCGCGATCGTGCGGCAGTGGCTCGCCGTGCCGGTGATCGTGCAGAACGACGCGAATCTGATGGCGCTGGGCGAGCACGCCGCCGGGGGTTCGCCGGCGGAGCAGATGGTCTTCGTGAAGGTCGGCTCGGGCATCGGCTGCGGCGTCGTCGTCGGCGGGGTGCTGCACCGGGGGAGCGGCGGGTTCGCGGGGGACATCAGCCACACCACCGTTCCCGGCGCCCCGCCGGTGCCCTGCTCGTGCGGGCGGGTCGGCTGCCTGGACGCGGTGGCCAGTGGAGCCGCGCTGGTCGAGCAGCTCGCCGAGCGCGGGGTGCCCGCCCCGGACACCGAGGGGATGCTCGACCTGGCCCGGGACGCGCACCCGCTGACCACCCAGCTGCTGCGCGAGGCGGGGGGGAGCACCGGCACCGTGCTCTCGACCATCCTGAACTTCTTCAACCCGGAGCGGCTGGTGATCGGCGGGCACCTGAGCAGCGCCGAGGCCTTCGTCGCCGGGGTGCGGTCGGCGATCTACGCGCAGTGCCCGCCGATGATCACCGACGGCCTGGAGATCGCGGTCAGCCGCGTGGGCCAGCAGGCCGCCGTGCTCGGCGCCGCCCGTGAGGCGCTGGACCTGGCGTTCTCCCCGGAGCAGCTGGCCGCCCGCGCCGCCGCCCGCTGAGCCGGGAGGCGGCGGCCCGGGTCAGGAGGCCCGGTGCTCGGCGAGGAAGCCGCCGACCAGCGGCACGAAATCCTCGGCACGCTCGACCCCCAGGGCGTGGCTGGACCCGGGACCGGTGAACATCTCCAGCCGTGCACCCGGGATGGCGTCGGCCACCTGCCGGCCGTGCCACGGTGGCGTCAGCAGGTCCTGCTCCCCGGCGATCACCAGCGTCGGCGCGGTGATCCGGCCGAGCCGGTCCAGGGTGTCGTGGGCCAGGTCGGCGTCCCACTGCTCGGCGGTGGTGCGGATCTGCTCCGGCGTTGACGGGAACAGCGGCAGCAGCTCCTCGATGAGGGTGTCGAACTCCGGGCTGTCGAGCAGCTGCGGGGAGAACGCGACGCCGAGGGCGCCGAGCGCCGCCGGCAGGTCGCCGGTCCGCCACGGGTGCGCCAGGCCGGTCATCAGCGCCCGCTGGAAGCCGTCCGACCGCGCCCAGGTGCAGTACAGGACGAGCGAGGTGACCCGCTCCGGCGCGGCCAGCGTGAGCTCCTGTGCGATCGCGCTGCCGAGTGAGTAGCCGAGCACGTGGGTGCGCTCGATCTCCAGGGCGTCGAGCAGTCCGAGCGCGTCGGCGGCCAGCGACGCGATGCTGAACGGGCCGGGCCCGCGCTCGGTCCCGCCCATCCCGCGCAGGTCGTAAGTGACCACCCGGTGGCTGCCTGCCCACACCTGCACCAGGTCGCCCCAGAAGCCGAGGGACTGGCTGGTGCCGTTGACCACCAGCAGCGGCTCGCCCTCGCCGTACTCCTGGACGGCGACGGCGATGTCGCCGACCCGGACGGTGCGCGGCGGGTGGATCGTCGGTGTGCTCAACGGGGCTCCCGTGCTCGGCCGAGGGGTGGCCTGGAGCACACCACACGCCGACGACAGCAGGAAGGGTCCGTGCGACCGAAAGTGGTCCAGGTCACACTCTCCCGTCCGGGAGTGGTAGAACGACGAGGGGACGGTGCCCGGCAAGGTGCACCCTCCCGCAGGGACTGGGGGAACGGTCATGACGATGACGCAACCGACCCGGACGGCGGCCGACGAGCGGGTCGAGCACGTCGACGTGCTGATCGTGGGGGCGGGGATCTCCGGGATCGGCGCCGCCTACCACCTGCGGGAACGGTTCCCGGACAGGAGCGTCGTCGTCCTCGACGCCCTGGCCGGCCACGGTGGGACGTGGCGCACCCACCGGTACCCGGGGGTGCGATCCGACAGCGACCTGTTCACCTTCGGCTACCGGTTCAAGCCCTGGCGCGGGCCCTCGATCGCCTCGTCGGAGGAGATCCTCCGGTACCTCGACGAGGTCATCCGGGAGAACGGGCTGGACGCTCACATCCGCCACCAGCACCGGGTCACCGCCGCCCGCTGGTCGACCGACGACCGGCGCTGGACCGTCGAGGTCACCCGCGGGGACACCGGCGAGGCGCTGACCTTCACCACCGGCTTCCTCTGGATGTGCCAGGGCTACTACCAGCACGAGAAGGGGCACACGCCCCAGTGGCCGGGCACCGAGCGGTTCCAGGGGCAGGTCGTCCACCCGCAGACGTGGCCGGACGACCTCGATCTCGCCGGCAAGCGGGTGGTGGTGATCGGCTCGGGCGCGACGGCGGCGACGCTCGTCCCGGCGATCGCCGAGACCGCCGCGCACGTGACGATGCTGCAGCGCTCGCCGACCTTCTTCTACGCCCGGCCCAAGACCCACGAGCTGGCGACGACGCTGCGCGCACTCGACGTCCCGGAGGAGTGGACGCACGAGATCCTGCGGCGGGCCTACATCGCGGAGGTCGACGAGCTCGCCCGGATCTCGGCCGAGTCCCCGGACCTCGCGCGCGAGTTCCTCATCGAGTCGATGCGCCCCCACTTGCCGCCGGACGTGGACATCGACAAGCACTTCAACCCGGCGTACCGGCCGTGGCAGCAGCGGATCGCCCTCCTCCCCGACGGCGACCTGTTCACCGCGATGCGCGAGGGCACGGCCTCCGTCGTGACCGACACGATCGAGACGTTCACCGAGACCGGGATCCGGCTCACCTCGGGGGAGGAGCTGGCGGCCGACGTCGTCGTCACCGCCACCGGCTTCGACCTCAGCGTCTTCGGCGGCATCGCCTTCACCGTGGACGACGAGCCGGTCGACGTCGCACAGACCGTCACCTACCGCGGGCTGATGTTCACCGGCCTGCCCAACCTGGCCTACGTGTTCGGCTACTTCCGGCACAGCTGGACGCTGCGCGCCGACCTGATCAGCGACTTCGTGTGCCGGTTGCTCGCGCACATGGACGAGCGGGGGGCGACGACGGTGGTGCCGCGACTGCGGCCGGAGGACGCCGACATGCCGCTGGGGCCGTGGGTCGACCCGGCCAACTTCAACCCCGGGTACCTGGCCCGCTCGCTGCACCTCATGCCCAAGCAGGGCGACCGGGAGCCGTGGACGCACCGGCACGACTACGCCGCCGAGCGGGAGCTGCTGCCGGCCGCCGACCTCGACGACGGCACGCTGGTCTGGTCCTAGCTCGGGTCGGCGCCTGGACGTCGAACCGCTCGGGCCGCTCCCGGGGGCGGCCGCTGGATGAACAGCTCGTGCTCCGAGTCGACTTGTCGGCATCCCTCGCTACCTTGGCCCGGCAACCGGACGGCCGGCCCAGGGGGCGGCTGACGAGCTGGGGGAGATCGAGTGCGCAGACGGACGACGGTGACGGTCGCGGCAGCGGTGCTGGCGATGAGCTTCGGGGCGGTGACCCCCGCGGCAGCGGGCCCGGGCGGTCACGAGAAGGGCCACGGGCACGGGCACGGCCACGGGCACGGCAAGGGTCACGGCGGCGGGCACGGCAAGGCGCAGAGCCTCGAGCTGACCATGCTGGCCACCACCGACCTGCACGGCCGCGTGCAGGACTGGGACTACTTCCGCGACGCGCCGTACACCGAGCGCTCCGGGGACGCGACGGGCCTGGCCCGGGTCTCCTCCGTGGTCGACTCGGTGCGCGCGGAGAAGGGCGCGGACAGCGTCTTCGTCGTCGACAACGGCGACTTCCTGCAGGGCACGCCGCTCACCTACCTGGCCGCGCAGCAGCCGCCGGAGGCCGAGCACCCGATGGCGGCGGCCTTCGACGTCATCGGCTACGACGCGCAGGTCGTCGGCAACCACGAGTTCAACTACGGCCTGGACACCCTCGCCGGCTACGTCGACGACGTCGACCACCCGGTGCTGGGCGCCAACGTCGTCGACGCCGCCACCGGCGAGCCGTACCTGCCGCCGTACACGCTGCGGGAGATGAAGGTCCGCGGCGCGAAGCCGGTCACCGTCGGCATCCTCGGCCTGACCACGCCCGGTTCGGCGATCTGGGACCGCAACAACGTCGAGGGCCAGGTCGAGTTCCGCGACATGGTCGAGACGGCGCAGGAGTGGGTGCCGATCGTGGCCGAGCAGGCCGACGTCGTCGTCGTCCTCGCGCACGCCGGCGTCGGCGGGACGTCCTCCTACGACGACCCCGCCGTGGGCACGGAGAACCCGTCCGACGTCATCGCCCGCACGGTGCCCGGCATCGACGCCATGGTCGTCGGCCACACGCACCGCGACGCCCCGTCCCAGGTCGTGGTCAACGAGGTCACCGGCGAGGAGGTGCTGCTCACCCAGCCCTACCGCTGGGGCGGCACGGTCAGCCAGGTCGACTTCGCGCTGACCAAGACCCGCGGCCAGTGGGACGTCACGGGCGCCACGGCCACCGCGCTGCGCACCAAGGACCACCCGGAGGACCCCGACGTCCTCGCCGTCACCGATGAGGCGCACCGGACGACGGTCGACTACGTCAACCAGGTCGTGGCCACCTCCACCGAGGAGCTGACCACCCTCACCAGCCGGTACTCCGACACCCCGATCCTCGACTTCATCCAGCAGGTGCAGACGGAGACCGTCGACGCCGCGCTCGAGGGCACCGAGCGGGCCGACCTGCCGGTGCTGTCGATCGCCGCACCGTTCAGCCGGGAGGCGGTCTTCCCGGAGGGCGAGGTCACCATCCGGGACATCGCCGGGCTCTACGTCTTCGACAACACCCTGGAGGCGGTGGAGATGACCGGCGCCCAGGTGCGGGACTACCTGGAGGAGTCGGCGAGCTACTTCACCCAGGTGCCGGCCACCGGGGAGGTCGACCCCGAGACGATCACCAACGCCGACGGGACGCCGGACTACAACTACGACGTGCTCTCCGGCGTCGACTACGACCTGGACGTCTCCCGCCCGGTCGGGGAGCGGGTCACCCGGCTGGAGATCGACGGTGTGTCGGTGGCCGACGACGCCCGGTTCGTGGTGGCGGTGAACAACTACCGGCGCTCCGGCGGTGGCGGCTTCCCGCACGTCTCGACGGCGCCGGTGGTCTACAACGAGCAGCTGGAGATCCGTCAGCTGCTCATCGAATGGGCGCAGGAGCGCAGCGTGATCGACCCGGCCGACTTCTACGTCGAGAACTGGCAGCTCGTCCGTGACGGGGAGCCGCTGCTCGGCTGATCCCCACGGAGCCGGCCGGGCTCATGCCCCCGACCCCTCCGGACCGACGAACGCCCCGTCCTCCCTCGGGAGAGCGGGGCGTTCGCGTACGTCGGGGCCGCAGACGACGTCCGCCCCGCTCCGGCGGACCGGAACGGGGCGGACGCGGTCGTGCCGGGAGCTCAGACGCCGGACTCGGCGATCCCGAACTGGACCTTGCCGGTCGGGTCGGGCTGCGCGTCCAGGACCTTGTCGTCGAGGACCGTCGCGGCCTTCTCGTCCAGGAACACCCGGGCGCCGGACTGGTCCAGCACCTGGTCGTCCTCGGCCGGCACGGCGGCCAGGCTCAGCGCGAGCGACTGGGCGGTCGGGTCGTTGGCGATCCGCAGGCCGCCCTGCTCGGGGGTCTCGGACTGGTCGAGGATCCCGCGGATCGCGGTTGCTGCCTGGGGGGTCAACGTGAGCATCGGTGAGGTTCCTCTCGTGTCTGGTGCCCTGACCAGCTGCGGAAGGGTGTGGCGCGGCACTGCGCCACACCCTCCGGCAGTTCGTCGGCCGCCCCTGCGGGCGACCGGGCCGTACGGGGCCGGGACTCGCTACCTCGCACGTCCCAACGTCGCGGTCGAGGAGGCGCGAGGCAAGAGGCACCGCCGATCGTCACGGGGTCGCAACACCCCCGGCGACGTCAGACCAGACGACGCGCGGAGTTGTAGCCCCACATGGTGTCGACGTTGATGGTCCGGACGACGTCCCCTGCGGTCGGCGCGTGCACCATCAGCCCGTTGCCGATGTAGATGCCGACGTGACCCACCGGGTCGTAGAAGAAGACCAGGTCACCGGGCTGCAGGTCGGCGCGGGCCACCGGGACGCCCATCGTCGACTGCATGCGGGAGGAGTGCGGCAGCGTGATGCCGGCGGCCGCGTAGGAGTACTGGGTCAGCCCGGAGCAGTCGTAGACGTTGGGACCGGCGCCGGCCCACACGTAGGGCTTGCCCTGCTGGGCGAGTGCGGTGTCGACGATGATCTGGGCAGCTGCGTTCGGTGCCGCGACCGGAGCGGCCGCAGCTGCGACGGGTGCTGCGGCGGGCGCGCCACCGCCACCGACGGAGGCCTGGGCGGCCATCGGGGTGAGGGCGACGCCGGCGCTGGCGAACAGCGCGATCAGTGCCCGGCGACCGGAGCGGGAGGGACGACGGGCAGGGGACGTGCGAGTGGTCGTCATGGACGACGGGTTCTCCTTGTTCTCCTCAACCGCCTACCGAGTTAGCTGACGGGTTCGGGCGGGGAACTCGCCCGGTGCTCCGACACTCGCGTGCCGTCGCACTTCACCCCAGAACTGCGGTGGGTCCCCGGTCCGGGCGTTCGCTGCGACGTCGCAGCGGGTGCCCGGTTCGGCGGTGCTCGCCGGTGTCACCGTGCGTGGTGACTCAGGGGCCGGCGGGCGCGGATGACGGTAGGGCCGTCATGGATTCGTCACAAAGTGCCGCCTGTTGCGGTTCCGACACCCCGTGGGGCCGCAACACGCCCGGGCGACTCGGGCGACTCGCCGACGTGACGTCGGGCAACGCCGGAGGGTGGTGCGTGCAACGACGGCTCGGATCGACCGTCCCCTCCCGGGAATCGATTTGGGCCGCATCGGCGGGTGTGCACGCTGCGTGCTCGGCGCATCACGCCGACGTCGGGCGTTGTCGTGACGCCGGACGTCGGAGTCCGGTCGGGGCCGGGGAGACCGGCGTGGGCTGCTGGCTCGTCGACCGATGTGGAGTTCGAGCGGCGCGCTGGTGTGTCGGACCGGCTCGCGGCAAGGGGTCAGGGTGATCTGTGGACAAGCGCCTGACCTGGGGATTCGTGTTGTGGGAGCCCTTGCTCGGCGGTAGGATTCGTACAAGCGTTCGAACCGGTCGGGAGGTGTCATGAGCGAGTTGCAGTCGGCTCTGGACGCCCTTGCGGCCGAGGACCTGCATGGGTTGACGGATGGCGCCGTGTTGGACCGGACGACGTTGCTGGTGCAGCTCGGCAATCGGGTCGCTGCGGAGCTGACCCGCACGGTGCGGCACGCAGAGCTGACGCAGGCTGCGGAGTACGACGGGTTGAAGTCGATGCGGTCGTGGTTGATCGGGCATGCACGGTTGTCGCAGACGGAGGCGTCCCGGGTCGTGCGGTCCGGACGGGTGCTGGAGCACTTCCCGGCCTTGGCGGCCGGGTTCGCTGGCGGGCAGATCACGGCCGCGCAGGTGAACGTGGTGGCGGAGAAGATCGGCCCCCGCGAGGTCGCGCGGGCCGAGGAGCAGGGCATCGACCTGGGTGCCTTCGACCAGGTCTGGGCGCAGGTGGCCACGGAGTCCCCGCACGAGTCGCTGGTGGCTGCGGTGCAAGCCTTCGACAACGCCCTGGATCCCGACGGTCCGGAGCCGGACCCGACGGAGGGTCGTCGGTTCACGATGGTCAAGCACGCCGATGGGAGTGTGACCGGCCGGTTGGAGCTGGATGCGGTGGGCGGGGAGAAGGTGCAGGCGGCGATCGAGTCGATCGTGCAGGCCGACCGCCCGAAGGGTGATGAGCGGACGCGGTCGCAGCAGGACGCCGATGCGTTCGTGCAGTTGGCTGACAACCAGTTGGCCTCGGGGAACCTGCCGGTCTTGCGGACGGTGAAGCCGCACGTGGTGGTGGGCGTCGACCTGGATGACCTGGTCGACCCGGCGACCGGTGCCGGTGCGGGGGAGATGGGCTTCGGGGCGACGATCTCCGCGGCGCGGGCCCGTTACCTGGCCTGTGACGGCAGCATCTCCCGGATCGTGATGGGCCCCGACGGCGTCCCGCTCGACCTCGGTCGGGACCACCGGGTGGTCACCCCCGGGCTACGTAAAGCAGTCGAACGGCGGGACAAGTCCTGCGTGTTCGCCGGCTGCGGTGCTCCGTCGTGGTGGTGCGACGTCCACCACCTGATCCACTGGCTGCACGGCGGTGAGACGTCGCTGCAGAACTCAGCGTTGTTGTGCGAACGGCACCACACGAAGGTCCACCACGGGTTCCGGGTGGAGCGGGATCCCGGTGGGCGATGGCGCACCTACCGCCCCGACGACACCCAGATCCCCATCGGCCCAGCCCTGTAGCAGTGAGAGTGCGCGTCGCGGACCCCGCCGTCGGAAGGACGGCGGGGTCCGCAGGCTGTCGCTGGTCCTTGCCGGCCCCTGCTCCTCGCCGGCCCCTGCTCCTTGCCGGCCGTAGGCCTTGCCGGCCTTACTCCTCGCCGGTCTTGGCCTTCGACGCGAAGGAGCTCACGCACTGGCCCTGGTTGGCGAACTGGCCGGGCTCGAACTCCGTGGCCCAGCCGCCGTCCTTGCAGTCCGCCTTGGTGAACACCCGTGGCTCGACGTCGTACGTCGTCGTCTCGCCGCCCACCGTGATGCCGATGCCGTCCACGTAGGCCTCCAGGCCTGCGTTGCTCCGCCCGGTGTTCACCGCGAACCCGGTGATCGTCGTTGCCGCACCGAAGTGCTCGACCAGCGTGGCCAGGGTCGTGGGCGTGCCGTTCGAGCCGGGCGTCGCGGAGCTGAACGGCTGGATGCTCGGGGTCCACCAGCCCCCGGCGCGCCCGCCGGTGCTCTGTGTGGTGTCCCACGCCTGCCATTGCCCCTCGGCGATGGTGAACCCGGCCTTGTTCGCCTCCCAGACCACGGTGGCGAAGTCGTCCGGGCCCGCCGGGTCGATCTCCACGTTGATCGACGGGCCGTAGCCCGGCAGCCCCGTCTTGTACGACGAGTAGGTGACCCCGGCCAGGTCCGACAGCGGCCGCCCGTCGAGCAGGCCGGTCATCAGCCGGGCCTTCTCCGATGCCGCGTCCAGCGCCAGCCGGTAGGCGGAGTTGCCGAAGCCACTGCCCGCCGGTGCCTCGGCGATGCCGCCCTCCCCGGTGGTCGGGGTCGCCGCCGGGTCGTTCTCGCCGCGGTGGGCGTTGCTGAACCACCAGTCCGCGCCCTCGACCGCCGTCTCGGCTGGGGTGATCGTCACCGTCCCCGCCGCGAGGGCCGGGCCGGCGGTCAGCACCCCGGTCAGGGCCGTGGCCGCGCAGACGTAGGTGATGCGTCGTGGACTCAGCAAGGTGATCTCCCCGTGGGTGGATGGACGAACCGCCGGATCAGATCACCCGGCGACGGGCTGGTCGAGGCCTTCCGGCACCGCGGCGCTGACCGGGACAGGCGGGGTGGGAACCGCCTGCAGGTCCGCATCGCCCTCGGCCACCGCGGTGAGCCACTGACCGGCGCCCTGCCGGGTGATCCGGCCGGCGCGCACGGCCCGCGCGAGCGCCACCTCCAGCAGCGGCATCAGCACCGGGTGTCGGCGGCGGTGCCCGAACACCGCCAGCGTCTGCTGGAACAGGTCGTCGCGGGTCATCCCGGCCACCGACCGGCACAGCGCCACCATCGCGTTGCCGATCTCCTCCGGCGGCACGTGCTCCAACGCCCGGTCGGTGCTCGATGCCTGCCGCCGGAACGTCGTCCACGACGCCAGGTCCGGCGGGGTCCGGTCCGACGTCGCCGGCCACAGGAACTCCGCACCGGGCTCGGGCAGCAGCGCCAGGATCGACTCCATCCGGGCCGCGTTCACCCGCGGCACCCCGAACGCCGACGCCGTCAGCCGGGCCAGCCGCTCCCGGTGGACGGGCCCTTCCGCTCGGATCCCCGCCGCCAGCACCCGCCGCACCAGCCGAGCCGCCTCCGGGTTCTCCAGCTGCCGCAGCATCCGCGGCTCGCCCACCGGCTTCGGCGTCCACGCCCGGAACGGCACCTCACCGGCGAGCAGCGCCGGCGTCACCACCGGGTGCGCCGCGCAGCGCACCGGCTCCGCCGTCGACACCTCGTCCAGGTCGTCGGGGGCCTCCGGGTCGAAGGGGTCGATCTCCTCCGCCGGCTCGTCGACCGCGGACACCGGGGCAGGCAGCGGCGGCAGCAGCAGCTCCACCGGAGCCGCCGCTGCCACCGCGGTGACCAGCCGGTCGAGCACCGTCTCCCACTCGGCCAGCCACTCCGGCAGCCACACCCGCTCCACCGCCGGCCAGCCCTGCAGCTCCAGGTACGCCAGCTCGCGGTCCACCGTCGCCCGCTGCGCCCACACGGGACCGTCCAGCAGCACCGCCAGCACCGGCCGCTCCGGCGCCTCCGGCCGGGCCACGGTCAGGTCGACCCGGAACCGGGAGAGCCCGACGTCGGTGCGCACCACCAGCCCGCGGCCCCGTAGCGCCGCCGCGACCTCCTCGCGGTGCGGGTCGCGCGTCGCCACGGCGCTCCGCGGGACCACGGCCACGCCGTGCAGGGCCTGCTCCAGCCAGCCCCGCAGCCGGCGCACGCCCGGCTGAGCCGTCGTCGTCGGCCGCAGCAGCGAAGGCGCGAACGACGCGAAGACCACCACCTGCCGGCGCGCACGGGTCACCGCCACCGTCAGCCGCCGCTCACCGCCGGCCCGGTTCAGCGGCCCCAGGTCCAGCGGCAGGCAGCCGCGCTCGTCGGCCGCGCACCCCAGCGACAGCAGGACGACGTCGGCCTCCTCGCCCTGCGCGGCCTCCACCTCCCGCACCCGCAGCTCGCCCCGGTCCAGCGCCTCGGCCGCCCGGTCCCGGCCCACCCGCAGCAGGCCCTCGATCAGCCGGCGCTGCGGTCCGTGCAGGGTCAGCACGGCGACCGACGGCACCGCCTCCGGCGACGCCGCGAACCGCTGCCGCAGCTCCGCGACCACCGCCTCCGCCTCGGCCGGGTTGGTCCCCCGCTGCGCGCCGGCGCGCACGAACACGCCGTCCACCCGCACCAGGGAGATCGCCGGCCCGGCCGGTGGGCCGGGCACCGTCATGAGCCGGGAGCCGTAGCCGACGGCGTTCGTGAAGGCGACCAGCGACTCGTCGGCGCTGCGGTGGTGCCAGGTCAGCTCCCGCCGGGGCACCCCGGCCCGCAGGCAGGCGGCCAGCAGCCCCTCGTCGGCGGGCTCGTCCACCGCGGCGCGCGGCGGCAGCTGCTGGCGGTCACCGACCACGACCGCCGCACTCGCCCGGCCCAGCGCACCGAGGGCGTCGGCGACCCGCAGCGACGACGCGTCCTCGACCACCACCAGGTCGAACGAGCCGGCGGTCGCGGGGAGGAAGCGGGCCACGGCATCCGGGGTGGCCAGCACGGCAGTGGCCCGGTCACCCGCAGCGAGGGCCGCAGCCGCCTGGGCTCGGGTCTCCGCCGCGGCGGTGAGCGCCTGTCGGACCGACTGCTCCGCCGCCCGCGCGTCGGACGCACCGAGCCCCCCGGCCGCCGACCGCTCGGCGAACGACGCCTCGGCCACGCCACGGTCGAAGGCGGCGACGGCGCCCTCGGCCGGCACCGCCCCGGACAGCAGCGCGGCGCGCGCCTCGGCCAGCCCGGCGGCCTCCAGCAGGTGCAGGTGCCGTAACAGGTCCAGCCAGTGCCCGAGCGAGGGGACGCCGAACTCCTCGACGGCCCGCTCGTCCTGCGTCGCCTCCCACAGCCGGACGATCCCGGTGTCCCCCGCCCAGGCGAGGAGCTGGTCCAGCGAGCTCAGGCAGGCCGCGGGCAGGGCGGTCAGCGCCGCCCGCAGCTTCCGGACGGCCACCGCCCGGGTCGGGTCCGGCGCCGGCGCGGTGTCCAGGAAGCGGCGCAGCGGGGGGGTGAAGGCCGGGTCGCCGTCCAGCGCGGAGCCGAGCCGGTTCAGCGCCGCGACCTGCCGCTCGACCAGCAACGGGTCGGTCAGCGGGTTCCAGTTCCACGGCACCGCCAGCCCGGCCACCGACGCGCAGCGCAGGGTCAGCTCGCGGGCTGCCCCCTGCACCTGGAGCAGCTCCGCGGTCAGCAGCGGGACGTCGGTCGGCTCGACGTGGGCGTCCGGCCGCAGCGACGGGGACAGCTCGGTGAGCACCGCGGCCAGCCGCTTCGCGCGGCCGAACCGCCCCGAGACGGCCGCCTGCTCGGCGTCCTCGGCGATCCCGGCCAGCGGCAGGTCCAGCGCCTCGGGCAGGGCGACGTCGAGACCGGGGTGGGCTGCGGTGACGAAGCCGGAGACCTCGGCGAGCAGCGCGTCGACGTCCTGCGCCCACTCCTGGGTGCGGACGGCGTCGACCGCGGCGAGGGGCACCTCCGGGCCGGAGAGCACGGTGGCGACCGCGTCGAGGTCCTCCGGGGTCCGGGCCGCGGCGATCACCCGAGCCACGGGCCCGGCGGGCGGCAGCGCGCGCAGCGCCGTGTCGACGGCGAGCACCGCCGCGTGCACGGCGACCGGGTCGGCGTCGGCCGAGTCGAGGAAGCCCCACGGGTGCCGCAGCCGCGGCCGGGTGCGCGCGGCGACCTCGGGCAGCGTCGTCAGCAGCTCGTGCACCTTCGCGGTGGTGCGGGCCGACGCGGTGGCGACGTACGTGGTCGCCAGGGGCAACGCCGGGGTGCCGGGCACCGCGGCGAGCACCCCGGCGCGCGCGGCGTACAGCGACAGCCCGGCGGAGTTGGGCGCGTGCAGCCGTTCGGAGTAGCCGGCCAGCTCGCGCCGCGCCGTCCGCAGCTCCTCGGGGAGGGGAGGGACGTCCGGCGGGCTGCCGGCCTCGGACGGGGCGTCGGCGGGACGGCGCAGGGTCGTGACCAGCCCGCCGAGCCCCACGCCCGCCAGCCGCCGGGACACCGCGTCCAGCGCGGACTGCTGCGCGGCGAGGACCAGCACCCGCTGACCACCGGCGGCCGCCGCGGAGACCAGGTTGGCGACCGTCTGCGACTTCCCGGTGCCCGGTGCGCCCTCGAGCACGAAGGTCCGCCCGGCGGTGGCGTCGATGATCGCCCGCAGCTGGTCGGTGTCGGCGGGCAGCGGCAGGGTCGCGGCGAGCTCGGTGAGGTCGGTGGCCAGGGCGGTGCCGGGCGCCGGCGCGGGGTCGACGAACGGCTGGCCGGGGCGCAGCAGCACCGGCACCAGCGGGTTGCGCAGCGCCGCGGCGCCGAGGTGGTCGGCGTCCTGCCGGATCCTGGCGGCCGCCGCGGGCAGCAGCGCCAGGTCGGCGGTCGGCTCGACCCGGTGCGGCAGCCCACGCTGAGCCAGCCCCTGCCGCAGCGCCGGCAGCGCGACGGCCAGGTCGAGGTCCCCGTCGGCCTCGAGCGCCGGCACGATCACCCCGGTGCGGCGGCGCAGCTCGGCCAGCAGCTGCCCGTTCGGGCCGATCGCCCCGGCCGGGTCGGCGGTGAGCCGGTAGGCGCCGGTGCTCGCCACCCGGGTGAGCAGCACCGGCACCAGCGCCACGGGGGAGCGCACCGAACGCCCGTCGAGCTCCCACGTCACCGAGCCCAACGCCAGGTGCAGGTCGCCGGCGCCGGTCTCCTCGAGCAGCGCGGCCGCCTGGTCGGCGAGCGCAGCCAGCCGGCGGGCGTAGTCGGCCGACCCCAGCCCGGTGTACAGCCCGCCGTGCTCGACCAGCAGCTCACCGAGCTGGTGCGGCGGCAGGTCGCGGGCCGAGCGGATGCCGCGGCGCCGGGCCGCGGTGCCCAGCTGGTCGGTGGGCACCAGCGTCAGCGCGGCGTCGGCGGCGAGCCGCTCGGCGAGGACGGTCAGCCGGCCGGGCGGCACGGTGATCGGCACGGTGCCGCCGTCGGCCCGGTCCAGGTCGAGCAGTGCGGCCGTCGTCCCGGCCGGTCGGGCGCTCGGGCGCGGGGCGCTCACGGCCGGGCGGTGGTCGGGGAGCTGGGGCAGCGGGAGCGGGGCGACGCCGTCCAGCCGGGCGCGGTGCACGTCGGTGACCCCGAGCACCCGGTGCAGGTCACCGGCGAGCCAGGCGGCGGCCGCGGTGCGGTGCAGGTCGCCGAAGGTCGCCGGCTCGGCGGCGATCCCCAGCATCGTGGTCTCGACCAGCGCGATCTGGCCCAGCTCGACCAGCTCGGCGAGCCCGGAGACTTCGGTGGTGGCCGCGCTCTCGGCGCAGCGCTCGGCGCGCCAGTAGCCGAGGAAGGCGTGCCCGGGGCAGGTCGCGCCGTCGGCGGCGATCCACAGCAGCGGGCGGATCCCGGCGTGCTCGAGCGCGGCGGCCAGGGTGAGCACGGTGTCCAGGCTGGTGCCGGCCCGGTCGTCGAGGACCTGGTCGGGGGTGCGCACCCGCTGCGGCACGTCGGCCCAGCCGGCGACCGGGGGGCGCGGCCGGATCGCCCGGCGGCGCATCGCCTCCACGATCGCCGCGGCGGTCTCGTCGATGCGGTCGGCGCCCCTCGGGTGCCCGCCGACCGTGGGGTCGCCGGTGCGCTGGCGCAACAGGTCGGCGGCCGCGCCGACCAGGCCGGCGACCGCGGGGGAGCCCGGCTGCACGTGGGCGGCCAGCAGCTCCAGGGCCAGGGGCGCCGGCGCGGCCAGCCACTGGCCGGCGGCCAGCACCCGCACCGCGGTCCGCGTGCAGCCGAGCAGCCGCCCGTCCCGCTCGACCCGGGCCTCGACGGTCGCTGTGCCCGGCTCGGCGACGGCGAGCACCGCCGGGTCCAGGCGCAGGTCGACGTCGGTGAGCACCGTCGTCCGGCCGGGGTCGACGTCGACGGTGACCTCGGCCGGCGCGCCCAGCGGGCCGGCGGGGGTGGAGATCGTGACGGTCACCCGCACGCCGTGCACCGGCTCGGCGGCGCCGGTCAGGGTGAGGACGGCGACGACCGGCACGCCGACACGGGCCAGCGCCTCGCCGACCACGGGCACGCAGTCGAGCTCCACGGAGACCAGCGGTTCGGCTTCCGCGGTGTGCTGCGGGCACGGGGAGACGCCCATGGAACCGTTCTACCTCCGTCGGGCCCCCGGATCGGGGAGCCCCGGCGGAGGTGTGACAACTGAGACGAGAGGGTCTGCCCGGCAGGGCGGGGCGGGCGCAGTCAGCCCGGCGACCAGGGCGTTGCGCCCAGCACCTGGACCAGTGTGGTGGTGGTGGCTCGGGCCGGCGGGCGCCAGGCGGCCCAGGTGACGACGGCGAGGTCGCGACCGGTGGCGTCCCGCTCCATGAACGGCACCCACCGCCAGCCCGAGAGGTTGCGCCGGGCCGACGCCTCGGTCATCAGCGCTGCCTCGACCTTCGAGCTGACCGCGATCAGTTCGCTGTGCACGGAGAACCGCCGGAACATCCAGTGGGTGTGCACGCCGGCGGCGGCCGACGCCGACCGGAGCCGCGCCTCCTCGCTGGTGATCTCCCCGGAGGCATGTGCCATCACCCGGCGCCCGTCGAGGTCGGAGAACCGGATGGACGGGCGGTCACCCAGGGGGGAGTCCGGCGGCACGGCGACGCCCAGCTCCTGGGTGAGCACCGGGGCGCAGCCGAGGTCCGGCGGCTGGACGTGCAGCAGGCCGACGTCGATCAGCCCGTTGCGCAGCAGGTTCTGCTGCTCGTCGCTGCTGGCCTCGACAAGGGAGAGCGCGACGTGCGGCAGGGAGGCCTCCAGCGCGGCGATGACCGCCAGGAACCACTCGTGCGGCACCCCCGGCGGGAGCCCCAGCCGGACGATCTCCTGCCCGGCTCCGAAGGTGCGCACCACCTCGGGGATCCGCTCCAGCTGGGCGAACACCACCGCCACGTGCTCGTGCAGGCCCCGGCCGGCCGCGGTGAGCACCATCCCGTCAGCCGTCCGCTCGAACAACCGGTGCCCCAGTTCCCGCTCCAGGTCGGCGATCTGCCGACTCAGCGAGGGCTGGGTCATGTGCAGCATCGCCGCGGCACCGCTCACCGACCCGGCCTCGGCGACCCGGGCGAAGTAGGTCAGATGTCGCAGCTCCACCAGTCGATGGTATGCCTGAGGGGCATCGGAGGGCTGCGGAACAGGCATTTGCGGTCTACCCCGCCTGCGGACAACATCAACACCGCGCAGTGAGCCGCACCACAGTGCGGGCCGGCGCCGACCTGGAGCGAGCAGCGCGCGAGCGCCCGACCGCGCCGGCCGCCGAGCGCATCACCCCGGACGAGAGGCGAGACGTGGACTTCGACGTGGTTGTGGTCGGCGGGGGAGCGGCCGGCATCGGCGCCGCCGTCAGTGCAGCCGATGCCGGCGCGACGGTCTGCCTGATCGAGCAGTACGGCTTCCTCGGTGGCGCGGCCACCGCCAGCTCGGTGCTGACGCACTGCGGCTTCTTCGACCAGACCCGCACCCAGGTGGTGGGCGGCGTGGGCCAGCAGGTGCTCGACCGGCTGGAAGCCCGCGACCTCTACCAGACCGAGACCTTCCCGGCGACGGGCAACACGGTCGTGCTGCTGGACCTGGAGACCACCAAGAGCGTCTACGACGACCTGGTCACCGATGCCGGCGTCACGCTGCTGCTGCACAGCCGGGTCATCGCCGCTTCCGTGGCCGGCGGGCGGGTCACCGACGTGACCATCGACCACCGCGGTGGCCGCGAGACGGTCACCGGCCGCTCCTTCGTCGACTGCAGCGGCGACGGCGTGCTGCTGGTCGCCGCCGGCGCCGGGGTGCAGGTCTCGGACGTCGCCGCCCGGCAGGCCAGCACCCTGGTGATGCGGGTGGGTGGCGTGGCGGAGGACGCCGACCTCTCCGCCGGCGCGCTGAGCACCGCGGTGCTCGCCTACCGGGAGCGGAGCGGGGCGCAACTGCCACGGGAGAGCGGCGTCGCCGTCCGGATGCCGCTGTCCCGGGAGGTCATGCTGTTGCTGGCCGACCAGCACCGCGACGTCCTCGACGTCCACGAGCTCACTGCCGCGGAGACCACCGCCCGTCGGCTGAGCTGGCAGTACCTGCACGCCTTCCAGCAGGGCCTGGCCGGCTGGCAGGACAGCTACCTGGCTGCCACCGGCCCCCAGATCGGCATCCGGGAGTCCCGTCGGCTGGCGGGTGTGGAGACCGTCGTCGCCGACGACGTGACCACCGGGCGGCGTCGCCCCGAGGACGGCGTCGCCCGGTGCGGATGGCCGATGGAGGACCACGCCACCCCGGGCCTCACCGTCTACGGCGGGATCCGGGACAAGGGCTGGTACGACATCCCCTACGGCGCGCTGTGCTCGGCGGACACCGACAACCTCTGGGCGGGGGGGCGGCTGGTCAGCTCCGACCCGCGGGCCTACTCCTCGCTGCGGGTGATGGGCACCTCGTTCGCCACCGGGCAGGCCTGCGGGGCCGCCGCCGTGGTGCACGCCGACCTGGACCGGCACGACACCGCCGCCGTCCGGGAGCTCCTCACCAAGCAGGGAGCGCTGCTGTGAGCGCCCCCCTGCGGATCGCCGTGACCGGCGCCGCCGGCAGTCTGGCCACCGACGTCCTCCCCGGGCTGCTCGAGCTGGGGCACGAGCTCGTCTGCATCGACCTGCGGCTTCCCGCGGAGCCCCTGTCCGGGTGCACCTGGGTGCGCGCCGAGGTCACCGACCGGGAGCAGCTCGCCGCGGCGATGGCCGGCTGCGACGCCGTCGTCCACCTCGCGGGCATCCCGCTGGAGTACGACTGGCCGGCCCTGCTCAGTGCCAACGTCGACGGCACCCAGGCGGTGCTGGAGACCGCGCGCCGGCTCGGCATCGGCAAGGCCGTGCTCGCCAGCTCCATCCACGCGGCGGGCTTCGTTCCGGTGCCGCCGGCCGGCGCGATGGTGCCGGATGACGTCCCGGTGCGCCCGAACACCTTCTACGGGGTCACCAAGGCGGCTGTCGAGGCGCTCGGCAGCCTCTACGCCGACCGTTACGGCTTGGACGTGGTCTGCCTGCGGATCGCCTCCCGCACCGACCGGCCCAGGGACTCCCGGATGCTCAGCACGTGGCTCTCGCCGGCCGACGCCGTCCGGCTGCTGGCCGCAGCACTCGCCCCGAGCACCACCGGGTTCCGCATCGTGTGGGGGGTCTCGGCCAACACCCGCGGTTACCTCTCCCCGGCGGGGGGCCGGGCCATCGGCTTCCAGCCCCGGGACGACGCCGAACCGTACGCCGCCGACGTCCTCGCCACCCCCGGCGCGGACGAGGAGTGGAACCGGAGCTCCATCGGCGGGGTGTTCAGCTCGCCCGCCCCGCCGACGTTCGCCCCGCCCGACGCGCCCGTGGACGGCGGCCGATGACGGGCGGCGGAACGGGCCAGGCACCATCACCCCGCCAGACCCGCACAGAGGAGCAGTCATGACCCAGACGACGACGACGTCGGCCGACGTCGGCCGCCCCGCGTTCACCACCCGCGGCGTCTCCAAGGCGTTCGTGGGCCGGCACGGCAACGTCCACGCGCTCAGCGACATCAACCTGGACTTCCGTACCGGCTCGTTCACCTGCATCGTCGGCCCGTCCGGCTGTGGGAAGTCCACGCTGTTGCGGATCCTCGGCGGGCTGGAGACGCCGACCTCCGGTGAGGTGACCGACCACCTCGAGGCCGGCGCGGTGCCCAAGTCGGCCTTCGTCTTCCAGGAGCACGGTGTGTTCCCGTGGCTCAACGTGCTGCAGAACGTGGCCTTCGGCGAGCACATGGCCAACGTCGGCAAGAAGGAGCGCGAAGAGCACGCCCGGCACTGGATCGCCGAGGTGGGCCTGACCGGCTTCGAGCAGGCCTACCCGCATCAGCTCTCCGGCGGCATGCGGCAGCGCATCGCCATCGCCCGGGCCTTCGCCACCGGCTCACCCTCGCTGCTGATGGACGAGCCGCTCGGCGCGCTGGACGCGCAGACCCGGATGCTCATGCAGGAGCTGCTGGTGCGGCTGTGGGAAGCCGAGCGCAAGACCGTCGTGCTCGTCACCCACGCGATCGAGGAGGCCCTGCTGCTGGGCGACCAGATCGTGATGATGTCGGCCCGCCCCGGGCGGGTGAAGGAGGTCATCGACGTCCCGTTCAGCCGACCGCGGGACGTCGCCATCGAGGGCACCTCCGAGTTCGCCCAGGCCCGGCAGTCCATCTGGGAGTCGCTCCGCGACGAGGTCCAGCTCTCTGTGAGGTACGCATGACCACCACCACGCCCCGTCCCGTCGGTGCCTCCGCGGTGGCCGACCCGAACGCCGCGGGAGCCGCCGAGCTCGACCGGGCGATGCAGCGGGACTTCCGCCGGGAACGGCGGCTCAAGGCCCGCGACCTGCTGCTGGCGGTGCTCACGCCGATCGCCCTGCTGGTGCTCTGGGAGATCGCCGCCCGCACCGGCGTCCTGGACGCCCGGCTGTTCACGCCGCCGACCCAGATCGCCCAGCGCGGCTGGGAGATGCTGCTCAGCGGTGAGCTGTGGACGCACACCGTCGCCACGGTCGGCCGGCTGGTCGCCGGGTTGGTGCTGGGCTCGGTGTTCGGGGTCCTCGCCGGCCTGCTGATGGGCGTCTGGCGCCCACTGCGCGCCGCCCTCGGGCCGACGTTCACCGCGCTCTACGCGCTGCCCAAGATCGCCATCCTCCCGTTGCTGTTGCTGGTCTTCGGGCTCACCGAGACGCCGAAGGTGCTGTCGGTCGCGATCTCGGTGTTCTTCGTCGTGCAGATCAACACCCTCGCCGGCATCGTCCAGATCGACGCGCGGATCATCGAGGCCGCCCGCGCCTACCGGGCCAGCGGCTGGAAGCTGTTCCGCTACGTCCTGCTGCCCGGCGCGCTGCCCAGCATCATGACCGGCCTGCGCGTCTCGGCGGGCATGGCGGTCATCGTCATCACCGCCGTCGAGTTCGTCGCGTCCAACGACGGCCTGGGCTACCTGATCTGGAACTCCTGGCAGCTCTTCCAGCCGGAGAAGATGTTCGTCGGCCTCATCGCCGTCTCCCTCCTCGGTGCGATCGCCACCGGTCTGATCATCCTGCTCGAGAAGGCGCTGCTCCCCTGGAAGCACGCTGGCGGGTCCAAGAGAAAGGCAACGAAGCCATGAGGAACACCAAGCTGCTCGCGCTCACCGCGACCGTCGGGATCGCACTGACCGCCTGCTCGTCGGGGGAAGCCGACACCGACACCGATGCCGCGGCCGGCGGCGAGGGTGGTGAGCTGCAGACGGTCGACGTCGGGTACGTGCAGCTGCCGATCTTCGCTCCGCTGTACGTCGCCGACGCCAAGGGCTACTTCGCCGACGAGGGCATCGACATCAACCTGCAGACGGTGAAGTCGGGTCAGGACGCCGTGCCGCTGGCGTCGGCCGGTCAGCTCGACGTCGTCGCCGCCGGCTTCTCCGCGGGCATGTTCTCCGCCATCCAGAGCGGGCTGAACGTCAAGGTGGTGGGCTCGATGGGCGTCTCGGACGGCAGTGCGGAGTCGCCCACCGACCTGGTCGCCGCCACCTCGCTCGTCGAGTCCGGCGAGGTCACCGACGCCGGCGACCTGGCCGGCCGGGAGATCGGCGCGGCCGGTGGTGCGGGTGGTACCGGTGCCTACCTGCTGGCCCTCGCACTGGAGGAGGAGGGGCTGTCGCTCGAGGACGTCAACCTGGTCAACCTCGGCAACCCGGACATGCCGACCGCTGTGGCCAACGGCAGCATCGCTGCCGGGCTGATCAGTGCCCCGTTCTCCACGATGGCCATCGAGGACGGCACCGGCACGTCGCTGTGGGTGCCGCCGTCGGGCACCTCGGGCACCGGTGTGATCTACGGCGAGGAGTTCGCCGAGTCCGACCTGGCCCAGCCGTTCTTCGACGCGCTCGCGCGCGCCGCCAAGGACCTCCAGGGCGAGGACCGGTACTCCGAGGAGAACCTCGGGATCATCGGGGAGGCGACCGGGCAGACCGCCGAGGAGGTCGCCGCCGTGCCGCTCTACACCTGGCTGCCCGACCTGGCCCCGCTGCCCGACCAGCTCACCGCCATGGAGCGGATCTGGATGCAGGGTGGCGCACTGGAGTACGAGGAGGCGCTGCCGGAGAGCGACTACGTCGACGCCTCGTTCTCCGAGGCCGCCGAGTAGCAGCGGTCGGCCGGAGCAGCGCCGGCCGGCCACAGACAGACGTACGCCCCGCCCTGGGTCGACCGGGGGCGGGGCGTACGTCTGTCTGCGGTCCGGTCAGGCGGCCGCGTCGCGCGCCAGCGCCCGCACCGCCAGCTCGGCGTGCAGCAGCGCGCCGTCGGCGAGCACCTCGTCGCTGAACTGCGCCCGCGGGCTGTGGTTGTTGGGGGCGGCGGCGTGGTCCTCACCCACCGCGGCGCCGAGGAACAGGTAGCAGCCGGGCACCTCCGCCAGCACCCGGGAGAAGTCCTCGGACCCCGACTGCGGGAACACCTTCGGCGCGTACCGCTCGTCGCCGAAGACCTCCTGGGCGACCCCGGCGGCGAACGCCGTGTGCGTCGGGTCGTTGACCGTCACCGGGTACTCCTCCAGGTACAGCGCCTCGGCCTCCAGGCCGTAGCCGGCCGCCACCGACTCGCACAGCCGCACCGAGGCCACCCGCATCCGCTCCCGGGCCTCGGCGGAGAAGGTGCGCACGGTGGCCTGGAACGTCGCCTCGTCGGGGATGATGTTGCGCTTCGTCCCGCCGGCGAACAGGCCGACGGTGAGCACCACCGGGTCGAAGACGTCGAACTGCCGGGTGACCATCGTCTGCAGGTCGCCGATCAGCTGCGCGGCCACCGAGATCGGGTCGCGGGCCAGGTGCGGGGCCGAGCCGTGCCCGCCGCTCCCGCGCACGGTCACCCGCAGCTCGTCGCTGGCCGCCATCAGCGTGCCCGGGCGGGTGGTGAACTCCCCGCGGGGGCTCATCGCCGACATCACGTGCATCCCGTAGGCCGAGGTGACCCGCGACCCGGCGGCGTCCAGCACGCCCTCGCGCAGCATGTGCCCGGCGCCGTCCCAGCCCTCCTCGCCCGGCTGGAACATCAGGACGACGTCCCCGGCGAGGGACTCCCGGTGTGCGCTCAGCAGCCGCGCGGCGCCGACCAGCATCGCGGTGTGCAGGTCGTGCCCGCAGGCGTGCATCGTGCCGTCGACCTCGCTGGTGAACTCCACCCCGGTCTGCTCCTGCACCGGGAGGGCGTCCATGTCACCGCGCAGCAGCACCGCGGGACCGGGCCGGCCACCGCGCAGCACCGCCGTCACCGACGTCAGCCCGGCGCCCGTGCTGACCTCCAGGCCGAGGCCGTCCAGGGCGGTGAGCACGGTCTCCTGCGTCCAGGGCAGCTGCAGCCCCACCTCGGGCCGCCGGTGCAGCGCGTGCCGCAGCTGCACCAGCTCATCCTGCATCGCACGGGCGTCCTCGCGCAGCGCGCCTGACCGGATCACGTGCCCTCCTTCGGATCGGTGGGCGGGACGTTAGGAGTTCCGCACGTTCTCCGACAGGATTTGCAGTCATCCGTCACGAGAGGTGCCTGAAGTGACCCGATCGGTTGTGCTGGACGAGGACGACCTGGCTCTCGTCGAGGCGTTGCAGCGCGACCCGCGGGCCCCGTGGACCGAGGTCGCGGCGATGGTCGGCACCAACGCGGTCACCGCGTCCCGGCGGTGGGAGCGGCTGCGCGCCACCGGCGCCGCCTGGGTCACCGGCACCCCCGGCCCGGGGTCGCACCACGCGCAGGTGCTCGCCTACGTCGACGTGACCTGCCTGCCGAGTGAGAAGACCCGGGTCGCCAGCGAGCTCGCCGGTGATGCGCACGCCCTCTCGGTGGACATCACCGCCGGCGGCCGGGACCTGATGCTTACCGTGGCCGCCGTCGACCTGCCCACCCTCGGGCGCTACCTGCTGGAGCGGCTGGACCGGGTGCCCGGGGTCACCGGCACCCGTGCGCGGATCGCCACCCGGCTCTACGCCGAGGGCAGCACCTGGCGCCTCGGCGTGCTGCCGTCGACCGGAAGCAGCGGCGGGCCACCGCACCTCACCCGCCCGACCGTGCTCGACGACGTCGACCGGGAGCTGATGTCGGCGCTGGGGGAGGACGGCCGGGCGTCCTACGCCGCGCTCGCCGCAGCGACCGGCATCAGCCAGCCGACCGCGCGCCGCCGGGTCGACCGGCTGATCAGCTCCGGCGCGGTGCTGATGCGGACCGAGGTGGCCGCACCGCTGGCCGGGCTGCCGGTGATGGTCGTGCTGTCGGCCGACGCCCCGGCCGGGCGGCTCGACGACGCCGCCGCCCGGCTGGGCCGGCTGCGCCAGGTGCGGCTGTCCACGACGCTCGCGGGCACGCCCAGCCTGCTCGTCGTCGCCTGGCTCGCCTCGCTGGAGGAGGTGCACCGCTTCGAGCAGGAGCTGGCCCACGTGGTGCCCGACGTCGTCGTGGTCGATCGGCTGGTGGTGCTGCGGGCGGTCAAGCGGATGGGCCACCTGCTCGACGTCGAGGGGTGCGCGACCGGCACGGTGCGGATGGACGTCTGGTCCGATCCGGTGCCCGGCGGGCGCTAGTCTCCCCTCCGACCACACCGAGTGTGAGGCCGGTCACACGGAGCGCATGGACTCACCGTCGTGACACGGTCGTCACCCAAATCCCGTCACAGTGACCTAGCTTTCATCCACTGATCGGTCGAGGAGGCGCTGTTTGTGAGCAGTCCTGTTCTCTCCATCCGGGGCCTGACGACGGAATTCGTCACCCCCGCCGGCGTCGTGCGGGCCGTCAACGACGTCAGCTGGGACCTGTTCCCCGGCGAGACCCTCGGCGTGGTCGGTGAGTCCGGCTCCGGCAAGAGCGTCACGGCGATGTCGATCCTCGGCCTGATCCAGAGCCCGCCGGGGCGGATCACCGCGGGCGAGATCCTCTTCGAGGGCCGCGACCTGCTGACCATGCCGGTCAAGGAGCTGCGCCGGCTGCGCGGCAGCGAGATCGGGATGATCTTCCAGGACCCGATGACCAGCCTGAACCCGGTGCTGACCGTCGGTGCGCAGATCTCCGAGGCGCTCCGGCTGCACGACAAGAAGATGAGCAAGGACGCCGCCCGCACCCGGGCGGTGGAGCTGCTGACGATGGTCGGCGTGCCCAACCCCGAGGGCCGCGTCGACCAGTACCCGCACGAGCACTCCGGCGGCATGCGCCAGCGGGCGATGATCGCCATGGCGATCGCCAACGACCCGAAGGTGCTCATCGCCGACGAGCCCACCACCGCCCTGGACGTGACGATCCAGGCCCAGGTGCTCGACGTGCTGAAGACGGCGAAGGAGCGCACCAACGCCGCCACCATCCTCATCACCCACGACCTGGGCCTGATCGCCGAGCACGCCGACCGGGTCGTGGTCATGTACGGCGGCAAGGTGGTCGAGGTCGCCGACGTCTTCTCGATCTTCGCCGCACCCCGGCACCCGTACACGCTCGGCCTGATGAGCAGCCTGCCCCGGCTGGACGTCGACCTGGCCCGGCTGGACCCGATCCCCGGCGCGCCGCCGAACCTCATCGACCTGCCGCCCGGGTGCTCCTTCCACCCGCGCTGCCGGGTCTCCAAGGGGCGCGAGCGCTGCCGCACCGAGGTGCCGCCGCTCTACGACACCGGCGACGGCGCGCGTGCCGCCTGCCACTTCACCGAGGAGGTCCCCGCCGAGATGGCCGTCGTGTACCGCGAGATGGGCGCCCGGCTGGGGAGCGGCGGCGCATGAGCTCCGTCGCCATGCCGTCGAGAGGCGCTGCCCAGGAGCAGACCGGCGAGCGTGCGGACCTGCACACCCGCGCCGCGCACGGCACCGAGATCCTCCGGGTCACCGACCTCAAGACCCACTTCCCGATCCGCGGCGGGGTCACCCGGCGCCAGGTCGGCACGGTCTACGCCGTCGACGGCGTGAGCTTCACGCTCACCGCGGGGGAGACCCTCGGCCTGGTCGGGGAGTCCGGCTGCGGGAAGACCACCACCGGCCGCACCCTGGTCAAGCTGCTGGAGTCGACGTCGGGCTCGGTGCACTTCAAGGGCGTGGACATCACCGGCTTCGGCCGGGCGCAGATGAAGGCGGTCCGCCGGGAGATGCAGTTCGTCTTCCAGGACCCCTACACCTCGCTGAACCCGCGGATGACGGTGCGCGGCATCGTCGCCGAGCCGCTGCAGATCCACGGCCTGGCCTCCGGCAGCGAGCTGCGCGCCAAGGTCGACGACCTGCTGGAGTCGGTGGGGCTCAGCGCCGAGCAGGCCAGCCGGTACCCGCACGAGTTCTCCGGCGGGCAGCGGCAGCGGATCGGCATCGCCCGGGCGCTGGCGCTGGACCCGCAGGTGCTGGTGCTCGACGAGCCGGTCTCGGCCCTGGACGTCTCCATCCAGGCCCAGGTGGTCAACCTGCTCCAGGAGCTGCAGGACCGGCTCGGCCTGGCCTACGTCTTCATCGCCCACGACCTGTCGGTGGTGCGGCACATCTCCACCCGGGTCGCGGTGATGTACCTGGGCAAGATCGTGGAGATCGGTGACCGGGCCGACATCTACGCCCGCCCCACGCACCCCTACACGCAGGCGCTGCTGTCGGCGGTGCCGATCCCGGACCCGACCAAGCGCGGCAGCCGGGAACGGATGATCCTCACCGGCGACGTGCCCAGCCCGGCGAACCCGCCGTCGGGCTGCAACTTCCGCACCCGCTGCCCCAAGGCCCAGCAGATCTGCGCCGAGGAGGAGCCGGCGCTGATCGACCGCGCCGGCTCAGGCCACCCCAGCGCCTGCCACTTCGCCGAGGTCAAGCCGGTGATCGCGTGACCGGCCCGGCCTCGCTCCCGGCCCCGTCGCCCCCAGCCCCGTCGTCGCCGACGACACCGTCCCACCGTCCGTCCCGTTGTGTGCCACCTCGTCAGAGCGGAAGCCGATGAACACGACCCGAGCACGACGCAGCCCCTCCCGGATCAGGTCCATGGCCGCCGTCGCGGCTCTGGGCCTGCTGATCAGCGCCTGCAGTGTCAGCGACCCGGAAGCGCCCGCAGCCGACGGGGAGGGCGGTGACTCCACCTTCTCCATCGCCGTGGGCATCGACCCCGACACCTTCGACCCGGCCGGACAGACCACGACGACCGTCTCCAACATGGTCGACTACGTGGTCGAGACGCTCGTGGAGATCAACGACGAGAACGAGATCGAAGGGCTGCTCGCCGAGTCCTACGAGGTCTCCGAGGACGGCCAGACGATCACCTTCGAGCTGCGCGAGGGCGTGACGTTCCACGACGGGACGCCGTTCGATGCAGAGGCCGTCGTCTACAACCTCGAGCGGATCACCGACCCGGAGCTGACCGTGCCGCAGGGCGCGGCCTTCGCGGCCTTCGAGTCGGCCACCGCGGTCGACGAGAACACCGTCGAGATCCAGCTCAGCCAGCCCTCGCCCGGCTTCGTGAGCGCACTGTCGGCGACGGTGGCCGGGATCATCTCCCCGACCTCGGTCGACGCGGAGGGCAACAGCTACCAGGAGTACACCCGGCCGGTCGGCACCGGCCCGTACGTCTTCGACGAGTACACCGCCGGGGAGAGCGTCACCGTCACCAAGTACGACGACTACTGGGGCGAGGAGCCGTACTACGAGACGGTCGTCTTCCGGGTGGTCCCCGAGGCGGCGACCCGGGAGAGCCTGCTGCTCGCCGGCCAGGTCGACATGATCATCCTGCCGCCGGTCTCCGACATCGAGTCGCTGCAGGCCAACGACGACGTCGAGGTGCTGCTGGCCGAGAGCGA
Source organism: Modestobacter sp. VKM Ac-2983 (assembly GCF_026967885.1). NCBI lineage: Bacteria > Bacillati > Actinomycetota > Actinomycetes > Geodermatophilales > Geodermatophilaceae > Modestobacter > Modestobacter sp. VKM Ac-2983. The sequence continues at coordinate 205,178 of NZ_JAPVBK010000002.1, forward strand.
CCGCACGATCTTCATCGCGCTGGACAACACCGACCCGGTGATGCAGGACCCGCGGGTGCGTCAGGCGCTGAACTACGCGGTCGACAAGCAGGCGATCATCGACAACGTCCTGTTCGGCGCGGCCGAGGTGCTCGATGCGCCGATGGCTCCCAGCCTGTTCGGCTACTGCGAGACCGGCTCCTACGAGTACGACCCGGAGCGGGCCCGGCAGCTGCTGGAGGAGGCCGGGGCGGTCGGGGCGAGCATCGAGCTGCTGACCCCCAGCGGCCGGTACGTGCAGGACGCCCAGGCGGCCGAGGCGATCGCCGGCTACCTGCGTGAGGCCGGGCTGGACGTCACCGTCTCCACCAGTGACTTCCCGTCGTTCCTCGCCCGGGTGAACGCGCCGGTCACGGAGAACACACCGGAGGCGCACCTGCTCGGCTGGGCCCCGGCCTACCTGGACGCCGACTTCCAGATGCAGATGTTCCGCGAGGCCACTCACCCGCCGTCGGGCCTGGCGACGTCGTTCTACACCAACCCCGAGGTCGAGGAGCTGCTCGCCCAGGCGGACGTGGAGACCGACCCGGACACCCGTGAGCAGCTGTACTGCGACGCCTCGCAGATCATCTGGGACGACGCCCCGTGGATCTTCCTGTGGACCCAGTCGTTCCCGATCGTCTACGACGCGGACATCACCGGTGTGAGCGCCACCCCGGTCGAGAAGTTCGACGCCATGTACGCCCGGCCGGCGAACTGACCACCAACGGACGGCCGCCCCTGCCTTCCGGCAGGGGCGGCCACCGCCCGGCGGTGCACGCGAACCGCCGGTCCGGGTACGGGAGAGGACGGGGATGAAGGGCACCGCCGCGCACATCGTGCGCACCCTGCTGCTGTCGTTGATCACCCTCTTCGGGGTGTCGATCCTGATCTTCCTGATGCTGCGCGTGCTGCCCGGTGACCCCGCGCGGGTCCTCGCTGGGCTGAACGCCAGCGAGGACCAGGTCGCCCGGCTCCGGGCCGAGCTCGGGCTCGACGACTCCCTGCTGGCGCAGTACTGGTCGTTCATCACCGGCGTGCTCACCGGTGACCTGGGCACCTCGGCGCGCACCTCGGCGCCGGTGGCGACCGAGATCGGCGTCCGGCTGCCGGCGACGCTGCTCCTGGCGATCGTGGCCACGATCATCGGCACCATCGCCGGGGTCACCGCCGGGGTGGTCGCCGCGGTCCGCCGCAACTCGATGGTCGACCACGTGATCTCCAGCGTGGCGATGATGGGCGTGTCCATGCCGGTCTACTGGCTGGGCCTGCTGCTGATCCTGCTGTTCGCCGTCACCCTGGGCTGGCTGCCCGCCGCGGGCAGCGGAGAGCCGCTGAGCATCGTGCTGCCCGCGGTGACGCTGGCCGCCTTCTCCACGGCGCTGATCTCCCGGATGACCCGGGCCAGCATGCTGGAGGTGCTCGGCCAGGACTACGTCCGCACCGCCGAGGCCAAGGGCGCACCGCCGCTCACGGTGATCGTCCGGCACGGGCTGCGCAACGCGTTCATCCCGATCCTGACGGTGATCAGCCTGCAGTTCGGCGCCCTGCTCGGGGGCGCGGTGCTGACCGAGACGGTGTTCGGCTGGCCGGGCATCGGGCGGCTGCTGGTCGACTCGATCGGGGCCCGCGACTTCGCCGTCGTCCAGGGGATCGTCCTGGTCTACGCGGCGGCGTTCATCCTGCTCAACGTGATCGTCGACGTGCTCTACGTCGTCGTCGACCCGCGGATCCGGTACTGACGATGGGAGCCACGGCATGAGGGCCGCGTCATGAGGGCATGGGGCCGGTTCCGGCACCACACGCCGGCGATGATCGGGCTGGGCATCATCGTCACGTTCGTCGTGCTGGCGATCTTCGCCCCGCTGATCTCGCCCTACGACCCGAACGCGCAGGACCTGTCGGTCGCCATCCAGGGGCCGTCGGCCGAGCACTGGCTGGGCACCGACCAGCTGGGCCGGGACATCGCCACCCGGCTGATGTACGGCGCCCGGATCTCGCTGCTGATCGGCGTCCTGGCCGTCTCGATCGGCCTGGTCATCGGGGTGCCGCTGGGCATGATCGCCGGCTACTACGGCGGCTGGGCAGACCTGGCGATCTCCCGGTTCGCCGACATGATGTTCGCCTTCACCTCCATCCTGCTGGCGCTCACGCTGGTCGCCGTCCTGGGCGTCAGCCTGCAGAACGTGATCATCGCGGTCGGGATCAGCGTGATCCCGGTGATCATCCGGCTGGTGCGCTCCTCGGTGCTCAGCCTGCGCGAGGAGCCCTACGTCGAGGCGGCGCGGGCGCTGGGCGCCAGCAACCTGCGGATCATCACCCGGCACGTGTTCCGCAACTCGCTGACCCCGGTGCTGGTGCACGGCACGCTCAGCATCGGGGTGAGCATCCTGCTCGCCGCCGGTCTGGGCTTCCTCGGGCTGGGCGTGCAGTCACCCACCGCCGAGTGGGGCACGATGCTGGGGGAGGGGCGCCAGTTCATCTTCAGCGCCCCGCACCTGACGACGTTCCCCGGGATCGCGATCTTCCTGGCCATCCTCGCCTTCAACCTGCTCGGCGACGGCCTGCGCGACGCCCTGGACCCGCGGATGCGGACCGTCGACGGGCCGGCCGGATGACCGCGGGCGTGCAGACGACCGGCCCGGCCCTGGTGACCCTGGACGACATCCGTGCAGCGGCGGCGCGGCTCACCGACCGGGTGCACCGCACCCCGGTGCTGCGCTCCACCAGCCTCGGCGAGCTGTGGGGGGTGCGGCTGGACCTCAAGGCCGAGCTGTTCCAGCGGACCGGCAGCTTCAAGGCCCGCGGGGCGCTGAACAAGGTGCTGTCCCTGCCGCCCGACCAGCGCGCCCGCGGGGTGATCACGCTGTCGGCCGGCAACGCCGGGGCCGCCGTCGCCTACGCGGCGGCCAGCGTCGGGGTGCCGGGCACGGTGGTCATGCCGACGACCGCGGTGCCGGCGAAGATCGCCGCCTGCCGGGCGTACGGGGCCGACGTCGTCCTCACCGACGGCGACCTGCTGGACGTCTACACCGCCACCGTCGCCGAGACCGGCCGGGTGCCGGTCCACCCGTTCGACGACCCCGCGGTCGTCGCCGGTACCGGCACCGTCGGGCTGGAGATCGCCGAGGACGTGCCGGACGCCGAGGTGGTGCTGGTGCCGGTCGGTGGGGGCGGGCTGATCTCCGGGGTCGCCGCGGCGCTGGCCCGGCTGGCGCCCGGGGTCCGGGTGATCGGGGTCGAGCCGGAGACCGCCGACGTGATGACCCGCAGCCTGGCCGCTGGCGGGCCGGTGCGGCACCCCGCCGCCCGGAGCATCGCCGACGGCCTGGCCGCGCCGATGAGCGGGCAGGTCACCGTCGACCACGTGCAGGCCTTCGTCGAGCGGGTGGTGACGGTCAGCGACGAGGACATCCTGCGGGCCCTGCCGCTGGCGGTCTCCCGCACCAAGCTGCTGCTGGAGCCCTCGGCCGCCGCCCCGCTGGCGGCGCTGATGACCGGCGTGCTGGACCTGCCCGCCGGCACCCGGGTCGTCGCGATCGCCAGCGGCGGCAACGTCGACCTCGCGCTGTACGGGCGCTTGATCCTCTGACCGGAAGGCATCGCATGACCCCCGCCAGCTTCCTGCTCCGCAACGTCACCGTCGTCGACGGCACCGGCTCCGCACCCGTCCCCGGGCAGGCGCTGGTGGTCGAAGGCCGCCGGATCGCCTGGATCGGCCCGGTCACCGATGCGCCGAGCACCGCCCCGGAGAACGTCATCGACGGCGGCGGCCGCACCGTGCTGCCCGGACTGATCAACTGCCACGTGCACCTGACCGCCGACGGCGCCCCCGACCTGATGGCCCAGACCGCCGGCGACACGGTGCCGCTGGCCACCCTGCGCGCGGCCGCCGGGGCGGTGGAGACGCTGATGTCCGGCGTGACCACCGTGCGCGACTGCGGGGCGGCCGACGACGTGGTGGTCGAGCTGGCCAAGGCGATCGACCGCGGCCTGGTGCCGGGGCCGCGGGTCCAGGCGGCCGGTCGGGTGATCACCATGACCGGCGGGCACGGGCACTTCATCGGCCGGGAGGCCGACGGCCCCGACGAGGTGCGTAAGGCCACCCGCGCGGAGATCAAGGCCGGCGCAGCGGTGATCAAGGTGATGGCCACCGGCGGCGTGCTCACCCCGGGCGTGTCACCGACCCAGACCGCGCTGCTGCCCGAGGAGCTCGCGGTCGTCGCCCAGGAGGCGCACAACTCCGGCCGCCGGGTCACCACCCACGCCATCGGCCGGTCCGGCATCCACAACGCGCTGATCTCCGGCATCGACTCGATCGAGCACGGCTTCTACCTGGACGACGAGCTGCTGGACATCGCCGTCGCGCAGGGCACGTTCCTGGTCCCGACGATCCTCGCCGTCGACGGCATCATCCGGAACGGCATGGCCGCAGGCATCCCCGAGTGGGTGGTCGACAAGGCCGAGCGGGAGGCGGCCAAGCAGCGGGAGAGCTTCGCCGCCGCGGTCGCCTCGGGGATGAAGATCGCCGCCGGCACCGACGCCGGCACGCCGTTCAACCCGCACGGCGACCTGGCCCGCGAGCTCGCGCTGATGGTGCAGCACGGCCTGACGTCGATGCAGACGATCATCGCCGCCACCCGCGGGGCCGCCGAGAACCTCGGGCTGGCGCACGAGCTCGGCACGCTGGAGGTCGGCAAGCTGGCCGACCTGATCGTGGTCGACGGTGACCCGGTCGCCGACATCACCGCGACCGGCCGGGTGGTGCTGGTGGTCAAGGACGGCGTCGTCCACCGCGACGAGCTCCCCGACACCGGCCCCGCCGTCCCCACCGCCTGACCCGGTAGGGGCCAAAAGCGCGATCTTGGCCCCTACCGGGGGTCACCAGGCGAGGCGGTGGAGGGCGGTGGCCAGGACGGAGGCGCCGCGGGCGCAGTCGGCGGGTGACGTGTACTCGGCGGGGGTGTGCGAGCGGCCCTCGACGCTGGGCACGAAGACCATCGCGGTCGGCACCCGGGAGGCCATCAGCTGGCTGTCGTGACCGGCGCCGCTGGGCATCCGCCGCCAGCTCGCCCTGCACGCCTCGGCCGAGCCGCGGAGCACCTCCAGCAGGTCGGCGTCCATCGTCGCCGGCTCCTCGTCCTTGTCCCGGACGACGTCCACCTCGACCCCGTGCCGCTCGGCCACGGCCGTGCAGATCCGGTGCACCGTGTCCAGCAGCCGGTCCCGGACCCCGAGGTCGGGGTGCCGGAGGTCGACGGAGAACCGGGCCAGCCCCGGCACGATGCTCGGCTGCCCGGGCTCGACGGTCCAGCGCCCGGTGGTGACCACGGCGGGCCGGCCCTCCTGCTCGACCGCGGTGGTGATCTCCCGCGCCATCTGCGCCGCCGCCTGCAGGGCGTCGCGGCGCAGGTCCATGGGCGTCGCGCCCGCGTGGTCCTGACGGCCGTGCACGGTGACCGTCTCCCAGGCGATGCCCGGGATGACCTCGACCAGCCCCACGTCGACGCCCTCGTCGGCCAGCACCCGGCCCTGCTCGATGTGCAGCTCCAGGAAGGCGCGGAGGTCGTGCCGCTCCGCGCTCGCCACCGCCGCCGGGTCCAGGCCGGCCTGCCGCATGGCGTCGGCGAGCAGCACGCCGTCCCGGTCGCGGAGCCGGTCGGGCTCGTCCGGGGCGATCAGGCCGAGCATCCCGCGGGTGCCGAAGAAGTTGGCCGGGAAGCGGCTGCTCTCCTCCTCGCACAGCGCGACCACCTCGAGGGTCGTGGTGGGGGTGCCGTGCTGGGCGCGCAGCGCCGCCAGCGCCGCCAGGCCGCCGACGACGCCGAGCGCACCGTCGTACTTGCCGCCGGAGGGCACGGTGTCCACGTGGGACCCGGTGAGGACGACGCCGTCGCCGGAGCCCGGCAACCGCCCGAAGACGTTGCCCACCGCGTCGACCCGGCCCTCCAGGCCGGCCTCCTCGATCCACCGCAGCAGGGCGTCCCGTGCCCGCTGCCAGGCCTCGTCGTACACGAACCGGTACATGCCGTCGGGGGTCTCGCCGAGGGCGCCCAGCTCGGTGACGTAGGTGTTCAGCAGCTGCTCGTCGACGTGCACGGCGGTCACGGGGCCTCGACCCCCAGCACCAGCTGCACCTCGACCGGGGTGTCCAGCGGCAGCACCGGGGCGGCGACGGCGGTGCGGGCGTGCCGGCCCCGCTCGCCGAGCGCCTCGATCAGCAGGTCGCTGGCGCCGTTGGCCACCAGGTGCTGCTCGGTGAAGTCGGGGGTGCTGGCGACGAAGACGGTGACCTGCACGACCGAGACGCCGGCCAGCGAGCCGAGGTGCGCGTCGGCCACGGCCAGCCCGTTGAGCGCCGCCAGCCGGGCCAGCTCTGCGGCCGCGGGCACGTCGACGGTGTCACCGACCTTCCCGGTGCGCGGCAGCCGCCCGTCGACGAAGGGCAGCTGGCCGGCGATGAAGAGCAGGTCGCCGTGCCGGCGGGCCGGGACGTAGTTCGCCCCCGGCGGGGGTGGGGTGGGCAGGGAGATCGTGGGCGTGTCGGTCATGTCGTCCTCTCCGGGATGTCGACCAGCCGGCCGCCGAGGACGACGGTGCGGACGTCGGTCAGGGCGGTCACGTCGTCCAGCGGGTCGGCGCCGGTGACCACGACGTGCCCGGGGGCGCCGACCGACAGGTGCCCGAGGTCCGGCCGCAGCAGGCAGGAGGCCGCGGTGGCGGTGACCGCCCGCAGCGCCTGCGCCGTCGTCAGCCCGATGTCGGCGACCAGCAGCGCCGCCTCCTCGGCGACCCCGCCGTGCGGGTTGAACGGGGTGCCGGCGTCGCTGGCCCCGGCGATCGGGATGCCGGCCCGGGCCGCGCGCCGCAGCGAGGCGACGGCCACGTCCCGGATCTCCTCGGCCCGGGCCACCACGGCCGGGTCGACCAGGTCGCGGTTGCGCAGCATCCGGGCCACCGCGACCTGGGTGGTCACCAGCACCGCGCCCGTCGTGGCCATCAGCGCGACCGTCTCGTCGTCCAGGAGGTAGCCGTGCTCGACGCTGGTCGCCCCGGCGCGCAGCGCCCGCTTGGTGCCCTCGTGGCCGATGGCGTGCGCGGCGACCCACCGGCCCTGTGCCCGGGCGACGGCGGCCGCCGCGGCCAGCTCGTCCTCGGCGAAGGGGGCGTTGCCGAGGGCGGACCCCGGCGTGAGCACGCCACCGGTGGCGACCAGCTTGACGCCACCGGCGCCGGCGGTGAGCTCCGTCCGGGCCGCGGCGGCCAGCTCCGCGGGCCCCTGGACCTCGACGCCGAGGTAGGGGATGTGGCCGCCGGGGGCGGTGAGCGCCCGGCCGGCCGCGGTGACCTCCGGACCGGGGACCCGGCCGGCGGCGACCTGCTGACCGAGGGAGATCGCGATCCCGTCGGGGGCGCCCAGGTCACGCACCGCGACGGTGCCGGCGGCCAGGGTGCGCCGGGCGTTGGCCGCGGCCCGCGCCGCCAGCTGCTCGGTGCTCGACCGCACCACCGAACCCGCGAAGTCGGCGGCGCCGTCGGCGACCAGGTGCACGTGGGCGTCGATCATCCCCGGGACCACCGCGCCGTCGCCGGCGTCGACCTCGGTGACCTCCCCGGTCAGGTGCGGGGCCCGGGATGCCGGGCCGACGTAGGTGATGACGCCGTCCTCGACGACCACCGCGCCGCGCGGCACCGGGTCGGCGAGGACGGGCAGGACGAGGCCGCGCAGCAGGACCGGCACGTCAGACCCCCGCCTCGGGCAGCACCGACCAGGACGCCGGGTCCAGGTTCGCCCCGCACACCACGACGCCCACCCGGTCCCCGGCGGCAGCGACGTGCGCGCCGGACAGCAGGGCGGCCAGCGCCGTCGCCCCGCCGGGTTCGGCGAGCACCCGGAGCTCCTCCCAGAGCAGCCGCTGGGCCTCCCGGATCGCCTCGTCGGGCACCAGCACGGCCTCGTCGACGTACCGGTCGGCGACCTCGGCGGCGATGGCGCCCAGCCGGCGGGCACCGAGGGCGTCGGCGGCCAGCCCGCCCACCTCGACGTCCACCGGGTGCCCGGCCGCCCGTGCGGCGTGCAGCGTCGGCGCCCGCTCCGGCTCGACCCCGACCACGCGCAGGCTGTCGGTGTACCAGCTGGCGCAGCCGGCGATCAGCCCGCCGCCGCCGACGGCGATGAGCACCGTGTCCAGGTCGGGCGCCTGCTCGCTGAGCTCGGCGGCGACCGTGCCCTGCCCGGCGACCACCTCCGGCTGGTCGTAGGCGTGCACCCGCAGCGCCCCGGTGCGGGACTCCTCCTCGGCGCTGGCCCGGTACGCCTCGGCGTAGTCGCGGCCGACCGCCACCACGTCGGCGCCGTACCGCCGGATCCGCGCCAGCTTCGCCTCCGGTGCTGCGGCGGGGACGAAGATCGTCGCCCGGTGCCCGAGCCGCTGGGCGGCGTACGCGACGGCGGCGCCGTGGTTGCCGCCGGAGGCGGCGATCACCCCGGTGGCCGGGACGTCGGCGGACAGCAGCGTGTTGAACGCCCCGCGCGCCTTGAACGACCCGGAGTGCTGGAGCTGCTCGAGCTTGACGACGACGTCGTGCGGCAGCCCCAGGCCGGAGCCGGCCAGGACGACGACCGGTGTCCGCCGGACGAACGGCGCGATCCGGGCGGCCGCGTGCCGGACGTCGGACCGGGTGATCGTCATGCGGCAGCCTCCTCCGGCCGTCCAGGAGCGGCGGCTCCCGCACGCTATCCCCCCGCGACCGGCTGCCACGACCGGACGGGACACGAGCGGGCGGGACGCGACGGGGGAGGGGACGGCAGCGGGGCCGGACACCAGCTGGTGTCCGGCCCCGCAGGTGGAGCAGCGGAGGTCAGGCCGCCACGTCGGTGCTCCGGTCGCCGCCGTTGCCCTGCCCGCGGTCCCCGCCCTTGCCCTGGCCCTTGCTCTTCCCCTTGCCCTTGCCCGGGTGGTCGTCGGTCAGGTCCAGCGGGGTCGGGTCCTGAGCCAGCGAGAGCGTGGCGAAGGCGATGGCCTGGCTGTTGATGCCCAGCGCGGTCAGGTCGACGTTGCTGAGGTCGTCGGCGGGGGAGTGGTAGTTCGGGTCGTGCGGGATCCCCGCGGTGCCGCCGAAGAGGGCGACCTCCTCGGGGGTCTTGATGTCGTCGGCGCCGGTGAACAGCCCGGTGGCCGGGATGCCGTACTCGATGAAGCCCTGGTAGTCCGACCGGCCGGAGAACTCGGTGTCGACCCAGGGCTGCCGGGTGCGGTCGAAGTAGCCGGTGAAGACCTGCTCCAGCGAGGCCGACCCCTCCGGCACCGCGACGGGTGCGGTGTACGTCGACTCGTCGGCGTCGTACACCCCGATGACGTGGTTGGGCGATCCGATCATGTCGAAGTTGAGGTACCCGGCGATCTGCCCGCGCTCGGCCTCGGTCAGCGACTCGACGTACTCCCAGGAGCCGACGAGCCCGGACTCCTCCGCACCCCACCAGGCGAACCGCACCGCGTTCTGCGTCGGCTTCACCTCGGCGAGCTCGAGCGCGGTCTGCAGGATGCCGGCCGAGCCGGTGGCGTTGTCGTTGATGCCGGGGCCGTCGGGGACCGAGTCCAGGTGGGCGCCGAGCATGATCACGTTCTCGGTGTCGCCGGAGGGGGTCTGGGCGATGACGTTGGAGGTGGCGGTCTCGGTGACCTCGACCTGGATGTCGAGGGTGGCCTGCTGCCCGACCTGGCCGAGCAGCGCCTGCCCGGCCGCCTGGGTGAGCCCGCCGGCCGGGGCGCCCGTGACGACCTCGCCCAGGGTGCCGTTCAGCGGCTCGTCGGGGACGTTGTTGTAGACGAGGACCCCGGCGGCGCCGGCCGCCGTGGCCAGCTGCTGCTTGGTCGTGAAGGAGCAGGCGCCGCGGGAGACCAGGACGACGGTGCCGGCCACCGTCCCCGGGTAGTCGGCGGCCTCGCAGCCCGGCGTCGCGTCGTCGGCGGCCAGCGCCGAAAGCGCCCCGGTGACCGTGCCCGACGGCGAGTACTCCATCGCGATGACGTCGACCGCGGCGCCGGCCACGGTCAGCGCCTGGGCCGTCGTGGACGAGGCCACGAAGTCGAAGTACTGCCGCTCCACCTGGTAGCCGGCCTCCTCCAACAGCTGCTGCACGTAGTCGGCCGAGGCGTCGTACCCGGGCGTGCCACTGGCCCGGTTGCCGCCGTGGGTGTCGGCGATCTCCTGGAAGGCGGCGAGGTGCGCGGCGACCTCCTCGGTGGAGACCCGCTGGGCGAAGCCGTGGGGGTGCGGGTTGCCCCCGGCGCCGGCCGGTGCGGCCAGGAGCACCGAGCCGGCGAAGGTGGCGGCGGCGGTGCCCAGGGTGAGGGCGGATCGGCGGGCGCGGCGCGACATGGACGTCCTTCCGGGAAGCGGCCGCAGGTCCGTGCGGCGGCCGGTGACGGCAACCTAGGCACCGTCCCGCGTCCGCGTCGAGAGCCCGCCGGCGGTCCCGAGCCGGTCTGGTTCCGCATGTCGGTGCGGTGTCGACGACGAACGTGCAGGTGACGACGGCGGGTCCGAACAGATCGGCGGATCGGGCGCGAACGAACACACGGCGTGGCGACACACCGCAAGTCGGCGTCGGGAGATGTGGCACTGTTCGGCGCTGACCTGGTCGGCGCCGTTGCCGGCCACCACGGACGGCCCCACGGCGTCCCATTCCGGAACAGACGAGGCACGCACCAGATGAGCACCGACAGCACCACCTCGGCCGACCCCACGCAGGAGGTCCCGGCCCAGCCCGGCGCCACCCCGGTCGTGCCCGTGGACGACGGCACCGTCCAGCAGGAGCAGGAGCCGGGCTTCGTCAGCCGGCACACCACCTCGCTGATCACCGTGCTGGTCGCGGTCATCGTCGCGGCCCTCGCCATCGGTGGGCTGTCCTGGTACCACCAGCAGGCCGACGACGCGAACGCCGACACCGAGGCCGCGTTCGTCGCGGTCGTCGGTGGCCAGGGCGCCACCGTCGAGACCGTGGAGTGCGACGGCGACACCTGTGCGGCCGTCATCGGTGGCCAGGCGTACACCGTCCTGGTCCAGGAGGACGAGGGCGGCGAGCAGCACTTCGGTGTCGCCGCCTACAGCGGCGACTGAGGCGGGCCGGCACCCGGTCCCGACCCCGGGCTGAGGCCCGTGGGGCGAGGGGGACGCACCGCCTGGTGCGTCGGCGCTGCGGAGCCCGATCAGGGCTCCGCACCGACCTACGGTGGCCCGACCGCCCGCCGGGCGGCCGCACCCCCCCGACGCTGGAGCACCCGCCGTGGCCACTCGCCGTTCCTCCGCCGACGCCGGCCGGGCGACCCGGCGCCGCGCCCACCGCTCCCTCGCGGCAGCACTGCTGGTGGGGGTGGCCCTGGCCGGCGCTGCCGCCTGTGGCGGCTCGACCGGGACGACGGCCGTCGCGGAGAGCACCACGGCGACGCCGCCGCCCCCTCCTCCGCCGCCACCTCCGCCGGTGCTCTGGCCCCTCACCGGGCTGGAGAGCGGCCCGGTCGACCCCCGCCCCGCGCTCGCCGTGAAGGTGGAGAACTCCGTCGCGGCCCGGCCGCAGACCGGCCTGGGCGCCGCCGACCTGGTGTGGGAGCAGGTCGTCGAGGGCGGCATCACCCGCTACGTCGCGGTCTACCACTCGCACGTGCCGGCACAGATCGGGCCGATCCGGTCCGTGCGCCCGATGGACCCGGCGATCGCCGCCCCGCTGCACGGCCTGTTCGCCTTCTCCGGTGGCCTGGCCGGCTACGTCGGCGCGGTGGCCGACGCCGGGTTGCAGGTGCTCAGCAACGACGCCGGCGCCGGCGGCTTCTCCCGCACGACCGATCGCGCGGCCCCGCACAACGTGCACGCCGATCCGCTGCTCTTCCTCGCCCAGGCGGACCCCGCCCACCAGGCGGCGCCGCCCTCCCAGTTCGACCTGGCCGCCACGGTGGACCAGGCGACCGCGGTGACCGCCGGCACGCCGGCGACGAACCTGGCGCTGACCCTCTCCGGGGTCAGCCACCCGCAGTGGACCTGGAGCCCGTCGGACGCCCGGTGGCTGCGGTCCGAGGGGAGCACCCCGGCCGTCGAGGCCGGCGGGGCCCGGCTGGGCGCCACCAACGTCGTCGTCCTCCGGGTCGTCGTCCGGGCGACCGCGACCCGCGACCCGGCCGGCAACGCGGTGCCGGAGACCGTGCTCGTCGCCGACGGCGAGGCCCTGGTCGCCACCGGGGGGAAGACGGTCGCCGCCACCTGGGTCAAGAGCGACGTGGGGGAGCGCGTGGTGCTGCGCGGAGCCGACGGCAACCCGGTCCGGCTGGCCCCGGGGAACACCTGGGTGGAGCTGGTGCCCGTCTCCGGCGGTGCGGTGGCCGTCAGCTGAACGCCGAACGCCCCGCACCCGGGGACCGGGGCGGGGCGGTCAGCTGTCGCTGCGGGTCGTCAGCTGTCGCTGCGGGACAGCACCGGGCGGGCCTTGGCCCACTGCAGGAAGCGGGCTGCCTGCTGCAGGTCGGGGAGGTCGTTGCCGACCAGCGAGCGCAGCAGGTCGTTGCTCCACACGGCAAGCCGGCCACTCGTCCAGGCCGTCTTCTCCACCGGCGGGAGGTCGAGCTCGAACACCGTCTTGGCCAGCTCCTTCTTGCCCCCGTTGGCGGCGGTGTACCGCACCACGGGCAGGAAGCGCTCGGGCTCCACGACGCAGAGGACCTTCGTCAGCAGCGCCTCCTTGAACGACGGGAAGCCCAGGCCCTTCTTGCTGCCGTCGATCAGCTGGGTCATCCGGTCCTCGAGCCGCAGGCTCTCCGGCCCGTACAGCAGGTGCTCGATGGTCGCGCGCACCTGGGTGGCCGCCTTGTCCGGACCGGCGGTCTTCCACGCCCGGTTGAAGCCGGACACGTTGCCCGGGTCGGCCACGGTCGTGGAGTTGGCGAAGTGCAGCAGCTGCTCCGGCGTCGCCGACGGCAGGTTCTCGCGGCTGAACAGCGTGGCGTACCGCTCGCGGTAGGGCTCGACGTCCGGGTCCGGCTCGGGCCGGTCCATGGCGAACTCCGACTGCAGCAGCATCACCCGCTCCCGCACGTCGGGACGGACGTCGGCCGGGGTCGGGAAGGCCGCCTGCAGCGACTCGATGGACTGGACGGCAGGCCGGGCCGGGTCGCGGCGGGTCTCCCCGCGCAGCCACTCGGCGCCGCAGTCGTCGCAGTGGATCAGCAGCCGGCCGTCCGGCTGCGGCTTGCCCGAGATCTCCTCGGAATTGCAGGTGGGGCAGGTGATCAGTGCCAAGGGAGCCCCGTTCGTCGGCGGCGAGTCAGCGAGCGCGTCGTCGTCGGTCAGGGTCCAGGGTCCCACGCCGGGCTGGGAGCGCGTCACCTCCGGCCCAGTTTCCTGGACCGGGGCCCCGGCCGAACGCGCCGCACGGGCGAGCCGCAGCGGCGGCGTGTCCCGGGAGGCTGGACAATCGACCCCGATGTCACGCACCCGGGGTGGGGACCAGCTCCCCCTTCCCCTTCCGTTCACCCGCCGCCAGCAGGCGGAGCACATCGTCCGGCGCACCGGATCGATCGCCTCCCGCGTCCTCGCCGTGGTGCTGCGCTGGGCGCTCCGGCTGGTCCTGCCGCTGGCCTGCGCCGCTGCGGCGCTGCGTGCGTTCCCGTACCAGGCGACCGTGCAGGGCGTGCCGTTCGAGGTGCGGGGCACGCTGCTCAGCCGGCCGGGCCTCAGCGCCGACACCACGCTGGGCAGCTGGGAGTTCCCCGAGGTCAGTGGCGTGCCCTTCGGCGTGCACATCAGCCCCGTCGACGTCGACGTCCTGCAGCTCACCCGGCTGGCCGGTGGGGACCTGCCCGGCTTCGTGGAGCGGATGCAGGCAGACTTCGCCGCCCAGGTGCCGCGGATCGCCACCTGGCTGATCGCCGAGCTCCTGCTGGGCCTCCTCGCCGGTCTGCTGATCGCCGCGGCGATCAACATGTCGGTCCGCTACCTGCGGGGCCGGCCGCGCCGCCCCGACGAGCTGCGGTACCGGGCCCTGCAGGCCGCGGGTGCCGCCGCCGTCACGGTGGCCGTCGCCGGGTACGGGGTGCTCAGCTACAACCCGAACTGGGTCCGCGACTCCCAGCTGACCGGCACGCTCGCCGCGGCGCAGCTGTTCCCCAGCGAGCTGAGCGCCTACTACAGCCAGTCGAACAAGGCGCTGGACGTGCTCGGTTCGGTGGTCGGCATCCAGGCGGCTCTGCAGGCGCAGATCGACGACGCCCAGACGCCGGAGACGGCACTGCAGATCATGACCATCTCGGACATGCACCTGTCGGCGAACTACCCGCTCGTGGCGCGGTACGCGGACAACTACGACGTCGACCTGATCGTCAACGCCGGCGACGAGAGCGCGTTCGGCACCCGCCAGGAGCTGACGCCGGCCTACCTGGAGGGGATCACCGCCCTCACCTCCGTCGCCCCGATGCTCTGGGTGGCCGGCAACCACGACTCCCCGGCCACCGTGGAGGTCATGCGCACCATCCCGGGGGTGACGGTGCTGGGCGACAAGGTCGCCACCGCGGACGGCTACCAGGTGACGGCCGGGGTCGTGGAGGCCTACGGGCTCACCGTGGCCGGCCTGTCGGACCCGCGGGTCTACGGCGGCCCCGGCCGGTACGGCGCCGACGCCCCCGACGTGGTGGAGCCGTTGCAGCGCGAGGCGGTCCGGGAGGCCCTCGGCGTGCGGGAGGACGAGGAGATACCTGCGGACGAGGAGATCACCGCCGACGCCGACGCGGCTGCCGGCGACGACGGTGTCCCCGCCGACGGCGCGGCGGCAGCGGAGCAGGGCGCCCCCGTCGGCGACGGGGCGGCCGTGCCGAACGGCGTCCTCGCTGCGGCAGGGGAGGCGGCGCAGGGGGAGGCGGCGGACGACCTGGGGACCGTCGACCTCTTCACCGTCCACGAGCCGGTCGCCGCCGAGGAGCTGCACGAGGTGCTCCCCGGGCGGATCCGACAGACGGTCTCCGGCCACGTCCACCGGCAGAACGACAGCTCCGAGCTCCAGGGCGAGGACGGGGTGATCGACCTCGTCGAGGGCTCGACCGGTGCCGGTGGCCTGGACAACATCGTGCGCGGCGATGGCCGCCCGCCCATCCAGTTCAGCATCGTGTCGGTCGGCACCGACTGCCAGTTCACCCGGGTCATCCGCTTCTCGATCGAGTCGACGCAACCCGCGCTGGTCGCCCCGCCCGAGGCGGACTCGCCGCAGGACTTCGGCGACGACGTCACCTCCTCGACGGTCTACTTCCGCCCTCAGGACATCGAGCCCGACCGCAGCTGCGGCACCGAGCTCGGGATCAGCGACGAGCGCCCCTGGCCGCTGCCGGAGTGACCGTCCGCTGAGGGACCCCCGCCCCGGCGGTCCCCCGGAAGGGTGGACTCCGGTGCCCTGAGCCGTCCGGGCCACCGTTCGGGCTCCCCGGGACCGGCCACGGCACTGATCATGATCGGTGCCGTACCGGTCCCGGTGTGGCGGGGACGGAAGGTGGTCGGTCGGTGTCCGCAGGCACCCTGCAGCGTGTCCAGGTGCCCGGCGAACCCGGGCCCGCCCGGCGGTCCCGGCCCCGGCGGGTGGCGCGCCGCCTCGGTGCGCTCGTCGCGGTGTCGGTGGCCCTCGGCGTGGTCGTGCTCGGCGTCGGCTGGGCGCACACGCCGTCGGTCGACGACGCCGCGGCCCGCGTCGCGGCGCACCTGGCCGAGAACGACGCGCCCGCGCTGCAGGTGGAACCCGCACCGGCCTTCGTGCAGGCACTGCTCGCCACCGAGGACGCCGGCTTCGCCAGCCACCCCGGGGTCAGCCCGACCGGTGCCGTCCGGGCGTTCTGGGGGCTGCTGTCGGGCACCGACCAGGGTGGGTCGACGCTGGTGCAGCAACTGGCCAAGAACCTGTACCTGGACGGGGAGAACGGCCCGGTGCAGAAGGCCGAGGCCGTCCTCCTCGCGCTCGAGCTGGACGCCACGTACAGCAAGGACGACGTGCTGCGGATGTACCTGGACAACGGGTACTACGGGCACGGCTTCGTCGGGCTGACCGCGGCCACCGAGGGCTACTTCGGGGTGTCGCCCGACCAGCTGAGCTGGGCGCAGTCGACGCTGCTGGCCGGCCTGTTCCAGGCGCCCACCGCCTACGACCCGCTGGTGCACCCCGACCTCGCCGCGCAGCGGCAGGCCCACGTGCTGGACCGGCTGGTCGACGAGGGCGTGCTCAGCCGCGACCAGGCCGACACGATCGCCGCCGAGGACTGGGGCCTGGTCCGCAGCTGACCCCGCGCTCTCGGCCCCGTCGCAGGGGCCCGCCGCGAGCTGGCGAGCGGTGGGGGGCGACGGGGTCCTTCTTCAGTCGCCCTTGACGTTGACGACCTGCCGCAGCGTGTGCCGGACCTCCACCAGGTCGGCCGCGTCGGCCATCACCTGGTCGATCGGCTTGTAGGCGTCCGGGTGCTCGTCCAGGAACGCGTCGGAGTGCCCCCAGGCGATCCCGGTCATCCGCTGCTCCAGGTCCGCCCGGCTGAACAGCCGGCGGGCGGCGTTGCGCGAGTGGTTGCGACCCGCGCCGTGCGGAGCCGACATCAGCGCGGCCGGGTTGCCCAGCCCGGAGACGACGTAGGACGCCGTCCCCATCGAGCCGGGGATCAACCCGGCCTGCCCCTTCCGAGCGCTGATCGCGCCCTTGCGGGACAGCCACACGTCTCGCCCGTCGTGGTGCTCACGCTCGGTGTAGTTGTGGTGGCACTGCACCGTCTCCAGCCGCTGGACGTCGTCGTCGAGGAACCGGCCCAGCTGGTCGACGACCCGGTCCATCATCTCCTCGCGGTTCAGCCAGGCGAACCGCTGAGCCCAGCGCAGCGCCTCGAGGTAGGCGTCGAACTCCGGCGTCCCCTCCTCCAGGTACGCCAGGTCGCGGTCGGCCAGCTCGATGCCGAGCGCGCGGCACCGCTCCTGGGCCCGGCGGATGTGCACCGAGGCGAGCTTGTTGCCGACCCCGCGGGAGCCGGAGTGCAGGAACAGCCAGACCCGGTCCTGCTCGTCCAGCGACACCTCGATGAAGTGGTTGCCCGAGCCGAGCGACCCCAGCTGCAGCGGCCAGGTGCCGGCGGCGCCGTCGGCCTGGGCGACGCCGGGCAGCGCCCGGAGCTCGGCGACCCGGGGCTCGGCGGTGGGCCGCACCGCCTTGTTGTTCCGCCCGGCCGACAGCGGCACCGAACGGGAGATCTGCCCGTGCAGCACGGACAGGTCGCGGCCGGTCAGGTCGGCGGCGTCGAACTGGGTGCGCACCGCCATCATCCCGCAACCGATGTCGACCCCGACCGCGGCCGGGATGATCGCGCCGTCGGTCGGGATGACCGAGCCCACGGTCGCGCCCTTGCCCAGGTGGGCGTCGGGCATGAGGGCCAGGTACGGATGGACGAACGGCATCGCCGCGGTGCGCTCGGCCTGCTCGCGGGCGCCGGGGTCGAGGATGGACGCCCAGCTCAGCAGCCGTCCGTTGATGGTCTCCATGGTCCCTTCCCGTCTCGTCGAACTCCGTTGGGCCGAAGTCGCGACTGTGGCCCCAGAGGGCAGTCGGTGGTGCCGCGCGGCCGGGGCAGTCAACGTGACTCCGGCTGGACCCGCACCCGGTTTACCCGGCCGAGCCCGTGCGAAGCTGCCGGGCGTGCCAGTCATGCGCAGCGCCGGGGTGCTGCTCCACCGGGTCTCCAGCGGCGGCGACGTCGAGGTGCTGCTCGGGCACATGGGTGGCCCGTTCTGGGCACGCAAGGACGACGGCGGGTGGTCGATCCCCAAGGGCGAGCACGGGCCGGAGGAGGAGCCGCTGGACGTGGCCCGCCGGGAGTTCGCCGAGGAGCTCGGCTCGCCGGTGCCGGCGCAGGAGTTCCTCGACCTCGGTGAGCTGCGGGTGACCAGCGGCAAGCTGCTCACCGTCTTCGCCGCGGCGGGCGACCTGGACGCCGCAGCCTGCACCAGCAACACCTTCGACCTGGAGTGGCCGCCCCGGTCGGGCCGGGTCCAGCAGTTCCCGGAGGTCGACCGGGCCGGGTGGTTCGCGCTCGCGGAGGCGCGGGTCAAGCTGGTCAAGGGCCAGGTGCCGTTCCTGGACCGGCTGCTGGCTCGGCTGGCCTCCCCGGCCTGACCGGCGTCCACCCAGGAGCGGAGGACGGGTCCGCCCGGGGGAGCAGGTGGGACGGACGAGGTCAGCGCGCGGGCCGATGCGGGCCGGGGGTGGGCTGCGGTCGACTGGGGGAGCACCGCCCCCCAGCCGAGGAGCACCCGATGTCCGCACCGCACGCCCCGACGTCCGCCGGTGGGCCGGCATGGTGACGACGGCGTCCCGGCCGGGCCTGGCGCACCCGGGGACACCGGCACCGCGTCCCCCGCGCAGGTCCCGCCGGCGCCGGGCGCTGCGCCGCGCCGGACGGGCCGTGCTCGCGCTCGTCGTCGCCGGTCTGCTGTTGCTCGCCGTGGCCTGGCAGCTGACCCCCGACGTCGACGATGCCCGGGACCGGGTGGACGCCCGGCTGGCGGCCGCCGCTGCGCCGCCACTGTCCGGGCCACTGCCGGCGCGGCTGTCGGTGGCCGTGCTGGCCACCGAGGACAGCCACTTCCGCAACCACCCCGGCGTCGACCCCCGCGGGGTGGTGCGGGCGGCCCGGGGCGCACTGACCGGCGTCGACCTGGGCGGGTCGACGTTGCACCAGCAGCTGGCCAAGAACCTCTACGAGGACGGGGCGAACGGGTTCACCGACCGCGTCTCCGCGGTGGTGCTGGCGCTCAAGCTGGACCGCGCCTGGAGTGAGGACGAGGTGCTCCGGATGTACCTGGACGACGCGTACTTCGGGCACGGCTTCACCGGTGCCACGGCGGCCGCGCAGGGGTACTTCGGAGTGCCGCCCGGCGAGCTCGACTGGACACAGGCCGCGCTGCTGGCCGGCCTGCTGCAGGCCCCGAGCGCCTACGATCCGGTGCAGCACCCCGACCGGGCGGCCGCCCGGCAGGAGCACGTGCTGGGCCGGCTGGTGGACGTCGGTGCGCTGACCCGCGCCCAGGCCGACGAGGTGGCCACCGCCCCCTGGGGGCTGGTCGCCGGCTGACCGGCCGGTTTCCGCTGCCGACCTCCCGGGCACCGCCCGTCAGGAACGCACGCGACGACGGAGGGACACCCCATGCAGGTCGGCTACAAGCTCGCCACCGAGGCCTTCAGCCCGATGGAGATCGTCGAGCAGACCGTGGCTGCCGAGGAGGCCGGCTTCGACTTCGTCGAGCTCAGCGACCACTACCACCCGTGGCTGGAGGAGCAGGGCCACAGCGGGTTCACCTGGTCGATGCTCGGCAGCATGGCGGCGAAGACCGAGCGGATCGGCCTGGCCACCGGGGTGACCTGCCCGATCATCCGGTACCACCCGGCGGTCATCGCCCAGGCCGCGGCGACGGTGCAGATCCTGTCGGGCAACCGGTTCACCCTGGGCATCGGGGCCGGCGAGCGGCTCAACGAGCACGTCGTCGGCGGCGGCTGGCCCGCGGTCCGGATCCGCCACCACATGCTGCGGGAGGCGCTGGAGATCATCGACCTGCTGTGGCAGGGCGGCTACCAGTCCTACGAGGGCACGTACCTCACCCTGGAGGACGCCCGGGTGTTCGACCTGCCCGACCAGCTGCCGGTGATCGCCGTGGCCAGCGGGGGCCCGGGGGCCTCCAAGCTGGCGGCCCAGTACGGCAGCGGGCTCTTCGCGACCGAGCCCAAGCCCGAGCTGGTTGAGGCCTACGCCGAACACGGTGGCAGCGGGCCGAAGTACTGCGAGGTGCCGATGGCCTGGGCACCGGACGAGGACGCCGCCGCGCAGGAGGCGTTGAAGACCAGCCGCTGGGCGCTGTCCGGCTGGAAGGTGATGAGCGAGCTGCCCAACCCGGTCAACTTCGACGCCGCCAGCAGCACGGTCACCCTGGACGACATCAAGGGCCAGTTCTCCTGCGGACCGGACCTCGACCGGCACGTGCAGCAGGCGCAGCCCTACGTCGACGCCGGTTTCGACCACATCGTCCTCCAGAACGCAGGTCCTGACCCCGACGGTTTCCTCGAGGTCTGCAAGGGCGAGCTCATCGAGCGGGTGCGTTCGCTGACCCCGTCGTCCTGATCGCTGAGCGGGGTGCGCCGTGAGCCGGGAGGAGCGGTGGGAACGCCGGCTGGCGCTCCCGGTCCTGGTCGCGGCGCTGGCCTCGGTGCCGGCGATGTTCCTGACCTTCGCCGGCGGGCCGCTGGGCACCGCCGGCCGCTGGGTGGACATCGCCAGCGGCGTCGTGCTCGTCGGCGAGGCGGTCATCCTGCTGATGGTGGCCGAGGACAAACGCGCCTGGATCCGCGGGCACGTGGGGTTGCTGGCGCTCAGCTTCGCGGTGCTGGTGGCGATCGTGCTCGCCGTCGGACCGGTCCAGCTGTTGCGGCTGGTCCGGGCCGTCGGCGCGCTCCGGGTGCTGCGGGCCGGCCGGATCGTGCGGGCCGCCCGCGAGCTCGCCGACCGCCTGGGGTGGACCGGACGGGCCGCTGGCGTCTTCGCCGCCGGCGCAGGCCTGCTGGCCGGGGTGTTCGTCGGGGTGGTCCTGGCCGACCCGACGTCGCGCTCCCGCTCGTTGCTCACCTGGGCGCTCGGGCCGGTGAGCCCACCGGTCGTCGTGGTCCTCTCGGTGATCGCCGGCGCACTGCTCGGCGGGGCGACCTACCTGCTGGCCCGGGACAGCGGCCTGGGGGACGCCCCGGCCGAGGACGAGGAGGACGCCGAGGAGGACGCCGGCGAGGAACGGCCTGCGCCCGGCTGAACGAGACCGCCCGGGGCCGGTTGAGCGCGAGCTGTGCGGGCACCGTCAGGTGACCAGCTGTTGATCGAGACGAAGGAGGACCACCATGGGCATGCTCAGCAAGCTCACCAAGGGCGCCGCGGCGAAGAAGGCCATGTCGGCTGCGCAGAAGCCGGAGAACCAGCGCAAGATCAAGAGCGCGATCTCCTCGATGCGCGGGAAGAAGAGCGGCGGCACCGGCACCACCCGGCGCGGCTGACGGGCGCACCGCCTGCCGTCGGGGCGCGGTCAAGGGCCGTATGGGTCCGGACCCACGTCACCGACGTTGCGGCTGATCGAGCTCAGCAGCTCGATCAGCCGCGCGCGGTCGGCCTGGCTCAGGTCCCCGACCGTGCGCCGCTCGAGTTCGGCCCAGATCTGCTCGACCCGCGGCCGCAGAGCCCGGCCGCGCGGACTCAGCTGCGCGCCGCACTCCGTGGCCGACTGGGTGTTCGCGATGACCACCTTCGCCGATGGGCGGGGCGTCGAGGGCGAGGTACAGGACGGTCGGGCCCTGGCCGACGCCGCGGCCGAGGCCGCGGTGGGGCACCTGGTCTACAGCTCGGTGGGCGGCGCGGAGCGGGAGACCGGTGTGCCGCACTTCGAGAGCAAGCGGCGGGTGGAGGAGCACATCGCCTGGAGAACCTGACCGCCCAGGGGCCGACGGTCGAGGACGGGGTCCTCCTCGTCCGGCTCCCGCTGCCGGCCGGGGTGCCGCTGCAGATGGTCGCCGTCCAGGACGTCGGCACCGCCGCCGCGGCCCCGGTGCAGCAGCCGGGCCGGGTGCCCGGCAGCGCCATCGAGCTCGCCGGCGACGAGGACATGACCCGGATGTTCCCGTGGTTCGCCGAGACCCCTGCCTACCAGGGCGACCTCGCCGCCGGCCGGGCACTGGTGCCGGACCTGAACGACCTGCCCGGCTGGCTCCAGCGCACCGGCTGGACCCCGGCCGGCTGACCGGACGCGGCGGATCCGGCCGGTGATCGCCGGGTTCCTGCCACGTCGCGCAGGGGACGGGACGAGGGGCGCGGTCGGCGGCCAGACTGCCGTCCGTGCCCCTCGACGACCTCGTCCCCGACACCCCCGCCGCCGCCTCCGCGCTGCAGGTGGCCCAGCAGTTCCACTCGCCGGCGCTGCTGAACCACTGCCGGCGCTCCCACCTCTGGGCCGCCGCGTACGGCCGGGAGCGGGGGATCGCCTTCGACGCCGAGCTGCTCTACGTCGCGGCCATGCTGCACGACATCGGGCTGGTGCCGGTGTTCGACAGCGCCGCCGTGCCGTTCGAGGAGGCCGGCGGCGCGGTCGCCTGGGTCTTCGGTGCCGGTGCCGGGTGGGACGCCGACCGGCGCCGGCGCACCGCCGGGGTCATCGTCGCGCACATGGCGCCGGAGGTCGACGTCGCCGCGGACCCGGAGGGCCACCTGCTGGAGCTGGCCACCGGGCTGGACGTCTCCGGCCGCCGTCCCGACGACTGGCCGGCGGACCTCCGCGCCGAGGTGCTGGAGGCGTTCCCGCGGCTCGGGCTGGCCGAGGAGTTCCTCGGCTGCTTCACCGAGCAGGCGCGGCGCAAGCCGTCGTCCCTGGCGGGGCAGTTCGTCGCCGGCGGCTTCGCCGACCGGGTCCGGGCCAACCCGCTGGACCGGTCGGGCGTCACCGGGCGGTGACCGGGGCGGCGGGGACGGGTCCCCGCCGCCCCGGGATCAGGCGGTGAGCCGGCCGGAGGGCTGCTCGGTGAGCCGCCCGGCGGCCAGGGCGCCGGCCAGCACGGCGTCCAGCAGCGGCACCAAGGCAGCGGTGCGCCGGCGGTGACCGAAGACCTCCAGGGTCCGGAGCTGCAGCACGTCGCGGGACAGGCCGCTGCCGGCCCGGCACAGCGCCACCATGGCGTTGGCGATCTCCTGCGGCGCCACCTGGTCCAGCGGGCGGTCGGCGCTGCTGGCCTGGCGGCGGAACCAGCTCCACGTCTCCCGGTCGATCGAGGCCGGCCACAGGAAGTCGCCGTCGACAGCGGCGGCCGGCAGCAGCGCCAGCAGCGCGTCCCGCCGGGCCTCGGTCACCCGGGAGAGCCCGAACGCCGACGCGGTCAGCCGGGCCAGCCGGTCCCGGTGCACCGGCCCTTCCGCCTTGATGCCCGCGGTGAGCAGCCGGCGCACCAGCCTGGCGACGGCGGGGTCGGCCAACCGGTCCAGTTGCCGCTTGTCCCCGGCCTGCTTCGGCGCCCACGGGATGAACGGCTGCTCCTCGTCCAGCGGCGTCGTGGCGGCCCGGGTCACCCTGGCCGGCGCCTTCGGCGTCGTCCTGCCGGTCGGCTTGGTCGGTGCTGCCGGCTCCACGACCGCTGCGGGCTCCACGACGGCTGCCGGCTCCGGCGCGGGGTCGACAACGCCGAGCTCGACCACGACGGGCTCCGCTGCGACGGGCTCCGCTGCGACGGGCTCCGCTGCGACGGGCTCCGCTGCGACGGGCTCCGCTGCGACGGGCTCCGCTACGACGGGCTCGGGCTCGATGACGACGGGCTCCGCTGCGACGGGCTCCGCTGCGACGGGCTCGGGCTCGACGACGACGGGCTCGGCGACCGGCGTCGGCCGGGGCGCGAGCGGGCGGAGCGGGATGACGTCGGCCAGCGGGCCGTCGTAGGGCTCCTCCACCTCCACCTCCACCGGCGTCGCCGGCTCCGGCTGGGCCACGGCCGGCGCCGGGGAGGCGGCCTCCACCGCCGCCTCCAGCGCGGTGAGCACGGCCTCGCGGTCGGCCAGCCAGGTCGGCAGCCACACCCGCTCCACCGCCGGCCACGACAGCAGCTCACCCAGCACCTCGACCGGGAGGCCGTCGCGGTCCCCGACCGTGCGGCGCCGCGCCCACTCGGGGCCGTCGAGCAGGACCGCCAGCACCGGGGCGTCCGGCGCCGTCCCGTGGGCGACGGTCAGGTCGATGCGGAAGTCCGACAGCCCGACGTCCGTGCGCACCACCAGGCCGCGGGCGCGCAGCTCGGTGGCCACCTCGTCGCGGTGGGCGTCGTGCAGCTCCGCGACCCGGTCGGGACGGGGGAGGGCGTCGGTGCCCCGGGCGGCCAGGTCGAGGTAGGCCCGCAGGTGCCGGACCCCCACCGACGCGGCCTGCCCGGCGGGCAGCTGCTCGGGGGCGAATGAGCTGAAGACGACGACCTGCCGGCGGGCGCGGGTGACGGCCACGTTCAGCCGGCGTTCCCCGCCGCTGCGGCCCAGCGGCCCGAGGTCCAGCGGGAGCCGGCCGCGCACGTCCGCGCTGAACCCGAGGGAGAGCAGGACGACGTCCCGCTCGTCGCCCTGCACGTGCTCGACCTCCTTGACGACGAGCGCGTCGCCGGAGTCCAGCGCCTCGACCACCCGCTCGTCCCCGGAGTCGCGCAGCAGCTCCTCGACCAGCGTCCGCTGCGGTGCGTTCACGGTGACCACGCCGATCGACGGGATCGCCGGCGTGGCCAGCGAGAAGCGGCGCAGCACCTCGGCGACGACCGCACGGGCCTCCACGGGGTTCGTGTGCACGCCGGGGCCGAAGCGCAGGAAGGTGCCGGCGACCTGCACCAGGGAGACGCCGTGGCCACCCGGGGCGGCGGAGGCCGGGCCGTGCACCGGTGCCGGGAAGGAGGACAGCCGGTGGCCGTAGTGATGCGCGTTGCTGAAGGCGATCAGCGACTCGTCCTGGCTGCGGTAGTGCCAGGACAGCCACTGCCGCGGGACCCCGGCCCGCACGCACGCGGAGAGGATGCTCTCCTCGGCGCGGACCGCGCCGGCGACCTGACTCTCGTCGTCGATGCCGGCCGGTTCGCCGGCGGACGCCGGCGGCAGCTGCTCGCTGTCCCCGACCACCACCGCCGCCCGGGCCCGGCCGAGCGCACCGACGGCGTCGGCGACCCGGAGCTGGGACGCCTCGTCGAAGACGACCAGGTCGAACTGGCCGGCGATCGCGGGGAAGAAGCGCGCCACCGACTCCGGGCTGGCCAGCACGCACGGCAGGACCGCGGTGATCAGGTCGCCGTAGGTCGACAGCAGCCCGCGCACCCCGAGGCCGCGGCCCTGCTCGGCCAGCTCGCGCCGCAGGGCGCCGACCTGGCCCTCGGCCGAGGTCGCGTCGAACGACCGGGCAGCCAGCACGCCGGCGGGCACGGCATCGACCAGGTGCGACCGCACGGCGCGGGAGGCCGCGGCGAACCGGGCGACAGTGCGCTCGTGCAGCCCGGCGTCGAACGCGTCCAGCCCGGTGGCCTGGTGCCGCTCGACGACCGAGGCCTCGGCGAGTCCGCGATCGAAGGCGTGGACCGAGTCGTCGGCGGGCACGGCGCCGTGCAGCAGCTGCAGCCGGGCTTCGCTCAGCCCGGCCAACCGGAGCGGCTCCAGGGTGTCCAGCAGGCTGACCCACCGGCGCAGCGACATGGGGTGGACGTACTCGACGCCCCGCTCGGGCCGGGTCATCGTCCAGCGCAGCACCAGGCCGTCCTCACCGCTCCAGGCGGCCAGTCGGGCCGAGTCGCTGGAGCAGACCGTCAGCAGCTGGCGGAGGGCGTCGCGCAGCGTGGCCACGGTGCGGGCGCCGGCCGCGTCGGCCACCGGGCCGGCGGTGAGGAACCGGCGCACCGCCGCAGGGAAGCCGGTGTCCCCGTCGACGGTGGCGGCGGCGCGGCGCAGCCAGCGCACCTCGGCGTCGAACACCGACCGGCCGGGCTCGGTGAAGGGGTTCCAGCCGGGCGGCACCTGCAGCCCCGGGATGCCTGCGGCCCGGGCGGCCAGGGCCTGGACGGCGGTCTGCAGCCGGCGCAGCGCGGCAGTCAGCTCGGGCACCTCGCCGGGCTTGATCGAGCTGCCCGGACGCACCACCGGGGTCAGCTGGTCCCGGACGGCGGTGAGCTTGCCGCGCCGGCCCACCCAGCTCGCCGCCGCGGCCTCCTGGGCCTGCACGAACAGGTCGGCCAGCGGCAGGTCGAGGGCGGCCGGGGCGACGGCGTCCAGGCCGGGGTGCGGTGCGGCGACCAGGGCGCCGATCTCGCCGAGCAGGTCCTCGGTGGCCGCGGACCAGCGCGGCGTGCGCACCTCGTCGAGCACGGCCAGGCTGATCCGGGGGCCGCCGAGCAGGTGCACCAGGGCGTCCAGGTCCTCCGGGGTGCCGACGGCGCGCAGCACCGCGGCCAGCGGCCCCTCGCCCGGCAGCTCCCGGATCGCCGAGTCGACGGCGACCCCGGCCTGCTGCACCTCGGTGATGTCCAGCTCGATGGTGTCGATGAACGCCCAGGCGTGCCCGGCCGACGGGCGGGCCAGCCCGGCGATGTCGGGCAGCAACGCCAGCGCCCGGCGCACCTCGGTGACCACCTCGGCGGTGGCCCGGGCCGCGAAGCGGGCGGTCACCGGCAACGGGGCGACGCCGGAGGCGGCGGCCAGCACGGCGGTGCGGGCGGAGTAGCAGGACAGCCCTGCCGGGTTGTCGGCGTGCAGCTGCTCCGCGTAGCGCTGCAGGCTGCGCCGCGCCGACCGCAGCTCCTCGGCGTCGGCCGCCAGACCCTCGGCGTCGACGTCCACCGCGTGCTCGAGCGCGGCCCGGATCTGTGCCCGGACGACGGCGGGCCGGCTGCCCTTGTCGTGCAGGTCGAGCGCGAACGGGCCCATCCCGACCGCGTCGAGCCGGCGGGCGATGACGTCGAGCGCGGTGCGCTTCCCGGCGACGACCAGCACCCGCTTGCCCTCGGCGACGGCCCGGGTCACCAGGTTGGTGATGGTCTGGGACTTGCCGGTGCCGGGCGGGCCCTCGAGCACGAACGTCCGTCCGGCGGTCGCCTCGGCGACGGCACGCAGCTGGGCGGCATCGGCCGGCAGCGGGCACTGCGCGGCGAGCTCGTCGAGCTCGATCGGGTCGGCGGGGGCGGGTGCCGGGTCGGCGAAGGCCTCGGTCGGGGAGTGCACCAGGTGGGCGAGGAGCGGGCTGGACGCGAACTCGGCCCCGTGCTCGTCGAGGTCGCGCCACAGCCGGTGCGCCGCGACCGGCAGGACGGCCAGGTCCGCGGTCGCCTCGACCCGGTGGGGGAGCGCGGCGGCGGCCAACGCCTCGCCGAGCGCTTGCAGGGTGGTGGCCAGATCGACGTCCGCGCCGTCCACGGCGGCTGCATCCAGCCCCGGCACGGTGAGCCCGTGCACCCGGCGGAGCTCCTCCAGCAGCCGGGCGTTCGGCGCACTGCTCCCCGTCTCGTCGACCGTCAGCCGGTAGTCGCCGTCCGGGCCGCCCGGGGTGAGCAGGACCGGGACGAGCACCACCGGTGACCGCAGCGGGCGGCCGTCGGCCTCCCAGACCAGGCTGCCCAGGGCCAGGTACAGCGCGTTGGCGCCGGTCTCCTCGACCACCGTCCGCGCCCGGTGGGCGAGGGCACGCAACCGGGACGGGTGGTCGGCGCGGGGGACGTCGACGTACACCGACCGGTGCTCGGTGAGGAGCTGACGCGGCGAGGAGTCCCGGGCCAGGTGCACCCCGCGCTCGGCGTGCACCCCGGCCGCCCCGCCGCTGGGCAGCAGGGTCAGCGTCGCCCCGCTGGTGACCAGGTCCGCCAGCGCGATGAGCGTGTCGTGCGGCACCGCGAGCGGCAGCCCGGATCCCTCGGCGAGGTCGACCAGCCGGTGGTGCGTGTCCGGGTCGAGCAGCTCTTCCGTCCACTGCTGCACCCGCGGCGGCGCTCCCGGGGAGTCGTCGGTCGCGGACTCCGCGGGCTCGTCGGGCAGGGACGGCGCCGGGACCTCGGCCGGGTGGTGCGCGGGCTCCTGCTGCGGGCCGCCGTCCTCGCCGGTGCGGCCGGGCAGCGGCCGGATCCCGTCGAGGCGGGCGCGATGGACGTCGGTGACGCCGAGGACCCGGCTGAGGTCGCCGGACAGCCAGGCGGTGTAGGCCGGGCCGTGCAGGTCGGGGGTGGTGTTGCCGCGGTCGGTCAGCAGGGTGGTCTCGACCAGGCCGATCAGGCCCCGGTCGACCTGGTCGACCAGCGCCGTGACCTCGGTCGTCGCAGCAGTCTCCGCACTGCGTTCCTCCCGCCAGTAGCCCAGGAAGGCGTGCCCCTCCACCACCCAGAGCAGCGGGTGGAGGTGGGCGTGCTCGAGGGCGGCGGCGAGGGTGACGACGGTGTCCAGGCAGGTGCCGGCCCGGCCGTCGAGGACCTCGCCGGGGTCGCGGACCTGCTGGCCGGACGCCGTCCAGCCGGCCGACGGCTGGCGGTGCCGGACCTCGCGGCGGCGCACCGCCCAGGTGATCGCCTCGACCACCTCGTCGACCCGTTCGGCCCCGTCGGCGTAGCCGGTCAGGCTGCCGCTGCCGGTGCCCTCCTCCAGGAGGGCGGCGGCCTCGGCCACCAGCGTGAGGACGGCGGGGTGCTGCGGCTGCACGTGGGCGGCGAGCACCTCCAGGGCCGGCGGCAGGGGAGCGGCCACCCACTGGGCGGCGCCCAGGACCGTCACCGGCACCCGGTGGTCGGCCAGCACCTGGCCGGCGGCGGCCAGCTGCACGTGCACCCAGCCCGGCCGGCTCTCCTCGCCTTGGCGCAGATCGGCCGGGTCGAGGGTGAGGGCGATGTCGTCGAGCACGGTGCTGCGGCCGGCCTCGAGGTCGACCAGCCGCTCGACGGCGGGGGCGAGGTCGCCGTCGGCGTCCCGCACGGAGATCCGCAGGACCGCACCGCGGACGGTGGCCGCGCTGCCGGCGAGGGTGAGCCGGGAGACGACCGGCACGGCGTGGGCGGCGAGGGCGTGGCTGACCACCGGGCTGACCGTGAGCTCGACGGAGACCGACGGTGAGGACGCCACCGCCGGGCCCTCGGTGCTCACCTGGCGGTCGGCAGCGTTGCGCATGGAGTCTGTGTACCTGGTCGGACGGACCGTTCCGCTCAGGCGGGCCGCACCCGTGGGACGGGTGTGACAGCAGTGGCCGGTCCGTGACGGAACCCCCGTCAGCCGGGGTCCACCAGGCCGACGGAGCCGGCTCCGAGCCGTGCGCCGCCGAGCCGGCTCAGAGCCGGGCGAGGGTGCTGCAGTCCGAGCAGAGGTCGTCGCAGAGCTCGGGCTCCGGCGGCCACGGCACCTGCTCGTCCCGGGCCACGTAGGCGCCGCAGAGCGCCGTGCGACCGCGGGCACCGCGGAGCCCCAGGGTGGCGTGCGCCGGTCCGATCAGCCGCGCCGTCTGGCCGGCCGGGTCGTTCAGCGACCCGACCATCATCACGGCGCGAGCCGTGCGGTACGGGAAGGCCATGGCGCCACGATGTGAGACGGCGGCGGCCGCGACGCGCGCAACACGCACACCGTGTCCGGGGCGTCACCTCACCAGCCTCAGCGGCCCCGGACGCAGCAGTACCGCCATCGTCGGCCTCTCCCAGGCCGGCGGTGGCGGTACCGGACGCGCTGCGCGATCGGACCAGTCGCCTGGTCCAGGGTGGTCAGGCGGTGAAGCCCGCCCGGTCGACCTTGCGGTGGAAGCGCTCGCCCAGCTTGCCGCCGAGCACGGCGCCGAGGAGCGTGACCAGGAGGACGGCGACCAGGGCGATGATGCCGGCGGCCGTGAGGGTGCCCTCGTCGATCGGGATGCGCGGCAGGTCGAGCTCGGACAGCACGTTGTACTGGGAGCCGAGGACCGCACCGGCGATGGCCAGGGCCAGCACCACGAGCAGGCCGATCACCCACACCGCGATGCCCTGCCGGGCACCGTCGAAGCGGGCCATCCGCCCGGCGACGTAGCCACCGGCCAGGTAGGCCAGGAAGAGGATGACGAGCAGCGCGATGCCGCCGCCGATCCCGATGCCGCCGGCGTTGTCGGTGGCCTCCTCGACGGAGGCGACGGTCTCGGTGAGGCCGACCGCGACCCCGGCGGCGGAGACGATGGCGATGAGCAGGACGGCGAGCCCGTTGGCGGACAGCCAGCCGAAGAAGGCGGCACCCCACTTGATGCCGCCGAAGCGGTCGTGCTGACGGTCGACGGCGTCGCGGGCTGCGCCCCGGGTGGCACCGGCACCGGTGTCGGGGGTCACCGCGTTGTTGCGGAAGCTGGTCGTCCGGTCGCCGAGCGAGGTGCCGCGGTCGGCCGGGTCGGAGGGAGTGGTGCTGCCGGTCATGAGGACTCCAAGGAGGAGGTCGTCACGATCGGCGGGCGAGCAGCCGCTCGCCGATCGTGACGAGTGCAGGGCGACCGGCGGGCGGGCCGGCGCGGTCGCGGGGGCGGTGCTGGGTGGTGCGGGAGCGACGGGGTGGTCCGCGGTGGGTGGACCACCCCGGTGGGTCAGCGGCGGTCGGTGTCCCGGATGCCGTCGACGCCCTCGGTCTCGATCTGCTCCTTGCGGACCGTGTCGGTCACGGTCTCCTGCTCGGTGACCGTCTCGGTGTCCAGGCGGACGCGCTCGACGGGCACGGTCTCCTTGGCGACCACCGGGCGCTCGGCGTGCAGCACGACCTCGTGCTCCTCCTCCGAGATCGTCGGACCGGCCAGCGCCTCGTCCCGGTTGGCGTCGGTGATCGGCTCGCGCTCGATCCGGACCTCTTCGTGGGAGACCGGGACGGTCTGCGTCACGTCCTCGGTGACGACGAACTTGCGCAGCCGGGCCTTGCCGGTCTCGACCCGCTGGGTGCCGACCCGGATCTGCTCCTCGGAGCGGGTCATCGCGTCATCGGTCGTGGGGCCGGAGGTGTCGTGGCCCACGGTGTCGCGGCGGTCGGTGTCGACGCGTCCGGTGTCCACGCGGCCGGTCTCGGCGACGTCCACCCGGGCGGTCTCGGTGCCGACGCCCACGCCGTAGTAGCGGTAGAGCTCGGTCTCCTCCTCGGGGCTGAGGTGACCCTGGTCGGCGTCGATCCGGGGAGCGTCCTTGACCTTGGTCTTCTGGTACGGGACGCGCAGGACGCCGTCGTCGACCGAGGCGTCGGCCAGCGGGACGAAGGTCTCCGAGGTGCCGAACATGCCGGTGCTGACCGTGGCCCACTCCGGGCTGCCGGTCTGGTCGTCGAGGTAGACCTGACCGACCTTGCCCAGCTTGTCGCCGTCGGTGTCCACGGCGTTGGTGCCGATGATGGTGGTGATGTCCTGCTGGGTGATCACACGTGCCTCCGGGTCTGAGTGGACTGGGGCGACCACGGTGAGGTTGCCGCCGGAGCGTGTGTGCCCTGCCGTTTACGGCGTAAACGACAGCGGGCCAGATTCCGTGACCCCGCCGGAGCGCTCCCGTGCGATCAGAGGTCGCCGACGTCGCCGCCGGAGTTCTTCGCCTCGTGCAACACCCGTTCCAGCCGGTCCAGGAGGTTCTCCAGGGACTCCTCGAACTCGGCCGCCGACTTGTCCTGGCCGAGCAGCGACTCGGTCCGCGCGAGGTTCGGGTACTCGCTCATGTCGGTCTCCCGCTGCGCCTGTTCGTCGCCCTCGGGTTGGTCCAGCAGGCTCACCTGGGCGCCGATCTGGGTGACCTCGAGCAGCAGGTGGCCGAGCAGGAAGCTGGAGTAGGCGCGGTACGCGGCCACGGCGGCCTGGTCGGAGAAGCCCCCGTCGCGCAGGGTGCCGAGGAAGGACTCGACCAGACGGAGGCTGCGCAGCGGTGGCCGCACCCAGGGCGCGGCCGGGGGGCGGCTGGCCACGAGCGGGAACACCGCCGGGTGGGCGAGGGCGATGCGGCGCATGCCGTGGGCCAGCCGGACCAGGTAGTCCTGCCAGCCGGAGTGGTCGACGACCTGGACGTCGTCGCCGTCCCGGTCGTCCCACAGCGTCTCGACGACCCGGTCGACGACCCCGTCGAGCAGGTCCTCCCGGCCGGGCACGTAGCGGTAGAGCGCCATCGCCTCGACGCCGAGGGAGGAGCCGAGCCGCCGCATGGTGAGGGCGGCCAGGCCCTGCTCGTCGATGAAGTCGATGGCGGCCTGCAGGATCTTCTCCCGGTCCAGGCCGGCCGGGCGGGTCAGTTCGCCGGCTGCCTCGGGGCCCTCCTGCACGGCCACCAGGTCCGGGTCACGCACGTCGTCGCTCGTCTGGTCGCTGATCGTGGGCACGGTCCACCTCCTCGTGTCGCCGTCCACTGTCCTCGCCGCCGCCCGGCTCCCGTGCGCCTGGCCCGAGCGGGTGGGTCACTGTGCCCATGGGTGTGACGGCCGACACTGCTGGCTCCTCGCCCGGTGTCGTTCGCACCCGAGTTGCACGGGGCATGGAGCAGGGGTCAGGTCACACCCGACCCGTTGGAGTCCCCATGACCGACACCACCACCCTCCTCGTCCAGTTGCGCGCCCTGCTGGCGCTCACCCAGACCGAGGAGCAGATCGCCCGGATCCGGGTCGGCCAGGCGCGGACCGCTGCCGTCCGCCGGGAGCTGGAGCAGAACGCCCAGCACGCGGCCGAGCGCAGCACCGCCATCGCCGACCAGCTGCGCGAGCTCGGCGGGGTGGCCGACGTCGTCACCCCGGCGCTGGGCCGGCTCGGTGCGCTGGTGAAGGGTGCGCTGGAGCAGGCCGAGCCGATCGACGAGGCGCTGCTGCAGGACCTCCAGCTGGAGCACCAGCTGCTGGACCGCGCCACCTACCTGAAGGTGCTGGCCGACACCGCCGGCAAGCCGGAGGTGAAGGCGCTGGCCGAGCGGCTGGTCACGGCACACTCGGCCACCGTCGAGTGGCTGACCGTCGTCCTCGCCGAGCAGGCCCTGGGGGGCCCGGCCGCCCTGGTGGCCACGCCGCTGCAGCGGGTCGCCGGCGGCGCCACCAAGCTGGCGAACCTGCCGGTCCGGTTCGCGGCCGACGCGGTCAACCGGGCCGTGGGCACCGCGCAGCACGCCGGGGAACAGGCCGGCGGCACCGTCAACGACGTCGTCGGTGGGGCGGTGCACAAGGCCGGCGCCGTCACCGGTGCCGTCCGGGAGACCCTCGCCGTCGGCCGGCTGGCGTCGCTGCGTCGTGCCGAGCGCATCGCTGAGCGAGAGGGGGACAGCGCCGCGGCCGAGGCGGTCGCCGCCACCCGCCGCGAGCTCGGCGACCTGACCGCCGACGAGCTGCCGATCAAGGGCTACGACTCCATGTCGACCGCGCAGATCGCCGGTGCGGTCAAGGAGCTCGACGACCCGCAGCAGGTCAACGCGATCATCCGCTACGAGGAGGCGCACAAGGCGCGCTCCAGTGTGGTGAGCGCCGTGCAGACCCGGCTGGCCGCCCTGGCGAAGGAGGCCGTGGGCGCGCCGGAGTGACGGTCGAGCACGTCCCGCGTGTGGCCGACCACCGTGTGCGAGGCCACTCGGCTGTGCACGAGACGCTTGTCACGATCGCGTTACAGCCCCGCAGGTTCGGGAAATGCTGTGCCTCATGACCACTGTGCCTGAGGTCGCCACCACCCCCGAGGTGCTGGAGAGCGAGTTCTCGCTCACGACCGCCGTGACCCGGCTGGACTTCCTGAGCCGGCGCGACAACGTCGCCGTCGACGGCCCCAACGACCGGACGGACGACGACGACGACTGGGCCAGCTTCAAGGCCCTCGGCACCTCGCTGGACGTGGACGAGGCCCTGGAGCTGCTCGCCCTCGGCGAGGTCGTCGCCCGCAAGGCCCACGCCCACCGCCAGCTCGGCATCCGTGCTGCGCTGCGCGGCGGGGCCGACTGGGAGCAGATCGGCCGGGCGCTCGGCACCTCGCCGCGGGCCGCCTGGGAGCGCCACGTCAGCTGGCTGGACGGCCAGGAGAAGGCGCGCCGAGCGGGGGACGTCGACGCCCTCGACGCCGACGCCCTCGCTGCGGCCCGCGGGCTCGTCGGCCGCCGTCCCGCCTGACCCGCTACTCGAAGTACCGCCGGGGCACCTGGACCAGCATCTGGTCCAGGTGCCCTTCGCTCGCCCCGCGCTCCCGCAGCATCGGCAGCACGTCCTGCGGCACGTGGGTGAAGTTCCAGTTCGGCATCGCCTGGGTCATCGCGGTGCGTGCCTCCCCGGGGAACCAGTCGATGTAGCAGCTGGCGTCCTGGCTGAGCACCATCCGGTCGGCGTACCCCTGCTCGGCCAGCGCGACGATCGTGTCCACCCGCGCGCTGGTCGGGTTGTAGAGGTCCAGCCCGAACCGGTCCATGCCCAGGATGCAGCCGGCATCGGCAAGCTCCTTGAGGTGGTCGAGGTCGTTGCTGTCGCCGGCGTGGCCGATGACCACCTTGGTCAGGTCCGCGCCCTCCTCGCGGAGCACCTGGACCGCGAGCCGGCCGGTCTGCGCAGCGGCCGAGGTGTGCACGGTGATCGGTGCCCCGGTCTCCCGGTGGGTGGCGGCGACGGCCCGCAGGGTGCGCTCGACGCCGGGGGTGAGCCCCTTGGTTTCGACGGCGCACTTGAGGAAGGCGGCGTGCACGCCGGTGTCGGCGATGCCGTCGCGGACGTCCCGGGTGAAGTCGTCGACCATCGGGTCGGTCGGGGTCTCGATGAGGGTGCCCGGCCCGCGGTGGGCGTACTGGTGCGGCAGCTCGTCGTAGGTGTAGAGGCCGGTGGCCACGATGATGTTCAGCTCGGTCTGCGCCGCCACCCGCTGCACCCGCGGCAGGTAGCGGCCCAGCCCCCACACCGTCGGGTCGACGATCGTGTCGATCCCCAGCGCCTTGAGCTCGTTGAGCTTGGTGACGGCGTCGGCGACCCGCTCCTCCTCGTCCCACCAGTCGCCGGTGCCGTAGTTCTGCTGGTGCTCGGTGGAGAGCACGAACACGTGCTCGTGCATGAGGGTGCGGCCGAGGTCGGCGGTGTCGATCGGGCCGCGGACGGTGTGCACGGTGGGCATGCGAGCTCCCTTGCTCGACGCGGGTCAGGTCACCGGTGCAGCACCGCGAACGTGGCGACGGCGTGCACCAGGCTGCGGCCATCCTGCTCGACGTCGGCCTCGCACACCGTCAGGTGCTCGCCCTGCTTGCTGACCCGTCCGGTGACCTGGAGGGTGCCGGGCCCGCCCGGGCGCAGGTAGGTGACGGTCAGCTGGCTGGTGGCCGGGACGTCGTCCTCCCCGGTGCGGCTGCGCACGGCGTGGCCCATGGCGGTGTCGACGAGGGTGGCCAGCACCCCGCCGTGCAGCGTCCCCGCCTCGTTGAGGTGCCGGTCGGTGACGTCCAGCCGCAGGTGCGCCGTGCCGTCCTCCGCCGTCCGGCCGTACACGCCCAGGGTCTCCACGAAGCTCGTGTCGCTCATCCACCGCCGCTACCCGGGGCGGTGGGCGGCACACGGCCGCCCGGTGGGATGGGCGGTCAGGTGGTCTGATGGGGCACCCGGCTCCAGGAGGACGACGTGCAGCAGGTGACGCTCGCCTACGGGCGCGGAGGGCTCCCCGTCGAGCTCCCGGACGACGCGGCGGTGATCACCCCGGTGCAGCACCCGGCCGCCCCCGACGTCGCCGCCGAGCTGCGCCGGGCGTTGCGTGAGCCGGTGAGCGGGCTGCCGCTGCGCGAGCGGGTGCGGCCGGGGCAGACGGTGGCGATCTCGGCCTGCGACGGCACCCGCGCCCAGCCCCGGCACCTGATGATCCCGGCGGTCCTGGAGGAGCTCGACGGCATCGTCGCGCTCGAGGACGTCGTCGTCCTGGTCGCCACCGGCACCCACCGGGCCAACACCGACGCGGAGCTGCGCGCGATGTTCGGCGACGAGGTGGTGGACACCGTCCGGATCGTCAACCACGACTCGCGGGCGAGCGACACGCACCGCTGGGTGGGCACCTTCGGCGACGGGGTGCCGGTCTGGCTGAACGAGCAGTGGGTGGACGCCGACGTCCGGATCACCACCGGCTTCGTCGAACCGCACTTCTTCGCCGGCTTCTCCGGCGGCCCGAAGATGGTGGCACCGGGCCTGGCCGCCCTGGACACGGTGCTCGTGCTGCACGATGCGAAGCGGATCGGCGACCCGCGGGCGACCTGGGGCGTCACCCAGGGCAACCCGGTGCACGACGACGTCCGCGCGATCACCGCCGCCACCGACGTGACGTACTCCTTCGACGTCGTGCTCAACACCCGGCAGGAGGTCATCGCCGCGTTCGGCGGGGACACCCTCCAGATGCACGCGGTCGCCATCGAGCGGGCCCGCGAGGTGGCGATGGCGCCGGTGGACGCGCCGTTCGACGTCGTCGTCACGACCGGCTCGGGGTTCCCGCTGGACCAGAACCTCTACCAGTCGGTGAAGGGCATGTCGGCGGCCGCGCAGGTCACCCGGCCCGACGGGCTGATCGTCTGCGCCGCCGCCTGCGAGGACGGCTTCCCCGACCACGGCTCCTACCGGGAGGTGCTCACCTCGGCGGCCTCACCGGAGGCGCTGCTGGAGCTGATCTCCGCCCGCGAGCAGACCGTGCCCGACCAGTGGCAGGTGCAGATCCAGGCCCGCATCCAGTCCGCGCACCGGGTCGTCATGCACACCGACCACCTCAGCGACGCGCAGCTGGCCGAGGCGCACCTGGCGCAGACGACCGACATCGCGGCCACCGTCGCGGAGGCGGTCGCGGCCGCGGGCCCCGGCGCCCGGGTCTGTGCGTTGCCCGAGGGGCCGCAGACCATCCCCTATGTCTGCAGCTGAGCCCTCTTCCGACGGGGGTCAGGGGGAGGGCAGGAGCAGGGCCCCGTCGGGGTAGCACCAGGCCCAGTGCTCGCGCGGCTCGGCGGAGGCGACCACCGGGTGCCCGGTCGCGGTCGCGTGGGCGGTGGCGTGCCGGTGCGGCGAGGAGTCGCAGCACGCCACGTGGTCGCAGCTCAGGCAGCGCCGCAGGTGCACCCACTGCCCGCCGTCCCGGAGGCAGTCCGCGCACCCCTCGGCCGGGCCGGGCGCCGCCGGCAGCCCGGCGGCGTGCCCGCAGACGAGGCCGGACTCGACCCGCCACCCGGGGACGGGGCTCGGGGGCACGGGACCTCCGGTCGTTGCCGTGGAGGGGACCACCGGTGGGCGGCCGGCGGGGGCAGGTCCATCCAACCGGCCGGAGGGGGACGGCGGTAGTCCCGACCGCCAGCTCTGGCACACCGGCGTGCGGCGCGGCAGGGTGGCGTCATGGACGCGCCGAACACGACCTCCGGAACCCGCCCATGACCGCCCCGGTCGAGACGCTCGGCTGGTGGGAGGACGGCGAACGACTCCTCGGGACGGCGCTGGGCCGGCTGACCGACGAGGAGCTGGACGCGCCCTCGCTGCTGGCCGGCTGGACGCGGCGGCACCTCCTGGCGCACCTGGCCGCCAACGCCGACGCACTGGTCAACCTGCTCAGCTGGGCGCGCACCGGGGTGGAGACGCCGATGTACGCCTCGACGGAGGCGCGGGACGCCCAGATCGACGCGGCGGCCCAGCTGCCGGCGCCGGAGCTGCGCGCGGCGGTGGTCGCGGCGACCGGCCGGTTGGCGGCCGCCATCCGGGGCCTGCCCGAGGAGGCCTGGGCCGCGCAGGTGCGCACCGCCCAGGGGCGCCAGGTGCCGGCTGCGGAGGTGCCCTGGATGCGCTGCCGGGAGGTGTGGGTGCACGCCGTCGACCTGGACGAGGGGGTCGCCTTCACCGACATCCCCGACGACGTGCTGGCCGCGCTGGTCGACGACGTGTTCCGGATGTGGGACCGCCGCGACACCGTGCCCGACGTGGCGCTGTTCGCCGGTGACCGCGAGTGGGGCACCGGTGCCCTGGCCGTCGCCGGTCCGCTGCCGGCGGTCGCGGCGTGGGTCACCGGACGCAGCGCGGGGGAGGAGCTGGAGGCCGACGGACCGGTGCCGACGCTGGCCCCCTGGCTCTGATCCGCCGCGGGACGTCCCGGCGCCGGGGCCGCGCGGCTCAGGCGGCCGGGCGGTCCCGCGGCATCGCCAGCGCCGCGAGCAGCGCCGCACCCAGCACGGCCGCGCTGACCGCGAAGGCGACCTGGTAGGAGAAGGTGTCGGTCAGCCAGCCGGCGGCCAGCGGCCCGACCACCGCGCCCAGATCGGCGACCATCTGGAAGACCGCCACCACCCGCCCGCCCCGGGCGGGGCTGACGTCACCGACCACCGCGGCCGGCACGCTGGCCAGCAGCGAGGCGCCCAGGCCGAAGGTGGCCATCGAGAGCAGGAACGCCGCGGTGCTCGGCGGCAGCGCCAGGACGGCGATCGCCGCGGTCGCCAGCCCCGACCCCAGCAGCAGCGAGGGGCGGCGTCCCCAGGTGTCCGACAGCCGCCCGGCCCGCAGCAGCCCGACGGCCTGCGCCACCGATCCGGCCAGCAGCCCGGCGCCGGCCCAGGCCACCGTCTTGCCCAGCTCCTCGGTCACGTAGAGCGGCACCAGCGAGTTGCGGACTCCGAACAGCACCCAGCCCACGCCGAGGTTGGCCACCAGTGCCGCGACGTAGGCCCGGGACCGCAGCGCTGCGCGCAGCCCGCCGCCGTCGGCACCCGCCGGGGGCACGGCCGCGGTCGAGGGCCCGCCGGCGTTCACCTGGTCGAGAGCCGGCGGCACACCGGTCGCCACCCCGGTCACCGGGGGCAGCGCGGCCGGGCGGAGCAGGACCAGCGCGACGACCCCGGCGATCAGCAGGAAGCCGCCGTAGACGAAGAACGGCAGCCGCGGGGAGATCTCGGCCAGGAACCCGCCGGCTGCGGGGCCGGCGATGCCGCCGAGGATGAAGCCGCCCTGGTAGGTGGCCGCGGCCCGGCCGCGCTGCGCCGCCGGCGCCGTGCGCAGCAGCAGCGAGAGGGCGGCCACGGTGAACATCGCGCTGCCGACCCCGCCGGCGGCCCGCAGGGCGACGAAGAGCGGGAAGTTGCCGGCCAGGGCCGCCGCGGCGGTGGCGACCGCGACGATCGCCAGCCCGGCGGCGAGCACGGCGCGTTCGCCGATCCGCTCGACCAGCGAGCCCCCGGCGAAGGCGGAGATGAACCGGAAGAAGGCGAAGGCGCTGATGGCGAACCCGACGGCCGTGGTGCCGACCCCGTAGTCGCGGACGAACAGCGGGATCGCCGGGGCGACGATGCCGAACCCCAGCGCCACGACGAAGGCGACGATCGCCAGGACGCCGACCTCCCGGGGGAGGGGGTTGTCCTTGCCGCGTGGTCGCACGAGCGCTGATCCTCACACGCCGCCCGGCGCGCGACTGCGGGGCGTCAGGGGGTGAGGACGAGCCGCCCTGCGACGTCCCCGGCGCGCAGCCGGTCCAGCGCCTCGTTGACCTCGGTCAGCGGCATCCGGCCGGCCACCGGCGGCGCGAGCTGCCCCGCTGCGGCCAGGGACACCGCCTGCTCCAGCTCGGCCAGCGTGTTGCCCACGCTGGCGATGACCCGTTGCTCGGCGACCACCATCCCCAGCGGGCTCACCGTCAGTGCGTCGGCGCTGTACCCGACCAGCACCAGCCGGCCGCGGCGGCCGAGCACCGCCGTCGCCAGCTCCCGGGTCGCTGTCACCCCGGCGAGCTCCACGACGACGTCGGCGCCCTGCCCGCCGGAGAGCCGGGCCACCGTCTCGGCGAGCTCGGCGGGGGAGACCGCGGCCACGGCCCCGGCAGCCCGGGCGGCCGACCGGCGGGCGTCGGTCCGGCTGACGGCCACGACCACGCCGCCGCGTCGCCGGGCCTCCTGCACCGCCGCCAGGCCCACGCCGCCGGCGCCGAGCACGACCACCACGTCACCGGGCTCGACCCCGGCCTCGGTCAGTGCGTGCACCGCGGTGGTGCCGGCGCAGCACAGCGGGGCGGCAGCCTCGAAGGAGAGCTCGTCGGGCAGCCGGACCAGGCAGTGTGCCGGCACGACCAGCTGCTCGGCGAAGGCGCCGTCCGCGGCGAAGGCGAGCACGCCGCGCGGGGCCAGGCACAGGTTCTGCCGGCCGCGCAGGCACCAGCGGCAGCTGCCGCAGAACAGGTAGTAGTAGACGGCGACCCGGTCGCCCTCGGCCCAGCCGGTGACCGCCGACCCGACCGCGTCGACCGTGCCGGCGGCCTCGTGGCCCAGGGTCATCGGCGTCCGGGACGGGGCGTACAGGCCGTCGGTGAAGTGCAGCTCGGTGCCGCAGACCCCGGCCGCACGCACCCGCACCCGCACCTCGTCGGGGGCGGGCTCGGGCACCGGGACGTCGTCCAGGGCAAGGGGTCGACCGGGTGCGTGGAATCGAGCAGCGAGCATCGAGCAGCTCCCTCCGCCGGCATGAACCGGATCAGGTGTGGACGGTCGGCGGTGGTCGTCCGCCTTCTCAGCCCGCGCCCGGGCTCCCGCGTGCGCCGCCGAAGCTACCGCAGTGGGGGAACCGGCTCGACGCGGCGCAGGAACGACCGGATCGCCAGGTGGTGCGAGAGCTGCTCGCGGTGCGCCTCGCACGCGGTCCAGGTCTTCTCCCGGTCGGGCGTGTGCACCTTCGGGTTGTTCCACACCAGGACGACGGACGCCGGCTCCCGGCAGCCCTTCGCCGAGCAGATCACGTCGGCGTTCCCGGCCGGCCGGGTGTCCTCGGTCATGGGCCGAGTCTGAGCCGCCGCACAGGGAACCGTCAGCAGGGGGTGCCAGGGTGCTCCCTGGCCGCGCCCCCTGACCCCGGGTGCGGCCGCCAGCACCGGGCCCGGACGCCGGCGACCGAAAAGGTCGTCGCCCGCGGGTGAGGTCCGGGCGGGAGCCGGGTACCGCGCGGCCATGACCAACACCACGCCGACCAAGCCGCTCGCCCTCGTGACCGGGGCGTCCAGCGGGATCGGGTTCGAGCTCGCCAAGCAGTTCGCCCAGCACGGCTTCGACCTGGTGGTCGACGCCGAGGACGCCGGCATCGACACCGCGGCGGCGAAGCTGCGCAGCGAGGGCACGGAGGTGATCGCCGTCCAGGCCGACCTGCGCACCCCCGAGGGGATCGAGCAGCTGTGGGACCGGGTGCTGGGCCTCGGCCGGCCGCTGGACGCCGCCGCGCTCAACGCCGGCGTGGGCCGCGGGGGTGCCTTCGTCGACACCGACTGGGCCGAGGACCTGGCGGTCATGCAGCTCAACGTGGTCTCCACCGCCGCGCTGCTGAAGCTCGTGCTCGTGCAGATGACCGGCCGGAACGCCGGACGGGTGCTGGTGACCTCCTCGGTCGCGGCGACCATGCCGGGGGCCTACCAGCCGGTCTACAACGCATCGAAGTCCTTCGTCCAGTCGCTGACCGAGGCCGTGCAGCAGGAGCTCAAGGACTCCGCCGTCACGATCACCTCGCTGATGCCCGGCCCCACGGACACCGACTTCTTCGACCGGGCGGACCTGGAGGGCACGGCCATGGGCAAGGGACCCAAGGACGACCCGGCCCAGGTCGCCGCGCAGGGCTTCGAGGGGCTCATGGCCGGGAAGAAGGAGGTCCTCGCCGGTTCGCTGATGACCAGGGCGCAGGAGGCGATGAGCAAGGTCCTGCCCGACTCGGTCAAGTCCTCCGCCCACGAGGTGATCGCCAAGCCCCGCGACTGACGTCTCCGCCGGCGCCGGCTTCCGGCCAGCGGTCGGTTCCGCTGCCCGGGAGTGGCCGGGGGCTGGCAGAGTTGGGGCATGGACGACGTCGTCATCTGCTCCCCGGTCCGCACGCCCGTCGGTCGATTCGGCGGGGTCTTCGCCGGTCTGTCCGCCAACGAGCTCGCCGCCACCGCGCTGCGTGGGCTGGTCGAACGAACGGGGTTGGGGGAGGGCGAGGTCGACGACGTCATCCTCGGCAACTGCAGCCCGAGCGGTGAGAACCCGGCGATCGGCCGCATCGCCGCGCTGGACGCCGGCCTGGGCGTGCAGGTCCCCGGCCTGCAGATCGACCGGCGGTGCGGCTCGGGCCTGCAGGCGGTCATCTACGCCGCGATGCAGGTGGCGGCCGGCGCCGGCAAGGTCGTCGTGGCCGGCGGCGTGGAGTCGATGAGCAACGTCGAGCACTACGCGCTGGGGCTGCGCACCGGGGCCAAGGGCGACGGCGTCATGCTGCACGACCGGCTGGCCCGGGCCCGCGAGACCGCCGGCGGCCTGCACCACCCGGTGCCCGGCGGCATGCTGGAGACCGCGGAGAACGTGCGGCGGGAGTACTCGGTCGACCGGCTCGAGCAGGACGCCTGGGCGCTGCGCTCCCAGCAGGCCGCCGGCGCCGCCATCCGCGAGGGCCGGTTCACCGACGAGATCATCGGCGTGGAGGTGCCCGGCACCCGCAAGACGCCGGCCCGCACGGTCACCGAGGACGAGCACCCCCGCCCCGACACGACCATGGAGGACCTGGCCGGTCTGCGCCCGGTCATGGGCCGGGTCGACCCGGAGGCGACGGTGACCGCCGGGAACGCCTCCGGCCAGAACGACGGCGCCGCGGTGTGCGTGGTGACCACCCGCGCCGAGGCCGACCGCCGCGGCTGGCAGCCCTTCGTCCGGCTGACCGGCTGGGCCGTGGCGGGCGTGCCGCCGGAGACCATGGGCATCGGCCCGGTCCCGGCCACGGCAGCGGTGCTGAAGCAGACCGGGCTGACGCTGGCCGACATGGACCTCATCGAGCTCAACGAGGCCTTCGCCAGCCAGGTGCTGGCCTGCCTGGGGGAGTGGGGCCTGGGCGCGGACGACCGCGAGCGGGTCAACGTCAACGGGTCCGGGATCTCCCTCGGGCACCCGGTGGGCGCGACCGGTGCCCGGATCCTGGCCACGCTCGCCCACGAGATGCGCCGCCGGGAGGCTCGCTACGGCCTGGAGACGATGTGCATCGGCGGTGGGCAGGGGCTCGCCGCGGTGTTCGAGCGGGTGGTCTGACCCCGTCGGCAGGTCTCGATTCGTCAACGAGGGAGACAACCGGTTAGTTAGGTAAGGCTTCCCTCAGGTAGAACAACACCATGTTGCTCTCCCGGTCGCTCGCGCGACGCACGTTCACCAGGTCCGTGGCCCTCCCCGTCCTCGCGGTCGCCGTCCTGGCCGGCTGCTCGTCGGAGTCCGACGAGCAGCCGGCCGCGGCCGCCACCGGTTCGGCCGGCGACTCCACCTTCCCGGTCACCATCGAGCACGCCTACGGGACGACGGAGATCCCCGCGGAGCCCGAGCGCGTGGTCTCCCTCGGCTACACCGAGCAGGACGCGATCCTCGCCTTCGGCGTCGTCCCGGTCGCCGTCCGGTACGCCTTCGGCCCCGAGGACGACGTCTTCTTCCCGTGGGCCGACGAGGCGGCCGGGGACGCCGACCCGGAGATCCTGCCGCGGGCCGAGGTCGACCCGGAGCAGATCGCCGCGCTCGACCCGGACCTGATCATGGCCGTCACCGCCGGCCTGACCGAGGACGAGTACCAGACGCTCAGCGCGATCGCCCCGACGGTCGTGCAGCCGGAGGAGTTCATCGCCTTCGGCACCCCGTGGCAGGAGCAGACCAGGATCACCGGCGAGGCGCTCGGCCAGCCGGACCGCGCCGAGGAGCTGATCGCCGACGTCGAGGAGCAGATCGCGGCGGCCCGGGCCGAGCACCCGGAGCTGGAGGGGAAGACGGTCACCCTCTCCGGGCCGGCGTACGGGGGCGAGTACCCCTTCCACACCTCCGACGACACCCGCACCCGGTTCTTCCTGGACCTGGGCATGGTCGTCGACCCGGCCCTGGACGCCGCGGCGCAGAGCGACTTCTACGGGACGGTCAGCCGGGAGGAGGCCCGGATGCTCGACGCCGACGTGCTGGTCTTCCAGTCCGGCTCCGACGCCGAGCGGGCGGGGATCGAGGGCGACCCGGTGCTGTCCGGGCTCCCGACCGTCGCCGAGGGCCGGTCGGTCTTCATCGAGGGCGAGGACTACGCGGCCCTGCAGTTCGCCAGCGCCCTGAGCCTGCCCTACCTGCTGGACGGCTTCGCCCCGGAGCTGTCCGAGGTGGCCGGCTGAACCGAGCGCAGCACCAGGCCGGCGTGGTCACCTGACCGCGGGGGCCCGCTGAGCGTCAGGCCGGCGGTGCGGTCGTCCCCCG
This sequence comes from Modestobacter sp. VKM Ac-2983, assembly GCF_026967885.1. Classification (NCBI taxonomy): domain Bacteria; kingdom Bacillati; phylum Actinomycetota; class Actinomycetes; order Geodermatophilales; family Geodermatophilaceae; genus Modestobacter; species Modestobacter sp. VKM Ac-2983. Next base: position 248,901 of record NZ_JAPVBK010000002.1, read on the forward strand.
CTCGACGAGCACCGGCGGCACCACCTCGGCGCGGGGCGCCGGCTGAGCTGACCTCCCAGCGGTCAGCTCGGCCAGCAGCAGCTCGGCGGCGCTGGTGGCCAGCAGCTCGGCGCGGTTGTCCACGGTGGTGACCGGCGGTAACCACCACTGGTAGAACGGCTCGTCCTCCGTGCAGATCACCGACAGCTGGTCGGGCACCTGCAGGGGGCTGTCCCCGATCACCGGCAGGGCGCCGAACGATGCCTCGTGGTTGGTCACCAGCAGAGCCGTCGGCGGTTCGGCCAGGTTGAGCAGCTGCCTGGCGGCCCACCGGCCGAAGTCGGGCGTGAAGGGCCCCCGGCACACCAGCTCGTCGTGGACCGGGACGCCGGCGGTGGCCATCGCGGCCAGGAAGCCGGCGTGGTGCAGCCGGCCGGAGGTCACCTCCGGCGGGCCCTCGATCGCGGCGATCCGGGTGTGCCCCAGCTGGAGCAGGTGCTCGGTGGCCATCCGGGCGGCGCTCTCGTAGGCCGACATCACCGAGGGGGCCAGCGAGCCGGGCACCTCGCGGTTCATCGTCACCACCGCACGGCCCTCCTGCACCAGGACGTTCACCAGGTCGGTGTTCGCGCCGGAACCGGCGATCACCACGCCGTCGAAGTGGTGCTGGCGGGCCATCTGCAGGAACGCCGCCTCACGCGCCGGGTCGCCGCCGTGGTGCAGACCAGCACCTGGTAGTCGTGCTCGGCGGCCCACCCCTGCAAGGTCTCGGCGATCGTGTGGAACGTCGCCGTCCGCAGGCTGTTGACGACGAGTCCGACGAGCCCCGTGCGCCGGGTGCGCAGGGCGCTCGCGGTGCGGTTGGGTTGGTACTGGAGGGCAGCAGCGGCCGCCTCCACCCGGGCCCGGGTGCTGGGCAGCACCGCGGGGTGGCCGGAGAGGGCCCGGCTCGCGGTGCTGGTGCTGACCCCCGCGGCCGCGGCCACGGAGTTCAGCGTCGCGGGCACAGCGCGCTTTCTACCGAAGTGGAGAAAGGGTGAAACCGGTGCCCCGGGAGCAGACAGCGGGTGTAGGTGTGCTGTCTAGGAAGGGCACATCCATCGATGTGTCTTTCGATGTAGCAAGTGATGTGTCCTTGCTGGGTGTCCTGGTCTGGCCCCGGGCGGGGCGCCAGGACGTCGACATCCCCGGCGTGCCGCACGAGGAGAGCAGCACGGGGCTCGTCGCCTGGCTGCCCGGTTGCCCCGTCGGCCGGCGGGCTGTGTGATGGGCATCACGTCCAGTACGCCCGGATGGACCATCGCGTGACCGCCAGCGTGTCGAGACGAGGAGCCCTCGTGTGCCAGCTCCGCACCACCCCACCACGCTCAGTCCAGCTCGGCCCGAGGACTGCGACGTGACCGGCCCCGCGCGCTCGTCCGGGCAGGGCATCGCACGGTCCGTACCGGTGGCGGCGTCGACCACCGGCGGCGATCCCGATGCCGAGCCGGAGCGGATCGCCGAGTCGGCCACCGGGCTGGACATGATCCTGACCGACGCTGCGCTCGGGCCGCTGCGCCGGTTGGTACCGCCGGTCAGCAGCAGCCTCCGCTTCACCGCGGCGCTGGCGCGCCGTCCGCGCACGGTGCTCGGCCACACCGGCCGGCTCGTCGGGGAGTGGGGTCGCATCGGGCTCGGCCGTTCCGAGGTGGCGCCGAACGCCAAGGACAAGCGGTACGTCGATCCCGCCTGGTCGGGCAACCCGGTGCTGAAGCGGGCCATGCAGGCGCACCTGGTGACGGCGCAGACGGCGGCCCGACTGGTCGACGACGCAGCCCTGCCGTGGGCCCACGACGAGCGGATCCGGTTCTCCGTGACCAACATCGTCGAGGCCCTGGCGCCCAGCAACAACCCGGCGCTGAACCCCTCGGCGTGGAAGACGGCGATCGACACGGGCGGGCGCAGCGCGGTGTCCGGCACCAGGCGGCTGGTCCGTGACCTGTCCTCAGCGCCCCGGGTGCCCTCGATGGTCGAGCCGGACGCCTTCGAGGTGGGCAAGGACCTGGCGCGCACCCCCGGCGTCGTCGTGTTGCGGACGCCGGTCTTCGAGCTGATCCAGTACCAGCCCACCACGCCGACGGTGCACGCCGTCCCACTGGTGATGGTGCCGCCGACGATCAACAAGTTCTACATCGCCGACCTCGCCGAGGGCCGCAGCATCGTCGAGCACGTCGTCGGCGGGGGGCAGCAGGTCTTCATGATGTCCTGGCGCAACCCCGACGCCAGGCACGCCGACTGGGGCCTGGACACCTACGGGCAGGCGGTGCTGGACGCCATGGCCGCGGCCGAGCGGATCGCCGGTGCGGAGCAGACCGGCCTGATGTCCTTCTGCTCCGGCGGCATCATCACCGCCATGGTGCTCGGCCACCTGGCTGCCGTCGGCCAGCAGGACCGCGTCGCGTCGGCCACCTTCGCGGTGACCGTGCTCGACCAGGCCCGGGGCGGCACGGTGGGGGCGTTCCTGGACGAGAAGTCCGCCGAGGCGGCCACCCGGGCGTCGGCGAAGAAGGGGTACCTGGACGGCGCGACGCTGGCGGAGGTCTTCGCCTGGCTGCGGCCCAACGACCTGATCTGGAACTACTGGGTCAACAACTACCTGCAGGGCAAGCCGCCGGCCGCGTTCGACATCCTCTTCTGGAACGCCGACACGACCCGGATGACCGCGGCGCTGCACCAGGGCTTCCTGGAGATGGCCGTGCGCAACTCCCTGACGAAGCCGGGGACCGCCACCATGCTCGGCACGCCGATCGACCTGTCCGCGGTCACCGTCGACGCCTACGTGGTCGCCGGGATCGCCGACCACCTCTGCCCCTGGCAGTCCTGCTACGCGACCACCCAGCTGCTCGGCGGCGACAGCCGCTTCGTGCTCTCCACCAGCGGGCACATCGCCTCGTTGGTGAACCCGCCCACCAACCCCAAGTCGACGTGGCGGACGGCCTCGCCCAACGTCCCGGACGCCGACGAGTGGCTCGCCTCGGCACAGACCGAGAAGGGGTCGTGGTGGACGGACTACACCCGGTGGGTGGCGGAGCGGTCCGGCGAGGAGGTCCCCGCCCCGACGGAGCTCGGCGGCGGGCGGCCCACCCTGGGGACAGCACCCGGCACCTACGTGTTCGACAAGTGAGCGGGGGACCGGAGCTGCGCACCTTCACCGTCGGGGGCCGGACGCTGCGCGTCTCGGTCCGGCCCGGCGACGGCACGCTGACGCCGCTGTTGCTGCTGAACGGCATCGGCGCCAGCCTGGAGGTCCTGCAGCCCTTCGTCGACGCGCTCGACCCGCGGCGTGAGGTGATCCGCTTCGACGTCCCGGGCGTGGGTGGCTCCCCGAAGCCGGTCCTGCCCTACACGATGATGACGTTCGCGCCGGTCGTCGCAGGGTTGCTCTCCCGGTTGGGCCACCGGGAGGCCGTCGACGTCCTCGGCTTCTCCTGGGGTGGCGGCCTGGCACAGCAGTTCGCCGTGCAGCACCGGCGGCGTTGTCGGCGGCTGGTGCTCGCCGCCACCGGGACGGGATCGCTCATGGTGCCGGCGCACCCACGGGTGCTGTCCAAGATGCTGACCCCGCGGCGGCACCGCGACCCCGACTACGCCCGCGACATCGCGGGGGAGATCTACGGCGGCACGATGCGGCAGCACCCCGAGCGTGCCGCCGAGGCGCTGCACGCCCAGTCGCGGCTGGGTCCGCGGCGCGGCTACTACTACCAGCTGGCGGCCGGCGCCGGCTGGACGAGCTTGCCGCTGCTCCGCATGATCCAGCAGCCGACGCTGGTCCTGGCCGGGGACGACGACCCGATCATCCCCGAGGTGAACCCCCGCCTGATGGCCCGGATGATCCCGGGTGCGGAGCTGCACCTCTACCGCGGCGGACACCTCGCCCTGGTCACCGAGGCCCCGGAGCTGGCGCCGGTCGTGGACCGCTTCCTCAGCTGACCCGGCGGCTGGGGACCGAGTCTGGTCGGCGCCTCCGCCGACGTGTCGTACCCCCGCCGTACGGTCGCGGCAGCTCCTCCACCCGGGGGAGGGGACGGGGGCAACGGTGTACGAGTCCGACGGCGCGCTGGTGGTCAGTGCCAGTGACCTGACCGGCTTCATCGAGTGCGAGCACCTCACCCGGCTCTCCCTCGAGGTCGCTCGCGGCTCTCGCAGCCGCCCGCCGGCGGTCGACCCGATGACCGAGCTGGTCGCCGCCCACGGCATGGCGCACGAGGAGCGGCACGTGCAGCGGCTGCGCGACCGGGGCCTGTCCGTCGTGGAGGTCACCGGGCCGTCGGGCAAGGACGCCGCCGGGCTGCGTCGCGCCCAGGACGAGACGCTCGCCGCGATGCGCGCCGGCGCGGACGTCGTCTACCAGGCCACCTTCTTCGACGGCACCTGGCGCGGGCACGCCGACTTCCTGCTCAAGCGCACCGATCGGGTCAGCGACCTGGGGGCCTGGGCCTACGACGTCGCCGACACGAAGCTCGCCCGCCGGATCAAGGTGCCGGCCCTGCTGCAGATGGCGTTGTACGGCGACCTCCTGGCCGGGCTGCAGGGCGTGCCGCCCGAGCTGCTCACCGTGGTCACCGGCGACCAGCAGGAACTGGTCTTCCGGTACTCCGACGCGGAGGCCTACACCCGGGCCGCCCGCACCCGGTTCCTCTCCCGGCTCGCTGACGGGGAGCTGGCGCCGCCGTACCCGAACGCGCACTGCGGCGTCTGCCCCTGGCGGGAGACCTGCACGGCGCGCTGGCGCGAGGAGGACTCGCTGTCCCTCGTGGCCTTCATGCGCCGCGACCACGCGACCGCGCTGGTCGAGGCCGGTGTCCCGACCGTCACCGCGCTGGCCACCCGCGCCCCCGACGAGCTGCCCGACGCCATCGGCCGCAGCTCGCGGGAGCGGCTCACCCAGCAGGCGCGACTGCAGGTGGCCGAGCGCGAGACCGGGCTGCCGAGCTACGAGTTCCTGCCGCGCGAGCCCGGGCACGGCTTCGAACTGCTGCCGCCGCCGAGCGCCGGCGACCTGTTCTTCGACATCGAGGGCGATCCGTTCGCCGGCGATGCCGGGCTGGAGTACCTGTGGGGGGTCCTGGACACCGCCGGGGAGTTCACCGCCTTCTGGGGCTGCGACCCGGCCGCTGACGACCAGTCCGCTGCCGAACGTCTCGCGTTCGAGGCGCTGGTCGACCACCTGACCGCGGCCCACGCCGCCGACCCGGCGATGCACGTCTTCCACTACGCGCCCTACGAGCCGACCCGGCTCAAGGCGCTGTCCGCCAGGTTGCAGACCCGGGAGGCCGAGGTCGACCGGCTGCTGCGGGCCGACGTCCTCGTCGACCTCTACGCCGTGGTGCGCCAGGGGCTGCGGCTGAGCAAGGAGTCGTACTCGATCAAGCAGGTGGAGGACTACTACCGCGGGCACACCCGCGTGCACGGCGCCGACGTGTCCGACGCCGGGGAGAGCATCGTCGCCTTCGAACGCTGGCTCGCCACCCGCGACCAGGCGCTGCTCGACCAGATCGAGGCCTACAACCGCGACGACTGCGTCTCCACCCGGGAGCTGCGCGACTGGCTGGAGGCCCGGCGCACCGAGCTGCTCGCCTCGGGTGCGCGGCTGGGCCGGCCGGAGGACGGCGACCCCGACGGCTCCGCCGAGAACGCCGCGGCCCAGGAGCTGCGCGAGGAGCTGGAGCTCCGGCTGACCGCCGGGCTGCCCGACATCGACCGGACCCCGGAACAGGAGGCCACCTGGCTGCTGGCCCAGCAGCTGGGCTGGCACGCCCGAGAGGCCCGCTCGGCCTGGTGGGAGTACTTCCGGCTGCGCGACCTGGCCGCCGACGACCTGGAGCGGGAGACCCCGGCGCTGGGCCCGTTGGAGGCGCCCGAGCTGGTCGGCGCGGCGCAGCGGTCGCAGCACTGGCGCTACCGCTTCCCGCCGCAGGAGACCAAGGTGTCGGCCGGCAACCGGTACGAGCACCTGCTGCCCGCGGCGGACGGGAAACGGCTCACCAGCTCGGTCGTCGACATCGACCCGACCGCAGGCTGGGTCGTGCTGGCGCGCGGCGCGGCCGCCGCGCTCGAGCACCCGACCGGTCTGCTGCCCACCTCGCCGCCGAGCGACAAGCTCTTCCGGGCCGCGCTCACCGACCTCGGCGAGCAGGTGGCGCTCACCGGCATCGACGCCGCAGGTCCCGTCCGATCGGCCCGCGACCTCCTGCTGCGCCGGCCGCCACGGCTGCTCGCCGGGGCTCCGCAGCGGGAGCCCGAGGAGGAGTCGGCGGCCGCGGTACGCCGGTTGGCCGGGCTGCTCGACGGCGGCGTGCTGGCGGTCCAGGGTCCACCGGGAGCCGGGAAGACCTACACCGGGGCCCGCGCGGTCGTCGACCTGGTCCGCGCCGGCAAGCGGGTGGGGGTGACCGCCTCCAGCCACAAGGTGATCGGCAACCTGCTCGACGCGGTGATGGCGGCTGCCCGGGAGGCCGGGGTGCCGATCCGGGCGCTGCAGAAGGCCGACGAGCTGCAGCGTTGCCGGGACGCCGACGTGCAGTGCGTCGGCTCCAACGGCCAGGTCGTCGACGCCCTCGACGGTGGTGACGTCGACCTGGTGGCCGGGACGTCATGGCTGTTCGCCCGCCCCGAGCTGGCCGGCCGGCTGGACGTGCTCGTCGTCGACGAGGCCGGGCAGCTGTCCCTGGCCAACACCCTGGCGGTGAGCCGGGCGGCGACCAACCTCGTGCTGCTCGGTGACCCGCAGCAGCTGCGCCAGCCCGGCCGGGGCATCCACCCCGACGGCGCCGACGTCTCCGCGCTGCAGCACGTGCTGGGTGAGCAGGAGGTGCTCACCGCCGGCCGGGGGGTGTTCCTGGACCGCAGCTGGCGGATGGCGCCGGCGCTGTGCCGGGTGGTCTCCGGGCTGTCCTACGGCGGGCAGCTGGAGCCGGCGCCGGTCACGGCCGGCAACGAGCTCGACGCCCCGGCCCGGTGGGCGGCGCCGGCCGGGATCGGCTGGGTCCCGGTGGTGCACGAGGGCAACGGCTCGGCATCCCCGCAGGAGGCGGCTGCCGTCGCCGAGCTCGTCACCGGGCTGATGGGCCGGAGCTGGCGGACCGGCGGGGTCGAGCGGGTGATGGTCCCGGCCGACGTCCTGGTCGTGACCCCCTACAACGCGCAGGTCAACCAGGTGCGCAGCGCCCTCGCCGCGGTCGGCCTGGGCGACGTGGAGGTGGGCACCGTCGACAAGTTCCAGGGCCGGGAGGCGGCGGTGGCCGTCTTCACCCTGGCCGCCTCCAGCGGTGCGCACGTGCCCCGCCGGCTGGACTTCCTGCTCGACCGGCACCGGCTGAACGTGGCGCTGTCCCGCGCCAAGACCGTCGCCTACCTGGTCGGCAGCCCGGCGCTGCTCACCTCGCCGGTGCAGACGCCGGAGCAGCTGCGGCTGGTCAACGGCCTGTGCCAGCTGGTCGAGATCGCCACCGCGGCGGCCGGTCCCGTGCCGCCGGCCCCGGCCGTCGCCCAGGTGTGAGCACGGCGGCGCTCGACCTCCGGCGCGCCCCGGCCGCCTCGTCGGCTCCGGTGCGGGCCCGGTTCCGCCGGCAGGGGAGGCGGGACACTGCACCGGAGCTCGCCGTCCGCCGTCGGCTGCACGCCCGCGGGGTCCGCTACCGGGTCGACGTCCGGCCCTGCCGGGAAACCCGTGCCCGCGGTGACCTGGTGTGGAAGGGCCGGCGCCTCGTCGTCTTCATCGACGGCTGTTTCTGGCATGCCTGCCCGACCTGCGGGCACTGGCCGGCGGCGAACGCCGCCTGGTGGTCAGCGAAGTTGACCGCCAACGTCGCCCGTGACCGGCGCACCGACGCGGTCCTGACCGGCCTCGGATGGCGGGTCATGCGCTTCTGGGAGCACGAGGACCCGGAGTCGGTCGCGGACGCCATCTGCGCCGCGCTGGGACGCGCGGCGGGCGCTCGGTGAGCGGCCTCGAGCAGTCCTTCTTGCTTCGGACGTTCCCTTGATGATCTGGTTAGGCTAGCCTCACCATCGTCCGGTTGCGCACGAGCCGGTCACGACGAGCGCGGGAGCAGCGATGACCACGGCGGTGACCGGACGTGCCGGAACGGCGGTTCTCGAGAACCTCACCGAGCCGCAACCGGCGGTCGCCGCACCGGGCTACCGCTTCTTCAGCGCCACCGTGGGGCGCGTCCAGCGGCTGAGCCCCAGCTTCCTGCGCCTCACCCTCCGCGGCCCGGAGCTCACCGGCTTCGGCGCGGCCGGTGACGATCAGCGGATCAAGCTGGTGCTCTCCCGGGACGGCGCCCCGGTCACCGATCTGCTCACCGACGGCCCGACCTGGTACCAGGACTACTGCGCGCTCCCCGACGAACGCCGCCCGTACCTGCGCACCTACACCGTGCGCGCCGCCCGCCCGCAGCTCGGCGAGTTGGACGTCGACGTCGTCCTGCACGGGGTCGAGGACGGGCACCCCGGCCCGGCCGCCAGCTGGGCAGCCGCCGCCGTCCCGGGCGACCCGATCGTCGTGCTGGGCCCCGACCGGCCCCGACTCAGCCGGGCCGAGTCCGGCCGACCCTGGGGAGTCGAGTGGGCCCCACCGGCCGACGGCCCCCTGTTCCTGGCCGGGGACGAGACCGCCGTCCCGGCGATCAGCGCGATCGTGGAGGCGCTCCCCGCCGGCCGGCGCGCCATCGCCGTGCTCGAGGTCCCCGAGGCCCGGGACGTGCTGTCGCTCGCCGTGCCGCCGGGGGTGGAGGTCCGCTGGCTGGTCCGCGGTGGCCGCGCGCCTGGCGAGGCGCTCGGCACGGCGGTGCACGCCGCCCTCTGCGAGCTCGGCGTGGCCGCCCGCACCGCCGGGCAGGAGCTCGAGGACGTCGACCTGGCGGGCGGCGTCCTCTGGGAGGTCCCCGACGAGGGCGGTGCCGACGGCTGTTACGCCTGGCTGGCCGGGGAGGCGGGCATGGTCAAGAAGCTGCGCCGCCGCCTGGTCCGCGACCTCGGTGTGCCGCGCACCTCGGTGGCCTTCATGGGCTATTGGCGGCTGGGCGCAGCCGAGGGCAGCTGACCATCGCTACCGTCAGACCCGTGCTCCGTCTCCTGCTCCTGCTGCTCCTCGTCTGGGTCGCCGTGACCGTGGTCGGCGTGATCGTGGAGGGCCTGTTCTGGCTGGCCATCGTCGGCCTGCTCTTCTTCGTCGCCACCGCAGTGCTCGGCGCGTCCCGACGACGATGACGGTCCTGCTGGTCGACGTCGCCAACACCGTCGGGTCCCGGCCCGACGGCTGGTGGCGTGACCGAGCCGGGGCCACCGCCCGGCTGCTGGAGCAGCTGGCCGCGCTGCCCGGCCGGGAGCTGGCCGGTCCCGACGGTGAGCCGGTCACGGTGACCGCGCTGGTCGCGGTGGTCGAGGGGCAGGCCCGGGACGTCGAGGCCCCGGCCGGCCTGCGGGTGGTCCGGGCGCCCGGCAGCGGCGACGACGCGCTGGCCGAGACCGCTGCCGACCTCGCCGACGGCGACGACGACCTGCTGGTGGTCACCGCCGACCGCGGGCTGCGCGACCGGCTCCCCGCCGTCGCCCGGATCGCCGGGCCCGGCTGGCTGCTGGCCGCCGCCGACCGAGCGGCCGACCCCGCCGAGGGCTGAGCCACCCGCACGGCGGAGGCAGGTCCCCCGAGCGGGGGAGCCGATCGTCGAGCGCGCTCACGACGCTGGACGGCGACCCCGGGACCCACCCGGGCCGCTGATCCGGAGGTCCACCGTGACCCTCGACCCCGCACCCGCCGCCCGAGCCCATGCTGTCGGCCACAGCACGCCCACGGTGCACCGGCTGCTGGCCGCCGGCGTCGGTTGGAGCGTGCTGCACGCCCTGCTGGCCCTGCGGTGGCTGCTGGACCCGGGCAGCTGGCCCGGACTGGACGCCGACGAGCGGTACGGGGTGCTCTCCCTGCTCGATCGCACGTCCACGGCGTGGACCCTGCTGGCTCTCGCCGGCTCCGGCCTGCTCCTCGGCCTGCTGACCCGCCGACGGGACGCGTCGCCCCTGCTGGTGGCCGCCATGGCGGCGCAGGCTGCGGTCCTCGGCGTGCTCGCCGCTGACCTCGGCTCGCTGGTGCTGCTGGGCTACCTGGCCGCGATCGTCGGCCCGGCCACCTTCCTGGTGGTCTTCACCGTCGGGGCGGCGCGGGACCGGCGCACCCGGCCGTGGCTGATCGGGGTGGCTGCGGTGGTCGCCGCCGGGATGGTCGCCGGGCTGCTGCGGCCGGGCACGGTCACCGACCTCGCCGTCGAGCTGGTCTCCGGTCTCGCCGAGCACGGGATGCCGCACCTGCACCTGGCGCTGCTGCTGGCCGGCGCGACGATCTGGGGCACCACCGCGATGCTGCTGCGGCGGTCGTCGACCGGCCGGTGCGCGGTCTGCGGGCGCCCCGGTGCCGCGTGGACCCGGCCGGCCGCGGCCCGGCGCTGGGGGACTGTGGCCACCTGGATCGCCGTGGCGGGTCCGCTGCCGTACGCCCTGCTGCGGATGACCTGGCTGACCCCGTGGCCGGTGGGCACGCCCACCGAGGTGGTGCTGGAGCCGCAGCTGCGGTTGTTCGGGCTGGGCCTCGGCTTCGCCGCGCTCGGCGGAGCGGTGCTCACCCTCGGGCTGATCCGGCCGTGGGGTGAGGTCTGGCCGCGGTGGGTGCCCGGGCTGCGCGGCCGGCCGGTGCCGGTGCGGGTCCCCGTGCTGGCCGGCGGACTGGTCGCCGTGGCCCTGCTGGCAGCCAGCCCGGCGTTCCTGGCGATGGCGGTGGAGCGGCTGCTGGCCGGCGACCTGGGCGACGCCGCTCTGGTCCTGGTCTTCCCGACGCTCCCCTGGGGGCTGGCGCTGGCCGCGGCGGTGACCGGGTACGGGTTCCGGCGCCGCGGCACGTGCGCCACCTGCGGGCAGGGCGAGCCGGCGCTGTCGGTGCGCGACTGACCAGGGCCCGCGACGCCCGCGCCGATCGGGTGGCGCGGGCGTCGCCCGGGTCTTGTCCGGCTGGAGAGGATGGTCAGGTGGCTCGAGAGGTGGCTCGGCGGACGGTGGCCCCGGCGGTGCGCCGCTCGCTGCACCGCTGGCTCTACCTGCTGCTGGGTGGGGCCATCGGGGTGGCGGTCGGCATCGTGCTGGCCTGGCCGGTGCAGGTGGTCGCCACGTCCGGCCTGCCGCCGGTGCTGATCGGGGTGGTCGTGGCGCTGCTGGTGCCCGCCCCGGTCGTGGCGGTCGGCGCGCTCGCCGAGGTCCGGCCGGTGGAGGCGGTCGCTGTCGGTGGGCTGCTGGCCCGTGGGTTCACCGACCGCCCCGGGCCGTCGACCACCGCGCCGCAGCGGGCCCGCACCGCGCTGCTGCTTGCCCTGCACGTGCTGGCCGGCACGGTCGCCGGTGCCCTGCTGGTCATCGGGGTGCCGTCCGTGGTGGTGCTGGTGGCCGTGCCGGGCGGTGCGGGAGCGGAGGACCTGCTGGGGATGGCCGTACCCGCTGGATGGCCGGCCCGGGTCGGGCTGGCCGCCTGCCTGCTGCTGCTCGTCGTGGCCGGCGGGGAGCTCCTCGGCCGGGGCCTGGCCGCGGTCGCCCCCCGGCTGCTGACCGGCTCCACGGCCGAGCGGCTGGCTGCGGCCGAGGCCTCGGTGTCGGTACTGACCGGCCGGGACAGGCTTGCCCGCGAGCTGCACGACAGCGTCGGGCACGCGCTCAGCCTGGCCAGCGTGCAGGCCGGCGCCGCCCGCCGGTTGCTCACCCGCGACCCGGTGGCCGCGGAGGAGGCCATCCGGGCGACGGAGGACGCCACGCGGCGGGCACTGGTCGACCTGGACCACGTGCTCGGCCTGCTGCGCGAGGAGGAACAGGCCGCCCCCGACGTCGCCCCGGCCCCCGACCTGCGCGACCTGGCCGAGCTGGTCGGGACCGCCCGGGCCGCCGGTGCAGTGGTCTCGGTGGAGGTCCGGGGTGCGGTCGAGAGCCTGCCGGCGCTGGTCTCCCGGGAGGCCTACCGGATCGTGCAGGAAGGGCTGACCAACGTGCTGCGGTACGCCCCGGACACCGCCTGTGGGCTGGTGGTCGACGCCTCCGGAGACGACCTCGAGCTGGTGCTGGCCAACACCGGGCCGGGCGCCGCGGACGCCGGGTCCGGCGGTGGGCGCGGGCTGCGCGGCGTGCGGGAACGGGTGCGCGACCTCCGGGGCGAGGTACGGGCCGGCGTCGCCGACGACGGCCGGTGGCAGCTCGCCGTCCGGCTGCCGGTGCACGCCCGGAGCGCGGTCCGGTGACCGTCCGGGTGGCGCTGGTCGACGACGAGCCGCTGATCCGCCGCGGCCTGGCCGCCGTCATCGGCGGTGAGCCGGACCTGTTCGTGGTCGGCGAGGCCGGGGACGGTGCCGACGTGCTGGACCTCGTCGGGCGGACCTCGCCGGACGTCGTCCTGATGGACGTGCGGATGCCGCGGGTGGACGGGATCGCCGCCACCCGGGCGCTGGTGCGGGCCGGCTCGCCCGCCCGGGTGCTGGTGCTCACGACCTTCTCCAACGACGACCACGTCGTCGACGCACTGGCCGCCGGCGCCGACGGGTTCCTGCTCAAGCGGTCGACGCCCGAGGAGGTGCTGCACGGCATCCGGACGGTGGCCCGCGGGGAGTCGCTGCTCTTCCCCGACGCCATCCGGGAACTGGCCCGCCGGCACGTGCGCGCCGCGGACCCGGTCGCTGCGCCGGGGCTGGCACGGCTGACCGAGCGGGAGCGCCAGGTGCTCGGGCTGATGGCCCAGGGGCTGAGCAACGCCGAGATCGCCGGGCAGCTGTTCCTGGGGGTGGAGACGGTGCGCACCCACGTCGCCGGGGTGCTCGCCAAGACCGGGACCCGGGACCGGACGCAGGCCGTGGTGCTCGCCTACCGCTCGGGCTTCGTCCCCGGGTGAGCCGCGGTGCGGGCACGGTGCGGGCACGGTGCAGGCTGCCTCCATGACCTCCCCCCTCAGCCCGCCGGCCGCGGTGCGCGCCGCCTCGGACCTGGCCGCGACCGCGCTCGGCGCCGTCCGCCCCGGGCAGCTCACCGCACCCACGCCGTGCGGCGACTACGACGTCCGGGCGCTGGTCGACCACCTGGCCTGGGCCGCCCTGCTGTCCCAGCGCGCCGCGACCGGCATGCCGCTGGAGCACGACGGGACGAGCCTGCGGCCGGCCCCGTTCCTGGACGGCGTCCCGGTCGAGCAGTGGGCCGGTGCCGTCCCCGTCGAGCTGGACACCGCGGCCGACGCCTGGGCCGACCCCGCCGCCTGGGAGGGGGAGACGCTGCTGGGCACCACCCCGATGCCCGCCGGGGTCGTCGGCCCGCTCATGCTCGCCGAGTTCGCGCTGCACGGCTGGGACCTGGCCCGGGCGGTCGGCGCCCCCTACGACGTCCCGGCCGAGCTGGGGGAGGCCGTGCTGGCAGCGGTCGAGCCGCTGGCGCCGATGGGCCGGGACGGCGGCTGGTACGGGCCGGCGGTGGTGGTACCGGCCGATGCTCCGGCGTTCGACCGGGCGCTCGGGCTCACCGGCCGAGACCCCGGCTGGCGCGCCTGACCGATCAGTCGAGCATCTTCACCACGCGCAGCCGGGTGGAGCGCCGGCGTCCGGGCAGGCAGGCAGCGAGGGCCAGGACCACGGCCACGCCGTCCTCGATCACCGCGGCCTGCCAGTCCGGCATCAGGTCCGCCGCCCAGCGCCGCCAGGCCAGGCCGCCGAAGGAGCCGGCGGCGGCACCGGCGGCCCCGGCCAGCACCGGCAGCGCCGCGTTCTGCCCCTGACGCCGGGCGAGGAGCGCGGCGCCGCCGGCCCCGCTGGCCAGGCGTGCGGGGAGGACGGCGGGACTGGTCCGCGGCGGGATGCCCGGCTGCTTGTCCGCGTACATCTCGCCGCCGACGGAGAGCAAGGAGCCCAGCTTCTTGACGACGCCGGTGTCGGCGGCGGTGAGCGTCGGCGCGGCCAGCCCGAGGGAGCTGCGGCACCCGGCCGCCGTACCGAGCAGCAGTGACCTGGTGACCAGCCCGGCCGAGGCGCGCTGCTTGACCAGGACCCGCTCCTCCCGCGTCGGGAGCGCGGAGACGACCGCCTGCACGGCCGCGCCGTAGGCGAGGTGGGGCACCGCGTCGGCCGCCCAGGCCGAGGCCGTCCAGGTGCGCGGATCGGTCACACCCAGCGCCGCCGTCGGGCCGTCGGTGGCCGCCATCGCGGCGGCGCCGGTGAGGACCGCGCCGACCGGTCCGGGCATCCGGACCCCGCCGGCGCGGACCAGGCTGGCCAGCACGCCGACGCCCAGGCCGTTGCCGATCCCCAGCAGCGCACCGAGGCCGGTGGTCCGGGCCTCCCGCGCCGCGCCCCGGCCGGGCAGCTCCACGCCGGCCGCGTCGGCGAGCGCAGCTGCGGTCCGGTCCGGCACGGTGCTGGCGGGGCGGCCGCGGCGCAGCATGTCGACGTAGGTGAGGGCGTTGAGGGCGGTCGTGCCGGCGGCGCCGGCGAGCAGCCCACGAGCGAAGGTCCCGGTCATGCCCTGACCCTCGGGCCCCGGCGCCGGTCCGGCAACCGCAGAGGCGGGCGGGACGTGCGTTGCGACACCGTGCGCGCTCTCACGCCGTCTGTACACCGGATGGACACCCAGTGCGCGCGTCCGAGTGGCACCGTGGAACCCAGCGCCCGAGGTCGTGTGCTCCCCGACCCCCGCCAGCCGTTCCGCGGTGCTGCGCGCCCACTCCCCGAAGGTCTTCCATGGTCATCTCTGTGCCCACCCGTCCGCCTGCCCGGTCTCCGGGTCTGCTCCGTTCGGCCCTCGCCCGAGCCGTCCCGCCATCCGGCCCACCCTCGCTACGCCGGCTGCGGGTCGCCGTCGCCCTCCTCTTCGGCCTCGACGGCTTCGTCTTCGGCAGCTGGGCCGCCCGGGTCCCCGACGTCAGCGCCGCCACCGGCGCCGGCCACACCGCCCTGGGCGTCGCGCTGCTGTGCCTGTCGCTCGGCGCGCTCGCCTGCATGCAGGCCACCGGTGCGCTGTGCGCCCGGTTCGGCACCGGACGGCTGGCCGCGCTGGCCGGCGTGGCGGCGAGCGTGAGCGCCGTCCTGCCCGGGCTGGCCGGCACGGTCCCGGCCCTGTGCGCCGGGCTGTTCCTGTTCGGCGCCGTCACCGGTGCGGTGAACGTCGCCGCCAACAGCGTCGGCGTGGAGGTCGAGGCGCGCGCCGGGCGGCCGCTGCTGTCCGGGCTGCACGCCGCCTTCAGCGGCGGCGGCCTGGTCGGTGCCCTCGTCGGCGGGCTGGCCTCCGCTGCGATGGGGGTCGCCCCGCACCTGGCCGCCGTGGCGGTCGTCGGTCTGGTCGCGATGGCCTGGGCCGGGCCGGTGCTCGTCCGCGGCGACGCCCCCCGGGCCCTTCCGGTGGCCGACCCGCTGGCCCCGGCCACCGGCGGTGCGCCCGGCCCTCGTCCCACCGGCGTCCTGGTGCTGCTGGGTGCGGTGGCCGGGGCGACGGCCTATGGCGAGGGCGCGCTGAGCGACTGGGGCGCGCTGCACCTGCGCGAGCAGCTGGCCGCCGCCCCCGCCCTGGCGGCGGCCGGGTACGCCGGTTTCTCCTCGGCGATGGCCGCCGGCCGGCTGGCCGGTGGGCGCCTGGTCCTCGCCCTGGGTGAGCGGCGGCTGCTGGTCGGCGGGGCACTGCTGGCTGCGGCCGGCGCGCTGACCGCGGTGACAACGACGTCGCTGCCGGTGGCGCTGGCGGGCTTCGTGCTCGTCGGCCTCGGGCTGGCCAACGTCTTCCCGCTGGCCATCGCCCGGGCCGGTGCCCTCGGCGGGCCCTCGGGCGTCGCGCTGTCCACCACGGTCGGGTACACCGGCCTGCTCGGTGGTCCGCCGGTGATCGGCTTCCTCGCCGAGCACGCCGGGCTGCCCGCCGCGCTGGGCACGGTGGCGCTGATGGCGGTGCTGGCCGCGGTGCTGGTGCTCGGCATCGAGGGCGAGCAGGTCCGGCGCCCGGTGCTGCCCCGCCGGGGCTGGACCTACCCGGTGCTGTTCGGCCGGCGTCCGGTCGCGGTCGTGCTGCGCCCGGTCGGCGTGGTGCTCCGCCCGGCCGCGGCCCGCGCGAACGTCGGCGCCTGCAGCTACGTGCGGGACCTGCAACTGCTCGAGGTCGGCTGACCGGCACCCAGCGGGGCCGGGTGTGAACAACGTGTTCCAGCACGTCGCACCCCGTTGACCGGCGGGGGCGAGGGGGACACGCTGGCCGCGCCTGGTGCTCCCGCCTGATGCGGGGGCCATGAGCCGGAGGCCTGCAGATGACCGTCGAACCCGCACCCGCCCGCGCAGCACACGGACCGGGGCGGGGGGTCGAGGCGGAAGCGGTCGAAGCCGGCTACCTGGAGAAGCGGCAGCTCCGCGGCGGCACCGCCGGCTGGGTGCTGCTGGCCGGCCTCGGCGTCGCCGCGGTCATCTCCGGTGACTACGCCGGCTGGAACTTCGGGCTGGCCGAGGGCGGCTTCGGCGGGCTGCTGATCGCCGTCGTCCTGATGGCGGTCATGTACTCGGCGATGGTCTTCGGCCTGGCCGAGCTGGGCTCGGCGCTGCCGACCGCCGGGGGCGGCTACACATTCGCCCGCCGGGCACTGGGCCCCTGGGGTGGCTACGCGACCGGCGTCGCCGTGCTGATCGAGTACGCGATCGCCCCGGCGGCGATCGCCACCTTCATCGGCGCCTACGTCGAGTCGCTCGGCCTGTTCGGCATCACCGACGGCTGGTGGGTGTACCTCGCCGCCTACGGCCTGTTCATCGGCATCCACCTGCTGGGCGTCGGCGAGGCGCTGAAGGTGATGCTGGTGATCGCCGCGGTCGCCGTCGCCGGTCTGGTGCTCTACCTGGTCGGGGCGGTCCCCGCCTTCGACGCGGCCAACCTGACCGACATCGCGCCCACCGACGCAGCCGGCGCCTCGGAGTTCCTGCCGTTCGGCGTGATGGGCATCTGGGCGGCCTTCCCGTTCGCCATCTGGTTCTTCCTGGCGGTCGAGTGCGTGCCGCTGGCGTCGGAGGAGGCCAAGGACCCGGCGCGGAGCATGCCCCGGGGGATCGTCGCCGCGATGGGCCTGCTGCTGGTCCTGGCGGTGCTGATGCTGGTGTTCACCGCCGGCGCCGGCGGCTCGGAGGCGATGTCGGCCAGCGGGAACCCGCCGGTGGAGGCGCTCGAGGTCGCCGGGGCCTCCAGCGGGCTCACCACGGTGATCAACTACGCCGGGCTGGTCGGCCTGGTCGCCAGCTTCTTCTCGATCATCTACGCATACTCCCGGCAGACGTTCGCGCTCTCCCGCGCCGGCTACCTGCCCCGCGCCCTGTCGGTGACCAACTCCCGCAAGGCGCCGGTGCTGGCCCTGCTCGTGCCCGGCGCGGTCGGCTTCGCGCTCTCGCTGACCGGGCAGGGCGCGATGCTGCTGAACATGGCCGTCTTCGGGGCCACGGTCTCCTACGTGCTGATGATGGTCAGCCACATCGTGCTGCGCCGTCGCGAGCCCGACCTGCCCCGGCCCTACCGCACCCCCGGCGGCACGGTCACCACCGGCGTGGCCCTGGTGCTCGCCGCCGCGGCGGTGCTGGCGACCTTCCTGGTCGACCCGGTCGCCGCGGGCTGGACGCTGGCGGCGTACGCGGTGTTCCTCGGGTACTTCGCGCTCTACAGCCGCCACCACCTGGTCGCCTCGGCACCGGAGGAGGAGTTCGAGCTGCTGGCCGCCGCGGAGGAGGACGTGCGATGACCGTCCGCCGGACGACGCTGGGCGGGCACACCCACGAGTTCCGCTCGCTCACCGACGTCCTTGCCAAGGCCACCCCGGCGCGTTCCGGGGACGTCCTGGCCGGGGTCGCCGCGGAGTCGCAGGCCCAGCGGGTCGCCGCGCAGCACGTGCTCGCCGACGTCCCGCTGGCCACCTTCCTCACCGAGCAGGTGGTCGGCTACGACGAGGACGACGTCACCCGGCTGATCCTGGACACCCACGACCCGGCCGCCTTCGCCCCCGTCGCCGCGCTCACGGTCGGTGGGTTCCGCGACTGGCTGCTGGCCCGGGCGGCCGAGCGGGACGAGGCGGCGATCTCCTCCCTGGCCCGCGGGCTCACCCCGGAGATGGTGGCGGCGGTGTCCAAGGTGATGCGCAACGCCGACCTGGTCGCGGTCGCCCGCCGGACCAGGGTGGTCACCGGCCTGCGCAGCACCCTCGGGCTGCCCGGCCGGCTGGCGTCCCGGCTGCAGCCCAACCACCCCACCGACGACGCCGTCGGGGTGACCGCGTCGATCCTGGACGGGTTGCTGCACGGCAGCGGGGACGCCGTCATCGGGATCAACCCGGCCACCGACAACCCGGCGCAGACGATCGCGCTGCTGGAGCTGGTCGACGCGGTGATCAGCCGGTACGAGATCCCCACCCAGTCCTGCGTCCTCGCGCACGTGACCACCACACTGCGGGCGATGGAGGCCGGTGCGCCGGTCGACCTGGTCTTCCAGTCCGTCGCCGGTACCCAGGCCGGCAACCGTGGCTTCGGCGTCACCCTCGACCTGCTCGCCGAGGCCCGGGTCGGGGCGCTGGAGCTGGGCCGGGGCACCGTGGGCAGCAACGTCACCTACTTCGAGACCGGGCAGGGCTCGGCGCTCTCGGCCGACGCGCACCACGGTGTCGACGGCCCGGTCGACCAGCAGACGCTGGAGTGCCGCGCCTACGGGGTGGCCCGGCACTTCGATCCGCTGCTGGTCAACACCGTTGTCGGGTTCATCGGCCCGGAGTACCTCTACGACGGCAAGCAGGTGATCCGGGCGGGGCTGGAGGACCATTTCTGCGGCAAGCTGCTGGGCCTGCCGATGGGCGTGGACGTCTGCTACACGAACCACACCGACGTCGACGGCGACGACACCGACACCCTGACCCTGCTGCTGGGGGCGGCGGGCTGCTCGTTCGTCATCGCCGTCCCGGGCTCGGACGACGTGATGCTGCACTACCAGTCGCTGTCGTTCACCGACGTGCTCACCGCCCGGTCGGTGCTCGACCTGCGGCCGGCGCCGGAGTTCGAGGCGTGGCTGGCGATGATGGACCTGCTCGACGACGACGGCCACGTCCGCGAGCTGACCCCCGAGGCGCCCGCGGCCCGCGCCCTCCTCGCCGCCGCCCGCCCATGACCACCCCCGACCACCGAAATGGCCATTCTGGTGGGGAGCCGGACCCGTGGGCGGTGTTGCGGGACGCCACTCGGGCGCGGGTGGCGCTGGGCCGGGCCGGGGACGGGTTGCCGACGTCCCGGGAGCTGGAGTTCCGCGCCGCGCACGCGGCCGCCCGCGATGCGGTGCACACCGCTCTGGACGCTGGCCGGGTGCGGGCGGCGCTGACCGGGGCCGGCGTCGGGCTCGACGTGCTGGAGGTGCACAGCCAGGCCCCCGACCGGGCCACCTACCTGCAGCGCCCGGACCTGGGGCGGCGGCTCGCCCCGGACACCCAGCTGCCCGGCGGCACGTACGACCTGGCGCTGGTGCTCGCCGACGGGCTGTCCCCGCGGGCGGTGCACGAGCACGCGGCCGGCACGGTGGCAGCGGTGCTGGACCGGCTGCCCGGGTGGTCGGTCGCCCCGCTCGTCCTCGCGCACCAGGCGCGGGTGGCCCTCGGCGACCCGGTGGGCGAGGCGCTCGGTGCCGGGATCGTCGTCGTCCTGGTGGGGGAGCGGCCGGGGCTGAGCTCCGCCGACAGCCTCGGTCTGTACCTGACCCACGGGCCGCGGCCCGGACGCGCGGACTCCGAGCGCAACTGCATCTCCAACGTGCGACCACCGCACGGCCTCGGCTACGCCCAGGCCGCCGACACCCTCGCCGGGCTGCTCCAGGCCTCCCGCCAGCTGGGTGCCTCCGGCGTCGTCCTCAAGGACGAAGGAGCTGCGCTCCCGCCCAGCGCAGGCTGAGCTCGCCGACGCTTGAGCTCTGGTTGCACCAGTGCACCAGAGCTCAAGCGTCGTGGGTGCGGTTGCCGCAGGCCGGCCGCCCTCTCCAGGAGCCCACCCCGAGCTCGCGAGGGTGGGGGAGGAATTCCTTGCTCAGATGCGGCGCAGGGGGCCGATCTTCATCACCGAGGACAGCAGCGCCTCCATCGGGTGGCGCTGCGGCCGTTCGACCTCGGCCGGCCAGTCGGGGGCCAGGTCCGGGTCGGCGTCGGCGATCGCGACGTCGGCCACCCGGCCCTGCAGCCGGGCGCGCACCTCCTCCGGTGTGTAGGCCCGGCGGTGGCGTTCGTGGCGGAGCAGGACGGTGCCGGTCGCGGCAACGCCGACGATCCCGGCGACTCCGAGCAGCTTCGAGAGGCGCATGAGCCGATACGGTAGTGGTGTGGCTCACTCCCGCGCTGTGTCCCGCACCTCGTCCGCTCGCGTCCTGCCGCTGCACGACGCCGTCGACCTCACCCGGACCGGCGACGTCTGGGTCTTCCGGGGCAGTTCGCTGGCCGACCGGGCCATCCGGACGGTCACCAACGCCCCGGTCAACCACGTCGGCATGGCCGTCGTCCTCGACGACCTGCCGCCGTTGCTCTGGCACGCCGAGCTGGGGCACTCCCTGGCCGACGTGTGGTCGGGCCGCCACCAGCGCGGGGTCCAGCTGCACGACCTGTCCGACGCGGTCTGCGTCTGGAAGAAGCGCTACGGCCAGCAGGCGTGGCTGCGCCAGCTGGTCGGCCCGGCCGACGACGGCGGGGTGCCGCGGGAGATGGAGGACGCCGTGCTGCGCACCATCGCGCGGCTCGACGGCAAGCCGTTCCCCACCACCCGGCACCTGGCCCACGGCTGGGTGAACGGCAAGCTGCGCCGGCACCAGACGAACGACACGGTGTTCTGCGCCGAGCTGGTCGCCACCACCTACACGGCGATGGGCCTGCTGCCGAAGAATCGGCCGCTCAACGCCTACGACCCGGGCAGCTTCTGGTCCGGCGACGACCTGCCGCTGGTCGACGCGGAGCTGGGCCCGGAGATCCAGGTCGACGTCCCGGAGGGGCCGCCCTGCGACTGACGGCGGCTCAGGCCCGGACCCAGCGCTCCACGAGCGCCACGATCGCGCTCTGCCTGGCGGCCACGTCGGCGGAGTCGCCCAGCGTCAGCACGGCGCGGTCGGTGTCGGCCCAGCGCAGCAGCCCGGTGTCGTCACCGAACGCGAAGCCCGCGGTCTCCTGCGGCTTCGCGCCGCGGTGGAAGACCAGCTGCAGGTGGTCCTCCGGGAAGAGCCGGAAGGTCACCCGGTCGACCCCCCGGGCGCAGAAGCTCGGCGCCCGCCACTTCACGTGCTCGGTGAGCTCGGCGTCCGAGGCCATGATCGCCGCGCGCAGCCGGCGGACGTCGTCGGCGCGTGGGTGGTCCAGGGTGGCGAGGAACTCCTCGACCGTCGGGTTCTGCGCCATGTGCCCAGCGTGCCTCATCCCCGGGCCCGGTCAGGGCCCGCCGGGCCGCCCGAGGACGTCGGCGGTCACCAGCCGGCCGCTCACCAGGTCCGCTGCCACGGAGTCGACCGAGCGCCCCATGGCCCAGGCGTGCGCCCGCAGGACGTCCAACGCGGCGTCGGCGGCGGCGTCCAGCGACAGGCTGAGCGACCCGACCGCCCGCCAGACGACGGCCCGGCGCACCGCGGCCGGGCTGCGCAGCCAGCCGGGTCCCTGGCCGTCCGACCGGGGCGACCGGACCAGGGCATCGCTGAGCGCGTCCGACACGAGCTGACCCACGGCGAGGGCGACGGCCACGTCCAGCCGCCGGACGTCGTCGGGGTCGGTGAGGAAGAGGTCCAGTGCCCCGGCACCGGTCAGCGCCCCCGGGACGGGCAGGGAGACGACGCCGCGGTAGGGGGTGGTGGCCACCAGCGCGTCGGCGAACGCGGGCCACCGCCGGCGGAGCTCCTCCTCGCCGGCGAGCACCGGTTCACCCGAGGCGTGGGCCAGCAGGCAGGGGCCGGTGCCCACGGTGAACTGCAGCCGCTCGGCCCGGCCGGCCTCCGGAGAGCTCGCACCCAGCGGGCAGCGGCCGCGGGTACCGGTCAGCACGCTGAGGCCGGCGCCGTCCACGGTCAGCACCCGGACGACGGCCCGGGCCAGCCGGTCGGGGAGCAGGTGCCCGTCGTCGTCCGCCACCGCGGTCGCCTCCTCGACGACCGCAGCGGCGAAGCGCTCGGCCAGGGTCATGCCCTGGACGTGCCGCGGCGGTGGCCGCAGCAAACCGGTCAGCGGCGCGCCGTGGCCGGGCTGTGCTCGGCGGGCGCTCCGTCCAGCCGCAGCACGCTGTCGCGCTCCTCGGCCAGCGCCGGGTCGTGCGTCACGCAGACGACGAGCCGGCCGGCCAGGGCCCGGCGCAGGTCGGCCACCAGGGCGGCGGCCGTCGGCGGGTCCAGGTGGGCGGTCGGTTCGTCCAGCAGCACGACGTCGCGGTCGGCCAGCAGCGCCCGGGCCACCGCCAGCCGCCGCCGCTCGCCACCGGACAGCGAGGCACCGCCTGCGCCCACCGGGGTGTCCAGCCCGTCCGGGAGGCCGGCCATCAGCGCGCCGAGCCCGGCGTCGGTCAGGGCGCGGCGCATCGCCGCCTCGCCGTCGTCACCGGTGAGCTCACCGCGGGGGCGGGCCAGCGCGAGGTTGGCCCGCAGCGTCGCGTCGAAGACGTGCGCGTCCTGCGGGCACCAGGCGACCGCGCTCTGCACGTCGGCCCGGGTCAGCCGGTCGGCCGGCACCGGGCGGCGCCCGTCACCGAGGACGTAGGCGCCGGCCGCGGGGCGCAGCGAGGCCATCAGCACCGACAGCAGCGTCGACTTGCCCGAGCCCGACGGGCCGGTGACCACCAGCCAGTCGGACCCGGCGGTGGCGACGGCGTCCAGGTCGCGCAGCACCGGCGGGCGTCCGGGCCAGCCGGCGGTGAGGTGCTCCAGCGCCAGCTCGCGCACCGGCCGCGGCGGGCTCACCCGGTCGGCCGGGGCCGGGTCGGCGGCCACGGGCTCGGCCAGCACGGCGTCGATCCGGGCCCGTGCATCCCGCCAGGCCAGCCGGTGGCGCTGCGCGGCCCCCAGTGCGGTCAGCGGCTCGAGCAGCGCCAGGGGCGCGAGCGCGAGGACCGCCGCGGTGGGTGCGGACAGCCCACCCGCACGGACGCTGATCGCCGCGACGGCCAGCGCGCCGACGGCGGCGGCTCCGGTGGCCAGCACCGCCAGCGCATCGCCCAGCGCGGTGGCCGTGGCACCGGCCTGGGCCGCGCGACCCTGCCGGCGGCCCAGCGCGTCGAGCCGGTCGACGGCCGCGCCGGTGAGCCCGTGCGCGCGCAGGTCACCGGCGGCCTCGAGCGTCGCGCTGGTCTCCCGCAGGGTGACCGTGCGCAGCTCGGCGGCGTGCCGGGCGCCGCCCCGGTCGGCCCAGCGGTGCACGCCGAGCACGCCCAGCACCGCGACGGCGACGAGTGCGGCCACCAGCGCACCGGCCCGTGGGTCGAGCAGCGCCAGCACCGCCGTCGTGCCGGCGAGCACGATCCCGGAGACCACCGGCGGGGCGACCACCCGGACGGAGAGGTCCTGCAGCAGGCCGACGTCCCCGACGACCCGGGCCAGGGCCCGGCCGGGGGTGCGGTCGGCGGCCGGGCCCTGCGCGACCAGCGCGCGCCACACCTGCAGCCGGGTGCTCGACGCCAGCCGGAAGGCGGCGTCGTGGCCGGCCAGTCGCTCCAGCCAGCGGAACGCAGCCCGGGCCAGCCCGAATCCCCGCACCCCAGCCGTGGCCACCAGCAGGGTGAGGATCGGGGGCTGCTCGGCGGCCCGGACGATCAGCCAGCCCGAGACCGCGGTGAGCGCGATGGCCGATGCGCTGGAGGCGGCGCCGGCAGCGACCGCCTTCAGCACCGCCCGCCGCGGCCAGCTCAGACCTGCCGAGCCACGGTCCGCCTCGGGAGCGGCGGCGGGCTCGGCGGCGGCTGCGAGCGGCGCGCCGGCGGCTGCGAGCGGCGCGCCGGCGGCGGGGCCGACCTCGGTGCGCTCCGGCGCCGGGACGCTGGTGAGCGGCGGCAGGGCGGCGGGGCCGGCCAGGTCGACGGTGCGGTCGGCGAGCGCGGCCAGCTCAGGGGAGTGGGTGACCAGCACGGTGCACAGCGACCCGCGCAGCCGGACCAGCAGCTCGGCGACCTGCGCGGTGCTCACCGCGTCCAGCGAGGCCGTCGGCTCGTCGAGCAGCAGGACCCGGGCGCCTCGCTGCACCCGGACCAGCGCCCGGGCCAGTGCGACCCGCTGCAGCTCGCCGGGGGAGAGGGTGCGGCAGGCGCGCTCGCGCAGGTGCCCGGCGTCCAGCCAGGCCAGTGCGGTGTCGGCCAGGTCGGTGGCCCACGTCTCCGGCAGCTCGCCGGCGTGCCGGCGCAGCTCGTCGAGGACGGTGTCGGCGACGGTGTGCGGGAACTGCGGGACGACGGCGACGTCCTCCGGCCGCAGCACCACCCCCTCCACCCGTGCGGTCTCCCCGTCGAGGAGCTGCCCGGCCAGGACGGCGAGCACGGTCGACTTGCCCGATCCGCTCGGCCCGCGCAGGGCCACCAGCTCGCCCGGCGCCACCTCGAACGACGCGCCGTCGACGGCGGGCAGGTCACGGCCGGGGAAGGCGACGGTGAGCCCGTCGACGGTGACCCCGCGCAGCTGTCCGGCCGGGGTCGCGCTCAGCACCGGCCGCGGGGCGGGGGCGGCGAGCACCGCGCGCGCGGCGGCGGCGGCCTCGGCGGCGTCCTCGGAGGCGTGGTGGGCCGCGCCCAGGGCCCGCAGCGGGGCGAACGCCTCGGGGGCGAGCAGCAGGGCGAGCAGGCCGACGTCCAGGCCGACGTCCCCGTGCACCAGCCGCACGCCGACGGTCACCGCGACCAGCGCGACCGACAGGGTGGCGAGCACCTCGAGGACCAGGGAGGAGAGAAAGGCGATCCGCAGGGTGGCCAGCGTGCGCCGGCGGTGGGTCTCGCCCAGGTCGGCCAGCGCGGCCAGCTGGTCGGCGGCGCGGCCCAGCCCGACCAGCACCGGCAGGCCGCGGACCAGCTCGGCGACGTGGCCGGCGATCCGGTCCAGCGCCCGGGCGGCCGCGACGGTCCGGTCGCGGGTGTGCAGCCCGACCAGCGCCATGAACAGCGGCACCAGCGGCAGGGTGAGCGCCACCAGCAGCGCGGAGAGCCAGTCGGTCAGCCCGAGCACGACCAGCAGCACCGGCGGGACCACGATCGTCGAGGCGAGCGCCGGCAGGTAGGTGGCCAGCGCCGGGCCCAGGTCGTGCAGCCGGGTGGTGGCCAGCACCGCGGCCGGCCCGCTGCCGCCGGCGGCGGTGACCGCCTCACCCTCGCCGGCCAGCAACCGATCCAGCAGCCGGCGGCGCAGGGTGTCCTCGGCCCGCCGGGCGTCCCGGGTGGCCAGCACGCTGCCGAGCCCGCCGGCGGCGGCCCGGATCCCGACGCCGACGAGCGCCACGAGCAGCGACGTCCCCGGGGTGACGCCGTCGGCGACGTCCGCCACCGCCCGGGCGAGCCCGGCGGCGAGCAGCACGACGCCGACGGTCTGCCCGAGCGCGGCGACCCCGGCCCGCACCAGCGCCCCGGTCAGCCCCGGCACCCCGGCGAGCGCCCCCAGCGGCCCCCGCCGATCCGAGGGGCCGAAATCGCGACTTTGGCCCCTCCTGGGACGCGAGGTCATGCGTGCACCTGCTCCTCGGTGGCGGTCTGCGGGGTCTCCGAGTCGGCGGTCAGCCGCTTGCGGAAGACCCAGTAGGTCCAGGCCTGGTAGCCCAGCACGACCGGGAGCCCGAAGCCGGCCGCCCAGGTCATCACGGTCAGCGTGTAGTCGCTGACCGAGGCCTCGGCGATGGTGACGTCGAAGGCGGGGTCGATCGAGGAGACGACGACCACCGGGTAGACGGCGCCGAAGATCGTCGCCGCCGAGGCGAGCATGACCACCGCCCAGGCGGTGAACGCCGGCCCCTCGCGGTCCAGCCGGATGCTCGCCCAGGCGACCAGCACCGCCAGCGCGGCGACCAGCCACAGCACCGCGGTGACGGCCGTGCCCTCGCGCAGCTGCACCAGCCCGGCCCAGGCCAGCAGCGGCACCGCCGCGACCAGCGACCAGCGGCGGGCGAAGGCGCGCGCGGCCAGCCGCACCGGGCCCTCGGTCTTCAGCGCCAGGAAGACGGCGCCGTGCACGATCGAGTAGGCCAGCACGGCGACGCCGCCCAGCAGCGCCGACCAGGTCACGCCGGCGAAGGCGCCGCCGACCCGGACGCCGTCCCCGTCGATCGGGAGGCCCAGCGTGGTGCCGCCCAGGGCCGCGCCCACCCCGAGCGCGGCGATCAGCGATCCGGTGACGATGACGTTGGTCCAGGTGCTGTCCCACTGCGCGGTGTGGTGCGAGTGCCGCCACTCGAAGGCGACGGCCCGGATGATCAGGCCGAAGAGCACCAGCACGAACGGCAGGTACAGCGCCGGCAGCCAGGTGGCGTACCAGCCGGGGAAGGCGGCGAAGACCGCGCCGACCGCGGTGATCAGCCACACCTCGTTGCCGTCCCAGAGCGGGCCGATGCTGCGGAGCATCAGGTGCCGGTCGGCGGGCTTGCGGCCGATCACCGGCAGCAGGGCGGCGACGCCGAAGTCGAAGCCCTCCAGCAGCAGGAAGCCGGTCCAGAGCACGGCGACGGCGACGAACCAGACGGTCTGCAGGTCCATGTCAGGGTCTCTCTCGGTCTCGGGGCCGGGTCAGTACGCGAAGGACAGGACGTCGTCGTCGTCCGGCCGCCGGGTGCTCGCGCTGCCCGGCGTGACGTCGGCGTCCGGGTCGCCGTCGGGGGTGTGGCCGGGGGTCGGGGAGCCGTCGCTGGTGGTCACCCCGCGGCGGACGAAGTTGACGATCAGCCACAGCTCCACCACGGCCAGGGCGCCGTAGACCACGGTCAGGGCGATCAGCGACGTCCAGACCTCGGCCGCGCTGATGCCGGGGGAGACCGCCTGGGCGGTGAAGAAGTAGACCTGGTCCTCGCGCGGCACGTCGGGGTTCGGGTACACCACGAAGGGCTGGCGGCCCATCTCGGTGAAGATCCAGCCCGACGCGTTGGCGACGAACGGCGCACCGACCGCGAGCAGGGAGCCGTAGACGCCGATCCGGGACGTCGGCACCCGGCCCCGGCGGGTGGCCCACAGCGCGTAGGCCCCCACGCCGGCGGAGACCATCCCCATGCCGATCATCAGTCGGAAGTTCCAGTAGGTGACCGCGAGCAGCGGGGTGTAGTCGATCGGCTCGCCGGCCTTGTCGCCGAAGGACGGGTCGTCGGGGTAGGTCGCCCCGTAGGCCGCCGCGTACTCCTCCTGCAGCTCGTTGACCCCGGGCACCGCAGTCTCGAAGTCGCCGTGCGCCAGGTAGGAGAGCAGGGCCGGCACGGTCCAGGAGTGGACGTCGTCGCACTCGTTGCTGCCCAGCTTGCCGAAGGCGAAGACCGAGAAGGGCGCCGGCGCCTCGGTCTCGCAGAGCGCCTCGGCCGAGGACATCTTCAGCGGCTGCTGCTGGTACATCAGCTTGGCCTGGTAGTCACCGGTGATCGCGACGAGCACGAAGGCGATGAGGGAGGCCCAGCCGCCGATCCGCACCGAGCGCCGCCACACCTCGTGGTCGACGTCCTCGGGGGAGAGGCCGGCCAGCCGGCGCTTGCGTAGGTGCCACAGGCCGATGCCGACCAGCAGTGCGGCGGCGACCATCACCGCGCCGACGATGGCGTGGCTGAACGCGGCGAGCGCGGTGTTGTTGGTCAGCACCGCGAGGAAGTCGACCTGCTCCGGTCGGCCGGTGGCGTCGTCGGTCACGACCCCGACCGGGTGCTGCATCCAGGAGTTGGCCGCGATGATGAAGTACGCGCTGACGATCGAGCCGATCACCGCCGCCCAGAGCGCGGCGAGGTGCACCTTCTTCGGGATCCGGCCCCAGCCGAAGATCCACAGGCCGAGGAAGGTCGACTCGAGGAAGAACGCGAGCAGCGCCTCCAGCGCCAGCAACGACCCGAAGACGTCGCCGACGAACCGGCTGTAGGCGCTCCAGGCCAGGCCGAACTGGAACTCCTGGACCAGCCCGGTGGCCACCCCGAGGACGAAGTTGATCAGGTAGATGCGGCCCCAGAAGCGGGTCATCCGCAGCCACTCGGGGTTGCCGGTGCGCACCCACATCGTGTGCATGACCACGAGCAGGACGCCGAGCCCGATGGTCAGCGGGACCATCATGAAGTGGTAGACGGTGGTGATCCCGAACTGCCAGCGCGCTACGTCCAGGACGTCCACGGCTTGGTGCCTCCCTGCCTCGTACGATCGGCGCGTAGTCTTCTACCTGTTGTAGAACTCATTTCTACGCCTCGTAGAACTTCTCGTCCACGACCCGCAGTGACCATCGGGTGTGAGACGCCGGACAGGGGAGGGACCAATGGCCTCACTCGGTGAGTTGGAGCGCACACTCATGGACCGGCTCTGGGCGGCGCCCGGTCCGGTCAGCGCGACCGAGCTCCAGCAGCAGCTCGCCGACCGCGGGCTCGCGCTGACCACCGTGCACACGGTGCTCAGTCGGCTGGAGCAGAAGGGGTTCCTGGTCCACGACGAGCGGCGCCCCCGGCGCTTCACCCCCCGGGCCACGCGCGAGGCGCACGCGGCGGAGCTGATGCACGAGGTGCTCGGCCAGGCGGGGGACCGGCAGGCGGCGCTCGCCCGGTTCGTCGGCAGCGTCGACGCCGAGGACGCCGCGATGCTGCGGGCGCTGCTGGCCGGCGGGGACGGGGCCGGCTCGGACGCCGCCGGCGCTCGCTGAGCGTGCTCCCGGCCACCGCTCTGGCCCTCGGCGTCCTCGCCGCACTCCTGGCCTGGCCGGTGCCGGCGGCGCTGGCCCGGGCTCACTGGCCCCGGCGGGATCCGCTCGCGGCGCTGGTCTGCTGGCAGGCCATCGGGCTGGCCGGCGGCCTGTCGATCATCGGCGCGCTGCTGGTGCACGGGCTCGCACCCTGGGGGCACTCGCTGCCCGAGGCGTGGTGGCACTGGGTGACCTGGCAGCCCAGCACCGAGCCGGTCCGCGGTGACCACTGGGTCGCCCAGACCCTCGCCGCGGTGCTGGCGGTGGAGCTGCTGGGGGTGCTCGCGCTCTCCGGCGTCCGCACCGCGCGCACCCGGCGGCGGCACCGTGCGCTGCTGGAGCTGCTCGTCCGGCCGGGGGTGTCCGCGGCGGAGGAGACGCTGCTGCTCGACCACCCCGCCCCGGTGGCCTTCTGCATCCCCGGGGCCCGCCCGCTGCTGGTGCTCTCCTCCGGGATGGTGGCCGAGCTGGACGGCGCGCAGCTGGACGCCGTCGTCGCGCACGAGCGGGCGCACCTGCGCGAGCACCACCACCTGCTGCTGCTGCCCTTCGTCGCCTGGCGGGCGGCGCTGCCGGTGCTGCCGGCGGCCGACCGGGCGCACGACGGGGTCCGCGACCTGGTGGAGATGCGCGCCGACGACGTGGCCCTGCGGTCGCTGTCCGGGCCGAA
The DNA here is from genome assembly GCF_026967885.1 of Modestobacter sp. VKM Ac-2983. Taxonomy (NCBI): domain Bacteria; kingdom Bacillati; phylum Actinomycetota; class Actinomycetes; order Geodermatophilales; family Geodermatophilaceae; genus Modestobacter; species Modestobacter sp. VKM Ac-2983. The sequence continues at coordinate 278,452 of NZ_JAPVBK010000002.1, forward strand.
CCCGCGGCGGACCCTCGCCGTCGCGATCGTGGCCGCCGCCGGCGGAGCGGGGGGCCAGGTGCCCGACGGGGCGCTCGCGGTCACCGGGGGACCGGTCGCGGTCCGGGTGCGGCGGCTGCTCGCCCCCGCGGACCCGCTGCCCGCCCGGGCCCGCTGGGCGGCGCTGGCGAGCGCGGTCACCCTGATCTTCCTGCCCACGTTGCTGTTGCTGCTTCCCGCGGTGGTGTAGGCGCAGAGCGCGCGATCGCCTGCTCCCCTAGCGTCGGGTCATGGACGCAGCAGTGCTCACCGAGCCCGGCACCCCCACCTTCGCCTCGTTCGACGAGCCGGTCGCCGGCCCGGGGCAGGTGGTCGTGGACGTCCGGGTCGCCGGGGTCAACCCGGTCGACGTCGCCATCGCCGCCGGCGCCTTCGTGACCAAGCCACCGTTCCCCTCGGTCGCGGGGCGCGAGGGAGTGGGCACGGTCGAGGGCCGGCGGGTCTACTTCAACGGCTGTGTGGCGCCCTTCGGTTCGATGGCGCAGCGCGCCCTGGTGCCGGCCGACGCGCTGTTCGACGTGCCCGAGGGGCTCGACGACGGGCTCGCGGTCGCGCTCGGCATCGCCGGGCTGGCGGCGTGGCTGCCGTTGCAGTGGCGGGCCCGGCTGCAGCCGGGGGAGACGGTGCTGGTGCTGGGGGCCAGCGGGGTGCTGGGCACGATCGCCGTCCAGGCGGCGAAGGTGCTCGGCGCCGGCCGGGTGGTCGCCGTGGCCCGGGACGGGGAGTCGCTGCGGCGGCTGGCCGGCCTGGGCGCCGACGCCACCGTCGAGCTGGCCGGCGACGAGTCGGTCGCCGCGATGGCGGAGCGGATCCGGGTGGCGGCCGACGGTGGGGTCGACGTGACCATCGACCCGGTCTGGGGTGAGCCGGCGCTGGCGGCCATGGCGGCCGCTCGGCGGGGGATGCGGCACGTGCAGATCGGCCACTCGGCGGCGCCGGCGGTGGAGGTGGCCGCGGGCGGCTTCCGGGAGGCGATGGTCGACCTGCTCGGATACACCACCCGGCACGTGCCGCCGGACGTCGTCGCCCGGGGCTGGGCCGAGCTGACCGGCCACGCCGCGGACGGGCGGATCGCGGTGGAGGTGGAGCGGGCGCCGCTGGCCGACGTGGCCGCGGTCTGGGCCCGGCAGACCTCCTTCGCCCACCGCAAGCTGGTGCTGGAGCCCTGACCCGGCCGGCTCAGCGGGCCTGGCCGCGGAGCTCCTGGCGGGCGGCGTCCCGCTCGTCGCGGGCGTGCTCGGCGTCCGCGACGGCCTCGGCCAGGTCGTCCTGGAGCTGCACGATGACCTGCGCCGAGCCGAGCAGGTGGCCGTCGTCCAGCAGCACCCGCACCCGGGCGGCCAGCTGGAGCTGGTGCCGGGAGTAGCGGCGGTGCCCCCCGGGCGAGCGGTGCGGGTGCAGCACCCCGGAGGAGTCCAGGCTGCGCAGGAAGGCGGCCTGGACGCCGAGCAGGTCCGCCGCCTGGCTCATGGTGAGCACCGGGTGGTCGGGGTCGTCCAGGGGCTGCAGCGGGTCGGTGCTCATCGGTCCTCCGGGAGACGACGGGAGGGGCGGGACCGTGGGTCCCGCCCCTCCCCGGGTTGCTGTCGATCAGCTGTCGACGGCCGGCTGCTCGCCCTCGATGGTGTGCGCCTCCACCGCGGCCGGGGTGTCCGCCCGGGTCACGGCGATCTTGCGGGCCTTGGCCTTCTCGGCGACCGGGATGCTCACGGTGAGCACGCCGTCGTGGTAGCTCGCCTCGAGCCGGTCGGTGTCCAGGCTGCGGCCCAGCACCAGCTGCCGGGTGTAGCTGCCGAACGGGCGCTCGGCGACCTGCCACTGCGCGTTCTCGATCTGCGGCACCGACCGCTCGGCGCTGATGGTCAGCGTGGTGCCCTCGACGGACAGGTCGATCGAGCCGGGGTCGACGCCGGGCAGGTCGAAGTGGGCCACGAAGTTGTCGCCCACCCGGTAGGCGTCCATCGGCATGCCGGCGAGCGGACGGGCGGTGGTGGTGCCGGATCGGCCGGTCAGCTGGTCCAGCGCGCGGAAGGCCGCGGACGTCGCGGCGAAGGGGTCGTAGGAAGTCAGCATCATGGCTGCGTACCTCCGGATGTCGTGCAGGTCCGATGTTCTGGTGTCGCCGCCTCCGGTGAACCTCCAGCGGCAACTAAAGATTACCTCGGGCGTGCAGTGGAGTAAACACCGCCGACACAGAAACCTTTCAGTGGCCGCTGGAGGTTCTTCCGGCTGCGGGTCGGAGCCGGTTCAGTCCTTCGTGCGGTCGGGTGGGTCGAAGGTGACGTGCACCGTCTCGAAGCCCTTGGTCCGCTGGGCCTTCGCCATGCCGGTGTAGCTCCGCCGATCGCCGGGGGTGAGGTCGACGTCGTCGGTGAACGGGGTGAGCAGCGCCCGGGGCCAGAGTCGGTTGACCCGCACCACGTTGATCTCCACGCACAGGACACCGACCACCGCGGCCAGGTACAGGAACGCGAGGAGGCCGAGCACGAGGGCGAAGACGCCGTTGGTGGCGCTGGCAGTCGTCATGACCCGGCTGACGTAGGTGACCCCGAAGGTCTGCAGCAGCTGCCACACGACCGCAGCGAGGAACGCTCCCGGGAGCACCTGCCGGATCGTCAGGGGGCGGGCGGTGGCCAGTCGGAAGGCGAACACGAAGACGGCGGCGTTGATCAGCACCGACCCGAGCACGGTCAGGACCCGGGGCGCCCCACCCATCGAGCCGGCGTGGCCGGCGGTGACGGTGGCCAGGGCGGTCGTCCCGATCACGGCGAGCCCGGCGGTGGCGACCAGCAGCAGGCTCAGCCCGCGGGCGAGGAACGGGTTGGGCCGGCTGTTGCGCGGCACCGCCCAGGCGGTGTTCATCGCGTACTGGATCGCCTGGGCGACCCCGAGGGCTCCGTAGAGCGAGCCCAGGATGCCGACGATCACCCCGAGGACGCCGCCGCTGAGGCCCCGCGGCTCACCGAGCTGCTCGCCGACCACGGGGAACTGGCTCACCGCCGAGTCGAGCAGTCGCTGCTGCAGTTCGGGGTTGTCCACCAGGACGTTGCTCAGGATCGTCGAGAACAGCAGCAGCAGTGGGAACAGTGAGACGAAGGCGTAGTAGGTGATCAGTGCGGAGAGGTACGGGCCGGAGTCGTCCACGTACTTGTAGACGACGGCGATGGGGAACCCGGCCGCGCGGCGCCGGCGCTGCAGCCGGTCGAGCTTCTCGACGACGGACACGGCGGCAGTGCATCACGGCACCCGGGCCGCCGCACCACGTGGGGCCGAGGACGGGGGGGGCTCCCGGGCGTCGCCATCGGCCGCGGGGCTCAGTGACCGGCGGCGTGGCCCCGCTGGGCGAGCCAGGCGGTGGCCAGGTCGCGTGCCCGCTGCACCGGGTCGCCGGCGTGCAGCTCGGGGGTGGTCCACTCCCGGGCCGAGCGGGCCAGCGCGCCGTCGTAGCAGAGCAGCAGGGTGGTGGTGGCCTCGTCCGGGTCGGCCAGGCCGGCGGCGACGGCGAGCTCTCGCAGTCGGTCGGTCAGCAACCGGGAGTCGGCCCGCAGCCACGGCTGGCCCGGGTGGTCCGGCGGCAGTTCGGTGGCCGCCGCGAGGAACCCGCAGCCGCGGCGGCTGCCCTCCCGCTCCCGGTACCGGACCAGGGCGTCGAAGAGCGACAGGAGTCGGTCGACCGGGTCGGTGCGCTCGGCGAGCACCTCGTCCCAGGTCTGCCGCCACACCTCGAACCGCTGCTCCAGGTAGGCCGCCACCAGCCCGTCCTTGCCGGCGAAGTGGGCGTACATCGTCGCGGGGGCCACCTGGGCGCGAGCCAGGACCGCATCGACCCCGGTCGCGGCGATGCCGGACTCGTAGAACAGCTCCCCGGCCGCGGCGAGCAGCCGGTCGCGAGCAGGCCGGGTCGCGGAGTTCGGGGTCATGCGCCTACTGTAACGCTCGTTATGGCGAAACGATCGTTACAGTCAGCAGCGCCCACTCGCCCGACCGCGCTGGTCGTGCCCGGGCTGGCGGTCATCGCGGTCACCTACGGGCTGGCCCGGTTCGGTTTCGGCCTCTACCTGCCGCAGTTCCGGGCGGCGTTCGGGCTCTCCCCGGGCACCGCCGGCGCCATCGCCGCGGCGAGCTACGTCGCCTACTGCCTCACTGCCTTCGTCGCCCAGCGGCTGGCCGGGCAGGGGCGCGCGCGGTGGGCCCTGTGGCTGGCCGGGAGCACGGCCGCGCTCGGGTCGCTGCTGGTGGCCGCCGCCTGGTCGGTCCCGGTGCTGGCGGTCGGGGCGCTCGTCGCGGGCAGCGGCGCGGGGGCGGCCAGCCCGGCACTGGTCGCTGCCGTCGCGGCGACCGTGCGGCCGGACGCCGAACCGCGAGCGCAGGCCCTGGTCAACAGCGGCACCGGCGCCGGCGTCGTCGTCGGCGGGCTGCTCGTGCTCACCGTGCCCGACGCCTGGCGCCCGGCCTGGGCGGCGTTCGGGGTGGCGGCCCTGCTGCTCACCGCGTGGGCCGACCGGGCCAGCCGCTGGCCCACCGCCCCGGAGACCCGCCCGGACGCGCCGCTGCGTGACCTCGTCCGGCCACTGGTCGCCGCCGTCCTGGCCGGTGCGGGTTGTTCCGCCGTCTGGACGTTCGGGCGGGACCTGATGACCGGCGCCGGCGCACTGCCCGACGACACGACCGGTCTGCTCTGGTGCGTGCTGGGCGGGGCGGGCCTGATCGGTGGGCTCAGCGGCGACCTGGTGCTGCGGATCGGTCTGCGCGGTGCCTGGCTGTGCTCGACCGGGATCGCGGCGGCGGCCACCCTGCTGCTCGCCGCCCTGCCCGGTTCGCCGGCCGCCGTGGCGGTCGCACTGGCCGGCTTCGGCACCGCCTACGTCGCGCTGAGCGGGGTCCTCATCGTCTGGGGTGGTCACCGGCTCCCCGCCGCGGCGCCGCAGGCCGCGGCGGTGCTGTTCATCGCGCTCACCCTGGGCCAGGCTGCCGGGGCGCTGGTGCTCGGCGCGATCGCGGACGCGGCGAGCAGCCGGACGGCGTTCGTGGTGGCTGCAGCCCTGGTCCTCGCGGCGGCGCCGGCTGCGGAGCCGGCGGCGCTCAGGCCGGCGGCTGGGTCGGGAGATCCACGCCGGTGAGCTCGGCGGAGGCGGCCCAGAGCCGGCCGGCCAGCACCGGGTCCGAGGCCGCGGGGCTGCGGCCGGCCAGCGTCGGCGCGCCGCGCATGGTGGTGCCGTCCGGTCCGGCGAAGCCCCCACCGGGCAGGTCGGCGACGGCGGCGAACAGCGTGGGCAGTGCGCCCTGCTGGGCACTGGTGGCCAGGGCCCGGTTGGCCACCGCCATCGCGGCGTCCTTCACCCGGTTGCCCGTGCGGCCCTGCAGGTTGGTGGCCGCCCAGCCCGGGTGGGCCGCCAGCGCACGCACCGTGGAGCCGGCCGCGGTGAGCCGACGCTGCAGCTCCAGGGTGAACAGCAGGTTGGCCAGCTTCGACTGGGCGTAGGCGCCGGCGGCCGAGTAGGTCCGGCGCTCCCAGTTGAGGTCGTCGAGCACGATCTCCCCGGACCGGTGCAGCATCGAGGACACGGTGACCACCCGGTCGGTCACGTGCGGCAGCAGCAGGTCCGTCAGCACGAAGTGACCGAGGTGGTTGGTGCCGAACTGCAGCTCGAAGCCGTCGGCGGTGCGCCCGGCCGGCACGTGCATGATCCCGGCGTTGTTGACCAGGACGTCGAGGTCGCCGGTCCACCCCTCGGCGAACTCGTGCACCGACGCCAGGTCGGCCAGGTCGAGCCGGCGCACCTCCACCTCGCCCGGCAGGTCGGCCGCCGCCTCGGTGCCGCGGGTGGTGTCCCGCACGGCCAGCACCACGCGGGCCCCGGCCAGGGCCAGAGCGCGTGCGGTCTCCAGCCCCAGGCCGCTGTTCCCCCCGGTCACGACGACGGTGCGGCCGGTCTGCGCGGGGATGTCGGCGGTGCTCCAGGAGGCCATGTCCCGACTCTAGGCAGCGCCTCCCCGGCCGGCAGGGCACCGGCGCGGGCGGGCGGACGCCGGTCCCCGGCCCTACGGACGCGACGACGCCGTCCGCCCGTCCGGCCGGGGATCGGCCGACCGGCCACCTAGCCTGTCCGGGTGTCGGCCCACTCCCACGTCCACGGACCCGACGGCGAGGTCCGCCCCCCCGACCCGGCCGCGGTCGCCCGTCGCCGCACCGCCGTCCGGCTGATGCTGCTGGTGCTGGTGCCGGTGGGCATCGCCACGCTGGTCGGCCTGGTGGCGCTGTGGCCCAGCAGCGAGCAGACCGCGGCGCAGCGGGCGGCGGAGTCGTTCCTGCCGTCGGGGACCACGTTCCCGGAGGCGACCATCGCCTCGCTGGAGACCTACGAGTGCGCCGCCGCGACCGGCAACGCCCCTGCGCAGGTGTGTGCCCAGGCGGTGCTGGTCGTCGCCGAGGGCGAGAGCTCCGGCGAGTACGTGCAGGTCGAGCTCTCCTCGGAGGTGGTGGCCGAGGGCATCGAGGTCGGGGACGAGCTGGTGCTCAACCGGGACCCCGGCATCGAGAGCGGGGAGGTCACCTACCAGTTCCAGGACTTCCCGCGCAGCACCCCGATCATCACCCTGGCGCTGGCGTTCACGCTGGTGGTGGGGGCCGTGGCCCGGTTGCGCGGGCTGCTCGCCCTGCTCGGTCTGGGGTTCGCGTTCTTCATCCTGCTGCAGTTCATGCTGCCCGGCCTGCTGGCCGGCTCCTCGCCGATCTGGGTGAGCCTGATCGGCTCCTCGGCGATCATGTACGTCGTCCTGTACCTGGCCCACGGCTTCAACGCCCGGACGACGACGGCGCTGCTGGGCACCCTGTTCGGGCTCGCGCTGAGCGCGGTGCTCGGGACGATCGCCGTCGCCGCCGCACACCTCACCGGCCTGGCCAACGAGGAGGCCGTGCAGCTGCTCACGTTCGACCCGACCCTGGACTTCTCCGGCCTGGTGCTGGCCGCCCTCATCGTCGCCGGGCTGGGCATCCTCAACGACGTCACCATCACCCAGGCGTCCGCGGTCTGGCAGCTGCACGAGGTCTCGCCGGAGATGGGCTGGGTGCAGCTGTTCCAGCGCGGCATGGCGATCGGGCGCGACCACATCGCCTCGACGATCTACACGATCGTCTTCGCCTACGCCGGCGCCGCGCTGCCGCTGCTGCTGCTCTTCGACATCTACGAGCGGCCGTTCTGGACGACGCTGACCGGCTCGGTGGTCGGTGAGGAGGTGGTCCGCACGCTGGTCGGCGGGATCGCGCTCGTGCTCGCCGTCCCGGTGACCACGCTGATCGGCGCCCTGGTGGCGGCCGCGGCGACCTCGGCGACCCCCGCGGCACTGCCGGCCGACCGCGCCGAGGGCGCCACCCGATGACCCTCGCGGGACCCGGGAACGGGATGCTCGTGCGGTGACTGCCGACCTGCTGGCCGCCGCGGCCGCCGCACCCGGGTTCATGCCACCGGACGAGGGCCGGGCGCTCTACGCCGCGGCGCGGGCGGTGCAGGTGCCCGGGCCGCTGCTGGAGATCGGCAGCTGGCAGGGCAAGTCGGCCCTGTACCTGGCCGCCGCCGCCCGGGAGACCGGCCGGCAGGTGGTCACCGTCGACCACCACCGCGGCTCGGAGGAGCACCAGCCCGGCTGGGAGTACCACGACCCGTCCCTGGTCGACCCGCTCGCCGGCCGGATCGACACCCTCCCCGGCTTCCGGCAGACCATCGCCGCCGCCGGCGCCGAGGACGTCGTGGTCGCCGTCGTCACCCGGTCGGAGGTGCTGGCCCCGCTGTGGTCCACCCCGCTGGCGCTGCTGTTCCTCGACGGCAGCCACACCGAGGAGTCCGCGCGTCGCGACCAGGACGCCTGGGTGTCCAAGCTGGCCGTGGGCGGCACGCTGGCCGTGCACGACGTCTTCCCCGATCCGGCCGACGGCGGGCAGGCGCCCTTCGGGGTCTACCAGCGGGTGCTGGGCTCGGGGGAGTTCACCGAGCTGCCCGGCACCGGCTCGCTGCGGCTGCTGCGGCGCACGTCGTCCTGACGGAGCGGGTGCTGGACCATGACGGGATGACGGTGATCGACGACCTGACCCGCACCCGGGCCGAGACGCTGGCGCAGATCGATGCGCTGACCCGGGAGTTCGACGAGGTCGTGGCTGCGTCCCGGTCGTCCAACGCCGACGACGAGCACGACCCGGAGGGCGCGACCATCGCGTTCGAGCGCCAGCAGGTGGTGGCGCTGCTGGACCAGGCGCGCCGCCGGTTGGCCGACGTCGACCTGGCGCTGGTCCGCGCCGCGGCGGGGGAGCACGGCCGGTGCGCCGACTGCGGGCAGCCGATCGCCCCGGAGCGGCTGGCCGCCCGCCCGCAGGCGCGCACCTGCATCGCCTGCGCCCGCTGAACCGGCGCCCGGACGGCGATCAGGGCAGCGCACCGACCTCCTCGAGCTCGTCGAGCACCTCGGGCAGCTCGGCGAACGCCTCCTGGACGTCGTCCGGCGTGGCGATCGACCAGGCGTTGGCGCGCAGGTACTCCTGCAGCGCCGCGTCGAACGCCTCGGCGCCCACCTGGGCCCGGGCGTCCACCAGGGTCGTCCCGCCGGCGATGTAGACGGTGTCGTAGTAGGCAGAGCTGGGCCGCCGGAACTGCTCCCAGTACTGGATCGGCTCACCCACGCCGTGCCGGCGGGACCCGGGCAGGTCGGCCATGCTGGCGGAGCCCTCGCCGTGCACGACCATCTGCGCGAAGGTCGCGAACGACTCGTCCAGCCAGGGGTGCACGCCCTGGTTGTTGCCGACCAGGCCGTAGAGCCACATGTGCGCCAGCTCGTGGGTCACCAGCGCTCGGCGGAAGTCCGGGTCGACGTCGCCGAACTGGATCGCGCCGGGGAACTCGATGCCGCTGGTCTGGCTGGACAGCACCGAGACCCAGAGGTCGGCGTAGGGGAAGGGCCCCAGCAGCTCGACGAGGGCCGCCATCGACGCCTCTAGCTGGGCCAGCCACTCTGCCGCGGTCGCCTCGTCCACGTCTGCGTCCAGGCCCACGTGGACCCGGACACCGCCGGTCTCCGCCGACTGCACGACGAGCTCCCCGACGGTGACCGCGACGTCCCGCACCGAGGGCGCGGTGAACTCGTGCACCGTGGTGCCGCCGGGACCGTCGGAGGTGCCGACCAGCTCGCCGGTGCCGAGCACCTCGTACCGGGAGTCCGCGACCACCTCCAGCGAGGCCAGCTCGAAGTCCTCGCTCACCGCCATCTCCCCGGCGACGGCCACGCCCGGGCTGCGGTCCCATCCCCGCCCGCGCTCCCAGGCGAGCAGCGGGAAGGCGGTGGCGAACCAGGCGGCGTCGACGTCGGTGGAGGTGCCGACCCGCTCGTTGACGTCCGGACCGAGCTCCACCTCGAACTGGATCTCGACGGTGATCTCGTCGCCGGGTTCGGCGCACTCGGCCAGCGGCACCTCCAGCAGGGTGCCGGCGGGCGCACTCTCGGGTGCCCCGGCCGGCACGTCGCGGGCCTCGGCCGGCTCGCCGTCGACCCGCACCTCGGACACCGTCAGCCCACTGCCCGCGCGGGCGGTGGCCGGCTTGTTGGGCCAGGAGCGGAAGACCAGCACGCAGGTGTTGAGGTCGGGGGTGAAGACCACCCGCTCCTCGCCGGCGACCGTCTCCAGGTCCTCGGCGACGTCGAAGCGCAGGTCGACCACCGGCCGGTCGGCCCACGGCTCCGCCCACCCCTCGGCCTCCGGGGCGGTGGTGGGCGGGGGCTCCGGATCGGGGGAGCCGCCCGTCGTGCAGCCGGCGAGGAGGACGGCTCCGGCGAGCGCAGCTGCCGCGGCCCGTCGACGACCCGCGCGCATCACTGCCCCTTCGAGGTGGACGACGGGGTCCTCCCGCCACCGTCCATCGTCCCGGTTGTGCGCAACGGGTGCCAACCCGTCGTCTTCGGCAGTCGGTGGGATCCGGCACACCGACCGCCGGGGCCGGCGTGACGGGTGTGACGAATGAGCCAACTGTGAACCGAGCGTGACCTTACGGATGCACTAAGTGCGTGTAACGATCAGTTCCGTAATCACCGCACACCGTCCGCACTCATGCGGCGGACGCTCGGAGGGGTCTCTTCTTGTCCAGACGTCACACCCGGAGTGGCCGTGGCCGCCGCTTCCTGTCCGCCCTCTCCACCCGCCGGGGCCGGCGCGCACGCGCCGGCGTGGCCGCCGCCTTCCTGTGCGTGACCGCCATGTTGGGCGCCACCAACATCGCGGACACCACGCCCGCCGCCTCGCCGGCGAGCAGTGAGCAGCCGCAGGCCCAGACCGGTGTCCAGCTGGAGGCGGTCAGGGCCGAGAAGGCTGCCCGGCACGCAGAACGGGCACGTCAGCGCGCCCAGGCGCCGGCTCCCTCGACGGCCGCGCCGGCTCCCCAGCCGACGCCGGCTCCTGCCCCGGCTCCCGCGCCTGCGCCCGCACCGGTCGCCAGCACCCCGGCGCCGGCGCCCGTGCCGGTTGCCGCGCCCGCCCCGGCTCCGGCAGCTGCCCCGGCAGCTGCCCCGGCCGCGAGCACCCCGGCGCGCACGGCGGCCCTGACCAACCGGACGACGTCCTTCAGCGCCGCGGGGTACACCGCGGACTACCGCGTCTTCGCCGAGGGCATCGACCCGGCGAAGCCGATCGGCCTGCTGGTGTACGCCGACGGCACCGGCGAGTACGGCGTCGAGAACCCGACCCAGGCCTACGCGATCGGCGGGTCGACGGGGCTGGCCGCGGTGGCCCGGGCGCGCAACATGGTGCTCGTGGCGCCGTTCAGCCCGAACCGCTCCTGCCAGTGCTGGGAGCAGGGGGACGCCGCCGGGTACGCGAAGTACCTGGCGGCGCTGATCGCCGACGCGAAGACCCAGTACGGCGCCGGTGAGCTCTGGTTCGCCGGCTACTCCTCGGGCGCGCAGGCGGCGACCCGCTTCGTCTTCCCCGCCCACCCGGCGCTCTGGTCCGGCGGCGGTGGGGTCATCGCGATCGGTGGCGGCGGCGCACCGGCGGGTCGGGCCAGCATCCCCGCCGACGTCAAGGGGAAGGTCGCCCTGCGCTGGGACACCGGCGCCCAGGACACCGGGGCCGGCGGCGGGTTCAACGCGCTGTCCGGGCCCTGGGGCGCGCAGGCCGGGCAGCAGTGGTACTCGGCCCAGGGCCTCAACACCCGGCTCGTCGCCCCTGCCGGGGTGGGCCACAACCGGTCCGGGGAGTTCGGCACGATCGTGGCCGGCTTCCTCGACGAGGGCTGAGCCGACCGCGGGACCATCCCGCACCGCAGGCCGCCGTGCGGAGCGTGAGCTCCGCACGGCGGCCTGCGGTGCTCAGCGGGTCCGGGTGACCTGACCGATCCGCATGACCCGGTCGACGAGGTCCTGGGTGAGGTCGGCCCGCAGGTCGGCGGGCACGGGCAGACCGACGTCGGTGAACCAGTCCGCGGTCGCCTCCGGATGCGGCCCGACGACGCCGACCGCGCCGGCCCCGTAGGGGGCGACGACGGCCGCGGGCAGGCCGTTCTCGTAGGTGGCGAGCACCTCGGCCGGCCCGCGGGCCGGGTCGAGGTCGAACCAGGCGCCGTCCTGGAAGAACACCTGGCGGCGGCGGCCGTCCCAGACGACGGTGGCCACCGCGTCGTCGGTGTGGGTCGGCCACGCCCCGGGGGAGGAGACGAACTGGTCGGCGTCCCCGGGCAGGAGCCCGAAGCCGGGGGTCTCCCCGGCGAGGTACCCGCCCAGGCAGAAGCCCAGGTAGCGCCCCCCACCCGCGACGTACTCCTGGACCGCCGGGGCCTGCTTGCGGAGCTTGCGCCACGCCTTCTTCAGCTCACCGCCGCCGGGCTGGGCGTAGAGCGCGGCGGACGCGAGCACCGCCGGCTCCAGGGCCAGCTGCTCCTTTGGTCCGACGAAGCGGACGTCGAGGTCCCACCGGCTCCGCGCCAGCGCAGCGGCGACCGCCTCGGGGCAGCCGGCCGTGGAGGCCGGTCCCCGGTAGACCAGCGCCAGTGGCCGGTCACCGCCACGCCCGAGACCGCCGCGCCCGAACACGTTCAGCCGCCGGCCGTGGTGGCCGGCGCCCGGTGCGCTCCGGAGGAGTCCAGCACCTTCCGTCGCACGATGTCGGTCGCCCGCCAGACGAGCTCCTCCAGCGGTCCGCGCAGATGGCTCCGGTTCCAGACCAGGGCGAAGGTCAGCAGCACGGCGACCTGCACCACCAGGTTCAGCACGCCGCGGGGGATGGGTGCGGCCACCAGCAGCAGGTGGACGCTGTAGAGGGTCAGCGTCATGCTGCCGCCGGCGGCCAGCGGGCGCAGCAGCGGCTGCAGGCCCCGGCCGAGCAGCAGGCACACGCCCAGCACGGCCAGCGCCACCCCGATGGTGAAGGCCAGGTCGAGCGGGCTGCCGCTGTGCGGGGCCGTGGCCACCAGCCACCACGGGCTGTTGGTCGGCGTCGTCCCCGAGGGTCCCCAGGTCAAGGTCTCCTGGTAGAGCTCGAAGTCCATGGTCTGCAGCGCGTCCACGCGCAGCTCGGCGCCCCGGCCGCCCAGGGTCAGCAGCAGCATCGACAGCAGGCTGGACGCCAGGGCGAGCGCCAGGCCGAGCAGCGTGATCTGGCCGACGACCCGCCGCGAGGCGAGCACCGCCCGGCCCACGGCCATGCCGGCCAGCAGGTAGGCGATCCAGACCAGGGCGGGGAACACCCCGGTGAGGGTCAGCTGGAGCAGCAGCCCCAGCGGGTCGGTGACCAGGTCGGTCAGCGTCGGGTTGGCCACGGCGACCGGGGTCAGCTCCAGGCGCAGCGCATAGCTGACCAGCGGCATGACGAGCGCTGCGATCACCGCCGCCACCACCAGCCCGCGGGTCGACAGCCGCAGGAACGGGATGGCCAGGGCGAAGAGCACGCCGTAGTAGGCCAGGATCACCGCGGCGTCGCCGGTCCCGACGACGTACCCGAGCGCGAGGCCGATCGCCGCGATGATCACGGCCCTGGTCAGCAGGGACAGCGCGCCGGCCCGCCAGGCCAGGCCACGGGGCGGACGGCGCCGGCCGGTGGAGAAGGCGATGCCGACGCCGGCGAGCAGGGCGAACAGCGCAGACGCCTTGCCGTTGGACAGCAGCCACGCCCACGACACGCCGTCGTCGTCGCTGGCCGCGGGGATCAGGTGCACCGACATCATGCCCACCAGGGCGACGCCGCGGGCGGCGTCGATCCCGATCAGGCGTGCGCGCGGGCGCGGGGTCGCCGCGTCCGTCCGGGTGCCCTCGGCCGGGGTCCCGGCGACGTCGCCGGCCGGTGCGCAGCTGTGCGGCAGGGCCGCCACGGCGGCACCGTGCTCCGGGGGCAGTGGAGCCACGATGTTCTGGTGCTCGCTGGTCTGGGACACGGTCACACCTCCCGGCTGTTCGACGCGGTGCTGAGCTGCCGGCTCTCGGTGGTCGGGTTGTCCACCGCCGGGTTGTCGAGAGCAGTGGTGTCGATCGCCGGGTCGTCCCGGACCGGCAGCGTGCTGGCCGGGGCGCGGCCCACCTTCTGGGCGGGGATGCCGCTCCACGAGGTGCCGGGAGGCAGCACCTCGCCCTTCATCACGAGGGAGAGGTCGGCGATCGTGGCGTCCTCCTCCACGGTGGCGCCGTAGAGGACGACGGACTTGTCCCCGACGCTGGCCCGGTCCCGGATGATGACGTGGTCCATCTTCATCACCCGGTCCTCGAACAGGTGGGTCTGCAGCGAGGCGTTCGTGCCCACGGAGACGTCGTCGCCCAGGGTCACCAGGTCGAACTCGGTGAGGTAGGTGGTGTCGATCAGCGTCCGCCGGCCGATCTTCGCCCCGTAGAGCCGCAGCAGCGGGCCGAGCAGCGGCGTACCGGTCAGCCAGGTCAGCAGCGCCGGGACGGCGGCCGCCTCGTAGATGCCGGTGACGAACTCGGTCCGGCGCACGAAACCGCTCCACAGCGGCTCCACCCGCGGCTTGTACCGGCCGACGAGGGCCCACTTGAGCAGCGCGACCCCGACCACGACCGCGAGGCTGGAGAGCAGCGCGATCAGCGGCGCCACCACCACGGTGACGAGCACGCCCTGGTTGGCGGCGAGCACCGAGGCGCCGTACAGCGTGCCGAACATCGCCAGGGCCAGGATCGAACTCGGCAGCACGATCCGCAGGAACTCGATCGCGTACCGGGCGCGCACCCGACGGCGGCTGGGCGTGAAGGTCTCCGCCTCCGTGAAGCCCTCGTACAGCTCGCGGCGCGGCAGGTTGATCGGCGGCGAGCCCAGCCAGGAGCTCCCCGCCTCGACGCCGGTGGTCGGTGGCACGCTGCGCACACCGATCAGCGAGCCGTCGCCCAGGCGCGTGCCGGAGGGGATGTACGCGGCGTTCCCGACGAAGGCGCGGGCGCCGACCTCGGTCACCTGGAAGGCCACGTGCCCGTTGGCGTAGGTGGCGCTGCCGACGCTGGCCATGTCCGCCACGAAGCTGCCCTCGCCCAGGGTGAGCAGGTCGGGGTCGATGTTCGCGATGGTGGACACCTCGGCGCCACGGCCGACCTTGGTCCCCATCGCCCGGAGCCAGATGGAGGTGTACAGCGTCGCGTACATGCTGTTGTTGAGCATCAGGCTCATCTCCAGCAGCTTGTCGCCCAGCCACTTCTCCAGCCCGAGCTTGGAGCGCACGTGGTGCACGCCGGGCGGCGTCTCCGTCAGGGCCAGCCGGCGGCAGCCCAGGATGAGCGCGCAGGAGGCGGCCACGAAGACCGGGCCGGAGAGTGCGGTGGCGAGGAGGGCGGCGCCCAGCCCGAAGGTCAGCAGCACCCACCAGACCAGCGCGACCACGGGGAGCAGCACGAAGAAGGGCAGGAGCTCCAGGAGCGTGATGCCGGCGGCGAAACCGGTCCGCAGCTGACGCGTCCAGGTGGTGGGTGCAGCGGTGCAGCTGGTCATCAACCCGAGGACCGGGTCGGCCGGCTCGGTCGAGGCCCGGGCCGGCGAACCGGCCCAGGTCGCACCGGCGGGGACGATCTCGCCGGCGGGCAGCAGCGACTGCTCCCGCAGGACGCCGCCGTCCTCGACCGCCGAGCCGGCCTCCAGCAGCGACTGCGAGCCGAGGGTCGCGCGGGCACCCACGGAGACGACGCCGAGGGAGAGGACGCCGTCGGCGACCCGGTGGCCGTGCAGCTGGGTGCCGTAACCGATGGTCGCGCCTGGGCCGATGTCCAGCATCGCCGGGAGGCTGATCTCCGACGTCCCGATGTGGCAGTCGTCGTCGATCCGCGCCCCGGCCAGGCGCAGGTAGGTGGCCGCCCACGGGGAGCCGCTCAGGACCGTCAGCGGGGAGATGACCATGAGCTTCTGCACGGTCCAGACCCGCAGGTGGGTCCAGGTCCACAGCGGGTGGTCACCGGGCTGCAGTCCCCGGGACAACAGCCGCGAGCCGACCACGGGGAGCACCCAGCGGACGACGAGGAAGAACGCCGGCAGGGCGAGGGCCAGCTGGACGACCAGGGCGGCCGAGGGCTCCCCGCCGTTCAGCGCGTAGACCAGCGCAGCCGGGAACAGGAAGAGCAGGACGATGCCGTAGAAGGTGGCGAACTGGGCCGACCCGAAGACGGCGACCCGGCGGCGGGAGGACTGCACCGGGCGACGCAGGTGCGGCTCGGCGACCGCGTCACCCGACCGGGCGTCGTCCTCCAGGTGCGCGGCGAGGGACCGGACCGTCGGGTGCCGGTAGAGCTCGAGGATGGACAACCCGGCGCCCAGATCGCTGGAGCGCATCGTGGAGATGATCCGTGCGGCGAGCAACGAGTGGCCACCGAGCGCGTCGAAGAAGTTCGCCTCGACCGACACCGAACCGCCCGGCAGGCCGAACGCCTCCTCCCAGATCCCGGTCACCCAGGCCTCGACGGGGGTGTCCGGCGGCACGTAGTCCCCGGTGTCCCGCATCAGGCGCGGGCCCTGCGGGTCGGGCAGCGCCTTCCGGTCGGCCTTGCCGCTCGGCAGCATCGGGATGGTGGAGACGACGTCGAGGAAGGCCGGGACCATGTAGGGCGGCAGCTGCTCCAGGAGCAGGTCGTGCAGCTCGGCGACGAGGTCCGCGGCATCGTCCCCGGGGCGGGGGATCACGTAGGCGGCGAGCTCACCGCCGCTCTCCGGCGCCGGCAGCAGCGTCACGACCGCGGCCGTGACCCGGTCGTGCTGCAGGAGCATGCCCTCGATCTCCTGGAGGTCGACGCGGTGGCCGCGGACCTTCACCTCGCTGTCGGCGCGGCCGAGGTACTCCAGCTCGCCGTCGGGGAGGAAACGCCCCAGGTCCCCGGTGCGGTACAACCGCTCACCGGGGAAGCCGTGCGGGTCGGGCAGGAAGCGGTCGGCCGTCAGGTCGGGCCGGTTGACGTAGCCGAGCGCCACCCCGGGCCCGCCGACGCAGATCTCGCCGATCTCGCCGTTGGCCACCGGCCGGCGCTCGTCGTCCAGCAGGGTGACGCGGTAGGTCGGCAGCGGCCGCCCGATCGTCACCGGCTTGCCGGGGTAGAGCTCGGCCATCGTGCAGGTGACGGTGGTCTCTGTCGGGCCGTAGGTGTTCAGGATGCGGCGACCGGGGCCCCAGCGGTCGACGAGCTCCCGCGGGCAGGCCTCGCCGCCGACGTTCACCGTGCGGATCAACGGGAGGGTGCGGTCCAGCGTGGCGAGCACGGTGGGGACGCAGTAGATCATCGTGATCTCCTGCTCGGCCAGGAAGTCCGCCAGCCCCGAGCCCACCCGGCGCCCGTCCGTGGGGCCGGCGACGAGGGTCGCCCCCACGGCCCAGGTCGGCCAGATCTCCTCGATGGAGAAGTCGAAGGCGATCGTCATGCCCTGGTAGACCCGGTCGCTCGGCTCGACGCCGTACAGGACCGGCACGATGCCGACGAAGTTGCAGATGCTCGACTGGGCGATCTCCACGCCCTTGGGCCGGCCGCTGGAGCCCGAGGTGTAGATGACGTAGCAGACCGGGTCGCCGCCGGTCTCCAGCTCGGGTCGCCAGCTCGCTGCGGCCGCGAGGTCGCCGCCCAGCTCGTCCAGGAACAGGGCTGAGCAGGGGAGCCCGCTGCAGGTCGCCGCGAACGAGGTGGTGGTGACCACGAGCCCGAGGTCGGAGTCCTCGGCCATGAACTGCACCCGGTCTGCCGGAGCTGCCGGGTCGATCGGGACGAAGGTCGCCTCCGTCTTCGTCACCGCGAGCAGGGCGACGTAGGTGTTCACCGAGCGGTCGAGCAGGATCCCGACCCGGACGCCGGACCGGACGCCCAGCCCGAGCAGGTGGTGTGCCAGCCGGTTGGCCCGCTGGTCGAGGTCGGCGTAGCTCAGCCGCTCGCCGTCGCACTCGAGTGCCGTCGCCGAGGGGTGCTCGTCGCAGGTCCGCTCGAAGAACTGGGACAGCCGAGTGGTGTCCTGATGTGGTCGGGGCGGAGCACCCGCGACGTTCTCGGAGAACGAGAAACGTCGGGTCGGGGAGTCGACTCCCGGGTCCCTGGGGGTGGTGAAGCCTGGGATGAAGTCCCGGCTCTCGCTCTCCGTCGACATGGACTCGCTCTCACAGTTGACAATCAGGAATCGAGAACGACGCTAAGGAGAAACAAGGTGCAATGCCACCCGTTCGGGGTGAACTCACAGTTCTCTGTGAAACTTTGACTGAGGGTGTTCAGGTGAATCCACAGCGTTGAGAAATGCCGAAACACGGAGACATGATCAAACTTCCATTGTGGTCAACCGACTCCGGTGAGTGAGGGTTCGAGCTGGCTGCCACGTCGGGGTGGCCGGAGGGCTGAGATGGTGCGCACGGGCCTTCGTCGCGCACCATTGGTCGTCGTGGCCAGCCCGGGCGAGGTGCTGGCCGGTACCGACGTCGGCCTGCTCGGGCGGGTGGAACGGGCCCGCAGCGCTGCGCTGCACGACCCTGCGGACCGGTCCGCCTACGTCGCCGCACACCTGCTCGTCCGCCGGTGCGCTGCGGCGCTGACCGGACAGCCGGTGACGGGCCTGGTGGTGCACCAGTGGTGCACCGAGTGCGGGACGGCGGGGCACGGGCGCCCGTCCCTCGTGGACCTCCCCGACGTGCAGATCAGCTGGTCCCACGGCCCGGGTGTGGTGGTTGCCGCCGCCGCCTGGCGCCCGGTGGGCGTGGACGTCGAGGCGTTCCCGGCGGACGGCCCCACAGCCGGCCGGTTCCCCGGGCTGGCCCCGGCCGAGGAGCGGCAGGTGCGGTCGGCGGTGGACCCGTCGCTGCTCGCCCTCCGGCACTGGGTGCGCAAGGAGTGCCTGGTGAAGACCGGGACGACGACGCTCGCCGGGGTGGGGCGGATCGACCTCTCCCGGCTGACCGAGCGCCGCGACCGGGCCGGGCGGTCGGTGAGCCGGTACCGCGGGCTGTACCTCACCGACTGGTGCGACCCGGCGCGGCGGGCGCTGATCGCGGTCGCCGGTGGG
Source organism: Modestobacter sp. VKM Ac-2983 (assembly GCF_026967885.1). Lineage (NCBI taxonomy): Bacteria > Bacillati > Actinomycetota > Actinomycetes > Geodermatophilales > Geodermatophilaceae > Modestobacter > Modestobacter sp. VKM Ac-2983. The sequence goes on from NZ_JAPVBK010000002.1 coordinate 296,969, forward strand.
GGCGCGCCTGTCGTCCGCCCGCTGGCCGGCCTCGCCGGGGCCGACGCGTCAACCGAACGCTGAGTGAACGGGGACACAATTGCGCGACCATTGTGTTCACCAACAGTGAGTGGTTCCTGACGCAATTGCCCGGCCGACCCGCGTGTCGGCGAAATGGTCCGCCTCTCGGTGCGCCGCACCCCATCGGGGAACACGATCGACAAGAGGTGTGCGATCTGTTCGGCCACCCGGCGCGGAGCCGCGCCAGAGCTGCCGCCCCCACCGATGACGTCCGGCCGTCTATCCAGAGGAAGTGTGTGTGCGCACGCGAATCGCGTTGTTGGTCCTCCTGATCACCGGGGCGATGCCTGCAGGGATCGCGACGGCTGAGCAGCCGGTCGCCCTCGACGCACCGATCACCGACGAGGCCGGCGTGCTCGGCGCAGGTGCAGCCGCGGCCGAAGAGGCCGTGGCCGAACTGCGCTCCCAGACCGGGATGGTCCTGTCCGCCGTCTTCGTCCCCTCCTTCGACGGCGTGGAGGACGGCGCCGACTGGGCCGAGCTGACCGCGATGGAGTCCGAGCTCGGCGACGAGGAGGTGCTGCTGGCCGTCGCGACCGACGAGGCCGAGTACGAGTGGTGGGTCGGGAGCGAGTCGGCACTGCAGCCGGACGCCGTCGAGACCCTGATGAGCGAGGACGTCGAGCCCGCGATCGTCGAGGGCGACTGGTCCGGTGCGGTGGTGGCGCTGGCCGACGGGCTGCAGTCCACCGACGTCGTCGACCCGGCCATGCCGTCGTGGTCGGCGACGCGGACGGCCGTGGTCGTGGTCGTCCTCGTCGGCGTGCTGACCGCCTTCTACCTCGTCTCCCGGCGCGGGTCCCCGGAGGACCGGGAGCCCGCGGCCACGCCGGCCCGGCAGAGCTGACCGGCCGGGCCGCCGCTCAGCTCACGTAGCGGCGGGCGGTGGAGCTGCGCTGAGCGTGCTCCAAGGCGGAGAACCGGGCCTCCGCGTGTGGGGGGAGCACCCGTCGCTCGCGCAGCACCCAGGGCAGGCCGCGGGCGGCGGCGAGCAGCCCCCGGGCGGTGACCCGATCGCGGGGGACGGTGCGCAGCAGGTGCACGGTGCGTCGCAGCGCGGGCCGGAACGGGCGGCGCAGCCACGTCGTCCACAGGGTGTTGCGGATGCCGTCCTGCCTCCGCTTGTGGGGGTCGCGCGCGGTGCTGGCCTGGTGGTGGATGGCGATCGTGGGCAGGTAGCAGAGCTCCCAGCCGGTCGCGGCGAGGTCGCCGGCCATCAGCTCCTCCTCCCCGCCCAGCCACAGCCGCTCGGAGAAGCCGCCGACCTCGGTGAACGCCTCCCGCCGCAGCACGCTGGCGCCGGCCAGGAAGCTGCCGAGCGCAGGCCCGGGCAGCCAGTCGGCGCCGATGACCGGGGAGTCGCGCAGCTCGGCGACGATCGGGTCCTCGACGCCGCCGGGTTCGACCAGGATGCGGGCGGTGACGACGGCCAGCCTGGGGTGGGCGTCGAGCGCGTCGGCGGCGGTGCGCAGCGAACCCGGGTCCCACCAGGTGTCGTCGTCGCAGAAGGCGACGTACGGGGTGTCCAGCCGGGCCACCCCCAGGTTGCGGCCGACCGCTCCCAGGTTCTCCGGGCTGGCGATCAGCTCGACCCAGGAGTGCTGGGCGCGGACCGCCTCGGCGGTGCCGTCGGTGGAGCCGTTGTCCACGACGACCACCTGGGGCTGCTCGGGCAGCTCACGCAGCCGGGACAGCGCCAGCAGCAGCTCCTCCCGGCGGTCGTGGGTGATGACGACGACGGCGACGCGGGGGTCGCGGCCACCGGCCCCGGCTGTGGATCCGCTGGTCATGCCGCCAGCTCCCGGACCCCGGCCATCACGTGCCGCGGAAGCACCCGCCGGTTGCGCAGGGCGGCCGGGACCCGGGGGACCGCCCCGGCGAGTCCTCGCCAGCCCGGGCGCCCGGCGCGCACCACCCGGACCAGCTGGCCGGCGACGTCGCGCAGCGGGTAGCGCATGAGCGCGGTGAGCACCCGGCTGCGCCAGATGCCCGCCTGCCGGGCGCTGCTGGCCTCCCGGTGGGTGGAGGGGTGGTGGTGCACGGTGACCTCGTCGACGTAGGCCAGGCCCCAGCCGGCCGCCGCCAGGTCCAGCGCCAGCCGCTCCTCCTCGCCGGGGAAGCGCACGACCCGGTCGAAGCCGCCGACGGCGGTGAACGCCTCGGTGCGCACCAGGGCGGCGCAGGCGACGAACCCGAGCAGCGACGGGCCCGGCAGGTCGGGCTCGGTGCCGAGCGGGCTGTCGGCCATCTCGGTGCAGACCGGGTCGAGCTCCTCGGCGGAGCCCACCAGGATCCGGGCGGCGAGCAGCCCCAGCCGCGGGTGCGCGCGCATGATCTCGACCCCGCGCGCCAGGTCCCCCGGCGCCCACCAGGAGTCGTCGTCGGTGAAGGCGACGAACGGCGTCCCGGCGCGGGCGACGCCGAGGGTGCGGGCGACGGCGCCGGTGTTGCGCTCCAGGGGGACGACGGTGACCTCCGGGTGTGCAGCCCGGACCGCGGCCACCGTGTCGTCGGTGGAGGCGTTGTCGACCAGCACCACCGGGGCCTCGTGTCGGGGGAGGCTGGCCAGCAGGTCGTCGCGGCGGTTGCGGCTGGCCACCACGCAGGTCACCGCGGAGGCATCGCTGCTGAGGTCTGTGGGCACCTGGTGATCGTGCCCGACCGGGCGGGGTGTCAACCCAGCGCCTCCGTCACAGACCGGTCGAGCCCGGCCGGGTCGGCGAACAGCGCGGCGGCCGGGCCGGTGCCGGCGATGGCGTCCGCAGCCAGCACCACGGCCGCCGCCGTCCAGGTGGTGCGCTCGACCGGCCAGCGGGCGTCGTCGGCGTACACCAGGCCGGTCCAGTACGAGCCGTCCTCGGCCCGCAGGTGCTGCATGGCGGCCAGCTGCTCGATCGCGTCATCCGGCCGGCCGGCCGCGGCGAGAGCGAGCGCCAGCTCGCAGGTCTCCGCGCCGGTCACCCACGGCCGGTCGGCGACGCACCGCACCCCCAGCCCGGGGACGACGAAGGTGTCCCAGCCCGCGGCCAGCCGCGCCTCGGCCGCCGCGCCGGTGAGCGCACCGGCCAGCACCGGGTAGTACCAGTCCATCGAGTACCGCGACCGGTCGGCGAACGCCTCGGGCCGGTCCCGCAGCGCCCGGCCGAGATCGGCGGCGGCCAGCTCCCAGTCCGGCTGAGCCGAACCGACCAGGTCGGCCAGGGCGATCCCGGCACGCAGCGCCTGGAACAGGCTCGCATTCCCGGTGAGGAGCGCCGTGTCGTCGGGTGTGCCGTCCGGGCGCAGCGCCCAGCCGATCGCCCCGCCGGCCAGCTGCATCCTCGTCACGAGGTCCAGCGCCCGGCGCACCGTGGGCCACAGCCGGTCGACCAGCCCGGCATCGCCGGTGCTCAGCCAGGAGTGCCAGAGGCCCACGGCGAGGTAGCCGGCGTGGTTGCTCTCCGCCCCCGGGGCCGTGGCGATGCCGTCCCGGTACTCCGTGGCCCAGGAGCCGTCGGCGCGCTGCCGCGCGGCCAGCCAGGCGTAGGCGGCGACCGCCCGGTCGTGCTCCCCGCCGACGTCCAGCGCCATGGCCGCCTCCACCGAGTCCCAGGCGTCCAGCTGGCCACCGCGGAACCAGGGCAGGGCGCCGTCCGTGGCCTGCTCGGCGGCGATCGCCGCGACGGTCCGGCGCACCTGGTCGGCGGTGAGCACGCCGGGGACCTCGGGCAGCGCCGGTGGGGCCTCAGGCACTCGCGAGCGTTCCGTCGGCGGCGGCCGTCCCCGCGGCGACCCCACCTGCGGCCGTCTCGCCGACGGTGGGCGCCGGCTTGTCGGCGTAGAGGACCAGGCTCTTGCCGAGCAGCGGGTCCAGCAGCCGCTCGGCGGTGCGGGTCAGCCAGGGGCGGTGCACCAGGTCCCAGACCAGCAGCCGGTGGTAGGCGCGGACGAGCGCGGTGTCCCGATCGACCCCGACCGCGCACTTGAGCCACCAGTACGGGGCGTGCAGGGCGTGGGCGTGGTGGGTGTCGGTCGGTCGCAGTCCGGCCGCGGCGAGCCGTTCCCACAACTGGTCACCCCGGTAGATGCGGATGTGGCCGCCCTCGTTGGCGTGGTAGCTGTCCGACAGCGCCCAGCAGATCCGCTCGGGGCCGTACCGGGGCACGGTGACCGCCGCCCGGCCGCCGGGCTTGAGCACCCGGGCGATCTCGGCCAGGGCGGTGCGGTCGTCGACGATGTGCTCGAGCACCTCCGAGGCGATCACCCGGTCGACGCTCGCATCGGGCACCGGCAGGGCACGGAGGTCGCCGCGGGCCACCCCGGCCGACGCACCCGCCGGGGCCTCGCCGGCGGCGGCGATCGCACCCAGCCACTCGGCGGTGGTGGCCACCTCCTGCTGCCCCCAGTCGACCGCGAGCACCGAGGCCCCTCGCCGGTAGGCCTCGAACGCGTGCCGGCCCTCGCCGCACCCCAGGTCCAGGACCCGCATGCCGGGCCGGACGTCGAGCAGGTCGTAGTCGACGGTCAGCACCGACCGCTCCCCGGGGTCTCGGTGGCCGCCCGTCGCTCCAGCACCTCGCCGTACCACTCGGCCGTGCGCTCGGCAGTGCGTCGCCAGGTGTAGGAGCCGAGCACCCGGGCCCGCCCCGCCCGGCCCAGCTGGTCCCGCAGCGACGGGTGGTCCAGGACCAGCCGCAGCGCCTCTGCCAGGCGGCCGACGTCGCCCGCGGGCACCTGCACCCCGGCCTGCGAGCCGACGACCTCCGGCAGCGCGCCCCCGTCGGTCGTGACCAGCGGCGTGCCGCAGGCCATCGCCTCCACCGCCGGCAGCGAGAACCCCTCGTACAGCGACGGGACGGCGACCACGGTGGCGGTCTGCAGCAGCCGGACCAGCTCCTCGGTCGGGATCGAGCCGGTGAAGTGGACGGCGTCGGCAAGGCTCAGCCGGTCCAGCGCCTCGGCCGCGGGACCGCCGGGCCGGGCCGTGCCGACCACGGTGAGGCGCACGTCCTGTTCCGTGCGCAGCTTGGCCAGCGCCTCCAGCAGGTGGACCAGGCCCTTCAGCGGGACGTCGGCGCTGGTCGTCACCACGATCCGGGCCGTCTCCCGGGCGGTCGGCTCCGCCGGCGGCCGGAACACCTCCGGGTCGATGCCGACCGGGATGACCTCGACGCCGGCAGCCGGGACCCCCATGTGCCGGGTGATGTCCCAACGGGAGCTGTCGGAGACGGTGGTCAGGCCGTCGAGCCGCTGCGCGACCCGGGCCTGCATGGCGGTGAAGCCGTACCAACGACGCAGCGTCAGCCGACGGCGCAGCCCGGTCGCCGCGGCGAGCTCGAGGTCGCGGTCGATGGCGACCGGGTGGTGCACCGTGGCGACGGTGGGCAGCCCCCGGCGGCGCAGCTGGAGCAGCCCGTAGCCCAGCGACTGGTTGTCGTGGACGAGGTCGAACTCCGTGGCGCGGCGTCCCAGGAGCCGCGCGGCACGGAGGCTGAAGGTCAGCGGCTCGGGGAAACCCGCCGTGCACATGGTCAGCCACTCGGCCGCGTCGATCGGGCTGGTGAACTCGCTGGGCCGGGGCGTCCGGAAGGGGTCGGGTTCCCGGTAGAGGTCCAGGCTGGGCACCCGGGTGAGCGGCACGCCGTCGGCCAGCTCGGGGTAGGGCTGCCCGCTGAGCACCTCGACCCGGTGCCCGAGCTCGCGCAGCTCCCGGGACAGGGCCCGGACGTACACGCCCTGGCCGCCGCTGTGCGGCTTGCTGCGGTAGGACAGCAGTGCAACCCGCAACGACCGTCCCATGACCGGACTCTAACGAGCGCCCCTGGGCTGGCCGCTGCCCGGACCGGCCTGGCAGGGTGCGCTCATGCTGCGCCACGTCGTGCTGTTCACCTGGACCGAGGACACCTCTCCGCAGACCCGGGAGGCGACCTTGGCCGCCCTGCGCCGCCTGCCGCAGGAGGTCGGCGGCATGACGTCGTTCGCCGTGGGCCCGGACGCCGGGCTGGTCGAGGGCAACGCCCACGCCGCCCTGGTGGCCGACTTCCCCGACGTCGAGGCCTTCCGCGCGTACGCCGCCGACCCCCGGCACCTCGCGGTCATCGCCGAGCACGTGAAGCCGAACCTGGCCAGCCGGTCGGCGGTCCAGTACGAGGTCTGAGGCCTGCGGGGGAGCCGTCCGGGTGCGCTGCATGCCCGGACGGTGCCGCGGACGGGGTACGCCCTGCCGGTCGCCGTCCACAGCGACCACCGTCGTCCACAACCTCGGTCGCGCGGGCCTCGACCGGGGCCGGGCCCTCCAGGGTCGAGCCCATGGCCGACCCCCAGCAGCCCCTGACCGTCCGCCTCTCCGAGCCCGGGGAGGTGGTCGCGGCGCTGCCGCACCTGCTCGGCTTCCGGCCGCGTGAGTCGCTCGTCCTGGTGAGCCTGCGCGGGCCGCGGGGCAGGCGACTGGGGCTCACCGCCCGGGTCGACCTGCCGCCGTCCGAGCACCGCAGGCAGGTCGTCTCCGGCCTGGTGCGCTCGCTGCTCACCGACGGGCCGAGTGCGGCGTTGCTGGTGGTCGTCTCCGAGGCCGCGGACGAGCCCGCCGTGCCGGTCGGCGCGCCCGACGACCCACCCCGGGGCGCCGCGCAGCTGGACCTGGCCCACCGGGACCTCGCACACGAGGTGGTGCTCGCGCTGGACGCCGTGGGCGTGCCGCTCCGGGAGGCGCTCCTGGTCCGCCGGGACCGCTGGTGGTCCTACGACTGCGCGGCCGCGTGCTGCGCACCGGAGGCGGGCACCCCGCTGCCGGCCGGGACGAGTGAGCTGGCCGCGGCGAGCGTGGTCGACGGGCAGGTGGTGGAGGACGAACGCGCCGCGCTCGCCCGGCGGATCGCCCCGGTCGGCTTCCTGGCGGCCGAGGCGATGGCCCGGGCCTGCGACGAGGTGGGCGACGCGCTGGCCCGGCGCACGGCGGAGCTGGGCTGGGACGTCCTGGTCGAGGAGGGCTGGGCGGCGGTGCAGGCGGCGGTCGAGGCGGCCGGCCCCGAGGCAGGGGGTGGGCGGCTGCCCGACCGGGAGGTGGCCCGGCTGGCGTGGGGCCTGCGGGACCACGACCTGCGGGACCGGGCCCTCACCCTCGCGCTGGGGGAGTCGGCGGCCGCCGCCGAGGTGGTGTGGACCGAGCTGACCCGTCGGTCACCGGCGCCGCTGGACGCGGCGCCGGCGACCCTGCTGGCGGTCAGCGCGTGGGTGCGCGGGGACGGGGCGCTGGCGAACGTCGCGCTGGAGCGAGCCCTGCGCAGCGAGCCCAGCTACACCTTCGCCGGGCTGCTGCGCTCGGCCCTGGACTCCTGCCTGACCCCGACGGAGATGCGCCGGCTGATCCGGCAGGCGACCGGCCCGCTCGACGCCCGCTGGTGAACGCGGCGGACAGGGCGACGGTCTCAGACCAGCTCGGGGCGCCGCCACTCCTCGCCCAGCACGTGCTCGGCCAGGAACGCCAGCACGGTGTCGTACCAGACGGCCGCGTTCCCCGGCGTGAGCACCCAGTGGTTCTCGTCCGGGAAGTACAGGAACTTCGACGGGACCCCGCGCTTCTGCAGGTCGTACCAGAGTCGCAGCCCCTCGCCGATCGGCACCCGGTAGTCCTTGTCGCCGTGGATGACCAGCATCGGCGTCCGGATCGCGTCGGCGTAGCGGTGCGGGGAGTTCTGGTCGTACCGCTTCGGCTCGGTGAGCGGGTCGCCGAACTCCTTCTCCCAGTAGTACGAGGCGTCGGTCGCCCCCATGAACGCGTCGAGATGCCACAGGCTGGCGTGGGTGACGATCGCCCGGAAGCGGTCGGTCTGGGTGGCGATCCAGTTGGCCATGTAGCCGCCGAACGAGCCGCCCATCGCCGCCGTCCGGGTCTCGTCGACCTCCGGGAGAGCCTCCGCGGCGTCCACCGCCGCCATCAGGTCGGTGTAGGGGGCGTCGCCCCACTCGCCCCAGCCGCGGCGGACGAAGTCCTGGCCGAACCCCTGCGACAGCGCCGGGTTGGGCAGCAGCACGGCGTACCCCCGGGCGGCCAGCACCCACGGCGTCCAGCGCCAGGACCAGGAGTTCCAGCTCATCAGCGGGCCGCCGTGCACCCACAGCACCAGCGGCGCCGGGCTCGCTGCGTCGGCGCCCTCGGGGAGCACCAGCCAGGACTGGACCCGGGTGCCGTCGGAGGCGGTGGCGTCCAGTTCGCGCAGCGTCCCGGGGAGGCTGCTGATCGTGCCGGGGTTGGGCAACGCAGCCGGGTCCTGCCCGGGCGCCTGCGGGTCCAGCCGCACCGGCACCGGCGGGGTGTCGTAGCCGGAGCGCAGCGCGTACAGCGCGCTGCCGTCCCGGGCGACCTGCAGGTCGCTGTAGGCGCCCTGGTCGGTCAGCCGCACAGGGGCCTTCCCCTCTGGCGCGTTGCCGTGCAGCGCCACCCGGAAGACCGCGTGCCGGCCGTCGTCGTCCGCCAGGAAGTACACGGCCGTGCCGTCGGCGGAGAACTGCGGCGCGCTCGGCCAGCGGTCGAACCCGGAGGTCAGCTCGCGCGTCTCGGCGGTGGCGACGTCGACCAGCAGCAGCGTGTGGTCCGGCGGTTCGGCGTACGTCGAGGCGGACTCCCGTGCGCAGACGACCCGCCCGGAGTCGGGGGAGAACCGGGCGGCGGAGACGTCGGCCTGCGGGTCGTCGACCAGGACCCGGGTCTCCCCGGTCGCCACCTCGATGAGGAGCAGCCGCGACCGCCGTCCGGCCGGGCCGTCGGGCACCTCCTCGCTGCGCGCCACGAACCGGCCGTCGGGGGAGACGGCCAGGTCGGTGCCCGAGCCCAGCGGCGGGCCCGCGTCCGGGGTCAGGTCCCGCCACTGCGGCGTGGTCGCCGACGTGCCGGCGACGCCCTCCGCCGGCAGTGCGCCGATCCAGAACAGGCGCGGCACCGCAGGGCCCAGGTCGTGGTCCCAGTAGCGCACCGGGTAGCTCTCGTGCAGCAGTGCGCTGACCCCGGCGTCCTTGCGCCGGGTGCGGAGCTCCTCGTCTTCCCCGGCGTCCGCGGCGCCGGGCATCGTGCTGGCGACGACCACCACCTCGCCGGTGTCCGCGGCCACGGCGACGCCGGACACGCCGGAGCTCCGCTTCAGCACCAGCCGGGCTTCGCCGCCGTCGGCCGGCAGCGCCCACAGCGCCGGTTTCGGGTCGCCGCCGCCCTCGGTCGTGGCCGGGTCGGGCCGGGCGGAGGTGAACAGCAGGTCGCCGGCGGGGGTGAACACCGGGGCGGACTCGCCAGTGGCACCGCGGGTCAGCCGGCGGGCGTCCCGCTGTCCGGCCGGGTCGACCTCCCACAGCGCGGACTGCCACTTCTTGCCCTCGGCGTCCAGCGTGGCCACCGAGGTCACCAGCCGGCGGCCGTCGGGGGAGAGGGCCAGGCCGCTGAGCCGGGGGAGGGCGATGAAGTCCGCGATCCGGTGGAACGGGCTGGGCGGGGTGTCGTCGCTCTGCTCGACGGGAGCTGCGGTGTCGCTCACCGGGGCCTTCTCTCTGCGCGTCCGGAAGGGGCGCACCGCAGCCTAGTGAGCTGCCTGCGCGAGGTCATGAGCCCGGCAAAGGACCCGTGCCGTGCCCGGGACGACGAGAGCCGCGACCCCGGGAAGGGGGCGCGGCTCTCGTGCGCGGTCGGGCAGTGAGGTCAGACGCCGGCGGTGGCCTCGGTGACCTCGGCTGCCTCGGCCGGGGACAGCTCCTCCTCGACCGCGCTGACGAACACGTGCTGGGCGACACCGGGCTGCAGGGCGACCCCGTCGACCAGCACGGTCCCGTTGGTCACCGTGGCGGTGACCATCGAGCCTGGCCGCACCCCCTGGTCGGCCAGCGAGCGCAGCAGCGGGGCGTCCTCCTGCAACTGCTCGCTGATCCGCCGGACGACGACCTGCCGGCCCTCGGGGGTCGCGCTCGTCGAGAGCAGGGTCAGCGCGTCCAGGACCGCCGAGGTGTCGCCTCCCAGGGCGTCCAGGCCGGGGATCGGGTTGCCGAACGGCGAGACCGTGGGGTTGCCGAGCAGGCTGAGCAGCTTGCGTTCCACCGCCTCGCTCATCACGTGCTCCCAGCGGCAGGCCTCCTCGTGGACGTCGGCGTAGTCGAGGCCGATGACGTCCACGAGCAGGCACTCGGCCAGCCGGTGCTTGCGCATCACGGCCGTGGCCAGCTCACGGCCTTCGTCGGAGAGCTGGAGGTGCCGGTCGCCCTGGACCGAGAGGAGCCCGTCCCGCTCCATCCGGGCCACCGTCTGGCTCACGGTCGGTCCGCTCTGGTGCAGGCGCTCGGCGATCCGGGCCCGCAGCGGGACGATCCCCTCTTCCTCCAGCTCGAAGATGGTCCGGAGGTACATCTCCGTGGTGTCGATGAGGTCGTTCACGTCCACTCCTCCGTCAGGTTCGACCGATCTTACGAGGCCGGAGCCACTCGGCGGGTGATCTCCACCGGGACGGGTCCGGCGAGCGCGCTGCCCGGGCCCCAGCGGTAGCGTCGGGCCGATGACGGAGCTGGCCCGCTCGACGAGGAGCACCGCAGCGCAGCGCCCCGGCCGGGCGCACCCGGAGGCGCGTCCGTGAGCGACGCCGTGACCGTGGTCTGGGACGACGCCCTGCTCGGCTACACCATGGGCGGCGACCACCCCATGCACCCGGTGCGGCTGGACCTGACCATGCGGCTGGCCGACTCCCTCGGCGTCCTCGCCTCCCCGCGGATCGAGGTGGTGCAGCCGAAGCCGGCCGGTCCGGAGCTGCTCACCCTCGTGCACGACCCGGCTTACCTGGAGGCCGTCCGCCGTGCCCCGGAGGACCCGTACGGCGCCGGCCATGGTCTGGGCACCCCGGACAACCCGGTGTTCCCCGGCATGTACGAGGCGGCGGCCCTGATCACCGGCGGCAGCGTGCTCGCCGCCGAGCTGGTCTCCAGCGGCCGGGCCCAGCACGCGGTCAACATCGCCGGGGGGCTCCACCACGCCATGCGCGGCCAGGCCTCGGGCTTCTGCGTCTTCAACGACGCCGCGGTGGCGATCGCCTGGCTGCTGGGTCAGGGCTGGGAGCGGATCGCCTACGTCGACCTGGACGTGCACCACGGCGACGGCGTCCAGGCCGCCTTCTACGACGACCCCCGGGTGCTCACCGTCAGCGTCCACCAGACCCCACTCACGATCTTCCCGGGCACCGGCTTCCCCGAGGAGACCGGCGACCCGAAGAAGGCGCTGGGCAGTGCGGTGAACCTGGCGCTGCCCAACGGCACCGACGACTCGGGGTGGCTGCGCGCGTTCACCGCCGTGGTGCCCAGCGTGGTCCGGGCCTTCCAGCCGCAGATCCTGATCACCCAGTGCGGCTGCGACGCCCACCACGAGGACCCGCTGGCCGACCTCGGGCTCACCGTCGACGGGCAACGGGCCTCCTACCGCGCCGTGCACGACCTGGCGCACGAGGTCTGCGACGGCCGGTGGATCGCCCTGGGCGGCGGGGGCTACGGGCTGGTGCGTTGCGTGCCGCGGGCCTGGACCCACCTCCTCGCCGAGGCCGGCGGCGACCGGCTGGCGCCGGACACCGAGATCCCGCAGAGCTGGCAGGACGACGTCCGGCGACGGGGCCTGCGCACGCCGCCCCCGGGCTCGATGACCGAGGGCGGCTACGTCGGGTTCCACCGCTGGGACCCGTTCACCGAGAACCGGGTCGATCGTGCCGTCCTGCGCACCCGCACCGCCTCGTTCCCCTACTTCGGACTGGACCCGGACGACCCCCGTGATTAAGGACCATCCAGCCCCCCACCACTCGCGAGCTCGTGGCGGGCCCCTGCTGGACGGCCGGGAGGACCAGTGACCGCCGGTGAGGAACTGACCGTGCCGCCGCCCCCGCCCCCGCACTGGGAGGCCGACGTGGTGGCCGCCGACGGCGGCACCGTCCACCTGCGCCCGATCACCCCCGAGGACGCCGACGGGATCGTCGGGCTGATGGACCGCAGCTCCGACCAGACCCGCTACTACCGGTTCTTCGGGCCGATGCGGCGGCTGTCGGACAAGGACCTGCACCGCTTCACCCACGTCGACCACGACGCCCGGGTGGCGTTCGTGGTGCTGTTGGGCGACCGCCTGATCGGCGTCGGCCGGTACGACCGCTACCCCGGCACCGACGACGCAGAGGTGGCCTTCCTGATCGAGGACGCCCACCAGCGGCGCGGGTTGGGGTCGGTGCTGCTGGAACACCTGGCCGCCGCCGCCCGGGAGCGGGGGATCAAGCGGTTCGTGGCCGAGGTGCTCAGCCAGAACAGCCAGATGGTGCGGGTCTTCCTCGATGCCGGGTACTCGGCCAAGCGGTCCTACGAGGACGGCGTGGTGCACCTGACCTTCCCGATCGCGCCCACCGAGCAGTCCCTGGCCGTGGCGCACGAGCGGGAGCAGCGCAGCGAGTCCCGGTCCATCGGCCGGCTGCTCAACCCCGGCTCGGTGGCCGTCGTGGGCGCCAGCAACGACCCGGCCAAGGTCGGCCACGCGGTGCTGCACAACCTGCTCGAGTACGGGTTCGACGGGCCGATCTACCCGGTGAACCCGGCGGTTCGGCACGTCCGCGGCGTGCCGGCGCACGCCTCCATCGAGGCCATCCCCGACGATGTCGACCTCGCCGTCCTGGCCGTGCCCGCCGACGAGGTGGCCGCGGTCGTCGAGGCCTGCCGGCGCAAGAACGTGCGCGGGCTGGTGGTCATCTCCGGTGGCTTCGGGGAGACCGGGCCCGAAGGGCGGGCCGCCGAACGGGCCCTGGTGGCCTCGGCCCGGGCGTCCGGGATGCGGGTGGTCGGCCCCAACTGCCTGGGCATCGTGAACACCGACCCGGCCGTGCGGCTCAACGCCAGCCTGGCCCCTGACGTGCCCGGCCGGGGGCGGGTGGGCTTCTTCGCCCAGTCCGGGGCGCTCGGCGTCGCGCTGCTGGAGCGGGCCCGCGCCAGGGGGATCGGGCTGTCCAGCTTCGTCTCCGCGGGCAACCGGGCCGACGTCAGCGGCAACGACATGCTCCAGTACTGGGCCAGCGACCCCGGCACCGAGGTCGTGCTGCTGCACCTGGAGAGCTTCGGCAACCCCCGCAAGTTCGCCCGGCTCGCGCGCGGGGTCGGCCGCACCAAGCCGGTGGTGGCCGTCAAGAGCGGCCGGCACGTGAGCATGACCGCCGGGCTGGCCGGCACCAGCGTCGCCGTCCCCGAGCAGTCGGTGGCCGCGCTGTTCGCCTCCGCCGGGGTGATCCGGGTCGAGACGCTGGCCCAGCTCTTCGACGTCGGGACCCTGCTCGCGCACCAGCCGCTGCCGGCCGGTGAACGGGTGGCCATCGTCGGCAACTCCACCGCCATGGGAGTGCTCGTCGCCGACGCCGTCCTGGAGCAGGGGCTGGAGCTGGCCCACGAGCGGCCGGTCGACATCGGCACCCAGGCCGCGCCGGAGGACTTCCGCGCCGCGCTGCAGGCCGCGCTGGACGACGAGGGCGTGGACTCGGTCGTCGCGGTCTTCCTGCCGCCGCTGCTGCAGGGGGAGCAGCCCTTCGGCCGGGTGCTCCGCGAGGTCTCCCGCACGGCGGAGAAGCCGCTGGTGGCCAACTTCCTGTCCACCGAGGGGATCCCCGCCGAGCTGGTCGTCCGGGACGAGCACGGCATGCCCGGCCGCGGCTCGGTGCCGTCGTTCTCCACCCCGGAACGCGCCGTCATGGCGCTGGCCAAGATCAGCGAGTACGCCCGCTGGCGGCGGCGCCCTCTCGGCGTCGTGCCGGAGCTGGGCGGCATCGACGAGGGCGCCGCCCGGGAGGTGGTCGAGTCCACGCTCGCCGCGGCGCCGGAGGGCCGTGCCCTCTCCGACGAGGAGACGATGGCGCTGCTGGGCGCCTACGGCGTGCCGATGCTCGGGACCCGCCGGGTCGAGGACGCCGAGGCAGCCGTCGCCGCCGCCGAGGAGATCGGCTACCCCGTCGTGCTGAAGTCGACGGCACCGTGGCTGCGGGACCGCCGGGACCTCGGCGGCATGCGGTTCGACCTGGCCGACGCCGAGGACGTGCGCAGCGCGTTCGCCGCCATCCCGGCCGGCGACCCGGTCATCGTCCAGGAGCAGTCGGCGCCGGGGGTGGCCACCGTGGTGGACATCGTCGATGACCCGTCCTTCGGCGCACTGGTGAGCTTCGGGGTGGGCGGCGTCGCCACCGACCTGCTCGGCGACCGGGCCTACCGCACCCTGCCGCTGACCGACCTGGACGCCGCCGAGCTGGTCCGCGAGCCCCGGGCCTGGCCGCTGCTGAACGGCTACCGGGGGAGCGCCCCGGTCGACACCGCTGCGCTGGAGGACCTGCTGCTGCGGGTCGCCCGGCTCGGCGACGACCTTCCCGAGGTGCTGTCCCTGACCCTGGAGCCGGTGATCGTCGGCCCCGCGGACGCCTGGCACGGCGGCCGGTCGCTGGTGGTCGCCGGCGCCACGGTCCGGATCGGCCGGCCGCCGGCACGCATCGACGCCGGCCCCCGCCGCATGTTCCGTCCCGGCGTGTGAGGCCCCGGGCATGTGACGACGAGAGCCCGCCACCCCGATGGGGTGGCGGGCTCTCAGCCGTTCGGTCGGGACGTCAGCCGAGGTAGTCCCGGAGGGCGTCGGCGCGCTGGGGGGCGCGCAGCTTGGTCATCGTCTCGCGCTCGATCTGACGCACCCGCTCGCGGGAGAGACCGAACCGCTTGCCGATCTGCTCCAGCGTCCGCGGCTGCTCGCCGTCCAGGCCGAACCGCATGATGACGACGTCCCGCTCGCGGTCCTCCAGGGTCTGCAGGACGTTGCGCACGTCGCCCTTCATCATCTGGAAGGCCACGGCGTCCTCGGCCACGGCGGCATCGGCGTCCTCGATGAAGTCACCGAGCCGGGACTCCTCGTCGGCGCCGACGGTCTGGTCGAGGGAGACCAGGTCGCGGGAGTACTCCAGCAGCTCGGTGATCCGCTCGGGCGTCAGGTCGAGCTCGAGGCCGAGCTCCTCGGCGGTGGGCTCCCGCTCCAGCTCCTGGTGGATCCGGCGGCGGGTGCGCACGACCTTGTTGACCTGCTCGGCCAGGTGGACGGGCAGCCGGATCGTCCGACCGGAGTCGGCCATGGCCCGGGTGATGGCCTGGCGGATCCACCACGTGGCGTAGGTCGAGAACTTGAAGCCCTTGGTGTAGTCGAACTTCTCGACGGCCCGGATCAGCCCGACGTTGCCCTCCTGGATCAGGTCCAGGAACGTCATGCCGTGGCCGGTGTAGCGCTTGGCCACCGAGACGACCAGGCGCAGGTTCGCCTCGAGCAGGTGGGCCTTGGCCGACTTGCCGTCCGCGGCCAGCAGCTTGTAGTCACGCTTGAGCGCGGGCGTCAGCTGCCGCTCGGTCAGCAGGCGGTCGGCGTAAAGGCCGGCCTCGATCCGCTTGGCCAGCTCGACCTCCTGCTCGGCGGTCAGCAGCGCGGTCTTGCCGATGGTGTTGAGGTAGACGCGCACCAGGTCCGTCGACACCAGGCCGCTGGTGTCCGGGGCACGGCGCGGGGAGCGCACCTCGAGGGTGTCGGTGGGGGAGGACTGCAGCACGGTCACGATGAGTCTTCGTCCTTGCTTCGGGGTCCGGATGCGCCGCGTCGTCGATGTGCGGTGCACCCCGGTCGAGGTCGGAGCGTCGGCCCGGGGTCACCGGGTGGCTCTCCAGCCGTTCTGTCCGTGTGGTACATCGTGTGCAACGGACCCGGGTGGGTCGGTGTTCCGAGGCGGACCAACTCACAGGGAACGTCCAGGTGGGGCGCTCCGCGAGCGGGTGACGACGCAGTCGTACCCGCCGAGGCCGGGGCTAGACGTCCAACTGCAAGGTCATCGGGCCCTCGTTCACCGAGGCGACCGCCATCCGCGCCCCGAACCGCCCGGTGGCGACCTCAGTGCCGCGCCGGCGCAGGTCGGCCACGACCTCCTCCACCAGCGGCTCGGCCAGCTCGCCCGGGGCGGCGTCCGCCCAGGACGGACGGCGGCCCTTGCGGGTGTCGGCGTAGAGGGTGAACTGGCTGACCACGAGCACCGGCAGGCCCAGGTCGCCCACCGAGCGTGCTCCGTCGTCGGTGGGGAACACCCGGAGCTCGTACAACTTCCTGGCCAGTGCCCGTGCCCGGTCGGCGCCGTCGTCCCGACCGACCCCGACCAGGGCCAACAGGCCTGTGCCGATGGCGCCGACGACCTCGCCGTCCACCGTCACCGACGCCTGGCTGACCCGGGTCACCACCGCACGCACGGCACGATCCTGACCGACGGCCCGCCCCGACCGGGGCGGGGGTGTGCCGAGCGTCGGCTGGGCTGCCGGGGGCGCGTGCCCCACACTCCTTGCGGCCCGGAGCGCCGGCACCCGTGCGCGGTGCCGCCGGACCAGCCACCATGACGAACCAGACGGCACGTGCGTGCTGACCGACCGGAAGGACCTCCCGTGGCGGGTGGACTCGTAGCTCTCCTCGACGACGTGGCCGTGCTGGCGCGCGCCGCGGCCGCCTCGATCGACGACATCGGGGCGGCCGCCGGGCGCGCCAGCATGAAGGCCGCCGGGGTCGTCGTGGACGACACCGCGGTCACCCCGCAGTACGTGCACGGCCTGAACGCCGACCGCGAGCTGCCGATCATCCGGAAGATCGCCCTCGGGTCGCTGCGCAACAAGCTGCTGATCATCCTGCCCGCGGTGCTGCTGCTCAGCCAGTTCCTGCCCGTCCTCCTCACCCCGATCCTGATGGTCGGTGGCGCCTACCTCTGCTACGAGGGCGCGGAGAAGATCTGGCACCGGCTGAGGCCGCACGAGGAGAGCCACGCCACGGTGGAGGACGCGCTGCCGGACGAGAAGACCATCGTGTCCGGAGCCGTCCGCACCGACTTCATCCTGTCCGCCGAGATCATGGTGATCTCGCTGAACGAGGTGGTCGACCAGGGCTTCTGGTCCCGGGCGGTCATCCTGGCGGTCGTCGCACTGGGGATCACCGTGCTGGTGTACGGCGTCGTCGGCCTCATCGTGAAGATGGACGACGTGGGGCTGCACCTGGCTCAGCGTTCCAGCAGTGGCGTGGCCCGGTTCGGCCGCGCGCTGGTCAAGGGCATGCCGAAGCTGCTCAGCGCGCTGACCGTGGTCGGGACCGCCGCGATGCTGTGGGTCGGTGGGCACATCCTGCTGGTCGGCACCGACGAGCTGGGCCTGACGTTCCTCTACGACGCCGTGCACCACCTGGAGGAGGCGGCTGCGGAGGCGGCCGGGGCCCTCGGGTCGGTCGTGGGGTGGCTGGTCAACACCCTGGGCAGCGCCCTCCTCGGGCTCGCCGTCGGCGCCTTGGTGGTGGCCGTCCTGAGCCTGACCCTGCACCGCCGCAAGGGGGCGGCGAACGAGAGCGGGACGCACTAGCCGGCTGCGCCACGCGCGTTCGACGGGTGGCTGCCGGAGTCTCGCCCACCGATCCGGCCGTTTCCGCCCGGTGGGCCTGGGTGACGCCGCGGGCGCATCCAGAGGGGGCCGCTCGTGAACCGTTCCGCCGGATCCTGGTCGACCGGCTCATCGAGCAGCAGAGCACGGCCCCGGGACTGGTCCACGGCCCCCCCCGGGCTGGTGGTCCTCCTGGTCGGCATCGCGCTGTTGAGGTCGTCCTTGCTCTGTGCAGGCCCCGACCCCGACCTCTGGAGTCACCGGAATGGACACCGCAGACCTCGGATTCCCCTCGTGGGTCCGGCTGGCACACGCCGTCCACTTCTTCTTCTTCGTCCTGCTCGTCCGGAGTGGCATCGAGATCATCGGCGCGCACCCCAAGCTGTACTGGAACGACGACTGCCGGCCCGGCCCGGGAGGGAGTGGATCCGCTTCACGCGCGAGCGGATGCCGGAGCGGGAGCTGTGGACCGCCGAGGACGAGATCCAGCCGTACTCGCCGTGGATCTCGCTGCCCGGGCGGAACAACCTGGGGCTGGGCCGGCACTGGCACTTCTGGTCGGTGACCGGGTGGATCGTGGTCGGCGCCCTCTACGTCGTCCTGCTGGTCGTGACGCCGCAGTGGCGCCGGCTGGTGCCGACGAGCTGGGAGGTCTTCCCCGACGCCTGGGCCGCACTGACCGCCTACCTCCGCCTGGAGCTGCCTGAGCACGAGGGCCTGTTCAACGGCCTCCAGCAGCTGGCCTACTTCGGCGTCGTCTTCGTCCTGGCCCCGTTCCAGATCCTCACCGGTTTCCTCATGTCCCCGGGGATCAGCGGCCGGTTCCCGTGGCTGCCGCGGTTGTTCGGTGGGCGGCAGGCGGTCCGGAGCCTGCACTTCCTGGGCCTGGTCGCCTTCGTCGCCTTCTTCCTCGTCCACGTGGCGCTCGTCGTGTGGCACGGCTTCGGCGAGGAGACGGCGCAGATCGTCCTCGGCAGCACCGGCGCCTCCGATGCGCTCGCGATCGCCGTCGTCCTGGTGGGGATCGCCGGGGTCCTGGCGTTCAACGTGTGGGCGACCCGCGCCTCCCTGCGCAGCCCGGACCGCGTCAAGGGCGCGCTCGAGGTGGGGGTGGACCCCGTCCGCCGCGGGCTCTTCCACCGGTGCGGCATCGAGTTCGTCGCGGACTTCGCCGACGTCGGGCAGGGGCAGGGCGGCTGGCGCGACGACGTCCTGCACTACCACCGCTCGGGCGGCGGGATCTAGGCCGGTGGGCCGGGACCGCTGGGTGACAGGCTCCCGGCCTGCTCCGACCATCCCCGCCGGCTGAGCCCGGCCCGGGAGGCCCCGGCGGCCGGCAGCCGCGCGGGGACGTGTGCGAGGCGCACGTCCTGCGTGCGGCACACTGCCGGCGTGCCCGAGTTCCGCGCCGTCCCCGCGGTGCCCGGACCGGGCGGGACCCGTCCGCACGTCCGAGCGAGCCGCACCCGATGCTGACCGCTGCCCAGGCGACCGGGAGCGGTGTGCCGCTCGCCGCCCTCGCGGCCGCCGGCGCATTGGTGCTGGTGCAGCTGCTCGTGCCGAGGGTGCGCCGGCGGGTGTCTCCCCGGTCGGCTCGGTTCCAGTCGCTCGCCGGCGGGCTGGCGATCGCCTACGTCTTCGCCCGCCTGCTCCCCGACCTGGCGCAACCCGCCGCCGGTGCGTCCCAGGGGCTGCTCGGGCTGCTGGCCGGTCACCCGTTCCTCGTCGCCCTGGCCGGCCTGCTGCTGTACTACGCGGTGCTCGACTGGGCCCAGGACCAGGATGCCCGGGAGCAGCGGCAGCGGGGCCGCGTGCCGACCCCGTGGCCGTTCTGGGCGAGCGGCGCGCTGTACGTGGTGTTCAACCTCGTCGTCGGCTACCTGCTGGTGCACCAGGTGCGCCCCGGGCCGACGGAGCTGGCCCTCTACACGGTCGCCCTGTCCGCCCGGTACCTCACCGGGGAGATCGCGCTACGGGATCAGGACCCGCGTGCCTACGACCGGCTGGGCCGGTGGGTCCTGGCCGCAGCTGTCCTGGCGGGGTGGGGGATCGGCGCCACGGTCGACCTGGGCGATGCGGTGGTGCGCGTCTTCTCCGCGCTGCTGGCCGGATCGATCGTCCTGACCAGCCTCAAGCAGCAGCTGCCGGGGTCGGGAGGAGCCCACTTCCCCGTGCTCGGTGGCGCGTGCATCGGCTTCACGGCCCTGCTGCTGGCCCTCTAGGCCGGTCCCGGGTCGGGCTCCAGGGCCGATCAGGGCTGGTCGGTCCCCGAGGTGGGGAGATCGGGGCAGTCGCGCAGGGCTGAGCCGTCGAACTCGGGGACGGGTCGGGCCAGTGCCTCTTCGACCGTCTCGGCCACGCCGTTCTCCTCGATGTCCTCGATCAGCCACTCCATCTCGGCGATCTCCTTCTCCTGGGCGACGATGATGTCGACGGCGAGCTGGCACACGCGGATGTCGTCGATGTCGGCGCGCTCGGAGCGGGTGATGGCCATGGAGTGGTGCGGGATCATCGCCTGCATCCAGTCCACGTCGTCCACGGTGACCTGGCTGCGGTCGAGGGCGATGCCGCCGCCCAGCAGCAGCAGGCTCACCGCCACGATCGCGATGTTGCCCTTCATGTCCTTGTACATGTTGAGCATCCAGGCCAGCATGACCAGCCCCATGGTCCCGCCCATGGTGACCGCCATGAACACGCGGCTCTCGCTGAACTGGATGTGGCTCCACTCCCAGGTGGAGGCGAACATCGTCCAGTACATGACGACCATGGCCGTGGTGATCATGGCGGCGAAGCGCAGGTACATCTTCGTCTGGTGCGACATCCCGCCGCCGTTCTCGTTCTCCTGTTCGCTGCCCTCGACGTCCTTCTGTGTCGCCATGTCCGGGTCTCCGTCCTGTCGTCGTAGGGAGGGGATCTGTACGCATGCCCGCGTGCCCGTACGGACGTCCGGGCAAACGAGCCGCCGGCAACCCTCCCGGGAGAGGGTGACGGGCCTCCGTACGGCCGTCGGCAGGCCTGATCGGCACGTGCGGCGTGGCGTCGTACCGTCAGGTGGGGGAGGTGGTCGGAGTGCCACGGGTCTGGACGGCGCTGCTGCTGCTCGCAGCCGTCTTCGGCGTGCACGGGGTGCAGTGCATGGCGGTGGACCCGGCTCTGGAGCACGCGTCCGTCGCGCACGCGCTGACCGCCTCGGTCGACGTCCCGGCGCCGGTGGGCCAGGTCGCCGTCGTCGCTGCGCTGCCCGGCCACCACTCCGCGGCCCCGCAGGGGGCTGGTGAGGCCGGTGCCACCGGCTCGCTCGACTCGTGGCACGACGGGCACGCCCTGGCTGTCTGCCTCGCCGTCCTGCTGGCGGGGCTGACGGTCGCGGGGACACTGGTCCGGCTCCGCGGCACGGTGGTCCGGCTCGTCCGCGGGTCGCTCAGCTCTCCGCGCTGGACCACCGGGTGGTCGCGGCAGCCGCGACCACCGGATCTCTCCGTGCTCTGTCTCCTGCGGATCTAGGCCGAACTGCTGCGCCCACCCCGACAGCCCACGTTGCTCCGGGGTCCTGCACGCATGCCCGAGATCCCCAGACAGGAGACCCGCATGACCCGCACCAACGCTCGACTCACCCGCCTCGCCGGTGGGCTGGCGGCCGCCGCCGTCGTCCTCGCCGGCTGCTCGGACACGATCGGCCCGTCGGCCGCCGGCGACACGTCGACCGTCGAGGACCCCGTCGCCGGGGTCGCTGCGCACAACGACGCCGATGTCGCGTTCGCCCAGGGGATGATCCCGCACCACGAAGGAGCGCTGATGATGGCCGAGGTAGCCGTCGACCGCGCCTCGGACTCCCGGGTCGTCGCCCTGGCGGAGCGCATCGAGGCAGCGCAGGGCCCGGAGATCGACCTCATGACCGGCTGGCTCGAGGACTGGGGCGAAGCCCTCCCGGAGTCCGGCCACATGGGCGGCATGGGCGGCATGGACCACGGGTCCGAGGCCATGGGCAGCGGCATGGGGATGGAGCAGATGCCCGCCGCCGGTCCGGACTTCGACCGCAGGTGGCTCGAGGCCATGGTCGAGCACCACGAGGGCGCCGTCGAGATGGCGCAGACGGAGGTCCAGCACGGTCGCGCCCCCGAGGTCGTCGACCTCGCGCGCTCGATCAGCGACACGCAGAGGCAGGAGATCGAGGAGATGGAGCAGCTGCTCACCGAGCTGGACGGCTGACCTGAGTCACCTCGTGGACCACGAAGAAGGAGCACATCTGTGACACCACCTGCCCAGCCGCACGCCGTCCTCGGCCCCCGCCGACGGGGCGCGTCCGCCGTCCTGCTGCCCGTCGCGGTGCTGCTGGCCGCCTGTACGTCGGGGACGCCGGAGTCGGGCGCGGCTCCGCCGAGTCCGGCGACGTCGACCCCGGGGATCAGCCACGTGCACGGAGTGGGGATCGACCCGGCCGACGACACCCTGTTCGTCGCGACGCACGAGGGCCTGTTCGAGGTGGCCGACGGGGGAGCGGCTGCGCTGGTCAGCCCGGTCATGGACCTGATGGGGTTCACGGTCTCCGGGCCCGGGCACTTCCTCGCCTCCGGCCATCCCGGCCTGCGCGTCGACCTCCCCCAGCCCATGGGGCTGATCGAGTCGACCGACGGCGGGCGGACCTGGAGCCCGGTGTCCCGGCAGGGCCGGTCGGACTTCCACGCCCTCACCACCAGCGCCGCCGGCGTCCTGGGCTACGACGGCACGCTCGTGCGCAGCAGCGACGGCACGACGTGGGAGGAGGTGGCCATCCCGGCCGAGCCCCACACGCTCACGGCGTCCCCGACCGGGGAACGGGTGCTCGCCACGACGGCCCAGGGGCTGCTCCGTTCCACCGACGGTGGCCGGACATGGGCCCTGGTGGACGACGCCCCGCTCCTCCAGGTGGTCGACTGGGCCGAGACGGCCGCCGAGGTCGCCGGGGTGGACCCCTCCGGGGTCGTCTGGACCAGCACCGACGGCGGCCACACCTGGGACCAGGGAGCTGCGCTGGGCTCCGCCCCGCAGGCGGTGACGCTCGCGGTCACCGGGGACGGCGTCCCGCGGGTCGTCGTGGCCACCGCCGAGGCCCTCGTCGAGTCCGTCGACGGCGGGCAGACGTTCGACGTGGTCCTGGAGTGGTGAGGGGCCGGGGCACCTGCCCGTGAACGCCCGGACGCCCCGGCCCGCACGACGCGGGCCGGGGGCGTACGGGTGGGTGGCACCGCAGGTCGGAGCGGTTCGGCTCCCCTCACCTCGACCCCGGCGGTGACGAGGTCCCGCACCGACAGCCCTGGGGCGTCATCGGCCGAGCAGACCCCGACGATGCCGCGCGGTCCGGTCCGGTCAGCCGGTGAGCGGGAGTCGGACGACCAGCCGGGCGCCCGGGGCGGCGTCCTCGACGACGACGTCGCCGCCGTGCTGCCGGACGACGTCGCGGACGATCGCCAGCCCGAGTCCGGTCCCGCCGAGGTCGCGACTGCGGGCGTCGTCGAGGCGGGTGAACCGGTCGAACACCCGTTCGCGCTGGTCGACGGGGATGCCCGGACCGTCGTCGCGGACGGTGAGCAGCGCCTGGTCGGTCGCGATCAGGGAGACGGACACGGTGGTGCGGGCATGTCTCAGCGCGTTGTCGAGCAGGTTCTGCACGACGCGCGCGAGCGCTGCCCGGTCTCCGGTGACCCGGGCAGCGGAGACCGCGGACGTGTCCACGTGCCGCATGGTGTGCCGACGGATGCGCTCCGCCGTCTCCAGCACGAGGTCGTCGAGGTCGACCTCGTCGCGGGCGAGCGGGACGCGGGCGTCGATCCGGGCGAGCCGGAGGAGGTCGTCGACCAGCCGGGACAGGCGCTGCGCGTCCTCGGTCAGCGCGGGGAGCTGCTCCCGCCACGACGGGTCGTCGTGCAGTGCGGCGACCTCCAGCTGGGTGCGCAGGGAGGCCAGCGGACTCCGGATCTCGTGGGCGGCGTCGGCGACGAACTCCCGCTGCCGTCGGGTCGCGTCCTCCGCCCGACCGAGCAGCGCGTTGAAGGTGATGGCCAGCCGGGCGAGCTCGTCGCCGCCGGCGGGGACGGCGAGCCGTCGATCGAGTGCGTCGCCGGGGATGTCGGCGGCCTCCCGACGCAGCGCCTCCACCGGGCGCAGCGCCCGCCCGGCCAGCAGCCAGGTCAGGACGGCGAGGACGGCGACCACCGCCGGTACGCCCACGGTGAGTGCCGAGGTCAGCTCCTCGACGCTGTCCTCGGCATCGTCCAGCGGCAACCCGACCTGGACGAGGACCCGCTGCCCGTCCGGTGCGCGGACCGGGAGGCTGAGCACGCGGTACGGCTCGTCCTGCTCGCCGGGCAGGGCCAGTCCGTCCAGGGTGACCGCCTCCGGGCCGGTGCCCGCCGGAGCCGTCAGCAGGGGGCGCCCACCCGGGCGTCCGACGGAGGAGGCCAGCACGGCTCGGTCCCCGTCGAGCACCTGGACGACCTCGTCGTCGTCGACGACGACGTCCGCGGTGAGCACCGACGCAGCCGACCGGCCGGAGTCGATCGCTGTGGCGACGCGCTCGGCCCGGTCGCGCGCGGCGGCGTCGACGCCCGCCACCAGCGCCGACTCCACTCGGATGACCAGCAGCACCGCGGACAGCGAGAGGGCAGCGGCGACGACCGCCACCGCCGCTGCGGTCAACCGTGCACGCAGCGAGCGTCGCCGTGCCCACCCGGCCAGGCCGGCCGTCCGTCGGACGCTCATCCGCCGGCGGTGTCGATGCGGTAGCCGACGCCGCGGACGGTCTCGATGGCCTTGCGCCCGAACGGGACGTCGATCTTCCGCCGCAGGTAGCCGATGTACACCTCGACGATGTTCGGGTCGCCGGCGAAGTTCTCGTCCCACACGTCGGTCAGCAGCTCCGACTTGGACACCGCGTCGCCTGCCCGCCTCATGAGGTGCGCCAGCAAGGCGAACTCCCGGGCGGTCAGCGCCACCTCGGTGTCCCCGCGCCACGCCTTGTGCGCGGCAGGGTCGAGGACCAGGTCCGCCACGGCCAGCTGCGCCGGTCGCTCCGGGGCAGCACGACGAGCCAGCGCACGCAGCCGGGCCACCAGCACGACGAAGGAGAAGGGCTTCGTCAGGTAGTCGTCGGCGCCCAGGTCGAGCGCATCGGCGATGTCGTACTCGCCGTCCTTCGCGGTGAGCATCAGCACCGGTGTCCACACCTGGCGTGCCCGCAGCTCACGCAGCACGTCGTACCCGGAACGACCCGGCAGCATGATGTCCAGCACGATCGCCGCGTGGCCGCCGCTCAGCGCGCGCTCCAGACCCGTCACCCCGTCGCCGGCGACATCGACGCCGAATCCCTCGGCGCGCAGCCCCCGGGCCACGGCGGCCGCCAGGTTCACCTCGTCCTCCACCACCAGTACCCGCACGTCCACCCTCCTCGCCGGCTGGTCCCTGTTCTGCCACGTCGGTGCTGAGAACCAGCTGAGAGGGCTGGTCCGCTCTCAGGGTCGCCTCAGCTGGTCCGGTCGACACTCGGGCCATGCCCCCGAGGAGGGGCTGCCACAGACCCCAGGAGGAGACATGAAGAACAGCACCCGGTGGATCATCGGCGGCGGCGCAGGCCTGGCGCTGCTGGTCGGCGGCGGCGGCGTCGCCCTGGCCGTCGACGCCGGCGACGGGGACGACCGCCCGGACGTCGCCCTCACCGGCGACGCCCTCGAGCAGGCCAGTGAGGCAGCGCTCGCCCACGTCGGCGGAGGTGCGGTCACCGACAGCGAGGTCGGTGACGAGGAGGGCCACTACGAGGTCGAGGTCACCCTCGGGGACGGCGGAGAGGTCGACGTCCACCTCGACGAGGACTTCACCGTGCTCGGCGACGAGCGCGACGGCGACGAGCGCGACGGCGATGAGGCCGATGGCGACGACTCCGCTGAGCAGGACGAGCAGGTCACCGGCCGCGATCGTGACGAGGCCGCCGCTGCTGCCCTGGAGGCGGCCGGTGGCGGCACGGTCACCGAGGTCGAGATCGCCGACGACGGCGACGCCGCTTACGAGGCCGAGGTGCAGCTCGACGACGGCACGGTCGCCGAGGTGGCCCTCGACCGGGACCTCACCGTCACCGCCGTCGAGAACGACGACGACTGACGTCCGTGGCTCGCGGGGCCGAGCTGACCGAGATCGGCCCCGCACCTGCGCGGACGCCCCGGCCCGCACGAGGCGGACCGGGGCGGCCGGGTGGGGATGACTACCGCAGGTCGTAGCGGTCGAGCTCCATGACCTTCACCCAGGCAGCGGCGAAGTCCTGGGCGAACTTCTCCTGCATGTCGTCGCCCGAGTAGACCTCGACGATGCCGCGCAGGATGGAGTTGGAGTTGAGCACCAGGTCCACAGCGGTCGCCGTGCGGACGACGTTCCCGTCGGCGTCCAGGCCCTCGTAGACGTCCTCGTCGGCCACCGAGGTGCGCCACTGGACGCCCAGGTCCAGCAGGTTGCGGAAGAAGTCCTGCGACAGGACGCCCGGCCGGTCGGTGAAGACGCCGTGCTGCACACCGCCGGTGTTGGCCCCGAGCACCCGCAGGCCGCCGAGGAGCACCACCATCTCCCGCGCGGTCAGCTCGAGCATGTAGGCGCGGTCGATCAGCAGCGTCTCCGGCTGGAGCTTGCTGCCGGGCTGGAGGTGGTTGCGGAAGCCGTCGGCCCGTGGCTCCAGCCAGCGGAAGTTCTCGACGTCGGTCTGCTCCTGGCTGGCGTCGGTGCGACCCGGGGAGAACGGGACGGTGAGCCGCACGCCGGCGTCGGCCGCGGCCTTCTCCACCGCCGCGGTGCCACCGAGCACGATCAGGTCGGCCAGCGAGACCCGCTTGCCGGTCTGCTGCTCGAAGTCGCTCTTCACCTGCTCCAGCACCGGCAGCACGTCGGTGACGCCCTGGTTGGCGGCCCAGTTGACCTGCGGCTCCAGGCGGAGCCGCGCACCGTTGGCCCCACCGCGCTTGTCGGTGCCGCGGTAGGACGCCGCCGCCGACCAGGAGGTGTGCACCAGTTGCGACACGGTCAGCCCCGAGGCGAGCAGGCGGGCCTTGAGGTCGGCGATCTCGGTCTCGCCCACGAGCTCGTGGTCGACGGCCGGGACCGGGTCCTGCCAGATGAGCTCCTCGGCCGGCACGTCGGGGCCGACGTAGCGGCTCTTCGGGCCCATGTCGCGGTGCAGCAGCTTGAACCAGGCCCGGGCGTAGGCGTCGGCGAAGTGCTCCGGGTCGGCGTAGAACCGCTCGGAGATCTCGCGGAACCCGGGGTCGGCCATGAGAGCGAGGTCGGTGGTCGCCATCATCGGAGCAGACTTCTTGCCCTCGATGTGCGCGTCGGGGACGAGCTCCTGCGCCTCGGGGTTCTTCGGCTTCCACTGCTTGGCGCCGGCCGGGCTCTCGGTGAGCTCCCAGTCGTAGCTGAACAGCATCTCGAAGTAGGTGTTGTCCCACGTCGTCGGCGTCGGGGTCCACGCACCCTCGAGGCCGCTGGTGATGGTGTCGGCGCCCTTGCCGGTGCCGTACTGGCTGACCCAGCCGATGCCGTTGCCGTGCACCGGGCAGCCCTCGGGCTCCGGGCCGACCAGCTCGGGGTTGCCCGCGCCGTGCGTCTTGCCGAAGGTGTGGCCGCCGGCGATCAGCGCGACGGTCTCCTCGTCGTTCATGCCCATCCGGCTGAAGGTGACGCGGATGTCGTGGGCGGACGCCAGCGGGTCCGGCTTGCCCTGCGGACCCTCCGGGTTGACGTAGATCAAGCCCATGGTGACGGCGGCGAGGTGGCCGTCGTCCAGGTCCAGCGGGGCGTTGTCGGCGTAGCGCTCGTCGCCGAGCCAGGTGTCCTCCGGGCCCCAGAAGACCTCACCGGGCTGCCAGTTGTCGGCGCGGCCGAAGGCGAAGCCGAAGGTCTTCAGCCCCATGTCGTCGTGCGCGACGTTGCCGGCGAGCACCAGCAGGTCGGCCCAGGAGAGCGTGCGGCCGTACTTCTGCTTGACCGGCAGCAGCAGCCGGCGGGCCTTGTCCAGGTTGGCGTTGTCCGGCCAGCTGTTCAGCGGGGCGAAGCGCTGCCCGCCCTCGCCACCGCCACCGCGGCCGTCGGCGATGCGGTAGGTGCCGGCGGCGTGCCAGGACATCCGGATGAACAGCGGGCCGTAGTGGCCCCAGTCCGCCGGCCACCAGTCCTGCGAGGTGCGCATGACCTCGACGACGTCGCGCTTGACCGCCTCGACGTCGAGCGTGGCGACGGCGGCCTTGTAGTCGAAGTCCAGGCCCAGCGGGTCGGAGTCCTTGGACGTCTTGTTCAGCACCTGGACGTCGACCTGGTTGGGCCACCAGTCGCGGCTGGTGCGGGGGCGCCCGTTGGTGACCGGCTCCGGCGCCTTGATCGCCGGGTTCTCGCTCTCGCTGGTGCTCTCCGACTGGGTCTTGGCGACCTCGGTCTTGTCGTGGTCGGCCGTGCTGATCTGGGACTTGTCGTACTCGGTCACGGGTTGCCTCTCTCTGCGGGACGGTCGGTGGTGGACGGGGCGGCCGATGCGGTGGCGCAGGAGCGGCACCGGCCCCAGTAGATGACCTCGGCTTCGTCGACGACGAAGTCGGGTGGGGCGTCACCGGACGGCGTGAGGCACGGCGCCGCACCGGTGGCGCAGTCGACGTCGGCGATCACCCCGCAGTCCCGGCAGACCAGGTGGTGGTGGTTGTCGCCGACGCGCGCCTCGTAGCGGGCGACCGATCCCTGTGGCTGGATGCGCCGGACGAGGCCGCGGTCGGTGAGCACCCGCAGGACGTCGTAGACCGCCTGGTGGGACACCGCGTCCAGGCGGGTGCGCGCGGCGTCGATGAGGGCGTCGGTGTCCAGGTGCGGGTGGGCGTGCACGGCGTCCAGGACTGCCAGACGCGGGCGGGTGACCCGGAGACCGACGGCGCGCAGGTCTCGTTCGAGCGGGGCGGCGTCGGGCACGAGGCGATCCTGGCCTGCCTTCCTTGAACAAGTCAAGAAACGCCGCATCCGGGTGTGGCGCTGAGCGGGCGCGCACGGTCACGCCTCGAGCAGGCCGACCTCGTGGGCGGGGCTCGCCCGCCTGCGTCCGGTCGGTCAGCTCCGGCTTGGCCCGTGGTGGTGATGGCCGAGAACGGCGCGACGACGACGCCGGTGCTGGTGATCGCCGGCCGCCCGTTGCCGGGGCCTCAGGCCAGCAGGCTGTCCTCCAGGGTGGTCCGCAGCCAGCGTTCGTACCGGTCCGGTGGCCAGCCGCAGTCGACCCGGAACATGTGGTGCAGCTCGGGGCTGGTGAGCGTCCACAGGACGGCGGCTGCCTCCTCGACCGGCATCCCGTCCCGCAGGGGGCTGTTCGACGCGATCCAGCCCGCGATGGTCGTCATGGCCTGTCGCCGCTGGCGTTGGTGCAGGTCCACCCGCAGCGCGGCGACGTCGTCGTCGACGGCCGCCGCGCTGCGCAGCATGGCGTCGACCGGGGCGATCCGTTCGAGCTGGCCCAGGATGCCGTGGGCGAACAGCGCGATCTGCCGGCGCGGGTCGGTCTCGGCCCGCATCGTCTGGGGATCAGGCCGCTCCAGCAGGGGGACGTCGGCGTCGTCGCCACCGATCACGGTGTCCATCGCCGCTTGCAGCAGCCCGCGCTTGCTCCCGAACAGGTGGAAGACCGTGTCGACCGACACCTCGGCCCCGGCGGCCACCGCGGCGAGGGTCGTGCCGGCGTAGCCCCGGGCGAGGAAGAGCTCGATGGCCACCGCGATCACCCGGCGACGGGTGCCCCTCGCCCGCTCGGCCCGAAGTGGAGAGCTGTAGGACCGCCGGTTGACAGGCTGCGGCATGGCGAGCACGCTACCTGCATTCGTCCTAGTGCAACTAGGACCGAAATGATGAGAGGTGCCGCATGAGCACCGGATACGCCCTCGCCTACCGCCTCGGCATCACCCCCTGGGAACGCGCGGGACGGGGCGCCGCAGCCCAGTTCACCGCGCTGGTGCACCGCGAGGAGGCCGAGCGGACCCCGCCGTACGGGCCCGCGCTGGACCTCGGCTGCGGGACCGGCACCCACTCCCGCCAGCTCGCCCAGCGCGGGTGGCGGGTGACCGGGGTCGATGCGGTGGGTGCCGCAGTCCGCCAGGCCCGGGCCAGTGCTGCGGAGGACGGGCTGGACGTCAGGTTCCTCGAGGGCGACGTCACCGACCTCCATCCGGACGAGGTGGGCGAGGTTGCCTTCTTCCTCGACGTCGGGTGCTTCCACGGCTTGACGGACGGCCAGCGGACGGCGATGGGGCAGGGGGTCACCGCCGTCGCCACCCGCGACGCCACGCTGCTGCTGCTGGCCTTCCGGCCCGGCCGGCGCCCGCTCCTGCCACGCGGTGCCGGCCGGGGTGACCTCGAGACGGCCTTTCCCGGCTGGACCTTCACGGACGAGGAGCCCGCCGACGTGACCGGGATGCCCGGCCCGCTCAAGCGGACCGCGCCGCACTGGTACCGCCTGCGGCGGACCTGACCAGGCGCGCCGGCCGCGCTGCTCGCGCCCCGAGTCGTCGGCGGCAGCTCGGAGCGAGGTCCTCGACAGCCGGGACTCTCCGGGGCGGGTGGGCGTCACCGTTCGAGGTGCCGCAGGCCCGCCGGTCGATCGGGCCCGGCCGTGGGAGCTCCTCTCGAGCCGGCGCTCCGGGGTCCGCCTGTGGTTCTCATGGCTCGCCGGTCAGTAGGGCGCGACGGCGGGGACGTCGGGCACCGATGGGTCCAGCCGGTGGGCCGCGCGCTGTCCGCGGTCGGCCAGAGGCGCCAGGCTGGTCGCGCCGCCGAGACCGAAGTCGGCTGGCATGTTGACGTAGACGGTCTCGTGGCGGTCCAGGACGTAGGTCTCGTGGAAGATGCCGACGTCGCCGTTGTCTCGGACCCGCCGGTTGAACTCCCGCCAGGCGGGCAGATGGGCCTGGTCCCGAGCGCGGGCGTAGCGGTCGAGGTCTTCGGCGCTGCGCCAGTACTGGACGGTGAGCACGGTGCGCCCGCTGATGTAGGTGCGGTGGGCGAGAAGGCCGAGGTCGGGGTGCGCGACCAGTTCCTGGAGCATTCGGGGCATCGCCGTGGCGACCGGGAGCCACTGCCGGATCCTCCACGGTCGGTTGATCCGCATGCCGATGAGGAAGGCGACCGTCCCGGGCGGTGCGTCCGCGGTCATCCGGCCGGCGAGTGGTGTCCTGCTCATCGCGGTTCTCCTGTCGTTGGCGCCTCGGGCGGACGGGGGGTGCCACACGATGTGGACACCGGCAACATGGACACCACAGCACGGGAGGTGGACACTGTCAACATGCTCGAAGGGCCCGGCGCCGCACGTCGCTACCACCACGGCAACCTGCGGGCCGCGCTGATCGACACCGCCGTCGACCAGGCGCGCGCCGGAGGTGCCGACGCCGTCGTGCTGCGCGACGCCGCCCGCCGCACCGGGGTCTCGCACAACGCGGCGTACCGCCACTTCGCCGACCGGGACGACCTGCTCGCGGAGGTCGCCGAGCGAGGCATGGCCGACCTGGAGCAGAGGATGCGCGACCGGCTGGCCGACCTTCCCCACGACGACGGCGGTGCGCCGGCTTCCGCGCGGCTGCGTGCGGTGGGCCGGGAGTACGTGCGGTTCGCGCTCGCCGAGCCGGGGCTGTTCGCCACGGCCTTCGCCTGCGCCCGGCCGGAGGACGGCGCGCCGGGGGAGGGCCCCTACGGAGTGCTCTCCACCGTGCTCGACGAACTGGTCGCGACCGGTGTGCTGCCCGCCGCGCGACGTCCCGGCGCCGACGTCACCTGCTGGGCGGCAGTGCACGGGTTCGCTCTGCTCTGCCTGCAGGGCCCGCTGGGAGAGTTGACCGAGCGGGAGCGGGAGGCGCAGTTGGACGGCCTGCTCGAGCGGTTGTCGCGGGGGCTCTAGGCGGGCGGGACACCTGCCAGTCGAGAAGGGTGCGGCCAGCGCCGACTGCCGTCACGTCCCGCTGGGGTCCGTCGAGCGCGCCGTCCATCGACGGACCGCGGTGCGGCAGCCGATCGCACCCGGACCGGGGTACGGCACCATCTCAGGCGTGCCGACGATCCGGATCGCCCAGGACGACGCCTCCGACGAGCTGCTCAGCCGCGACCCGCTCGCGCTGCTGATCGGCATGCTGCTGGACCAGCAGTTCCCGATGGAGCGGGCCTTCGCCGGGCCGCGGCTGCTGGCCGACCGGATGGGCGTGCAGACGCTGTCGGCGCTGCAGCTCGCCGAGTGCGACCCCGAGGTGCTCCAGCGGCACTTCGCCGGCCCGCCGGCGGTGCACCGCTACCCCGGGTCGATGGCCGGCCGCACCCAGGAGCTCGCCCGGGCGCTGGTCGAGCGGTACGACGGCCGGGCCGACGCCGTGTGGGCCGACGTCCCGGACGGCGCCACCCTGCTCCGCCGGTTGCGGGAGCTGCCCGGGTTCGGCGCCCAGAAGGCAGCGATCTTCCTGGCGCTGCTGGGCAAGCAGTGCGGCGTCACCCCGCCGGGCTGGCGGGAGGCCGCCGGCGACTACGGCCAGGAGGGGTCGCGCCGGTCGGTCGCCGACATCACCGACCCGGTGTCGCTGGCCGAGGTGCGCAGCGTCAAGCAGGCCGCCAAACAGGCCGCGAAGGAGGCCCGCGGCGCGAAGGCCAGCAGCGACTGAGGCGCCGCACGGACGGCTCGCCGGACCGCTGCATCGCACACGATCGAGTGGCACCATGGGTCGCAGGAGCCGGGGGCTCCGGGGGCCGGTCGAAACACCCAGACGCGCGATCCAGCCGACCACCGCCGCCCTTCCCCCGGCCGGTCCAGGGAAGGGCGTCCGTGGCCTCCAGCCAGTCCAGCAGCCGCAACGAGCCGGTCCTCATCACCGAGGCCGAGCCCAGCCAGGTCGACCAGCACGCCGCTCGCAAGAAGCGCTACGCGATCACGATGGCCATCCGTGGCATCAGCCTCGTCCTCGCCGCGATGACGTACACGTACTCCATCTGGCTGATGGCGGTCTTCGCCGTCCTCGGCACGGTGCTGCCGTGGGTGGCCGTGGTCATGGCCAACGACCGGCCGCCGCGCAAGAAGATCGACATGAACCGCTACCGGCCGCCGGCGCCCGATCGGATCCTGGAGTCCGGCAGCAGCAAGGCCCGCGTCATCGACATGTGAGTCAGCGGGCGCCGGGCCGTCCCACCACGGTGGCGGCCCGGGCCAGGCCCGCCTCCAGGGCGACTGCCGGGTCGGGAGCCCCGCCCGCGGCCGTCCACGCCGCGAGCACCCCGGCGGTGAGGGCGTCACCGGCGCCCGTGGTGTCCACGACCGTCACCGCGTGCGCCGGCCGGTGCACCAGCAGCTCGCCGGCCGCCCACAGCGCACCGTCGGCCCCCAGGCTGACGACGACCACCGGGTACCGGGCCGCCAGCTCCCGCGCAGCCGCCTCCGGATCCGTGCACCCGGTCAGCAGGCGGGCCTCCGCGGCGTTGGGCAGCAGCAGCGTCACCGTCGCGGTGTCGGTGAGCCACCGGTCGACCCCGTAGCCGGTCAGCGGGCCGGTCGAGGCCGGGTCGACCGAGGTCGTGCAGCCGGCGAGCTGCGCCGCCGCCAGCGCCGCCAGCCCGGCGGCGCGCGGAGCGGCGTCCAGCAGCGTGTACCCCGACAGGTGCAGGTGCCCGCCCCGTGCGGGGACGGGCACGTCGGCGGGCCGCAGCGCCAGGTTGGCGCCGCGATCGGCCAGCATGCTCCGTTCTCCGCCCGGCTCGACCAGGCTGATGATCGTCCCGGTCGACGCCGCGTCCACCGCACGCACCGCGAGGTCCACTCCCGACGCCGCCAGCTCCCGGCACAGCGACTCCCCGGCGACGTCGGTGCCCACGCAGCCGGCGAGCAGCACCGGCGTGCCGAGCGCCGCCAGGTGCGCGGACACGTTGGCCGCGGCACCGCCGCCCCGCGTGGCGATCGACGCCGGCCGGTCCGATCCGGGCGCCGGTGCACCGGCCAGGAGGACGACGACGTCGGTGCAGATGTCGCCCACGACGACGACCGGGGGAGCCGTCACGGCCCGGGTCAGCGGGGGAGCGCGGCGAGCTCGGCCGCGATCTGCCCAGCCAGTTCGGCGTTGCGCAGCACCAGCCGCACGTTGACCTCCAGGCTCGCGCCGCCGCTGGCCGCGTGCAGGTGCCCCAGGACGAAGGGGGTGACGTCCTTGCCGCGCGCCCCGGCGGCGTCCGCCGCGGCCAGCGCCTCGGCGATCACCCGGTCGTGCAGCTCGGCGTCCAGTTGCTCCTCGACCGGGAGCGGGTTGGCCACCACCACCGCGCCGGGCGCGAGCCCGCGGCGGGCGGCGAACACCCGGGCCGCCTCGCCCGCGGTGCCCACCGACCAGTCGACCGGGGAGCCGGAGTCGGCGACGTAGAAGCCGGGGAAGCGGTTCGTCCGCCACCCGACGACGGTCACCGAGAGCGACTCCAGCCGCTCCAGCGTCGCCGGGACGTCGAGGATCGACTTGACCCCGGCGCAGACCACGACGAGCGAGGTGCGGGCCAGCGCCACCAGGTCCGCGGACTCGTCGAAGGTGTCTGCGGCGTGCCGGTGCACCCCGCCGAGCCCGCCGGTGGCGAAGACGCCGATGCCGGCCCGGGCGGCGAGCAGGGCGGTGCTGGAGACGGTGGTGGCGCCGCTGCGTCCCAGCGCCATCGCGACCGGCAGGTCGCGGACGCCGAGCTTGGCGAGCTCGGGGTCGGCGCACACCCGGTCCACCTCCGCCGAGGTCAGCCCGACATGGGGCACGCCGTCCAGCACGGCGATGGTGGCCGGGACGGCCCCGCCGACGCGGACGGCCTCCTCGACCCGGTCGGCCGCCGCCCGGTTCTCCGGGCGGGGCAGGCCGTGCGCCAGCAGCGTGCTCTCCAGCGCCACCACCGGCCGGCCGGCGGAGAGCGCATCGGCCACCTCGGGGGAGAGGACGGACGGACTGATGGGGGAGGCGGTCGGCACCCTGCCATCATGGTGGGCAGTCCGTCACGGGCCGGATCCCGGCCCGGAACCGAGAACTGAGGGAGCAGCTCATGAGCAGCGCCGACATCCTCGAGCGCCCGGACGTCCGCGAGTCCGACACCGGCAGCGCCAACGAGGTCTTCCACTACGTCAAGAAGAACAGGATCGCCGAGAGCGCGGTCATGGGGACGATGGTCGAGGCGTTGTGCGGCGAGGTGTTCCCGGTGACCAAGACCCCTAAGCCCGGCAGCCCGGTGTGCCCGGCCTGCAAGGAGGTCTACAACCAGCTCAAGAAGTAGCAGGAGGGCCGTGCTGCGCGGACCGACCCGCTACCGCAGGCCGAGCTTCTGCGCCTCGAGCTCGATCTTCGCCGCCCGCCGGCGCTGCCGACGCTGGTCGTGCCGGGGGCGCGGGGCCGGCCACCACGCCTCGATGGTGGCGTTCAGCTCGGCGCCCAGGAGCAGGGACATCCCGAGCAGGAAGCAGAACAGCAGCGCGGCGATCGGCGCGGCCAGCGCACCGTAGGGCAGGGCCACGGTGAGGATGTCGGCCACGTAGCTGCGCAGCAGCACGGCCGCGCCCATGAAGAAGGCGACCGCGAAGCACCCGCCGAGCAGGTGTCGGGTCCAGGGCAGCCGCCGCGGCAGGATCACGTGGTAGAAGCTGGTCAGCCCCAGGACCAGGGCGATGACCACCAACGGCCAGTACACGGCGTTGACCAGCAGCGTGGCGGTGTCCTGCCACTCGGCGGGCATGAGCTCGACCAGCGTCCCGCGGCCGAGCACCAGCAGCGGCAACGTCAGCACGGCCAGCACCAGCCCGACGATGAACAGCCACAGCGCCATGAGCCGGGTCCTGATCGGGCCCCGCACGTCCCGCTGGTCGTAGGCGATGACGACGGTGTTGAGGAACGTCGCCGTGGCCGAGGACCCAGCCCACAGCGAGATCATGAAGCCGATGCTCACGATCTCCAGCCGGCCGGAGCTGAGGATGTCGTCCAGCGTCGGCTGGACCAGGTCGCTCACCACGGTGGGGGTCAGCGCTTCCGAGGAGGCGCTGACCAGCTCCTCCCGGATCTGGTCCACCGCGTCCTTGCCGATCCAGGAGCTGAGGTAGCCCAGGGAGCCCAGCAGCCCGATGAGCAGCGGGGGGACCGAGAGGATCTGCCAGAACGCCGCCTCCGCCGACAGCCCCAGGATCCGGTCGTTCCAGGCCTTGGTCAGCGTGCGGCCGAGCACCTGCAGCGGGATCCGCAGGGGCGTCGGCAGCCGGCCGACCGGCCCACGGCGGGGTGGCTCTGCAGCGGGCCGGGACTCCTGCTCGGTGGGCTCGTCGGTCGCCGAGGCCGGCTCGGCGGCGTCGGCCTCCAGCTCACCGGCGCGCTCGGGTGAGCTGCGACGGACGACGGAGGCCACGGGTCCAGTGTGCACGGCCGAGGTCACCCGGATCCGTCGGCGTCCGCCCCGCCGTCAGCCGACCGGAGCGGACGGCGGGGTGCTCGGCGGGGTGCTGGGCGGGGTGGTCGGCACCGCCGCCGCGTCGGCAGCCGGGTCGGCGGGCGGCTCGGGCGGGGTCACGCAGGTGATGATCGCCTCGGCCGCGTAGCGGGTCTCGAAGGCCTCGCGACGCAGCTCGGCCTTGCTGGCGAGGTCCCGGAAGACCCGGGTGACGGTGATGTCGAAGCCGCGCGCCCCCGACTGCGGAATGCAGTTGCCGTCGTCGACCTTCTCCTGGACGGCGGGTTCCCGGATGTTGCGGCGCGCGCTGCTGATCGACTCGATGTCGTAGTACTTCGTGCCCCACAAGGTGACCGTCAGCGAGCTGGGGGTCCACTCGGTCTGGACGTAGATGCCGGTGTCGGTGTCGTTGCGCCACTTGAGGTCGATCTGGCCCTCGTAGACCGTGGCCTCACGTCCGGCCGGGTAGCGGCTGATGTAGAAGCTGTGCGGCTTGTGGTACACGTCCTCCAGCCCGGCGAAGAACACCGAGTTGAACATCGTCGTCGCGAACTGGCTGATCCCACCGCCCACAGCCTGCGACAGCTCACCGCCGCTGATCACCGCCGCCGGGACGTAGCCCTGCGCCGTGCCGCGGGGACCCGTGTAACCGTTGAGGCTGAAGGTCTCGCCCGGCCGGACGAGGGCACCATCGACCTCTGCTGCCACGACCCGGATGTTCGTGCCACTGGCCTGGTTGGTGAACTCGGTGGTGAAGGAGCCCACCTTCTCGGTGATCCCCAGCGCCTGCGCCTGCTCGGTGGTGAGCGACGCCGGCACCGGGCCGAGGACGCCGGTGACGGTGCGCGGAGCCGGCTCGGAGAGCACGGGGAGCAACTGGTCGGCCAGCTCGACGGGGTTGATGCCCTGGCCGTCGACCGACGGGACGATGCTGATCGTGTCCCCGGAGACCTCGAACCGGGCGTCCTGGGCGGGGGAGCCGAAGACGCCGAAGTCCTCGCCCACCTCCGCCTGCAGCGCCGCCGGGTCGATGCCGACGGCGAGGGTGCCGTCCTCCTGCGGGGTGAACGTGAGCGACGCGGCGATCGCGGTTACGGGGATCTCCACGGACTCCGGACCGTCCGGGCCGACCACGGTGACCGGCGCGGAGAGCGCCGGGGTCACCGTCTCCTCCAGCACCCGCGCGGCCTCCTCGGCCTGGACCTGGACCTCGGTCACCTCGACCGGCAGTTCGATGGGCTCGTCGACCGCACCACCTGCGGCCAGCGTCTCGGTGATCGCGTCGGCGGCGCCGGCCCGGTCGAGGGTGCGGCCCTCGAGCGGTTCCACGACCGACGGTTCGGTGCCCTCGAGGGTGATCGTGGCGTCGACCGGCGCGCGGTCGACGGTGGCGGCCAGCTGGTCGACCTGTGCCGCCAGAGCCGTCTCGTCCCCGGTGAGGACGGCGTCGACCTCGCGGTCGCCGAACAGGGAGGTGAGCCGCGTCCACGGGTTGAGCGGCTGGTCGTCGACGGCGTCGACGGTGGCCGGCACGTCCAGGGCGATCCCGGCCGTCGCCGGGTGCAGCACGCCGGTCACGTCGTCGGCCACCACCGGGTGGTCGGCGGCGACCTTGGGGGCCAGGTCGCCCTCCAGCCGCTGTGCGGCGGCAGCGGGGGAGAGGCCGCCCACGTCCACGCCACCGACGACCGTCCCGCGGGGCACGTCGCCCCCGGCGACGGCCAGGTCGGCGCCGTAGAGGACGCCCAGGGCGAGGAGCGCGGCCGCCGGGACCAGCACCCGACGTCGCCGCCACGCCGGGCCGCCATCGCCGTCCCCGCTGGAGGAGGGGTCCGCGGGCGGCGGTCCGCCGGGCCCACCCTGGTCGACGACGGGCGAGGACCCGGCCGGCGGCGTCGGGTGCGCCCCGCCGCCGTGGCGGGTCTCGGGCGCCGGGGGCGGGGAGTCGACCCGGGTGACGACGGCGGTGTCCTCGACCGCAGACCCGGCCACCGGGGCGTCGGAGATCGTCGAGGCATCGGCCGGGGAGGTGGTCCCAGCCGCCGGTGCCGGTGCCGGGGTGACCGGGAGCTGCCCCGGTGCAGCCATCGGCGGGACAGCGTCCTCCTCGATGGGCGGACCGATCACCTGGGTGTCCCCGAGCGGTGGGGTGCTCGAGGGCTGTGCGGCGTCCGCGGGCTGCGCGTCGTCCGCATGCTCCCCGGCGTCCGCGGGCTCCCCGGTGTCCGCGGGTTCCCCGGTGTCCGCGGGCTGTGCGGCGTCCGCCGGCTCCGCGGTGTCCGCAGGCTGCCGGGCGTCCGTGTCCTCGGTGGTGCCGGCGGGTGCCGGCGGCTCCGCCGCGGCCGATGCGTCGGCACCGACGGGCCCCGCGGTGGGCGGGGCCGGTGGTGCGGGGGGCGCCGGGCGGCTGCTGCCGACGGTGCCGTCGGGTTGCAGACGCACGGTGTCCGAGACCCCGCGGGGTTCCTGCGGCATCGGTCGATCTCCGGCTCGAGGGGGACCAGCATCCGGTCCCGAGGACGACGAAGCCGCCGACTTCCCTTCCCCGCGCTGCGGGTCCGGGCTGTCGGCGGCTTCGTCGTGTGAGGGCTTCATCGCTGGCGCGACGATAGTTGCCCCACTCAGTTGGAGAGGCGCGCCTCGCCGTCGGTCTCGATGATGTCGGCTGCGATGTCGCGGAGCTTGTCCTCGTACTCACGTGCGTGGTGTCCACAGAAGACGAGGTCACTCCCACTGGGGAGGACCACGCGCACCTTGGCCAGAGCACCGCAACGGTCGCAGTGGAAGGGAACGACGAGTTCTTCGGTGGGCGGGGTCGTCGTCAGCGTCTGGGTCATCTGGCTCATCACTCGCTCTCTACCGCACGGACCCGCGGCTGCGGATCGGCCTCCTGCACAGCGCCAGGATGGCCCCTCGTGTTCCCGTTCCGGCGCCTGTCGTGCACGGACTCGCCGAATGAGATGCGGTCGTGACACTCGAGGTGCGGATGGAGCGGGTCAGCAGGGGACGTCACTGGTTCGGAACTGGGTCCGGATGGAACACGTGCTTGGTGGTGCTGTCACCGGCTGTCGGTGTGTGGGTCCGCTGCTGTTCTGACGTCACCCACGCTACGCCGTCTACCCGCTGCGTGCCGCCGTACACCGTCCCGTCACCCGTTGGGAGCGGTGCGGACACTCGCTGCGTCGGACACGGCAGCGGTCGGTGACCCGTCGGGTCACCGACCGCTGGTGACGTGCTGGAGCGGCACCCTGCAGCACGGGAGGGCTTCGCCCGGACCCCTCCAGGGGCCCGCCCTGAACTCGCGAGGGCGGGGCGGAGGGGGTGCTCCCCTAGTCCAGGTAGTCGCGCAGCACCTGGGAGCGGCTGGGGTGGCGCAGCTTGGACATCGTCTTGGACTCGATCTGCCGGATCCGCTCGCGGGTGACCCCGTAGACCTGGCCGATCTCGTCCAGCGTGCGCGGCTGGCCGTCGGTGAGACCGAACCGCAGCCGCACCACGCCGGCCTCGCGCTCGGACAGCGTCTGCAGCACGCTGGTCAGCTGGTCCTGCATCAGGGTGAAGCTCACCGCGTCGACGGCCACGACGGCCTCGGAGTCCTCGATGAAGTCACCGAGCTGGCTGTCGCCCTCGTCACCGATCGTCTGGTCCAGGCTGATCGGCTCCCGGGCGTACTGCTGGATCTCCAGCACCTTCTCCGGGGTGATGTCCATCTCCTTGGCCAGCTCCTCCGGGGTGGGCTCGCGGCCCAGGTCCTGGAGCAGCTCGCGCTGGATGCGGCCGAGCTTGTTGATGACCTCGACCATGTGCACCGGGATGCGGATGGTGCGGGCCTGGTCGGCCATCGCGCGGGTGATCGCCTGCCGGATCCACCAGGTGGCGTAGGTGGAGAACTTGTAGCCCTTGGTGTAGTCGAACTTCTCCACCGCGCGGATCAGCCCGAGGTTGCCCTCCTGGATCAGGTCCAGGAACGCCATGCCGCGACCGGTGTAGCGCTTGGCCAGGGAGACCACCAGGCGGAGGTTGGCCTCCAGCAGGTGGTTCTTGGCGCGCTCGCCGTCCCGGATGATCCAGTTGAGGTCACGGCGCATCTGCGGGGAGAGCTTCTGGCCCTCCTCCTCGACCTGGCGGAGCCGCTCGGCGCCGTAGAGGCCGGCCTCGATCCGCTTGGCCAGGTCGACCTCCTCCTCGGCGGTGAGGAGGGCGACCTTGCCGATCTGCTTGAGGTAGGCGCGGACGGAGTCGGCGGAGGCGGTGAGCTCGGCGTCCTTGCGGGCCTGCCGCAGCGCCTCGGACTCCTCCTCGTCGTCCCACTCGAAGTCGCCGCTGGTCTCGGCGTCCTTCTCCTCGGTCTCGGTGACGGCGACGCCGTCCTTGCCGGTGACGACCGTCTCGTCGAGCTTGAGGCCCTCGGGGCCGGCGTCGACGACGGCGACGGTCGCCCCGTCGGAGGCGACGGCGGTCAGGACGGTGCCCGCACCGGTGCCGGGGGAGGGGGCGATCGTCGGCTTGCGGGCTGCGGCCTTCTTCGCGGGAGCCCGCTTGGCCGGGGCCTTCTTGGCCGCCGCGGTCACCGGCGCGGTGGTCGACGAGGAGGCGCTGGTACGGGCGGCGACCGTCCTGCTTCGACCGCGGCTGCTCACCGTGGTCACGTCCGGTCCTGGCTGGTCGGCGGGCACTCGGGTTTCCTTCCCGTACTACTGCGGTGCGTTCCTGGAGGGCCGTGCGGCCCGACGGACAGCGGCTCCGGACGACGTCCGACGAGGCAGGACCCCACCTGCCGGCCGGCGACACGCACCCCGTGCGGTGTTTGGCCGGGCTGGGAGTGGGGATGACCTGCTGGCTGGGGGAGCGACGCGGTGGAGC
This sequence comes from Modestobacter sp. VKM Ac-2983, assembly GCF_026967885.1. NCBI lineage: Bacteria > Bacillati > Actinomycetota > Actinomycetes > Geodermatophilales > Geodermatophilaceae > Modestobacter > Modestobacter sp. VKM Ac-2983. Next base: position 337,772 of record NZ_JAPVBK010000002.1, read on the forward strand.
GTCACCATTGTAACGGCGCACACCCGGGGGTCCACCGGTTCTGTGCCGGGCGCGGCTCGATGACCGGCACGCCCGGTCGACACCGGTGACCGGGCGCCCACCGTCAGCCCGGCGTCACTGACCGATGTGCTGCTCGGCCGCCAGGGCCGCGCCGACGATCCCGGCGTCGTTGAGCAGTTCGGCGGGGACGACCCGGGTCCGGGTGGACAGCAGCGGCACCCACTTCTCGGCCTTCTTGCTGACCCCGCCGCCCACGATGATCAGGTCGGGCCAGAGGCTGGCCTCCAGGGTGTCCAGGTACCGGTCGACGCGCTTGGCCCACTGCGGGTAGCTGAGGTCCTCGCGCTCCCGTGCCGACGCCGACGCACGCTTCTCGCCGTCCTGGCCGTCGACCTCGATGTGGCCGAACTCGGTGTTGGGCACGAGCGTGCCGTCGATGAACAGCGCGCTGCCGATGCCGGTGCCGAAGGTGAGCATCAGCACCAGGCCCCGCTCACCACGGCCGGCGCCGTAGGCCATCTCGGCGATGCCGGCGGCGTCGGCGTCGTTGAGCGTCTGGACGGTGCCGGGGATGACCGCCTCGAGCCCGGCGGCCACGTCCGTGCCGATCCAGCTCGCGTCCATGTTGGCGGCGGTGAAGGCCTCGCCGTGCTTCATCACCCCCGGATAGGTGACGCCGATGCGCCCCTCCCACCCGAACCGACCGACGATCTCGGACACCACGCCGTAGACCGGGTCGGGCAGGGCCGGCTGGGGAGTCGGGATCCGCACCCGGTCCCCGACCAGCTCGCCCTTGTCCAGGTCGACCACGCAGCCCTTGATGCCGCTGCCACCGATGTCCACTCCGAAGCCCTGCACGGGGGCAGGCTAGCGACCCCGCCCACCGGGAGTGCACCGGTCGGGCAGGATCGCTCTCCGTGATGACCTCCGGCGCCGCCTCGCCCGACCTGTTCACCGAGCTGCTGGAGCTGGCCCGGGCCACCGCAGAGGAGGCCGCGGTCCTGGTCGGGGCAGGGCGCAGCACAGCCGCCGAGCAGGTCGACACCAAGTCGAGCCCGGTCGACGTCGTGACCGCGGTCGACACCGCGAGCGAGGCGCTGATCGTGCGCCGGCTGCTGCAGGCCCGGCCCGACGACGGGGTGCTGGGGGAGGAGGGCGCCTCCCACGAGGGGACCAGCGGCGTCCGCTGGGTGGTCGACCCGATCGACGGCACCGTCAACTTCCTCTACGGCCTGCCCGCCTACGCCGTCTCCATCGCCGGTGAGGTCGACGGCCGTACCGAGGTCGGCGTGGTGCTCAACGTCGGCACCGGGGAGCTGTTCACCGCCGTCCGCGGCCAGGGCGCCTGGCTCACCGCACCGGGCGCGGCGGCGATGCAGCTGCACGGCAGCTCACCGGCCTCGCTCGAGCAGACCCTGGTGGCGACCGGCTTCGGCTACCGGGTGGAGCAGCGCCGCGCCCAGGGCGCGGTCGTCGCCCAGCTGCTCCCGGAGGTTCGGGACATCCGCCGCTGGGGGTGTGCCTCGCTGGACCTCTGCGCGGCGGCGGCCGGCCGGGTCGACGCCTACTACGAGCTGGACCTCAAGCCCTGGGACCACGCCGCGGGGGCGCTGATCGCCGCCGAGGCGGGCCTGGTGGTCGCCGGGACCGGTGGGCGCCCGTTCGCCGAGCCGATGGCGGTCGCGGTGGCCGAGTCGGTCGCCGAGCCCCTGCTCGCGCTGCTGGACCGGCTGCACGCCGCCGGCTGACCGGGGACGCGCAGCGGGTCAGCACTCCGCTTCGGCGCTCGCCGCCGCGAGCAGGGCGGCGGCGACCTGCTCCTCGCTGGCCAGGCCGGCGAAGTCCGGCCCGATCACGAGGTCGACGAGGCCGGTGGAGCGGGTGTCGATGCGGTTGGTGGAGCCAGGCAGGTACAGCCGCAGGAAGTCGGCGGCCTCCCGTCCCGGGGCGCCGAACCGCAGCTCGCCGACCCCGGTCACCTCGGCGGTGCTGGGGTCGTTGGCGGTCTCGGTGACCACGAACCCGCGGCTCTCGAGGGTGGTGGTGACCTCACCGGCCAGGCCGGGGGTGTCCGTGGCGTTGTAGACCCTGATCGACACGGTGGCCGGGTCCAGCTCGGTCGGCACGTTGCTGGCGCTGCTGCAGACAGCTTCCTCGGCCTGTTCCCGGGCACGCTCGTCGCCGAGCACGTTCCACCACACGCCCATGGCGGCCAGGGCGAGCACCAGCAGGAACACCAGGGCCGGCACCGGCCGGCGGTTGCGGCGCGGGGCGTCGGGTCCGCGCTCGGCGGTGTCGTCGGCGAGCTCGGTCACTGGGTCCTCACGGCGGCCGGCACGTACACGGAGTCGACCCTAGCGGCGTCCGGAGCGGCTACAGCGCACCGTCCTCGAGTGCGGCGCGTCCCAGCTCCACGCAGGGGTCGATCTTGTCGGCGTAGCCGGTGGTGTCCTTGCCGGCCATCGCACCGGCCGCCGACCGGGCCACGATGCCGGCGACGATCGCGGCGAACTTGAAGTAGGCGAAGCCCACGTACCAGTTCAGGTCCGACAGGTCGGCGCCGCTGCTCGCGGCGTACCGCTCGGCCAGCTCCAGCCGGGTCGGGAAGCCGGGCAGCGTGGTGACCTGCGAGACCGAGACGGCCCGCTCCTCGCCGGCCTGGGGCCAGTAGACGAAGAGCATCCCGAGGTCGGTGAGCGGGTCGCCCAGCGTGGACATCTCCCAGTCCAGGACCGCGCGCACCCGGCCGGGGGTCTGCGGGTCGAGCAGGCAGTTGTCCAGCCGGTAGTCGCCGTGCGTGATGCCCGTGCGCCGGGTGGCGGGCACCGTCTCCGCCAGCCGCGCGGCCAGTGCGTCCAGCGCCGGCCGGTCGGTGTCGCGGGTGGCGTCCCACTGCTTGGTCCAGCGACGCACCTGGCGCTCCAGGAAGCCATCGGGCCGGCCGAAGTCACTCAGCCCGACCGCGGTGGGGTCGACGCTGTGCAGGGCCGCGAGGGTGTCCATCAAGCCGTCGGCGACCGTCCGGCGCTGGGCCGGCTCGTCGGCGTACCCGGGTGGGAGCTCGCTGACCACGTGCACGCCGACCACGCGCTCCATGACGTAGAACGGGGCGCCGAGGACCGTGGTGTCGGTGGCCAGGTGCAGCGTGCGGGGGACCGGCACCGGCGTGCCGGCGAGCGCGGAGATCACCCGGTGCTCGCGCACCATGTCGTGCGCGGTGGCGAGCACCGCGCCGGTCGGCGGCCGGCGCAGGATCACCGCGTCGTCCTCGGAGCCGCCCTCCGGAGTCACCACGTAGGTGAGGTTCGACATGCCGGCGGCGATCAGCTCGACCCGGACCGAACGCCACTTCTCGTGCCCGAGAGCACCTGCGAGGTAGGGCCCGACGACCCCCGGATCAGCACCCACTGGAGTCCCCACGGCGGCAGGGTAGCCTCTGGCGCTCCCCGCCTCGACCGGCCTCCCGGAGGGCCGGATGTGTCGGTCTCCCGCACGCGGGCACAAACCGGGACCTGACGGCGTTGGGCGGCTGGCTGGGGTGCAGGGCGAGCAGCAGGCGTGCTCGTCCACCAGCCGAGCCGGACGTGGTCCGGTGCACGACCGAGCTACCCGGACAGGGGCCACGTGGCCCTCGGACCGGCGCGAGATCCCCGGCCGCCCTGGCGGCCGGCACCACCGCCGTCGGCGCCCGTTGCCGACGGCAGACGAGCGGGCCCGTGGGCCCGCGACGAAGAGAGAGTGAGGGGCACCCCATGGCCCAGGACTACGACGCCCCCCGGCGCAACGAGGCCGACGAGCTCGGCGAGGACTCCCTGGAGGAGCTGAAGGCCCGTCGGGCCGAGGCGCAGTCCTCCTCGGTGGACGTCGACGAGACCGACTTCAACGAGGCCCTCGAGCTCCCCGGAGCGGACCTCTCCAACGAGGAGCTCACCGTCCGCGTGCTGCCCAAGCAGGAGGACGAGTTCACCTGCTCGCGCTGCTTCCTCGTGCACCACCGCAGCCGGCTGGCCGCCACCCGCAACGGGCAGCCGGTCTGCCGCGACTGCGCGGCCTGAAGAAGGACCCCCGTGCCCCCCACCGCTCGCCAGCTCACGGCGGGCCCCTGCACGGGGGCCGTTCCAGCACGTCACCGTTGGAGGGGAACCGATGAGCCAGCAGCCGCGTGACGTCCCGCCGACCCGCCCCGTGGGCGGGACGCCGGTCGAGGGCGAGGTCGTCGGCGCCGACGGCGGACTCGGTGCCGCCGCGCGGGCCCTGGCCGATGCCGTGGCCGGGCTGCTCGGCCGGGACGAGCCCGGCAGGGGCACCCGTGCACGGGACGGCAGCGGACCGGGCCGGTCGGCTGCCGGTGCCCGGGCGGCGGGCGGCGTCCTGGCCGACGTCGTCTCCGCGGTCGCCGCAGCGGCGCGGGAGGCACGGACCGGTTCGGCGCGGGACGCGCAGGCCGGCTCGGGGCGAGGGCGCTCCGCCGGCACCGGCACGGACCCCCGCGGCGGCTCGGCGCCCTCGGGCCTGCTGAGCGACCTCCTGGACGCGGCTGCACCTCGCCTCCCGATCCGGGACGGGGCGCGGCTGCGACGGGCTCATCCGGGCGCCTCGGACGCGGAGATCGCCGACGCCCTCGTCGCCCGGGCGGCACGGCTCACCGGTGGGGTCGGTGCCGCGACCGGTGGGCTGGCGGCGGCGCAGTGGTTCGCGCCACCGACCCTGGTCGCCGTCCCCCTGGAGCTCGGGGCGCAGACGGTGCTGGTGGCCGCCGTCGAGGTGGTGCTGGTCGGGGAGCTGCACGAGCTGGCCGGACGCCCGGCCCCGGGCGACGCCCGCGCCCGGGCCGGTGCCTACCTGGCGAGCTGGAGCACCCAGCGGGCGGTGGGGAGCTCGTCGTCGGGTGGGCTGTTCGCCGCGTTGAGCACGGCCGGGACGACGGCGCTGCGGCGACGGGTCACCCGGCGGCTGGCCCGGAGCACGACGTCGATGGCCCCGCTGCTGGTCGGCGCGACGCTGGCCGCCCGCGGCAACCGCAAGGCGACGGCCGCGCTGGCCGATCGGCTGCGGTCGGACCTGGGGCTGCCCCCGGCCGGTCCGGGCGCCTGACCGCCGGGTCGGCCCGCACGCGCACCGGTCGGCGCGGCTAGCCTCGCCGCCGTGCCCGTTCCCCTGCCCGATCAGCCGCTGGCCGGCGTCGCCGCCGAGGTCGACGTGCCCGTCGTCCTCGGCTCCGCCGCCGTCCTCCCGGCCTACGCCCTGCCCGGTGACGCCGGTGCCGACCTGTGCCTGGCCGAGGACGTGGAGCTCGCACCGCACCAACGTGCGCTGGTGGGCACGGGGGTCGCGGTCGCGATCCCCGAGGGGTTCGCCGGATTCGTGCACCCGCGCTCGGGTCTGGCGCACCGGCTCGGGCTCAGCCTGGTCAACGCACCGGGCACGATCGACGCGGGCTACCGGGGCGAGATCAAGGTCAACCTGGTCAACCTGGACCCCACCACCACCCTCCGGCTGTCCCGCGGCGACCGCGTCGCCCAGCTGGTGGTCCAGCCGGTCGTGCGGGCCCGCTTCGTGCCGGTCGGAGAGCTGCCCGGCAGCGAACGCGGCAGCGGAGGGCACGGCTCCACCGGCGGCTCGGCCGCGCTGGCCGCCGACCTGACCCACACCTCTCTGGAAGGACGGGCCTGACGATGCCGTTCGGACGTCGACGCAACCGGATCGACCGCAGCCTCCGGGAGCGGGGAGTGCCCCCGGAACCGCAGGTGCGGGAGCGTGAGGAGTCCGCGACCAGCGGGCCGTGGGACGAGGCCGACGCCCCGGAGGACGGTCGGCCGCGCGTCGACCTGGGCTCCCTGCGGCTGCCGGCTGCCGCGGGCATGGAGCTGCGGGTGGACGTCAACGCCCAGCAGCAGGTCGTCGGGGCCAGCCTCCGCGCCGGGGACTCCCTGCTGCAGCTGTCGGTCTTCGCCGCCCCGCGCGCCGGCGGACTCTGGGACGAGGTGCGCGCCGAGCTCATGCGCGGGGCGAGCGGGCAGGGGGGCCGGCTGACCGAGGTGGACGGGCCCTTCGGCCGTGAGCTGGTCGGGTCCGTCCTGGTCGCCGCGCCGCCGCAGCAGGGGGAGACCGGGGCGCCGAAACCGGTGCGCCGTCCGGCCCGGTTCCTCGGCGTCGACGGCCCGCGGTGGTTCCTCCGCGGGATGATCAGCGGTTCGGCGGCCAGCACACCCGAGGCGGCTGCGCCGCTGGAGGCGGCGTTCCGGTCGGTCGTCGTCGTCCGGGGGGCGGAGCCGATGCCGGTGCGCGAGCAGCTTCCCCTGACGCTGCCCCCGCAGGCAGCCCAGCAGGTCGCCCGCAGGCAGGCCGCGGGCCAGGGCGCGCGCCCGGCTGCCCGCCGGCCCGCGGCACCGCCGGCTGCCCCGCCGTCTGTTGCCGCGCCCCCTGCCGCCGCGCCGGTCGCCCCGCCTGCCTCGCCGGTGGCGCCGTCTGCCTCGCCGGTGGCCCCGCCGCCGGCCGCACGTCCGGCGGCACCCCCCACCGAGCCACCCCCCACCGAGCCACCCCCCACCGAGCCACGCCCCACCGAGCCAGCCCCCACCGAGCCACCCACCGAGCCCCGGAGCGCCGGGTGAGCGAGCCCGTCCGGCACGACTACGGCCCCGGGCCGGACCAGTTCGTGGAGGTGTCCCTGCCGGCCGGCGACGGTCCGTCACCGGTGGTGGTCGTCCTGCACGGCGGGTTCTGGCGGGCCCGCTACGGCATCGAGCTGGCCCGCCCGCTGGCCGCCGACCTGGCCGCCCGCGGCTGGGCCGCGGTGGCCGTGGAGTACCGCCGGGTGGGCGCCGGTGGTGGCTGGCCCACCACGCTGCAGGACGTCGCCGCGGCGGTGGACGGCCTCCCCGACGTGCCGGGCGCAGCGCGCCTGGACCTCACCGACGTGACCGTCCTCGGTCACTCCGCGGGCGGGCACCTCGCGGTGTGGGTCGCCGGCCGCGGCCGGTTGCCCGCCGGGGCGCCGGGAGCGGACCCGCGGGTCCCGGTGAGCGCGGTCGTCGCCCAGGCCGGGGTGCTGGACCTGGAGGCTGCGGTCACCGCCGACCTCGGCGACGGGGCGACGGTGGACTTCCTCGGCGGGACGCCGGCCGAGGTGCCCGACCGGTACGCCGTGGCCGACCCGGTGCGACTGCTGCCGGCCGGACTGCCGGTGCTCTGCGTGCACGGCGCGGAGGACACCTCGGTGCCGCTGGACCAGAGCCGGCGGTACGCCGCCGCCGCGACCGCGGTGGGGGACACCGTCGAGGTGGCGGTCGTCCCCGGCGACCACATGGTGCTGATCGACGTCTCCGGTGCGGCGTGGAGACGCACCGTGGACTGGCTGGCCGAGCGTCGGACAGCGGCCCCTGGCAGCACTACCCTGGGATCGTGACCGAGACCAGGACCGGTGCCTCCGCGGAGCCCGGCGCGCGGGGCTGGCTGTCCCGCAAGCTGCAGAAGCTCACCGCCGACGACCGGGCCGTGGACGCCCAGGAGCTGCGCTCCGGGGTGGCGTCGGCCGGCTGCTCCGCGGTCAGCACCTGCCGCAAGGGCGAGGTCGTCACGGTGACCGGGCGGATCAAGTCGGTGGTCTACACCCCGCGCGAGACGGTGCCGACCTTGGAGGCCGAGCTGTTCGACGGTTCCGGTTCGGTCACGCTCGTCTGGCTCGGCCGCCGCCGGATCCCCGGCATCGAGCCGGGTCGCCGGCTCACCGCGCGCGGGCGGTTCGCCTCCTTCGAGGGTCGGCAGGTCATCTACAACCCCTGGTACGAGCTGAGCGCCGGGTGACCCGGTCGTCGATGCGGGCATGACCGGAGGGACCCGGCGGTGAGCGAGCCCGGACGCGGGGGGGCGACGTTCGACCGCCACCTGGTGCTGGACCAGCTGGGTGGCTGGCGCGGCATGGTCGACGCCTCGCTGCCCACCATCGCGTTCATCGTGGCCAACTCGGTCGGCGGGCTCACCGTCGGCATCTGGGCGGCCCTCGCCTCCGCGGTGCTGGTCTTCCTGCTGCGGTTGCTCCGCCGGGAGAGCCTCCAGCAGGCCGTCAGCGGGCTGTTCGCCGTCGCCGTCGCCGTGGCGATCGCCGCGTACTCCGGGCAGGCCCGCGACTTCTTCGTGCTGGGCATCGTGCGCAACGCCGGGATCGCCCTGGTGCTGCTCGCCTCGATCCCCTTCCGGCGTCCCCTGGTCGGGGTGATCGCCGAGTTCCTGGCGCCCAGCCACCTGGGGGCCATGTCCACCCACCGGTTGCCGTCACTGCGTGACCGTGCGCGCCGGGACCCGGCCGCGACGGCCGTGCCGGTCGAGGGTGGCGCCACGGTGCCGGTGGCCGCCGGCGACCGGGTGCCGGACCCGGAGCCGGAGCGGCACTGGCGCGACGACCCGCGGATGCTTCGGGCCTACGGCTGGCTGACCGTGCTGTGGGCTGGGGTCTTCCTGCTGCGGGCGGTCGTGCAGGGCTTCTTCTACCTGCGCGACGAGGTGGAGCTGCTGGCGACGTCCTCGCTGGTGCTGGGTCTGCCGCTGACCGCAGCCGAGCTCGTGGTCACCCTGTGGGTGGTGGCCCGGCTGCACCGGCACCGCTCGGAAGCGCAGCCCCCGGCCGCCTGACGGCGCCGCTCCACGGGGGGTCTGCTGCTAGCAGCTCCCGTCGGGGCACATGACCGCCTGGAGCTGCTCCTCGATGTCGCCGTGGGTCACGAACAGCAGCTCGTCCCCGGCCTCCAGCGGTTCGTCGGGATCGGGGGCGATGACCCGGTCGCCACGCAGGATGGTGGTGAGCACCGTCTCCCGGGGCAGCGGCACCTCGCGCACCGGCCGGCCCACCCACGGGGTGTCCTCGGCGAGGGTGATCTCGACCAGGTTCGCCGCGCCCTTGCGGAAGCTCATCAGCCGGACGACGTCGCCCACGGTGACCGCCTCCTCCACCAGGGCGGCGAGCACCCGGGGGGTCGACACGGCGACGTCCACGCCCCACGCCTCGGTGTAGAGCCACTCGTTGCGCGGGTCCTTGACCCGGGCGACCACCCGGGCGACCGCGAACTCGGTCTTGGCCAGCAGCGAGACGACCAGGTTGGCCTTGTCGTCACCGGTGGCCGCGATCACCACGTCGCAGGTGGCCAGCTGGGCCTCCTCGAGGGAGGAGACCTCGCAGGCGTCGGCCTGCACCCACTCGGCGCCCGGGACCGCCCGCGGCTTGACCCGGGAGCCGTTCTTCTCGATGAGCATCACGGCGTGGCCGTTGCCCAGCAGCTCGGTGGCGATGGACCGGCCGACCGCGCCGGCCCCCACGATGGCGACGCGCATCAGTGCTGCCCTCCCGCGGGGCCCTGCTCGACGGCCTGGTGCACCCGGTGGGTGAGCTCGTCGGTGGCGGCGACGACGAGGTGGTCGCCGGTCTGCAGCACCGTGGTCGGGGTGATGAGCTGGGCCTCGCCGAAGCGCACCAGCCAGGCGGCCCGGGCACCGGAGGCGTTCTCCAGCTCGGCCAGCGGTCGGCCGACCCAGACATCGGTCACGGTGATCCGCATCAGCAGGACCGTGCCGGTGGGCTCGCGCCAGATCTCGGTCACCTTCACCGAGAGCAGCTCCCGCATCAGCCGGCTGACCGTCCACGGGACGGTGGCGACGCTGGGGATGCCCATCCGCTCGTAGACCTCGGCCCGCTTGGAGTCGTAGATCCGGGCGACGACGTGCTCGACACCGAACGTCTCGCGGGCGACGCGCGCGCCGATGATGTTGGAGTTGTCCCCGCTGCTGACCGCGGCGAAGGCCCCGGCGGAGTCGATGCCGGCGTCCAGGAGGGTCTGCCGGTCGAAGCCGAGGCCGGTGACCTGGCGGCCGCCGAACTCGGGGCCGAGCCTGCGGAAGGCCTCGGGGTCCTGGTCGATCACCGCGACGCTGTGGCCGATCACCTCGAGTCGCCGGGCGATCGCCGAACCGACGCGGCCGCAGCCCATCACGACCACGTGCACCTGTGTCCCACCCGTCTGCCGAACGCTGCCGCCCCCGCGGACCGCCGGGGCGTACAGCGCGCGAACGTACACCCGAAGCGGGGCCGTGGTGGCGCACCGGGGCGTGCGGGGCACCGCAGGTTGCCCATGTGAGTGAGGTCGCCCCGTTCCGGCCCACGGGTGGTCCCGGCGTCCGTACCATCGCCGCCGTGCCAACCCTGTCCGACCTCGGACAACTCCCGAAACGACTCGTCCTCGGCCGGCCGGTCCGCAGCGACCGCGCCGGTGAGTCGTTGCTCCCCAAGCACCTCGCGCTGCCGATCTTCGCCAGCGACCCGCTCTCCTCCGTCGCCTACGCGACGCAGGAGATCCTCATCTTCCTGACGCTGGCCGGGACGACGTTCCTGTTCCTCACCCCGTGGCTGGCCGCGCTCGTGGTCCTGCTGCTGGCCGTCGTCGTCCTCTCCTACCGCCAGGTGGTGCACGCCTACCCCTCGGGCGGCGGCGACTACGAGGTGGCGATGAAGAACCACGGCCAGTTCGCCGGCTTGGTCGTCGCCAGCGCGCTGCTCGTCGACTACGTGCTCACCGTCGCGGTGTCGGTCAGCTCCGGCACGGACAACATCATCTCCGCGTTCCCCGAGCTCGCCGAGCACCGCGTCCTCATCTCCGTCGGGCTCGTCGCCCTGCTCGTGGCGATCAACCTGCGTGGGGTGCGGGAGTCGGGGCGGACCTTCGCCTTCCCCACCTACGCGTTCATCGCCTGCATCCTGGTGATGATCGGCACCGGGCTGATCCGGGAGCTCGTCACCGGCGGCGACGTGGTGGCCGAGAGCGCGGGCTACGCGATCCAGCCCGAACCGGGCTACGAGCAGGTGACCGGCCTGGCGCTGATCTTCTTCGTGCTGCGGGCTTTCGCCTCCGGGTGCACGGCGCTCACCGGGGTGGAGGCGATCGCCAACGGTGTGCCGGCGTTCCGCCCACCGAAGAGCCGGAACGCGGCGACGACGCTGGCGCTGATGGGCGGCATCGCGGCCACGATGTTCGCCGGCGTCACGGCGATGGCCCTGCTGGCGGACGTGAAGTACGTGGAGAACGCCTGCGACCTGGTGGGCTTCGACTGCGAGAACCAGCCGCAGCGGACCGTGATCGCGCAGGTGGCCGCGGCGACCTTCGGCGGCGCGGACTCGATCGGCTTCTACCTCGTCCAGGCGGCGACGGCGCTGGTGCTGATCCTGGCGGCCAACACGGCCTTCAACGGCTTCCCGCTGCTGGGCTCGGTGCTCGCGCAGGACCGGTTCATGCCCCGCCAGCTGCACACCCGCGGCGACAAGCTGGTCTACAGCAACGGGATCCTGCTGCTCGCCGGCTTCGCGATCCTGCTGCTGATCGTCTTCGAGGCCGACTCCACCCAGTTGATCCAGATGTACATCGTGGGTGTCTTCACCAGCTTCTCGATCGGCCAGTGGGGCATGGTGCGGCACTGGAACCGCGAGCTGCGCAGCGAGACCGAGCCCGCCGCGCGTGGCCGGATGCAGCGCTCCCGGGTGATCAACGCCGTCGGCGGCACGCTGACCAGCGTCGTCCTGTTCATCGTCGTGGTGACCAAGTTCGTCGGTGGGGCCTGGATCGTGCTCGCCGCGATGCCGGTGATCTTCCTGTTGATGCGGGCGATCAACCGGCACTACTCGCAGGTGGCCGCGCAGCTGGTGCCCGACAGCGACGCGCGGACCAAGCCCAGCAGGGTGCACGCGGTCGTCCTGGTCTCCAAGGTGCACAAGCCGACGCTGCGGGCGCTCGCCTTCGCCCGCGCCACCCGGCCCGACGTGCTGACCGCGCTGACGGTCAACGTGGACGGCGCCGAGACCCGCGCTCTGCAGCGGGACTGGGAGCGCTACGACATCCCGCTGCCGCTGACCGTGCTCGAGTCGCCGTACCGGGAGATCACCCGTCCGGTGCTGGACTTCGTCAAGGACATCCGGCGCGCCGGCCCGAGGGACCTGGTCGTGGTCTTCGTGCCGCAGTACGTGCTGGGCCACTGGTGGGAGAACGTGCTGCACAACCAGAGCGCGCTGCGGCTGCGCACCCGGCTGCAGTTCCTGCCCGGGGTCATGATCACCAGCGTGCCGTGGCAGCTGGAGGGCTCCCATGACCGCGAGGGCGGGGACGGGAGCGGCCCGGCCCCCGGCGACCTGCGGCGCGGGCTGACGTCCGACGTCGAGGAGACGCCCTATGGCTGAGCGGCGTCGCCGTCCCGCTGCCCGCCCGCAGCGACAGGCGCCGGACGCCGCAGGCGGTTGGTTGGGCCGTCGCTTCGAGGTGACCGTGGGCCCGGTGGCGCACGGCGGGCACTGCGTCGCGCGGCACGAGGGCCGGGTGGTCTTCGTGCGGCACACGCTGCCCGGGGAGCGCGTGGTCGTCGAGGTGACCGAGGACCGGCAGAAGGGCTTCTGCCGCGGCGACGCCGTCGAGGTGCTGGAGGCGGCACCGGAGCGGGTGGAGCGCCCGTGCCCGTACAGCGGACCGGGGAAGTGCGGCGGCTGCGACTGGCAGCACGTCAGCCACGCAGGCCAGCTGGCGCTCAAGGCCGACGTCGTCCGCGAGCAGCTGTCCCGGCTCGCTGGGCTGGACGTCGACGTCACGGTCGAGGCGCTGCCCGGCGGGCCGCTGCGCTGGCGTTCGCGGGCCCGGTTCGCCGTCGACCGCACCGGTTCGCCGGGGTTGCGCCGGCACCGCTCGCACGACGTCGTCCCGCTCGACGACTGCCCGATCACCGCCGAGCCGGCCGCCCAGGCGGTGCTGGCCCGGCGCTGGCTGGACGCCGGGGCCGTCGACGTCGCCGTCGACTCGGCCGGCGTGGTGACCACGACGACGCTGGACCGCCGCGGCCGGCCGCTGGACACCCAGGTGCTGCGGCCCGGGGCCGAGGTGCCCGAGGAGCCGGCCGGGCGGGCCCAGCGGACCGCGGGTGGCCGGGACTGGGAGGTCGAGGGCACCGGCTTCTGGCAGGTGCACCCGGCCGCCGCCGACGCGCTGGTGGACGCCGTCCTGGGCTTCGCCGCGGTGCAGCCGGGGGAGACGGTGCTGGACCTCTACGCCGGTGCCGGCCTGTTCGGCGGGGCGCTGGCGCCCGGGGTCGGTGCCGCGGGCCGGGTGGTCTGCGTCGAGTCAGACGCCGCGGCCTGCGCCGCCGCCGACGTGAACCTCGCCGACCTGCCACAGGCCGAGGTGTGGCAGGGCGACGTGGACTCCCCGGGCCTCACCGAGCTGCTCGGTGACCTCGGCCGTCCCGACGTCGTCGTGCTCGACCCGCCCCGGGCCGGGGCCGGACCCGAGGTGAGCCGGGTGCTCGCCGGCTCCGGTGCCCGCGCGGTGGTCTACGTCGCCTGCGACCCGGCGTCCCTGGCCCGCGACGTCGCCGCGTTCGCCGGCGCCGGCTACCGACTGGCCGAGCTGCGGGCCTTCGACTGCTTCCCGATGACCGCCCACGTGGAGTGCGTCGCCCTGCTGGTCAGGGCGTAGCAGGGCGGGGAGGGTCAGAGCGGGCTGCGGCTGGTGTCCTCGCGCGGCAGGACCCACCGGTCATCTGCCTTCCGGATGAGGAAGTCGGCGAGCAGGAACGCCTCGTGGACGGCCTCGGTGAGCAGGTCGCGGACGTTGCGGTAGGTGGTCACGTCAGGGCCTCCAGTGCTGCCGGGTGCGTGCGCGTCAGGCGTCCCCACGTCTCCTCACCGGTCGACCGGTGTGTCGTGGGTCACGGCTGTCATCGGCGGCTGCGAGCGTCGGGCGTACCGCGATCGGGTCCGCTCTCACTCGGGCGTGGTAGCTGGTCCCGGCCGGTCCGTCGGCCTGGGCGGTCAGGTCGCTCGGTCTACGTCGGGAACGTGGCTGATCCGACGGGTGGCGAGCGGCTGGCCGACTGGGCGGGTTCGGTGCACACCTGGTTGCTGCTGCGCCCGGTGAGTCGCGGGTCCTGGGTCGTGGCAGCGGTCCTCCTCGTCGGGACCGCCGTCGCCAACGCGGCCGACGGCAACTGGCTGTCGGCGGTGTTCGGGGTCCTGCTCGCCGGGGTCGCCGGCTCCCGGCTGTGGACCCTGCACCGGGCCGGCCGTCCCCCGTCCGGTCAGGCGCGCACGGCCAGCAGGTAGGCCTGGCGGCTCTTCTCGTGCGGGGGCTCCGGCTCGCGGAGCACCCGGGTCCGCACACCGCACCCCGCGGTGGTGAGCTGCTCCTCGACCCGGTCGGGGTCCAGCCGCCAGCCGTGCAGCGAGATGTCGTGCCCGTAGCCCTGCCGGTGGTGCACGGGATCGTCGTCGCCCGCCTGGAACGCGACCAGCAGTGGCGCGCCCGGTCGCAGCACCCGGACCACCTCGGCGTACACGGCGGGCAGCTGGGCCGGCGGGGTGTGGATCACCGAGTACCAGGCGACGGCGCCGGCCAGGCTCCCGTCGGGCAGCTCCAGTGCCGTCATCGAGCCGACGTCGAACCGCAGCTGCGGGTGGCTCCGCCGGGCCACGGCGACCATGCCGGGGGAGAGGTCGACGCCGAAGGCCTCCACCCCCAGGCCGGCGAGGTGGGCGGTGATCCGGCCCGGTCCGCAGCCGAGGTCGCCCACCGGCCCGCCGCCGCCGGCGTGCACCAGTTCGGCGAACAGCCCGAGCACGGCCCGGTCGACCGGGCGGGCGGCGAGCTCGTCCCGCAGCAGGTCGGCGTAGTCGACGGCGACCGTGTCGTAGGCGGCGCGGGTCTCGGCCAGATGGGCGGTGGCGTCGCCCGGCTCGGTCACACCGGGGACCGTACGGCGCGGCCCCGACAGGTCACTGCGGAGCGCGAGGCCACTCAGGGGCGCGCGATCATGGAGTTCCGGTGGCGACCCGCCGAGGACGGCCGGCGCGCCGCCCCGCTGGCTCCATGATCGCGCAGGCGGGATCCGTCGCACACCGGGTCCGGCAGGTCACGCTTCGAACACACGTGCGATCCGCGGTCGAGGTCGCCGCGACCTCCGCGCACACTGACCGGGTGGACGTCGCACTGCCGCCGGGCTGGCCGGACGAGGTCTGGCCGCCCGGCGCCCCGGACTGGGAGCGGACCGCGGTCAGCTGGCTGTTCGACCTCGTGCCGCCGGACTACCGGGCGCACGAGGTGCTCCGGCGCTACCCGGTGCTCCTCGCCCGGTTCGCCGGTGACCACGTCGCCGCGGGGCTCGAGGCGGCGCGGGCCGGCTGGCGCACCGTGCGGGTGGAGCTCGCCGACCAGTTGCCGCCGGAGGCCATGGAGGCGGCGATCAGCGCCTACGAGCGGGAGGGTGCGCGGCTCACCCGGGCCGCGCGCGGCGTCGAGGTGGTCGCCGGGGCGCTGCGGGGTGAGCGCTGGGTGCCCCGGCTCTGAGTTCGCTGTCCACAGGGCAGGTCGCCGGTTCGCCGTTACAGTGGGATCTCACCGGTTGCGCCCCACCGGACGCCGCCGACGTCGAGAGGACCCTGCCCCGTCGTGTCGTTGCTCAGCTCGTTGACCGGGCCCGCCGACCTCCGGGCACTGCGCCCCGACCAGCTGCCGGTCCTGGCCGGCGAGATCCGCGACGCGCTCGTGGCCGCGGTCGCCAAGACCGGCGGCCACCTGGGCCCGAACCTCGGTGCGGTCGAGCTGACGATCGCCGTCCACCGGGTCTTCGAGTCCCCGCGCGAGCCGATCATCTTCGACACCGGGCACCAGGCCTACGTGCACAAGCTGCTCACCGGCCGGCTCGACGGCTTCGCCCAGCTCCGCCAGCGGGACGGGCTGTCCGGCTACCCCAGCCGAGCCGAGAGCGAGCACGACTGGGTGGAGAACAGCCACGCCTCGACGTCGCTGTCCTACGCCGACGGGCTGGCCAAGGCCTTCGCCGTCCGTGGTGACACCCGCCCCGTGGTGGCGGTGATCGGCGACGGTGCGCTCACCGGCGGCATGGCCTGGGAGGCGCTGAACAACATCGCCGCCGCGCAGGACCGCCCCGTCGTCATCGTGGTCAACGACAACGGCCGCTCCTACTCCCCGACGATCGGTGGGGTGGCCGACGCACTCGCCACGCTGCGGCTGCGCCCGGGGTACGAGGAGGCGCTGGCCGCCGTCCGGCAGGCCCTGCACCGCGCACCCGTCGTCGGCACGAAGCTCTACGACGCGCTGCACGCGATCAAGAAGGGGCTCAAGGACGTCCTGGCCCCGCAGGGCATGTTCGAGGACCTCGGCATGAAGTACGTCGGCCCGGTCGACGGCCACGACGTGGAGATGATGGAGTCGGCGCTGCGCCGCGCCCGCTCCTTCGGCGGGCCGGTCATCGTGCACGCCGTCACGACCAAGGGCTTTGGCTACCCGCCGGCGGAGACCGACACCATCGACGCCTGGCACTCCACCGGGGTGTTCGAGCCCGACAGTGGGCTCTCCTCGGCCGCCAAGGGCCCCGAGTGGACCGACGTCTTCGCCGACGAGCTGGTGCGGATCGGCACCGAGCGCTCCGACGTCGTGGCGATCACCGCGGCGATGCTGCACCCCACCGGTCTCGCGCCGTTCGCCGAGCGGTTCCCGGAGCGCACCTACGACGTCGGCATCGCCGAGCAGCACGCGCTGACGTCGGCCGCGGGGCTGGCGATGGGCGGCCTGCACCCCGTCGTCGCGATCTACTCGACCTTCCTGAACCGGGCCTTCGACCAGCTGCTGATGGACGTCGCGCTGCACGGCCAGCCGGTCACCCTGGTGCTCGACCGGGCCGGCGTGACCGGCTCCGACGGCGCCTCGCACAACGGCATGTGGGACATGTCGATCTGCTCGATCGTCCCGGGGCTGCAGCTGGCGGCGCCGCGGGACGAGGCGACGATGCGCGAGGCGCTCCGCGAGTCGGTGCAGGTCTCCGACGGGCCCACCGTCATCCGCTTCCCGAAGGGCGCGCTGCCGCCGGAGGTTCCGGCGATCGAGCGGCGCGGCCGGGTCGACGTGCTGCGCCGCGGCACGACCCCCGAGGTGCTGCTGGTCGCCGTCGGCTCGCTCGTGCCGATGTGCCTGGCGGTCGCCGAGCGCGCCGCCGACCACGGCATCGAGGTCACCGTCGTCGACCCGCGCTGGGTGATGCCCGTCGCCGACGACCTGGTCACGCTGGCCGGTGAGCACCGGCTGGTGGTCACCGTCGAGGACGGCGGCCGGGCCGGCGGCGTGGGCACCCTGCTCTCCCAGGCGCTCCAGGATGCCGACTGTGACGTGCCGGTGCGCACGCTGGGCCTGCCGCAGCAGTTCTTCGAGCACGGCAGCCGCGGTCAGGTGCTCGCCGACGTCGGCCTCACCGAGCAGGACGTCGCCCGGCGGATCGTGGAGTGGGCCGCCCGCGTGGCCGACCGCGCCGCGGTCCCGGCGGAGACCGAGCCTGCCGAAGGGCAGCAATGAGCGATCAGGTCATCGCCGAGATCCAGGTCGCGCCGTCGCCACCCGGCACCCCGGACGACCCGCACGCCTTCGTCGAGGCGGCGATCCGGGTGATCCAGGCCTCCGGGCTGCGCTCCGAGGTCGGCGCGCTGGGCACCACGCTGGAGGGCGATGCCGACACGGTGTGGGCGACCCTGCGGGCCGCGCACGAGGCGATGATCGCCGCCGGCGCCACCGCCGGGATCTCGCACGTGAAGATCGCCTCGGTGGACCGCACGATGGACAGCCTCACGCACAAGTTCCGCTGACCGACGCACGAGAGCGCCGCACCCCGTGAGGGGTGCGGCGCTCTCGTCGTCTCCGCGCCATGATCGCCGTCCTCACGCGCCGGTCGCCGACCTCACGCTGTGACGTGAGGTCGGCGACCGGGAGGTGAGTCCGGCGGTCCGCTACGCGGGGAGGGAGGCCGCGCCCCTCGGGAGGAACCGCTTCCCGGTGACGGCCTCGGAGACGCCGGCCCGGTCCAGGTGGGCGCTGATCCCGCCCAGCCAGAACGGCCAGCCGGCGCCGAGCAGCATCGCCAGGTCGACGTCCTGCACGGCCTGGACGACGCCCTCCTCCAGCATCAGCCCGATCTCCTCGGCCAGCGCCCGCTCGGCCCGGGAGCGCAGCTCCTCGGCGGTCAGCGGGGAGTCGCCGGCGTCGATCCCGGCCAGCTCCGGGTCGATCACGCCGGGCTCGACGAAGACCGAGGTCTTGCCCAGCTCGATCATCCGCCGCAGCCCCGCACCGACGCCGAAACGGTCGGGGAACGCCTCGTGCATCCGCTCGGCCACGTGCAGTGCGACCGGCGGACCGACCAGCGTGAGCAGCTCGAACGGCGTCATCGGCAGGCCCAGCGGCTCCAGCGCAGTCTCGGCGACCGCCACCGGGGTGCCGGCGTCCACGGCCGCGGTGACCTCGCCGAGGAACCGGGTGAGCAGCCGGTTGACCACGAACGCCGGGGCGTCGGCGACCAGCACGCAGGACTTGCCCAGCTCCTTGCCGACGGCGAAGGCGGTGGCCAGCGTGGCGTCGTCGGTCCGCTCGGCCCGCACCACCTCCAGCAGCGGCAGGACGGCGACCGGGTTGAAGAAGTGCAGGCCCACGACCCGTTCGGGGTGCTGCAGCCCGGCGGCCATCTCGGTCACCGACAGCGCGGAGGTGTTGGTGGCCAGCACGCACTCCGGCCGCACCACCGCCTCCACCTCGGCGAAGACCTGCTGCTTGACCGACAGCTCCTCGAACACCGCCTCGATCACCAGGTCGGCGTCGGCGAAGGCAGCCTTGTCCAGCGAGCCGGTGACCAGGCCCTTCAGCCGGTTGAGGGCGTCGGGGGAGAGCCGTCCCCGGCCGGCCAGCTTCTCCAGTTCGCCGTGCACGTAGCCGACGCCCTTGTCGACGCGGGCCTGGTCGACGTCGGTGAACACGACGGGCACCTCCAGCCGGCGGACGAACAGCAGCGCCAGCTGGGAGGCCATCAGCCCGGCGCCGACGACGCCGACCTTCGTCACCTTCCGGGCCAGCTTGCGGTCCGGCGCACCCGCGGGGCGCCTGGCCCGCTTGTTGACCAGGTCGAAGGCGTACAGCCCGGCCCGCAGCTCCTCGCTCATCAGCAGGGCGGTCAGCGCGTCGTCCTCGGCCGCCGTCCTGGCGGTGAAGCCGGCGTCACCGGCCCGGGCCAGGTCGAGCAGTTCCACCGCGCGCAGCGCACCGGGGGAGGCGTTGCGGGTGCGGGCGGCGACGAGCTGCCGGGCCCGGCCGATCGCGTCGTCCCAGGCCGACCGGTCGACCTCGGGACGGCGGACGGCGACGTCGCCGGCGAGCACGCCGGCCGCCCACTCCAGCGAGCGCTCCAGGAAGTCGGCCGGCTCGAACACCGCGTCCGCCATGCCCAGCTCAGCGGCCTTCGGCGCCGGGGTCACCTTGTTCTGCGCCAGCGCGTTCCCCACGATCACGGTGACCGCGGCGTCGATGCCGATGAGCTCCGGCAGCAGCTGGGTGCCGCCCCAGCCGGGCACCAGGCCGAGGAACACCTCGGGGAAGGCGACGACGGCGGTGCTGGCGATCGTCCGATGGTGGCAGTGCAGGGCCAGCTCCAGCCCGCCCCCCATCGCCGCCCCGTTGACGAACGCGAACGTCGGGACAGCCGAGTCCTTGAGCCGGCGGAACACCCGGTGCCCGGTCTCGGCGATCTCCCGGGCATCGGCAGCCGACGTGATCGCCGGGACGCCGGACAGGTCGGCGCCGACGGCGAAGACGAACGGCTTCCCGGTGACGGCGATGGCCGCCGGGGCGGGGGAGTGGGCGGCGATCTCGTCCAGTGCGGTGTCCAGCGAGGCGAGCCCGCCGGGGCCGAACGTGGAGGGCCGGGTGTGGTCGTGCCCGTTGTCCAGGGTGATCAGCGCCAGCTCACCGGCCAGCCCGGGCACCCGCAGGTACCGCACCTTGGCGACGGTGACGACCTCGTCGGCGAACACTGCACTCACGTCGCTGCACCTTCCCAGTTCGGGTTCTCCCAGATCACGGTGCCGCCCATGCCGATGCCGATGCACATGGCGGTGAGGCCGTAGCGGACGTCGGGCCGCTCGGCGAACTGCCGGGACAGCTGCGTCATCAGCCGCACGCCGGAGGAGGCCAGCGGGTGGCCCACGGCGATCGCGCCGCCCCACGGGTTGACCCGCGCGTCGTCGTCGGCGATGCCGAAGTGGTCCAGGAAGGCCAGCACCTGGACGGCGAAGGCCTCGTTGAGCTCGAACAGCCCGATGTCGGTGATGGTGAGCCCGGTGCGGGCCAGCGCCTTCTCCGTCGACGGGATCGGCCCCACGCCCATCACCTCGGGTTCCACGCCGGCGAAGCCGAAGCCGACCAGCCGCATGCCGACGTCCAGCCCCAGTTCCTCGGCGACCTCCTCGGCGGCGAGCAGGCAGCCGGTCGCGCCGTCGTTCAGCCCGGCCGCGTTGCCGGCGGTGACGTGACCGTGCGGGCGGAACGGCGTCTTCAGCGCCGACAGCCCCTCCAGCGTGGTGTTCGGCCGCGGCGGTTCGTCGACCGTGGCCAGCCCCCAGCCGGCCTCGGCGGAGCGGGTCGCCACGGGCACCAGCTCGGGGCCGATCCGGCCGGCGGCCACCGCCGCGGCGTACTTCTGCTGGCTGGCGAGCGCGAAGGCGTCGGCTCGCTCCTTGGTCAGGTGCGGGAACCGGTCGTGCAGGTTCTCCGCAGTCGAGCCCATCACCAGCGCGGAGCCGTCGACGATCTTCTCGCTGACGAACCGCGGGTTGGGGTCGACGCCCTCGCCCATCGGGTGGTGCCCCATGTGCTCGACGCCGCCGGCGATCGCGACGTCGTAGGCGCCGAAGGCGATGCCGCTGGCCGTCGTCGTCACCGCGGTCATCGCGCCGGCGCACATCCGGTCGATGGCGTAGCCGGGGACGCTCTTCGGCAGCCCGGCCAGCAGGGCGGCGGTGCGCCCGATGGTCAGGCCCTGGTCGCCGATCTGGGTGGTGGCGGCGATGGCGACCTCGTCGACCCGCTCGGCCGGCAGGGACGGGTTGCGGCGCAGCAGCTCGCGGATGCAGCGCACGACCAGGTCGTCGGCGCGGGTCTCGGCGTAGATGCCCGCCGGACCCGCCTTGCCGAACGGGGTGCGCACGCCGTCGACGAAGACGACCTCACGCAGGTGACGTGGCAACCGCTCTCCAGATGACACAGGACCTCCGCGATGAGCTCGGTGCCGCCCCGGACAGGGCAGCACCGCGAAGTTACCCGTTGGTAACCGGAGGCTCCACACTCGCCGGGGTGACCGGCGGTTCTAGATCACGGTCCGGCAACAGTGCCGCCATGTGCTTGCGGTCACACCGGCGGCAGTAAACGATCACTTCCGGAAATCTCCCGGATCCAACGAAGGAACGGCAGGTAGAACATGGCTCGACAGCGCACCCTGATGACGGCTCTCGCAGCCTCACTCGTCTTCTCGATGGCCGCTTGTGGCAGTGACGACGACGCCGGTGGTGGCGGCGGTGGCGGTGGCGGCGAGGCGGCCGGCAAGGTCGGGGTGATCCTCCCCGACACCGCGTCCTCGGCCCGCTGGGCGAGCGCGGACGCCCCGCTGCTGGAGGCCGCCTTCGAGGAGGCCGGCGTCGAGGCCGACATCCAGAACGCGCAGGGCGACGCCCAGCGGATGGCGACGATCGCCGAGCAGATGATCACCGGTGGGGTCACCGTCCTGGCGATCGTCAACCTGGACTCCGCCTCCGGCGCCGCCATCCAGCGGCAGGCCGAGCAGCAGGGCGTCCAGACGATCGACTACGACCGGCTCACCCTCGGTGGGGAGTCCGACTACTACGTCTCCTTCGACAACACCGAGGTCGGCCGCCTGCAGGGCGAGGGCCTGGCCCAGTGCCTCGGCGACGAGCCGGCGAACATCGCGTTCCTCAACGGGTCGCCGGACGACAACAACGCCACGCTGTTCTCCGAGGGCGCGCACGAGGTCCTCGACCCGATGACCCAGTACACGCAGGTCGCCGAGCAGGCCGTGCCCGATTGGGACAACCAGCAGGCCGCGACGATCTTCGAGCAGATGTACACCCAGGCCGGCGGTGACATCCAGGGCGTGCTGGCCGCCAACGACGGGCTCGCCAACGCGGTCATCTCCATCCTGGGCCGCAACAACGTCGCCGGCACCGTGCCGGTGACCGGGCAGGACGCCACCACCGAGGGCCTGCAGAACATCCTGGCAGGCAACCAGTGCATGACCGTCTACAAGCCGATCGAGGCGGAGGCCACCGCGCTGGCCGAGCTCGCGGTGGCCCTGGTCAACGGTGAGACCCCGGAGGTCGACGGCGAGGTCGAGGACCCCGAGGGCGACCGCACCGTCCCGGCCGTGCTGCTGGACCCGGTCTCGGTCTTCCGGGACAACGTCAAGCAGGTCGTCGACGACGGCTTCGTCGACGCCGCCGACCTGTGCACCGGTGAGTACGCCGCCGCCTGCACCGAGCTCGGCATCCAGTAGTCCACCTGCCAGCAGGGGCGCCCTCTCCGGGGGGCGCCCCTGTCGGCCTGTCCAGCCGAGAAGGGACCCACGTGTCCGCTCCACAGCGCGATCACGGCACCACGGCCGTCGGCCGGCCCACCCTCGAACTGCGGGGGGTGGACAAGAGCTTCGGCGCCGTCCAGGTGCTGCACGACGTCCATCTGACCGTCTACCCCGGGAAGGTCACCGCACTGGTCGGTGACAACGGAGCGGGCAAGAGCACGCTGATCAAGGGCATCGCGGGCATCCACCCGTTCGACTCGGGCGAGGTGGAGTTCGAGGGCGAGCGGGTCACGCTGCACAGCCCCCGGGACGCCGCCAAGCTCGGGATCGAGGTGGTCTACCAGGACCTCGCGCTGGCCGACAACCTCGACGTCGTCCAGAACATGTTCCTGGGGCGGGAGCGCAAGCGCGGCGTTCTGCTCGATGAGCAGTCGATGGAGGTGGCGGCCCGGGAGACGCTGGCCAAGCTGTCGGTCCGCACCCTGAAGTCCGTCCGGCAGCTGGTGTCCAGCCTCTCCGGCGGACAGCGGCAGACCGTGGCCATCGCCAAGGCGGTGCTGTGGGAGTCCAAGCTCGTCATCCTCGACGAGCCGACCGCGGCACTGGGCGTGGCGCAGACCCGGCAGGTGCTCGACCTGGTCCGCCGGCTGGCCGACGCCGGCCACGCCGTCGTCTTCATCACGCACAACATGGTCGACGTGTTCGAGGTCGCCGACCGGGTGGCCGCGCTCTACCTGGGGCGAGTAGCCGCCGACGTCCCGATCGACCAGGTCGACCGCACCCAGGTCATCGAGCTCATCACCTCCGGCCGATCCGGTGACCTGGGCCTCTCGGCCGAAGACCTCGAGGACTGAGAGGACGTCATGTCGAGCAACACACTGACCGCCGCCGAGGCGAGCGGTCCGCAGAAGCCCGCGGCGGGCTTCGAGGGCGACCGGCAGGACAACACCCTCGGCGGCGCCGTCCGGGGCTACCTGGACAAGCTCCGCGGCGGTGACCTGGGGGCGCTTCCGGCCGTCCTGGGCATCATCACCCTCGGCATCCTGTTCACGGTGCTGCGGCCGGGCACCTTCCTGACCCCGCTGAACCTGGCCAACCTCGCCGTGCAGGCCACCCCGATCATCGTGCTCGCGATGGGCCTGGTCTTCGTCCTGCTCCTGGGCGAGATCGACCTGTCGGCCGGCGTGGTCAGCGGGGTCTGCTCGGCGGTCCTGGCCCAGGTGCTGGTGCAGAGCGGGTTCGGCTGGCCGGTCGCCGTGTTCGCCGCGATCGTCACCGGTGCGGTGATCGGGGTGTTCACCGGCAGCCTGGTCGGCATGGTCGGCATCCCGTCGTTCGTGGTGACCCTGGCGCTCTTCCTCGGCTGGCAGGGCGTGACCCTGCGGCTGATCGGCCAGGGCGGCACCGTGCCCGTGCGGGAACCGGTGATCCGCGCACTGGCCAACGAGAACCTGCCGCTGGCGGTCGGCTGGGCGCTGGCCGTGCTGGTGGCGGTTGGCTACGCCGTGATCGAGCTCTGGCGCTGGCGGGCCAAGCGGGCCCGTGACCTGGCCCACCAGCCGCTGGTGCTGGTCGTCTTCCGCGTGGTGCTCATGGCCGTGGTGGTGCTCGGCGTGACCGCGATCCTCAGCCAGGACCGGGCGCTGTCGGCCGCGGTCGACCTGGCCGGCATCCCGTACGCCATCCCGCTGGTCATCCTGCTGCTGCTGGTGGTCACCTTCGTGCTGTCCCGCACCAGCTTCGGCCGGCACATGTACGCGGTCGGCGGCAACGCCGAGGCGGCCCGCCGGGCGGGCATCAACGTGACCCGCATCCGGGTGATGGCGTTCGTCATCTCCTCCAGCCTGGCGGCGATCAGCGGCATCCTCGCCACCTCGCGGCTCAGCTCGGTGACGCCGGACGCCGGTGCGGGCAACACGCTGCTGTACGCGGTCGGCGCCGCGGTCATCGGTGGGACCAGCCTCTTCGGCGGGCGCGGACGGGCCCGCGACGCGCTGCTCGGTGGCCTGGTCATCGCGATCATCGCCAACGGGCTGGGGCTGCTCGGCGTGGCGGCTTACCTGAACTTCGTCATCACCGGCGGGGTGCTGCTGCTGGCGGCATCGGTCGACGCGCTGGCCCGCCGGCGGGCGGCCACCGCCCGCTGACGCGGGGACGACGACCCGGCCCACGGCCCGGCGCGCAGTGACGCGCGCCGGGCCGTGGGCCGTCGTCGTCCTACCGGGTCGGAGATCAGCCGGCGATGGCCTCGGTGAGCAGGTCGCAGGTCAACTCGACCTGCCACTCCCGCGCACCACCGGCACGCAGCGCCTCGGCCACGGCCGCAGCGTCGGCCGACCGGGGTGGCGCCCACATCAGCCGCCGGACCAGGTCAGGGGAGAGCACGTTCTCCACCGGCACGGACCACTGCTCCGACACCTGCGCCAGGGCGGCGCGGGCGGCCTTCAGCCGGGCTGTGGCGTCGGGGTCGCGGTCGGCCCAGCGGTTCACCGGCGGCGGCCCGTCACCGGGGCGGCTGTGCGGCGGCAGCTGGTCCTCCGGCAGCTCCCGACCCCGGACCAGGGCGCCGAACCAGGTGGTCACCAGCTTCCGGTTGGCCCGGCCGCGGAACACCGGGAGCTCCAGCAGCGCGCCCTCGCTCTTCGGGTCGGCCTGCACGGCCGAGACGATGGCGGCGTCGGGCAGCACGCGGCCGGGGGCGATGTCGCGTCGCCGGGCCAGCTCGTCGCGGGCCTGCCACAGCGCCCGCACCATGCTCAGCTGGCGCCGGCTGCGCAGACCGTGCATCCCGGAGGTCTTCCGCCACGGGTCGACCTTGGGCGCCGGGGGGCCGGCGGTGAGGATCGCCGCGAACTCCTGCCGGGCCCACTCGGTCTTGCCCTGCTCCTCCAGGATCTGCGCCAGGGCGTCCCGCAGCTCGACCAGCACCTCGACGTCCAGCGCCGCGTAGACCAGCCAGTCCGCCGGCAGCGGGCGGGTGCTCCAGTCTGCTGCGGAGTGCCCCTTCTGCAGGGAGAGGCCCAGCAGCGACTCGACGACGGCGCCGAGCCCCACGCGGGGGAGCCCGGCCAGCCGGGCGGCGAGCTCGGTGTCGAACAGCCGGGCGGGCACCAGGCCCAGCTCGGCCAGGCAGGGCAGGTCCTGGTTGGCCGCGTGCAGCACCCACTCGGCGTCGCCGATCGCGGTCTGCACGGCGGTCAGGTCCGGCAGCGGCACCGGATCGATCAGACCGGTGCCGGCGCCGGCCCGGCGCAGCTGCACGAGGTAGGCGCTCTGGCCGTAGCGGTAACCCGAGGCGCGCTCGGCGTCCACGGCGACCGGGCCGCTCCCGGCGGCCAGTGCATCGGCGTAGGCGACCAGCGCGGTCGACGTCTCGATGACGGGCGGCAGCCCGTCCCGCGGGGCGAGCAGCGGGGTCGGGGGCGGGCCCTCGTCGACGGCGGGCTCCACCGCCGGGTCGGTGGGCAGTTCAGTACCGGGGTCGGTGCTCACTGGCGGACCCCCGAGCGGAGGGGCACCGGGTGCGCCCGGTCGCCGGTGCCCGCGCGCGGGCGGTGCGCCAGACGGCTCTTCACGGTCAGTGCGGACAGGTCCACCTTCTCGCCGATCTCCTCGTTCGTGTACCCGCCGGCGACGAGCCGCAGGGCGTCCCGTTCCCGGGCGGACAACTCCCCGACAGCTTCCTCCACCCCACCACGGGTGGCGCTGGCGAGCGGGCGGACGAGGACGCCGTCGGACCACTGCTGGCCCTGGGGCATCGGCCCTCCCGTGGTCGGACCGGACCGACGACGCAGGTGATCAGCAGCTGACCACCTGGCGAAGGGCCCGGCGTGTCCGCGCACTCAGCGACGTCTGGTCACGCCGAGTGCAGTACGGGCGGGAGTCTAGGCGTCGTCCGTGCGAGACTGCTCGATCGCGGCGATCAGCCGGATGCCGGGCGGGGGCAGGCCGGCGGCCGTGCCCAGCACCTCGAGGAAGGCGGTGAGGTGCCGGTCCAGGTCGGTGCCCTCCGCGGTCCAGGAGGCCCGGATCTCCACGTCGACCGAGTGCTCCGGGGCGGCGATGGAACCGAAGCGGGTGGAGGCGGTGCGGGTGACCGTGCCACCGACGGAGTGGTGCGCGGCCCCGGACCCGGCCAGTGCGTCGATCAGCCAGCTCCAGGCCACCTCGGAGAACATGCTGTCGTCGACCATGTCCGAGTCGGTGCTGGCCGAGACGTAGCCGACGCAGCGGGTGGTGCCCTGCCAGGCCTCGTGGCCCTCCGGGTCGAACAGCAGGATGAACCGGCCGCTGGCCAGCTCCTCCTCCTCGTCCTCGGGGTGGCCGACCCGCAGGCCGATCGCGTGCGACCAGGGGGCGAGCCGCTGCGGCGCCGGGATGTGCTCGACGACGACCTCGGGGCGCGGGCGCACGGTCGCCAGGGCCTCCAGCGCGGCCTGGAACGCAGCCGGCCGCTCCGGCGGCGGGGCGCCGTCGTCGAGGCGCTTGCGCTGCTGGGCCACCTGGGCAGGGTAGGTCGCCGGTCACCGCGGCGGAGGCCCCGACGCGCCGCCCTGCCCAGCCGACGCACAGCCGTGACCTCGTGCCGTGACCTCCGCCCGTGCACTCCGCCCGTGACCTCCGCCCGTGAGCGGCCCGGTGGTGGGGCGGAGCCGACCCCGCCCACGTCTGGGAGGATCGGCGTCCGTGGGAACAGCAGCAGGACCGGCCGCCGACTCCGATCTCGTCCGAGCGGCCAGGGGCCTCCCGGTCTCGCGTACGCCGGTCTGGTTCATGCGCCAGGCGGGGCGGTCGCTGCCCGAGTACCGCGCGCTGCGCGAGGGCACCGCGATGCTCGAGGCCTGCCAGGACCCCGACCTGGTCACCGAGATCACCATGCAGCCGGTCCGCCGGCACGGGGTGGACGCGGCGATCCTCTTCTCCGACATCGTGCTGCCGCTGGTGGTGGCCGGGGTCGACATCGAGATCAAGCCGGGCGTCGGGCCCGTCATCGCGTCCCCGCTGCGCACCGTCGCCGACGTCGACGCACTGCCGCCGCTCGAGCCCGACCGGCTGGACTTCCTCGCCACCGCCGTCCAGCGGCTGGTGGGGGAGCTCGGTGCCACGCCACTGATCGGCTTCGCCGGGGCGCCCTTCACCCTCGCCACCTACCTGATCGAGGGCGGGCCCTCCAAGGAGCACGCCCGCACCAAGGCGTTCATGTACGCCGAGCCGGCGGCCTGGCAGCGGCTGCTGGAGCGGCTCGCGGTCAGCGCTGCGACGTTCCTGCGGGTACAGGTCGACGCCGGGGCCAGTGCGGTGCAGCTCTTCGACTCCTGGGCCGGGGTGCTGTCGGCGGCCGACTACGCCGGCCGCGTGCTGCCGCACTCGCGTGCCGTCTTCGACGGGCTGGCCCGCCCGGAGGTGCCCAAGGTGCACTTCGGGGTGGGCACGGGGGAGTTGCTGCCGTTGATCGGGGACGCCGGTGCAGACGTCGTCGGCGTCGACTGGCGGGTCCCGCTGGACGAAGCCGCCCGCCGCGTCGGCCCGGGGTACTCGCTGCAGGGCAACCTCGATCCCGCCGTCCTGCTCGCCGACCGGGAGACCGTGGACCGCGAGGTGCGCCGCATCGTCGAGCAGGGCCGGGCGGCCCGCGGGCACGTGTTCAACCTGGGCCATGGCGTGCTGCCGGACACCGACCCCGGGGTGCTCACCCACGTCGTGGAGCTGGTGCACGAGCTCACCGCGAGATGAGTGCTCCCCGGCTGATAGTGGTGGGCGCCGGGATCACCGGGCTCACCGCGGCGTTCGAGTGGCACCGCGCCCACCCGGACGGCGAGGTCGTCGTCCTGGAGGCCGGCGGCCGCATCGGCGGCAAGCTGGACCGGGTCGACCTCGCCGGTCGCTGGTACGACACCGGCCCCGAGGCGGTGCTCGCCCGGGTGCCCGAGGCGGTCGAGCTGATCGAGCAGCTCGGGCTGGCCGACCAGCTGGTGCCGGCGCGGACCACCCAGGCCGCCATCGTGCTGCCCGAGGGCCGGTTCCCGCTCCCGGCCGGCACGCTGCAGGGCGTGCCGACGACGGCCGACGGGCTGGACGGCGTGCTCACCCCCGCCGGCGTCGCCCGGCTCCGGGCCGAGGCCGAGCTGCCCCCGCTGCGGCTGGACGGCGACGTCTCCGTCGGTGGCCTGCTGCGGGAGCGGCTGGGCGACGAGGTGGTCGACCGGCTCGTCGAGCCGCTGCTCGGCGGCGTCTACGCCGGTCGCCCTGACGACCTCTCCCTCGCCGCGACCATGCCGGCCCTCGCTGCCGAGCTGCCGGCGGCCACCTCGCTGCTGGGCGCCGCCGTCGCCGCCCGGGACGCCGGGGCGCGCAGCCGCGGCGACGTCGACGGCCCGGTGTTCGTCACCGTCCGCGAGGGCGTCGGTTCACTGCCCGCGGCTCTGGTGCGCGCCTCGGGTGCCGACGTCCGGCTGCACACCCGGGCGACGGCGCTGCGCCGCACCGCCGGCGGGTTCGAGCTGGACGTCGACGGCGGCGGGACGCTGACCGCGGACGCCGTCGTGCTGGCCACGCCGGCCGGCCCGACCGCGCGGCTGCTCGCCGACCTCGTCCCCGACGCGGTCGAGCCGCTGGCGGGCATCCCGTACGCGTCGATGGCCGTGGTCGCGATGGCGTTCCCCGACCAGCCGGTCGCCGCCGGCTCCGGGCTGCTCGTGCCCCCGGTGACCGGCCGGCTGGTCAAGGGCGTCACCGTCTCCTCGTCCAAGTGGCCGCACCTGTCCGGCCCCGAGGGCGCGCCGGTGCTGCGGGTCCGCTCGTCGGTGGGCCGGTTCGGCGACGACGCCGCCCTGCAGTGGGACGACGCCGAGCTCACCGCCGCGGTCGTCGCCGACGTCGCCGAGCTCCTCGACCTCGGCCGGCCCGAACCGGTGCAGACCGAGCTGGTGCGCTGGGTCGACGGGTTGCCGCAGTACCTGGTCGGCCACCCGCAGCGCGTCGCTGCGATCCGCTCGGCGCTCGACGCCGTCCCCGGGCTCGCTGTGGCCGGGGCGGCCTACGGCGGGGTCGGGGTGCCCGCCTGCATCCGCGACGCCCGCCGGGCGGTCCAGGCGCTGGGCTGAACGCCCCCGGACGCACCGGAGGCCGGCACCCCGATCGGGGTGCCGGCCTCCGGTGGGAGTGCGGCGGGCTCAGTTCTGCGCTGCCTCGGCCTGCCACATCCAGTGGTACTTCTCGAGGGCCCCGGTGATCTCGATGATCAGGTCCTGGGTGACCTCGTCGCCCTCGGTCGCCTCGATGCGGTCGCGCATCCGCGCCACGATCAGGCTGAACACCTCGACGAAGTAGCGGATCGCGTCGTCGGCGTGCACCCACTCCACCGGCGGCTGCGGGATGCCGCTGGACTGCACCGTGCCGGCGCGGCCGTCGGGCAGCACGCCGATCGCGGCGGCCCGCTCGGCGGCGGTGTCCTGGTACTCGCGGGCCGTGGCGACGACGTCGTCCAGCTGCAGGTGGATGCTGCGGAAGTTGCGGCCCACCAGCGTCCAGTGCACCTGCTTGCCGACCAGGCTGAGGTCGATCAGGTCGACGACGGCGCCCTGCAGCGCCTCGCCGGTGACCTTCTGGACGTCTTCGGACAACGGGCTCTGGATCACGGCCATGCTGTTCCTCCTACGGTCGGGAAGGTGTCCTCCGGTCCAAGATCCGGATGGCGGGTGTTGTTCCCGGTCCCGGCGGCCGCATGCACGCGTGTCCGGCCTCACGACCGGGGTGGATCGACGTTCCGCGTCGCGCCGCCGGCCGGCGGTCCACAATGAGGACATGAGCGAGCAGACCGAAGAGCGCAGCATCGGCAAGCGGGCGAACGAGCTGAACGCCCTCATCCGCTACACGATGTGGTCGGTGTTCAAGCTGGCCCGGCCGCTCGAGGACGACCAGCGCAGCGCCGCCGCCGACGAGGTCACCGCGCTCTTCGACGAGCTGGCCGGCAAGGACGTCGTCGTCCGCGGCGTCTACGACGTCGCCGGCCTGCGGGCCGACGCCGACCTGATGATCTGGTGGCACGCCGAGACCCCGGAGGCGCTGCAGGAGGCCTACGGCCGGTTCCGCCGCACCACCCTGGGTCGCCGGCTCGAGCCCGTCTGGTCGCAGATGGCGCTGCACCGCCCGGCCGAGTTCAATCGGAGCCACGTGCCGGCCTTCCTCGCCGACGAGGAGCCGCGCCGCTACGTCTGCGTCTACCCGTTCGTGCGCTCCTACGAGTGGTACCTGCTCCCCGAGGAGGAGCGGCGGGACATGCTCAAGGAGCACGGCATGCAGGCCCGGCCCTACCCCGACGTGCGGGCCAACACCGTCTCCTCCTTCGGGCTCGGCGACTACGAGTGGATGCTCGCCTTCGAGGCCGACGAACTGCACCGCATCGTCGACCTCATGCGCGACCTCCGGGCCAGCCGCGCCCGCCGGCACGTGCGCGAGGAGGTGCCGTTCTACACCGGCACCCGCAAGCAGGTCGCAGAGCTGGTGGCCGACCTGCCCTGACTCTGGCGATCCTCCGGATCGCACCGCTGAGGATCGCACCGCGGTCAGGAGCCGTGCCCGGGCTGCGTTGAGCCGTTGGCCGTGATCCGGCCGGGAGCCTCCGGCCCCGCGTCCGGATCACGGAGCCGCTGGCCGCGGTTCCCGGCGGGACCCTCCGGGCCCGCGCCGGGTCCCGCGGGGTCGCTGGCGCGACAGAGCGGCCGGTTCGTACTCGTGCCCCACTGCGCAGAAGGCCCGTCCCCGGTGGGGGACGGGCCTTCGGTGTGCTGCGAGGTCAGGCGTCGGGGGAGTCCAGCTTGATGCTCACGGAGTTGATGCAGTAGCGGTCGCCGGTGGGGGTCTGGGGGGCGTCGGCGAAGACGTGGCCCAGGTGGCTGTGGCAGCTGCCGCAGACGACCTCGGTACGGACCATGCCGAGCGCACGGTCCTCACGGAGGACGACGTTGTCCTGCTCCGACGGCTCGTAGAACGACGGCCAGCCGCAGTGCGAGTCGAACTTGGTCTCGGAGCGGAACAGCTCGGCGCCGCAGGCTCGGCAGGAGTAGGTGCCGACCGCCTTCGTGTCGACGTACTCACCTGTCCAGGGCCGCTCGGTGCCCGCCTGGCGGAGCACGGCGTACTCCTCCGGCGACAGTTGGGCGCGCCACTCCTCGTCGCTCTTGACGACCTGGGGCTGGTGGGCGGAAGTGGTCATGGCCCCACGGTACGGCGGCTCCGCCACCTGCGCCGGGGCCCGTGCCGCCCCGGTCGACAGCGCCCGGACCTGCTGCCGGAGCGTGCGCTCAGCTGCGCGGCCACCAGCGGGCGAGCCGGGTGAGCTGGTCCTCGACCAGCGGGCGGAGCTGGATGCTCGTGCTCGCGGTGGCACCCGACGTGCCTCGGAGCAGCACCTCGTGCGCGCCTGCCTGGAGCACCATCGGCGCCCGCACGGTGAGGGAGACGCTGCCGTCCGGACCGGCCACCCCGGAACCGAGCTGCCCCCGCAGGCGCGCGGGGAGTTCGGCGGTGACCTTCTCCTCCGGCGAGAACCCCGTTCCCAGGACGGTCACCGGCTCCTCCCTCAGCGGCCACGGTTCGGTGACCGTCGCGGTCGGGCCGTCGTCGATGACGCCGGCAGTCGGATCGGGGTCAGCGGCCGGGGCAGGCGCGGGGTGACCGGGGTCGGTCAGCCCGTCTGCCGCGGCCACCACCACGGTCGGCGGACCGGCGGCGGTCGAGGCCGCACCGGCCGCGCCGATGGTGGACGCTGCCAGGGCCAGACCGATGACGGGGCCGAGGACTCGGCCGCGGACGGCGCGGGACGTGCTGCGTCGGGTCACGGGTCTCCTCGGACGGGCGGACGGAGAGTTCGCGTGCTGGGCGGCGGACCCCTCGATCCTGTCATCGCCCAGAGCAAGGGTCGATCAACATCCGGTAACGAAGTTCGCTCTGCTAATCAGCCGTCGGACGCCCCGGGCTGTGCGGCCGCGGTGCCGCGGCCAGGTGCTCGTACCGTGAGCCCGGCGCCGCGTCCGGTGGCGCCGCCGTCCGCCGAGAGGAACCATGAGCACCCCGCAGCCCCTGGCCGACACCTGGTTCACCCGCGATCTCCCCGTGCTCCGGGCGATCGCCCGGCTCATCGACGAGCCCCCGCACGGCAGCGCCCCCTACCTCGGAGCCGTCGTGCCGGCCAGCGGCCTGCCCAAGCCGCAGGTCGTCTCCGCGGCCAACGCCCTGGTCACGGCCGGCTACGCCGAGGCGCTCACCAACCACGCCGGGGAGATCGTCCGGTTCACCGCCGTCTCCGGTGAGGCCCGCCGGCTCACCGGTCTCTGGCCCACGCCGCAGAGCGAGTGGGACCGGCTCCTGGAGCAGGCCCGCGCCCGGGCCGCCGGAGCGATGACCGACGTCGAACGGGAACGCTGGCGCACGTTCGCCGATGCCGCAGCTGCCATCGGGCCCGACGACGGGGCGTTGCTGATGTCCGCCCTGATCGGCGGGTATGTGCCCCGGGCGCGCTGACCACCGGGGCCGGACGCGACAGTGCCCCCGCCCGATTGCTCGGGCGGGGGCACTGTCGGTGGTTCGAGAGGGCTGCGTTCAGCTCCTCGGTCTGTGGATCAGACCGGGTTGACGTTCGCCGCCTGCGGGCCCTTCTGGCCCTGCTCGATGTCGAACGAGATGCGCTGGCCCTCATCGAGCGAGCGGTACCCGCTGGTCTGGATGGCCGAGTAGTGGACGAAGACGTCCGGGCCGCCGCCGTCCGGGGTGGCGAAGCCAAACCCCTTCTCTGCGTTGAACCACTTCACTGTTCCTTCGGGCATTGCTCGTTCCTAGCTGAGGTCGTGCGTCGGGGTCCTGCCAATGCGCAGGGCCTTCCCGACGAGTACGACCCTAGCGGGTTCTGGCGATCTGTGGGAGGTCAGGGGCACAAAGATCCCCGGCGAGCCGATCCGGGCCGTCGTGCGGAGGGTCAGAGCAGGCGTCCGGAGGCGTCCCGGGCGGCGTCCTCGGACCAGGCCTGGCGGGCGTAGGCGTTCGGTGCGTAGGCACCTGGCGTGCGGTTCTCCTGAGCTGGGCCGGTCCTGCTCCTCACCGTCGGACGGGGTCGGGCAGCGGGGAGTGCGAGCGGCCTCGGCCGCCAGGCCTGCACGGTCAGCGGCTCGGGGGTCGCCCACTCCTCGAGCGCCAGCCGGGCCCGCTCCGACACGACCGCCCGCAGGTGGCGGCGCCAGCGCTGTCCGGCGAGGTCGATCCCGACGAGCACGGCGACGAGGACGGCAACGGTCAGGAAGGCGTTGGTCAGCGCGCTGGCCACGTCCAGGGGCGTGAGCTCGGGCCAGCTCACCTGCTCCAGCTGGTACCCGACGACCTCGATGACGACGTACAGCACGCCGTACACCAGGAACGCGACCCGCATGACCCCGCTCCTGTCGCCTGTCTGACCGTGGGACCGAACGCTTCCTCAACGACAGGAACCGCCTCACGCGACAGCCGACGCCGACCGGCTCACCCCTGCGGGTGAGGTGGCGGCGTCACGTGCGCCGAACGCTGTCCGGTGACCGTGCCCGTCAGGCGGACGGCGGCCGGTCGTCGTCCCCGGGGCCGGCCTCGGCCTGCTGCTCCGCCCGGCGCTGTGCCCGCAGGGCGTCCTGCTCTCGCCGGCGCCGGATCTCCCGCCGCGCCAGCACCCACGCCAGCAGGATCGGCCAGACGTACTGCGCCTTGTCGGCGGTCCACCGCACCCAGGCGGGGGCCTCCCAGTCCGGCAGGTCCACGTCGGGCCAGGGGATCGACGGCAGGTCGACGTCCGGCCACGGGATCGACGGCAGGTCCCAGTCGGGCCAGGGGAGGGCCACGGCCAGCCGGACGACGAGCAGCCCGAGCAGCAGCGGGAGGACCACCTTCGCCACGCCCCCGACCACGGCGAGCACCGCGTACCGACGGGGTCGCTGCCGGATCCGCTCCTCCCGGACCGCGGCCGGCGACCCCGCCTCCGGTTCCAGATCGATCCCGCCGGCGCCGAACGCCGCGCCCACGCTGCCGCCGGGGTGCCAGGTCGCCCGCTTCGGCTTCCCGAGGGCGGTGTACTGGACCGTCACCAAGCCGACGTCCGGGTCTGCGCGGGTCGGCTCGTCGTCCGGGCGGGCGTCGGGCTCGCCCTTGAGCCGGTCTCCGGGCTTGAGCCGCAGGGTGTCCTCGGCGGACTTCTTGGCCGCCACCACCCGCCCGTCGACGCTCCACCGGACCGTCCGTGACACCGAACCGGTCGCCTCCACCCGGTGCCGGCGCCCCTGCGCCACCAGGTCCCAGGCCTGGGTCGGGTGTTCGGGCACGGTGGGACGCTAGCGCTGTCCCGTTGGGTCAGTCCTCCGCGGTGGGGACCTTCTTCGCGCGGCTGGGCTGCACCCGCATCGGCTCGCCGGGCATCTTGGGGTAGTCAGGGGGATACGGCATCTCGCCCAGCCCGAGGTCCCGCTCCTGCTGGTCGGCCAGCTCGACCAGGGGAGTGAGGTCGAAAGCGTGGTCGGCGAGGCCGGCGTGCTTGTCACCGACGGCGGCGAAGCGGGCCGGCATGGTCCGGACGTCGAAGTCGAAGGGCGAGACGTCGGGCAGCTCGTCCCAGTCGACCGGGGCGCTCACCGGGGCGTGTGGCTTCGGCCGGATCGAGTAGGCGCTGGCGATCGTGCGGTCCCGGGCCATCTGGTTGTAGTCGATGAAGATCTTCTCGCCGCGCTCCTCCTTCCACCAGTTCATCGTGACCCGGTCGGGGATGCGGCGTTCCAGCTCCCGGCCGAACGCGATCACCGCCCGGCGCACCTCCGGGAAGGTCCAGCGCGGCTGGATGGGGACGTAGACGTGCACACCCCGGCCGCCGGACGTCTTCGGCCAGCCCTCCATGCCGAACTCGTGCAGCAGCTCGCGGACGTGCGGGGCCACCCACACGGCGTCGGAGAAGTCGGTGCCCGGCTGCGGGTCGAGGTCGATCCGGACCTGGTCGGGGGACTCGACGTCGCCCTTGGACACCGGCCACGGGTGGAAGGTCAGCGTCCCCAGGTTCGCGCACCACGCGACGACGGCGACCGAGTCCGGGGCGATCTCGTCGGCGGTCCGTCCGCTGGGGAAGCTGATGTGCGCCGTCGGCACCCACTCGGGGGCGTTCTTCGGCACCCGCTTCTGGTAGAACGCGTCGCCGGTGTTGTCGGCGCGGGTGGACATCCGGGCGCCCTCGAACACCCCGCCCGGCCAGCGTTCCAGCGTCGTCGGCCGGTCGCGCAGCGCGAACAGGACGCCCTCGCCGACGGCGACGAAGTACTCGACGACGTCGATCTTGCGGATGCCCTTGTCCCCGAAGTAGGGCTTCTCCGGGTTGCTCACCCGCACCTCGTGGCCGTCGAGCTCCAGGACGACGGCGTCCTTGCTGCTGGCCATGAGGCTCCGTTCGGGTCAGGCAGGACCGGGTGCGGGGTCGATCCTGCCCGAGCCGGTCACGCCGGGCAGGTCGCCCCGTCCTGCGGGACGGCGAGGTCGATCAGGTACGCGTTCACGGCCGCCGTCACGCACTCGGTCTTGGGGTAGGCCGTGTGCCCGCTGCCCTGCCAGGTGAGCAGCACCCCGTTCTCCAGGTCCTCCGCGAGGTCGACCGCGCCGGTCACCGGGGTCACCGGGTCGCCCTGCGTGCCGATGACCAGGATCGGCGCGCTGCCCGCTGCGTCCCGCTCGGGCAGGGGCGTGCGCGGGGCCTCCCACGCCGAGCAGGTGTAGAGGCTGAGAGCCGCGTCGGCGCCGAAGAGCGGGTAGCGCGCGTTCCAGTCCGCGACCAGGGCCTGCACGTCGGAGGCGCTGAACTCCTCGTCGGTGTCGGCACAGTTCACCGCCAGGTTGGCATCGACCACGTTGCTGTAGGTGCCGTCGTCGTTGCGGCCGGTGTAGGTGTCGGCCAGGGTCAGGATGCCGGCGGCGTCACCGTTCCGGGCGGCAGCCAGCGACTGGGCCAGCTGCGGCCAGGCCGAGGGCTGGTAGAGCGCCGAGCGGACGCCGCCCAGGATCAGGCCCGGCGTGGCCTGCCGGGTCTCGCCCTCCCGGGTGCTCGGGATCGGCGCGGTGGCGGCCTGGGTGAGCAGGTCGTTGAGGAACGCGCGCGGGTCGGGCCCGAGCGGGCAGCCGCTGATCAGCGACAGGCAGTTGGCGGCGAAGGCGTCGTAGGCGGCCTCGAAGCCCTGGGCCTGCGCCTCGGCCGCCTCCTGCGGGGTGGCGTCGGGGCCCACCGCGCCGTCGAGCACCATCGCCCGCACCTGCTCGGGGAACAGCTCGGCGTAGGTGGAGCCCAGCGTGGTGCCGTAGGACCAGCCCAGGTAGTTGAGCTGGTCGTCACCGAGGGACTGCCGGACCAGGTCCAGGTCGCGGGCCGCGTCCACCGTGGAGAAGGCGCCCAGCGCCTCCTGGTACTCCTCGCTGCAGCCGGCCGCGACCTCCTCGACCTGGGTGAACAGGGCGTCCTGCGCGGCGGCCTCGGTGGCCCGCGGGTCGGCCGCGAAGAACTCGTCCTTCTGCTCGTCGGAGATGCACTCGACGGGGGTGGACAGCCCCGTCCCCCGCGGGTCGAGGCCGACGATGTCGAACTGGTTGACGACCGCCTCGGGGAGGGTCAGCGCCGCCTGGATGGCCGCATCGGCGGCGGACTGCCCGGGGCCACCGGGGTTGACCATCAGCGAGCCGATCGGGTCTGTCTGCCCGGCGAGGCCGGCCCGCACCAGGAACAGCTGCAGGGTGCCGCCCTCGGGGTCCTCGTAGCTGACCGGCACCGTCGTCGTCCCGCAGGAGAAGACGAGGTCGCGCTCCGAACCGGGGCGCCCGGAGATGATCGGGTCGATCTGGCTGTCGCAGTCGGTCCACTCGATCAGCGGCGCATCCAGCTCGGCCGGCGGGGCCTCCGTGGAGGAACCGGCCGCGGCCGTCTCGTCCTCTCCCGAGGAGGTGCACCCGGCGAGGGTCAGGGCGAGAGCGAGGAACGCTCCTCCGGCGGTGGCCAGGCGGCGGTGCGCGGTCATGATCGGCAAGGGTAGGAGCCGAACCTGGCAGCGGCAGCCAGGTTCGGCGTGAGGATGCGCTCAGTCCGCGCCGACCCGGCTGCTCCTCAGCCGCCGAGGACCTCGGCGAGGTCATAGCGGACCGGCACCTCCAGCTGCTCGTACGTGCACGACTGCGGGTCCCGATCGGGGCGCCAGCGCAGGAAGTGACCGGTGTGCCGCAACCGGCTGCCCTCCAGCTGGTCGTACTTGATCTCCACCACCAGTTCGGGCCGCAGCGGAACCCAGGACAGGTCCTTGCCGGCGTTCCAGCGGCTGGTGGCCCCGGGCATCCGGTGCTCGCCGTCCGTGTCCGTCTGGGCGTTCGCCCAGTCCTGCCAGGGGTGTCCGTCCAGCGCCTCGGCCCGGTGGGGGGCCAGCTCCTCGACGAGTTCGGCCCGGCGCTTCATCGAGAAGGACGCCGCCACGCCGATGTGCTGGAGGGCGCCGGCGTCGTCGTAGAGACCCAGCAGCAGCGAGCCGACCACCGGCCCGCTCTTGTGCCAGCGGAAGCCGGCCACCACGCAGTCCGCCGTCCGGACGTGCTTGACCTTGGTCATCACCCGCTGGTCGGGGGAGTAGGGCTGGTCGCCCCGCTTGGCGATGACGCCGTCCAGGCCGGCGCCCTCGAACTCGGCGAACCAGCGCTGCCCCACCTCGGCGTCCGAGGTCACCGTGGTGACGTACACCGGCGCCTGCGCGCCGGCCAGCGCCTCGCGCAGCCGGGCCTGCCGCTCGGCGAAGGGCGTCGCCAGCAGCGACTCCTGGCCCAGTGCCAGCAGGTCGAACGCGACGAAGGACGCCGGGGTCTCGGTGGCCAGCCGGGTGACCCGGGAGGCGGCCGGGTGGATCCGCTGCAGCAGCGACTCGAAGTCCAGCCGGTCCCCGCGCGGCACCACGATCTCCCCGTCGACCACGCATCGCTCGGGCAGCTGGGCCTTGACCGCCTCGACGACGTCGGGGAAGTAGCGGGTCAGCGGGCGCTCGTTGCGGCTGCCCAGCTCGACCTCGTCGCCGTCCCGGAAGACGATGCACCGGAACCCGTCCCACTTGGGCTCGTAGAACCAGCCGTCGCCGATGGGGAGCTTCGCGACGGGCTTGGCGAGCATCGGCTTGACCGGAGGGCTCACGGGCAGGTCCATGCCGGCCAGTCAAGCAGTCGCCGACGGCGCCGGGCAGCCCCTCCGGACCCAGGCCTCAGCGCAGGTCGTACCGGGTGAAGAGGACGCCGTCCTCGTGCAGCACCTGCCGCAGCTCGGCGGGCACGGGGGAGGGCAGGGCGTGCGGCAGCAGGCCGAGGCCGCCGCCGACGAGCAGCGGGGCGATCGACAGGTCCAGCTCGTCGACCACCCCGGCGGCCAGGGCGGCGGTGAACAGCGCCGGACCGCCCTCGCACAGCACCTGCTCGTGACCGCGTTCGGCCAGGGCGTCCAGCGCGGTCGGCAGGTCCACGTCGTCGTCGCCGCAGACCAGCACCTCGACGCCCGCGCCGGTGAGCGCCGCACGCTGGTCGGCGTCGGCAGCGGCGCAGGTGACCAGCAGGGTCGGCGTGACGGCGGCGGTGACCAGCTGGTCGTCCGGTCGCAGGGACGCCCGCCGGGACACGATCACCACCGGGCAGACCCCCGGGCGGCCGAGTCGCGCGCGCAGCCGGCCGACGGCGGAGTCGGGGAGCACCGGGCGGTAGCCCTCGGCCGCCGCCGTCCCGGCGCCGACCAGGACGGCGTCGGCGAGCGCGCGCAGCGTGCGGAACACCCGCAGGTCGCCGTCCGACCCCAGCCCGCCGCTGCGGCCGTCGACGCTGATCGCGCCGTCGAGCGAGGCGACGAAGTTGACCCGCAGGTGCCGGCCGGGGGCCAACCGGTAAGCGTCGGCCAGCTCGGCCGGGTCGTGCGGGAGCGGCGGCACGCTCAGTGGGTGGCCAGGACGGCGGCGCTCTCCGCCGGCACCGTCACCTGCGCCCCGTCCAGCTCGGGCAGCTCCCCGCTGGCGAACAGCACCTGGGTGGCCGGGGTGTCCAGGTCGATCTCCCGCGGCTCGTCGGACAGGTTGGCGACCACCCGCAACGACCCGCGGTGCACGACCAGCCACCGGTCCGCGTCGTCCCAGTGCACCTGCACCGCGGACAGGTCCGGGTCGACCAGCTCCGGGTGCCGGCGGCGCAGCGCGAGCAGCGCCTTGTGCACCGCGAGCACGTGCGCGTGCGGCTCCTGGTCCAGCTCCGACCAGTCCAGCTTCGAGCGGGTGAAGGTCTCCGGGTCCTGCGGGTCCGGGACCACGGCGGCGTCCCAGCCATGCTCGGCGAACTCGCCGATCCGGCCCTCGGCGGTGGCCCGGCCCAGCTCCGGCTCCGGGTGGCTGGTGAAGAACTGCCACGGGGTGGCGGCGCCCCACTCCTCGCCCATGAAGAGCATCGGAGTGAAGGGGCTGGTCAGCACCAGGGTGGCGCCGACACCGAGCAGGCCGGGGGAGAGTGAGGCGGAGATCCGGTCGCCGACCGCTCGGTTGCCGATCTGGTCGTGGTCCTGCAGGTAGGCGAGGAACTTCCAGCCCGGCAGCGCCGCGGTGTCCACCGGGCGGCCGTGGTGCCGCCGGCGGAAGCTGGACCAGTCGCCGGCGTGGAAGAACGCGCCGGTGAGCACCTTCGCCAGCCCGCCGAGCCCGGCCGCCTCGAAGTCGGCGTAGTAGCCCTGCCCCTCGCCGGTCAGCTGGGTGTGCAGGGAGTGGTGGAAGTCGTCGCTCCACTGCGCGTCCAGGCCGGTGCCGCCGGCCACCCGGGGCGTGACCATCCGCGGGTCGTTGAGGTCGCTCTCCGCGATCAGGGTGAGCGGGCGGCCCTCGGCGACCGAGAGCCGGGCGACCTCGGCGGCCATCTCCTCGAGCACGTGGGTGGCCCGCTCGTCGACCAGCGCGTGGACGGCGTCCAGCCGGAGGCCGTCGGCGTGCATGTCGCGCAGCCACATCAGCGCGTTGTCCAGGATGTGGCGCCGCACCTCGTCGGAGTCCGGACCGGAGAGGTTGATCGAGTTGCCCCAGGTGTTCGCGCCCTCGGCGAAGACCGGGAAGAACTCGGGGAGGTAGTTGCCCGACGGCCCCAGGTGGTTGTAGACGACGTCCTGGATGACGCCGAGGCCCCGCTGGTGGCAGGCGTCGACGAAGCGTTGGTAGCCCGCGGGCCCGCCGTAGGTCTCCTGCACCGCGTACCAGGCGACGCCGTCGTAGCCCCAGTTGTGCGTGCCGTTGAAGCCGTTCACCGGCAGCAGCTCGACGAAGTCGACGCCCAGGTCGACCAGGTGGTCCAGGTTCCGGATCGCCGCGTCGAAGGTGCCCTCGCGGCTGAAGGTGCCGATGTGCAGCTCGTAGACGACGCCACCGGCGAGCGGGCGCCCGGTCCACGCGCCGTCGCCCCAGCGGTACGCGGACGGGTCGAAGCGGCGGGAGAGACCGTGCACACCGTCGGGCTGACGGCGGGAGCGCGGGTCGGGGCGCGGCGTCGGCTCGTCGTCGAGCAGGTAGCCGTAGTCGGCCTCGGGGGAGGCGGGGACCGTGGCGTGCCACCAGCCGGCGTCGTCCCGCTGCATGTCGTGCACCTCGCCGTCCACCTGCAGGCGGACCCGCGCGGGCAGTGGCGCCCAGACGGTGAAATCGACGGGCTCGGACATGCGGGGGCCTCCAGGGCGGTGCGGGGGACGGGCAGGTCGATCATGCCCGGGTGCCCGGCCGTCAACCGTCGCCGGTGGGCACGTCTCGGGCCGGACGGCGTCCACCTGGAGGAGGACCTGTTCAGGGCGGCGATCCCGTCGCCGGGATGACCACAGGGAGGCCTCCCGGCCGCTAGGTTCTGCACGCTTCCGTTCCGCGCGACGAAGAGAGCCGACATGACGGTGGTCCGGACCTGGGTCCTGCCCGTGCTGCGAATACTGATCTGGGCGGTGATCGCGGTGGCGCTCGTCGTCCTCGCCTTCCGCGGCAGCGGCGGGACCAGCCCGACCGGCGCCACCAGCGCCCCCGGGGTCGACCTGGGGTCACCGTCGATCCCGGTCGCCCGCGGCACGGTGACCAACACCGTCTCCGTGCAGGGCTCCATCGCCGCCGACCCGGCGGTGCCGGTCAAGGCGACCGCAGCCGGGACGGTGAGCCGGCTGCACGTCGGCGCCGGTGCTCCGGTGGCGGTCGGCGACAAGCTGCTGGACGTCCGCTTCGAGGAGGAGCGCGACCCGGTCGTCGGCACGGACGCCGAGGGCAACCCGACCTCGACCCCGCGCGACCCGCTGGTGAAGGTGGTGACGGTCACCGCGACGGCGGCCGGCCGGCTGGCCACCCTCGACGTCCTGAAGGACCAGGTGGTCGCCGTGGGGGACGCCGTCGGCACCATCTCCCCGGGCACCCTCTCGGTGACCGCGTCGCTCTCCCAGGCCGACCAGTTCCGGCTGCTGAGCCCGCCCGCCACCGCCGAGGTCACCGTCACCGGCGGTCCGGCGCCGTTCACCTGCACCGGGCTCACCCTCGGTGCCCCGCCGAGCGGGGAGGACCAGGCCAGCGCCGGGGTGGACCCGATGACCGGCATGCCGATCACCGCCACCACCACCGCCCGGTGCGCCGTCCCGGCCGGGGTGACCGTCTTCTCCGGGATGGCGGCGACGGTGGCCGTCCAGGCCGGCGAGGTCGCCGACGCGCTGGTGGTGCCGGTGACCGCGGTGCAGGGCTCGGTGCAGAACGGCGTGGTCTGGGTGCCCGGCGCCGACGGGACCCCCGAGGAGCGACCGGTCACCCTGGGGCTCACCGACGGGCAGCAGGTGGAGATCACCGGCGGCCTGACCGAGGGGGAGTCGGTGCTGGAGTTCGTCCCGGTGCCCGACGACGCGGCCGCCGACCCCTACGGCATGGGCGGGCCGTACGGGTGAGCCTGCTGGAGCTCTCCGGGATCGGCCGGGACGTGCGGCTGCCCGACGGGAGCCTGCTGCCGGTGCTGGCCGGCGTCGACCTGAGCATCGCGGCCGGCGAGCACGTGTCCATCGTCGGCCGGTCCGGTTCGGGGAAGTCCACGCTGCTCAACGTGCTGGGCCTGCTGGACAGCCCGACCGCGGGCACCTACCTGCTGGACGGGCAGCCGACCGACGCCCTCGGTGGACGGCGGCGGTCCCGGCTGCGGGGTGAGACCTTCGGCTTCGTCTTCCAGCAGTTCAACCTGCTGCCGCGGCGCACCGCGGAGGAGAACGTCGCCGCGCCGCTGCTCTACGCCCGCGGCCGGGACTTCCTCACCCGCAACCGGGCCGCCCGGGCGATGCTCGACCGGGTCGGCCTGGGCCCCCGTGCGCTGTCGGTGCCGGAGAAGCTCTCCGGCGGTGAGCAGCAGCGGGTGGCGATCGCCCGGGCCCTGGTCCGCGGGCCCCGGGTGGTGCTCGCCGACGAGCCGACCGGTGCGCTGGACGTCGAGACCGGGGCTGCCGTGATGGCGCTGCTGGCCGAGGTGACCGCCGAGAACGGTGCCGCCCTGGTGACGATCACCCACGACCTCTCGGTGGCCGCGCTGGCCGGGCGCCGGTTCCGGCTCGACCACGGTCGGCTCACCCCGGTCCCGGCCGGGGACGCGCTCGCTGCGGCGACCAGTGACCGGACCGACGCATGACCGGGCTGCTGGGCACGCTCAGCGAGGCGTGGGGCGAGGTCCGGGTGCACAAGGCCCGGGTGCTGCTGTCGCTCGTCGGGGTCTTCCTGGCCGTGCTGGCGATGACCACGGTGACGGCGCTGGGCCAGATCGCCGCCCAGGTGCAGCAGGAGCAGGCCGAGGCCAGCGGCGGGCGGACGGCGACCATCGGCGTCTCCGCCTACGACCCGATGACCGGGAGCGTGCCGCAGCAGCAGTGGGACGCCGGGGTCGATGCGCTGGTGACCCGGTACGGGTTGCCGGCGGAGGCGGTGGCCACCCTCGCCCAGGAGAACGGGCTGTACCGGTTCCCCGGGGGCACGCAGGCCGTGGAGACCCGGCGCGTCTCGCCGTCCTACGGGCCGCTGCACCGCATCCAGCCGGTCGAGGGCCGCTGGTTCCGCGCCGGTGACCGGCAGAGCCTGTCGCCGGCGCTGGTGGTCAACCGGGACTTCCTGACGCTGCTGGGCGTGCCGGACCTCAGCACCCGGCCGACCGTGGTGATCGGTGGCCCCCAGCCGGTGCTGGCCACGATCGTCGGGGTGCTCGACTGGAACGAGGGCTTCCCGAGCGCCTACCGGATCGACTCCTCGGCCGGTGACGCCGTCACCGCGGCCGGGGTCCCGGGGTTCTGGTCGCCGCCCACGCTGGAGCTCTGGGTGCCCTCCGCGCAGGCCGATGCGGTCGTCACGGCGGTCCAGGCAGACCTGGCGCGGCTGCTGCCCGGTGCGGAGGTGCAGGCCTACCGGCAGGACCCGGAGAACCTGGAGGACACCATCGCAAAGCTCCGGCTCGCCGTCCGCGCCGCCGGGCTGGTGGTGCTGGCCCTCGGTGGTCTCGGGGTGCTGAACATCGGGCTGGTCACCGTCCGCCAGCGGATCCGGGAGATCGGCGTCCGGCGGAGCTTCGGGGCGACCTCGGCGCGGGTCTTCTCCGCGGTCGTGCTGGAGAGCGTCGTGGCCACCGCCCTGGCGGGGCTCGCCGCCGTCGCCCTGTCGGTGGCGATCGTCCGGAACCTGCCGCTGGAGCGGTGGCTGGCCGGCGGCGTCCCGCTGGTCGACGCACCCGGTTTCCCGGTCTCGGCGGCGGTCGAGGGGCTGGTCGCGGCGACCGCCGTCGGGGCGCTGGCCGGCCTGGTGCCCGCGTTGATCGCCGTCCGGGTGAAGGTGATCGACGCGATCCGGTTCTGACCGTCCGGTCCTCGCCACCAGAATCTGGTGGCGAGGACCGGATGGTCAGTCCCGGACGAGCAGGGCGACCGGCAGCTGTGCGCAGAGCTCGCTCAGCCGGATGCCGCCGGAGTCGGAGACCAGCCGGGTGCCGGTGAGCAGGTCTCGCCAGGCCCCGGTCCGCGAGCCGACGGAGGTGTCGCCCCAGCCGGTCTCGGCCAGCTGCACCGGCCGCCGGGTCGCCACGGTGACCACGCCGCCGCGGTCGAAGGCCACCACCGAGTCGGCTGCCGCCCCGCGGG
This sequence comes from Modestobacter sp. VKM Ac-2983, assembly GCF_026967885.1. NCBI lineage: Bacteria > Bacillati > Actinomycetota > Actinomycetes > Geodermatophilales > Geodermatophilaceae > Modestobacter > Modestobacter sp. VKM Ac-2983. Next base: position 382,395 of record NZ_JAPVBK010000002.1, read on the forward strand.
CCGGCACCGGGGTGTACCCCGACCACGCCTCGGGAACGTCCCGGCGGTGCCGCAGCGTCCGGGAGACCACCAGCAGCTTGGCCGCGCCGGTCTCGTCGACCGGCGGCACCCAGCCACCATCGAGCCGGGCGAGCAGCTCGCGGCGGAGCCCGTAGTCGACCGGACGCCGGTTGTCCGGGTCGACCAGCGAGAAGTCCCACAGCTCGCTGCCCTGGTACACGTCCGGGACCCCGGGGACGGTCAGCTGCAGCAGCTTCTGCGACAGCGAGTTCGACCAGCCGAAGGGCGCGATCCGGGCCACGAAGCGCTCGATCTCCGCGTGCGTCGTGGCGTCGTCGAACGCGGCGTCCACCAGGGCGTGCAGCTGGTCCTCGAACTCCTGCACCGGGTTCGTCCAGGTGGTCGAGGTGCCCGCTTCCCGGGCCGCCTTCTCCACGTAGGCGTGCGCCCGCTCCCGCGACAGCGGCCAGGCACCGACCAGGTTCTGCCACACCAGGTGAGCCAGCGGGCGGTCGGCCAGCGGGTGCCGGTCCAGCCAGCCGTGGACCAGGCCGGCCCACTCGGACGGGACCTCGGCGAGCACGGCCAGCCGGGCCCGGACGTCCTCGCTGCGCTTGGTGTCGTGGGTGGACAGCGTCGTCATCGCCGCCGGCTTGATCTCCAGGCGCCGCTGCTGCGCCGCGTGGAACTCCTCCACCGTCGTCCCGAACCGGGCCGGGTCACCGCCCACCTCGTTGAGCGCGACGAACCGGGACCACCGGTAGTAGGCGCTGTCCTCGACCCCCTTGGCCATCACCGGGCCCGAGGTCTGCTCGAAGCGGGTGGCCAGCTCGGTGCCGGCCGAGCCCAGCAGCGGGTGCAGGGCGTCGACGGCGGCGGTGAGGTCGGGCCGGCGGCGCTTCACCGCGGCCACCGTGGCGTCCAGGTGCTCGCGGCCGTCGGGCAGGTAGCTGCGGTAGACCGGGAAGCCGGCCAGCAGCTCGGCCAGGCCCTCGGTGACCTGCTCGGCGGGCACGGCACCGTTGCCCGCCCCCTCGAGCTCACCGACGATCCGGTGCAGCCGGGCCACCTCCGACCCGAGCATGCCGTCGGTGACCTCCCGCTTGCAGTCGTGCACGAGCTGGGCGTAGTCGACCGGCCCGCCGGCCAGCTCGGTGTCCAGCGCGGTGATCAACGCCTCGCCGCCGGGGTCGACGAGCACGTCGTCGACCTCGGCCAGCGCGTCGTACCCCGTCGTCCCGGCCGTCTTCCAGCTCTCCGGCAGCTCCTCGCCGGGCTCGAGGATCTTCTCCACCACGGTCCACCGGTCGCCCGTTGCCTCGGCCAGCAGGTCCAGGTAGCCCTTCGGGTCGGCCAGCCCGTCGGGGTGGTCGATCCGCAGTGCGTCGACCGAGCCGTTCTCCACCAGCTGGACGATCAGCGCGTGGGTGGCGCGGAAGACGTCCCGGTCCTCCACCCGCAGCCCCGCCAGGGTGTTGATCGCGAAGAACCGCCGGTAGTTCAGCTGGTCGTCCGCGCGCCGCCAGTCGACCAGCTCGTAGTGCTGCCGGTCGTGCACCTCCTGGGGCGTGCCCGCGGCGGTGCCCGGGGCGATCGGGAAGCGGTTGTCGTAGTAGCGCAGCTCGGGGCCGTCGGCGCTCTCCACGACCTGCAGCTCCGAGACGTCGTCCGCGCTGCCCAGCACCGGGATCCGGATCCTGCCCCCGCCGAAGTCCCAGTCGACGTCGAAGGCGTCGGCGTGGGCCGACTCCTTCCCGTGCTGGAGCAGGTCCCACCACCAGCGGGACTCGGCCGGGTCGCTGACGCCCATGTGGTTGGGCACCAGGTCCAGCACCAGGCCGAGCCCGTGCTCGTGCAGCGCGGTGACGAACCGGTCGAGCCCGGCCCGCCCGCCGCGCGGCTCGTCGATGTGCGCGTGGTCGACCGTGTCGTAGCCGTGTGTGCTCCCCGCTGCCGAGCGCAGCAGCGGGGAGGAGTACGCGTGGGTCACGCCGAGGTCGGCCAGGTAGCCGGCCACGGCCGCCGCGTCGTCGAGGGTGAAGTCGGCGGTCACCTGCAGCCGGTAGGTGCTCGCGGGGACCTCCCGGCGTCGGCCCTCGGCCGGGCGACTCGCGGCCGGCTGGCTCACGGGGCGGCCTGCAGGACGACGGTGGCGCGCGCGGCGACGGTCAACGTGTCACCGGCCTTCACCACCAGCGGCTCGACCTCGCTCATCTCCGCGGTGTCCACCACGACCGTCCAGCCCTCGGCGTACTCGCTGGTGGGCAGCGTGAACTCGATGTCCTCGTGCCAGGCGTTGAACACCAGGTAGAAGCAGTCGTCGACGACGGGCTCGCCGCGCTCGTCGGTGGACCGGATCCCGTGGCCGTTCAGGTACACGCCGATGGACTTGGCGTAGTGGGCGTCCCAGTCCTCCTCGCTCATCAGCTCACCGGCGTGGGTGAACCAGGCGACGTCCTGGACCGGGTCGCCCTCCGCGCGGCGCACCGGGCGGCCGTGGAAGAACCGCCGACGGCGGAACGTCGGGTGGTCGGTGCGCAGCTTGGTGACCAGCTTGGTGAACTCCAGCAGGCCCTCGTCGACGTCGTCCCAGTCGATCCAGGTGAGCTCGGAGTCCTGGCAGTAGCCGTTGTTGTTGCCGCCCTGCGTGCGGCCGAGCTCGTCGCCGTGCAGCAGCATCGGGACGCCCTGGGAGAGCATCAGCGTGGTGATGAAGTTGCGCCGCTGCTGCGCCCGCAGCGCCTTGATCGCGGGGTCCTTGGTCTCGCCCTCGACACCGGAGTTCCAGCTGCGGTTGTGGCTCTCGCCGTCGTTGTTGTCCTCGCCGTTGGCCTCGTTGTGCTTCTCGTTGTACGAGACCAGGTCGTTCAGCGTGAACCCGTCGTGCGCGGTGACGAAGTTGATGCTGGCCACCGGACGCCGGCCGGAGTGCTGGTAGAGGTCTGCCGAGCCGGTGATCCGGCTGGCGAACTCGCCGATGGTCGCGTTCTCGCCCCGCCAGAAGTCGCGGACGGTGTCGCGGTACTTGCCGTTCCACTCCGTCCACAGCGCCGGGAAGTTGCCGACCTGGTAGCCGCCGTCGCCGATGTCCCACGGCTCGGCGATCAACTTCACCTGGCTGACGATCGGGTCCTGGTGGCAGAGGTCGAAGAACGCCGACAGCCGGTCGACCTCGTGGAACTGCCGGGCCAGGGACGACGCCAGGTCGAAACGGAACCCGTCGACGTGCATCTCGGTCACCCAGTACCGGAGCGAGTCCATGATCAGCTGCAGCGACTGCGGCGTCCGGACGTTGAGCGAGTTCCCGGTGCCCGTGGTGTCCATGTAGTACTGCTTGTCGTCCTCGACCAGCCGGTAGTACGCCGAGTTGTCGATGCCCCGGAAGGACAGCGTCGGGCCCATGTGGTTGCCCTCGGCGGTGTGGTTGTAGACGACGTCGAGGATGACCTCGATGCCCGCCTCGTGCAGGGCCCGGACCATGCCCTTGAACTCCTGCACCTGCTGGCCGTCGGTCTGCTGCGCGTACTCGTTGTGCGGGGCGAAGAAGCCGATCGTGTTGTAGCCCCAGTAGTTGCGCAGGCCCTTCTGCAGCAGGGTGTCGTCCTGCACGAACTGGTGCACCGGCATCAGCTCGATCGCGGTGATCCCGAGCTCCTGCAGGTGCTCGATGATCGCCGGGTGGGCGACGCCGGCGTAGGTGCCGCGCAGGTCCTCGGGGATCCGCGGGTGGGTCATCGTCAGGCCCTTGACGTGCGCCTCGTAGATGACCGTCTTGTTGTACGGCGTCTTCGGCGGGCGGTCCACGCCCCAGTCGAAGTAGGGGTTGATCACGACGGACTTCGGCATGTGCGCCGCGGAGTCGTCGTCGTTCTTCTTGCCGGTGGCGAAGTGGTAGCCGAACACTGCCTCGTCCCAGTCGACCTGGCCGTCGATGGCCTTGGCGTAGGGGTCGAGCAGCAGCTTGTTCGGGTTGCAGCGGTGCCCCTGCTCGGGGTCGTGCGGGCCGTGCACCCGGAAGCCGTAGCGCTGGCCGGGCTGGACGCCGGGGAGGAAGGCGTGCCAGACGTAGGCGTCCATCTCCGGGAGCCGGATGCGCTCCTCGTTGCCCGCATCGTCGAACAGGCACAGCTCGATCTTCTCGGCCACCTCGCTGAAGATCGCGAAGTTGGTGCCGGTGCCGTCGTAGGTCGCCCCGAGGGGATATGCGGAACCGGGCCACACCTGGGTGGTCATGAAAGTTCGTCCTCCTGAGCTGGTCGCCCCTGGGCTCGGGGCGGGGGGCGCGGGTCGTCACGGCTGAACCGGGGGGTTCGTCGTCGGATGCCCGCGTCCGGTCCTCCGCACACCTGTGACGCGCAGGACACGGTCGGCGTTCGGAGGACGATCGCGGGCGGTCCTCGGGGTGAGTCTGCCAAGGCCCGTCCACCCGACCCCGCCGCACGACCCGCCGGGCCGACCCGAGCCCTCCGCTGCGGCGCCGACGACGCCCGCCGCCCCCCGGGACGACGGCGCCCTCCGCGGCGGGCCGGGAGGGCGTCGGCGCCCGGGTGCGGCAGGGTCTGCGCCGGGCCTGGCCGGGCGCGGCAACCCGGCGCCGCCGACCTCGCCCGGTGACCCGGGTGGCACTGGCGGCGACCGGTGCTGCTCGCTCCTGCGGGCGCTGACGGTAGGGGTCCACCGGCGTGTCGACAAGGCCCCACGACGGCGGGGACCCGATCTCCCGTCCCACGGGCCCCACGTGGCCCAACCGGACGGGGGCACGGCAGGACGGCGCGGCCCGGACGGCGCTCGGGCCCCTTCTGTCACAGGCCCGTCGTACCGTCGTCGGCGTGCGTGCATCCACCGACATCCGGCCCACCCAGGGGCGGTTCCGTGTCGTCAGCGAGTTCCAGCCCTCCGGCGACCAGCCCACGGCGATCAAGGCCCTCGCCGAGCGGGTGAACGCCGGCGATCAGGACACCGTCCTGCTCGGCGCCACCGGCACCGGCAAGTCGGCCACCACGGCCTGGCTGATCGAGCAGGTCCAGCGCCCGACCCTGGTGATGGCGCCGAACAAGACCCTCGCCGCGCAGCTGGCCAACGAGTTCAAGGAGCTGATGCCCGACGCCGCCGTCGAGTACTTCGTCTCCTACTACGACTACTACCAGCCCGAGGCCTACGTCCCGCAGACCGACACCTACATCGAGAAGGACTCCTCGGTCAACGACGAGGTCGAGCGGCTGCGGCACTCCGCGACGAACAGCCTGCTCACCCGGCGCGACGTGGTGGTCGTCTCGACGGTCTCCTGCATCTACGGCCTGGGCACGCCCGAGGAGTACGTCGAGCGGGCGCTGAAGATCAAGGTGGGGGAGGAGCGCGACCGCGACGAGCTGCTGCGCACCCTGGTCACCGAGCAGTACACCCGCAACGACCTCGCCTTCACCCGCGGCACGTTCCGGGTCCGGGGCGACACCATCGAGGTGTTCCCGGTCTACGAGGAGCTCGCCTGCCGGATCGAGATGTTCGGCGACGAGGTCGAGCGGCTGTACTACCTGCACCCGTTGACCGGTGAGGTCATCCGCGAGGTCGACGAGCTGTTCGTCTTCCCCGCCACCCACTACGTCGCCGGCCCCGAGCGCATGGAACGGGCCATCGGTGGCATCGAGGCCGAGCTCGAGCAGCGGCTGGCCGAGCTGGACAAGCAGGGCAAGCTGCTGGAGGCCCAGCGGCTGCGCATGCGCACCACCTACGACATCGAGATGATGCGACAGGTCGGGTTCTGCTCGGGCATCGAGAACTACTCCCGGCACATCGACGGCCGGGCGCCCGGAAGCGCCGGCGCCTGTCTGATCGACTACTTCCCCGACGACTTCCTGCTCGTCATCGATGAGTCGCACGTGACGGTGCCGCAGATCGGCGGCATGTACGAGGGCGACATGAGCCGCAAGCGCACGCTGGTCGAGCACGGCTTCCGGTTGCCCTCGGCGATGGACAACCGCCCGCTGCGCTGGGAGGAGTTCACCGACCGCATCAAGCAGACCGTCTACCTCTCGGCGACCCCGGGCCACTACGAGCTCGGCCGGGTCCAGGGTGACGTGGTGGAGCAGGTGATCCGCCCCACCGGACTGGTCGACCCGGAGGTCGTCGTCAAGCCGACCAAGGGCCAGATCGACGACCTGGTCCACGAGATCCGGCTGCGTACGGAGAAGAACGAGCGGATCCTGGTCACCACGCTGACCAAGAAGATGTCCGAGGACCTCACCGACTACCTGCTCGAGCTCGGCATCAAGGTGCGCTACCTGCACTCGGAGGTCGACACCCTGCGCCGGGTCGAGCTGCTGCGGGAGCTGCGGCAGGGCGAGTACGACGTGCTGGTCGGCATCAACCTGCTGCGGGAGGGCCTCGACCTGCCCGAGGTGTCGCTGGTGGCGATCCTCGACGCGGACAAGGAGGGCTTCCTCCGGTCGGGCACCTCGCTGATCCAGACCATCGGCCGCGCCGCGCGCAACGTCTCCGGCCAGGTGCACATGTACGCCGACAAGATCACCCCGTCGATGGCCCAGGCGATCGACGAGACCAGCCGGCGGCGCGAGAAGCAGATCGCCTACAACACCGAGCACGGCGTCGACCCGCAGCCGCTGCGCAAGAAGATCGTCGACATCCTCGACGGCATCTACAAGGCCGCCGAGGACGCCGAGGACATGACGTCGACCGAGCTGTTGGGCGGCTCGGGGCGGCAGCAGTCGCGTGGCAAGTCGCCGGTGCCGGGGCTGTCGTCGCGGAGCAAGGCCAAGGCCGGGTCGATCGACGTCCAGGGGCTGCCGCGCAACGAGCTCGCCGACATGATCACCTCGATGAACGAGCAGATGCTGGCTGCGGCCCGTGAACTGCAGTTCGAGGTGGCGGCCCGGCTGCGCGACGAGCTGACCGAGCTGAAGAAGGAGCTGCGGCAGTTCGACGCCGCACACGCCTGAGTCGAGCCAGCCGCCCCACTGCGCCGGGAACGAGATCGGAGAAAAAAATCTCTCACAGCGGGAACTCCCCGGTGCCCCGGGGCGTTTCGATCGTCGGGTCCTCACCGGGGTGGCTGTCGGCTGCCGCGGTGACCGGGCCCGACGTGGAGGGGAGTATCCCGGCACGGCACCGTCGTCAACACGGGGTCCGATGACCCCCGGCGCTGCTGGCCGACCCGCAACCGGGGTCGGTGGGAGAGACCTCCGGTACTGACACCTGCCAGCACCGGAGGAATGTGCATGGACGTCCCCCTGTGGGTCTGGGCGATCACCGTCGCGGCGATCGTCGGGATGCTCGTCTTCGACTTCTTCGGCCACGTGCGCACGCCGCACGCGCCGACCCTGAAGGAATCCGGCACCTGGTCGGCGGTCTACATCGCCATCGCCCTGCTGTTCGGCCTGGTCGTGCTCGTCTTCTGGGGCGGCACGTACGCCGGTGAGTACTTCGCCGGCTGGGTCACCGAGAAGAGCCTCTCGGTCGACAACCTGTTCGTCTTCGTGCTGATCATGGCCAGCTTCGCGGTACCGCGTGAGCTGCAGCAGAAGGTCCTGCTGTTCGGCATCGCCTTCGCGCTCGTGCTGCGGACGATCTTCATCTTCCTCGGCGCCGCGGCCATCGAGAACTTCAGCTGGGTCTTCTACCTCTTCGGCGGCTTCCTCATCTGGACCGCGATCGCGCAGGCCCGCAGTGGCGGTCACGACGACGAGGAGGAGTTCAAGGAGAACTCGGTCCTGCGGCTGACCCGCAAGGTGCTCCCGACGACCGAGGAGTACCACTCCGACCGGCTGGTCACGAAGATCAAGGGGAAGCGGTTCATCACCCCCCTGATGATCGCGCTGATCGCCATCGGCAGCGCCGACATCCTCTTCGCCGTCGACTCGATCCCGGCGATCTTCGGTCTCACCCAGGAGACCTACCTGGTCTTCACCGCGAACGCGTTCGCCCTGCTGGGCCTGCGCCAGCTGTTCTTCCTCATCGACGGACTGCTCGACAAGCTCGTGTACCTGGCCTACGGCTTGTCGGTCATCCTGGGGTTCATCGGCATCAAGCTGCTGATCCACGCCCTGCACGAGAACACGCTGCCGTTCATCAACGGCGGTGAGCACGTGACGCTGATCCCGGAGATCCCGACCTGGTTGTCCCTGCTGGTCATCCTGGTGACCCTGGTGGTGACCACCTGGGCCAGCCTGCGCAAGAACAAGAAGGACGCCCAGCGGCGGCAGGAGCGCGACGCCGCGGAGCCGGGTGCCGACTCCGCGGGGCGGCACATCGGGGCGCCGGGTGACCCGGACGCCGACACGACCGAGACGCCGGCTGACCCCCGTGGGGTGCCGGTCAGCCGACCGGAGACGCGCACCGACTGAGCAGGGGGCGGCCTCGGGGACGACGACCGTCGTCCCCGAGGCCGCCGGCGGGGAACCGCACACCATCGGCAGACGCCCGGTGGGCTCCGGCCCGCCGGGCGTCCTGCTGCGCGCCCGCAGAGTGGTTCGTGCAACCAACTTGTACAGTCCCGCGCGTGGAGCTCCCCGTCTGGTTCGAGATCTCGACGTTCGTGGGGCTGACCGTCCTGCTGCTCGCCGACCTCGCCCTCGTCGTCCGCCGTCCGCACGAGCCCTCCGTGAAGGAGGCGACCCTGTGGGTGGTCTTCTACGTGGGCCTGGCGCTGGCCTTCGGAGGGATCGTGCTGGCGGTGACGAACGGCCAGTTCGCCACGGAGTTCTACGCCGGCTGGCTGACCGAGTACTCGCTCTCGGTGGACAACCTCTTCGTCTTCGTCATCATCATGGCCCGCTTCCGGGTGCCCCGGAAGCTCCAGCAAGAGGTCCTGATGGTCGGGATCATCATCGCGCTGGTGCTCCGCGGCCTCTTCATCCTCGCCGGCGCCGCCGTCATCGAGCGCTTCATCTGGGTCTTCTTCCTCTTCGGCGCCTTCCTCGTCTACACCGCGATCAACCTGGTCCGGCACCGCGAGGAGGACGAGGACTACGAGGAGAACGGGCTCATCCGCCGGATGCGCAAGGTCCTGCCGATGACCCAGGACTTCCACGACAGCAAGATCCGGGTCGTCGAGGGCGGCAAGAAGCTGTGGACGCCGATGATCGTGGTGTTCCTGGCGCTGGGCACGACCGACCTGCTCTTCGCGCTGGACAGCATCCCGGCCATCTTCGGGCTGACCCGCGAGCCGTTCATCGTCTTCACCGCCAACATCTTCGCGCTGATGGGCCTGCGCCAGCTGTACTTCCTGCTCGGCGGGCTGCTCAAGCGACTGGTCTACCTGTCGCTGGGGCTGGCCGTCATCCTCGCCTTCATCGGCGTCAAGCTGATCCTCGAGGCGCTGCACGAGAACCAGTACCCCTTCGCCGGCGAGCGCGAGCCGCTGGAGAGCATCCCGGCGATCCCGACCTGGCTGTCCCTCACGGTGATCCTGGTGGTCCTGCTCGTCGCCACCGTGGCCAGCCTGATCAAGACCCGCGGCGAGGTGCCCGACGCCGAGGGCGCCGCGATCGACCCGGCCGCCACCGACACCGGCGAGCCCGGTCGGGCGGATGCGCTCACCGAGGACGAGCGGCGCGCGCAGGCCGCCACCGGCGAGGACCACCCCCACAGGAGCTGAGGCGGACGGCGACCCGGTCGCCCGGGCCGCCGTCTCGCGCGGCCGACCGGTCAGCGGGGCGGGATCGTCCCCGGCTCCACCGTGGAGCCGCCGGCGGCCACCAGGGCGCCGTTCCGCCAGACCTCGCGCACCCGGCCGGCCAGGCCGGTGAGGGTCGGGCCGGCGCGTGGTTGGCTGCCGGGCATGAGCCCCCCGACGGACGCCGGTCGCATCGCCGGCCTGGTCGGGATCCTCTTCGGCCTCGCCGGCATGGGCAGTGCCGCGGTCGCGGTCACGCTGCCGGCCATCGCCGCCGACCTCGACCTGACGACCGGCGGCGTCTCCTGGGTGATCAGCCTCTACGCGCTGATGCTGGCTGTGGCGACCGCCGTGTACGGCCGGATCGCCGACCTGGCCGGCATCCGGTTGCCCCTGGTGGTCGGCGTGGCCCTGATGACCGCCGGCGCGGTCCTCGGCGGCCTGGCCCCGAGCTACCCGGTGCTGCTGGGTGCCCGCATCCTCCAGGGCCTCGGTGCGGCTGCGGTCCCGGTGCTCGGCATGGCGATCGTCAGCGCGCGGTACGAGGGAGCCGTCCGCACCGCCGCGCTGGGCAAGGTCGCCGGCACCGCGGCGGCGGTCAGCGCCCTGGGGCCGTTGGTCGGTGGGCTGGTCGCCGACGTCGCCAGCTGGCGGGCGGTGGTGGTGCTGCCGGCGCTCGGGCTGCTGGTCGTGCCGGTGCTGTGGCGCTCGGTCCCCGCCGTGGGCACCGGTGCCCGGCTGGACGTGCTGGGCGCGGTCCTGGTCGCCGGCACCGCCGCCGGCCTGGTGTTGCTCGTGCAGTCCCCGGCCTCCGGGGTGGTGATCGCCGCCGTCGGTGCCGCGCTGCTGGGGCTGGGCGTCCCGGCGGTCGCCGCGCAGGTGCGCCGCCGGCCGGAGGGCTTCCTGCCCACGGCGGTCCTCCGGGAGCCGGTGGTGGTGCGGAGCGCGCTCGCCGCCTCGGCCGTCCCGGCCGCCTGGTTCGCACTGCTGATCGCCGTCCCCTCGGTGCTGGCGGGCGAGGGGTGGACGCCGCTGCACATCGGCCTGGCGCTGGTGCCCAGCGCGGTCACCGGCTTCCTCGCCCCGCGGCTGGCCGGCCCGCTGCTGGCCCGGCTGGGCCCCGCCCGGTCGCTGGCCATCTCCGGCGTCATCGCGACCGTCGCGCTGCTGGTCGCTGCCCTCGGCGCCACCGCTGGTTCCGCGCCCGGCCTGGTGACGGCCGTCGTCCTGGTGACGGTCGCCTTCGGGCTCGGCCAGCCGGCGCTGATGGCCGCGGTCGGCGGCGCCGTTCCCGACGAGGTGCGTGGCGTCGCGCTCGGCATCGCGACACTGGTCTTCCTGGTCGGCGGCGGGGTGGGGTCGGCGGTGGTCGGCGGTGCGGGCGAGGTGCTCGGGCTGGACCGCAGCCTGCTGCTGCTCGCGGTGCTGCCGCTGATCGGTGCGCTGGGCCTGGTCCGCAGCATCCGGGCGGAACGGCGCGACCCGGGAGCACTCACCCCTTAGCAGTGCTCAGCACCAGGGCGATCTCGCGCTGGGCTAGCGTGCCCGGCATGCGGCCGACCGACCTCTCCCTGCTGCGCGCGCCCGGTGTGCCGACGGTGTCCCCGGACGGGGCGACCGCCGTCGTCGCCGTCAGCCGGCTGGACCTGGACGCCGACGAGTACCGCGGCCAGCTGTGGACCGTCCCGACCGACGGCTCGGCGCCGGCCCGGCCGCTCACCCACGGCCATCTGGACTCGGCCCCCGTGTTCTCCCCGGACGGGCACTGGCTTGCCTACCTGTCGGCCGAGCCGAAGGGGAAGCCGCAGCTGCACGTGCTGCCCGCCGGCGGTGGCACGGCCCGGCGGCTGACCGACCACCACCTGGGCGCGGGCACCCCGGTGTGGTCGCCGGACTCCCGCCGGCTGGCCTACACCGCGCGGGTGCCCGAGCAGGGGCGGTACGGCACCGACGAGGACGTGTCGCCGGGCGCGGAGCCCCCGCGGCTGATCACCACGCTGAAGTACCGGGCCGACGGCGTCGGGTTCACCAACGACCGCCGCAGTCACGTCTTCGTCGTCGACCTGCCCGCGGACACCGACGACGACGCCGTCGAGCAGCCCACGCCGTTCCAGGTCACCGGCGGCGACGTGGACGACACCGACGTGGCCTGGCGTCCGGACGGCGCCGAGCTCGCCTTCGTCTCCGCGCGGCACGAGGGTGCGGACACCGACCGGGTCACCGACGTGTACGTCGTCCGGCCCGACGGCAGCGGGCTGCGCCGGGTCACCGACTCCCGGTCCGCCTGCGCCCACCCGGCCTACGACCCGGACGACGCTGCCGGCAGCACGATCTACCTGTCCGCCATCCCGGACCTGGGCCCGCTGGGCCGGGACTTCGTCGGCCGGAACACCACGCTCGCGAAGGTCGATGCCGCCGGCGGGCCGGTGGTGCCGCTGCTGGACCCGGAGGGGCACGACCGGGGCGACGAGACGCCGGCCACCGTGGTCGCCGGGGGCGCCGCCCTCATCGGGATCCAGCGGCGCGGGGCGGTCGAGCTGCTGCGGGTGCCGCTGGACGGTGGCGAGCCGGAGGCGCTGGTCGAGGGGCACTACACCGTCCGCGGGATCGGTGCCGGGGGCGGGGTCGTCGTCGCCACCGTCGCGCACGACCGCTCGGCGGGCGAGCTCATCGCGCTCACCCCCGGACGGCGCCGGCTGATCACCAGCTTCGGTGCGCAGCTGCAGGCCACCGGCCGGCTGCGCCGGATGCGCGAGACGACGGCCACCGCGCCGGACGGCTACCCGGTGCACGGCTGGGTCACCACGCCGCCCGGGCCCGGGCCGCACCCGGTGCTGCTGACGGTGCACGGCGGGCCGTTCAGCCAGTACGGGTGGACGCTCTTCGACGAGACCCAGGCCTACGTCGAGGCGGGTTACGCCGTGCTGATGTGCAACCCCCGCGGGTCGTCGGGCTACGGCCAGGCGCACGGGCGGGTGGTCAAGGAGCACATGGGCGAGCTGGACGCCGACGACGTGCTCGCCTTCCTGGACGCGGCGCTGGCCGACCCGGGGCTGGACGCCACCCGCGTCGGGCTGATGGGCGGCTCGTACGGCGGGTTCATGACCACGCTGCTGCTGGGCCGCACCGACCGGTTCGTCGCCGGCATCAGCGAGCGGGGGTTCAACGACCCGGTGAGCTTCGTCGGCTCCTCCGACATCGGGTTCTTCTTCCCCGACGAGTACGTGGGCACCGACCCCGAGCGCGTCGCCGCACAGTCGCCGATGGCCTCGGCGCACCGGATCACGACGCCGACGATGGTGATCCACTCGGAGGAGGACTGGCGCTGCCCGCTGGAACAGGGCACCCGGCTCTACGTGGAGCTCAAGCGCCGCGGGGTCCCCACCGAGCTGCTGCTCTTCCCGGGGGAGGGGCACGAGCTGTCGCGGTCCGGCCGGCCGAAGCACCGCCAGGCCCGGCTCGAGCACGTGCTGCGCTGGTGGGGACGCTGGCTCCCGACCCCGCAGAACAGCTCGGCGATGGGCGCGCTGCCGGCCGGGTCCGGCGGGGGCTCGGCCGGGCCGGACCCCGCCGAGCCGCTGACCGTGCAGGCGACCCGGGTCGACTGAGGAGGGCGCTGCCGCGTCCTCGCTCACCTGCGGCGGCGGACCACCGCGTAGCCGAGGCCGACCAGCGTCGCGACCAGGGCGGTCTCGACAGCCCGGGCGCGGGCGCTGGCGCGGATGATGCCGACGGCGTCCGGGCGTGCCTGCCGGGTGCCCAGCAGAGCTCCGCCGAGCGACGAGTCGACTCCCGCCCCGACGGTGACGATGTGCTGCGACGGTGAGTCGAGCCGGGCGGTGAGCCCGGCGCCGGCCAGTGCGCCGGCCAGCTCGGCGAGGTCGGCGCGGCCCGGCCGGGTCCCGGTGCGGGCGGTGGCCGCCGCCCGCAGGCCCAGCACGAACCCACGGACGTCGTCGGCGACCACGTGGACGTCACCGCCCGCGGCGGTGACCCGCACGGGCGCACCGTCGACCTCGATCGACAGGTCGGCCGTCACGTCGAGGCGGGCCACCTCCGGGGTCATCCCTTGCTGGCGTTCTCGGCGGTGGTGATGCGCAGCGTCCCGTTCAGCCGCCAGGTGGCGCGGGACGCGTCCGCGCCGGTCTCCCGCGGGACCTCGACGGTCATGTCGACGAACTCGTAGTTGATCGCCGCGCCCTTGCCCGTCAGGTAGGCCCACATCTCCTTGCCCAGGTCGGCGAAGCTGGTCGCCTCGTGGGACTTGATGTCGCGCTTGCCGGTCGCAGTGTCGCTGTTCGACGTGGTCATGGAGCTCTCCTCGCTCGGGCGGTGGCCGCAGGGACACGGCGCTTCCGGACGTGCCGCGGGCGCGCTCGTCCACGGCTTCGGTTGCGCACTACCCAACGTGGCGTCGACGAACCGGCATCCGGAGCAGGCGGCTGAGGAGGGGAGTCCGGGCAGCGAGCCGGTCTAGCGTGTCCGCATGGCGCTCATCTACCCCGTCCAGGCCGACCTCCCGGAGCCCGACGAGGACAGCGATGCCGACTTCGCCGAGCTCGCGGCCGACCTCTCCGACAACTGGCTGGTCGAGATCGCGGTCGGGGAGGACGGGGACGACGCGTGCTTCGGCCCGCTGACCGCGAGGGCGGCCTGGGACCTGGCGGTCGACCTCGACGAGCGTCGGCCCGAGTGGTCGATCTCGGTGGTGCCGCTGCACGTGGCCGGGACGGCGGACGAGCTCGTGCAGCTCTTCGAGGACTAGAGCTCGTCGAGGACCGGCTGGCCGCGGACGTGTTGCTGTACCTCGACCCGGCGTGCTGACCGGGGTGGGGCGTCACCCGGCAGGCGGGTGCTCCGCAAGGCAGAACAGGTTGCCCTCCGGGTCGGCGAGGGTCGACCACTGCACCCAGGGGACCTCGTCGAGCACGTCCCACCGGTGCGCCGCACCGAGCGCGATCGCGCGGTCGACCGCGGCGGTCCGCGTCCCCCACGGCACGGTGAGGTCGAGGTGTTGGGCCGGCTGGTCCGGACGATCGCCGGGGTGCGGCCAGAAGGACATCGCGAAGCCGTCGGGCTCCCGGGCGGAGACGAACACGAAGCCGCCGTGCTCGCCGGCGATCTCGCCGCCGAGCAGACCGGCCCAGAAGGAGGCCAGTGCACGGGGATCGCGGGCGGCGACGTTCACCGCCCCCAGCGAGACAGGAGGACCGTCGGTCATGTGCGGCACGGTAGGCGATGACGCCGACCGCCGTCCCGTCACCAGCCGCGGGCGCGCCACTCCGGCAGGTTCGGCCGCTCGGCGCCGATCGTCGTGTCGCTCCCGTGTCCCGGGTAGACCCAGCTGTCGTCGGGCAGCTCGCCGAACAGTCGGCTCTCGACGTCGTCGACCAGGCTGGTGAACCGGGCGGAATCGGACTGGGTGTTGCCCACGCCGCCGGGGAACAGGCTGTCGCCGGTGAAGACGTGCGTGCCGGCGCCCTCGGGACCACGCCAGACCAGCGCGATGCTGCCCGGCGTGTGCCCGCGCAGGTGCACCACCTCGAGGGTCTGGTCACCGACGGAGACGGTGTCACCGTGCTGCACCGGCCGGGTGACCGGCACCGGCAGGTCGGCCGCGTCGGCCGGGTGTGCGACGGTCTCCGCGCCGGTCACCCGCACCACCTCCGGGAGCGCGCGGTGGTGGTCCCAGTGCCCGTGCGTGGTCACCACCGTGCGGACGTCGGCGTCCCCGATCAGCTCCAGCAGCGCCGCCGGTTCGGCTGCGGCGTCGACCAGCAAGGACTCCCCCGTGCCCGTGCTGGTGAGCAGGTAGACGTTGTTCGCCATCTCGCTGACGGCCAGCTTCCGGATGGTCAGCCCGGGGAGCTCCCGGACGTCGGCGGGACCGCCGACCTGCACGTCACCGGTGTACGTCTGCCCGCTCATGCTGCTCCCGTCCGGGACTGTCGGTGCCGCCGTCTAGGTTCGTCGGCATGGACGCTAGTGCAGGTTCCGGGCCCGCTGCCGCGCCCACCGGGGCGGGGCCCGGCGAGGTGGTGCTCGACGGGGTCGTCGGTCTGCCGGCGACCGAGCTCGCCGCGCGGGTCCGCGCGGGCGAGCTCTCCGCGGTCGACGTGGTCCGCGCCCACCTCCGGCACCTGGCCGCCGTCGAGGCGCGGCTCGGGGCCTTCCGGGTGGTCCGCACCGAGGCCGCCCTCGCCGAGGCCGCGGCGGTCGACGCGCACGCCGACCGGGCCCGGCTGCCGCTGGCGGGCGTCCCGATCGCGGTGAAGGACAACGTCGCGGTCGCCGGTGAGGTGGTCACCGACGGGTCGTCGGCCCACCGGCCGGTCCCGGCGACCGCCGACCACCCGGTGGTGGCCCGGCTGCGGGCCGCGGGCGCGGTCGTCCTCGGCATCACCCGGGTGCCGGAGCTGTGTCTGTACTGCGCCACCGACGGTGCCGGCACGGTGACCCGCAACCCCTGGGACACCGCGCGCTCGGCCGCCGGCTCCTCCGGCGGCAGCGCCGCCGCCGTGGCGGCCGGCGTGGTGCCGCTGGCCCAGGGGAACGACGGCATGGGGTCCCTCCGGCTGCCCGCCGCCGCCTGCGGACTCGTCACGCTCAAGCCGGGCTCCGGTGTGGTCCCGGCCCAGATCGGCGCCGACAGCTGGTCGGGGATGGCCGAGAACGGCGTCCTCGCCACGACCGTCGCCGACCTGGCCGTCGGCTTCGCCGTCCTCGCCGGCACCGAGCCCCTCCCGCCGGCGGCTCCGGTCGGCCCGCTGCGGATCGCGGTCTCGACCCGCTCGCCCGTGCCCGGCGTCCGGCTGGACGCCGCCGGCCGCGCGGCGATGGACGTCGTGGTCGCCGAGCTGCGCGCCGCCGGTCACGTCGTGGTCGACAAGGAGCCGCTGATCACGCCGGCGGCGGCGTTCGGCACCATCACCCGGTGGCTGGCCGGCGCCGACGCCGACGCCGACGCGCTGGGGCTGGACCGGGGGGCGCTGGAGCCGCGCAGCCGCACCCACGCCCGGCTGGGCCGCTGGGTGCGCCGGGCCGGCCTGGTCCGCCCGCAGACGGCGGCGGCGTTCCGGGCCCGGATGGCCGACTTCTTCGCCGACGTCGACGTCCTGCTCAGCCCGGTGGTCTCCGGTCCGCCGCTGCCCGCCCGGCCGTGGCACGAGCGGGGCTTCCTGGCGAACATCACGGCCAACGCCCGCTGGGCGCCGTGGACGTCGGCCTGGAACGTGGCGGGTCTGCCCGCACTCGTCCTGCCGGCCGGCCCGGGCCGGGACGGGCTGCCCAGCTCGGTCCAGTTCGTCGGCCCGGCCGGGGCCGAGACGCGGCTACTCTGGCTGGCCGGGGAGCTCGAAGGCCGGCTGCCCTGGCGCCGGCACGCGCCGGTCTTCGACCCGGCAGGACGGGTCGGCGGCCCCGCCGGCTGACCGGGCAGCGTCGGCCAGCGCGGGTGGGGGAGACCCAGCCGACACCCGCGCCGGGAAGCCCGCCTGTCGGGCCACCGTTCCACTGGACGATGCACCTCACCGGCCTCGAGCTCCGCACTGCACCACTGGCCCCCGCCGCCCCGCGACCGGACCAGCACCGAACCACTGCGACCGACAGGGATCACATGGACCGGCTCGTCGTCCGCGGCGCCCGAGAGCACAACCTCAAGGACGTCCACCTCGACCTGCCCCGCGACGCGATGATCGTGTTCACGGGGCTCTCCGGCTCGGGCAAGTCGAGCCTGGCCTTCGACACGATCTTCGCCGAGGGCCAGCGCCGGTACGTGGAGTCGCTGTCCGCCTACGCCCGCCAGTTCCTGGGCCAGATGGACAAGCCCGACGTCGACTTCATCGAGGGCCTCTCGCCGGCGGTGTCGATCGACCAGAAGTCCACGAACCGCAACCCGCGGTCGACGGTCGGCACGATCACCGAGGTCTACGACTACCTCCGGCTGCTCTACGCCCGGGCCGGTCAGCCGCACTGCCCGAACTGCGGCAAGCCGATCTCCCGGCAGACGCCACAGCAGATCGTCGACCAGGTGCTCGCCATGGAGGAGGGCACCCGGTTCCAGGTGCTGGCGCCCGTCGTCCGGGCGCGCAAGGGCGAGTACGTCGACCTGTTCAGCTCGCTGCAGACCCAGGGCTTCTCCCGGGTCCGGGTCGACGGCACCATCCACCCGCTGACCGAGCCGCCGAAGCTCAAGAAGCAGGAGAAGCACACGATCGAGGTGATCGTCGACCGGCTGACGGTCAAGGAGAACGCCAAGCGGCGGCTGACCGACTCGGTCGAGACCGCGCTCGGCCTCGCCGGCGGCCTGGTCGTGCTGGACTTCGTCGACCTCCCCGAGGACGACGTGCACCGTGAGCGCACCTTCTCCGAGCACCTGGCCTGCATCGACGACGGGCTGTCCTTCGAGGCGCTGGAGCCGCGGTCGTTCTCCTTCAACTCGCCCTTCGGCGCCTGCCCCGAGTGCACCGGCATCGGGACCCGCAAGGAGGTCGACCCCGACCTCGTGGTCCCCGACCCGGGCAAGAGCCTGGGCGAGGGTGCCATCGCCCCGTGGGCCGGCTCGATGAGCAACGAGTACTTCCAGCGGCTGCTCGGCGGGCTCGCCGACATGATCGGCTTCTCCATGAGCACGCCCTGGGAGGAGCTGCCGGCCACGGTGCAGAAGGCGGTGCTGCACGGCTCCCCGGACCAGGTGCACGTCCGCTACAAGAACCGCTACGGCCGGGAGCGCAGCTACTACGCCGCCTTCGAGGGCGTGCTGCCCTTCCTCGAGCGCCGCCACGAGGACACCGACAGCGAGTTCATGAAGGACAAGTACGAGGGCTACATGCGGGACGTCCCGTGCCCCGTCTGCCACGGCACCCGGCTCAAGCCGGAGATCCTCGCCGTCAAGATGAACGGCCGCTCGATCGCCGAGGTCACCGGTCTGTCCATCGGCGAGGCCTCGGAGTGGCTCAACGCCCTGGAGCTCGGCGAGCGGGAGAAGGCGATCGCCGTCCAGGTGCTCCGGGAGATCCAGGCCCGGCTCTCCTTCCTCGTCTCTGTCGGGCTGGACTACCTGTCCCTGGACCGTCCGGCCGCCACGCTGGCCGGTGGGGAGGCGCAGCGCATCCGGCTGGCCACCCAGATCGGCTCCGGGCTGGTCGGCGTCCTCTACGTGCTCGACGAGCCGTCGATCGGACTGCACCAGCGCGACAACGTCCGGCTGATCGAGACGCTGGTCCGGCTGCGCGACATGGGCAACACCCTGATCGTCGTCGAGCACGATGAGGACACCATCAAGCAGGCCGACTGGATCGTCGACATCGGTCCCGGCGCCGGCGAGCACGGTGGCGAGGTGGTGGTCAGCGGCACCTACGAGGACCTCCTCGCCAGTGAGCGGTCGATCACCGGCCAGTACCTCTCCGGCCGCCGGGAGATCACCATCCCGAAGATCCGCCGCGAGCGGACGCCGGGGCGTGAGCTCGTCGTCAAGGGCGCGCGGGAGAACACCCTGCGCGGCATCGACGTCGCCTTCCCGCTCGGCATGCTGGTCGCCGTCACCGGCGTCTCCGGCTCGGGCAAGTCCAGCCTGGTCAACGACATCCTCTACACGACGCTGGCCAACGAGCTGAACCGCGCGCGGATGGTGCCCGGTCGGCACCGCACCATCACCGGCCTGGACCAGCTGGACAAGGTCGTCGGCGTCGACCAGTCGCCGATCGGGCGCACCCCGCGGTCCAACCCGGCCACCTACACCGGGGTCTGGGACCACGTCCGCAAGCTCTTCGCCAGCACCTCGGAGGCGAAGGTCCGGGGCTACCAGCCCGGCCGGTTCTCCTTCAACGTCAAGGGCGGCCGCTGCGAGGCGTGCTCCGGCGACGGCACGCTGAAGATCGAGATGAACTTCCTGCCCGACGTCTACGTGCCGTGCGAGGTGTGCAAGGGCGCCCGGTTCAACCGGGAGACCCTCGAGGTGCACTACAAGGGCAAGACGGTCGCCGAGGTGCTGGACATGCCGATCGAGGAGGCCGCGGACTTCTTCGCCGCGATCCCCGCGATCGCCCGGTACATGCGCACCCTCACCGACGTCGGCCTGGGCTACGTCCGGCTCGGTCAGCCGGCCACCACGCTGTCCGGCGGTGAGGCGCAGCGGGTCAAGCTCGCCAGCGAGCTTCAGAAGCGCTCCAACGGCCGCACGATCTACGTCCTCGACGAGCCCACGACCGGGCTGCACTTCGAGGACATCAACAAGTTGCTGCAGGTGATCCAGGGCCTGGTCGACAAGGGCAACTCGGTCATCGTCATCGAGCACAACCTCGACGTGATCAAGAGCGCCGACTGGCTGATCGACATGGGTCCGGAGGGCGGGTTCCGCGGCGGCGTGGTCGTCGCCGAAGGGCCGCCGGAGCTCGTCGCGTCGGTCCCGGAGAGCCACACCGGCCGGTTCCTGGCGAAGATCCTCGACCGGGAGGCCGTGGTCGCGGCGGCCTCCGGCGCCAAGAAGAGGACCCGGAAGAAGGCCAGCTGACCGCTGCACGGGGCGGCGGCGCCGCCCCGTGCACTGCCGAACGAGAGGAACCACCGTGACGACGACGTCCGGCGACCTGTCCGAGCTCCCACGCCCCGACGGGGTGGCCGTCAGGTACCGGCGGTGGCTACCGGCCGGCGAGGTGCGCGGCACCGTGCAGATCGTCCACGGCGCCTCCGAGCACTCCGGCCGGTACGAGCGGCTGGCCGGTGCGCTGACCGAGCGGGGCCTGGCCGTCTACGCGATGGACCTGCGCGGGCACGGCCGTACCGCCGAGGCCACCGGCCCCGGCCGGTTCGGCGCGCCCGGAGCGGACGGGACACTCGACGACGTCGAGGCCCTGCACCGGGTGGCCGCCCAGGAGCACCCGGGCGTGCCCCGAGTCCTGCTGGGCCACTCGATGGGCTCGATCATCGCGCTGGCCAGCGCACAGCGGGACGGCGCCCAGCTGACCGGCCTGGTGCTGTCCGGGCCGATCGGGGTGTCGCCGGAGCTGGCCGAGACGGTCTCCGCCCTGGACGGCGCCGTGGCCGCCGGGCTGGGCGACCAGCCGCTGGACGCCCTCGGCGCGTTCAACGAGCCGTTCGAGCCCGCTCGCACCCCCTACGACTGGCTGTCCCGCGACCCGGCCGAGGTCGACGCCTACCTGGCCGACCCGCTCGCCGGTGACGAGGTGCCGCTGACCCACGGCTACGCGGCCGGGGTCTTCGGCATGTCGGTCCGCGCGGCCAGCCCCCAGGGGGTCGCCGCGCTGCCGGAGGCGCTGCCGGTGCTGCTGCTGTCCGGACAGCACGACCCGGTCGGCGGCCGGGACGCCGGCCAGGTCACCGCGCTCGCCGGGCTGCTCCGGGATCGGGGGCTGCCCGTCGAGCAGCGGGTCTACCCCGAGGCCCGGCACGAGGTCTTCAACGAGACCAACCGCGACGAGGTCGTCGCCGACCTGCTCGGCTGGCTCGAGGCTCGCCTCGGCGAGTGAGCTGGAGGCGCGCCTGGGATGGACGCCGAGCGGCTGCCGCAGTGGGCGGTGATCGGTGCACGGGCACCCGTCGGTCACGGTTCAGCGGCGACGGTCCTGCACGTCGAGCAGCCGACCGCCGGCCGGCGCGGGTGCCTGCCCGGCCTGCACTGCACCGGTCACCTCGCCCACGGCCGCCTGCGCCGCCTCGGGCCCCTCGACCAGCCAGACCGCCGACCGCGGGGGCCCGGCGCAGGCCGTGAGCTCCACCAGCCACGGGTGGGTCCGTTCCGCCGCCGCCAGTCGCGCGATGCGGCGACCGCGCAGCAGCAGGACGAAGGCGGCGACCGAACCGATCCCGGCCGTCGACGCGATGGTGCGGAGGGCGGAGACCTCCTCCCGCCACGGGTCCGCAGCGGCCCCGGGAGCGGTCCAGCCCTGCCAGCGGGCCGACCGTCCCAGCACCCAGCTGGCCTGGGGTGGAGGTGGCGGTGGACTCGTGGGCGAGCCCCAGGGCAGCAGCAGCCTGCCGACCGCTGCCGCTTCCGGCTGGGTCACGGGGGCCGGCAGCACGCCTGCGCGATGGCAGCTGACCCGCCAGCTCCCGCCCCAGCGGTCGGTGACCACCACGCCGTCCCGTTCGCTGCTCGCCGTCCCGCGCATGCCGTCCCGTCCGTCGCCCGTCGCTGAGAGGGCCACCCTGGCAGTCGGGGCCGGTGTGGTGCCGGCGTCGTCCACAGGCAGATCGGCCGCGATCAGTCGACGGCCGCAGCTGCGGGGGCCACCGGCTGGACGCCGTGCACGACGAACCCGCTCCGCGGCAGTGCAGGCAGCCGGGACAGGCTGACGCTGAGGTCCTGGACCCCGACGTCGTAGCGCATCGACCGGGTCAGCAGTCGCACCGCCTCCGCCATGAGCAGCCGGGTCATCGGCTCCCCGGGGCACCGGTGGTCGTCCCGGTGGTCCCCCGCCGCCCTGCGGGATCAGCGTGTACGGGTCGCCCGTCCAGTCGCGGAACCGCTCGGGGCGGAAGACCTCCGGCTCGGGCCACAGCCGGGCATCGTGGTCGGTGCCGTAGATGTCGAGCAGCACCCGCTGCCCGACCGGGAAGTCGTGCCCCTGCCAGCGGAAGGGCCTGTGCACCCGGCCGGCGATCAGTGGGACGAACGGGTACACCCGGCGGACCTCGTCGACGAAGCCCATCAGGTCCGTCTCGTCGCCCGCGGCGAAGGTCTGCTGCCAGTGCGGGTGCTGCAGGAGGGCGAGGGCGGCGAAGACCACGTACCGGCTGACCGCGACGATCGGACGCAGCACGTTGAGCAGCTCCACCCCCGCGGCCGGCACGGTGAGCAGGGCGCCGTCGGTGTCCCGGTGACCGGCGATCACGGCCAGCGCACTGCCGGCGGGCGCCTGCAGCTCGCCGCTGCGCACCCGGGTGACCAGCCCCCGGGCCCACAGCTCCGACCGGTTGCGCAGGGCGCGGGCCCACCAGTTCCGCGGGCCCAGGGTGCCGGCCCGGTCGACCATGGCCGCGAGTTCACGGGTGCGCAGCCGCACGTCGTGCTCGCTCATCGGCACCCCGGCCCACCGGGTCGCCGCCCGGGTGAGCACCTCGTTGACCGCCGGGTGGAGCACCACGCGGCCGGCCCGCTGCCACCGCGGAACGGCCCGGCGCCACTCCTCGGCCAGCGCCTCGGTGACCGCGTCGCTGCCGGTGCCCTGCAGCACGGACAGGAACATGTCCTTGCGGTGCCGGTGCGCATCGCCCTCCAACGTCTGCACGCTGCCCAGGTCCTGGAGCAGGTGCAGGACCGACGGCGGGAACGCGTCCGTGCGGTCGAACCGCTCGCCGCTGTAGAAGAGCTCGGCCGCCTCGGCGCCACGCAGGCAGACCGCCGGCTGCAGCAGCAGGCGGGTGCGGAAGGCGTCGGAGCCCGACCGATCGCAGCGGGTGGAGATGAACGTGTAGCCCTCGCGGAGCAGCGCCAGGCTGCTGTCGGGCACGGTCAGGGACGGGATCACGGGGGGCCTCTCACTGACAGGACCGTGGCGGCACCCGCTGCTCAGGCCGCCGCGCCCATCCTCTCCACCATCCGGTTGTCTGGCGCACCCGGGGCCCTGGTGGGAGCGGGCGACGGGCTGTCGGTGGGCCGACCTAACCTGGGTGCATGCCCGACCCGTCCACGTACCGCCCAGCGGTCGGCAGCATCCCGGAGAGCCCCGGGGTCTACAAGTTCCGCGACCCGGCCGGCCGCGTCGTCTACGTCGGCAAGGCCAAGAGCCTCCGCCAGCGGCTGAACAGCTACTTCGCCGACGTCTGGGGCCTGCACCCGCGCACCCGGCAGATGGTCACCACCGCCGCCAGCGTGGAGTGGACCGTCGTCGGCACCGAGGTCGAGGCCCTCCAGCTCGAGTACAACTGGATCAAGGAGTTCGACCCGCGGTTCAACGTCCGGTACCGGGACGACAAGAGCTATCCCAGCCTCGCCGTGACGCTCAACGAGGAGTACCCGCGGCTGCAGGTCATGCGCGGGCCCAAGCGCAAGGGCGTGCGGTACTTCGGCCCCTACGCGCACGCCTGGGCGATCCGCGAGACGGTCGACACGCTCACCCGGGTCTTCCCGGCCCGCACCTGCTCCAACGGCGTCTTCAAGCGGGCGGCGCAGATCGGCCGGCCCTGCCTGCTCGGCTACATCGGCAAGTGCGCGGCCCCCTGCGTCGGCCGGGTCACCGCCGAGGAGCACCGGGAGATCGTCGACGACTTCTGCGACTTCATGGGCGGCCGCACCGAGCAGATGATCCGCCGGCTCGAGCGGCAGATGACCGAGGCCGCCGAGGAGATGAACTACGAGCGCGCCGCCCGGCTGCGCGACGACCTCGGCGCGCTGCGCCGGGCGCTGGAGAAGCAGGCCGTCGTCCTCGGTGACGGCACCGACGCCGACGTCGTCGCCTTCGCCCAGGACGAGCTGGAGGCCGCCGTCCAGGTCTTCCACGTCCGCGGTGGCCGGGTGCGCGGGCAGCGCGGCTGGATCATCGACAAGGTCGAGGACGTCACCACCGGCCAGCTCGTCGAGCAGTTCCTGCTCCAGGTCTACGGCGGGGTGGACGAGGAGACCGGCGCAGGCGAGGTGGGGGAGGCCGTCCCCCGTGAGGTGCTCGTGCCCGAGCTGCCCGACGACGCCGAGGTCTACGCCGAGCTGCTCAGCGAGCTGCGCGGCTCCCGGGTGTCGCTGCGCGTCCCGCAGCGGGGGGACAAGCGCAGCCTGATGGAGACCGTCGAGCGCAACGCCAAGGAGTCCTTCGCCCGCCACCGGGTCAAGCGCGCCAGCGACCTGACCGCCCGGTCGCTGGCGCTGTCGGAGATCCAGGAGGCGCTGGACCTCCCCGAGGCGCCGCTGCGGATCGAGTGCATCGACGTCTCGCACGTGCAGGGCACGAACGTGGTGGCCAGCATGGTCGTCTTCGAGGACGGCATGGCCAAGAAGTCCGACTACCGGCGGTTCTCCGTCGCCCAGGGCACCGACGACACCGCGGCGATGGCCGAGGTCGTGCGGCGCCGGTTCGCCCGGCACCTCAAGGACGAGCAGGACCGCCGGGACGAGCAGGGCGTCGCCGCCGAGGAGGGCCGGCCCCGCCGGTTCGCCTACCCACCCAACCTGCTGGTGGTCGACGGCGGCGCCCCGCAGGTGGCCGCCGCCAGCCGCTCGCTGGCCGAGCTGGGCATCGTCGACGTCGCCGTCTGCGGTCTGGCCAAGCGGATGGAGGAGGTGTGGCTGCCCGACGACCCCGACCCGGTCATCCTGCCGCGCACCTCCGAGGCCCTGTACCTGTTGCAGCGGGTGCGCGACGAGGCACACCGGTTCGCGATCACCTACCACCGGCAGAAACGATCCAGCACCATGTTGGTCTCGCTCCTGGACGACGTCCCGGGGCTCGGCGACACCCGGCGGAAGGCGCTGATGAAGCAGTTCGGATCCCTCAAGCGGTTGCGCGCGGCCTCGGTCGAGGAGCTCACGGCGGTGCCCGGCATCGGCCGGCGCACGGCCGAGGCGGTGCTCGCGGCCGTCGCCGAGCCGGTGGCCGCCGGGGCCTCGCCCGACGTCGTCGCCGAGGACGCCGTCCAGGTGGAGCCGGCGGTGGCCACGGGGGCACCGCCGTCACCGGTGCTCGGGGCGGACGCCGGCGAGACCGCCGAGACCGGCCGGGTCCACCCCGCCGCCGGGCAGCGGGCATGACCGCCGCCCACCCGGCGCCGGCCGGGCCGCAGAGCGACGTCCCGCCGGGCGCCGACGGGACGAGCACGGAGCTCGCACCGCTGGACGTCGTGGTCGTGACGGGGCTCTCCGGAGCCGGCAAGAACAGCGCCGGTCGGGTGCTGGAGGACCTCGGCTTCTTCGTGGTCGACAACCTGCCGCCGGCCCTGCTGCAGCCGATGGTCGAGCTGGGCGCCCGGGGTGACCTGCGCCGCTTCGCCGCCGTCGTCGACGTGCGCAGCCGGGCCTTCTCCAGCGACCTGCAGGAGTCCATCCGGCAGCTCGCCGACGCCGGGCACCGGCCGCGCGTGGTGTACGTCCACGCCCGCAACGAAGTGCTGATCCGGCGGTACGAGTCGGTCCGGCGCGAGCACCCCCTGCAGGGCAACGGCCGGCTGATCGACGGCATCGACACCGAGCGGGAGCTGCTCACCGGCATCGCCGGCGACGCCGACCTGTGGATCGACACCAGCGACCTCAACGTGCACCAGCTGCGGGCCACCCTGGAGGCGGCGTTCGTGCCGGACGGCGAGCTGCCGGAGGTGGTGGCGACCGTGCTCAGCTTCGGCTTCAAGTACGGCCTGCCGCTGGACGCCGACCTCGTCGTCGACGCCCGGTTCCTGCCCAACCCGCACTGGGTGCCGGAGCTGCGGCCGATGACCGGCCGGGACGCCGAGGTCCGCGACTACGTGCTCGCCCAGGACGACGCCGGGGCGTTCCTGGACAGCTACGGCGAGGTCCTGCGGCTGCTGCTGCCCGGCTACCGGCGGGAGGGCAAGCGGTACCTGACCCTTGCGGTGGGCTGCACCGGCGGGAAGCACCGCAGCGTCGCCATCGCCGAGGAGTTCGCCCGTCGGCTCAACGCCGAGGGCGTCCCGGCCACCGCGCGCCACCGTGACCTGGGGCGCGAGTAGTGGAGACCGCCGGTCTGCGGGTCGTCGCCCTCGGTGGCGGGCACGGCCTGGCCGCTGCCCTGGCCGCCTGGCGTCGACTGACCACGGAGCTGACCGCGGTGGTCACCGTCGCCGACGACGGCGGGTCCTCGGGGCGGATCCGGCGCGAGATGCCGGTGCTGCCACCCGGCGACCTGCGGATGGCGCTGGCCGCCCTCGCCGGCGACGGCCCCCGCACCCAGGAGATGGCCGCCCTGCTCCAGCACCGCTTCGGCGGTAGCGGTGTGCTCGCCGGCCATCCCGTCGGCAACCTCATGCTGACCGGGCTGACCGAGATGCACGGCGGTGACACGGTCCGGGCCCTCGGCGTGCTGGAGGAGCTGCTCGGGGCGCGCGGCCGGGTGCTGCCGATGGCCGAGGTGCCTCTGGACCTGGTGGCCACGGTGGCCAGCGTCGACCCCGACGACCCGCAGGAGACCCGGCGGATCCGGGGGCAGGTGGCGATCGCCTCCACGCCCGGGCACGTCGAGGACATCCGGGTCTCCCCGGCAGACCCCCCGGTCCCACCGGAGGTGCTGGCCGCGATCGCGGCGGCCGACGTGGTGAGCCTCGGGCCGGGCTCCTGGTACACCTCCGTGCTGCCCCACCTGCTGGTCCCGCGGCTGCGGACGGCCCTGGCGGAGACGACGGCGCGGGTGGTCGTGGTGCTCAACCTGGAGCCCCAGGCGGGGGAGACCGACGGCTTCTCACCGGAGGAGCACCTGCGGGTCCTGCTGGCACATCTGGGGGGCGTGTCGCTGCACACGGTGATCGCGGACACCGCTGCGGTTGTTGACCGGCGTGGTCTGCTGTCTGCTGTGCAGGCATGCGGTGCAGAACTGGTTCTCGCACCGGTGGCTGCACCGGACGGTGCACCACAGCACGACCCCTCCCGGCTCGCTGCCGCGCTGGCCTCCGTGGTCGGCGCGCGGTGACCGGCAGGGCAGTGGCCGGACACGGGGACGACCGTGACACCGGCCGGCACACAGGGGGAAGGGAACACAGCTGGTGGCCATGACGGCGATGGTGAAGGACGAGCTCTCCCGCGTGGAGTGCACGAAGACCTCGGAGCGCAAGGCCGAGGTGACCGCGCTGCTGCGCTTCTCCGGTGGCTTGCACATCGTGGGTGGCCGGGTGGTCATCGAGGCGGAGCTGGACACCGGTTCGGTGGCCCGGCGACTGCGCCGGGACATCAGTGAGGTGTACGGCTACACCAGCGGCGTCAGCGTGCTGGCCGGCGGCAACATCCGCCGGGGGGTGCGCTACCTGGTCCGGATCGCCAAGCACGGTGAGGGACTGGCCCGGCAGACCGGGCTGGTCGACCAGCGGGGCCGCCCCGTCCGGGGCCTGCCGCCGTCGGTGGTCTCCGGCGGGATCGGCGATGCCGAGGCCGCGTGGCGAGGTGCGTTCCTGGCGCACGGGTCGCTGACCGAGCCGGGGCGCTCGTCGTCCCTGGAGGTCACCTGCCCCGGGCCGGAGGCGGCGATGGCGCTGGTCGGCGCGGCGCGGCGGCTGGGCATCGCGGCCAAGGCCCGGGAGGTCCGCGGCACCGACCGGGTGGTCGTGCGGGACGGCGACGCCATCGGCGCGCTGCTGACCCGGATGGGCGCGCACGACGCCGTCCTTGCCTGGGAGGAGCGGCGGATGCGCCGCGAGGTCCGGGCCACCGCCAACCGGCTGGCCAACTTCGACGACGCGAACCTGCGCCGCTCGGCGCGGGCGGCGGTGGCCGCGAGCGCCCGGGTGGAGCGCGCCCTGGAGATCCTCGCCGACGACGCCCCCGAGCACCTGCTGGTCGCCGGGCGGCTGCGGCTGGAGTTCGGTCAGGCGTCGCTGGAGGAGCTCGGCCAGCGCGCCGACCCGCCGATGACCAAGGACGCCGTTGCCGGCCGCATACGGCGTCTGCTGGCGATGGCCGACAAGCGGGCCAAGGACCTCGGCATCCCGGACACCGAGTCCGTGGTGACCGACGACATGCTGGCCCAGTAGCAGCAGGAGGACCACCCTGCCCCCCACCGCTCGCAAGCTCGCGGCGGGCCCCTGCACGGTGGCCGCTCCAGCGCGTCACCAGACGTCCGCGACGTCTCTCCCGGCCACCGGGGGAGACGTCGCGGACGTCTGTGCACGCCCCTTCCGGCGGGGCGGGTGCGCGGTCGGAGGCTGCTCGGCGGGCCGATAGGCTGTCGCCGGAATGTGGTCGTGCGCACGCACGGCCCACGGGCGCCGCTGGGCCGACCGGCCCGGCTGGGCATCACGGTCTGGGAGGTCCTCAGTGACGGTACGGGTCGGCATCAACGGGTTCGGTCGGATCGGCCGCAACTTCTATCGGGCGGTCGCCGCCAGCGGGGCCGACGTCGAGGTCGTGGCGGTCAACGACCTGACCACGCCCGAGACGCTCGCGCACCTGCTCAAGTACGACAGCATCCTGGGCAAGCTCGCCGAGGACGTCTCGGTCGTCGGCGACGGCATCAAGGTCGGCGGCGCCACCATCAAGGTGCTGGCCGAGCGCGACCCGGCGAACCTGCCCTGGGGCGAGCTGGGCGTCGACGTCGTCGTCGAGTCCACCGGCTTCTTCACCAAGGCCGACGACGCGCGCAAGCACGTCGACGCCGGTGGGGCCAAGAAGGTCATCATCTCGGCGCCGGCCACCGGGGACGACCTCACGATCGTCATGGGCGTCAACCACGAGCAGTACGACGGCTCGCAGACGATCATCAGCAACGCGTCCTGCACCACCAACTGCCTGGCCCCGCTGGCCAAGGTGCTCCACGACGCCTTCGGCATCGAGCGTGGCCTGATGACCACGATCCACGCCTACACCGCCGACCAGAACCTGCAGGACGGCCCGCACAAGGACATGCGCCGCGCCCGCGCGGCCGCGCTCAACATCGTCCCCACCTCCACCGGTGCGGCGAAGGCGATCGGCCTCGTGCTGCCGGAGCTGAAGGGCAAGCTCGACGGCTACGCGCTCCGCGTGCCCGTGCCGACCGGCTCGGCCACCGACCTCACCGTCACCCTGTCCCGTGAGGTCACCCTCGAGGAGGTCGACGCGGCCTACAAGGCGGCCGCCGCCGGCCCGCTCGCCCCGTACCTGGTCTACACCGACGCGCCGATCGTCTCCTCCGACATCGTCACCGACCCGGCCTCCTGCATCTACGACGCCGGCCTGACCAAGGTGTTCGGCAACCAGGTCAAGGTCGTCGGCTGGTACGACAACGAGTGGGGCTACTCCAACCGCCTCGTCGACTCCGTCGTCCTGGTGGGCAGCAAGCTCTGATGCGGTCCGTCGACGAGCTCATCGCCGACCGGGTGTCGGGTCGGCGCGTGCTGCTGCGCGCCGACCTGAACGTCCCGTTGGACTCCGACAGCGGCGCCATCACCGACGACGGCCGGATCCGGGCCAGTCTCCCGACGATCAGCGCGCTCCGCGAGGCCGGCGCCCGGGTCATCGTCGCCGCGCACCTGGGCCGGCCCAAGGGCGAGCCCGACCCGCGGTACTCCCTGGCCCCGGTCGCCGCCCGGCTCGGGGAGTTGCTCGGCACCGAGGTGCCGCTGGCAGCCGACGTCGCCGGCCCCGACGCCACCGCCAAGGCCGCAGCGCTGGCCGACGGCCAGGTGCTGATGCTGGAGAACGTCCGCTTCGAGGCCGCCGAGACCAGCAAGGACGACGCCGTCCGTGGCGAGCTGGCCGACCGGCTGGCCGGGCTGGCCGAGCTGTACGTCGACGACGCGTTCGGGGCCGTGCATCGCGCGCACGCCTCGGTCGTCGACGTGGCCGAGCGCCTCCCGCACGCGGCCGGCCGGCTGGTCGCCCGCGAGCTCGAGGTGCTCACCCGGCTCACCGAGGAGCCGGCGCGGCCCTACGTGGTCGTGCTCGGCGGCTCCAAGGTCAGCGACAAGCTCGGCGTGATCGAGGCGCTGCTGCCCAAGGTCGACCGGCTGCTGGTCGGCGGGGGGATGACCTACACGTTCCTGGCCGCCCAGGGTCACGAGGTCGGGACGTCGCTGCTGGAGGCCGACCAGGTCGACAGCTGCCGCCGGCTGCTGGCCGAGGCCGGCGACCGGATCGTGCTGCCGGTCGACGTGGTCTGCACCCCGGAGTTCAGCGCCGATGCGCCGACCACCGTGCTGCCGGCCACCGAGATCCCGGCCGACCAGATGAGCCTGGACATCGGCCCGAAGAGCGTGGAGCTCTTCGCCGAGGCGCTGGCCGGTGCGCGCACCGTGTTCTGGAACGGGCCGATGGGCGTGTTCGAGCTCGCTCCCTTCCAGGGCGGCACCCGGGGCGTGGCGCAGGCCGTGGGCGCGATCGAGGGGCTCTCCGTCGTCGGCGGCGGCGACTCCGCGGCCTCCGTGCGCCAGCTCGGGCTGGACGAGGCGGCCTACGGTCACATCAGCACCGGCGGCGGCGCGTCGCTGGAGTACCTCGAGGGCCGGGAGCTCCCCGGGCTCGCGGTGCTCGCGAACTGAGGGGCGACGATGGCACGCACGAAGCCCAGGCCGCCCCGTGAGGGCCGCCGTCCGCTCATCGCGGGCAACTGGAAGATGAACCTGACCCACCTCGAGGCGATCGGGCTGGTGCAGAAGCTGGCGTTCTCACTGACCGAGCCGCAGCTGGAGGACGCCGAGGTCGTCGTCGTCCCGCCGTTCACCGCGCTGCGCAGCGTGCAGACGCTGGTGGCCGGCGACAAGCTGGAGATCGGGTACGGCGCACAGGACGTCTCGGCGCACGACTCCGGTGCCTACACCGGGGAGGTCAGCGGGGCGATGCTCGCCGCGCTGGCCTGCCGCTACGTCCTGGTCGGCCACTCCGAGCGGCGCACGCTGCACGGTGAGGACGACGCGCTGGTCGCGGCCAAGGTGCAAGCGGCGTTGCGGCACGGCCTGGTCCCGCTGCTGTGCGTGGGGGAGGGGCTGGACATCCGCCGGGCGGGCACCCACGTCGCGCACTGCACCGACCAGCTGGACCGGGCCCTGGACGGCGTACCCACCGAGCAGCTCCAGGAGCTGGTGGTCGCCTACGAACCGGTGTGGGCGATCGGCACCGGCGAGGTGGCCACGCCGGATGATGCGCAAGAGGTCTGTGCGGCGCTGCGGGCACGGCTCGCCGAACGTCACGGTGCGGACACGGCCGCTGCGGTCCGTATCCTCTACGGGGGATCGGTCAAGGCCGGCAACACCGCCGGCATCCTCGCCGGGGCCGACGTCGACGGTGCACTCGTCGGCGGGGCCAGCCTGGACGCCGACGAGTTCGTACAGATCTGTCGTACCGCTGCCGGTGGGAGCTGACCGCCGCCGGCACTGACCGGGCGGAGCAGCACCCACGGTGAGGCACAGCAGTTGAGGCACAGCACCGAACGACGACCGACCGCCCAGCGCACCCTCCGGGGAGCAGGGCGGTCGGTCGTCCTCGTGGTCCTGCTCGCCCTGCTGGCCGGCTGTGGCAGCGACAACAGCGGGGTGGCCGCGGTGCCGACGCTGGAGTCGGAGCCCGACAGCGGGGTCGACGGCGTGCGGGCGCCGTCGGAGGAGACCGGCGGGACGCTGCGGCTGGTCACCGGGGAGGTCGACAGCCTGGACCCGCAGCGGTCCTACATGCCGTCGGTGTGGAACCTGATGCGGCTGTACACCCGCACGCTGGTCACCTACTCCGCCGAGCCGGGCAGCACCGACGAGCTCGTCCCCGACCTCGCCACCGACCTCGGCACGAGCACCGACGGCGGCCGCACCTGGACGTACACCCTGCGCGAGGGCGTGCGGTTCGAGAACGGCCGGCCGATCACCTCGCGCGACCTGAAGTACGGCATCGAGCGCTCCTTCGCCTCCGACGTGGTCGTCGGCGGTCCCACGCACGTCGTCGATCTCCTGGACGACCCGGCGGACCCCTACGCCGGGCCCTACCAGGACGAGAGCGCCGACCGGCTGGGGCTGGCCTCGATCGAGACCCCCGACGACCGGACGATCGTCTTCCGGCTCACCACCCCGGCACCGGACTTCCCCTTCGTCATGGCCCTGCCCTCGAGCAGCCCCGTGCCGGCAGAGAGCGACACCGGCGGCGACTACGGCGCCCGCCCGGTGAGCTCCGGGCCGTACCTGATCACCTCCGCCGACCCGGTGGCCGGGATCGTGCTCTCCCGCAACCCGGAGTGGGACCCGGCCACCGACGACGTCCGCTCGGCCCTCCCGGACCAGGTCGTCGTGCGGACCGGCCTCTCCAGCGTCGCCCGCGACCAGGCCCTGCTGGCCGGCTCGGCCGATGTGGACCTCTCCGGCACCGGCGTGCAGCAGGCCACCACCAGCCGGCTGGACGACGAGGAGCTGGCCGACCGGATCGACGACGTCACCACCGGCACGGTCCGGCTGCTGGCCCTGCCGACCACGGTGGCCCCGATGGACAACCCGTCCTGCCGCGCCGCGGTGGTCGCCGCTGTCGACCGGTCGGCCGTGCAGCAGGCCCTGTCGGGGGCTGGCAACGCGGTACGGACGTCGGTGCTCTGGCCGCGCGCCGTCGCCGGCGCCCCCGAGGAGTCCGACCCCCAGGCAGACCCGGCCGCTGCCCGGGCAGCCCTGGCCGCCTGCGGGCGACCCGACGGGTTCAGCACGGTGCTGGCGGTGCCGGACGTGCCCTCCAGCGTGGACGTGGCGGAGGCGATCGCCGCGGACCTGGCGGAGGTGCAGATCGACGTCGAGGTGCGCCCGCTGGACCCGGCGACCTACTACGCCACCGACGTCGGCAACCCCGAGGCCGTGACCGCGGCCGGGTACGGGATGGTGCTGGCCACCTGGACCGCGGACTTCCCGACCTCTGCCTCCTTCCTCCTCCCGCTGGTCGACGGGCGCTCGATCCGCCGGGTCGGCAACACCAACTACGCGCACCTGGACGACCCGACGGTCAACGGGCTGGTGGACGCCGCTCGGGCGGCGTCCGACCCGGCCGCGGCCGCCGACGCGTGGCGCCAGGTCGGGTACGCGGTACAGGAGACCTCGGCCTACGTCCCGCTGGTGGAGAACCGGGTGCAGCTGCTGGCCGGCCAGCGACTGCGCAACGGCGTGGTCATGCAGCCGTACGGGGGCTACGACGTCGCGACGGCCGGAGTCCGCTGACCGACGCCGGCTGAACGGCCACACCGGCGTCGTCGGTTAGGCTGGACCGTCGAGAGCCCCCGACCCGACGGGTGCGAGCCCACCCACCCCGTGGTGTACGGGACAGGAGACGAACGACTGATGGAGCTGTTCCTCAACGTGCTGCTGGTGCTCACCAGCGTGCTGCTGATCGTGCTCATCCTGCTGCACCGCGGCAAGGGCGGCGGTCTGTCCTCGATGTTCGGCGGCGCAGTGTCCTCCCAGCTGTCCGGCAGTTCGGTGGTGGAGAAGAACCTCAACCGGCTGACCGTCTTCGCCGGCCTGCTCTGGGCCGTCTGCATCGTGGCGCTGGGCCTGCTGCTGAAGATCTGAGTGCCAGCCCCCGGCATGCCATCGATCCCATGGCTGCGCGGGCGCGTGGCGGCACACAGGGTGCTCACATCGTGACCCCATACGGGCTGGTCAGGTCCTAGACTGCCCCAGCGGTGATCAACTCAGTCACCGCGACGTGGCGACGATCAGGGGGCCGCTCGTGGCTGGTGGGAACGCGATCCGGGGGAGCCGGGTCGGTGCGGGACCGATG
This sequence comes from Modestobacter sp. VKM Ac-2983, assembly GCF_026967885.1. Taxonomy (NCBI): domain Bacteria; kingdom Bacillati; phylum Actinomycetota; class Actinomycetes; order Geodermatophilales; family Geodermatophilaceae; genus Modestobacter; species Modestobacter sp. VKM Ac-2983. The sequence continues at coordinate 416,339 of NZ_JAPVBK010000002.1, forward strand.
GGTGAGGCAGAGCGCGGCGAGGCAGCGCCACGGCACCGGATCGGCTTCTGGTGCGCGAACAACCACGAGTCGCGGATCGCCTTCGCGACGGACATCGACGTCCCGGAGACCTGGGACTGCCCGCGCTGCGGGCTCCCGGCGGGGACCGACCAGCAGAACCCGCCGCCCGCACCGCGGACGGAGCCGTACAAGACGCACCTGGCCTACGTCCGGGAGCGACGGTCGGACGCCGACGGCGATGCACTCCTGGAAGAGGCCCTGAGCCGCTTGCGCGCCCGCCGGGGCGCCTGAGCGCAGGACCCGGCCACGCAGCTCCGCGGCGAGGCCGTTCCAGCCGACAGCCCGGTCACCCCACGAGCAGCTGGGGTGGCCGGGCTGTCGGCTGTCCGGGGCTCAGGCCCGGGGTAGCCGGCTGGCCGCGGCGGCGTCCAGGAGCCAGCGGGTCGCCCGCTTGCCCCGGGCCCCGGCTGCCGGGAGCTGGACCGGGTCGGCGCCGGACAGTGCGCGGGCGACGGCCTCGGCCTTGCCCTCCCCGCTGACCAGCAGCCAGACCTCCTCCGCCGCGGTGATCGCCGAGAACCCGAGGCTCACCCGGGTCGGCGGGGGCTTCGGACAGTCGCGGACCGCGACCACCGGACGGTCGTCGGTGACGGCCGGGGACTCCGGGAAGATCGAGGCGACGTGCCCCTCCGGCCCCATGCCCAGCAGCAGCACGTCGATCCGGGGCATCGACTCGCCTTCGGCGGCGACGGCGGCCAGCTGCTCGGCGTACCAGGTCGCGGCCTCCTCCGGCTCGTCGAAGCCGGCGTCGGAGGAGGGGATCGGGTGCACGCGCTCGGGGTCCAGCGCCACCTTGCTCAGCAACGACTCCCGGGCGCCGAGCTCGTTGCGGTCCGGGTGGCCGACCGGCACGAAGCGCTCATCCCCCCACCACACGTCCACCGCTGCCCAGTCGACGACGGCGTGCTCGGGCTCGGCGGCCAGTGCGGCGACCCGCTCGAGCACCGCGGTCCCGACGCCGCCGCCGGTGAGGACCACCGACGCCGTCCCGTGCACGGCCTGGGCCGCGGCCAGCCGGGCGACCAGCGCGGAGGCGACGGAGCGGGCGAGCTGGTCGGCGTCGGTGAGCACGACCACGTCGGGCGTATGGCCCTCCTGCTGGCTCATCGGGTGCGCGCCTTCCTGGTCGGGGCGCCGCCGGCCGCCGCCGACGGAGCGTCGGGGGACTGCACGGCCGGCTGCTCGTCGGAGTCGTCGGCGGGGGAGTCGTGCTCCCCGCTCTCGGCCACCTCGTCGGCGTCGGCCGAGTCGTCGGGCACGGTCGGGGCCGGCGTGGCCGCCGACGCCGCGGGGGAGGCGCTGGGCGGTGCGCCGCCCCCGTTGCCGTTGGTCGGCTCGGACGTCTGCTGCGGTCGCATGGGGTCGTACCAGACGTGGTCCCGGCAGCCCGGCCGGGCGGAGAGCCCGGCCGCGCCGGTCACCGACTCCAGCGCCTCGCTGTAGGGCTCGTCGGAGTCCAGCCGGCGCAGCTCCTCACCGATCAGCTCGCCGAGGCTGCGGTCGGGCAGGGCGACGATGGCCTCCGGCCGGAACGGCTGGTTGATCACCGCTCCGCCCTTGCGGTCGTCCTGCAGCCGCACGACCTCGTCCTGGTCCAGGCGCAGCTCGACGCTGTCGATGCCGGCCGACCCGGGCACCCGCGCGGTGGGGACCACCTCGATGGAACAGCCGCACCGGGCGGACAGCCACCCGGCGACCAGCTGGGCGGTCGCGCTCTCCGGGTCGCCCTCGACCTGCCCGCCGTGCACCCGGACCGAGTCGCCGCGGCGACCGGACACGGAGTCCAGGGTGGAGGCGAGCGTGGCCCGCCAGGGGGTGCTGCGGGTCCACGCCAGGTCGGTGTCCCCCGGCGCGTAGTCGTGCGCCCGGTTCCGCAGCGCGGCGACCGGGTCGGCCGCCATGGCGGAGTCGGTGATCCGGCGGTTGGCGATCACGCCCAGGGCGTCCCGTGCGATGAGCTCCGGCGGGGTCTCGTGCCACCAGGTGACGACCGGCGCATCCGCGGCGAGCAGCGGCAGCACGACGGACTCCGCGTGCAGGCCGAGTCGGCCGTACATCCGCATGACGACGGCCTCGCCGGGGCCCAGCCGGCCACCGATGAGCACCTCGGCGTCGAGCCGGGGCACCGGGGCCTCGACCTGGCGCCGGACGACGACCAGCAGCCGGCAGGGGTGCACCTCGGCCGCGGCGGAGGCGGCCTGCTCGGCCTCGGCGACCCGGCCCTCGTCGGCGACGACCACCAGGGTCAGCGCGACGCCGCTCATCACGGCACCGCCGGTACGGCGCTGGGCGGCCAGTTCCTTGACCACCGCGGATCCGGTGGTGTCCCACAGCGTGGTCATGAGATCCCCTCCTGGGGAGTCGCTCGGGCGGTTCGGGGGAGGCGGATCACGGTCGGCGCCACAGCCGGCCGTCGGCCTCGAGCATGGCGTCGGCGGCCCGCGGGCCCCACTCGCCCGCCCGGTAGGGGTGCGGCTCCGTGTCGGCCCAGAACGCCTCGAGCGGGTCGATGACCGCCCAGGAGGCCTCCACCTCGGCGTTGCGGGGGAACAGCGTGGCGTCGCCGAGGAGCACGTCGAGCAGCAGCCGCTCGTAGGCCTCCGGGCTCGCCTCGGTGAACTGCTCGCCGTAGAGGAAGTCCATCGCGACGTCGCGGACCTCCATCACGCTGCCGGGCACCTTCGAGCCGAACTTCAGCGTCATGCCCTCGTCGGGCTGCACCCGGATGACGAGCTGGTTGTGGCCCAGCTCCTCGGTGTCGGTGGGGGCGAAGGGCAGGTGCGGCGCGCGCTTGAAGACCAGGGCGATCTCGGTGACCCGGCGGGGCAGCCGCTTGCCGGTGCGCAGGTAGAACGGCACGCCCGCCCAGCGCCGGGTCTCCACGCCCAGCCGGACGGCGGCGTAGGTCTCGGTGCTGGAGTCGCTGGCGACGCCCTCCTCCTGGCGGTAGCCGTTCGCCCGCTGACCGGCCAGCCAGCCCTGCTGGTACTGACCGCGGATGGCGAACTGGACCATGTCGTCCTCGGCGGGGACGGAGACCGCCCGGAGCACCTTGAGCTTCTCGGTCCGGATCTCCTCCGCGGAGAACTCGACCGGCTCCTCCATGGCGGTCAGCGCCAGGAGTTGGAGCAGGTGGTTCTGCAGGACGTCACGGGCGGCGCCGGTCTTCTCGTAGAACCCGGCCCGGCCGCCGATGCCGACGTCCTCGGCCATGGTGATCTGCACCGAGTCGACGTGGTGGCCGTTCCAGATCGGCTCGAACATCGTGTTGGCGAAGCGGAGGGCCAGCAGGTTCTGGACCGTCTCCTTGCCGAGGTAGTGGTCGATCCGGAAGACGTCGTCGGCGGTGAACACCGAGTCGACCAGCTCGTTGAGCTCGCGGCTGGAGGCCAGGTCGGTACCGAAGGGCTTCTCCACGACGACGCGGCGCCAGCGGTCGGGACTGCTCTCGGCCATCCCGGTGCGCTGCATCTGCTTCAGGACGGTGGGGAACATGGCCGGCGGGATCGACAGGTAGAAGGCCGCGTTCCCGCCGATGCCGTGACTGCCCTCGAGCTCGGCCAGGTTGTCGGCCAGCTCGTCGAAGGCGTTGTCGTCGTCGAAGGAGCCCTGGACGAACCGGACGCTGTTGGCCAGCCGCTCCCAGACCTCCTCGCGCCACGGCGTGCGGGCGTGCTCGCGGGCGGCGGAACGTGCCAGCTCGGAGAACTCCACGTCGCCCCAGTCGCGGCGGGCGAAGCCCAGCAGCGCGAAGTTGGTGGGCAGCAGGCCGCGGTTGGCCAGGTCGTAGACGGCGGGGAGGAGCTTCTTGCGCGAGAGGTCTCCGGTGATCCCGAAGACGACCAGGGCGCAGGGCTCGGGGACCCGGGGCAGCCGCCGGTCCCGTGGATCGCGCAACGGGTTGGTGGGCATCGTGTCCGTCCTCGATCAGCTCGCAGGGTGCCCGTCGTCCGGTGCGGCGCCGGAACGGACGACGGACGGTGTCCAGAGGGTGGTGCGCAGGCGGGGCAGCGCGGGGCCCGGGGGCGGCAGGTGTGCCGCCGCCCGGGCCCCGGCGGTCACGCCTTGTCCTGCAGCTGCTCCTGCACCGAGCCGGTCAGCTCGTCCCAGGCGTCGACGAACTTCTGCACGGCCTCGTCCTCGAGGACGCGGAACACGTCAGCGAGGTCGACACCGGCGTCGGCGACCGCCTGCATGACCTTCTCGGCGTCCGCGTAGGCGGACTGCACCGGGGTGCCGGCCTGGCCGTGGTCGGCGTAGGCCTGCATCGTCTTCTCCGGCATGGTGTTCACCGTGTCCGGGGCGATGAGCTCGGACAGGTAGAGGGTGTCGGAGTACTCCGGGTTCTTGACCCCCGTGGACGCCCACAGCGGGCGCTGCTTGCTCGCGCCCTTGGCCTCGAGCGCCTTCCAGCGGTCGGAGGAGAAGACCTCCTCGTAGGCCTGGTAGGCCAGCTGGGCGTTCGCGACGCCGGCCTTGCCCTTGAGCGCGGGGTCCGCGCCGCTGTCGTCCAGGCGCTTGTCGATCTCGGTGTCCACCCGGGACACGAAGAACGACGCCACCGACTCGATGCCCTCGAAGGAGGCCTCCGGGTCCTCGGCCAGCCGCTGCTCCAGACCGGAGAGGTAGGCGTCCATGACGGCCTTGTAGCGGTCGAGGCTGAAGATCAGCGTCACGTTGACGCTGATGCCCCGGGCGATCGAGGTGGTGATCGCCGGGAGGCTCGCCAGCGTGGCCGGGATCTTGATGAAGAGGTTCGGCCGGTCGACGAGCCACCACAGGTGGGCGGCCTCGGCGGCGGTGGCGTCCTCGTCGTGCGCCAGGCCCGGCGCGACCTCGAGGGAGACCCGGCCGTCGCGGCCGGTCCGGGCGGCGACGGGCGCGAGCAGGTCGCAGGCGTCGCGGACGTCGGCTGCGGTGATGGTGCGCAGCGCCTCCTCGACGCTGACCTTGCGGACGGCCAGCGCGTGCAGCTGGTCGTCGTAGGACTTCGAGCCGCTGATCGCCGCGGCGAAGATGCTCGGGTTGGTGGTGACGCCGACGACGCTCTGCTCGTCGACCAGCGACTGCAGGTTGCCGCTGCGGATGCGGTCCCGGGAGAGGTCGTCGAGCCAGACGGCGACCCCCGCCTTCGACAGCTGTGCCAGGTTCTCGTTCTGGGCCATCTCATGCCCTCCTGTCGGTGTGGTCAGGCCCCGCGGTGGGAGGCCCGTGTGCGAGTTGTCGACTGGTGGTGGCCCCGGCCCGGGTCCCGCCTCGAGTGTGCGGCGGGACCCGGGCCGGGGTCACGTGCTCAGTGGTCGGCGGTGGCGTCGGAGCCGAAGACCCCGCCGCGGGAGACGCCGGCACCGCTGGGCGGGGTGGCGCCGGAGGCAGCGGCCTGGATGCTCTCCTGTGCGGCGGCCACGACGGCCTCCGCGGTCAGCCCGAACTCCTCGTAGAGCGTGGAGTAGGACGCGCTGGCGCCGTAGTGGTTGAGCCCGACGATCCGGCCGGCGTCGCCGACGAACTCCCGCCAGCCCATCGGCACCCCGGCCTCGACGCTGACCCGTGCCCGGACAGAGGGCGGCAGGACCTGGAGGCGGTAGGCCTCGTCCTGCTCGGCGAACCACTCCCAGCAGGGCAGGGACACGACGCGGGTCGGCACGCCCTGGGCCTCGAGCTGCTCGCGGGCGGCCACCGCGATCTGGACCTCCGAGCCGGTGCCCATGAGGACCACCTCGGGGGCACCGTTGGACGCCTCGGCCAGCACGTAGCCGCCCTTGGCGGTGCCCTCGGCCGACGCGAACTCGGTGCGGTCGAACACCGGCAGGTTCTGCCGGGACAGCGCCAGCCCGGCGGGCCGGTCGTTGTGCTCGAGGATCGTGCGCCAGGCCACCGCGGTCTCGTTGGCGTCGGCGGGGCGGACGAAGTCCAACCCCGGGATGGCGCGCAGCGCGGCGTAGTGCTCGATCGGCTGGTGGGTCGGGCCGTCCTCGCCGAGGCCGATCGAGTCGTGGGTCCACACGTACGTGACCGGCAGCTGCATGAGCGCGGCGAGCCGCACCGCACCGCGCATGTAGTCGGAGAACGTGAGGAAGGTGCCGCCGTAGACGCGGGTGCCACCGTGCAGCGCGATGCCGTTCATGATCGCGCCCATGGCGTGCTCGCGGACACCGAAGTGCAGCGTGCGGCCGTAGGGGCCACCGGACCACATCTTGGTCTGGCGGCTGGCCGGCAGGAACGACGGCTCGCCCTTGACCGCGGTGTTGTTGCTCTCCGCGAGGTCGGCCGACCCGCCCCACAGCTCGGGGATCTCCGGGTAGAGGGCGGCGAGGACCTCACCGGAGGCCTTGCGGGTGGCGACGCCCTTGGGGTCGGCGTCCCAGGACGGCAGTCCGGCGGCCCAGCCCTCGGGGAGGGTGCGGGTGCTCATCCGCTCCAGCAGCGCGGCGCCCTCGGGGTTCGCGGTGGTCCAGGCGTCGAAGCGCTGCTGCCACTCGGCGTGCGCCTGCTGGCCCCGGGTGACGGCCTTGCGGGTGTGCTCGATGACCTCGGGGGTGACCTCGAAGGTCTTCTCCGGGTCGAAGCCGAGGATCCCCTTGGTCGCCTTCACCTCGTCGTCACCGAGGGCCGAGCCGTGCACGGCACCGGTGTTCTGCTTGTTCGGCGCGGGCCAGCCGATGACCGTGCGGAGCACGATGATCGAGGGGCGGGTGGTCTGGGCCTTGGCGGCGGCGAACGCGGCGTCCACGGCGGCCAGGTCCTCGCCGTCGTCGACGTGCTGGACGTGCCAGCCGTAGGCGGCGTAGCGGGCGCCGACGTCCTCGGTGAAGGCGATCGTGGTGTCGTCCTCGATCGAGATCCGGTTGTCGTCGTAGACCAGGACGAGGTTGCCCAGCTCCTGGGTGCCGGCGAGCGAGGAGGCCTCGCCGCTGACGCCCTCCTCCAGGTCGCCGTCGGAGGCGAAGGCCCAGATGGTGTGGTCGAAGAGGCTCTCGCCCTCGGCCGCGTCCGGGTCGAGCATGCCGCGCTCGCGCCGGGCGGCCATGGCCATCCCGACCGCGTTGCCGACGCCCTGGCCCAGCGGCCCGGTGGTGGTCTCGACGCCGGCGGTGTGCCCGACCTCCGGGTGGCCCGGGGTCTTGGAGCCCCAGGTGCGCAGCGCCTGCAGGTCCTCGAGCTCCAGGCCGTAGCCGGCCAGGTAGAGCTGGACGTAGAGGGTGAGGCTGGAGTGCCCCATGGACAGCACGAAGCGGTCGCGGGCGGCCCAGTTCGGGTCGCTGGGGTCGTGCTTCAGCCACTTCTGGAAGAGCAGGTAGGCGACCGGCGCCATGCTCATCGCGGTGCCGGGGTGGCCGTTGCCGACCTTCTGCACCGCGTCCATGGCCAGGACGCGCGCCGTGTCGATGGCCGCGCGGTCAAGGTCGCCGAAGCTCTCGGGGAGCGTCGGGTCAGGCTGGCGGGGCGAGCCGGTCGAGGAGTCGGTGGCGGCCTCGGCGGGGGCCTCGGCCGCGGTGCTCTTGGTTCCGTTGTCGCTGGTCATGTGGCGCTCGGAGCTCCCTCGGGGATCGGTCGGTGTCGGACCCGCCCGGGGGCACGGGGGCAGTTCACCCCGGGACGGACGACGATGCGCACCACGGCCGCCCCGGTCGGCGCGGTCGGAGGTCGTGAGCGTGGGCGCGCCGTCGTCCTCGACGTCCGCCCTACCCGCATCACGCGCGTAGTCAACGTGATCAAACCCTAGTGGTGTCCAGCGATTCCCTGTAGGGAGGGCGGGCTACAGTGAGTCGGCAACCCCATCCCCCGGCGGAGAAGGACCTCGTGGTGCCCTGCTGCCCGCGCGACGCTGCGCCCCTGGGCCCCCGGTGACGGCGATCGCGGACCGCTCCGTGAGCCGGGTCCGCCCGCTGCGTTCGGCCGGTGGCACGGTCGCCGCCTACGTGTCGCTGACCAAGCCGAAGCTGGTCGAGCTGCTGCTGGTCACCACGCTGCCGGCGATGATGCTCGCGGCCGGGGGCTGGCCGGGCACCGGTCTCGTCGTGGCCACCCTGGTCGGCGGCATGCTGGCGGCCGGCGCCGCGAACACGATCAACTGCTGGTACGACCGGGACATCGACCGGCTGATGTCCCGGACCCGCAACCGGCCGATCCCCAGCGGGGTCATCGCGCCGCGCAACGCGCTGGTCTTCGGCGTCCTGCTGGCGTGGGTCTCGCTGGTCGTGCTGGGCCTGTTCACCACGCCGCTGGCCACGGTGTTGGCAGCGGCCGCGGTGCTGGCCTACTCGGTGCTCTACACGATGGTGCTCAAGCGCCGGACCCGGCACAACACCGTGTTCGGCGGGCTGCCGGGGGCCGCCCCGGTGCTGATCGGCTGGGCCGCGGTCACCGGCTCGCTGGACTGGCCGGCCGTGGTCTTCTTCGGCATCGTCTTCTGCTGGCAGATGCCGCACTTCTGGGCCCTGGCCAGCCGGTTCCGATTCGATTACTTCCGCGCCGGGGTGCCGATGCTCTCGGTGGTGGCCGGGCCGGTCACCGTCGGCCGCCAGTCCGTCGCCTGGGCGTGGGGCACGCTGGGCACCTCGTTGTTGATGGTCCCGGCCACGCCACAGCTGGGGTGGGTCACCGCCGTCGCCACGCTGGGCCTCGGCGCCTGGTACGTCGCGGAGTCGCACGCCTGGCTGCGGCGGATCAAGAGCGGTGGCCCGGACCGTCCGATGCGGCTGTTCTCGGTGTCGATCACCTACATGACGCTGCTGTCGATCGCCCTGGTGGCGGACGTCCTCGTCTGACGGCGCGGGGCAGGGTCTCGGTCCGGCAGTTCAGCCACGCGAGGCCGGTTCGCGGTCGTCGCGGCGACGTCCCGCCAGGGCGCGGGTCCCGATCGCCAGCAGGACGCCGACGACGGCGCCGGCGGTGTTCATCGTCCAGTCGGTGGTGTCGCAGGCCCGCCCGAGGACCGGCACGACGGCCTGGAGCACCTCGATCAGCGCAGACACCGCCGCCGCGACGGTGACCACGACCAGCGGACGGCGGCTGAGCAGCGTGCCGAGGAAGGCCGGCGGGACGAACAGCGCGAGGTTCGCCAGCAGTTCCACGCTGCCCAGGGTCGGGAGGGAGAACTGCACCGTGCAGCGGGCGGCGTCGACCCCCGAGGTCCCCGTGGGGACCAGCGTCAGCGCCACCACCGGCAGCAGGGAGAGCACTGCCAGCGTGCCCAGCACCCGTGGACCGGCGCGTCGGCTGCGCAGCAGCGTGGAGCCGAGGAGCACGCAGCCCAGCGCGACCCCCAGCAGCGCGACCGGCACGAGTGCCGCGTGGTCGAGCAGCACGTCGGTGATCACCGGCGTGTCCGGAGGAGGTCGTCAGGCGGCACGCCGGTCACCCTGGCACGGGTGGACCAGCGGGTGTGGCCGCCCGACCGGGTGTGGCCGGACCGGCGTGCTCAGCGAGCGGCGGTGGTGGTGAGCGGGGCCGTGGTGACCGGCAGCTCGGAGGCCGGGCCGCGCACCGACCACACCAGGCGGGCGGCGAAGGCGGTGGTCAGCACCGCGCCGGCCATGTGCAGCAGGACCAGCAGGATGGGCAGCTGGGTGAAGTACTGCACGTAGCCGACCACTCCCTGGGCGAGCTCGACGATCAGCAGGTCGCGGGCGGCCCGGCGGACCCGGCCGGGGGAGTCGGTGGCGTACAGCGCAACCAGCAGCGCGATCGTCAGCCCGAGCAGCAGGAAGACGGCGTCGGCGTGCAACTGGCTCATCAGCGCGGGGTCGAAGCCGGTGCGGCCGGCCTCGGGGTCGCCGCTGTGCGGGCCGCTGCCGGTGACCACGGTGCCGAGCACGAGGACGACCGCCACGGTGGCGGCGATGCCGTACACCAGCAGCGCGAGCGGCCGGCGGACGACCAGCTGGCCGACCCCCGGCTCGCGGGACCGGAGCCACATCACGGTGGTCAGCGCCACGAGCGCGGTCGAGACGAGGAAGTGCGCGGCCACCGTGTAGGGGTTCAGCCCGGTGAGCACGGTGATGCCGCCCACCAGGCCCTGGGCGGGGATGCCCAGGAAGGCGACCACGGCGAGCGGTCGCAGGTCGCGGCGGGCGGAGCGGAAGACCGCGACCAGGGTGGCGGCGGCGATGGCCACCAGGACGAAGGTCAGCAGCCGGTTGCCGAACTCGATGACGCCGTGGGCGGCGAGCTCCGGCGTCGTGGTGAAGCTGTCCTCGGTGCAGCGGGGCCAGGTGGGGCAGCCCAGCCCCGAGCCGGTCAGCCGGACGAACCCGCCGGTGAGGACGATCAGGCCGTTGGCGACCACGCTGGCCAGCGCCAGCCCGGAGACCGTCGAGTTGCGCACCCGCGAGGGAAGAACTGACACGCCGCCGATGCTACTTACCCCGGTGCCCCCGCCGCCCGGTCCGATCGACCGCCCGGCGCCCCACCCCGCACGCGTGCCGCCCCTCGCCCAGCAGCCGGCGACCGTTGGGCTGTGACCGCCGCGGGTAGGTGGGCACCGACACACTCGACACGAGAGGCGGCCATCTCCGATGACCAGTGGTTTTCCCGGCGGTCCCTTCGGGGGCAGCCCGTTCGACGACTTCTTCTCCGCCTTCCTCGGCGGCCCCGGCGCCCGCCGCGGCATGCAGCGGGTGGACATCACCCAGCTGCTCAGCGAGCACTCCCGCGAGGTGGTGACCACTGCGGCCCAGCAGGCCAGCGAGTGGGGCAGCGCCGACCTGGACACCGAGCACCTGCTCTGGGCGCTGGCCGGCCACGAGCCGACCCGCACCCTGCTCACCCGGACCGGGGCCGACCCGGAGCAGCTGCGCGAGCAGCTGGCCGGGCAGCTGCGCCAGGGTGAGCCGACCGGTCGGCCGGTGGCGCTGACCCCGGCCGCGAAGCGAGCCCTCCTCGACGCCCACCAGGTGTCCCGGGCCAGCGGCTCCACCTACATCGGCCCCGAGCACCTGCTCTTCGCGCTCTCGGTGAACCCGGAGTCCGGTGCCGGCCGGGTGCTCGGCGGGGTCCGAGCGACCCCGGAGGCGCTGCAGCAGGCTGCGGCCGGTGGCCCCAGCGCCGTGCGCGGCGGTGGGGGCGGTGGCGAGCAGCCGCCGTCCTCCACCCCGACCCTGGACGAGTTCGGCCGCGACCTCACGCAGCTGGCCCGGGACGGGAAGATCGACCCGGTCATCGGCCGGGCGCAGGAGATCGAGCAGACGATCGAGGTCCTCTCCCGCCGCACCAAGAACAACCCGGTGCTGATCGGTGAGGCCGGCGTCGGCAAGACCGCGATCGTCGAGGGCATCGCCGCGCAGATCGCCGAGGGCGACGTCCCCGAGTCCGTGCGGGGACGCCGGGTGGTCGAGCTGGACCTCACCGGTCTGGTCGCCGGCACCCGGTACCGCGGGGACTTCGAGGAGCGGCTCAAGAAGGTGATGGACGAGATCCGCGAGCACAGCGACGAGGTGATCGTCTTCATCGACGAGCTGCACACCGTCGTCGCGGCCGGTGGGTCGGAGGGCTCGGCCGGTGCGGGCAACATCCTCAAGCCGGCGCTGGCCCGCGGTGAGCTGCACATCGTGGGTGCGACGACGCTGGACGAGTACCGGCGCAACGTCGAGAAGGACCCGGCGCTGGAGCGGCGCTTCCAGCCCGTGCTGGTGCCCGAGCCCAGCACGCTGGACACCATCGAGATCCTGCGCGGGCTGCGGGACCGCTACGAGGCCCACCACCAGGTCCGGTTCACCGACGAGGCCTTGGTCGCGGCGGCCGAGCTGTCCGAGCGCTACGTCACCGACCGGCACCTGCCGGACAAGGCGATCGACCTGATCGACCAGGCCGGTGCCCGCACCCGGCTGCGGGTCAAGCGGCCCACCACCGACCTGCGGGCGCTGGAGCAGGAGGTGCAGCGACTGCACCGGGAGAAGGACCAGGCGGTCGCCGCCGAGCAGTACGAGCGCGCCTCGACCCTGCGGGACGAGTGCAAGGCGGCGCAGGCCGAGCTGGACCGAGCCCGCTCCGGCGGGGACGCCGGCATCCCCGAGGTCGGCGTGGCGGAGATCGCCGAGGTCGTCTCCCGGGCGACCGGTGTGCCGGTGGCCCAGCTGACCGAGGAGGAGCGCGACCGGCTGCTGCGCCTGGAGGACGTCCTGCACGAGCGGGTCGTCGGCCAGGACGAGGCCGTCGACGTCGTCGCCGAGGCGATCCGCCGCTCCCGGGCCGGACTGGGCGACCCGGACCGGCCGATCGGCAGCTTCCTGTTCCTCGGCCCGACCGGGGTGGGCAAGACCGAGCTGGCCCGGGCGCTGGCAGAGGCGCTCTTCGGTGACTCCGACCGGATGATCCGGCTGGACATGAGCGAGTTCCAGGAGCGGCACACGGTCAGCCGGCTGGTCGGCTCGCCCCCCGGCTACGTCGGGTACGAGGACGCCGGCCAGCTGACCGAGGCGGTGCGTCGCCGTCCCTACTCGGTGGTGCTGCTGGACGAGGTCGAGAAGGCCCACCCGGACGTGTTCAACACGCTGCTGCAGCTGCTGGACGACGGCCGGCTGACCGACTCGCAGGGCCGCACGGTCGACTTCACCAACACCGTGGTGATCATGACCAGCAACCTCGGGTCGGAGGCGATCGTCAACGCCGGCCGGGGCCCGCTGGGCTTCACCGCCCCCGGCAACGCGGGTGACGACCTGCGCGACCAGGTGATGCGGCGGTTGCGGGAGGCCTTCCGGCCGGAGTTCCTCAACCGGATCGACGAGATCGTGGTCTTCCGGCAGCTGGACGCCGAGCAGCTGGCGCGGATCACCGACCTGCTGCTGGACGAGACCCGGCGGCGGCTGTCCGCCCAGGACGTGGCGATCGAGTTCACCCCGGAGGCGGTGGCCTGGTTGGCCGAGCGCGGGCACGAGCCCCAGTTCGGGGCGCGGCCGCTGCGCCGGGCGATCCAGCGGGAGGTCGACAACCGGCTCTCCCGGCTGGTGCTCGGCGGGCAGCTGGGCGCCGGGCAGCAGGTGACCGTCACCGTCACCGACGGTGAGCTGGACCTCCAGCTGGCCGAGGCCAACACGGTCGCCGAGGTGGAGACCCCGGCCGCGGTGTGACGCGCGTCTCGGGGAGCCCGCAGGTTAGGACCGCCTTCCTTGCGGGCTCCCCGATTAAGCACACAATCGTGTTGTGGAAACCGTTGCGGCCCGAGCCGCCGTCCCCTCCGCCGGTGCGCCGGCCGAGGACGGGCGCACCCGTGACCGGGTGAGCAGTCTCCTCCTCGAGCACGGCCCCCAGACCGCCACCGAGCTCGCCGCCCGGCTGAGGATCTCCCCGGCCGCGGTGCGCCGGCACCTCGACGGCCTGGTCGCCGCGGGGCACGTGGCTGAGCTCGCGAAGCCACGCAGTGGACAGAGCACCTTCGGTGTCGCAGCGGCCGAGCGCCAGCGAGGACGCCGTGACACCGAGCGCGAGGCGCCCGGCGGCCAGCGGGGGAGGGGACGCCCGGCCCGCCGGTTCGCCCTCACCGACGCCGGCCGCGAGTCCTTCCCGCACGCCTACGACGACCTGGCGCTCACCGCGCTGCGCTTCGTCGCCGAGCACGGCGGGCCCGACGCCGTCCGCGCCGTCGCCGAGCAGCAGCTCTCCGGGCTGGCCCAGCGGTGCTCCACCGCCGTGGAGTCCGCACTCGAGCAGGCGGAGGCCGGGTCCGCGGACGTCGACCGGGCGCAGGTGCTCGCCGTCGCGCTGACCGCCGAGGGTTACGCCGCGACCGCCTCGGCGATCTCCAGCGGTGGGCAGCTGTGCCAGCACCACTGCCCGGTCGCCCACGTCGCGGCCGAGTTCCCGCAGCTGTGCGAGGCTGAGACGGCGGTGATCAGCCGGCTGGTCGGCACCCACGTCCAGCGGCTGGCCACGATCGCCCACGGCGACGGGATCTGCACCACCCACATCCCCGCGCAGCTCGCCCTCCGGGCCGGACACCGCGCCGGGAACAAAGCCACCCCTGCACGCCCTGTACCTGCTGGTCGCGCCACGGCCTCGGAGCACCTGACCCCGACGGCCGGCGCCAGCACTCGCACCACCCCCTCGATCGACCGGGAGAGGACCCCCGCATGACCACCACGCAGCCGGTGCCCAGCGCGCCGATGACGCAGGACGAGACGATCGACGCGCTCGGCCGCTACAAGTACGGCTGGTCGGACACCGACGCCGCCGGCGCCTCGGCCACCCGCGGCATCAACGAGGACGTCGTCCGCGACATCTCGCGCCGCAAGAACGAGCCCGAGTGGATGCTCGAGCGCCGGCTGAAGGCGCTGAAGATCTTCGGGAAGAAGCCCATGCCCGACTGGGGCTCGGACCTCTCCGGCATCGACTTCCAGAACATCAAGTACTTCGTGCGCTCCACCGAGGCGCAGGCCACCTCGTGGGAGGACCTGCCCGACGACATCAAGAACACCTACGACAAGCTGGGCATCCCGGAGGCGGAGAAGCAGCGGCTGGTCTCCGGTGTCGCGGCCCAGTACGAGTCCGAGGTCGTCTACCACAAGATCCGTGAGGACCTCGAGGAGCAGGGCGTCCTGTTCCTGGACACCGACACGGCGCTGCGCGAGCAGCCCGAGCTGTTCCGCGAGTACTTCGGCTCGGTGATCCCGGCCGGGGACAACAAGTTCTCCGCGCTGAACACCGCGGTGTGGTCGGGTGGCTCGTTCATCTACGTGCCCAAGGGCGTCCACGTCGAGATCCCGCTGCAGGCCTACTTCCGGATCAACACCGAGAACATGGGCCAGTTCGAGCGCACCCTCATGATCATCGACGAGGGCGCCTACGTGCACTACGTCGAGGGCTGCACCGCGCCGATCTACAAGACCGACTCGCTGCACTCCGCGGTCGTCGAGATCATCGTGAAGAAGAACGCGCGCTGCCGGTACACGACCATCCAGAACTGGTCGAACAACGTCTACAACCTGGTCACCAAGCGGGCCGTGGCCCACGAGGGCGCGACCATGGAGTGGGTCGACGGCAACATCGGCTCCAAGGTGACGATGAAGTACCCGGCCGTGTGGATGACCGGTGAGCACGCCAAGGGCGAGGTCATGTCCATCGCCTTCGCCGGCGAGGGCCAGCACCAGGACGCCGGCGCCAAGATGGTGCACGCCGCCCCGCACACCTCCTCGACGATCGTGTCGAAGTCGGTGGCGCGCGGTGGTGGCCGCACCTCCTACCGCGGCCTGGTCCAGGTCGACGAGGGCGCCTACGGCTCCCGCTCCACGGTGAAGTGCGACGCGCTGCTGGTCGACACGATCAGCCGCTCGGACACCTACCCCTACGTCGACGTCCGTGAGGACGACGTGTCGATGGGCCACGAGGCCACCGTCTCGCGGGTCAGCGACGACCAGCTGTTCTACCTGATGAGCCGAGGGCTCTCCGAGGACGAGGCGATGGCGATGGTCGTGCGCGGCTTCGTCGAGCCCATCGCCCGGGAGCTGCCGATGGAGTACGCCCTCGAGCTCAACCGCCTGATCGAGCTCCAGATGGAAGGTGCCGTCGGCTGATGTCGGCTCCACAGAACACCGGTACTGACGACCAGACCACCCTGACCACCGACTCGGCCACCCTCGCCGGGGAGCTCTTCGCTCCCGGCGTGGGGGCCCAGGCCGGTCCGCCGACCACCCCGGCGGCCGGCACCGGCACCGCCGGCGACACGCCCCCCGGGTCGCACTCGCACGGCGGGCCGGCGCCGACCGGGTCGCCGGCCGAGCGGTTCACCTCCACCGACCCGGAGGCGTTCGGCGCACCGACCGGCCGCGAGGAGGAGTGGCGCTTCACCCCGATGCGCCGTGTCCGCGCGCTGCTGGACGGCGCTCCGTCCGACGCCTCCCTGACGTGGCAGAGCGATCTGCCCGAGGGGGCGGAGCTGACCTCCGTCGAGGCCGGCGACCCGCTGCTCAAGGGGCTGCCCGAGCCGGTCGACCGGCTCGCCGCGCTGACCCGTCAGCGCAGCGGCGGGGCGGCTGTGCTCCGGATCGCCAAGGAGGCCGTGCTCGACCGCCCGGTCACCCTGGGCCTGGCCGGCACGGGCAGCGACGACGTCGTCTGGGGCCAGCTGGTCGTCGAGGTCGGTGCGTTCGCGCAGGCGACCGTCGTCCTGGACCACTCCGGGCTGGCCCGCTACTCCGGCGGGGTCGCCTTCCTGCTCGGTGACGGTGCACAGCTGACCGTCGTCTCGGTGCAGGACTGGGCACCGGGCACGGTCCACGGCGGCCAGCTCGACGCCGTCGTCGGCCG
This sequence comes from Modestobacter sp. VKM Ac-2983, assembly GCF_026967885.1. NCBI lineage: Bacteria > Bacillati > Actinomycetota > Actinomycetes > Geodermatophilales > Geodermatophilaceae > Modestobacter > Modestobacter sp. VKM Ac-2983. Next base: position 432,641 of record NZ_JAPVBK010000002.1, read on the forward strand.
GGACGCCTCCCTCAAGCAGGTCGTGGTCACCCTCGGCGGTGACCTGGTCCGGTTGGTCAGCAACGTCCAGTACGCCGGTCCCGGCGGCTCGGTGGACCTCTACGGCGTGTACTTCGCCGACGAGACCCAGCACCAGGAGCACCGGCTGTGGGTCGACCACGGCACGCCGAACTGCCGCAGCAACGTCGTCTACAAGGGCGCGCTGCAGGGCGAGAAGGCGCACACGGTCTGGGTCGGTGACGTGCGGATCCGCCCGGCCGCCACCGGCACCGACACCTACGAGCTGAACCGCAACCTGGTGCTCACCGACGGCGCCCGCGCCGACTCGGTGCCGAACCTGGAGATCGAGACCGGCGAGATCGTCGGCGCCGGCCACGCCAGCGCCACCGGCCGGTTCGACGACGAGCAGCTGTTCTACCTCTGCTCCCGGGGGATCGACGCCGAGACCGCGCGTCGCCTCGTGGTGCGCGGCTTCTTCGCCGACGTCGTGCAGCACATCGGCGTCCCCGAGCTGCAGGACCGGCTGATGGGCACCATCGAGGCCCGCCTCGGCGCGCTGCCGGACCTCGAGGAGCAGCCGGTCGAGGTCGGCGCGTGACGTACGAGCGCGTGTGCGCGCTGTCCGAGGTGCCCGAGGACGGGTCCCTGCGGATCGAGCTCGCCGACATCGACGTCGCCGTCGTCCAGCTCGACGGCGAGGTCTACGCGATCCAGGACGTCTGCTCGCACGCCGACGTCCCGCTGACCGACGGCGACGTCGACGACGTCGACGGGGCGCCCACCATCGAGTGCGCCCTGCACGGCTCGTGCTTCGACCTGCGCACCGGCCAGCCCACGAACCTCCCGGCCACCGAGCCGGTCCCCGTCTACCCGGTCCGGGTGGAGGGTGACGACGTCCTGGTGGACGTCGACGCCCCCCTCGCCGCGGCCAGCCACTGAGGAGCGAGAACCCCGTGACCAGCCCCACCGCCACCCCCACCGCCACCGGCCTGTCGGCCGGCAGCGTGCTCGAGATCCGCGGCCTGCACGTCACCGTCGGTGACGGGGACGAGGCCAAGGAGATCCTCCGCGGCGTCGACCTGACCGTCCGCGCCGGCGAGACCCACGCGATCATGGGCCCCAACGGGTCGGGCAAGTCGACCCTGGCCTACTCGATCGCCGGGCACCCCAAGTACACGATCACCGGCGGCACCGTGACCCTCGACGGCGAGGACGTCCTCGCGATGACCGTCGACGAGCGCGCCCGGGCCGGCCTGTTCCTGGCCATGCAGTACCCGGTCGAGGTCCCCGGCGTCTCGGTGTCGAACTTCCTGCGCACCGCGGCCACCGCGATCACCGGCGAGGCGCCGAAGCTGCGCACCTGGGTCAAGGACGTGCGCACCGAGATGACCGCGCTCGAGATGGACAGCGCGTTCGCCGAGCGGAACGTCAACGAGGGCTTCTCCGGTGGTGAGAAGAAGCGCCACGAGATCCTCCAGATGCGCCTCCTCAAGCCGAAGATGGCGATCCTCGACGAGACCGACTCCGGCCTGGACGTCGACGCGCTGCGGGTCGTCTCCGAGGGCGTGAACCGGGCCAAGGCCGACAGCCCCGTCGGCGTCCTGCTGATCACGCACTACACGCGGATCCTCAAGTACATCAAGCCCGACTTCGTGCACGTCTTCGTCGCCGGCCGGGTCGTCGACGAGGGTGGCCCGGAGCTTGCGCAGAAGCTCGAGGACGAGGGCTACGCCGCCTACGTCAAGGACTCGAACGAGCAGGCCGCCAGCGAGGCTGCGTCGGCATGACCCGGACCGTCTCGCGTCCCGCCGGGGCGCACCAGGTGCCGCTCCCGCTGGACGTCGAGGCGATCAGGGCGGACTTCCCGATCCTGTCCCGCACCGTCCGGGACGGGAAGCGGCTGGTCTACCTCGACTCCGGCGCCACCTCGCAGAAGCCGACCAGCGTCCTGGACGCCGAGCGGTGGTTCTACGAGAACGTGAACGCCGCTCCGCACCGCGGTGCGCACCAGCTCGCCGAGGAGGCCACCGCGGCCTACGAGGCGGCGCGCACCACCATCGGGGCCTTCATCGGGGCGCCGGAGAACGAGGTCGTCTTCACCCGCAACAGCACCGAGGCGATCAACCTGGTCGCCTACGCGCTGTCCAACGCGGTGACGGCGAAGGAGCCGGAGTTCCGCCGGTACGCCGTCGGCCAGGGCGACGAGATCGTGGTCACCGAGATGGAGCACCACGCCAACCTGCTGCCCTGGCAGCAGTTGTGCGAGCGGACCGGGGCCACCCTGCGCTGGTTGGGGCTCACCGACGACGGCCGGCTGGACCTGTCCGACCTGGCCACCGTGGTCAACGAGCGGACCAAGCTCGTCGCGGTGACCCAGCAGTCGAACATCCTGGGCACGATCAACCCGCTGGGCGACATCATCGCCCGGGCGCGGGAGGTCGGCGCCCTGGTGCTGGTCGACGGCGCGCAGTCGGTGCCCCACCAGCGGGTCGACGTCACCGAGCTGGGTGTGGACTTCCTGGTCTTCTCCGGGCACAAGATGCTCGGCCCCACCGGGGTCGGCGTGCTGTGGGGCCGCTACGACGTGCTCGACGCGCTGCCGCCCTTCCTCACCGGCGGCTCGATGATCGAGGTCGTCCGGATGGAGCGCAGCACCTTCATGCCCCCGCCGCAGCGCTTCGAGGCCGGCGTGCCGATGACCGCGCAGGTCATCGGGCTCGCCGCCGCCGTGGAGTACCTGCAGCGGCTGGGGATGGAGGCGGTGCAGGCCCACGAGGAGGCGCTGACCGAGTACGCGCTGGAGCAGTTGCAGGCGATCCCGGGCGTCACCGTGATCGGTCCGCCGGACACGGTGGCCCGCGGCGGGGCGATCAGCTTCACCGTCGAGGGCATCCACCCGCACGACGTCGGTCAGGTCCTCGACGACCTCGGCATCGCCGTCCGGGTCGGGCACCACTGCGCCTGGCCGGTCGTGCGTCGCTACGGCGTGCCGGCCACCACCCGGGCGACGTTCTACGTGCACACCGGGTACGACGACGTCGACGCGCTCGTAGAGGGCGTGCGGGAAGCCCAGCGCTTCTTCGGTGTTGCACCCAGCGAGGTGAAGTGATGCAGCTGCAGTCGATGTACCAGGACATCATCCTGGACCACTACCGCAACCCCCACGGGCGCGGACTCCGCGACCCGTTCGAGGCCGAGGTGCACCACGTCAACCCGACGTGCGGTGACGAGGTCACCCTGCGGGTGCACCTGGAGGGCGAGACCATCGCCGACGTCTCCTACGAGGGCATGGGCTGCTCGATCAGCCAGGCCTCCGTCTCGGCGATGTACGACCTGGTGATCGGCAAGAGCGTGACCGAGGCGATGCACACCGGCGAGCAGTTCATGACGCTGATGCAGAGCAAGGGCAACGCGACCGTGGCCGAGGAGCTCGAGGACGACCTGGAGGACGCCGTGGCGTTCGCCGGCGTCTCGAAGTACCCGGCGCGGGTCAAGTGCGCACTGATGAGCTGGATGGCGCTGAAGGACGCGAGCGCCCGCGCGCTCTCGTCCCCCACCGGAGGAGCCGACGCATGACCGAGAACACCCCTGACACCACCACCGACACCGTGGCACCGGACGCCGGCCTCTACGGCGGCAAGTCCGCGCTGATCGAGGACCTCGAGGAGGCCATGCGCGACGTCGTCGACCCCGAGCTGGGCGTCAACGTCGTCGACCTCGGGCTCGTCTACGGGCTCGACGTGGACACCGAGGCGAACGTCGCGATCATCGACATGACGCTGACCTCGGCGGCCTGCCCGCTCACCGACGTGATCGAGGACCAGGCCCGCCAGGCCCTCACCGGTGGCCCCGGCCCCGGCCTGGTCGGCGACATCCGGATCAACTGGGTCTGGATGCCGCCGTGGGGCCCGGACAAGATCACCGATGACGGCCGCGAGCAGCTGCGCGCACTCGGCTTCCGGGTCTGAAGAAGGACCCCTCTGCCCCCCACGCCGACCGAGCTCGGCCCGGGACCCTGCAGAGGGGCCAACCGCTGGCTGCGCTGTTCGAGCAGCTGGCCGCGGGGGAGACCCCGCCGGCTGATGCGCGTGTCACGACCGTGCCGGCGCCTGCTCTCCTCCACGGAGGGCGGGCGCCGGCACTCGTCGTCGGGGGGACCGGCTGGCACGTCGTGGCCGCTGACGTCGACCCCGCCTGGGTGGCCGCCCAGGTCGCCCACGAACCGATCGAGGCTCCGCTGGGGGCCCGCTTCCTGTCGGCGCTGGCCGACCGGGTGGGCGCGGAGCCCGGCGTCCTGGACGCCCTGCTGACCGCCCCGCCGGCACCCGAGTGCGTCGGCATCGCGCTGGGCGAGGTCGAGCCGGGGGAGCACCCCCGGGTCCGGCGAGCACTGCGGCACCGCACCGGCGTGCGCGTGTGGACGACGCCCGACAGCGCCGCACTGCTGGTCCTCGGCCAGGGGGTCGCCGGCCGGTGGGAGGTCAGCGTGGAGGTGCACCCGGGAGCGCGTGGACGCGGGCTGGGCACGGCCCTGGCCGCCGCGGCCCCGGCGCTGGTGCCCGACGGCGAACCGCTGTGGGCGCAGGTCGCCCCGGCCAACACCGCCTCGCTGAGGTCCTTCCTCGCTGCGGGCTGGCGCCCGGTCGGCGCCGAGGTCCTCTTCGGTTCCTGACCGCCGGGGTCAGTCGCAGCCCACGGGTGGGCTCGCCAGCGGCCACGCCTCGACGTCGTCGGGCGCGGTCATGAGGAACACCTGCTGCGGCGCTCCTCCGGAGGGCAACCACAGCTGGACGCCCGACTCGGTCCGGTACCCGGTCGGGACGGCGTCGGCGGGCAGCCTCGCGTCCTCGTCGAAGGCCGCGGAGAGGGCGGGGGAGACGACCCCCTCGGGGTCCCGGACGAACTGGCGCCACTCGCCCGTGCCCGGTGGCCAGGCGAGGTGCAGGAACAGTGCCGCCTCCAGGTCGCAGTGCTCCTCCCCGCGGTACACGGTCAGCACCTCCTGACCGAGGGTCCCGTCGACGTCCTCCCAGGGGTCGAGGAACGGCGAGGAGGGCTCGCCGCAGGCCCCGGCGCCGACCGCCACGGACGCAGCCAGGGTGGTGGCGCAGGCCTGTCGCCACCACCGAGTGAGGTGCATCGGCCCAGGGTGGCCCACCAGCCGGGCCGGATGCGCGTCGTACGGCGCGCGACAACGATGCAGTCGCTGTGACGACCGACGTCAGCGCAGGTCGGCGACGCGGGCGAGGGCTGCGCGGGCCCGCGTCCGCCGCTCCTCGTAGGCCGCCCCCGCGGCGAGCATGACGGCGCCGGCCGCCCCGACGGCGAGCAGGCCGGTGAGGGGCAGGTGGACGACCAGCCGCCCGAGCGCCACCGCGGTCAGCGACGCGGCCCCCACCACGAGCGGCGCCTGCACCTGCCAGCGACTGCCCGCCATCGCGGTGAGCGTGGCGGCCAGGACGACCAGCACCAGCCGCAGCAGGTCCGGCTCGACCGCCGCCAGCCAGACCGACGGCACGAACGCGACCACCAGCCCGGGGCCCCAGGCCCGCCAGGACGAGCCGGTGGCCAGCCGTCGTCCTGGGTACAGCCACAGCACCGTCGCCGCCGGGAGCGTGTAGGCCTCCGGCACACCGATGTCGGCGGCCCCGGCTGCCAGCCAGGCCGCCACGACCAGCGCGGTGCACCCGCCGGCCCGGACCCGGGACCGGTCGGTCACCGTGCCGGAGGCGATGAAGCCCGCGCCGACCACCGCCAGCCCGACGGCCAGGCCGGGCGGGTGCCCGGTGCGGGCCAGGTGCCCCAGCCCGAGAGCGGCGACCACCGCGGCCGCCCCGGTCAACGACAGTTCTGCGCGCTGCCCGCGCAACGCGGTTGCGCTCCCGAGGGTGACCAGGCTCAGCAGCACGAGCAGCCGGCCGGCCGGCGCGGACCCGATGCTGCCGTCGGCCTCCGTCAGCAGCACGGCGGCGGTCAGGCAGCCCACCACGACCGGCAGCGCCCAGTGCCGCTCATCGGGCCGCCGGACGGCGACCACCACCGCGGGGACGGCGGCGACCGCCACCAGGGTCGCCAGCGCCGACCAGTGCCCCGACCCGAGCAAATGGACGACGGCCAGCCCGGTGAGCACCACGGCCGCGGCGAGGCCCGACGGGCGGAGCAGGGCGGACCGTCCCGAGGAGGCGACCACACCGACCGCCGTCGCGAGCGCCACGCCCAGGTACCCACTGGCCAGCACCCCGGCCAGCCCGGCCGCCTGCAGCAGCCCGGAGACGGCGGCCCCGGCCGCCAGCCCAGCGAGCACCGGCACCGCCGCCGGGGGGCCGAGCAGGGGCCGCAGCTCCGAGCGGCCGCACAGCGCGAGCAGCGCGCCGGCCGCCAGCAGCATCAGCGTCGAGGGCGCCAGGGCGGCGACGACCGACTCCGTCGTCCACACCCGGGCGGCGCCCTCCACCACCCCGGTTCCCCACCAGGCGGCGGCGGTGACCAGGGTGACCACCGCGACGGCGCGGCGGGCGGCCAGCGTGATCACCAGCCCGGCGACGGCGGTGGCCAGCACGGCGGTGGCGTGCGGGCCCAGCGAGAGCCCGGAGCCGGTCAGCCCGCTCAACACCGCGGCCTGCACCGCTCCCCAGGCGGCGACCGGCCAGGTCACCGCCGTCCTCGCGATCAGACCGAGGACGGCGAAGACCGCGGCGAGCAGGGAGAGCAGGATCGCGGTCGGGCCCCCGGGGCCGTCCCCGGCCGACCACGCGGCCACGGCGGCGAGCACCACCGCGACGGAGGCGAGCGCCTCCTCGCTGCTGCCCAGCTCGCGACGCCCGGCCCGCAGTGAACCCAGGGTCGCGGCGACGGTCAGCAGGCTGACCACGAGCAACCCGGGGACCGAGCCGGCGTCGGTCAGCGAGGCGGCTCCGGCAGCGACCACCGCCACCACGCCGGCGCCCAGCAGGACCTGCTGGGGAGCGATGTCGCTGGGCTCGGTGTCGCTGGGCTCGGTGTCGCTGGGCTCGGTGTCGATCAGGCCGGTGTCGTCCCGGCCGCTGTCATCCCGGCCCGTGTCGTCGGGACCGGTGCCGCCCGGGCCGGGGTCGGTGTCGTCGGGGTCCGCCGGCGGCGCGGGCGGCGGGATGCGAGGCTCCAGCGGGGGTGGGTAGTCGACCTCCGGCGTGGGCACGGTGGGCCTCCTCCCCGGTGACGGCTCCTGCGGCTCCCGCCGGTCACGCTACGGGCGGCGTCGACGACCTGCGGGGCGAGCGGCAGGTGACGTGGAGGTCACCTGGCAATGGGGTCGGCCGATGGCGCGGGAGCGCCTACCATGGGATCAGTGATCACGACGACCGGCCTCGAATTGCGCGCCGGCTCCCGGATCCTCATCAGCGACGCCGATCTGCGGGTCCAGCCCGGTGACCGCATCGGGCTGGTCGGGCGCAACGGTGCCGGCAAGACGACCGCTCTCACCACCCTCGCCGGGGAACGCGTGCCGCACGCCGGCAAGGTGGAGGTGACCGGTGAGCTCGGCTACCTCCCGCAGGACCCGCGCAGCGGCGACCTGGACATCACTGCCAGCGACCGCGTGCTGTCCGGCCGGGGGCTCGACGTCCTCAAGGCGAAGCTGACCAAGGCGCAGGTCGCGATGGCCGAGCCCGCCGACGACGCCGAGATGGATCGCGCCGTCCGGCAGTACGGGCGGCTGGAGGACCAGTTCGCCGCGCTCGGCGGCTACGCCGCGGAGAGCGACGCGGCCCGGATCTGCACCAACCTGGGCCTGCCCGATCGGGTGCTCCAGCAGCCGCTGCGCACCCTCTCCGGTGGCCAGCGCCGCCGCGTCGAGCTGGCCCGGATCCTCTTCTCCGACGCCGACACGCTGCTGCTCGACGAGCCGACCAACCACCTGGACGCCGACTCCATCACGTGGCTCCGGGGCTTCCTCTCCGGTCACCGCGCCGGGCTGATCGTGATCAGCCACGACGTCGAGCTGCTGGAGGCCGTGGTCAACAAGGTCTGGCACCTGGACGCCAACCGGGCCACCGTCGACGTCTACAACCTCGGCTGGAAGCGCTACCTGGACGCGCGGGAGACCGACGAGCGCCGCCGCCGCTCCGAGCGGGCCAACGCCGAGAAGAAGATCGACGCGCTGACCGCCCAGGCGGACAAGATGCGGGCCAAGGCCACCAAGGCCAAGGCCGCGCACAGCATGGACAAGCGCGCCCAGCGGCTGGCCGCCGGGCTGGCCGACGTGCGGGTGCAGGACAAGGTCGCCAAGCTGCGCTTCCCGACCCCGGCCCCGTGCGGCCGCACCCCGCTCACCGCGGAGGGCCTGTCCAAGAGCTACGGCTCGCTGGAGATCTTCACCGGCGTCGACCTGGCGATCGACAAGGGCGCCCGGGTCGTCGTCCTCGGCTTCAACGGCGCGGGCAAGACGACGCTGCTGCGGATGCTGGCCGGCACCGAGGCCCCGGACACCGGCGAGGTGAAGCCCGGTCACGGGCTGCGGGTGGGCTACTACGCCCAGGAGCACGAGACGCTGGACATGGACCGGACGCTGCTGGAGAACATGCGCTCCTCGGCACCGGGCTCCACCGACACCGAGCTGCGTCGGATCCTGGGCGCGTTCCTCTTCTCCGGGGAGACCGTCGACCAGCGCACCGGCACGCTCTCCGGCGGTGAGCGCACCCGGCTGGCGATGGCCACGCTGGTCATCTCCGGAGCCAACGTGCTCCTGCTGGACGAGCCGACCAACAACCTCGACCCGGCCAGCCGCGAGCAGGTGCTCGAGGCGCTGCGCACCTACCAGGGCGCGATCGTGCTGGTCACCCACGACGAGGGCGCGGTCACCGCCCTCGACCCGGACAAGGTGATCATCCTGCCCGACGGCACCGAGGACACCTGGAGCGCCGACTTCGCCGACCTGGTCTCGCTCGCGTAACGGCTGGACCGGGTCGCTCCGCGCTGACCTCCGGGTTCGGCGGTGCGCGGTCTTGTTGCGGTGGCCGACCCTCCGACCCTGGGTGATCATGGCCAGTGGGACGCCGAGGTCACCGGGACAACGGCGCCGGGGGATCAGCGGGAGGTGCCGGCGTGAGCCGGCAGCACCCCTGACACGGAGGGGAGTCATGGCCGACTCGAGCACTGCGGACCTGAGCAAGGGCAAGAGGATCACCGGAGACGACCGGACGTCGCTGGCCGGCGAGCTCCGGGAGCGGTACGACAGCGGCGAGAGCATCCGCTCGCTGGCGACCTCCACCAACCGCTCGTACGGCTTCGTGCACCGTCTGCTGTCGGAGTCGGGTGCCACCCTCCGGGGTCGGGGCGGGGCGAACCGGAACGCCAAGAAGTCTGCGTGAGCGGTGATCCCGACGGCTGGGTGAGGACGGCACGCGAGGGAGCCGTCCTCACCGTGACCCTCGACCGGGCCGACCAGCTCAACGCGCAGACCCCGGCGACCTGGGCAGCGCTGCGGGCGGTCGGGGAGTCCCTGGACGACGACGTGCGCGTGGTCGTCGTCCGCGGCGCGGGCCGTGCGTTCTCCGCCGGCCTGGACCGCACGCTCTTCAGCGCCGACCCCGGCGTGCCCGGCGGGCTGGCCGAGCTGGGCTCCCTGCGCACCGAGGCGGCCCAGGAGCGGATCCGCGGCTACCAGGCGGCGTTCCGCTGGCTGCGCTCGCCCGGCGTCGTCTCGGTGGCGGCGGTGCAGGGGCACGCCATCGGCGCCGGCGCCCAGCTGGCGCTCGCCTGCGACCTGCGGGTGTTCACCGAGGACGCCCAGTTGCGCCTGCCGGAGGCGGGCCTCGGGCTGGTGCCCGACCTCACCGGCACCAGCACGCTGGTCGAGCTGGTCGGCTACAGCCGCGCTCTGGAGATCTGCCTGACCGGCCGGGCGGTCGGCGCCGCCGAGGCCGTGACCACCGGGCTGGCCAACGTCGCCGTCCCGACCGCGGAGCTCGACGCCGCGGTCGCCGACCTGACCGCAGCCCTGCTCGGGCCGGATGTCGGCGCCGCCCGCGAGACGCTGGCGCTGGTCCGCTCGGCCGTCCGCAACGGCCCGGAGGAGCAGGACGCCGCCGAGCGGGCTGCCCAGGTACGCCGGCTGCGCACGCTGGCCGGACGGGACTGACCGGGCGGAACAGGACGACCGCCGCCGCTGTTCGGCCCGGTGGTCAGCCGGATCCAGCAGCAGGGGGCGTGTCGTGAGCTCACCGATGACGTCCATGGCCGCGATGCGGTCGTTCAGCACCGACCGTTCGGTCACCTCCCGCGGCGTCCCCAAGGGGACGGTGCGCCGCATCCTGGGCATCGCCGGGCCCTACCGCCGGGAGCTGATCGGCTTCCTGGCGCTCGTCGTCTTCTCCGCGGTGATCGGGGTGGTCACCCCGCTGCTGGCCGGCGACATCGTCAACCGGATCGCCAACCTGACCGGCACGGCCGGCGACATCGTCCGGATCGCGCTCTTCATCGCCGGGCTGGCCGTGCTCGACGCTGGCAGCTCGCTGGTGCAGCGCTGGTACTCCGCCCGGATCGGCGAGGGGGTCATCTACGACCTGCGCACCCGGGTGTTCGAGCACGTGCAGCGGATGCCGGTCGCCTTCTTCACCCGCACCCAGACAGGTGCGCTGGTCAGCCGGCTGAACAACGACGTCATCGGTGCGCAGCGGGCCTTCACCTCTACGCTGTCCGGGGTCGTCTCCAACGTGATCGCCCTGGTGCTGACCGCCGGGGTCATGTTGAGCCTCTCCTGGCGGATCACCCTGCTGTCGATCGTGATGGTGCCGCTGTTCGTGGTGCCGGCCCAGCGGATCGGCAAGAAGTTGCAGACGATCACCCGGGAGTCCTACGGGCTGAACGCCTCCATGAACGCGACGATGACCGAGCGGTTCAACGTCGCCGGGGCGCTGTTGGTCAAGTTGTTCGGCCGGCCCGAGGCCGAGGCGGACTCCTTCCGCGGCCGGGCGTCCCGGGTGCGCGACATCGGCGTGCTCTCGGCGATGTACGGCCGCACCTTCTTCACCGCCCTCACCCTGGTCGCCGCGCTGGCCACCGCCCTGGTCTACGGGCTCGGTGGCTGGCTGGCGTTCACCGGGCAGCTGTCCGCCGGTGACGTCGTCGCCCTGGCGCTGCTGCTGGCGCGGCTGTACGGGCCGCTGACGGCGCTGGCCAACGTCCGGGTCGACGTGATGAGCGCGCTGGTCAGCTTCGACCGGGTGTTCGAGGTGCTCGACCTGGCCCCGATGATCGCCGAGGCCCCCGACGCCGTGCCGGTCCCGGCGGAGGACCGGTCGCTGGAGTTCGAGTCGGTCTCCTTCCGCTACCCGTCGGCAGCGGAGGTGTCGCTGGCGTCGCTGGAGGACGTCGCCGTCCCGGAGCACGGGCAGCCGGCCCAGGTGCTGCACGACGTCTCCTTCCGGGCCGAACCGGGCCAGCTGGTCGCCCTGGTCGGCACCTCCGGCGCGGGCAAGTCGACGATGGCCGCCCTGGTGTCCCGGCTCTACGACGTCACGGAGGGCGCCGTGCGGGTCGGCGGGGTCGACGTCCGGCAGGCCACCACCGCCTCGCTGCGCGACGCGATCGGCGTGGTCAGCCAGGACGCCCACCTCTTCCACGACACCATCCGGGCGAACCTCCGCTACGCGAAGCCCGACGCCACCGAGGACGAGCTGTGGTCGGCGCTCACCGGGGCCCGGATCGCCGCCCTGGTGCACTCGCTGCCCGACGGGCTGGACACCGTGGTCGGCGACCGCGGCCACCGGATGTCCGGCGGGGAGAAACAGCGGCTGGCGATCGCCCGGGTGCTGCTGAAGGCGCCGGGCATCGTGATCCTCGACGAGGCGACCGCGCACCTGGACAGCGAGTCCGAGGTGGCCGTGCAGCACGCGCTGGACGCGGCGCTGGCCGGGCGGACCTCCCTGGTGATCGCCCACCGGCTGTCCACCATCCGCGGCGCCGACCAGATCCTGGTGGTCGACGACGGCCGGATCGTCGAGCGCGGCACCCACGACGAGCTGCTCGCCACCGGCGGCCACTACGCGGACCTCTACCGCACCCAGTTCGCCCCGGCCGAGGACCGGGTCGGAGAGGACCGGGCTGTCCAGGTCGGATGAGCGGAGCGTCCGGGGTGGCACACCCACCGTGGCGGCCGTGCCGGTGACGGTCGGCGTGGACTGCGCGCCGGTCGCGGGCCGTGGCACGTTCCCCCCGACGGCGCACGTCACCCAACCGTGGGAGGCCCACCATGACCATCCAGCCGCCGCCATCCGTCGCCTCCGGCCGGCCGTGCCCGGTGACCGTGCCGCCGCATGGCGACGTCCCGTCCCTGGAGCTCTTCGTCGGGGACGCCGAGTTCACCGTCGACAGCGGCGGGCCGCTGCTGGTCCGGGGGCACGGGGTGCCGCTCGGCGAGCGGGTCCGGTTCCACGAGAAGGACGAGATCGGTGGCAAGGACGTCCGGGTCTGGCACGTGTCCCAGGGGGACGGCGGGTTCGTCGCCGAACCCCTCGCCTCCTTCTGAGCGGCGCTCCGGACCCGGGTCGGACCGCGGCCCGAGGGCACGGGGTCGGCTCCGGCGGGGCGGGCACACTACGGTCACTCTCGACCCACTCGTACCACCCGCAGGAGCACTCCCTTGAGCGCAGGTCATCCGCAGGACACCCAGATCCGGGCGCTGTACGCGCGGTACCTGGCGGGATGGAACCAGCGCAGCGGCGTCACGGTGTCCTCGGTCTTCGCCGACGACGGTGAGGTCATCGACCTCGACGGCACGCTGCGCAGCGGCCGGCTCAGCATCGCCGCCGACATGCGCCGGATGTTCACCGAGCACGCCACCCCCACCTTCGTCGGCGTCGTGCGCTCGGTGCGCAAGCTGACCGACGGCGTCGTGGTGCTGCACGCGGTGGCCGGGATGGTGCCCCCCGGCAAGGACGCCGTCGACCCGGCGCTGCACATGGTCCACGCGCTGACCGCGGTCGAGGAGGCGGGGCGGTGGAAGATCGCCCTCCTGCAGAGCACCCCGGCCCGCTACGGCGGTCGCGCCGACGCCCTCACGGCGCTGACCGCGGAACTGGAGGCGGCGCGGCACGAGGTCGCGCGGTGACGGTGCTGACCGCGGCGGAGCAGCTGCTCGGCCGCACCGCGGACGTCGTCCTGCTCGACGTCCGCTGGGCGCTCGGGAGGTCGGACGGCCGGGACCAGTACCTGGCCGGCCACCTGCCGGGCGCCGTCTTCGTCGACCTGCCGACCGAGCTCGCCGAGGGCGCGTCCCCTGCGGCCGGCCGCCACCCACTCCCGTCAGTACAGCGACTGCAAGCAGCCGCCAGGCGGTGGGGGATCTCCGCCGGCTCGCGGGTGGTCGTCTACGACGCGACCGGTGGCCTGGCGGCAGCCCGGGCCTGGTGGCTGCTCCGCTGGGGCGGGTTGGCCGAGGTCACGATCCTCGACGGTGGGCTCGCCGCCTGGACCGCGGCCGGGGGTGAGCTCCATCGCGGCGACGTCGTCCGCGATCCCGGCGACGTGCGGCTGACCGGCGGCGGGATGCCCGTGCTGACCGCGGACGAGGCGGCCGCCCTCCCCATGGCCGGTGGAGTGCTGCTCGACGCCCGGGCCGGCGAGCGGTACCGCGGCGACGTCGAGCCGGTCGACCCGCGGGCCGGCCACGTGCCGGGTGCGGTCAGCGCACCCACCACGGAGAACCTCGACCCGGACGGCACCTTCGCTACAGCGGCTGTACTGACCGACCGGTTCGCCGCGCTGGGCGTCCGGCCGGGGACGACGGTCGGCGTCTACTGCGGCTCCGGCGTCACCGCGGCACACCAGGTGGCCGCGCTCGCCGAGGTCGGCATCGAGGCTGCCCTGTGGCCCGGCTCGTGGTCGCAGTGGTCGAACGACCCCGACCGCCCGGTCGCCACCGGCCCCTGACGGGACCGAAGTCGCGATTTCGGCCCCTGCTGGGGTGAACAGGACCGCGGGAGATCGTCCCGGGTCGGTAGCGTGCGCCGGGTGATCATGGTCGCTGCCGTCGTGGGCGTCGCGTTGCTCGGCGGCCTGGCCGTCTTCCAGGTGTCGCTGATCGCCGGCGCGCCCCTGGGCCGGTTCGCGTGGGGCGGCCAGCACGACGTCCTGCCGACAGGCCTCCGGGTCGGCAGCGCGGTGTCGATCGTGGTCTACGGGCTCGTCGCCGCGCTGCTGCTGCAGGTGGGCGGGGCGCTGGACCTCCTGCCGCGCGGCGTGGCCGACGTGGCCGTGTGGGTGCTGACGGCGTACTTCGCCGTCGGGGTGCTGATGAACGCCGTCTCGCGCAGCCGGCCGGAGCGCTTGGTCATGACGCCGGTGGCGCTCGCACTGGCCGTCGTCTGCCTGGTGCTCGCCCTGCAGTGACGCCGGGTCAGGCGGGGGTGAGGGCCGCGTCGTACCGGTCGAGCAGGACGGCGGCGATCCGCTCGTCGGGCAGCAAAGGCGCCGTGACGCAATCGGCGCCGGCCCCCTGGAGCTTGTCGTGGAAGTGTCCGGGCGCGAGCAGGTAGGCGGCGACGACGACCCGCTGGGCGCCGGCCGCGCGCGCGGCAGCGACCGCGTCGGGCACGGGGGGCTGGGCCGCCGATCCGTAGCCGGTGGTGACCGGGCCGGCCCAGTCGCGCTGGAGCAGCGCAGCGGTGTCCTCGACGTCCTGCACCGAGCGCTTGTCGCTGGAGCCGGCGGCGGCCAGCACGATCGCGGTGGCCGGGTCGTCGCGGTCCGCGCCGGCGGCGACCAGCCGGTCGGTGAGCACGCCGACCAACCGGGCGTCGGGTCCCAGCGGCCGGGCGGCCACCGCCGACGGGTGGTCGGCGACGGCACCGGCGATGTCGACGTGCACGTGGTAGCCGCCGGACAGCAGCAGGGGGACGACGACGGCCGGGGTGGCCGACTCACCCAGCCCGCGGACGACGTCGACGACCGTGGGCGGCTGCACGTCGACGAAGGCGGCGGTGGTGGTGAGCCCGGGCCGCAGCGCGCGGGCGGCGAGCGCGAGCTGACCGATCAGCCGCCGACCGGTGGGGTTCCGGGTGCCGTGGGCGCAGGCGACCAGCACGGGCTGGGAGTGGTCGTTCATGGCTGCCTCCTGGGCATCGAGACCGCCGTCAGCGACCAGCGGGAGAGCGTCACAGTGCGCGGGTGACGCCGCCGTCGACGGCGAGCATGGTGCCGGTGACGTAGGAGGCGGCGGGGGAGAGGGCGAAGGCGGCGACCGCGCCGAACTCCTCGGGGCGGCCCACCCGGCGCAGCGGGATGGCGGCCTCGGTGCGGGCGCGAGCGGCCGAGGGGTCGCCGGAGGCGGCCTCGATCTCGGTGACCCGGTCGGTGGCGACCGTGCCGGGCAGCAGGCCGAACACCCGGATGCCGCGCGGCCCGAGCTCGTCGGCCAGCGCCTTCGTGGTCATCGCCAGGCCGGGCCGCAGGCCGTTGGAGATGGCCAGGTGCCCGATCGGCTGGCGCACCGAGGTAGAGAGCACCAGCCCGATCGCGGCGTCGGGGGACAGGTGCGGCACGAGTGCCCGGATCAGCCGGAGCGGCCCGAGCAGGACGCTCTCGACCCCGGCCCGCCAGGCGTCCTCCGGGACCTCGAGCACGCTGCCCGGTGCCGGCCCGCCGACGGAGATCAGCGCGCCGTCGACCCGGCCCAGCCGGTCGACCGCCGCGCCGACCAGCTCCTCGGCGGCCGCGGGGTCGGCCAGGTCGGCGGCCAGCCCGGAGGCTGCCGGCGCCCCGCCGAGCGAGGCGACGGCCGCGTCGACCGACTCGGGGGACCGGGAGCTGATCAGCACCCGGGCCCCGTCGTCGACGAGGGCCCGGGCGGTCGCGAACCCCAGCCCCCGGCTCGCGCCGGTGAGCAGGAGCCCGCGGCCGCCCAGGCCCAGGTCCATCAGGCGGAGACGGTGCCGCGGAGCGAGCGCAGCACGTACTGCATGATCCCGCCGTTGCGGTAGTAGTTCGCCTCGCCGGGGGTGTCGATCCGGACGCGGGCGTCGAACTCCACATCCCCCGCCTTGACCTTCACCGTGCGGGGGATCGTGCCGTCGTTCAGCGCGGTGACCCCGGTGACGGCGAACTCCTCGTCCCCGGTCAGGCCGAGCGACTCGGCCGACTCGCCCTCGGGGAACTGCAGCGGCAGGACGCCCATGCCGATCAGGTTCGACCGGTGGATGCGCTCGTAGCTCTGCGCGATGACCGCCTTGACGCCGAGCAGCGCCGTCCCCTTGGCCGCCCAGTCACGGGAGGACCCGGAGCCGTACTCCTTGCCGGCCAGCACCACCAGCGGCACGCCGGCCTCGGCGTAGGCCCGCGAGGCGTCGTAGATCGACGTGGTCTCGCCGGTCAGGTGGTTCTTGGTGACGCCACCCTCGGTGCCGGGCACGAGCAGGTTGCGCAGCCGGATGTTGGCGAAGGTGCCGCGGATCATCACCTCGTGGTTCCCGCGCCGGGAGCCGTAGGAGTTGAAGTCGCGACGCTCGATGCCGTGCTCCTGCAGGTACCTCCCGGCGGGGCTGTCGGCCTTGATGGAGCCGGCCGGCGAGATGTGGTCGGTGGTCACCGAGTCACCGAGCACGGCAAGGGTGCGCGCCCCGGCGATGTCCTCGACGGGAGCCGGCTCGGCCGGCATCCCGTCGAAGTACGGGGGCTTGCGGACGTAGGTGCTCTGCGCGTCCCACTCGAAGGTGTCGCCCTCCGGCGTGGGCAGCGCCTGCCACTGCTCGGTGCCGGCGAACACGTCCTGGTAGCTGCGGCCGAACTGCTCGGCGGAGACGGCGTGGTCGATCACCCGCTGGACCTCCTGCGGCGAGGGCCAGATGTCGCGCAGGTACACGTCGTTGCCGTCGGTGTCCTTGCCCAGCGAGTCGTTGTTCAGGTCGACGTCCATCGACCCGGCCAGCGCGTAGGCGATGACCAGCGGGGGGCTGGCCAGGTAGTTCATCTTGACGTCGGGGTTGATCCGGCCCTCGAAGTTCCGGTTGCCCGACAGGACCGAGACGACGGCGAGGTCGGCCTCGTTGACCGCGGCCGAGACCGGCTCGGGGAGCGGGCCGGAGTTGCCGATGCAGGTGGTGCAGCCGTAGCCGACCAGGTAGAAGCCGAGCTTCTCCAGGTAGGGGGTGAGCTCGGCCTTCTCGTAGTAGTCCATGACGACCTTGGACCCCGGCGCCAGCGTCGTCTTCACCCACGGCTTGCTGGTGAGGCCGCGCTCGACGGCGTTCTTCGCCAGCAGCGCGGCGCCGATCATCACCTGGGGGTTGGACGTGTTGGTGCAGGAGGTGATGGCGGCGATCACCACGTGCCCGTGGTCGACGTAGGTCTCGGTGCCGTCCTCCATCACGACCTTGGTCGGCTTGTTCGGCCGGTCGGGGAGGACGTGGTCGGCCACGAACGGGTGCGGCTTGCCGGCCTCGCCGTTGCCGTGCCCGAACGGGCTCACCGGGTCAGAGGCCGGGAAGGACTCCGCGGAGGCCTCGTCGGCGGCGGACTCGACGCCGTACGGCTGCTCGTTGGACGGGACGCCGGGCTTCCGGTCCTCCCCGCCGGTCTCGCCATCGGAGACGTAGGCCGGCAGTGCCTCGCGCCAGGCCTCCTTGGCGTCGGTGATCGCGACCCGGTCCTGCGGGCGCTTCGGGCCGGCGATGGAGGGGACGACGGTGGCCAGGTCCAGCTCGAGGTACTCGGAGAACACCGGCTCGCGGGACGCGTCGTGCCAGAGGCCCTGCTCCTTGGCGTAGGCCTCGACCAGCTTGACCTGCTCGGCGCTGCGGCCGGTCAGCTCCAGGTAGGTGATGGTCTCCTCGTCGATCGGGAACATCGCCGCGGTGGAGCCGAACTCCGGGCTCATGTTGCCGATGGTGGCGCGGTTGGCCAGCGGGACCGCCGAGACGCCGGCGCCGTAGAACTCGACGAACTTCCCGACCACGCCGTGCTCGCGCAGCATCTCGGTGATCGTGAGGACCAGGTCGGTCGCGGTCGCGCCGTCGGGCAGCTGGCCGGACAGCTTGAAGCCGACGACCCGGGGGATCAGCATCGACACGGGCTGGCCGAGCATCGCGGCCTCGGCCTCGATGCCGCCGACGCCCCAACCCAGCACGCCCAGGCCGTTGACCATGGTGGTGTGGCTGTCGGTGCCCACGCAGGTGTCGGGGTAGGCCAGCGTGCGGTCGCCCTCCTGCCGCGGGAAGACGACGCGGGCCAGGTGCTCGATGTTGACCTGGTGCACGATGCCGGTGCCCGGGGGGACGACCTTGAAGTCGTCGAAGGCGCCCTGGCCCCAGCGCAGGAACTGGTAACGCTCGCCGTTGCGCTGGTACTCGATCTCGACGTTGCGCTCGAAGGACTCCGGCGTGCCGAAGACGTCGGCGATGACCGAGTGGTCGATGACCAGCTCGGCCGGGGCCAGCGGGTTGATCTTCTGCGGGTCGCCGCCGAGGTCGGCCATCGCCTCGCGCATGGTGGCCAGGTCGACGATGCACGGGACGCCGGTGAAGTCCTGCATCACGACGCGGGCCGGGGTGAACTGAATTTCCTGGTCCGGCTCCGCGGACGGGTCCCAGTTCGCCAGCGCGCGGATGTGGTCGGCGGTGATGTCCGCGCCGTCCTCGGTGCGGAGGAGGTTCTCGAGCAGGACCTTCAAGCTGAAGGGCAGCTTGTCGGCGCCCTCCACCGCGTCGAGCCGGAAGATGTCGTACTCGGTGCCGTCGACGTCGAGCGTCGTACGGGCTCCGAAGCTGTCCTTGCTGGCTGCCACTGCTTGCGCCTCACCCTCGCTGGTCCTGCGCGCGTCCTGCGCCTCGATGTGCCACCCCCGATCATCCCAGCACCCGGCCGGGAATGTGGAGCAAGGCCACCCTTCCCTCACCCTCGGTGAGCACTCTCACGACGGACGGCGGTCGGGGCAGGGAGCGCCGGCGACCTCAGGTGTCCGGGCAGTCACCGCAGCCCCGGGGGACCCGCGCCTGCGGCGTGCCGTGCACCGGCGGCTCCCACGCGTGCGCTGGGTCACCTACCGTGCCGCGCCATGACCCTCGCGGACACCTCTGGGACGACGACGTCCGCAGTCGAGCTGCTGGTCCCGGCGGACCGGTACCGCGGCGCCCGCCTGCTGGGCACCGGTGGGCTGCTGGCCACCTTCCTCGTCACCTGCGTCGTCACCGGCCTGCCGACCGACCGCCTGGTGCTGCTGGGCTGGGTGGTCGCGGTGCTGGCCGTGCAGTCCCTGGGCCGGGGCTGGCCGGCGCTCCTGCAGCTCCTCGCCGACTGGCTGCCGCTGGCCGGGGTCCTGCTGCTCTACGACCTCAGCCGCGGGTTCGCCGACGGGCTGGGCATGCCGGTGGCCGTCGGCGAGCTCGCGGCGGCCGACCGGTGGCTCGCCGGTGGCGTGCTGCCCACGGTCTGGCTGCAGGAGCACTGGGGCGCCGCGTGGTGGACGGTGGTCGCGTCGCTGGTCTACAGCAGCCACTTCGTGGTGACGCCGGTGGTGCTCGGCGTCCTCTGGCTGCGCGACCGGGCTCGCTGGGCCGCCTACGCCCGGTTGGTGGTGGGGCTGTCGGCGGCCGGGCTGGTCACCTACGTGCTGTACCCGGCGGCGCCGCCCTGGCTGGCCGCGAAGGACGGCGTCATCGAGCACGTGGACCGGCTGAGCAACTCCGGCTGGGCCGTGCTGGGGCTGGACAAGGCCGGCGCCCTGCTCTCCTCCGGGCAGGGGCAGGTGAACCAGGTGGCGGCGGTGCCCTCGCTGCACACCGCCTTCGCCGTCCTGACGGCGCTGGTGCTGCTGCAGGTGGCCACCCGGGTCTGGCAGCGGGTGGCGCTGGCGGCCTACGCGGCGGCGATGCCGGTCGTGCTGGTGTGGTCCGGGGAGCACTACGTGGTCGACACGCTGCTCGGGGCGCTCTACGCCGTCGCGGTGTGGCTGCTGGTGCCACGGCTGGTCGTGGCGGCGTCCCGGGCGGTCCGGCACCGGGCCGTGCCGCCGGAGCCGGTGACGACCCGGGCAGAGGCCGTGGCTGCCTAGCCTGGGGGTGTGGACCTCCCCGCCTGGCTCCCCGAGGCCCGCCGGATCTGCGTGCTCACCGGCGCCGGCATCTCCACCGACAGCGGCATCCCCGACTACCGCGGCCCCAACGGCGTCTGGACCCGCGACCCGGACGCGGAGAAGCTGGTCACCTTCTCGTACTACGTGGCCGACCCGGGGATCCGCCGCCGGGCCTGGCTGATGCGCCGGGACACCGCCCCCGACGCGCGACCCAACGCCGGCCATGCCGCGCTGGTCGACCTGGAGCGGCAGGGCCGGCTGCGGGCGCTGCTCACCCAGAACGTCGACGGGCTGCACACCGACGCGGGCAGCAGCGCGGTGCTGGAGCTGCACGGCACGGTCCGCGAGGTCGAGTGCCTGTCCTGCGCTGCGCGCACGCCGATGACGGCGGCGCTGGCCCGGGTGGACGCCGGCGAGCCCGACCCGGCCTGCGCCGACTGCGCCGGGATCCTCAAGTCGGCCACGATCAGCTTCGGCCAGGCGCTGGACCCCGACGTGCTCGACGCCGCCGCGCAGGCCGCCGCCGACTGCGACGTGTTCCTGGCCGTCGGCACCTCGCTCGGGGTGCACCCGGCGGCCGGGCTGGTCGAGGTGGCCGCCGCCCACGGCGCCCGGGTGGTCATCGTCAACGCCGAGCCGACCCCCTACGACGGGCTCGCGGACCTGGTCGTGCGGGAGCCGATCGGCACCGCCCTGCCCCGGCTGCTGGCCGCCGCGGACTGAGCGGTTCGTGGCAGCGCCCCCGGCCCGTTAGCGTGACGCCCACCACGTTCGGACAGCGGCCGGCAACGCAGCCGGCCCCGGCACCGGGGAGCCCGGCATGCGCGTGCCCTTGACCACCCGTGACTTCCTCGACCGGGCGGAGCTGGTCTACGGCGACCGGCTCGGTGTCGTCGACGAGCCGAGCCAGCCGGCGGCCTCGCTGGGGGAGCTGACCTACCGCGACGTGGCCCGACGGGCCCGGGCGGTCGCCGCCGGGCTGGACGCACTGGGCATCGGCGAGGGGGAGCGGGTGGCGGTGGTCAGCCACAACTCGGCCCGGCTGCTGGAACTGCTCTACGCCGTCCCCTCCTTCGGCCGGGTGCTCGTGCCGGTCAACTTCCGGCTGGCGCCCGCGGACTTCGCCTACATCGTCGAGCACTGCGGCGCCCGCGTGCTGCTGGCCGACCCGGAGGTGGAGTCGCAGCTGTCGGGCATCGACGTCCCGCACCGCTTCCTGCTGGGCGAGGAGTACGAGTCCGGGCTGCTCCGGCACGACGCGGAGCCGCGACCGTGGTCCGTGCCGGACGAGGACGCCACCGCCACGATCAACTACACCAGCGGGACGACGGCGCGGCCCAAGGGCGTGCAGATGACCCACCGCAACCTCTGGGTCAACGCCACCACGTTCGGCCTGCACATGCAGGTCAGCGACCGCGACGTCTACCTGCACACGCTGCCGATGTTCCACTGCAACGGCTGGGGGCTGCCCTACACCACAGCCGGCATGGGGGCCACGCAGGTCGCGCTGCGCAAGGTCGACGGCACCGAGATCCTCCGCCGGGTCGAGCGGCACGGCGTCACGCTGATGGCCGGTGCACCCGCCGTCTGGAACGCCGTGCTCGACGCGGCCGCCGACTGGGACGGCGAGGTGCCCGGGCGGGACCGGGTGCGGATCGTGGTCGCCGGGGCGCCGCCACCCTCGCGCACGATCGCCCGGGTGGAGGAGGAGCTGGGCTGGGAGTTCAACCAGATCTACGGGCTCACCGAGACCGCGCCGCTGCTGACGATCAACCGGCCCCGGGCCGAGTACGACGAGATGGACGTCCAGACCCGGGCGAAGGCGCTGTCCCGGGCCGGGGTGCCGGCGCTGGGCACCCGGATCAGCACGAGCGAGTCCGGTGAGGTGCTGGCGCAGGGCAACACCGTGCTGGCCGGCTACTGGGAGAACCCGGAGGCCTCCGCCGACGCCCTCGACGGCGGCTGGTTCCACACCGGGGACGGCGGGACCGTCGACGACGCCGGCTTCCTCACCATCTCCGACCGGAAGAAGGACGTGATCATCTCCGGCGGGGAGAACGTCTCCTCCATCGAGGTGGAGGACGCCGTCTTCAGCCACCCCGCCGTCGCCGAGGTGGCGGTGATCGGGGTGCCCGACGACCGGTGGGGGGAGATGGTGACCGCGCTGGTCGTGCTGGCCGAGGGCGCCACCGCCTCCGAGGCGGACATCATCGCGCACTGCCGGACGACGCTGGCCGGCTACAAGGCCCCCAAGCGGGTGGAGTTCCGGGACGGCATCCCGCGCACCGCCACCGGCAAGATCCAGAAGTTCAAGCTGCGCGAGGCCTTCTGGGCCGACTCCGAGCGCCAGGTGCACTGAACCCGCCGGCGTCCGACCCGGCGCCGGCGCGCCGCTCCTCACCGTGCGTGCTGTTCCCACCTCACCCCGACGGGGGAGGTCCCTCTGACGACCCTCAGTCGTTCACCCGATCCGGTCGATGAGCCCGCGGGAGCACACCCCGAGGGGTGTGCCGGGACTGGTCGAGACCGGCGTCGCCGCACAACCTGGCGCCGGGCAACGGAGGAGTCGGGTTCGTGCACGCACAGGTCGGTACGCAGGTCAGCACAGGACGACGAGCAGGTGCCCGCTGGGTGCAGCGTGCGCTCGCCGCAGGCACCGTCGTCGCCGCGTGCCTCGTGGTCGCCCCCGGGACGGCCGTGGCCGCACCGACCGACAGCGACATCTTCGCGGCTCAGCGGGCCCGCGAGGAGGCCGCAGCCCAGGTCGGGGCGATCACCGGTCAGCTCGCCGGCGCGCAGGCCGCGGTCGACGACGCGCGCATCGGGTCGCAGATCGCGCTGCAGGACTACGAGGAGCGGCAGGGCGCCTACGACGAGGCGCGCACGGCAGCCGATGCGGCGCAGGCCGCTGCCGGCCAGGCCGCCGCCGACGTCGCGGTGGGCAAGGGGGAGGTCGCCGCCTTCGCCCGGGACAGCTACAAGCAGGGCAGCACCAACCCCGGTGCGCGGGCGCTGATGACCGCCGGTGGACCGGCAGAGCTGATCGAGCGCGCTGCGCTGCTCGGCGCCGTGGGAGAGCACCGGGTCGACGTCGTCGCCGAGCTCACCGTGCTGCAGGAGCAGGCGACCGTCGCCGAGCAGACCGCCCAGCAGGCTGTCGGCGAGGCCGAGACGCTGAAGACCGAGGCGGAGCAGCTGCTGGCGTCCGCACAGGAGCAGGAGGTCGCCGCCCGCGAGCAGGCCGTCGCGCTGGTCGCGCAGCAGGACGCACTGGAGGCCGAGCTCGAGCAGGCGCAGCAGACGCTGTACGGCCTGGAGGGTGCGCGCCAGGCGGCCGAGGAGCGGGCGGTCGCCCAGCGGGCCGCGACCCCGGCCCCCGTCCCCGCCCCGGCACCGACGCCCTCGTCGTCCTCCTCGGGCGGCGGCAGCTCGGCCCCCGCGCCGGCCCCCGCCCCGGCTCCCGCTCCGGCACCGGCACCGGCTCCGAGGCCCGCGCCCGCCCCGGTGGCGGCTCCCAAGCCCGCACCGGCGCCGGCCCCGGTGCCGAACAACGCCGGCGCCCCGTCCGGGTCGGCCGTGCAGACCGCCATAGCGGCGGCGAAGACCCAGCAGGGCCTGCCCTACTCCTGGGGTGGTGGCGGCAGCCGCGGTCCCAGCTGGGGCATCCCGCCGGACACGCACATCTGGGGCTTCGACTGCTCGGGGCTGACCGAGTACGCCTACGCCCAGGCCGGGATCGCCATCGGTGGCACCAGCCGGGCGCAGTGGGCCCGCTTCAGCGACCGGACGGTGGGCCGCGACGACCTGCAGGCCGGCGACCTGGTGTTCTGGGGGAGCGGCAGCAACTACAACTCGATCTACCACGTGGCCCTGTACCTGGGCGGCAACAAGGTCATCCAGGCGCCCCAGAGCGGTGACGTGGTGCGGATCAGCACCATGTGGTTCGGCAGCGACTACTTCGGCGCGGTGCGCCCCACCGGCTGAGGCCGCGACAGTGGCAAGGGGTCGGCGGGAGCGGCCGGCCCGCGCAGAAAGGCGTCGGGCAGCCACGGGGGGAGCTGCCCGACGCGAGCGTCAGGCTAGCAGCCCGGCCCGTCTGCGGGCAGGGCCGACGACGCCTCGGATCGGGGTGTCGTCGGCTGCCGGACCGTGCAGCCCCGCTGGTCGCACAGCCAGATGTAGGACACTCGACGCGTGACCGCCGCCGGCAGCTCGCCCGCCCCCGAACAGCCCACCCCGCCCTCGGTCGACGCCGCGCGCCTGGAGCGTGCGCTGTTCGAGATCAAGCGGGTCATCGTCGGCCAGGACCGGTTGGTCGAGCGGATGCTCGTGGGCCTGCTGGCCCGCGGGCACGTGCTCCTCGAGGGCGTGCCCGGCGTCGCGAAGACCCTCGCCGTGGAGACCCTGGCCACCGTCGTCGGCGGGAAGTTCTCCCGGCTGCAGTTCACCCCCGACCTGGTGCCGGCCGACATCATCGGCACCCGCATCTACAAGTCCGGCCAGGACACCTTCGCCACCGAGCTGGGGCCGGTCTTCGCCAACTTCCTGCTCGCCGACGAGATCAACCGGGCCCCGGCCAAGGTGCAGTCGGCGCTGCTGGAGGTCATGGCCGAGCGGCAGGTCTCCATCGGCGGCGTCGCCCATCCGCTGCCCGACCCCTTCCTGGTGCTGGCCACCCAGAACCCGATCGAGAACGAGGGCGTCTACCCGCTCCCGGAGGCCCAGCGCGACCGCTTCCTGCTCAAGGTGCTCGTCGACTACCCGAGCCCGGAGGAAGAGCGGGAGATCATCTACCGGATGGGGTCGACCCCGCCGGAGGCTCAGCCGGTGCTGGGGCCCGAGGACGTGCGCCGGCTGCAGCGCACCGCGTCGGAGGTGTTCGTGCACCACGCGCTGGTCGACTACGTCGTCCGGCTGGTGGTGGCGACCCGGGCGCCGAACGAGCACGGGATGCCCGACGTCGCCAACTGGGTCTCCTACGGCGCGAGCCCGCGCGCCTCGCTCGGCCTGATCGCCTCCAGCCGTGCGCTCGCGCTGATCCGCGGCCGCGACTACGTGCTCCCGCAGGACGTGCTGGACGTGACCGGTGACGTGCTGCGCCACCGGCTGGTGCTCTCCTACGACGCGCTGGCCGACGGCGTGCCGGCCGACCACATCGTCAAGCGGGTGGTGCAGAGCGTGCCGCTGCCGCAGGTCACCCCGCGGCAGCGCGCCGCCGGCTACGGGCCGGGTTCCCCCGGTGGCCCGTCGGTCCCCGGCTTCGGCGGCCCCTCCTTCGGCCCGTCGCAGGGCAGCCCGAACGGCGCTCCCCAGGGTGCGCCGCAGGGCGGCGGTCGTCCCGACGGCGGCTTCGGCCCGCAGCCGGTGTGACCAGCCCGGACGACACCGGCCGGGCGCCGGGCGACGGCGCCCCGCCGCACTTCGGCCCCGGCAGCAACTCGGCGGTGCTGCTGCGCCGCCTGGAGCTCACCGTCCGCCGCCGGCTGGACGGGCTGCTGCAGGGCGACCACCTGGGGCTCGTGCCCGGCTCGGGCAGCGAGGCCGGTGACTCCCGGACCTACCACCCCGGGGACGACGTCCGCCGGATGGACTGGCCGGTGACCGCGCGTACCCAGGTGCCGCACGTCCGGGAGACGATCGCCGACCGGGAGCTGGAGACCTGGGTGGTCCTCGACCTCTCGGCCAGCCTGGACTTCGGCACCGCCGAGTGCGAGAAGCGGGACCTGGCGATCGCCGGCCTCGCGGCGGTCAGCCACCTCACCGTCCATGGCGGCAACCGGCTGGGCGCCGTCGTCACCACCGGCGAGCGGGTCGACCGGTACCCGGCCACCCCCGGGCGGCTGGCCGCGGACCGGCTGCTGCGGTCCGTCGTCGCCACCCCGCGGGCCGCGGCGGGCCGGCGCGGGGACCTCGCCGCGGCGTTGGAGTCGCTGCGCCGCCCGCCGCGGCGGCGCGGGCTGGTCGTCGTCATCTCCGACTTCCTGGGCTCCGATGCGCAGAACACCGCCGACTGGGAGCGCCCGCTGCGGGGGCTGTCGGCCCGGCACGACCTGCTGGCCATCGAGGTCGTCGACCCGCGGGAGCTGGAGCTGGCCGACGTGGGCCTGCTGACCGTCGTCGACCCCGAGACCGGTCAGACGCTGGAGGTGCCCACCGGGAACGCGGAGGTCCGCCGCCGCTTCGCCGAGGGCGCCGCCGCCCAGCGCCGCGAGATCGCCGCCGCCCTGCGCCGCGCCGGTGCCGGGCACCTGAGACTGCAGACCGACCGCGACTGGCTGGCCGACGTCGTCCGCTACGTCGCCGACCGCCGGCGCGCCGGCAGTGGAGGGGCCTCCCGATGACCTTCCAGTCCCCGTGGTGGCTGGCCGGGCTGCTGGCGGTGGTGGCCCTGGTCGGCCTCTACGTGCTGCTGCAGCGGCGCCGGGCCAAGTACGCCGCGCGCTTCACCAACGTGGCGATGCTCGGCTCGCTGGTGCCCAAACGGGCCGGGTGGCGCCGGCACGTCGCGTTCGGGCTCGTCGCCCTGGGGCTCGCGGTGCTGGTCGCCTCGCTGGCGCAGCCGAGCACCGAGGTCCGGGTGCCGCGGGAACGCGCCACGGTGATCATGGCCGTCGACGTCTCGCTGTCCATGCGCGCGACCGACGTCGAGCCCGACCGCTTCCAGGCCATGCAGCTGGCGGCCGAGGAGTTCGTGGAGGTGCTGCCGGAGCGGATCAACCTGGGGCTGGTCGCCTTCGCCGGGACGGCGGCCACCCTGGTCACCCCGACGACGGACCGGGAGGAGGTGCGCACCGCGATCGAGAACCTCGAGCTGGCCGAGGCGACGGCGATCGGGGACGCGATCTTCACCTCGCTCACCGCCATCACCAACTACCAGGCGACGCTGGCCTCGGAGGGGATGGAGGCGCCGCCGGCCCGGATCGTGCTGCTGTCGGACGGGTACAGCACCGTGGGTCGGGAGGCGACCCAGGCGATCGACGCCGCCAACGCCGCCTCGGTGCCGGTCTCCACGATCGCGTTCGGCACCGACTACGGGACGCTGGACATCAACGGCGAGCGGGTGCCGGTGCCGGTCGACCGGGCCACGCTGGAGCAGATCGCCGAGGAGACCGACGGCAGCTACAGCGAGGCGGCCAGCGCCGCGGAGCTGTCAGAGGTCTTCGAGGACCTGGGCAGCCAGATCGGCTACACCACCGAGGCGCAGGACATCAGTCCGTGGTTCGTCCGCGGCGGCGTGCTGTTCGCGTTCCTCGGCGTCGTCGCGTCCCTGCTCTGGACCAACCGCCTGCTCTAGCCGGCTCCCTCCCAGGCATAGGAAGCTCTTCGCCCACTTCTGGCTCGAGAACTGGGTGGAAAGCCTCCTGTGCCTGGCGCCTCAGCGGGTGGGGTCGAGGACGAGCTTGCCGGTGGTGCGCCGGGCGAGCAGGTCCTGGTGGGCCTCCCGGACGGCGGTCAGCGGGTAGCGGCCACCGGAGACCGGCTTCAGGGTCCCGTCGGCGACCATCGCCAGCAGGTCGGTCATCGCGGCGTCCATCATCTCCGGCCGGGTCATGCAGTGCGCCAGCCAGAAGCCGATGACCGCCCGGCTGGTGCCCATCAGCGCGGGCACGGCGACCGTGGCGGGGGCCTCCCGACCGGCCATGCCGTAGGCGACCAGCCGGCCGAAGGGCGCCAGCGCCGACAGCGACCCGTCGAAGACGTTGCCACCGGTCATCTCCAGCACGATGTCGACCCGTCCGCCGCCGTTGGCCTCGCGGAGTGCGGCGGTGAAGGCCTTCGGGTCGTCAGTGGCCAGCGCCGGGTCGACGGTGGCGTCGGCGCCGAGGGACGCGGCGAGCTCCCGCTTCTCCGGGCTGGAGGCGGTGGCGATGACCCGGCCGGCGCCCCAGCGCTTGGCCAGCTGGATCGCCAGGGTGCCGACCCCGCCGGCGCCGGCGATGACGACGACGGACTCGCCCTCGGCCAGGTGGGCGGAGGTGCGCAGCAGGTGCCAGGCGGTGGCCCCCTGCAGGACCACGGCGAGTGCCTGCTCGTCGGTCACCCCGTCGGGCACCGGCCAGGTCAGCCGCGGGTGCGCGGCGACCCGCTCCGCGTAGCCGCCGCCGGGCAGCAGGCCCACCACGCGCTGGCCGCCACCGGCCGGGGTGCCGACGAACTCGGCCCCCGGGATCAGCGGGAGCTGCTGCTTGGCGAGGTAGCTGTCCTCGGTCTGGTGGGTGTCGGCGAAGTTGACCCCGGCGGAGGAGATGTCGAACAACGTCTCGCCGTCCCCGGGCACCGGGTCGGGCAGGTCGACGACGTCCATGACCTCGGGTCCGCCGAAGCGGGTGATCTGCACTGATCGCATGCACGTGAGGCTAGGCGCGGCCCAGAGGTCCGCAGTGCCGAGGTCCGCAGTGCATGCGACCAACCTGCCCGGTCAGCACACCTAGAACTCGGCCCGGACACCGGTCAGGGCCTCGGTGGCCGCCCACAGGGCGCGGGCGGTCTCCTCGTCCAGCCCCTTCCGCGCCTGGCGGCGCACCGTCGGGTGGCCCTTGACGCTGGCGATGCCGTCGGGCCCGACGTAGGCGTTGCCCGGCACGTCCTGGGTCGCGGCGAACAGCGTCGGCAGGGCGCCGTGCTCGACGTCGTTGAGCAGCGGGCCTCCCAGGCGCAGGACGACCTTCTGGCTGGAGTGGTCGACCAGGCCGGTGTGGGCGATGCCCGGGTGGGCCAGCACCGAGCGGACCGGGCTGCTGATCGCGGTGAACCGGCGCTGCAGCTCCAGGGAGAAGAGGACCTGAGCGAGCTTGGAGTCCCGGTAGGCCTGCATCGGTCGGTAGGTCCGCGTCCTCCAGTCCAGGTCGGCGACGTCCACCTTCCCCAGACGGTGCAACTGGCTGGTCACGCTGACCACCCGACCGGTGACGTGCGGCAGCAGCAGGTTCGTCAGCACGAAGGGGCCGGTGTAGTTGGTCGCGGTCTGCCGCTCGAGGCCGTCCGCCGTCCGCGCGGCAGGGGTGTCCATGACCCCGGCGTTGTTCACCAGCACGTCCAGTGGCCCGGTCCACGCCGCGGCGAACTCCCGGACCGACGACAGGTCCGACACGTCCAACCGGCGGACGTCGAACTCGCCGGCCAGCCCGGCGACCGCGGACCGGACCCTGTCCGGGTCACGGACCCCCAGCACCACCCGGGCGCCGGCCCGGCCCAGCTCCCGCGCGGTCACCCAGCCGATGCCCCGGCCCGCGCCGGTGACCAGCACCGTGCGCCCGGTCGAGTCCGGCAGGTCTGCCGCCGTCCACTCGCTCATCTGAACTCCTCCTCGATCGTGCCGACGGCATCAGTGCACGGCAGCGCGGGCGCAGCAGAAAGGACACGCCCAGCCACTGACCCCCAGTCAGTGGCTGAGGACGCTGCCGGCCGCGACCATGGGGTGACGACAGGAGGACCATGGGGCGGTCGGTGGACCAAGCTGCGCTCGGTGATTTCCTGCGCGCGCGCAGGGAAGCACTGAGCCCGGAGGACGTCGGGCTGGTCCCGCGGGTGCGCCGGCGCACCCCAGGGCTCCGGCGCGAGGACGTCGCCGAGCTGTGCGCGATGTCGGTGGACTACGTTGCCCGCCTCGAGCGCGGCGACGGCCCGCAGCCCTCGGCGCAGATGGCCGCCGCGCTGGCCCGTGGCCTGCGGCTGACCCTGGCCGAGCGCGACCACCTGTTCCTGCTCTGCGGGCACCGGCCGGCGTCCCGGGAGCTGCGCGGCGAGCACGTGGGCCCGGCTCTGCTGCGGGTGCTCGACCGCCTCGCCGACACCCCTGCCCAGGTGATCGGGCCGGCCGGCGAGACGCTGCTGCAGACCCCGGCCGCCATCGCCCTGCTCGGTGAGCAGACGCAGCACGCCGGCCTGGCGCGCAGTGCGACCTACCGGTGGTTCACCGACCACGGTGAGCGCGCGCGGTACCTGCTCGACGACCACGAGCTCAACGGCCGGGTGCAGGTCTCCCAGCTCCGCGCGGCAGCGGCCCGGGACGGCGCGGACTCGCGGGCGGCGCAGGTGGTCGCCACGTTGCGGCGGGACAGCGCCGAGTTCGCCGAGCTCTGGGACCGGCACGAGGTCGGGCTGCGGTGGAGAGACGCCAAACGATTCGTGCACCCGCAACTGGGCCGACTCGACCTGCACTGCCAGACCTTGCTGGACCCCGACCAAGGGCAGTCTCTGCTCGTCTTCACCGCGACCCCGGGCACCGAGGACGCCGAGAAGCTGGCCTTGCTCGCCGTCCTCGGCACCGACCGCTTCCCGATCGGCTGACCCCGGCCCTCCGGGTACAGCCGGCCGTCGGTCAGCCGCCGGTGAGCCGCTGCAGCCGGGTGGTCAGCGCGGCCCGCCGGTCGGCATTGCCGTGCAGCTCCACGTACCGCTGCCCGAAGCCGGCCAACAGCGTGTCGTCCAGCCGGCGCACGGCACCCGGGGGATAGCGGTAGTCCATCCGGGCGGGGATGCCGCTGTCGTCGGCGCCGCGCAGCACCTCGCCCAGCTCCACCAGGCTGGTCACGCCCAGCTCCAGCAGCAGGCCGGAGATCCAGGTGTAGTGGTCCGGACGCGACCAGCCGGCGTCGGCGTACTGCCCGGCCAGGAACGCAGCCAGCTCGCGGGGCGCGATCCGGGGGTCGTCGGGGTCGGTGTCGTCGACCTCGTCGGCGGGAACCGGTGCCCGGAGGCGCTCGCGGATCGCGGTGAACTCCTGGTCGGCCAGCTCCAGCAGCCCGGCGGCCAGGGTGAACCGGCGGTCGAACTCGGAGGCGTGCTCGGCCGGCACCGTGCCCTTGTAGCGGATGTCGTGCTCGAACTCGGCCCACGCGTGCTGCAGCACCGTGCGCACCTGCACCTGGACCACGCGCCCGACCAGCTCCGGCAGCTCGGCCACCCGACCCGGGTCCACGCCGATCAGCAGGTGCCGGCTGGCGTAGCCGAACCGGCCCTGCTGCGCGGTCCGCCGACCCATGTCGCGGTCGTCGATCACCCGCACCTGCGCGGCCAGCAGCTCCGCGACCGCCTCCACGTCGCTCTGCACGTAGGTGATCACCCGCACGCCGATCTGGTCGGTGATCTCCCGCGCCGGATCCGGGTAGGCGAGCACGCCGTCGACCGTGCGGGCCGCCTTCTCCGCGAACGAGGCGATGGTCTTGGTCCGCCCGGTCACCG
Source organism: Modestobacter sp. VKM Ac-2983 (assembly GCF_026967885.1). Lineage (NCBI taxonomy): Bacteria > Bacillati > Actinomycetota > Actinomycetes > Geodermatophilales > Geodermatophilaceae > Modestobacter > Modestobacter sp. VKM Ac-2983. The sequence goes on from NZ_JAPVBK010000002.1 coordinate 463,866, forward strand.
ACAGGTAGTTGATCCCCGCGTCGTCGAGCACCCCGGTGACGAGTGCGAGCGCCTGCGCCCCGGCGACCAGGGTCTCGGGCCGGCCGTCGGCGTACGCCTGGATGGCCTGCTGCACCGGGTCGGCCGCGGGTGCGGCGACCCGGGGGCCGGGCTGCAGGTCCGGCGGCAGGGTCGGGGTCACGATGGCGCCGCCGGCCGCGTCGCCGTATGTGGTCACCTCGTCCGGGCGCCGGACGGCGATCCATCCCACGTAGGCGCACACCACGGCGTCGACCTGGTCCTCCGCCACCCGCAGCTCGCTCTTGCGGGTGGCGGCCTGCACCTGCTGGCGCAGCCCGGCGAACGGTGCGCCGAGGTCGAGCTCGACCACCGCGCCCAGCAGGTCGATGAGCAGCAGCAGCTCCGCGCGCATCTGCTCGAGCACCCGGCCCGGCTTGTTCTTGTACTTCAGCGTGCGGCCCAGCCGGAACAGCGCCACCGTCGCCGCGTGCGGGTAGACCTCGATCCCACGGCGGTCGCGGCCCGAGCGGGGATCGAGGTCCAGCCGCAGGCGCCGGCCGATCCGCCCGGCCCGGGTGTCACCATCGGTGAACTCTGGTTTCCCGGTGTTCGTCGGGTGCGTCCCGGCCTGGAACCTCGCGAAGTCGGCGTTCAGCGCCCGCTCGGCGGCCCGGTTGCCGGTGGCGTTGGTGACCACCAGCGGGGCGTCGATCGCCACGATGCACGGGCCGGTCGTGAACGGGGCCAGCGCGGTCTCGATCTGCTCGTCGGTGCGCACCGCGCAGACGTGCACCAGTCGGCCGGTGTCGTCGAGCACGGCGAGGCCGGTGGGCTGCTTGAGCCCCCAGGCGAGGTCGATCCCGATGTGCTGCACGGGGTCAGCTTGCCCTGCCCCACACCTCGTCGGGGCTCCTCCCGCGGGACCTGCATGGCGCGTGCATGTGTCGGTCCGCCCGAGGTCGCTCGGATGAGCGCCGTTCCACCGGCCGGCCCGTTCTCCGGGTGGACGAATCGCCGACCTGCACGTCGTCGTGGCGACGCGGATGTGCACCTGCCCTGTGCCGGCCCTGGGTGCTCGGAACAGCGGGCCGCGCGGTCGCCGCCCGATGCCTCCGTGGCGCCGGATGCCTCGGGAAGCGCTGCACCAACCTGTCCGGGCAGCACGACTAGCGGACGGTCAGCGGGGAGCCTGGTGAGGGGGTGGTGGTGCTGGGGAGCGAGAGCTGCGTGAGACGGTGCGCATCCCGCGTCCCGGGTGCCGGTGAATAGACCACCAGGCGCACGTCGGAGCCAGGCGCCTGGAGGACGTCGCCGTCCAGGACGAGCAGTCCGACGTCGGGGTGCTGCACGTGCTTGCGCATGCCCCGGAAGCGGGCGGGACGTGCGGCGTCCCAGCGCTCGACGAACTCGGGACTGGTCTGGCGCAGAGCGGCGACGAGGTCCACCAGCTCCGGGTCCCGGGGATGCTCGACCAGGGCCACCCGCAGGTCGCCCACGATGGCGTCCCGGTAGTTCTCGTCCTCGCTGGGATCGATCCACACGCCCGGGTTCGGCTGGGTCATCTCGAACCAGACGACGTTGCGCTCACGGGCCCCGACGGGCGCGGGGTCACCGAGCAACGCCGACCAGGCGGTGTTCCACCGGAGCAGCCACCAGTCGGCCGAGTACACGGCGACCGGCCACTGCTGCAGGCGAGCGACCATGCGCTCGACGCCTTCGGGGACGACTCGGACCACGGGCCCGACGACGGGGGCCAGGCCGGCGGCGCGGTGCAGGAGCGCGGACTCGTCCGGGTCGAGGCGCAGCGAGCGGGACAGTGCCGCGACCACGGACGCCGACGGTCGGGACGCCCGTCCCTGTTCCAGCTGCACCACGTAGTCCACGGAGACGCCTGCCAGCAGGGCCAGTTCCTCGCGGCGGAGACCCGGGGCGCGGCGAGCGGCGACCGCGTCGACGGGAGCGAAGGTGCAGCGGTCCCGGAACCGGCGCAACAGGGTCCCGAGACCTGGCGCTGCTCCGGGATCGCTCAGAGGGGCTGCCACGCGACCATCCTGCCTCGCCCCGGCCGCTGCCAGCGGAGGGTGGTACCAGCAGTCCTACCGACCCACGTCGCCTTCCACCCGGCTCCGCGGCGTCGCACGCTGGCGCCCATGGACACCATCACCCTCGTCACCGGGGGCAACAAGGGCATCGGGTACGAGACGGCCCGACGGCTCCGCGACGCCGGGCACACGGTCGTGATCGGCGCGCGAGATGCTGGGCGCGGCCGCGCAGCCGCCGCCGACCTCGGCGTCGGTCTGATCCACCTGGACGTGACCGACCAGGCCAGCGTGGACGGGGCGGCTGAACGGGTGCGGCAGGACCACGGTCGCCTGGACGTCCTGGTCAACAACGCCGCGGTCAACAGTGTGGTGGCACCACTGGAGAGCACGGACGCCGCCGACGCCGCCGCGATGCTGGACACCAACCTGCTGGGGGCGCTGCGGGTCACCAACGCCTTCATCCCGCTCCTCCGGGAGTCCCGGCACGCCCGGATCGTCAACGTGTCCTCCTTCGTGGGTTCGTTCGCGGCGACCCTCGAGCACGACATGTTCGACTGGCGGGTCGTCCCGCCCGTGTACGCCATCTCGAAGACAGCGCTCACGATGCTCACCCTCCGGTACTCCCGGGAGCTGCCCGGCATGCTGGTGAACGCCGCTGACCCCGGCTACACGAAGACGGACCTGAACGACCACCAGGGCACCCAGACGGTCACCGAGGGGAGTGATGTGATCGTGCGCCTGGCCATGCTCGCCGACGACGGTCCCACCGGCACCTACGTGAGCCGGGACGACGTCGTGCCGTGGTGACGGAGGGCGGCACCTGCCTCGCCGCACGGGGTCGTCCCGCCGTGGGGTGGACCGCAGCGCGCGGCCGTCCGCACCCGCCGTGGCCTTCCGGGGTGTTCAGGTCCGGTGCCCGTTCCTGAACCGTTGGGCACCGGTGCCGAGCTGTCCGATGGGCAGTGGGCGGTGATCGAGCCGTTGATGCCGTAGGTGACCGGCCGGTCGGGGCGGTACCGGGATCATCGGCAGCCCGGGCGGAGGCAGCGTTCGCTCCCAGCAGTCGGCAGCCGTCGTCGCTCTCCTCGCAGAAGAGCTGTGCGTCATTCGCTCGGGGGTCGCCAGGCTCGTCCGGCGCCGGCTGCAGAGAGGATGCGCCGGGTGATGTCTTGGAGTTGGCGTTGCTGCGTTTTCGTCAGGGGCTCCAGGACCAGCCGCCGGACGGTCGCGATGTGTCCCGGCGCGGCTTCCTCGACCTTGTCCCGCCCGAGGTCGGTGAGGGTCGCCAGGGTGTAGCGCCCGTCGCCAGGGTCGACGGCGCGTTGGACCCATCGTCGTCGCTCCAACCGCGTCACTGCGCGGGAGAGCCGGGTCAACGTGCTGTTCGCGTAGCCCGCCAGGACGCTCATCCGCAGCGTGCGGTCCGGCGCGTGCATGAGGGCGAACAGGACGCCGAACTCGAAGTGCGTGACGTCGGCGTCCCGCTGGAGCTGGGCGTCCAGCAGTGCTGGCAGCCACTCGAGGACGGTCGCGAAGCCGGACCACGTGTGCAGCTCATCGTCCTCGAACCCGGGCGGGTCGGGCGCCTCACCCATGTCGATGGTCATCCCGGCAGCGCATGCGCTGCAGCTTAGGTCAGTTGACGAGGCAAGTGAAGCGACCTAGTTTCACTTGCCCAGGCAAGTGACGACGGAGGCCGGACATGGATCTACAGCTCGTGGGCAAGAGTGCGTTCATCAGCGGATCGACGCAGGGGATCGGCTACGCCATCGCTCGGGCCCTCGCTGCCGAGGGGGTCTCGGTCGTTCTCCACGGCCGCAGGTCCGAACGGGTCGAGGAGGCAGTCGCTCGCCTGCGCGCGGAGGAGCGCGGCGTCGAGGTGTCCGGCGTCGCAGGCGACTTCGCGGACGACACGCAGGTCCGGGAGGTGCTGGATGCCCTCGGTGCCGTCGACATCCTGGTCAACAACGTCGGCCTCTTCGAGGTGAAGCCCTTCGCGGCCGTCACGGACGAGGACTGGCAGTTGTTCTACGACGTCAACGTCATGAGTGCCGTCCGCCTGTCCCGGCAGCTCCTGCCCGGCATGCTCGCCCGGGGTTGGGGCCGCGTCGTCTTCATCAGCAGCGAGTCCGGCGTCAACGTCCCGGCTGACATGATCCACTACGGCGTCACGAAAGCGGCTCTGCTCGCGCTCAGCAACGGCCTCGCCAAGTTGACCCGCGGCAGCGAGGTCACGGTGAACGCCATCGTCGGAGGCCCGACCTACTCCGACGGCGTCGCGACAGCGGTCCGATCCATAGCCGAGGCCCAGGGCCTCCCCGAGGCGGACATGAAGGCCGTCATCGCGCACGGGAACGCCACATCACTCGTCCAGCGGTTCCTCCACCCTGCCGAGCTGGCATCGCTCACGACCTACCTCGCCAGCCCGCTCTCCGCAGCCACGAACGGCAGCGCCCTGCGTGCTGACGGCGGCACGCTCGTTCAAGTTCTCTGAGTCCTGGTGGGCAATTGGACTACCAGCCCACTCCCCATCTCGTGGTGCCGGGCGGAGGGTGCGGTCGAGTCAGTTGGACGACGGCCGGTGATGCGCGTCGGCGTGGTCTACCCCGCCGAGCTCACCTCGTCCAGCTGCTCGCCGTCCCCGGGGACCGGTTCGGGCAGGTCGACGACGTCCATGAACTCGGGCCCGCCGAAGCGGGTGATCTGCACGGCTCGCATGGGCAGGAGGCTGGGTCGAGGCCGCCCCCAGAGAATGGGCCATCGCAGCTTCCTGCTCGAGCAGGTGGCCCATGAGTGCAAGGGATCGCGGCGGGCGTGTGGGCGCCGCTGCCATGAACGGGCGACGGTGTGAAGGCGAGTACTCCCTGGCCGGGCAGGGGGGCGTCGTCTCCTCGCTGGTCACCTGGTGTCAGCTTGGGTGGGTCATCCCGCGGGTAGGCCACCGTTTCGGTGTTCGCGGACCACAGCGAGAAGCGCGGGGCTTCTCTGGCGTGACGCTCCTGCCATGGGGTCGTGGCCGGAGGAGGGCCGGGGGTCAAGTCTGCGACAGGCAGACACTGTCGCTGTCGTTTCATGCCCCTATGAGTCTCATGCTCCTGTGAGGAGTGCCCTGGTGCTTTCCTATGAGGCGCGAGCGGTGTCGGCGGCTCCGCGCCCTGAGGTGTGGACGCTGCTGCTCGACTCGGCCAGCTGGCCAACATGGTCGACCGTCGATGAGCTGGTTCTGGACCGATCCGAGGGGCTGGCACCCGATGGCCGTGACGGAGTCGGCGCCACCCGAGCCTTCCGCACCGGCAAGGTGGTCACGGTCGAGCGCATCACCGCTCTCGATCCTCCCCGGCGTTTCGCCTACGAGGGAGTGCGCAGTGCTCTCGTCTTCGACTACGCCGCGGTGATCGAACTGGATGAGACGTCGTCCGGGGGAACGACCATCCGGTGGTCAGGCAGCTACACCGCTCGCTGGGGCACCCGGTGGCTGATGCGTCGCATCATGCGCGGGGTGATGCAGAGGATGGCGGACGGTCTGGCGTCCCACTCGTCCGCGCAGTGAACACAGTCGGCGCTCCTGGTCTCCTCACCACCCGGTGAACGTGTGCGCGACCGTCACGGGGCTGACGTCCGGTCACTCGGCGATCTGTTGGCTGGACCGGTAGTGCGCGTCGTCGCATGCCCGGACCTCGTGAGCGCCGCGGGCGGCACCTCATGGAGGCCTTGTCACGGCCGTGGTCGGTCGTGGCGCGCGTAGCGATCGGCTGGCTGGTCGATCGAGCCGCCGGCGCGCCGGCCACAGGCGGCTGACCCACGGATCACCCACGGGGGCGCGCCCAGGTCCCGGCCCACTGCACCCGGCTTCCCGGGCTCGGGTGCCGCTCCACGTGGTCCGGAGGCGCCGTGACGCATCTACGCGTGGACCGGTGCCCTGGTCGCCACGAGGGGCCGGACGGGCTGACCGCTCATCGCGGGGTCATGCGGAAGACGGGCCAGCCGATCTCGGTGCGCCAGGCAGCCGGGTCGGCCGTGTCTCGTGGGCCGACCAGGTACGTCTCCCGTACCGGCCCGGCAACGGCCAGCGCGTTGCTCACCACCCAGGTGCCGAGCTCGCCGTAGGTGACGTCGATGCCGTCGTGCTCGCCGACGTGGGTCGTGACGGCGAGCTCGACGGCCGGCAGGGTGACCGGGTGCACCCGGCCGCTGCGCGGCGGTTCCGCCGTCGGCCGGTACACGAGGAGGTGCCCGCGGCCGTCCTCGAAGAGCGCGTTGTCGTAGAGCCCGCCCGGAGCCCCGGTCGGCTGGCGGACCACGGCGTCCAGCTCGGCCATGGCGCCGGCGTACCAGTCGAGCACCTCCTCGTGCGCCACGTCGTCCTCGACCGCGGCCACCGTCGTCGCCGGGACGGCGCGGACCTCGACGTCCAGCGGGGCCGGCTCCGGCCGGAGCAGTCGGCGCAGCGACGTCACCGCGGCGCGGGTCCGATCCAGCTCCGACTCGAGTCGTTGCAGGTGGTCGGCGACGAGGGCGGCCCGGGTGCTCGGGTCGGGGGAGCGCAGGATGCGCTGGACGTCGGACAGCGGGACGTCGAGCCCCCGCAGGCGGTGGATGACCTGGGCGATCGGGATCTGGTCCGCGCTGTAGTAGCGGTACCCGGTCGTGGCGTCCACTGCCGCGGGCTCGAGCAGGCCGGCGTCGTGGTAGCGGCGCAGCGTGCGCACGCTGAGGTGGGTCAGCCGGGAGAACTCGCCGATCGCCAGCATGCGTGCACTGTGCACCCTCGCCCCCGGGGAGAGTCCAGCGCTTGACCCTCCCGCATCGGGAACCCGCACCGTGGGGACATGACCTCACCGACCCGCATCCAGCTCGACCAGCTCCCCGCGACGATCCGCGGCTACCTCGCCGCGCATGATGCCGGCGACGCGGACACCGCGCTGCGGGCCTTCTCACCCACCGCCGTGGTCGTCGACGACGGCCTCACCTACCGCGGGACCGAGGAGATCCGCCGCTTCCTGGCCAAGGCCGGGGCCGAGTTCACGTACACCAGCACCCTCGTGGCCGCGGAGCGCTCCGACGACGCCCACTGGGTCGCCACCAAGCACCTGGAGGGCGACTTCCCCGGTGGTGTCGTCGACCTGCGCTACCGCTTCGTGATGGACGGCGACTGCATCAGGGAGCTCCTCATCGCGCCCTGACGACCGTGCCCTCGTCGTCGGCGCGTGCCCGGCCGGTGACCCACCGGGTGGGCAGTCGAGAGAGCCCCGCCGTGTCGGAACAGGAGACGTCGTCCCGGCCCCTTACCGGGGAAGCCCTGCGCGCACTAGCTTGCCGTCGGCAAGGGGGATCGAACACCGTGCGGCAGCCGGACGGTGAGGGGCGTTGATGGGCGTGGACATGACGACAGCCCGCCTGGTGGGCCGGGATGCGGAGATCGACGGGCTCGATCGACTGCTCCGCGACGTGCGGCGCCGCGGCGCCGCCGTCCTCGTCTGCGGCGAGGCCGGGATCGGCAAGTCCGCCTTGTTGCACCACGTGTGCGACGCCGCGGCCGGACGCGGGCTGCGGGTGCTGGCAACGGCGGGCGTGGAGTCCGAGATGACCCTGCCGTTCGCCGGCCTCCACCAGCTGGTCCGGCCGCTGCTCGGCCGCCTCCCCGCGCTGCCCGCCCCGCAGCGGCGCGCGCTGAAGGCTGCGTTCGGGATGACCGACGACGCTGCACCGGAGCTCTTCCTGATCGGTCTGGCGGCCCTGACGTTGATCAGCGACAGCGCCGCGGACCAGCCCCTCGTGCTGGTGATCGACGATGCGCACTGGCTCGACCGGCCCAGCGCCGAGGTCCTCGGCTTCGTCGCGCGGCGGCTGGAGTCCGAGGCGGTGGTGATGGTGGCGGCCCAGCGCGACGGCTTCCCCCCTGCCCTCGCCGGCCCGGCGCTGGACGAACACCACCTGGAGCGCCTGGACCGTCGCTCCGCCGAGGACGTGCTGGCCCGGCGGGCGCCCCAGCTCGAGCCGGCCGACCGCCGGCGCCTGCTGGCCGAGGCGGCGGGGAACCCGCTCGCGCTGGTGGAGCTGCCCCTGGAGCGTGCGCGGGACGACTGGGCACCCCTGACACTGACTGTGCGGCTGGAGCAGGCGTTCGCAGCACGGCTCCCTGGGCTGCCCGACGTGACCCGGGACCTGCTGCTCGTCGCAGCGCTGGAGGACGAGGGCGACGTGGGGGAGGCCTTGGTCGCGGCGTCCGCACTCCGCGGCGCCGAGGTCACCGCGGACGCGCTGGCCTCGGCCGTCGAGGTCGGACTGGTCGCCGTCGACGGCGGGGAGCTGACCTTCCGTCATCCGCTGGTCCGCCACGCGATCCGCCAGCGGGCAACCCTGGCCGAGCGGCAGTGCGCGCACATCGCGCTGGCCGGGACGCTCCGTGGCACCGACCGGCGGATCTGGCACCGGGCGGCGGCCGCTGATGCGCCGGACGACGCGGTCGCCGCCGAACTGGAGGACGCCGCCACCCGCGCCCAGCGCCGAGGTGGCGTGGCAGCGGCACAGGCGGCGCTCGAGCGCGCCGCCCGACTGACCGCTGACCCGGCGGAACGGATGCGGCGCTACCTGCGGGCGGCTGAGCTGGCCTTCGAGTGGGGGCGCCCAGACGTCGTCGACCGCCTCCTGCGCGAGACCGCGGCCCTCGACGTCCCGGCTCGGGAGCAGGCCCGCATGACGGTGATCCGGGAGGGGTTCGAGGAGGGCATCCACGACGTCCGCGCAGGCACCCGGATGCTGACGGAGGTCGCCGCCGCGGCCGCCGCCGACGGCCGGGCGGACCAGGCGCTCAGGTTCCTCCAGGCCGCGGCGCTGCGGTGCTGGTGGGCTGATCCCGGCGCGGAGGCGCGCGCCGGTCTTCTCGAGGTCGTCGAGCAGGCACTCGATCCGGACGACGTGCTCGCAGTCGAGGTGCTCTGCTACGTGGCGCCGTTCGACCGCGGAGCGGTGTCCCTCGAGCGGTTGCGCGCCCTGTCCGACGGTCCGCTCGACCCGGCGCGGGCCCAGGCCGCTGGCTTTGCGGCGAGCGTCGTAGGTGACTTCCCGCTGGCCGTGGAGTTCCTGACGTCGGCGCTGGCGGGCCTCCGGGCCGACGGCCGGCTCGGGCTCTTGGGCCGGGGCCTGACGGTGCAGGCCTGGAGCGCGCTCAACGCCGGGCGGTTCGACCTGGCCGCCACGGCTGCCGACGAGGCCGCCCGGCTCGCGGCCGACTCCGCGCAGCCGCTGATGAGGGCCGTCGCCCTGGTGGTCCAGTCGGTCGTCTCCGCAGTCCGCGGCGCCGAGGACGTGGAGGAGCGCCTCGCCGAGGCGGCCCGGCTGGGGATGCAGGTGGACTCGAACGCCGTCCTGGCGGTCGTGCAGTTCGCTCGCGGCATGGTCGCGCTCAACTCGGGGCGGCACGAGACGGCCTGGGACCAGCTCGTCCGCCTCTCCGACCCAGCCGACCCTGCCCACCACCCCGTGGTGCGCAGCTTCGCCGTCGGCGACCTGGTGGAGGCCGCCGTCCACAGCGGGCACCGGGCCGTGGTCGAGCCGATCGTGGCGGACCTCGGGGCGATCGCGGCGCGGACCCGGTCGCCGGTGCTGCAGATCGGGCTCCGGTACGGCCGAGCGCTCCTGGCTCCCGAGGACGAGGCCGAGGAGCTCTTCGCGGCCGCTCTGGCGGCCGACCTGGGCTCCTGGCCCCTTGCCCGTGCCCGCCTGCAGCTGGCCCAGGGGGCCTGGCTGCGGCGCTGTCGGCGGGCGGGGGAGTCACGGGCCCCGCTGCGGGCTGCGCGGGACACCTTCGACGCCCTGGGCGCCGCTGCCTGGGGTGACCGGGCGCGGCAGGAGCTGCGGGCCTCGGGGGAGCAGAGCAGGCCGCGCACCCCGGAGGCACGCGAGCAGCTGAGCCCGCAGGAACTGCTGATCGCGCAGCTGGCCGCCGACGGCCTGACCAACCGGGAGATCGGCGCGCGGCTGTACCTCTCGCACCGGACGGTCGGCACGCACCTGCACCGCATCTTCCCGAAGCTGGGGATCACCTCGCGGGTGGCCCTGCGTGCCGCGATCGGCCCATGACCGGCCGACCCACCGTCGTCGCGACGGTCATCTGACGTACGCGAGGCCGGGGCACCGCTTCCTACGGTCGATGCATCAGCGCTGACGCGACCGATCCGGTCGTCCCGGTCGCTGCGGACCGAGAGGAACGAGCATGACCATCGACCCCGCCATCACCGCGCAGGAGAAGCCCACCGTGGTGCTCGTGCACGGCGCCTTCGCCGAGTCCGCGAGCTGGAACGGGGTGATCGAGCAGCTCAGGGGCGATGGCCACCCGGTCATCGCCGCGGCCAACCCGCTCCGGAGCCTGCGCTACGACGCCCTGCAGTTGCGCAGCGTCCTGGACCAGGTGAGCGGCCCGATCGTGCTGGCCGGCCACTCCTACGGCGGCTCGGTGATGAGCGTGGCGGCCGACGGGCACCCCGGCGTCCGGGCACTCGTCTACGTGGGCAGCTTCCTGCTGGAGGAAGGGGAGAGCACCGGTGAGCTGGCCGGGAAGTTCCCCGGCAACGAACTCGGGTCTGCGCTGGACCCGGTCCCCGTCCCCGACGGGAACGGCGGCACGGTGACCGACCTGTACATCCAGCCGGAGAAGTTCCGGCGAGTGTTCGCCGCCGACGTCCCGCCGGAGGTCGCCGAGCTGATGGTCGCGACGCAGCGGCCCATCACCAGCGAGGCGCTGGAGGAGAAGGCGACGGCGGCGGCCTGGCGGACCATCCCGTCCTGGACGCTCGTCACGCGGCAGGACCTCGCGGTCCCGGCCGAGGCTCAGGTCTTCATGGCCCAGCGGGCACGGTCCACGGCCGTCGAGGTCGATGCCTCCCACGCCGTCGCCGTGTCCCGGCCAGGCGCGGTCGCCGACCTGATCGCCGAGGCCGCCCGGGCGACAGCCGGCTGAGCCGCCGCACCACGACCGGCCCGCCGCCCTCCGGGACCCAGCTGACGGAGCGGGGCGGTCGGGGCGGCGCCGCCACCCCGCCGACAGGAATCGGTGACGACATGGAGTCCACGCCCTTGCTGCACCGTGGCGACGACGTACGAGTGGACCTCGCGCGAGCATCGTGGAGCACCCCCGATGACGTGAGCGACACGTCACCCCGGCCCTCGTGAGGGCCTTCTCGCACGTCCAGTTCCACGACGCCACCCGATCCGCGTCCCGGGGGACAGGATGCCCGCCCTGTTGCGGCTGGCCAGGCCGACCGGCGCCCGACCGGAAGGCGTTGGTCGTCTCGAGCGACTTCCCGGACGCCGTCGAGCTCGTCACCCGCCTGTACGACGACCTCGGGTTCGACGCGGTCGACGACAGCCCACTCAGCGAGTCATGGTGCAGTGCCCCGGGAAGGCCGATGTGGCGCCATCACGTCGACGGACAGAGCCGCGAGGAGCTCGTCCAGGACCTCCGGCGCGCCGACCGGATCCTCAGCTGATCGCGGACCGCGCCTCGCCCGGCTGTCGTGGGCCGGCGCGCGTAGTACACGACGGCGGGCGGGAGGTTCCGCCAGACGGTCCGGCCGATGAGCACCTCCTCGAACCGCGCCTCCAGCTCCCGGCGGAACCGTCGGGCGGCGGGCGTCCACCGGCTGTGGACGTACGCGAACGTGGTGAACACGCCATCCGGCGAGAGACCGGTGACCATCGCGTCGAGCAGCTGCGCCTGCTGCTGCGGCCGGAATGCGGCCCACGGCAGGCCGCTGACGACGACGTCGGCGTGCGCGATGCCGCGGTCGGTGAGCACCGTGCCGAGCTGGGCGGCGTCCGCCTGGACCACCGCGACGGCCGGGTGCCGGGTGGACAGGGCCCTGGCCAGCCGTGCGTTGACCTCGATCGCCAGCTGCCGGCCCCGCCCAGCGAGCCGCTGCTCGATGGCCGTCGTCATCGCCCCGGTGCCAGGACCCAGCTCGACGACGACCACGTCTGCGCCGAGGGGCACCGGTGCGATGGCGGCGCGGGTCAGCGCTCTCCCGCTGGCCGCGACCGCACCGATCGTCATGGGCGCTCGGAGGAACTCGCGCGGCATCGAGAGGTCGAGGCACCTCGTCGACGAGGGGTGCTCAGACACCGAACGTCACGCCCGTGAGGTCCTCGGAGACAGCCCACAGCCGCTGCTGGACCGCCAGGTCGTAGGACTCCGGGCTGGACGTGACGAGCCGGGGGTGCCCGCGGACCTCGCCGCGGCCGCTGGGACCGTAGTACTGCCCGCCCAGGACGGCCGGGTCGGTCGCGGCCCGCAGCGTCGGCAGGGCGCCCATCGCGGCCGGCTGGGTGAGGAGCGGAGCCAGCCAGTCCATCGGCGCCCGCAGGACGGTGGGGGAGTTGCGGACCAGTTCGGTGTTCGACACCCCGGGGTGCGCGGCCGCAGCGACGGTGGTGGTGCCGTGCACCGCGAGCCGGCGCTGGAGTTCGTAGGTGAACATGAGGTTGGCGAGTTTCGACTGCCCGTAGGCGCCCGCTCGGGAGTACGAGCGTTGCCACTGCAGGTCGTCGAAGTGGATCGCCGCGCGGATGCGGTGGCCGACGCTGCTGACCGTCACCACCCGCGAACCGGGAACGGGCAGCAGCAGGTCGAGCAGCAGCCCGGTGAGGGCGAAGTGACCCAGGTGGTTGGTGCCGAACTGCCGTTCGAAGCCGTCCTGGGTCGTCTGCTTGGGGGTGTACATCACCCCGGCGTTGTTGATGAGCAGGTCGATCTGCGAGTGCGCGGCGCGCAGCTCGGCCGCGGCCGCGTGGACCGATTCCAGCGACGTCAGGTCGAGCCGCTGAACGGTGACGTCGCCGGCCATCCGGGCCGCTGCCTGCCGGCCCTTGTCGACGTCCCGCACGGCGAGCACCACCGCGGCGCCCCGTTCGGCGAGGGCCTTGGCGGCCTCGAAGCCCAGGCCGGTGTTGGCGCCGGTCACGACCGCCACCCGGCCCTGCTGGTCGGGGATGTCGCGCGTTGTCCAGCTGGTGCTCACAGCGTCCTCCTGAAGAGACCATCGGTCTGTTGTGTCGAGGACGCTAAGAGACCACCGGTCTGCTGTCAAGAGACCGGTGGTCTGCAAGGTGCTAGGGTTGCGCGGTGACCTTCCATCGGGCCCGCAGTGAGGAGCAGCGCGAGATCCGGCGCCGGGCGATCCTGGACACGGCGGCCGCGATGCTCGACGAGATGCCGGTGGCCGACGTCAGCCTCAACGAGCTCAGCCGTCGCGTGGGCCTGGCCAAGTCCAACGTGCTGCGCTACTTCGACTCCCGCGAAGGCGTGCTCCTCGAGCTGATGGACGCCGTCCTACGGGACTGGCTCGCCGAGCTGACCGACGACCTGGCCACCGGGATCGACACGGGCCTGCCGCTGGAGCCGCGGGCCGAACAGCTGGCTGCGGTGCTCGCCCGGTCACTGGCGGGGAACCGGGTGCTGTGCGACCTGGTGGGGGCGCAGGGCGGCGTCCTGGAGCGCAACGTCACCGTCGAGGTCGTCACCCGCCACAAGCGCACGGCCCTGACCCGGCTCGCTGCCGCGGCCGATCTCCTGCGCCGGTACGTGCCAGAGCTCGGCGCCGCGGCCGAGACGTTCTGCTTCCAGGCGATGGTGCTGGCCGGCGCCCTGGCGCCCTACAGCTCGCCGCCGCCCGGCGTGCGGGCCGCCTACGAGGCCGAGCCGGCGCTCGCCGTCCTGCACCTGGAACTGCAGGACTCCCTGCAGCTGGCGATCCGGACCATGCTGTTGGGGGCCGTGCCCCGCGGCTGACGCTGCGGCTCTGACGGCACCGACCGACCTGGTCGCTCCTGTCGAGCGACCAGGTCGGGGACCTCAGGTCATCGGGTGGTCTGCGCCTCGCGACGCGGGAGCACCCAGTCGGGACGCACGTAGTGGCACGTGTACCCGAAGGGGATCTTCTGCAGGTAGTCCTGGTGCTCGTCCTCGGCCTCCCAGAACGGGCCGGCCGCCTCGACCTCGGTGACGACCTCGCCTGGCCAGATGCCCGAGGCGTCGACGTCGGCGATGGTGTCGAGCGCGACGCGCTGCTGCTCGTCACTGGTGTAGAAGATCGCCGAGCGGTAGCTGCGACCGACGTCGTTGCCCTGCCGGTCCTTCGTCGAGGGGTCGTGGATCTGGAAGAAGAACTCCAGCAGCTCCCGGAACGGGATCACATCGGGCTCGAAGACGATCTCGACCGCCTCGGCGTGGTCACCGTGATCGCGGTACGTGGCGTTCGGGGTGTCACCTCCCGAGTAGCCGACGCGGGTGGAGAGCACCCCCGGGCGCTTGCGCAGCAGCTCCTGGGCGCCCCAGAAGCAGCCGCCGGCGAGGATCGCGGTCTCAGTGGTCATGGGTGCCTGCCTCTCTGTCGAGTACGGCCGGACAACACCGAGACCGGTGTCAGTCCTTCCCACCGGCCCCGCGGCTGCCGGCCGGAGGCGATGGAGACCCGACGGCGACAGGGAGTCAGGGCGCCTGGCGGCGGCGAGCGCCGGGCCCGTCGCCCAACGCCTCGTCGAGGGCCTGCGCGAGCACGACCTGCTGGCCGCTCTCCAGGGACGTCAGTCCCTGCAGGTAGCCGTCGAGGTCGATGAGGTCGCCCGTGCCCGTCAGGGCCATGTACCGGAACCAGAGCGCCTGCGTCGTGAGGTCGGCGCGGACGCGGTCCGCGTCCAGGGACGGTCTGCTGGACCGGTGACGAGGGCACGCTGGCTGACCCCGGAGAAGGTCGCCGCCTGGGTGGTCGCCCCGGTGCTCGTCACCGCGTTGGGCGTGGGGATCACGTCGTGGGTCAACCGCCCTCGAACTGACCTCGAGGTCGTCGGCGTCACGGTCCTGGACGGCTCCGTCGTGACCGGCCAGCGCGAGGGTGAGTTCGAGATCGTGTCACCGAAGGTCCAGGTCGCCGTGCGCAACGTCGGCGATCAGGTCTCTGTGGTGACCGGCGCGCAGCTCGAGGTGCTCGACCACGCCTTCTTCGAGGTGTGCGAGGCGGGCGGCGCACTGATGGTCAGTCAGACGTACGACGTGACCCTGCCTCTCGATCCGGAGGCTGGTCAGGTCCTCGATGTGGACGTCGCCCAGGAGATCGAGCCCGCTCGAGCCGATCGGTTCGAGTTCTCCCTGCAGGTCCCCGACCCCGAGGACGTCGTGGGCACCCACATGTACCGGGTGCGGGTGTCGCTGACCCGCCACGGCGACTCCGAGACCCTCGACGCGGGAACCGTCGTCTTCGGCGCCCCGCACCTCCTGGTCGACAACCTCTGGGTGACCGATGAGGACCTCGAGATCCCTGGACCCGTCGGAGCGTGCTACCGCCGCCTGCACCAGGAGTGCCTGCGAGTGCAGGGATGGGAAGGCGAGACGTCGGAACAACTCCGGACTGCGCCTGAGGACGTCCTGCGGGAGGAACCGCTCGACTGAGGACGCCGTCGATGCGCGTGACTGCAGCGGCGTGGGACGGGACCCCGCCGGCCCGCTCCGCTACCTTGGCCTCCCGTTCGACGGGTCACCGGAGGCGAGGCCGCGCGTGCAGGTCAACGACTACGACAGCTTCGGTGCGGCGTACTCCGCGGAGAACGACGTCAACCTCATCAACGCCCACTACGAGCGACCCGCGATGCTGGACCTCGTCGGTGACGTACGCGGTCGCCGCGTCCTCGACGCCGGCTGCGGCTCCGGACCGCTCGCTGCGGCGCTGCGCGCCCGGGGTGCGGTCGTGACGGGCTTCGACTCGAGCGCGGTCATGGTAGAGCTGGCGCGGGAGCGGCTCGGCGAGGACGCCGACGTCCAGGTCGCCGACCTGTCGGCCCCGCTGCCCTTCGCCGACGGCGGCTTCGACGACGTGACCGCCTCGCTCGTCCTGCACTACCTGCGTGACTGGTCCGCACCGCTGGCCGAGCTGCGTCGCGTGCTCAGGCCGGGTGGCCGGCTCGTGCTGTCGGTGAACCACCCGAGTCTCTACAAGATGCTGCACCCCGAGACCGACTACTTCAGCCTCACCCAGTGGACGGACGAGTACACCTTCGGGGACCAGCAGGCTGAGCTGACGTACTGGCACCGGCCGCTGCATGCCATGACGGATGCCTTCGCCGACGCGGGCTTCCAGCTCCACCGGATCAGTGAACCGCCGTGGTCACCGGACACCCCACCGGAGCTCCTGCCGCCCCAGTTCACCGGCCGGACGTCGTTCCTGAGCTTCGTCTTCTTCGTGCTGGTCGCGAGCTGAGCCGGCGACCCTCCGCACGCTGATCAGGACGAGCTGGCTGTCACGACAGTCGGTGGGGGTGTCGTCACCCGTCGTCGGGGGTCAGCGGTGAGAGGCTCCCGAGCGGTCGCCCGGACGGTGACCGTCATGACGGGAGCTCGATGGTGATGACGTCCTCGGTCGGAACGGGGGACCTGGCCCAGGTGGACCCCCTCATCGGCGCCGACCTCCGCATCTCCGTCGGCGGTGAGCAGCGTCGCTACGTCGACCTCGACGCCGCCGCCACCACGTCGGCCTCGGCGGGCGTCGTCCGGGCCGTGCAGGAGTTCCTGCCGTGGTACTCCAGCGTCCACCGGGGAGCCGGTGCGAAGTCGCAGTTCACCAGTGCCCGGTACGAGCAGGCGCGGGAGACCCTCCTCCGGTTCGTGGGAGCCGATCCGGCGACGCACGTGGCCCTGTTCCCCCGGAACACCACGGAGGCCCTCAACCTGACCGCCTTCCGGTTGGGCCTGACCCGCGACGACGTCGTCGTCACCACCGCGGTCGAGCACCACGCCAACCTGCTGCCCTGGCAGCGCCACGCGCAGGTGCGGGTCGTCGACGTCGACCGGGCCGGGACCTTTGACGTCGCGGCCGTGGTCGCCGCCCTCGACGAGCGGCCCACGCCACGCGTGCTGGCGGTCTCCGGGGCGTCCAACGTCACCGGCTGGATGCCCGACCTGGCCGCGATCACGGCGGCGGCCCGGGACCGGGGAGTGCTGGTGGTGGTCGACGGCGCGCAACTGGTGCCGCACCGCCCGGTGGACATGGCCGCCCTCGGGATCGACGTGCTCGCGTGGTCCGGCCACAAGATGTTCGCGCCCTTCGGCGCGGGCGGCCTGGTCGTCGACCGCCGGCTGCTCGCCGACGGCGAGCCCTTCCTCGTCGGGGGCGGGGCGGTGAAGGCGGTCTCGCACACCGACGTCATCTGGGCCGACACCCCCGACCGGGACGACGCGGGCACGCCCAACGTCGTCGGCGTCGTGGCCCTCGCCGCCGCAGCGGAGGAACTGCTCGCCGCGGCAGGGCGGAACCGCTTCCACGAGGACCTCCTCGTCCGGGCGTTGGACGACGAGCTCGCCACCGTCCCCGGGCTGCACCGCCTGGGGCCGGTGTCCGGCGACCGTCTTCCCGTGGCCGCCTTCGTCATCGACGGGATGCCCCACGGGGAGGTCGCGGAGCGGCTGGCCCGGGAGCACGGCATCGGGGTCCGCAGCGGGTGCTTCTGCGCCCACCCCTACCTCAGCCGGCTGTTCGGGCTCACCCCGGGCGAGGTGCAGCAGTTCCACGACGACGCGCGGGCGGACCGGACCGACCGGCTGCCGGGCGCGGTCCGGGTGAGCTGCAGCTCGGCCACGCCGCTGGCCGACGTCGCCACGCTGGGAGAGGCCCTGCGCGCCCTCACCGCGCACTCCGGGGATCAGGTACCGACCCGGCGGCTCGTCCGCAGCTGAGGGCCGGTCAGGCCGAGGACCGCCGGCCCGAGCGCCCGGTCACGCCGTCGCCTTGACCGCACGCAGGACGGCGTCCGCGACGTCGTCGGGCCGCGACGCGGGCACCGCGTGCGAGGCACCCGGCAGCTCGACGACCTCACGCGCGCCGGCCCGGTCGGCCATGAACCGCTGGGCCTGCGGCGGGATGTTGCGGTCGAGCTCGGGGATCAGGAACCACGAGGGGATGCGCTGCCACGCCGGCGACGCCGCGGCGCCCTCGTTCAGGGCCACGTCCCGCAGGGGTCGCTGCGTGGCGGCGCCGAGGGCGGCCTCGCCCGCTGACAGGTCGGCGGCGAACTGCTGGTGGTAGCGGTCCTGGCGGATGTAGAGGTCGGTGCTGCCATCGGCGAGCGGGACCGTCTCGATCGTCTCGCCGAGCGTGCTGCCCGGGAAGCGGCCGGACAGCTCCCCGATGCTCTCGCCCTCCAGCGGGGCGAACGCGGCCACGAACACGAGCGCCTGCACCGCACGGCTGCCCTGGACGGCGCCGGACATGACGGCGCCGCCGTAGGAGTGACCGACCAGCACGACCGGGCCCTCGACGGAGTCGAGGACGGCCTTCACCGCCGCGGCGTCGCCGGACAGGCTCCGCAGGGGGTTGGACACGGCGATGGTGCGGTGCCCGGCTGCCTGCAGGCGGGCGATCACGCCGGTCCAGCTCGCGGACTCGGCGAAGGCACCGTGGACGAGGACGACGGTGGGTTGGGACATCTGCGGTCTCCCTGGGTCTGGTTGGATGCGGCGCGTCGTGTCACCGCAGCGCTGGGGTGCACGGTCGGCGGTGCGACGGGACTCAGGGTCGAGGGCCCCGGCCCGGGCCACATCGCACGTTCGTGCCAGATCCGCCGATGCGGGCCCGCTGATGCCGTCCGCCCCGGCCCCGCACGTCCCGTCGGTCCTCGCGGCCCAGGTCACGACCAGGAGGTGGTCCATGGCGACCGACCGCACCCCGCTGCGCGGCCGGGACACCGAACTGGCCTTGCTGCGCGCCCGGGTCACCGCCGCTCAGCGGGACGGTCGCGGACGGGTCGTCGTGATCTCCGGCGCGGCCGGCACCGGCAAGTCACGGCTGCTGCAGGAGGCCCGCGCGCTGGCCCGGGATGCCGGAGCGCGGATCGTCGCCGTGTCGGGGGACCCGGACGAGCACGTGATCCCGCACGGCCCGCTGCTGGACGCGGTGCAGGCCGGGCCGCACCCGGTGCTCCCTCGTGCCCTGCTCGACGCACTGCCGAGCGGCGCGCAGCAGGGCTGGTGGCTGCGCAACGAGCTCGAGGCTCGGTTGCAGGAGGTCGCCGTCCAGCAGCCCGTGATGGTCTGCGTCGACGACCTCCAGTGGTGCGACCACGGCACGCTCCGGGTGCTCCGCACGCTGCCGCCGCGGCTGGCCGCCGACGCCGTCGTCTGGGTGGTGGCCGTCCGCCACGGCGAGTCCGATCCCGCTGTCTCGGCCACCGTGCGCGCGCTGACCGAGATCGGCGCGGACCGGGTCGACCTGCAGCCCCTCGACGGCGACGCAGTGGCCTTCCTCGCCGGTGACCTGCTCGGGGCGCCCCCGGACGGGAGCGTCCTCACCTCGGCCGCGCGCGCCGGAGGCCATCCGCTGCTGCTGGTCGAGCTGCTGCGTGGCTGGCGGGAGGAACGCCTCGTCCAGGTGGAGGGGGGCAGGGCCCGGCTGGTCGGCGACGTGCTCCCGGCCCGCCTGCGGGACGCGGTCGCGTGCCGCACCGAGCGGCTCTCCGCACCCGCGCGCGAGCTCCTGCAGATCGGGGCCGTGCTGGGTCGGCAGTTCCCGGTCGACCTCCTCGCGGCGATGCTCGACCGGTCGCCCCCGGCGCTGCTCGCTCCGTTGCAGGAGGTCCTGGCGGCGGGCCTGCTCGAGGACGCCGGCGACCAGCTCGGCTTCCGGCACGACCTCATCCGCGAGTCGGTGGCCGCGGGCATCCCCGCCGACTTCGCCCGCGCGCTGCGCCGGCACGCGGTCGACGTCCTGCTCGATCGGGGCGCGCCCACCCTGCAGGTCGCGACGATGCTGGCCGGGTCAGCCGTCCCCGGCGACCTGGCTGCGGTGTCCATGCTGCGTGCCGCGGCCGCGACGCTGGCGCCCAGCTCCTCGTCGGCGGCCGCGGAGTTCAGCGTCCGCGCCCTGGAGCTGCTGCCGGACGACTCCGCGCTGCGGCCCGAGGTCGTCGTCGAGTCGGTGATGCTGCTGTGGCAGTGCGGCCGGGCCGTCGACGCCCAGCAGCTGGCGGCCACCATGCTGGCGGGCAGCCCGGGCGGTGACCCGGTGGCCGAGGCCCGGATTCGGCTCGGCCTGGCCAGGCTCGTCATCCGGTACTCCGGCGGCGAAGCCGTGCGGCAGTGCCAGACCGCGCTGGCGCTGCCCGGGCTCCCGGACGCCGTGCGGCTGGAGGCACTGCTGCTCCTCGCGGTCAACCACGGGATGGCCGGCGACCCCGATGCCGCGGACGTGGTCCTGGCGGAGGTGCGCGAGGCCGGTCCGTTCGAGCCCACGCCGGTGCAGGGCTCGACCATGGCGCGAGTCGAGAGCTACGTGGCCTTCCACCGTCAGCAGTGGGACGTCGCGTTCCGGCGCA
Source organism: Modestobacter sp. VKM Ac-2983 (assembly GCF_026967885.1). Lineage (NCBI taxonomy): Bacteria > Bacillati > Actinomycetota > Actinomycetes > Geodermatophilales > Geodermatophilaceae > Modestobacter > Modestobacter sp. VKM Ac-2983. Next base: position 484,259 of record NZ_JAPVBK010000002.1, read on the forward strand.
ATGCGGACGTCGGCATGCTCGCCAGGTCCGACGACCCCTCCAGCCCGCCCGGCGTGTGGGAGGCGGCGCTGTGGATCACGGTCGGCCATCCGGTGCGGGCGCTGGCGTTGATCGACCCCGAGCTGACCGCGGCGCGGCAGCAGGGCCAGGTGGGCCTGCTGCTGCTGTGGAGCACCATGCGGTGCCGGGCGCTGTTCGACGCGGGCCGGCTGGAGGAGGCGCGGGCCGAGTCCGAGGGCGTGCTCGACATGGAGGAGATCGACTCCATCGGTGGCCTGCTGGACCACCTGGTGTTCTACACCCTCGTGCGCTGGGCGCTGTACGTCGGCCGACCCGACGTGCTCCGTGCGCACCGGACCCGCGTGCAGCAGATGACCGCCGCCGAGACCGGGCACGTCCGGCGCAACGGACTGTGGCTGACGGCGCTGATGGCCGACAGCGCCGGGGACGTCGCCGCGGCGATGGTGGCGGCCGCCGAGGCCGTTGCGACCCTGGAGCGTCCCGGCCCCTCCATGGCCGGCGTCCCGGACGTCGCCGACGAGGTGGTCCTCGCCCGGATCGCGCTGCGGGCAGGGGAGCGGGAGATCGCGCTGCGGGCCGTGGCCGCCGCGGAGCGCAGGGCCGCGACGAACCCGACGCGCCGGATGGCCGCGGCCGCGGCGCGGCACGCCCGCGGACTGCTCGACGCCGACGAGGCCTGCCTGCGGGAGGCCCTGGACCTGATGGTCGGCACCGAGCGGCCACTGGTGCGGGCCTCGGCGCTGGAGGACCTCGCCCGGCTGGTCGCCGACCGCCCGCGCGAGGCGGTGGCGCTGCTGGACGAGGCGCTGGAGACCTACACCTCGACCGGTGCCGAGCACCATGCCGCGCGGGTCAGGCGACGGCTCCGCGACCTCGGCGTCCGGCGCCAGCGCATCCCCCTGCAACGCGGCTCGGAGCAAGGGCTGGCGATGCTGACGCCGGCGGAGCGGGACGTGGTGCGCCTGGTCGCCGAGGGCGGCACCAACCGGGAGGTGGCCGCGCGGTTGTTCCTGTCCCCGCACACCGTCAACACGCATCTGCGGAACGCCTTCACCAAGCTCGGCGTGCGGTCTCGCGTCGAGCTGGCGCGGCTGGTGGTGGCCACGGTGGTCCCCTGACGCCCGGTCGGCTGACGGGTCTGCTGAGTCCCCGGGGCCGGTCACCCACGGTCACGTCCGCGAGGTCGAGGAGCGCATGAGGCCCGGACCACCTAATGTCCTCGTGTGCCTGAGTCTGCTGTAAGGGGACCGGGCTGGCTCGAGGTGGTCGCGGCGCAGTTCGACGCCGTCATCGAGAGCGCCCCCCTGGGCATCGGTCTGTTCGACCTGCAGCTGCGCCACGTCCGGGTCAACCCGGTGCTCGCGGAGATGAACGGGTTGCCGGTGGAGCAGCTGCTGGGGCGCACGCCCGCCGAGCTGCACCCGGCGGTGGGCGGCGAGGCCGAAACGCTCTACCGGGAAGTGCTGGACTCCGGCCGGCCGCAGCTGGACGTCCCCCTGACCGGCGCGGTCGGGAGCCGGCCCGACGAGCTCCGTCACTGGAACGCGAGCTTCTTCCCCGTCCGGCACGCGGACGAGGTGATCGGCCTGTGCGTCCTGGTGGCTGACGTGACCGCCGAGCGCGAGCTCGGCCAGGCGCTCGCCGCCTCCGAGGAGCGGTACCGCCGTCTCGCCGAGGACCTGCAGAGCAGCCTGCTCCCCCCGCACCTGCCCGACCTGTCCGGAGCGGACGTGGCCGCGGTCTACCGACCCAGCTCGGCGAGGGCCACCGTCGGCGGCGACTTCTACGACCTGATCGAGCTCGACGGCTCCTCGTGGCTGATGGTGATCGGCGACGTCGAGGGCACCGGGCCGGTCGCCGCCGCGCGCACCGCCGCCGCCCGCTACGCGATCCGCGCAGCCGTGGTGCGCACCACCGACCTGGTGGACGTGCTGCGCACCGTCAACGAGGTGCTGCTGCGGCAGGGGGCCCCCAACGGCACGTGCACCATCGCCTGCGTGCTGGCCGAACGCATCGAGGACCGGGTCGAGCTGCGGGCGGTGTCCGCCGGCCACCCCCTGCCGCTGGTCCTGCGGCACGGCACCGGTGCGGTGGCGGAGCTGGGCGCGCCGGGGAGCCTGCTGGGCATCCTCCCCGAGATCGACCTCCGGGTGGCGACCACGACGCTGCAGAGCGGCGACGTGCTCGTCCTCTACACCGACGGGGTCACCGAGGCGCGCTACCGGGACGGCGAGGGCGTGGTCCACCAGTTCGGCGAGGAGCACCTGCGGTCGGTGCTCTCCGGAGCTCGTGGTGGCAGCGCGGTGGAGGTCGCCGCTGCGGTGGAGACCTCGGTCATGCAGTTCCAGAAGGGGCGTCGCGCCGACGACCTCGCCGTGCTGGTGCTCCGCGCCACCGGTGGCAGCTGAGCACCGCACTGCTCCATTGCGGTCGCGCGACGAGCTCCTTGCGATCCCACGACCGGCCTCGTGTCACCCGTCGGCGACGGCGGTGGCTGGACCACCCTGCGTGCATCGAGGCAGCAGCGCAGCTGCCGTTCATCGCGGAGGTGTTCTCGTGTCCGAGCTCCTGGACCACTCGGTCGTCGTGCAGGCCAGCGCGCTGGCCCGGATGTCCTGCTGCGTCGCGTGCGGCGGACAGGACGTCGGTGACCACCCCGGCGAGTTCGACCCGCAGGACTGGGTGGCGGTCCTGGTCTGCCTGAGCTGCGACCACCGGTGGTCGGTCAACTGCTGAACGCTGGGCAGCATGGGGCCTGACCACCCGGGCCCCCCCAGGTCGCATCAGTACGGCAACACGTGGGGGGAAAGGTGGGACATCTCTGCGTCCCACGACGGGCCTCGGTGACCGCTGCGCTCGGCCGACCCAGAGGGTTCTGAGCCTGGCCGTGGGCTGCGGCCAGCTGTGGCAGCGACACGCGGTTCGGCACGGGGCGATCAGCAGCCCGCTGGCGCGCAGCAACGTCTCCCTTGCGTCACGCTTCGGGTGGAACTGCTGGACTCGGAGGTCGTAGGGCCGCACGATGCGAGCTGTGAACGGACCCCGGCCGGTGTGGCCCCTGCTGGCGATGGCGGCGCTGCTGGCCGCCACGCCTGCGCTGGCCTCCTGCAGCGCCGGCGGGCCGGGCCGTTCGCCCTACGTTGCGGAGTTCGGCCTCGGAGCTGATACGCCCGAGGCCCGGGAGTTCGTGCTCACGCCGCTCCCCGGACTACGCGTTGAGCTGCTCCCCGCGCCGTCCCGTGCGCCGCGAATCAGGCTGCCCGACCCCGAGGAAGGGTTCGACGAGCGGACCTACACGCCCTCGCCAGCGCCTGCGCCCGACTCCGGTGGCCCGTCGCCCCTCGAGTCGGCCTTCCAGCCCTCGATCGCCTGGGTCAACGACGGCCAGTACCTCGCGGTGGTCACCTTCGGCAGTTCCAGCTGTCCCAGCGGCCCGCTTGGCATCGAGGTGGTCGCAGAGCAAGAGATCGAGATCCGCCTGGGACCGCTGTTCCCCGACCGGGACATCTGTTCCGCGGACATGAACGGGCACGTCACGGTGGTGGAGCTGCCGTCGGGGGTCACGCCGACGAAGCCTCTGGTGGCCCGCTTCGAGGACCACGAGGTGACCATCGAGGCCACGGGTCGCTGACCCGGTCCCGCCGTACCTGGCGGCTGCGGCGGCGCGGCCGGCCGTCGCCATGCGCCTACCGGCGTCCGACAAGGGCAGTGACCGGCACGTCCTCACGCATCCGCATCCCCTCGAACGGGCTCAGCGCCCGGCGCAGGCCTTCCTCGAACTCCGGCCTGCGGGCCGTCGGCAGGACGTCTTCGTCCATCGCCGAGTACAGATGGCCGATCGCGTAGTCAGCGTCGACGTCCGCCTGGTAGCGGTGCTCCAGCACCGCCACGTCGGCGAACCCTGCGGCCCGCATCTGGCCCTGACGCTCCCGCAGGGCCTCCTCGTCGCTCCCGCAGCCGGCAGTCACCGGGCGGCCGAACCAGTCCGCACCTGCCCCCGCCCACGGTGTCCAGTAGGCCCGGCACTTCCCGGTCCGAGGCCAACACGCACAGCAGGTTCCGGACGCTCTCCTCGCCGCGCTGCCGCAGCTGCGCCAGCATGTCCGGCTCGGGCTCCACGGCCAGCACCGTGCCGACGCGCGCGGCGAGGGGGACAGCAACCTGGCCGGTGCCCGCTCCCAGATCCAGGGCCACGGCGTCGCGGGTCAGCTCGACGTGCTCGACCAGCCGGTCGAGCAGGGCATCGGGGACGTCACGGCGGTAGAGCCGGTAGTGCGAGGCAGTCGGACCGGCGAAGGCTGGGTCCACCCCGCCATCGTGCCCGCCCAACGGTCGGCCGCAGTCACGTTTCGCGTAGGGCGGAGAGGGGCCTGGCGGGTCGGCGCGCTTCCAACGGCGGCGGCGTCGGCGCTCCTACGTTGCGGTTCACCTGCGGCAGTCGACGGGCCTCGCATGGCAGCGCCTGCGCCGGCCTCTCGAGCCCCACACCGGACCGCGAGCAAGTCCCACATCTCCCCCCACGTGTTGCCGTACTGGAGGTCGCACGGGACGGTGGACCCGACTTGACCTTGACGCAGGGTCAGGGCCGGACGCTCCTGCCATGACCACGACAGCAGCCATCGAGACCACCGGGCTGACCAAGTCCTACGGCGACCACGCGGTGCTCGCGGGCGTCGACCTGAGCGTCCCCGCGGGGACCGTCTTCGCGCTCCTGGGCAGCAACGGCGCCGGGAAGACCACGACGGTGCGCATCCTGTGCACCCTTCTGCGAGCCGACAGCGGGACCGCGTCCGTCCACGGGTTCGACGTCGCCACCCAGCCCGCCGAGGTGCGCGGGGCGATCAGCCTCACCGGGCAGTTCGCCGCCGTCGACGAGCTCCTCACCGGGCGGGAGAACCTCGTGCTCGTCGCCCAGCTGCGGCACCTCGACGGGGCCGGCCGGATCGCCGACGACCTGCTCGCCCGGTTCCAGCTGACCGACGCCGCCGGCCGCCGGGTGTCGACCTGGTCGGGCGGGATGCGCCGTCGCCTCGACATCGCGATGAGCCTCATCGGTGAACCGCCGGTGCTCTTCCTGGACGAGCCGACGACCGGCCTGGACCCGCAGTCGCGGCTGGAGGTGTGGGCGACGGTCCGGGCGCTCGCCGGCCGGGGCACGACGGTGCTGCTCACCACGCAGTACCTCGACGAGGCCGAGCAGCTCGCCGACCGGATCGCCGTCCTCCACCAGGGCCGGGTGATCGTCGAGGGCACCCTCGCCGAGCTCCGGCAGCTGCTCCCCCCGGCCACGGTCGAGTACGTGGAGAAGCAGCCCTCGCTGGAGGACGTCTTCCTCGCGATCGTCGGCTCCGGCCAGCAGGAGACGGACCGATGAGCACCACACACGCCGTCCGCGACACCACGACCCTGCTGAAGCGGTCGCTGCGGCACGTGCTGCGCAGCCCGGACACGATCATCACCACCGCGATCACGCCGATCGCCATGCTGCTGCTGTTCGTCTACGTCTTCGGCAGCGCCATCGAGGTCGGGGACGGGGCGTACGTCGACTACCTGCTGCCCGGGATCCTGCTCATCACCATCGCCTCCGGGATCGCCTACACCGCCTTCCGACTGTTCACCGACGTCTCCAGCGGGATCTTCGAGCGGTTCCAGTCGATGCCGATCGCCCGGCAGTCCGTGCTGTGGGCCCACGTGCTGACCTCGCTGGTGGCGAACCTCGTCTCGTTGGTGCTGGTCGTGCTCGTCGCCGTGGCGATGGGCTTCCGCTCCGGCGCCGGGGTGCTCGCCTGGCTGGCCGTGCTCGGCGTCCTGGTGCTGTTCACCCTGGCGCTCACCTGGCTGGCCGTCGTCCCCGGGCTGACCGCGACCTCCCTGGACGGGGTGAGCGGGTTCTCCTACCCGCTGGTCTTCCTGCCGTTCATCAGTTCGGCGTTCGTGCCGACGTCGGGGATGCCGGGCCCGGTGCGCTGGTTCGCCGAGCACCAGCCCGTCACGCCGATCGTGAACACCCTGCGCAGCCTCTACGCCGAGCAGCCGGTCGGCGACGACGGCTGGACAGCCCTCGCCTGGTGCGTCGGCCTCCTGCTGGTGGCGTACCTGTTCGCGATGACCACCTACCGGCGGAAGATCGGCTGAGCACGCCGCCGAGGAGAGGACATGCCCGTGCTGACCATCAGCCAGCTCGCGTCCTACGCGGGCGTGACCGTGCGCGCCGTCCGGCACTACCACGCCAAGGAGCTGCTGCCCGAGCCGGAACGGGACTCCTCCGGGTACCGGCGCTACGACGCGGTGGCCGTCGTGGAGCTCATCCGGATCCGCACCCTGGCCGAGGCCGGCGTGCCGCTGTCCCGGGTACGGGAGCTGCTGGCGGCCGGCGAGGAGGAGTTCGCGGCGGCGGTCGAGGAGGTCGACCGTCGCCTCCGCGCCGAGATCCGCGACCGCCAGCGGCACCGGACCCGGATCGCGCAGCTCACGGCGGGGGAGAGCCTCGTGCTGCCGCCGGTGGCGGTTGCCTACCTGGAGCGGATGCGCGAGCTCGGCTTCCCGGAGCGCCTGGTCGAGATCGAGCGGGACAGCTGGATCCTCATCGCGGCCCAGGCGCCGGAGCAGGTGCTGGCCATGATGGCGGTCAAGCACGCGCAGCTCGAGCACCCGACGCTGCGCCGGCTCTACCTCGACCTCGGGGAGCTCGCCGACTGCACGGCCGACGACCCGCGGCTGCCCGAGCTCGCCGACCGGGTGGAGGCGTTCCTCGATGGGGCGGCCGCCGCATCCGCCGGGGCGGCGGAGCAGCCGATCAGCGAGGACCTGGTCGCGCTGCTGGACGCGGCGTTCGTGCAGTCCTTCCCGTGGGCGCCGCGACTGCTGCGGCTCCTGGAACAGCGCGGCTACACCGGCTGGACGAACGTCCGGCGCACCTGCCCGGCCGGCTGACCCGCCGTCTCCGGTCAGGTCGGCAGGCGCTCCCGGGCGGCCAGCAGCTGCTCGCGGAGCACGTCCGCATGCCCGGCGTGCTGGGCGAGTTCACCGAGCACCTGCAGGTACAGCGCCAGACCGGGCGGGCCGCACTGCCACCCGCCATCGCCTCGTCGAGTCCCGCCAGGACTGCCCCGTCGACGAACGGGTCCGGGGACGGGTCATCGACGTCCATGTGGTGCTCCGCTGACAGCTCCGCGTTCCCTGGGGCGTGCCTCAGACCGCGACGGTGGTGCCGCAGATGCCACAGACCTCGACCTGTCGGCGTTTCCACCGGGCGACCGGCACGAAGAACAGCGAGAACTGCTTGTACTGCTCGACCCGATCCCACTGCGAGGTGTTGGTGCAGGTCGGGCAGGTGCGGGTCTCGCCGGGGCCCAGGTGCCGCCGCTTGGTGCCGAAGCCGAACAGGAAGAACATCACGTCAGCGTAGGGAGCGTCCGCGGGGGCCGCCTGCGGTCGGACGACGATGAGCCGACGCGGGGGCGCGACGACGGGGGCGGGCGTCCCGGGCGTCGGGCGGTCGTGTCCGGCCGAACCGTGCGGTACGGCTAGCGTGTTCTCCGACCGAGGAGACCAGAGCACCCGTGAACTGCTGGCTGCCCCGCCGCGCCGCCCACCGTCGTTCCCGACGGGACACCCGTGCGCTGTCCCACCTGCGCACCTCCTCGCCCGTGCACGTCCCGCGCTCGTGAACTCCGCCGCGCCGGAACAGCGCTGGGACGTGGTCGTCGCCGGCGCCGGACCGGCCGGGCTGTCGGTCGCTGCCGCCTGCGCCGCACGGGGGCTGAGCGTGGTGGTGGTCGCCCCGCACCTGCGGCCCTGGCACCAGACCTACGGCATGTGGGCCGACGAACTCGATGCCGTGTCCACGGTGCTGCTCGGCGACACGGCCCGGACGGAGGGACCTCCGCCGCTGGGTCGTCGCTACCCGGTCACCGTGGTGCGGACCACCGCCGGGAGCCAGGACATCGGTCGTGCCTACGCCCGGCTGCACAACGACGTCGTGCACGGTCTCCTGCTCGGTCAGCTGTGCGCCGGTGGCGGTGTGACCCGCACCGGGTCGGTCGCCGCCGTCCACCAGGACCCGGCTGGTCAGGTCGTGACGCTCACCGACGGCACCACCCTCACCGGCGACATCCTCGTCGACGCCCGCGGCGGCGGTCCCGGCAGCGCCCATCAGCGGGCCTGGGGGGAACGGGTCACCGGAGACCTCGATGCACTGGTCCCGGACGGGGGTGCACTGCTCATGGACTGGGCGGTGCTGCGCGAGGACGGCGTCGCACAGCCGCCCGCCTTCCTGTACGGGATGGGGCTGGACGACGGCACGACCCTGCTGGAGGCCACCTCCCTCGCCGCCCGCCCACCGGTGGCGCTGCCCCACCTGCGTGACCGCCTGCACCGCCTCATCGCCCACGCCGGTCTGCGCATCGCCGACCGCCCGGAACGGGTGGCCATCCCACTGGACGCCGCCGTCCGACGTTCCGTCGGCGTTCCGGTCGGGGCCGCGGCCGGGCTGGTCCACCCGGCGACCGGGTACAGCGTCGCCGCGTCACTGCGGGCGGGCAGCACGATCGCCGATGCCGTGCTGGCCGGGGCCGATGCGGCTGCGGCGCGGTCGCTGGTCCGCAGCGCCCGGCAGCGGGCGACCCTCGGCCTGCTCGGTCTGGGGCGTGAGGTCCTGCTCGGACTGGACGAGGCCCAGACCGACGCCTTCTTCCAGTCCTTCTTCAGCCTGCCGGAGTCGGCGTGGGTCGCCTACCTCGACATCGGGTCCGCCCCGACGTCCATCGCGGCCACGATGCTGCGGGTCGCCCGAGCGCTCCCACCGCCGGCCCGTCGCGTCCTCCTCACCACCGCCGTCCGTACCGCCCTGCCCCGACTCCCGTCCCGGCGCACCACGCCCCCCGGACCCGTCACGGGATGATGCGCGCCGCTCGGTACCGCTCCACGTAGCGGAAGAAGCTGTCGCGGGAGTCCCGGCTCTCGGTGAACCCGGCCTTGCGGCTCTTGTTCATGTCGGTCAGCACCTCGATCTCCCGGCCGAGGTCGCTGTCGGTGTGCCACCAGGAGGCGATCCGACCGAGGTCGGGCTCGACCAGCTCGTGCTCCGCGGCGATCCCGGCCCAGACGTCCTCGCTGCCGGCCATGCTCTCGGTGAGCGGGCGGACCCGTCCCTCGTAGCCCTCCCACTCCACGCCGAAGTGCGCGGCGATCTGCGGCCACAGCCAGCGCCAGCGGAAGACGTCGCCGTTGACGGTGTTGAAGGCCTGGTCGTGTCCCGTTTCGGTGGCGGCGGCCCAGATGATCTGGTCGGCCAGCAGGTCGGCGTCGGTCACGTCGGTCACGCTGTTCCACTGGGTGCTCGACCCGGGGAAGACGAACGGGCGGCCCGTCTGCTTGCAGATCGCGGCGTACGCGGACAGCGTCAGCACCATGTTCATCGCGTTGCCCACGGCGAAGCCGAAGACCGTGTGCGAACGGTGGACGCTCCAGGTGAACCCGGCCCGGGCCGCGGCGGCGAAGAGCTCGTCCTCCTGCGCGTAGTAGAAGTTCGGCGCGTCCAGGCGGGGCTCGTCCTCGTGGAAGGGCGTGTCGGGCATCTCGCCCTGCGCGTAGGCCTCGAAGGGGCCGAGGTAGTGCTTCAGCCCGGTCATCAGCGCCGCGTGCCGCACCGAGCCGGCCGGCTCGAGCGCCTCGAGGACGTTGCGGACGGCCGCACCGTTGACCGCGATGTTCTCCGCCTCGGTGGCCTGCCGGGTCCAGGCAGTGATGGCGACGAGCTCGGGGGAGCGGCCGGCCAGCGCGGTGGCCAGTCCTGCGGGGTCGGCCAGGTCCGCCTGCACGGGGTGCACGCCGGGGCCGGGGGCCCGCCCGCTGCGGGACAGCCCGTGGACCTCCCAGCCCTGGGCGGTGAGCCGCTCGGCCAGGTTCTGGCCGACGATCCCCGTGGCGCCCACGACCAGGGCCTGGCGAGCTCGGGTTGCTGCAGTCACGTGTCCGGTGTCCCCTGTCGGTGGTGCACGGCGCCGCTGACGCGGCGAGGAGTCGCCGGGCCGGGTGCACGTGTCGCGACGAGCCTCGCACCCACCGGGGCTCAGCGTGCGGTGAGGTGGGCGACGATGAGGTCGCCGAGCAACTCCTGCGGATGCACGCGGCTCAAGTGGACATCGTCGCCGCGCTGGAGGAGCGGTCCGGCTACGGCGAGTTCTTCCGCGCCCTGGAACGGCCGCCTTCCGCAGCCGCCGTCACGGGCCCGGTGCGGGGAACAGCACGGTGACGAGCAGCCCGCCGGCCGGGGGAGCGGACAGCTGCAGGTCGGCGCCGTGCACCTCGGCCACCCGGGCGACGATCGCCAGGCCCAGGCCGCTGCCGGAAGCGGTGGCGTCCCGGCTGGAGACCCGGCCGGTGCTGCGGACGAACGGCTCGGTGAGGGTGCCGAGCAGCTCCGGAGGAACGTGCGGCCCGGTGTTGGACACCGTCAGCTCCGCCCGGCCGTCCTCGGTGCTGCCCGTCGTGACCGACACCGTCCCGCCCGGGCCGGTGTTGTGCCGCACCCCGTTGAGCACCAGGTTCGCCACCAGGTGCCGGACCAGCGGCTCGACGCCGTCCAGGTCGCCCTCGCCCAGCTCGGTGTGCACGCTGACGCCGGCCCGGTCGGCCAGCGGGGCCAGATCCCGGACGACGTCCCCGGTCACCTCGGCGAGGTCGACCGGGGTGCGCGGGGGCGTGCGGCCCTGGTCCAGCGCGGCCAGGGCGAGCAGCGCCTCGACGGTCTCGGTGCCCCGGCGGTTGGTCTCGTCCAGGCGGGCGAGCAGCCGGGGGACGTCCACGGCAGCCGGGTCGGCCAGCGCGACGTCGAGCATCGCGCGCTCCACGGCGTAGGGCGTGCGCAGTTCGTGCGACGCGTTGGCGGCGAACCGGCGCTGCTCGTCGAACGTGGTCTGCAACCGGTCGAGCATCGTGTCGAAGGTGTCCGCGAGTTCGCGGAACTCGTCGTCCCGGCCGGTCAGCCGGACCCGGCGGTCCAGCGATCCGGCGGCGACGTGCCGGGCGACGGCGTGGACCTGGTGCAGCGGGCGGAGCATCCAGCCGGCCAGCAGCCAGCCCCCGCCCGTCCCGACCACCAGGAGGACGGCCAGCACCTGCCAGACCCGCGGCCAGAGGGCGGCCAGCAGGTCGCCGCGGTCGGGCAGGAACGGGGCGCCGGGCGCGCTGAGGTTGCCCTCGGGCACGAACCGGAGGACGTACACCAGCAGGGCCACCAGGGCGGCGGAGGCGATGACCAGGAAGCCGGCGTAGCTGAGGGTCAGCCGCAGCCGGGCGCTCACCGCGGGTCCGGCACCGGGTCCGGCGCCGGTGGCCCCACCCGGTAGCCGGCACCGGGGACGGTGTGGATGAGCCAGGGGTCGCCCAGGCGCTTGCGCAGCGAGGAGATGGTGATCCGGACGGCGTTGGTGAAGGGGTCGGCGTTCTCGTCCCAGGCCCGCTCCAGCAGCGACTCGGCGCTGACCACCCCACCCCGGGCGCCCAGCAGCACCTCCAGCACGGCGAACTGCTTGCGGGTGAGCCCGACGTACCGGCCGTTCCGGTACACCTCGCGCCGGAAGGGGTCCAGGGTGAGCCCGGCGAACTCGACCACGGGCGGTGTGCCGTCGACCGGCCGGCGACCCAGGGCGCGCAGCCGCACCACCAGCTCGCGCATCTGGAAGGGCTTCGTCAGGTAGTCGTCGGCGCCCAGCTCGAAGCCGCGCACCTTCTCCTCCAGCCGGTCGGCCGCGGTCAGCATCAGGATCCGGCAGGGCAGGCCCTCGGCGACGACCCGCCGGGCGACGTCGTCCCCGGAGGTGCCGGGCAGGTCCCGGTCGAGCACGAGGACGTCGTAGCTGGTGACGGCGAGGTTCTCCAGGGCGCTGTCCCCGTCGTGGACCACGTCGGAGGCGATCGACTCCAGCCGGAGACCGTCCCGGATGGCGTCGGCCAGGTAGGGCTCGTCCTCAGCGATCAGCACGCGCATGGGGCGAGAGTAGGAAGGCGGGGATGTCGGCGGCGTATCGGCGCGCGGCGCGCCGGGCCGGGGCAGGACGACGGCGCTCGTGTGCCTCGGCGGCCAGCTGCCGGGCCGCGACGACGCTGGCGGGTTCGCGGGCGGGGACCACGCGCTCAGCCGGCGGTGGGGTCGGTGGCCGGCGCGGGGCACTGGTCACCGCGGTCGACGGCCAGCTCGAAGTGCCACATCTCGTTGCCGTAGGTCTGGCACAGGCCGTAGTCCGACCCGTGCTGGGAGAGCCAGCTCATCGCGTCCGTCGGCCCGACGTCGACCGCGTCGCCGGTGACGTGGGAGGACTCGTCGGGGCGGAGGACCCATTCCCGGGCGGCCTCGGGGCTGCCGTACTGCTGCACCGCGGCGTCGAAGAGCGCCTGCTGGTAGGCAGCGCTGCGCCACCCGCTGGACACGTGGAAGCGGATCCCGCCGGCCGTCGCGTCCCGGGCCGCGTCCTGGACCGCCGTGCGCAGTGCGCTGTCGAGGTTGGTGAGGGCCGGGACGTCGGCGAACGCCGAGAGCTCCTCCCCGTCGACGACGTGGCCGTTCTCGGCGGTCATGGCGTTGCTCGGCGACGCACCCTGCACCGGTGGTCCGGCGGCACCGGCCGGCGTGCCTCCGGACGAGCACCCGGCCGTCGCGGCGAGGAGCAGGGGCGCGGCGAGCAGCGCAGCGACCAGCCCCCGCCCGGGACGGCCAGCGCCGGGCCGCCGCGAGCGGCGCGCGGCGGCCCGGAGCACGCTGGTGACCGCGACCCCCAGGACCGTGCCGGTGGTGTTGGCGGCCACGTCGGCGAGGTCGGGCACCCGGCCGGGCAGCGCGGTCTGCGCCAGCTCGACCACCACCGACGTCGCCGCGCCGAGGGCCACGGGCAGCACCGGACCGCGGCGCCGCAGGGCCAGTGCGGCCAGCGCACCCACCGGCACGAAGAGCAGCCCGTTCGCCACCGCCTCGACCTCGGCCCGGTGCACGCTGCCCGGCCAGGGCGCGGCGAACGCCTCGACCCCGGCCATCACCGTGCGGCGGGCATCGGCGATGAACCCGGCCGGACCGAGCGTGATCCAGCCGACCGCGAACAGCACGGCGACCGCGGCCACCAGGAGCAGCCCCGGTCGCCGGGACCGCGGGGAGCCAGGGGCAGCGGGCGTCCCGCTCGCCCGGACGGCGGACGGGTGGTGGGTGGGCGTCATCGTGGGACTCCTCCCCGCTCGGCGGAGCCGAGGCGGCATCGGGAACTGCTGGACCGATGCCAGTGCACGGGAGCGGGCGTTGCCCGACCGTCTCCGCCTGCGCATACGTCCACGACATCCCGGGGACGCGCCCGAGGTGCGCACCGGGACTCCGTGGGTGCGGAGGGGGCGTCAGCGTGCGGTGAGGTGGGCGACGACGAGGTCGCCGAGCAGCTTCCGCTGGTGCGCGCGGGTCGCCGGGTCGAGCATGTCGCGGTCGAAGATGGCCCGGAACGTGTGCCGGTTGGCGGTCCGGAAGACGCAGAACGCGCTGATCACCTGGTGCACGTCGAGCGCGTCGACGTCGTCCCGGAACAGCCCGTCGTCCCGGCCGCGCTGCAGGATGGCGCCCAGGACGTCGACGGCCGGGTCGGCCAGGCCGGCCAGCGCGGGGGAGCCGGCCAGGTGCGCGGCCCGGTGGATGTTCTCGATGCTCACCAGCCGGATGAACTCCGGGTGCGCTTCGTGGTGGTCGAAGGTGAGCCCGGCCAGTTCGCGGATCGCCGCGACCGGCTCGAGGTGCTCGACGTCCACCTGCTGCTCCAGCGCCCGGATCCGACCGTAGGCCTGCTCCAGCACCGCGACGTAGAGCTGCTCCTTGCCGCCGAAGTAGTAGTAGATCATCCGCTTGGTCGTGCTCAGCTTCTCGGCGATCTCGTTGACCCGGGCCCCGGCGTACCCGCGGTCGGCGAACTCCGCGGTGGCGACGGCGAGGATCTCCGCCCGGGTCCGGTCGGCGTCCCGGGTGCGCTCCACCGGGCGCGCCGCAGCGGCGTCGGTGCACGGCTCGCTCTCCGGTCGGCGCGCGGTCACGGGCTCCTCCTGCCTGGGCGGACGTGCGGCGGAGCCTATGCAACGGCCTGCGCGGAGCGGACCCGGCGACCGGGCCTCCGGCCCCGGCGGGGGGACTGGCGCCCCGACGTCCGATGTGGTCGGGTGGTCGGTAACTCACCACTTGGTACATAAGAGGGCAGGGTCCATGCCAGCAGCTCGTCCACCTCACCTCGCGGGCGCCCGGCACCCACGCCGGGGGATCGCCACCGTCTGCCTGTCGGGGACCCTGGAGGACAAGCTCACCGCGGCCGCGGCCGCGGGCTTCGACGGCATCGAGGTCTTCGAGCCCGACCTGATCGCCTCGCCCTGGCCGCCGGCCGAGCTGGCCGCGCGCTGCGCCGACCTCGGTCTGTCGATCGACCTGTACCAGCCGTTCCGGGACCTGGACTCCACCGATCCCACGCGGTTCGCCGCCAATCTGCGGCGTGCGGAGCGGAAGTTCGACGTGATGGGCGCGCTGGGCGTGGACACCGTGCTGGTCTGCTCCTCGGTCGCACCCGACGCCGTCGCCGACGTCGACCAGCTCGCCGAGCAGCTGTCGACCGCTGCGGGCCGGGCCGAGCGGCGGGGACTGCGGATCGCCTACGAGGCGCTCGCCTGGGGCCAGCACGTCTCGACCTGGGAGGCGTCCTGGGATGCCGTCCGCCGGGCCGACTCCGCTGCGCTGGGGTTGTGCCTGGACAGCTTCCACGTCCTCTCCCGCGGTGGTGACCCGCGCGGCTTCACCGCCGTTCCGGGGGAGAAGGTCTTCTTCCTCCAGCTGGCCGACGCCCCCCAGCTGACGATGGACGTGCTGCAGTGGAGCCGGCACCACCGTCTGTTCCCTGGGCAGGGTGCCTTCGACCTGTCCGGCTTCCTCGGCGCCGTCCTCGCGACCGGGTATCGCGGGCCGTGGTCGCTGGAGGTCTTCAACGACGTGTACCGGCAGTCCGATCCGGCCCGCACCGCGGTCGACGCCATGCGCTCGCTGCAGTGGCTCGAGGAGGCGCTCGCGCTGGGCGATCCCGCCGCCGGCGTCCATCCGCCACCGGCCGCGCCGGCGCTGTCCGGCTGGTCGTTCACCGAGCTGGCCGTCGACGGGGTCTCCGGGCCGCAGGTCGGGGAGGTGCTGACGACCCTCGGGTTCACGCACAGCGGTCAGCACCGGTCCAAGCCGGTGCAGCTGTGGGAGCAGGGGGCGGCGAGGGTGCTGCTCAACGCCTCCGTCGTCCGGCCCGATGCGCTCGGGGAGGCCGTGGTCTCCGCCCTGGGCCTGGAGAGCAGCGACCCGGTGCGCTCGGCCGTCCGTGCCGAGGCGATGAGCGCCCCGGTGCTGCCCCGGACCCGCGGTGCAGCGGAGGCGGACCTGTCCGCGGTCGCCGCTCCGGACGGGACGGAGGTCTTCTTCACCCGCACGGTGGCCGACGGGTGGCCGGCCGACTTCCTGCCCACCGGTGTCACACCCGCGCCGGGCGCCGGCCTGACCGGGACCGACCACGTGGCGCTGACCCAGCCGTTCGACTCCTTCGACGAGGCCGGGCTGTTCTACCGGGCCGTGCTGGGCCTGGAGCCGCAGCAGGTGACCGAGCTGGCCGCCCCCTTCGGCCTGGTGCGCACCCGGGCGGTGACCGGGCCCGACCGGGCGGTGCGGCTGACGCTCTCTGCCTCGTCGCTGCGCCGCGGTGGCTGGGCGCCTCGGGTCCCCGAGCCGCAGTACATCGCCTTCGCCACCGACGACGTCGTGGAGACGGCGCAGCGGCTGCAGGCCGCGGGCGCCCCGTTGCTCCGGCTGCCGGACAACTACGCCGACGACCTCGAGGCCCGCTTCGACCTCCCCGCCGACCTGCTCACGGCCGTCCGGCAGCACGGGCTGATGTACGAGGAGGACGCGTACGGCGCCTGCCTGCACCTGGCGACCGAGGTGCTCGGCGACCGGCTGTTCGTCGTGGTCGTGCAGCGGCTGGGGGGCTACGACGGGTTCGGGAACGCCGATGCGCCGGTCAGGATGGCAGCCCACCGCCGCCAGCGGCGGTCGCCCACGGTGACGCCGGTCCGGCGCCCCGGAGCAGAGAGGACGGACGTGCCGTGAACCGGTTGGCCGTGCACCAGTCGGTGGTGCACCCCCGCGACCCCGCCGAGCTCGCCGAGTTGCTGGCCGGCAGCGGCTGGGACTCGATCGGCCTGCACGTCGGGGCCGTGGCCGAGGTGGAGCCCTGGTGGTCCGGCGGCGCGGGGGAACGGAACCTGCTGCGACTCGTCGACGAGCTCCTCGAGACCCGGGTGACGGTGCTCGACGTCGGCCGCGTCCAGCTCGGCGGCACCCTGCCCGACGACCACGTGCACGCCGCGCACGGCCGGGTGCTGGACCTGGGGGCCCGGTTCGGCGCCCGGTACGTGACCGCCCGGTTCAGCGCGGACGACGCGGCCGGACGACGCGTCGCCGAGCGGGTCGAGGTCTTCGGTCGGCTGGTCGAGCAGGCCCGCCCGTACCGGCTCCTGCCGCTGCTCGCACCGCTGCCGGTCGACCGTCCGGACCTGCTCGCCGACGCGGCCGCCGTCGTCGGGCCGAGTGGCGGTGGGGTCGTCCTGGACGTGCCGGTGGGCAGCTGCGCGCCCGGCGAGGTCGAGGCGGCCGTCGACGTGCTCGGGGAGACCCTGGGTTACGTCCGGGTCAGCGCGCGCCAGGTCGAGCACGCCGGTGAGACCGTGGCCGGGCTGCTCGCCACGCTGCCGCCGCACGTGCCGGTCGCGCTCGGGGGCGACGACTCCGTCGGCCTGCTCACCGACGACCCCGTCGCCCGGCTGCACCACCTGCACGGCTTGGTCGACCAGATGCTCGAGCACCCCCGGGCCCGCGCCCGCCGGCTCGGGGCGGGCTGACCCCCGGTCAGCGCCGCGCTCGGGTCAGTTCAGCGAGACCGGTGAGCGCCAAGGGATAGCCGAGCACCCCGAGACCGACGACGACGCCCCGGGCGACGGGGGAGATGTAGGAGTGGTGCCGGAACTGCTCGCGGGCGTGCACGTTCGAGATGTGGACCTCGACCACCGGCAGCTCCACCCCCTCGATCGCGTCCCGCAGGGCGATGGAGGTGTGCGCGTGGGCGCCCGGGTTGTAGACGGCGCCGATCGCCTGGCCGTCCCGGACGCGCCGGCCCCACTCGTGCACCCAGTCGATGAGCTGGCCCTCGTGGTTGGACTGCCGGAACTCCACGTCCAGCCCGAGCTCGGCCGCCCGTTCCCGGCACAACTGCTCGACATCGGCCAGCGTGGCCGAGCCGTACACCTCCGGCTTGCGGGTGCCGAGCAGGTCCAGGTTCGGGCCGTTGAGCACGAGCACCGAGCTCATGACGGCCTCCTCGGGTGTGGGGTGAGCAGTCGGGCCGGGTTGACCACCGTCATCCGGTGGACGTCGTCCTCGCTGGCGCCGCCGGCGAGCAGCATCGGGACCACCCGCGTGGGGATGTTCTCGAAGCGCCAGTGCGGTGCGTGGACCGCGCGCCACGAGGGCGGCGTGACGCGGCTGAAGCAGGCTGCGTCGTGGGAGAGGACCATCCGGTCGGCGTAGCCCAGCCGCAGCAGCGCCAGCACGGTGGCGACCCGGCGCTCGTCGGGCAGGACGTGCTCCATCCCGAACCTGTCCATGCCGATGGTCGAGCCGGCGTCCATCAGCAGCCGGAGGTACGTGCGGTCCTCGGTGTCCCCGGAGTGGCCGATCACGACCCGGTCGAGGGGGACGCCGTGCTCCCGCAGGAAGGACTGCTGCTCCAGCCCGTTGCGCAGCGCGGGCCGGCTGTGGGTGGTGATCGGGACGCCGGTCTGCTGGTGGGCCACCGCGGCGGCCGTCATCACCCGGGCGACGTCGGTGGTGATGCCCTCCTCGTCGGTGACCACCTTGAGCATCCCGGCCCGCACGCCGGTGCCGGCGATGCCCTCCTCGATGTCCTGGACGAAGAACTCGATGAGCGGGTCGGGGCCGTCGACCAGCAGCCCCGGCCCGTGGGTGCGGAAGAAGGGCGGCAGCACGTTCGAGGTGTAGTAGCCGGTCGAGGCGATCAGGTGCACCGGGGCCCGTTCGGCCACCGGCACCAGGCGGGCGACGTCCCGGCCGAGGCCCAGGACGGTCAGGTCGACCACCGTCCGGACGCCGAGATCGCGCAACCGGGTCAGGGCGGTGACGGCCCGGTCGACGGCGGTGTCCGGCTCCCACTCCGGGTGCGGGTGGTTGAGGTCGAGCTCCGGGCTGCCGACGAAGACGTGTTCGTGCACCAGCGTCGACCCGAGGTGGTCGGGGTGCACCGGGCCCCGGAAGGTCTGCACCACCGCCCCGGGGCGCTCCTGCGCGGAGTCGCCCCGGGGCTGGGTGCGGAGAGCGTCGGTCACTCGGCCGAGTCGCGGATCGCCTCGTAGACGCCGAGCTGCTCCTCGCTCAGGTTGGCCCGCAGGTACTCCTCGGCCCGGGTGCGGAAGGC
This sequence comes from Modestobacter sp. VKM Ac-2983, assembly GCF_026967885.1. Lineage (NCBI taxonomy): Bacteria > Bacillati > Actinomycetota > Actinomycetes > Geodermatophilales > Geodermatophilaceae > Modestobacter > Modestobacter sp. VKM Ac-2983. The sequence continues at coordinate 502,810 of NZ_JAPVBK010000002.1, forward strand.
GTCGACGTCCACGTCCTCCACGACCTCGAACTCCCCGCCGGAGGTCCATTCGTCGAGGACCTGCTGCTCGTCCTCCGCGACGCACTCGGGGACCTGCTCGACGGCCGCGGCCACCGCGGCGTCGAGCGCCTCCCGCTGCTCGTCGGAGAGCTCCTCGACGCCCGGGCCGGCGATGACCAGGTTGGAGTTCTCCTGGTGCGCGGACAGGCTCAGGTAGTCCTGCACCTCACCCAGGTTCTGGGCGTCGATGTTGACGATCGGGTTCTCCTGACCGTCGACGATGCCCTGCTGCAGAGCCAGGTACAGCTCCTCGTAGGCCACCTCGGTCGGGTCCGCACCCAGGGCGCGGGCGTTCATCAGGTACTGCGGCGAGTTGGGGAACCGCATCCGCAGGCCCTCCAGGTCGGCGGGCTCCCGGATCGGCTGGCCGGCGGTGAAGTGCCGGGCGCCGGCGGACCAGGCACCGAGCACGCTGGCGCCGGTGGAGTCGGCGAACCCCTGGGTCAGCTCGTCGGAGGCGTCGCTGCCGAAGAACCGGGCGAGGTGCTCGCCGTCGTCGAACGCGTAGGCCGCGTCGACGACGCTCATCGGCTCGTAGACCGCCCCGAGCGCCGAGGCGCCCTGGATGTCGAGGTCGATGTCACCGGAGATCACCGACTGGATGCGGTCGGCGTCACCACCGAGCTGGCTGCTCGGGAAGAGCTCCACGGTCACACCGACGTCGGCGGCCTCGACCTCGTCGGCGATGACCTGGGCACCGCACCGGTGCTGCGGCTGTGCCTCGGTGTAGCTGTGCGCGAGCGTCAGCTCCACCTCGCCGCCGCCACCGCCGGCGTCCCCGCCGCCGGCGTCGTCGCCGCCACAGGCGGTGGCGAGCAGGAGCGGGAGCAGGGCGGAGGCCGCGAGGAGCGGGCGCTTGGGGAGGGGACGGTTGGGCATGGTCTTTCCCTTCGTTGGGATTCTCAGTGCTCGGTCGGTCGGGTGGTCGGGGTGCCTGGTGGTGGGTTGCCGGACGGGTCGTCGCCGTTGACCTCGGCGGCGACGAGCGCGTCGAAGTCGGCGAACATGGCCGGCCGAGCCGCAGCACGGCCGATGAAGAGCTCGAAGGAGTCGGCGGCCTGGTTCACGGCCATCCCGGCGCCGGTCATCACCTGGCACCCCAAGGCGGTCGCCTCCCGCACGAGCTCGGTCAGCAGCGGTCGGTAGACGATGTCGGCGACCCAGAGGTCCGGGCGCAGCAGGCCGGCGGGAACCGGGGTGCCCGGGTGGGCCGCCATCCCCATCGGGGTGGCGTTCACCAGACCGGATGCGCCGGCGAGCAGGTCGGGCAGCTCCTCTGGCGCGCACACCGCCGTCGACACCTGGTTGCCGGCTGCCGCGAGCGCGCCGATCAGCTGCTCGGCGCGCACCGCGTCGCGGTCGACCACCGACAGCTGCTCGACGCCCTGGCCGGCGAGGGCGTGCGCGACCGCGCCTCCCGCACCGCCCGCGCCGATGAGGACGACACGCTCCAGCGCGACCCCGGGCAGCCCGGCCTGCAGAGCAGCGGCGAAGCCGGTCACGTCGGTGTTGTGACCCCGCGTGCGACCGTCCTCGATCACGATCGTGTTGATCGCGCCGATGGCGGCGGCCTCCGGCGCCAGGTCGTCGACGAGCGGTGCCATCACCTGCTTGACCGGGTGGGTGACGTTGAGCCCGTCGAAGCCGAGCTCGACCGCGGCGCGCAGCAGGCGCCGCAGGTGGTCCGGCTGCAGGGCGTCGTCCGGCAGCTCGACGGTCTTGTAGGTGTAGCGCAGTCCCTGGCGGGCGCCCTCCCGCTCGTGCAGCTCGGGGGAGAGCGAGGGACCGATGCCCTGCCCGAGGAGCCCGGCGAGGAAGGACCGGCGCGGGGCGGGTGCGCCCGTCTGCGGTGCGGAGCCGGTCACAGGCCCAGCACCCCCGGCAGCCAGAGGACCGCGTCGGGGAAGGCGATGATCAGGCCGAGGATCACCACGAGCGGGACGATGAACGGCAGGCAGCCGCGGAAGACCTCGCTGACCTTCGTCTCGGCCACCGAGCTGAGGACGTAGAGCACGGTGCCGACCGGTGGGGTGAGCAGGCCGATCATCAGCGCGACGATCATCAGCACGCCGAGCACGATCGGGTCGACGCCGAAGCTCGCGCTGATCGGCAGCAGGATCGGCACGACCAGCACCAGGACGGCGGTCGGGTCCACCACCGTGCCCAGGACCAGCATCAGGATCGCGGTCATCAGCAGGAAGACCGTGGCGTTCTCGGTGAACCCGAAGACGTTCTCGGCCAGCATCTGGGGAACCCGCTCGCGGGCCAGGATGTAGCCGAGCAGGGACGCCGAGGAGACGATCAGCATGATCGCGCCGGTCGTCGTCACCGTCTCGGTGAGCACCTTCGGCAGTTCCCGGACCTTCAGGCTCCGGTAGGCCAGGCAGAGCAGCAGCATGTAGGCGACGCCGACGGCCGCGGCCTCGGTGGGCGTGAAGAAGCCGCCCAGGATGCCGCCCAGGATGATCACCGGGGCGAGGATCGGGCCGATCACCCGTCGTCCGGTGACGACCAGCCGGCGCATCGAGAAGTCGGTCCGGACGATGTCCGGCTGCTTGCGCACCAGGATGAAGACGACGACGCACAGGCCGAAGGCCATCAGCAGCGCCGGCACGACGGAGGCGGCGAACAGCCCACCGGTCGAGACCGCGGCCAGCCCGGCGAAGATGACCGCGGGGATGCTCGGCGGCATCACCGGCGCGATCAGCGAGGCGGCACCGGTGACGCCCAGACCGAAGCGGAGCGGGTACCCGTTGCGCACCATGGCCGGGATCTGGATCTTCCCCAGGGCGGCGGCGTCGGCCACGGCGGAACCGCTCATCCAGGAGAAGCCGAGGCTCACGCCGACGCTCACGTAGCCCAGACCGCCGCGCACCCGGCCCAGCAGCGCCAGGGCGAAGTCGAAGAGCCGGTCGGCGATGCCGCCCCGGTTGGCGATGACGCCGAGCAGGATGAACAAGGGCACCGCGAGCAGCGGGAAGCTGGCCGTCGCGTTGACGATCAGCCGGAGGCTGAGGCCGAGGGACTGCCCGGTGAGCAGCATGTAGGCCAGCGAGGGACCGAGGAACGCGAACGCCACCGGGACCCGGATGAAGAGCAGGGCGACGATCGCGATGGTCAGCAGCAGGAGGCTCATGCCGGCCGCACCTCCGTCGTCCCGACCGGAGCCGGCACGCCGCGGACGGCGAAGACCACCGCGGCCACGGCGCCGCGGATCGCGGTGCTGAGGAAGCCGAGGAAGGGGAAGAGGTACAGGAAGGTCAGCGGCATCCGCAGGGACGGCGACTTGAGCTGCCCCTGCGAGGACATCAGCTCCCAGGCCTCCGCCGCGAAGCCGGCGCCGATCACCGCGACGATGGCGCTGGCCAGGACCCGCACGAAGCGGACGACCTTCGGGTTCTTCACGTTGTCGACGAGCTGCAGGGCGATGTGGGAGTCGGTGGTGACCAACACCCCGGCCACCGTGAACGTGACCCACACCAGGCAGAACCGCGCCAGCTCGCCGGTCCACGACCAGCCGCCGACCGGCAGGTAGCGCTGGGCGGCCTGCACGAGCACCAGGACGAACAACACCGCCAGCGCCGTCGCGGCCAGCCCGAGCTCCACCTTCGTGATCACCGAGATCCACGTCGGTCCCCGCCGGGCGGTGGTGCTCCCGCCAGTTCCGGTCATCGTCAGCCCCTCCACCAGCTCTTGTGCTGCCCGTCACAGCACCGGGGGACCGTACGAAGGTCGGCGGTCAGACGGCAAACGGTTGCCATGTGTTGCCACACCCTCGTAACCTGACCGTGATGTGCACATGAGGAGCTCGACGATCTACGACGTGGCCCAGGCCGCCGGCGTCGCGACGTCCACGGTGTCGCGGGCGTTCAGCAACCCGGACCGGGTCGGGGCCGCGACGCGGGAGCACGTCCTGGAGGTCGCCCGGCGCCTCGGTTACCAGCCCAACCCGCACGCGCGGGCGCTGGTGTCCCGCCGGACGCGCACCGTGGCGATGGTCGTCTCGGACATCACCAACCCGCACTTCTTCGAGCTCATCCGGGGTGCGGAGATGCGCGCGAAGGCCTCCGGCTACACGCTCGTGCTGGTCAACGCGGAGGAGTCCCCGCGGATCGAGCTGGAGCAGATCCACCGGCTGACCCGGTCGGTCGACGGCTTCCTGCTGGCCGCCAGCCGTCAGCCCGCGGAGGACCTGCTGCAGTTGGCCGCCGGCCACCGCGTGGTCGTGGTCAACCGCCGGGTGCCCGGACTCGCCAGCGTCGTGCTGGAGCACGCCGAGGGGTGTCGGCAGATGGTCGCCCACCTGGCGTCCCTCGGACACGACTCGGTCGTCTACCTCGCCGGCCCGCGCAACTCGTGGATGGCCGCCAGTCGCTGGGCGGCGATCCGTGCGGCCGCGGCGGAGCTGGGCCTGCGTGCGCAGCGCATGGGGCCGTTCGCGCCGACCGTGGCCAGCGGGGGCGCGGCCGCCGACGCGGCGCTGACCACCGGGGCGACGGCGGCCATCGCGCACAACGACCTGCTCGCGATCGGCGTCCTGCGGCGCCTGGCCGACCGCGGGATCCAGGTGCCGCAGGACATCAGCGTGGTCGGGTTCGACGACATCTTCGCCGCCGACCTGTGCACCCCGACCCTGACCACGCTCGGTGGTGCGCACGCCGACGTCGGGCGCGCGGCGGTCGAGATCCTGCTGAACTCGATGGAGCAGCCTCGGGACCACGCCCCCGAACTGGTCGTGCCCTCGGAGCTCATCCTGCGCAGGTCGACCGGGGTCCCCGGTCGGTCCCGGGGCCAGCGACCGGCCTGACCGACGAGCGGTCGGGCCGGTCGGCACGACCACCGGGTCAGGGGCGGGGCGCGGGGATCCCGAGGCCTTCGAGTGCGGCGTGCACCCGCCGGGCATGCCGGTGGGCGTAGCGCAGGGCGGGGCTCCCCGGAGGGTGTTCCTCGACGATCACCGGCAGGCCGCGGGCGGCCAGTTGGTCGGCCACCGCCCGGGTCGTCGCGGCGTCGTCGGTGAACGAGAAGCCCGTGGTCGTGCCGGCCCACCTCCGTCGGTCGAGGGTGACCAGGCCGGTCAGGACGACGGCCGGTCCGAGCGCCGCCCCGACAGCCGGTGGCCGGCCCGTCCTCCGCGACGCCAGCGCACCGGTGGCCGCCGCGACCAGGCACGCTCCACCGAGCGCGCTGAACCCGACGGCGTTCAGCCGGGCGGTACGCAGGAAGTGCCGCCGGGGGAGCCGGTCGCGCGCGCTGAGGACGGCGTGCGGACGCTCCATCCCGACACTGTCCCCGACCGCACCGTCGCCCTCCACTGCGCATGGCCTCGCGCGTTGGCCGCGTCGGCAGATGGGAGGAGAGTGGTGGCGAGCGTGTGCACGAGGACGGTTCGCACAGACGTCGAGGGAGGACTGGGCATGGCTCTCTCCTCTCCGGGAGCGTGCGTGCTGACCGCTGTCTCGCTCGTGGGCGTCCTGGGCTACTCGGCCTGGCAGGGCCCGGCCGTGTGGGAGGACAGTGGTTCGGTCGCCCTCATCCTGTTCGGCGTGCCGGCGGTGTTCGCGGCCGTGGCGCTGTGGGTCGAGTGCGCCAGCCGGACGATGCTGGCCCCGGCGGTCGTCTCGGTCCTCGCGGTGGCGTCACTGGTGTGGTCGCTGGTCACGGCGCTCGGCGTCGGCTTCGGGCTCCTGGTGCCCTCGCTCCTCCTGGTGGTCGCCGCGATGATCTCCTGGGTCGACCGGCGGCCGGGTCGCACGACGCCCACGCGGACCTGACCGAGGTCCGCTCTCCCGGGCATCCGCCGGCCGCGCTGACCTGCCAGGACGACGGAGGTCAGCGGTCGCGGACGCCCTGTTCCCGGTCAGCGGCGAGCGTGCCCAGCAGCTGGACCGCGTCGGCGTCGGTGGAGCCGGGATCGGCGAGGTAGACGACGAGCTGCTGGCCGGGCGAGCTGCGCACGTCGAGGGTCTGCATGCGCAGGCTCAGCCGGCCGACGTCGGGGTGCAGGAACGTCTTGACCTCCGCGCTCTTCCCCCGCACCTCCTGCCGGGCCCAGATCCGCCTGAACTCAGGACTCTCGTCGGTCAGGTGGCGGACCAGGTGCCGGGCGCGGGGATCGTCGGGCAGAGCCCCGTACTGCAGCCGGAAGCCCGCCACCGTGTTGACCGCCGCCCGCGACCAGTCGGCGTAGAACTGCCGGGCGGCCGGGTCGAGGAACACGTTCAGCAGCAGGTTGTCCGAGTGGGTCAGCGGTGCCAGCAGTGCCGCGCCCAGCCGGTTGCACGCCAGCACGTCGTAGGTGCGGCCGAGCACGAACGCGGGGTTCCCCGGCCAGGCGTCCATGAGCTGCACGAGGTCGGGGTCGACCCGCTCCGGGGACCGGTCGGTGAGCGGGCGGGGTGCGATGTCGGCCAGCCGGTACAGGTGCAGGCGCGCGTCGTCGCCGAGCAGCAGCACGCTGCTGAGCGCGTCCAGCACCTGCACCGACGGGTGGCGCTCGCGGCCCTGCTCCAGCCGGACGTAGTAGTCGACGCTCACCCCCGCCAGCAGCGCCACCTCTTCGCGGCGCAGTCCTGGGACCCGGCGGTTCAGCCCCGGCGCGAGCGCCAGCTGGGCGGGCGTGACCAGCGCCCGGTGCGCGCGGAGGAACTCACCCAGTTCACCTGCTGACATGCCCCCGACCGTAGGTGCCGGGGAGGCCGCCTGGGTGGGAGCCGTGCACCCAGGAGGACGGCGGCACCTCGCAGCCGACCTGTCCGGACGACGGTGGCGGCACACCCCGGACGCAGGAGGAGCACCATGACGATCAGCAACCCGACCACCAGCACCCCGACCACCGCACGGGTCGTCCTCGTCACCGGCGCCAGCAGCGGCATCGGCGCGGCGACCACCCGGCGGCTCGCCGCAGAGGGCCACCTGGTCGTCGCGGCCGCCCGCCGCACCGAGCGGCTGACCGAGCTGGCCGCCGAGTGCGCCGCGACCGGCGGCCGGGTCGAGCCCCTGCAGCTCGACGTCACCGACCGAGCGGCGACGGCGGCCGCCGTCGCGGGCATCGTCGACCGGCACGGGCGGCTCGACGTCCTGGTCGCCAACGCCGGCCTGATGCCGCTGTCCCGCCTCGATGCACTGCTGGTCGACGAGTGGGACCGGATGATCGACGTCAACGTGCGTGGTCTGCTGTACGGCATCGCCGCGGTCCTGCCGCACTTCCAGCGGCAGGGGAGTGGCCACGTCGTCACGCTGGCCTCGATCGGGGCGCACGCGGTGTCGCCGACGGCCGCGGTCTACTGCGGCACCAAGTACGCGGCCTGGGCGATCACCGAGGGGCTGCGCCAGGAGGCCGACCCCAGCATCCGGGTCACCACCATCTCGCCGGGCGTCACCGAGTCCGAGCTCGCCGGGACCATCTCCGACCCGGGTGCCCGAGAGCTGATGCGCGGCTACCGGGCGCGCAGCATCCCGGCCGATGCCGTGGCCGGCGCGATCTCCTACGCCCTGGCCCAGCCCGCGGACGTCGACGTGAACGAGATCGTCCTCCGTCCGGCGGCCCAGCGATGAGCGCGCCGGCGCGCTCGGCCGAGCGCCCGGGCAGTGCTCAGTCGCCCGCCAGCGCGGCCTCCACCCGTCGGGCGCTCGCCAGCAGGGCGGCGTCCTCACCCGGCAGGGCCTCCAGCGAGATGCCGATCGGCAGGCCGGCCTGCGTCGTCCCCGCCGGCAGGGAGAGGGCGGGCATGCCCGCCGTGGAGCCGGGACCGGTGTTGCGGATCGTGGTCAGGAAGACCGGCACCTGGCGCCCGTTGAGCTCGGTCGTCTCGTCGTCCCCGAGCGGCGGCGGGGGCAGGGGCACCGTCGGGTAGACGAGGGCATCGAGCCGCTGCGCGCCGGGGGGCTGCAGGGCCGCGGCGTAGGCGGCGCGCAGGCGGTCGCGGGTGGTCATCGCCTGGAGGTAGACCTCCTCGGTGACGACCCCGCTCGTGGCGGCCTCGAGCGCACCCCGGACGTCCGGCGACGCCACCTGCGCCAGCACGTCGGCCAGGGTGAGCGCGCTCTCGGGTCCGGGCAGCGTCGCCAGGTAGGCCGGCAGGTCCTGCGCGATCTCGAAGAACACGATGGGGAAGCCGCACTCCTCGTCCAGCGTGTGACCGCCGACGACTTGCACCTCGACGAGCTCGACACCGGCGGCGGCCAGGCGCTCGAGCGCCTGCTCGGTGCAGCGGGCGACCTCGGGGTGCAGGTCGTCGTAGAAGCCCTCGCGGGGGACGCCCAGCCGCAGCGGGCGGCCGGACGGCCTCGCGGCGGACTCCCCGGTGACGATCTCGTCGACGAGTGCGACGTCGGCGACGGAGGTGGCGAGCACTCCGGCGGTGTCCCGGGTGCGTGAGATGGGCACGACCCGGCCGGTGCCCCAGCGGCCGGTCGTGGGGCGCCACCCGACGACGCCGCAGTGCGCGGCCGGCACCCGCAGCGACCCGCCGGTGTCGGTGCCGAGCGCGATCGGCACGACCCCGGTCGCGACCGCCACGGCGGACCCACCCGAGGAGCCCCCGGCCGAGCGGGTCGGGTCGTGCGGGTTGCGCACCGGCCCGAAGGCGGCGTTGTTGCTGGTGATCCCGAGGGCCAGCTCGTGCAGGTTGGTCTTGCCGATCACGGCGGCGCCGGCCGCGCGCAGCCGTGCCACGGCAGGGTGGTCGCGACCCGGCCGGGAGTCCCGCAGGGCCGGCGTCCCTCCGGTGGTGGGCAGGTCCCGGGTGTCCAGGTTGTCCTTGACCGCGAGCGGGACACCGGCCAGCAGCCCCTCGCGCCACTCCGGGTGGTCGGCGAGGGCGAGGAAGGCACCGAGCTCGGCGATCTCCTCGGCGCGCTGCCTGCTCTCCGCGACCACGGCCTCGGCCGAGGTCGCGGTGATCCGCCGGCGTACCTGCTCGACTCCGCTGGGCTCCACGGACGGCATCGTGGCACGTCCCGCCCTCCACCGGCCCCTGCACGCCAGCCCGGGTTCAGTGGCTCCCGGCCCGGGTCAGGCGGACAGTCCGGTGTAGGTCGGCGTCGCCGCCTCGCCGTCCCAGGTGACCCGGAACTCGAAGGCCGTCTCGAGGTCGGCGAGGTACTGGTCGGCCTCCTCCTCGGTGATCGTGCCGTCGGCCAACAGCGTGTCGATCGCCACGGCGTACTTCGCCACCATGCCGTCGATGAGCTCCTGCGGGTCGATGCCCAGGTCCTCGGCGACCTCGGCCAGGCCCTGCCCGGCCTCCATCCGGACGTGCAGCTCCTCGTGCGTGATGCCGAGGACCTCGTCGAGGACGTCCTCCACCGGCTGGTGACCGCGGTGCAGGTCCAGGCTCGGGTCGCCGTAGGCGTCCTGGACCAGCTCGACCAGTTCCTCCTCGGTGGTGACCGAGGAGACGTCGACCGACCCGCCGGGGCCGCCCTGGCCGCCGCCGGGCATCCCGCCGCCGAAGCCGGCCTCCTCGGGCGTCGCGTCCGTGGAGCTGGTCGACTCGGTGGAGGTGGTCGACGTGCTGGCGGTGGCTGCGTCGTCGGTGGTCCCGCAGGCGGCCAGGGGGAGGGCGAGGGAGAGAGCCAGGGCGGCCACGGTGGTGCGGATCTTCACGGGGGAGTCCTGTCGGTCGGGGTCGTCGTGGGACGACCGGGTGGTGTGCCGACCACGCTGGACGGGCCTCCTCTGCGCTCCGCCTGTGCTCGCTGTGTGCTCGCTGAGTTCTTCCTGGACGACCCACACGCCGTCCTCAGCCCGGGCACAGCCCAGCCGGACACGGTCGACGGCATGACGACGCGTCCCACCCGTGCCCTGGCCGTGACCGCGCTGACCGGTGTGTTGACCGGCGTGCTGGCCGGGGGCCTGACACTGCTCACCGCCGGCGCCGCCCAGGCGCACAGCCTCACCAGCAGCACGCTCGCCGTCCGGGTCGGCGAGGAGCAGGTCGAGGCGACCGTCTCCGTCGCCGCTGACACCCTCGACGGGGTGCTCGGTGGCTCGCCGACCGACGCCGAGGTGAGCAGCTACCTCGCCGAGCACCTGACCGTCACCGGCACCGACGACGGCACCTGGACCGAGACCTGGTCGCCGGTGCTGCGCGAGACCGTGGAGGGCATCGACTCCTACCGCGTCGACGTCGTGCTGGACCCCGGTAGCGCGGACCCGTCGGCGTTCACCCTCGGCTACGACGGCGTCCTGGAGGTCGATGCCTCGCACGAGGCGGTGGTCGTGCTGACCGACGCAGCGGGGGACATCTCCACCGCCGGCGTGCTCACCGCCACCGACCTCACGCTCGTCATCGGGGACGACGGCCGTCTGGGCACCGGACTGACCGACATGGTCGGGTACGGCCTGCACCACGTGCTCGAGGGCGCCGACCACCTGCTGTTCCTGCTCACCCTGCTGCTGGTCGCACCGGTGGCCGCCGTCGCCGGCCGGTGGCGCCGGCGGGACGGGATGCGGCCCACCGCACACTCGGTGCTGGCCGTGGTCACCGCCTTCACCGTCGGGCACTCACTGACCCTGCTCGCCTCCGCGCTGGGCTGGGTGACCGCGCCCAGCGCGCCGGTCGAGGTGCTGATCGCGGTGTCGGTGGGCGTCGCCGCCGTGCACGCGTTGCGCCCCCTGGCCCGCCGCGGCGAGGTGCTGGTGGCCGGCGGGTTCGGCCTCGTGCACGGGCTGGCGTTCGCCGGCATCCTCACCGACCTGGGGCTGGGCGGCGCCACCTCGGTGCCCGCGCTGCTGGCGTTCAACGTCGGCGTCGAACTCGCCCAGCTGCTCACCGTCGCGCTGGTCATCCCCTCGCTGTACCTGCTCTCGCGCACCCGCTGGTACCCCGCCGTCCGCACCACCGGTGCGCTCATCGCGCTGGTGGCCGCCACGACCTGGGCGCTGGACCGGCTGGGCTGGCTGGCCGACCCGCTGGCCGGGGTGGAGGAGACGCTGATCGCGAACCCGTGGTGGGTCGTCGCCGGCCTGGCCCTCCTGGCCCTGGTCGCCCGCACGACCGAACCGTCGGTGCGCCAGGACGACGCCGCCCGGACGACCGACCGTCGCGCCCTCACCCGGCTCGGGTGAGGGACCGTGGGCCCGATCAGGTCCGGAGCGCCCGCCGCTGGACCAGGGCCGCCAGCCGCGGGTAGCTGGCGGGGAGCAGCCGCACCAGCAGGTCGACGACCTTCGCGTCGGTGCCGACCAGCACCCGGGAGCGGCCGGCCGCCACGCCGGCCACGATGATCCGGGCCGCCTGCTCGGCGGGCATCCGGAGCAGCTTCTCCTCGTACATGCGTGCCCGGGCCTCGTCGTCGGCCGTGACCGTGCCGTGCTGCCTGGAGTGCGCCAGCGCCGCGGCGGAGATGTCGGTGCGGACGCCACCGGGGTGGACGACGGTCACCTGCACCGGGTGCCCGGCCAGCAGCATCTCGCTGCGCAGGGACTCGGTGAACCCGCGGACGGCGAACTTGCTCGCGCTGTAGGCGTTGAGCGATGCCTGGCCCATGACCCCGTTGAGGCTGGACACGTTGACGACGTGCCCGTCCCCGGAGGCGATCAGGTGGGGGAGGAACGCCTTGGTGCCGTGCAGGACGCCGAAGAGGTTGATGCCCAGGATCCGGTCGTAGTCGGCCCACTCGCTGTCCAGCACCGTGCCGCCGCCCGCGACCCCGGCGTTGTTGTAGATCTGGTGCACCACGCCGAAGTGGTCGGCCACCGTGGTGGCGTACGCCAGGACGGCGGCGCGGTCGGCGACGTCGAGGACGTCGCTGTGCACCTCGGCACCGAGTGCCCGGGCGCGGGCGGCGGTCGCGGCGGACCGGTCCGCGTCCACGTCGGACACCGCGACGCGCGCACCGCGCCGGGCCAGTTCCAGGGCCAGCTGCCGGCCGATGCCCGACCCGGCGCCGGTGACGACGGCGACCTTGCCCTGCACGCTGCTCATCGGGGGTCTCCTGTCGGTGCCAGCGGCGCGAGCGGGGCGCCGGTGCTGCGGGCGAGGTCGGTGGTGAGCTCGACGAGCTGGTCGACGACGCCGGGGGCCAGGTGGTGCCCCAGGTCGGGGAGCTCGACGAACCGGGCGCCGGGGACGGCGGCCGCGGTCGCCCGGCCGCCGGTCGGGTGCACCATCCGGTCGGCCGACCCGTGCACCACGAGGGTGGGTGCGGTGATCCGCCGCAGCTCCGCCGTCCGGTCGCCGGAGGCCTGGATCGCGCTGATCTGCCGTGGCACACCGGCCCGGGCCCGCGCCCCGCCGCCCCGCTCCCACAGCCCCAGCGCCCAGGTCCGCTCCAGGTCGTCGTCGGGCAGGGCGGTCGGGGAGCCGATGTGCCGCAGCAGGGCGAGGTGGCGCTCGACCGACTCCTCGACCGTGCGCGCCGGCGCCTACGCCAGCCGCGCCAGGGTGGACCGGGCCGGCTGCCCGATCCGCCGGTTCCCGGTGGTGGAGAAGATCGACGTCAGGCTGGCGACCCGGTCCGGGTGCCGCGCGGCGAGCGTCTGGGCGATCATGCCGCCCATCGACATGCCGACCAGGTGGGCGCGGTCGACGTCCAGGTGCTCCAGCAGCCCGTGGGTGTCCGCCGCCATGTCCGCGAGGTCGTAGGCGTCCGGCCGTGGCCGGGCCAGCAGCTGGCGCAGCCGCCCCGGGGACCGGGTGCCGATCACGCTGGAGCGGCCGATGTCGCGGTTGTCGAGGCGGACGACGCGGAAGCCGTAGCCGGTGAACCCGTCGACCATCCGCTGTGGCCAGGAGGTGAGGTCCAGGCCGAGGCCGGCGACGAGCAGCAGCGGGACGCCGTCGTCCGGGCCGTCGGTGCGGTAGCAGAGCCGCGGCCCGGCGGGCAGGTCGACGAACCGGTCCAGGTCCGCGGCGCTCACGCGGCCACCTGCTCGGCCGCGCCGCTGCGGGCGAAGACGAGCTCCGGGTCGACGACGCTGTCGACCCGGAGCAGCTTGACGTCCGACCGGTAGTCCATCGAGGTCAGCCAGGGCATCCGGTCACCCTGCCGCGGCAGCTGGTGGACGGCCCGCTGGACGTAGCCGGCGGCGAAGTCGAGGAACGGCCGGGTGGGCATCTCCGGGTCGCGGGGCTCGGGGCGGACGCTGTCGTACCCGTGCGCGTCCAGGTGGGTGAGCAGCCGGGTGAAGTGCTCGCAGAGCAGCCCGATCTTCAGCGTCCAGGAGCTGTTGGTGTAGCCGACCGCGAAGGCGAGGTTGGGCACGCCGGAGAGCATCATCCCCTTGTAGGCGACGGTCTCGGGCAGCCGCACCTCGCTCCCGTCGACGGTGAACCGGACCCCGCCGAACGCCTGCAGGTTCAGCCCGGTGGCGGTGACGATCACGTCGGCCGGCAGCTCCCGGCCGGACGCCAGCAGCACCCCGGTCTCGGTGAAGGTGACGATCCGGTCGGTGACGACCTCGGCCCGGTCCTCACGGATCGCGCGGAACAGGTCGCCGTCCGGGACGGCGCACAGCCGCTGGTCCCAGGGGCCGTACGGCGGGTTGAAGTGCTCGTCGACCGGATAGCCCGCGGGGAGCTGCTTGGCGTTGACCCAGCGGATGAGCTTCCGGGCCCGCTCCGGGTGCCGCTGGCAGAACTGCCAGACCAGCCGGCTCGTGGCGATGTTCTTGCGGCGGATCAGCGGGTGGGCGCGCTCCTCGCCCAGCACCCGGCGCAGCCGGTTGGCCAGCTTGTCCTCGGCCGGCACCGGCATGACGTAGCTGGGCGTGCGCTGCAGCATCGTCACGCTCGCGGCGGTCTCCGCCAGCGCCGGGACGAGGGTGACCGCGGTGGCCCCGCTGCCGATGACGACGACCCGCTTGCCCGCGGTGTCCAGCTCCTCGGGCCAGTGCTGCGGGTGCACGATCTCGCCGCCGAACCGCTCGCGCCCCTCGAAGTGCGGGGTGAAGCCCTCGTCGTAGCGGTAGTAGCCGCCGGCGACGAACAGCCAGCCGCAGGTCAGCGCCGTCCGCTCGCCGGTGTCGGTGCGCTCCACCTCGACGGTCCACCGGGCCCGCGCCGACGACCACGAGGCGGCGACCACCCGGGAGTGGAAGCGCACGTGGCGATCGATGCCGTGCTCGGCGGCGGTGCCGCGCAGGTAGTCGAGGATCCGGTCGGCACCGGCGATGGACTGCGGGTCGCGCCACGGCGCGAACTCGTAGCCGAAGGTGTGCAGGTCGGAGTCCGAGCGGATGCCCGGGTACCGGAACAGGTCCCAGGTGCCGCCGGTGGCGCCGCGGGCCTCCAGCAGCGCGAAGGAGCGCTGCGGGTGGTCGCGCTGCAGGTAGTACGCGGCGCCGATGCCGGAGAGGCCGGCGCCCACGATCAGGACGTCGAGGTGCTCGACGGCGGTCGGGGTGCTCATGGTCGCTCCAGGTCAGCAGGGAGGGCGCTGTCTCGACCTTCCGGGACTGGAGAGCGTTCCGCCAGCACGATCCGCACCATCCTCGACGCCAGAGGGTGCACGATGAACCGGTGACCTCCGAGTGGCCCACCCCCTCGCCGGCCGTCCGGGAGCTCTTCCGGCGTGGCGCGGAGCTCGCCCTGGACCCCCGGGCCGAGTGGGTCGCGGAGCTGCACACCGCGGCGTTGAGCGGGTCCGGGATGCGCCCGGTCGCCGAGGACCCGGTGCTCGCCGAGGGGGCCCGGCGGGCCAACCGCGCCAACCTGCTGCGCTGGGCGGCGGCCAACGTGCAGCGCCCCGGTGAGCGGGTGACGGTCGACCTGGGGCCCGAGGTGCTGGAGGGGGCCCGGGACCTGGTCCGACGCGGGCTGGACCACCGGGGCCTGGACGCCTACCGCACCGCCCAGGCGGTCGCCTGGCGCCGGTGGATGGACATCTGCTTCCAGCTCACCGCGGACACCGCCGAGCTGCGTGAGCTGCTGGACGTGTCGGCGCGGTCGATCAGCACGTTCATCGACGACACCGTGGCCGCGGTGTCCGCCCGGATGGCCGCCGAGCGCGCCGAGCTGACCCGTGGTGCGCACGCCGAGCGCCGCGCCACGGTGTCGCTGCTGCTGGAGGGCGCGCCGCTGTCCCGGGCCCGGGCCGAGGCGCAGCTGGGCTACGGCCTCACCGGGCCGCACACCGCCGTCGTCGTCTGGAGCGATGCCGCCGGCGCCGGTTCCGGCCAGCTGGAGGCCGCGGCCGAGGCGGCGATGCGGGCCGGCGGCGCCACCCGCCGGTTGACCGTGGTCGCCGGTGCGACCGCACTCTGGGTGTGGCTGCCGATCGGCCGTGCGCCCGAGGTGGACGCGGTGGCCGCCGGGCTGGCCGGTGCCCCCGACGTCCGGGTGGCGGTGGGACGGCCGGGGCTCGACGTCGAGGGCTTCCGGCGCAGTCACCTGGACGCGGCGACCACCCAGCAGATGCTCGACCGGCTGACCTCACCGCAGCAGGTCGCCCGCTACGAGGACGTGCAGCTGGTGGCGCTGCTCACCAGCGCTCCCGACCGGGTCGAGGGGTTCCTCACCGACACCCTCGGCGGCCTGCTCGGGGCGGAGGCGGACACCCGCGAGACGGTGCGGGTCTACGTCCGGGAGCTCGGCAACGCCACCCGAACGGCGGCGCGGCTGTTCACCCACCGCAACACGGTGCTCCGCCGGCTGGCCCGCGCCGAGGAGCTCCTGCCGCGGCCGCTGGCGGAGAACACGATCGCCGTCGCTGCGGCGCTGGAGGTGCTGCGCTGGCGCGGCGCCCGGCCCTGATCGGGAGGCCGCCGGCGCCATCCGGGTCGGCGGCGGCCGCGCAGGTGCGCCGGAGGCCGCCGACGGGGGATGCTCACCCCCGAGCTCGCTCTTTCTGCAACGACGCGGAAGACCAGAGGTGCTGCATGACGCCTGACCTGCCGGAGCACGACCCGGACGCCGTCGTCCCGGTGTTCTTCCTGTCCGACAGCACCGGGATCAGCGCCGAGACGATGGGCAACGCGCTGCTCATCCAGTTCCCCGACGTGCACTTCGAGCGCACCCTGATCCCGTTCATCTCCTCGGTCGAGGAGGCCCGCGAGGTGGTGGCCCAGCTCGACGAGGCGATGGACGGGCCGGTCACCCCGCTCGTGTTCACCACCGCCGCGGTCGACGAGGTACGTGAGGAGCTGCTGAAGACCAAGGCCCCGATCATCGACTTCTTCGGCATCCACATGGACCGGGTCGAGGAGCAGCTGGGCACCCGCGGGCTGCGGGAGGCCCGGCGGCTGCACGGGGTCGGCGACGTCCGGCGCTACAACAGCCGGATGGCGGCGATCGAGTTCGCCATCGAGCACGACGACGGGCTGAGCCCGCGCGGGCTGGACCGGGCCGACGTCGTCCTGCTGGCGCCGTCCCGCTGCGGCAAGACGCCGACCGCGATGTACCTGGCGCTGCAGCACGGCCTGTTCGTGGCCAACTACCCGCTGGTCGACGAGGACCTGGAGACCACCGACCTGCCCCGCCCGGTGAAGGAGCTCCGGGACCGGTGCTTCGGGCTGACCACCACGGTCTCCCGGCTCAGCCGGGTCCGGCAGGAGCGGCGCCCGGACTCGCGGTACGCGTCGGAGGACCAGTGCCGCTACGAGCTGCGCCGGGCGACGGCGATGTACGAGACGCACTCCCTGCCCACGGTCGACACCTCGGCGGCCTCCGTCGAGGAGATCGCCGCCGTGGTGATCCAGACCCTGGCCCGGCAGCGGCGCGGCTCCGGCCGCCCGTCAACGGGCCACGACCTCCGGCGCGGAAGGACCACCCGAGCATGAGCACCGACACCACACCCGAGGCCCCGGCCGGCAGCACCCCGAACGGTGGCGTCCCGGGAGGCAGCGCGGACGAGGCCGACAACGTCCGCTGGTTCGCCGAGCTGGGGCTGGCCGACCTGGAGGTCGTGGGCGGCAAGAACGCCTCGCTGGGCGAGATGATCTCGAACCTGGCCGACGCCGGGGTCAGCGTCCCGGACGGCTTCGCCACCACCGCGGCGGCCTACCAGCGCTTCCTCGGTGACACCGGGCTGGCGGCCCGGATCGCCGAGCGGCTGCGCACGCTGGACACCGACGACGTCCGGGCGCTCTCCGCCGCCGGCACCGAGATCCGCCGGGAAGTGGTCGAGCAGCCGTTCCCGTCGGCGCTGGAGGCCGACATCCGGGCCGCCTACGAGAGGCTCGCCGGGGACGACGCCGAGGCCTCCTTCGCGGTCCGCTCGTCCGCCACGGCCGAGGACCTGCCGGATGCCTCCTTCGCCGGCCAGCAGGAGACCTTCCTCAACGTGCGCGGCATCGACGCGGTGCTCCAGGCGGTCCGGGAGGTCTACGCCTCGCTCTACAACGACCGGGCGATCGCCTACCGGGTGCACCACGGCTTCGACCACGAGTCGGTGTCGCTGTCCGCGGGCGTGCAGCGGATGGTCCGCTCGGACGTCGGGGCGTCGGGCGTGCTGTTCACGATGGACACCGAGTCCGGTTTCCGGGACGCCGTCTTCATCACGTCGGCCTACGGGCTGGGGGAGGGCGTGGTGCAGGGCGCGGTCAACCCGGATGAGTTCTACGTCTACAAGCCCGCCCTGCGCGCCGGGCGCCCCGCCGTCCTCAAGCGTGGCGTGGGGGAGAAGGCCACCAAGATGGTCTACACCGCGCACGCCGAGGTCGGCCGGACGACGGAGTTCATCGACGTCGACCCCGCCGACCGCCGGAGGCTGTCGCTCACCGACGACGAGGTGCACGAGCTCGCCCGCCAGGCGTTGAAGATCGAGGAGCACTACGGCCGGCCGATGGACATCGAGTGGGGCAAGGACGGCCTGACCGGGCAGCTGATGATCCTGCAGGCCCGCCCGGAGACGGTGCAGTCCCGCGCCGGCACCACGTCCGAGCGCTACCGGCTCACCGGCACCGGGGACGTCGTGGTCGAGGGGCGGGCGATCGGGCAGAAGATCGGCGCGGGTGCCGTCCGGGTGCTCACCGACATCGACGAGATGGACTCCTTCACCCCCGGTGACGTGCTGGTCGCGGACATGACCGACCCGGACTGGGAACCGATCATGAAGCGGGCCTCGGCGATCGTGACCAACCGCGGCGGCCGCACCTGCCACGCGGCGATCATCGCCCGCGAGCTCGGCATCCCCGCCGTCGTCGGCACGGGCACCGCGACCCGGGCGCTGCGCGACGGCGACCCGGTCACCGTCTCCTGCGCCGAGGGCGACACCGGGCTGGTCTACGCCGGCGAGGTGGGTTTCGAGGTGGCCGAGACGGAGCTGGACGCCATGCCGGAGATCCCCACCAAGATCATGATGAACGTGGGGACGCCGGAGCAGGCGTTCGCGTTCTCCCGGCTGCCGCACGCCGGGGTCGGGCTGGCTCGGCTGGAGTTCATCATCAACCGGCAGATCGGCATCCACCCGCGTGCGCTGCTGGAGCTGGAGACCCTCGAGCCGGAGCTGAAGGCGCAGATCACCGAACGGATCGTCGCCTACCCCTCGGCGCGGGACTTCTTCGTACAGCGCGTCGCCGAGGGGGTCTCGATGATCGCCGCGGCGTTCGCGCCGGAGCCGGTGATCGTGCGGATGAGCGACTTCAAGTCCAACGAGTACGCCAACCTCCTCGGCGGGGAGCGCTACGAGCCGCACGAGGAGAACCCGATGCTGGGCTACCGCGGGGCGTCGCGGTACCTGTCGGCCGACTTCGCCGACTGCTTCGCGATGGAGTGCGAGGCGCTGCGGTACGTCCGGGACGAGATGGGGCTGACCAACGTCAAGATCATGATCCCGTTCGTGCGGACCGTGGCGGAGATCGAGGGCGTGGTCCGCCTGCTCGGTGAGCACGGCCTGCGCCGCGGGGAGAACGGCCTGTCGGTGGTGATGATGTGCGAGCTGCCGTCCAACGCGCTGCTGGCTCATCAGTTCCTGGACCACGTCGACGGGTTCTCCATCGGCTCCAACGACATGACCCAGCTGGTCCTCGGCCTGGACCGCGACTCCAGCCTGGTGGCCGGCAGCTTCGACGAGCGCAACCCGGCCGTCCTGGCCGTGCTGGAGATGGCGATCACGGCCTGCCTGGAGCGCGGCAAGTACGTCGGCATCTGCGGCCAGGGCCCCAGCGACCACCCCGACCTCGCCGAGTGGCTGGTGGCCCAGGGGATCGAGTCGATGTCGCTGAACCCGGACACCGTCGTCGACACCTGGCTGCACCTGGCCAGGACCTCCCGCCCGGCCTGACGGCCTGTGGCCTGGACCGATCGGGGGTCTAGGCCAGGCCGTTGACGCTGATGCCGGCGGCGCGCAGGTCGTCCATGCCGGTCAGCCCCGTCGCATCGGTCTCGTCCAGCCCCAGGTTGACCAGCGTCCGGACCTGGACGAGCGGGGTGAGGTCGGTCAGCGGGTTGGCGCCCAGCTGGAGCTCCTGCAGCAGCGGCGCATCGGCCAGCCCGTGGACGTCGGCGATCTGGTTGCCGAAGACGTCGAGGACCAGCAGCGTGGGGACGGTGCCCAGCGGTGCCGGGTCGACGATCCGGTTCTGTGCCAGCCGCAGGGTGTCGAGGTTCGGCAGCCCGGCCAGCGGGGTGACGTCGGTGATCGTGTTGTCGGAGAGGTCCAGCATCCGGAGCGCGTCGTGGCCGGCCAGTGGGCCGATGTCGGTGACCTGGGCGGCTGCCACCCCCAGGGCGTTGAGGGTGGTCACCTCGGTGAGTGGCGTCAGGTCGCTGATCGGGTTCTGGGACAGGCCCAGGTCGAACAGCGCGAGGCCGGCCAGGGGCGCCAGGTCGCTGACCGCGTTGTCCGTCAGCGTGACCGTGCCCAGCTGGGACAGGTCGGCCAGCGGTGTCAGGTCGCTGATCTCGTTGCGGGGTGCGTCCAGGACGTCGAGGGCCACCAGCCGTTGGAGGCCCTCGAGTGACCGGATGGGTCCGAGTGTGGAGCTCTGACCATCGCAGTGCAGCTCCCGGACCTCGCCGAGGTCTGCGGCCGAGACGGCCACGGTCGCGTCGGACAGGCCGGTCGCGGCAGCCACGCACGCGGCCAGCGCAGGGTCGGCGATCACCTGCTCCACCGGCTGAGCGGGCCCTCCCAGCTGCTCGTCAGCGGGTGCGGCACAGGCGGCGAGCCCGGTCAGCAGGGTCAGGCATGCGCCGGCCACTGATCGGCGAACCGGCCTCGAGCGTGTGCTGTCGATGGTCGTACCTCCTGCTGGGAGGCTAGGACCCGGCGTCTCCTCCCGGCGGTCGACTCGCCACCTGGGTCCTCGTCGGCGGTGCTGCCCGCACGAGCGACCGATGGACGAGCCGTCGTGGGTGGCGGGGACAGACGCTGCTCAGTCCCGGCGGTGCGCCGGCCCGCGCTTGGTCCGGTACATGGCGGCGTCCGCGCTGGCGAGCAGCGATGCCGGGTCGTCGGCGTCGGCGGGGAAGACCGCGGCGCCGGAGCTGGCCCGGATCCGCAGCACCGTCCCGGGCAGCTGGAGCGGCGTGTCCAGGGCGGCCCGCAGGTGCTCCTGGACCCGCTGGACCATCTCCGCCGCGCTGGGGCGGCCGGCGTCGTCCGGCTGCGCGCCGCCGGGGAGCCCGGCGAGGACGACCAGGAACTCGTCGCCGCCCAGCCGGCCCAGCAGGTCGCCGGCGCGGACGGCCGAGCGCAGGCGAGCGGCCGCCCCGACGAGTGCGGCATCGCCCACGGCGTGGCCGAAGCGGTCGTTGACCGCCTTGAAGTCGTCGAGGTCCAGCAGCACCGCCGCCACGCTCCCGCCGCTGCGGCGGGCGCGACGCAGCTCCAGGTTCAGGTGCTCCAGGACGTGTGCCCGGTTGGGGAGCCCGGTGAGCTCGTCGTGGTGCGCCAGGTGTGCCGTCCGTCGCTCCCGGTCGACCCGTGCGGTCACGTCGAACTGGCTGCCGATGAGGTGGGTGACCTCGCCGTGGGCGTCCCGGACGGCGCTGATGTGCATCTCGTTCCAGAACGCCGAGCCGTCCCGCCGGTAGTTCAACAGGACCGCGTCGACGTCCCGGCCGGCGACCAGCCGCCGCCCGATCGGGTGCACCTGGTTCCGGTCGGTGTCCGGCCCCTGCAGGAAGCGGCAGTTGCGACCTAGCACCTCCGCCTCCGGGTAGCCGGTCATCCGCAGGAACGCGGCGTTCGCGTAGACCAGGGGCTGGTCGGGGCGGCGGGCGTCGGCGATGACGATGCCGTTGCGCGCGACCGAGACGGCTCGCAGCATCAGGTCTGGCAGCTCGGCCTCGGTGACCCGCGGGACGGGCTCGCCGGCGGCGGGGGCGGGGCGCGGCGTCGGGGCCGTCCCGGTGGTGGCCGGGCGGGTCTTCTCCAACAGCAGCCCGGCCGCCTCGAGCACGCGCCGCCGGTCGTAGGTGAGCACGTAGTCGAGTCGGCGACCGGCGGTGCCCACCGCGGCGCCCGGCCCGGTCCGGTCGCCGCGTTCGTCCAGCGGGACCTCGCGGGCGGCCAGCGCGGCCGCGAAGTGCGGGCTCACCACCGTCACGACCCACTGGTCGGTCAGCGGGTCGTCCACGTCCAGCGCAGTGCCCACCACGCCCGGCGCGGGCTCGTCGGGCATCCCCGCTCCGGTCACCGCGGTCAGTGCGGTGAGCCGGCCGAGCGTCTCGTACCGACGGCGGGTGCGGGCGCTCATCAGCTCGGCGTGCTGGAAGTTCGCGAGGACGACGGTCTGCTCGTCCAGCAGCAACGCCTGGCGCTCGACCTGGCGGGTCATCGATGCCAGCAGCGGCACCCCGGCCCGCTGCGGGTCCGAGCCCGCGGCCAGGACGGCGAACGGGGTCACCGGACCGGAGACCCCGGCGCCGTGCGCAGGGGGGACCGGCCGCAGGGGCAGGGCGCCCATGCCGCTCGTCGGCAGGTCCCCGGGACGGCCGAACATCCAGCCCTGACCGAGGCGCGCGCCCATCGCCAGGGCGCGGTCCAGGTGCTCCTCGGTCTCGATCCCCTCGGCCAGGACGAGCGCGCCGGAGCGCTCGGCGTCGGCACGCACGGCGTTGACCACCGAGGCCGCCTGCAGGCTGGTGCGGCCGCGCACCAGCGCCAGGTCCAGCTTGATCACGTCCGGCCGCAGGAACGACACGAGCGCGAGGCCGGCCGGCTCCGCGCCGACGTCGTCCAGCGCCACCCGCCAGCCGATCTCACGGGCGCCCCGCACGCCGCGGACGAGGTCGGCGGGGCGCTCCAGGAGGTCCCGCTCGGTCACCTCCAGGACCACCTGCACCCCGGCCGGGGTGAGCTCGGCCAGCTCGGCCAGGTCGGCGCCGGACAGGGTCGACAGCGTTGCCGGCTCGATGTTCACGAACAGCGTCGTCGGCCCGGCCACGGTCGCCACCCCGCACAGGGCGGCGCGCAGGCAGGCGGTGTCCAGCGCGGCGGTCGCCCCGGCTGCGGCGGCAGCTGCGAACAGCTCGGTCGGGGACTCGGGCGACCCGGCCCCGCCCCGGGACAGCGCCTCCACCGCCACCAGCGTGCCGTCGGACAGGTCGACGATCGGCTGGAACAGCGACCGCACAGCGTGCCCTTCGCACACCCGTGAGGTCATGGGTCGAGCCTTCCACGCCGGACGGGTCGGCGCCGGGTCGTGCGGCCGTGCCGATCCGGCGGGCGCAGGAATCCCGCTGCACCGTTCCCGCTGGTCGGCCCGGTACCCCGAGAGGAGGCCGGCGTCCCCCGCTCCGGGATGCTGTGCTCGTCAGCCTCGCCGGTGGCGGGCGCGACCCCGCCCGGGGTGCTGGCTGATCGGAACGACGGAGGAGACCCCCATGCCGGCTGACCAGCTGCTGGACGAGGCCACGCGGATCGCCGATGCGCTGCTCGACGTCCAGACCCGGGTGAACGCCCAGATCGATGCCGCACTGACCGAGCTGCTGCCCGGGGTGCAGCAGCGACTCGGTACGGCGCCGGCGCCGGACGTCGACGTGAGCGACCTGGGGAACGCCCGGATCACCGGCCTGAGCGTCGTCGTCACCCCGGCCGCGGTGGCGACCGTCGTCCCGCTGTCGGCGGAGTCGGCCGCCACGACCCGGG
The DNA here is from genome assembly GCF_026967885.1 of Modestobacter sp. VKM Ac-2983. Lineage (NCBI taxonomy): Bacteria > Bacillati > Actinomycetota > Actinomycetes > Geodermatophilales > Geodermatophilaceae > Modestobacter > Modestobacter sp. VKM Ac-2983. The sequence continues at coordinate 525,853 of NZ_JAPVBK010000002.1, forward strand.
ACGCGCGCCGGGTCACGGCCGCCATCGTCGGCGGCGCCGACGACCGGCTGGCCGTCATCGCCGGCCCCTGCTCGATCCACGACCCGGCCGCCGCCCTGGAGTACGCCGCCTTCCTCGCCCGGATGCGCGCGCGGCACGGCGCGGACCTGGAGATCCTGATGCGGACCTACACCGAGAAGCCGCGGACCGAGGTGGACTGGAAGGGGTTCGCCTACGACCCGTTCCTGGACGGCTCCAGCCGGATCAGCGTCGGCCTCGTCGCCACCCGGATGCTGATGGGCGCGATCACCGCGCTGGGCGTCCCGGTGGCAGCCGAGCCGCTGAACGCGCTCACCCCGCAGTACGTCGACGGGCTGGTCACCTACAACGGCGTCGGGGCCCGCAACGTCACCGACCAGACCGCCCGGGAGCGGGTGTCCGGCTTCTCCTCCGTCGTCGGCTTCAAGAACTCCCCGGAGGGCAGCATCGACGTGGCGGTCCAGGCCGTGCTGACCGCGCGGGCGCCACACCAGTTCCTCGGCGTCGACCACCACGGCGTGAGCGCGCAGCTGTCCACGAGCGGCAACGACACCGGCCACGTCATCCTGCGCGGCGCCAAGGACGGCCCCAACTACTCGGCCACGCACATCGCCGCCACCAAGCGGGCGCTGGCCGCCCGCGGCCTCCCGGAGGTCCTCGTCGTCGACGCCTCGCACGGCAACAGCCAGAAGGACCACCGCCGTCAGGTCGAGGTCGTCCACGACCTGGCCGGGCAGGTCGCCGGCGGTGAGCAGGCGATCCGCGGGGTGATGATCGAGAGCAACCTCGTGGCCGGGCGGCAGGACCTGGACCAGCGGCACCCCGAGCGCCTGGAGCACGGCAAGAGTGTCACCGACGCCTGCGTCGACCTCAGCACCACCGAGGAACTGCTGGCGGAGCTGGCCGAGGCCTCCCGGGCGCGGCGCGCGGCCTGACCGGCCGCGGCGTCAGGCCGTCGAGGCGAGCCGCCCGGCCAGGGTGACGTCGACGGTCAGCACGCAGGGGAGCCGGTGCAGCCGGGCGGCTACCAGGTCGACCTCATCGGGGGTGGCGATCAGGTCGACGCTGATCGTCCAGCGGTCGGTGCCGGCCTCCTCGGCCGACAGCCGGGTGAAGGCGTGGTGGCGCCCGGTCAGCATGGTGAGGACGCGCTGCAGGCCGAGTGCGTCGGTGACGACGACGCGCACCTTGGCCGCGTCGTGGGCGGAGCTGTGGCGGGGGGACATGGGGAGCCTCCGGGCCGGGTGGCCCTGGTCAGCGGGGGAGCGACCTCGATGGACGTGCCCACGGACCCGCCGGTGCGAGGGTCAGTCGCCGACGGGCCCGCACGGAATCCGCTGCCCAGCCACAGCCGCACGGTAGCCCCGGTGGTCGCCGCGGGACAAGGGGGCTCGACCGGTCAGGAACGGAGAAGCGCAGGCGGTGGGGACGCTCCTAGCGTGATGGCCCGGGGAGCACCGCCGGCCGGGCGCGAGCTCCCCACCGCACGCCGATCTGCGGCACGCTGGCCCCGCCGCCGCACCAGGACGCCGCATCCGCGACCACCGGACCTGCCCCGAGGAGACACGTGAGCACCGCACCGGAGCACGCTGCCGACACCCACGACCTGATCCGGGTGCTCGGCGCGCGGGTGAACAACCTCAAGGACGTCAGCGTCGAGATCCCGAAGCGCCGGCTGACGGTGTTCACCGGCGTCTCCGGCTCGGGCAAGAGCTCGCTGGTGTTCGACACGATCGCCGCGGAGTCCCAGCGGCTGATCAACGAGACCTACAGCGCCTTCGTGCAGGGCTTCATGCCGACGCTGGCCCGGCCGGAGGTCGACCTGCTGGAGGGGCTGACGACGGCGATCCTGGTCGACCAGGAGCGGATGGGCGCCAACCCCCGCTCCACCGTCGGCACCGCGACCGACGCCAACGCGATGCTGCGCATCCTGTTCAGCCGGCTCGGGACGCCGCACGTCGGCCCGCCCACGGCGTTCTCCTTCAACGTCCCGACGCGGAAGGCGAGCGGGGTGATGAGCAGGGAGAAGGCGGGTGGCCGGGTCGAGAAGGCCGTCGTGAAGGACGCCGTCTACCTGGGCGGCATGTGCCCGCGCTGCGAGGGCATGGGCTCGGTCTCCGACTTCGACCTCACCGCGCTGTACGACGAGAGCAAGTCGCTGGCCGAGGGCGCGCTGACCGTCCCCGGCTACAGCATGGACGGCTGGTACGGCCGGATATTCACCGGCGCGGGCTTCGACATGGACAAGCCGATCGGGAAGTTCACCAAGAAGGAGCTGCACGACCTCCTCTACAAGGAGCCGACCAAGATCAAGGTCGAGGGCATCAACCTCACCTACGAGGGCGTCATCCCCAAGATCCAGAAGTCGATGCTCGCCAAGGACGTCGACGCGATGCAGCCGCACATCCGGGCCTTCGTCGAGCGCGTGATCACCTTCCAGACCTGCCCGGAGTGTGACGGGACGCGGCTCACCCCGGAGGCCCGGTCCTCGATGATCGAGGGCAGGAACATCGCCGACCTCTGCGCGATGCAGATCAGCGACCTCGCCGCCTGGGTCCGCGAACTCGACGACGCATCGGTCGCCCCGCTCCTCACCGGTCTGCGGCACCTCCTCGACTCGTTCACCGAGATCGGGCTGGGCTACCTCTCCCTCGACCGGCCGGCCGGGACGCTGTCCGGCGGTGAGGCGCAGCGCACCAAGATGATCCGCCACCTGGGGTCCGCGCTCACCGACGTCACCTACGTGTTCGACGAGCCGACCATCGGCCTGCACCCGCACGACATCGAGCGGATGAACGACCTGCTCCTGCAGCTCCGCGACAAGGGCAACACCGTGCTCGTCGTCGAGCACAAGCCCGAGACCATCGCGATCGCCGACCACGTCGTCGACCTCGGTCCCGGCGCCGGCACCGGCGGTGGGGAGGTCGTGTTCGAGGGCACCGTCGACCGGCTGCGGACCAGCGGCACGCTGACCGGCCGGCACCTCGACGAGCGCGTCGGTCTCAAGTCCGCGGTGCGCGCCCCCACCGGGGCCCTCGAGGTGCGCGGTGCGGACAGCCACAACCTGCAGGGCGTCGACGTCGACATCCCGCTCGGCGTGCTGGTGGTGCTCACCGGCGTGGCCGGGTCGGGGAAGAGCTCCCTGGTCCACGGCTCCGTCGCGGACCGGGACGGCGTGGTCGTGGTCGACCAGGGCGCGATCCGCGGCTCCCGGCGGAGCAACCCTGCGACGTACACCGGGCTGCTCGACCCCATCCGCAAGGCCTTCGCCAAGGCCAACGGGGTGAAGCCGGCGCTCTTCAGCTCCAACTCCGAGGGCGCCTGCCCGACCTGCAACGGCGCCGGCGTCATCTACACCGAGCTCGGCGTCATGGCCACCGTGGAGTCCCCCTGCGAGGAGTGTGAGGGGAAGCGGTTCCAGGCCTCGGTGCTGGAGCACACGCTCGGCGGCCGCGACATCGCCGAGGTGCTCGCCATGTCGGTGACCGAGGCCGAGCAGTTCTTCGGCGACGGCGAAGCACGCACCCCGGCCGCTCACACGATCCTGGACCGGCTGGCCGACGTCGGGCTCGGCTACCTCACGCTCGGCCAGCCGCTCACCACGCTGTCCGGCGGCGAGCGACAGCGGCTCAAGCTGGCCACCCGGATGGCCGAGAAGGGTGGCGTCTACGTCCTTGACGAGCCGACCACCGGCCTGCACCTCGCCGACGTGGAGAACCTGCTCGGACTGCTCGACCGGCTCGTCGACTCCGGCACGTCGGTCATCGTCATCGAGCACCACCAGGCGGTGATGGCGCACGCCGACTGGATCATCGACCTCGGCCCCGGCGCGGGGCACGACGGCGGCCGGATCGTCTTCGAGGGCACCCCCGCCGACCTCGTCGCCGGCCGCGCCACCGTCACCGGGGAGCACCTCGCGGCCTACGTCGGCGGCTGACCGCGGCCGGCGCTCAGCGCAGGACGGCGGCGACCTTCCCGGCGGCGGCGACCACGGCCTGACCGACCTGCTCGACGTCGCTGTTCTCGTCCACGAACACCACGGCGAGCGCCGCGCGGGCCCCGCCGTCGGGGCCGAGGACCGGCGCGGCGATCGACCGGATGCCGGGGATCACCTCACCGTGCGAGCTGGCCCAGCCGGTCCGGCGGGCCTGCTGGAGTGCCGCCCGGTCGTCGTCCGCCGGTGGCTCCGGCATGAGCAGGGCCAGGCCGGGGGCGCCGCGGCCGACCGGGTGCCGCGTGCCCGGCCGGTAGGTGACGTGCGCCCGGGTGTCCTGCGGCTCGACGCTGGTCACCGTCACCGCCTCGTCGCCGGCCCGCACCACCAGGAACGCCGTCATGCCCAGCTCGGTGGACAGCGAGTTGAGCCGGGGGAGCGCAGCGGCGTTGAGGTCCGTGCGCACCCCGCGGGCCAGCGCGGCCACCCCCAGGCCGAGGCCGTAGTGGCCCAGCGGGTCGCGTTCGACGAGCTGGTGGTCCTCCAGGGTGCGCAGCAGCCGGTAGGTGATCGACCGGTGCAGGTCCAGGGCACGGCCGATCTCGGTCACCGGCTGCGGGGTGCCCGCACTGGCCAGGTGCTCGAGGATCCGGATGCCGCGGTCCAGCGTCTGCGACTGCGGAGCACCCCCGCTGTCGTTCGCTGGCATCGCCGTCCCCCTGTGGTCGTGGTGGTCCACCCTAGGCCGCGGGCACCGCCGCGGCCTCAGCCGTTGATCACCTGGGGGACCGCCACGGCCTTGAGGCCCTCCGCGCCGAACTCGAGTCCATAACCGGACTTCTTGTGGCCGCCGAAGGGGATCATCGGGTGCACGCCGCCGTGCGCGTTGATCCAGACGGTGCCGGCCTCCAGCCGGGCGGCGACGGCGCGGGCCGCGTCCCGGTCGTTGCTCCAGACCGAGGCGCCCAGGCCGACGTCGAGCCGGTTGGCCATGGCGACGGCGTCCTCGAGGTCCTCGTAGCGGATGATCGGCAGCGCCGGCCCGAACTGCTCCTCGGCCACCAGCGGGTTCTCATCGTCGATGTCGGCGACCAGGGTGGTGGGGTAGAAGTGGCCGGGGGCGTCGGCGTCGGGGTCGCCACCGGTCAGGATCGTGGCGCCGGAGTCGCGGGCGGCGTCGACCAGCCGGGCGACGATCTCGTACTGGGCGCGGTTCTGCAGCGGGCCGAGCACGTTCTGCTCGTCCAGGCCCCGGCCCATCGGCATCGCCTTCGCCACCTCGACCAGGGCCGCGCAGACCTCGTCGTAGACGTCGGTGTGCACGTACAGCCGCTTGAGCGCCGCGCAGGTCTGGCCGGTGTTGATGAAGGCGCCCCAGAACAGGCCCTCCGCGATCGCCTTCGGGTCGACGTCGGGGAGGACGATCCCGGCGTCGTTGCCGCCGAGCTCCAGGGTCAGCCGCTTCACGGTGTCCGCCGAGCTCCTGATGATCGCCTGGCCGGTGCGGGTGGAGCCGGTGAACATGACCTTGTCCACGTCGGCGTGGCTGGACAGCCGCGCACCGACGTCACCCTCGCCGGCCACGCCGGTGAGGACGTCGGCGGGGAGGACGCCGTTGAGGACCTCCAGCAGCGCGAGCACGCTCAGCGGGGTGTGCTCGGAGGGCTTGACCACGACGGTGTTGCCCATCCGGAGGGCGGGGGCGACCTGCCAGATCGTGATCATCATCGGCCAGTTCCACGGCCCGATGGCGCCGACGACGCCGACCGGTCGGTAGTGCAGCTCGGCGTGGGTGTCCCCGTCGTCCACGACGGTCTCCACGGGCAGCTCGGTGGCGGCGGTGGCGCGCAGCCACGCCGAGCAGGCGCCGACCTCGAACCGGGCGTTCGGGCCGTTGAGCGGCTTGCCCTGCTCCCGGGACAGCAGCTCGGCCAGCGGCTCGGCCGCGGCGTCGATCGCGTCGGCGGCGCGCAGCAGCAGGTCGATGCGCTCGGAGTCGGCGCGGGCCGCCCAGGCCGGCTGGGCGGCGCGGGCGGTGGCCACGGCGCGGTCCACGTCCTCGGCGGAGCCGAAGGCGACCCGGCCGACGACCTCACCGGTGGCCGGGTCGAGGACCTCCCGGCCGTCGGGGTCGGTGACGGCGGCCAGCAGGCGCTCGTACGTCGGGGTGTCCGCGTCGGTGTCAACGGGCGTGGCAACTGTGGGAGTGGTCATCGTCGGCCTCTCGGGTCGGGGGTGGTGCAGTGCGGGCAGGGGACGGTGCGGTCAGCGGGCCGGTTCGACCCGGCCGGTGACCTCGCCGAAGGCGATGCGGGTGCCGTCGGGGCCGGGTGCGGTGGCGGTGATGACCACCTCGTCGCCGTCCTCGAGGAAGGTGCGGGTGGAGCCGTCGGCCAGGGTCAGCGGCTCCTTGCCGCCCCAGGACAGCTCGATGAACGAGCCGCGCTGGTCCGGGCGGGGGCCGGACACCGTGCCGGAGGCGAACAGGTCGCCGGTGCGCAGCGACGCCCCGTTGACGGTCATGTGCGCCAGCTGCTGCGCCGGTGTCCAGTACATGAGGTCGAACGGCGGCCGGCTGAGCACCTCGCCGTTGAGCCGCACCTCCAGGCTGATGTCCAGCCCCCAGCGATCGTCGTCGTCCCGCAGGTAGGGCAGCGGCTGCGGGTCGCGGGCCGGCGGGTCGACGCGGGCCGACTCCAGCGCGGCCAGCGGCACGACCCAGGGGGAGACCGAGGTGAGGAAGGACTTGCCGAGGAACGGGCCCAGCGGCACGTACTCCCAGGCCTGCAGGTCGCGGGAGGACCAGTCGTTGACCAGGCAGACCCCGAACACGTGGTCGGCGAACCGGCCGACGGGCACCGCGGTGCCGAGCTCGGAGCCCGCGCCCACCACGAACCCGACCTCGGCCTCGATGTCCAGCCGCTGCGAGGGCCCGAAGGTCGGGGCGTCGTCGGCCGGGGCCTTGCGCTGACCGCAGGGGCGGACGACGGGGGTGCCGGAGACCTGCACCGTGCCGGCCCGGCCGTGGTAGCCGATGGGAAGGTGCTTCCAGTTCGGGGTGAGCGCCGCGGAGTCCGGGCGGAACATCGCCCCGAGGTTCTCCGCGTGGTGCTGGGAGCTGTAGAAGTCGACGTAGTCGGCGACCTCGATCGGCAGGTGCATCGTCACGTCGGCCCGCGGCACCAGGTGCGGTTCCACCTCGGCGCGGTGCGAGGAGTCGGTGAACCAGGCGACGAGCTGGGCGCGCAGCGCCGCCCAGGCCGCCGGCCCCTGTGCCAGGAAGGCGTTGAGCGTGCCGGTGGCGTGCACGTCCTTGCCGGTGGCTGCGGCGAGGTCCAGCACCTGGTCGCCGATCGCGACACCCGTCCTCGGCGCCGTGCCCACGGTGGAGAAGACGCCGTGGGGCAGGTTGGCCAGCCCGTAGCCGGTGTCGGCGGGCAGCTCCAGCCAGCTGTCGGTCACGCCTGTCGTGCCGGTCACGCCGACGGCCCGCGGCCGGACCAGGACCAGGCGTACTTCCCGTCGTCGGAGGCGACGCCGGCCTCGCCGAGGTCCAGCGGCCGGAAGGTGTCGACCATGACGGCGGTCTCGTCGAAGTACTCGGCGCCCAGCGACCGCTCGACCGCGCCCGGCTGCGGCCCGTGGCTGTGCCCGCCGGGGTGCACGGAGATCGAGCCCTTGCCGATGCCGGAGCCCTTGCGGGCCTCGTAGTCGCCGTCGACGTAGAACATGATCTCGTCGGAGTCGACGTTGGAGTGGTAGTAGGGCACCGGCACCGCGAGCGGGTGGTAGTCGACCTTGCGGGGCACGAAGTTGCAGATCACGAAGTTGTTGCCCTCGAAGACCTGGTGCACCGGCGGCGGCTGGTGCACCCGGCCGGTGATCGGCTCGTAGTCGGCGATGTTGAAGGCGTACGGGTAGAGGCAGCCGTCCCAGCCCACCACGTCGAAGGGGTGCTCCGGGGTCACGTGCACCGTGCCGGCCAGCCCGCCGGGGCCGTTGCCGCGGTGCTTGACGTAGACCTCGACGTCGGTGCCCTCGGCCACCAGCGGCTCGGTGGGGCCGCGGAGGTCGCGCTCGCAGTACGGGGCGTGCTCCAGGAACTGCCCGTACCGGGACAGGTACCGCTTGGGCGGGGCGATGTGCGAGTTCGCCTCGATGGCGTAGGTGCGCAGCGGCTCGGTGCCGGATGCCGAGCTGCCGGTCGGGACCCAGCGGTGCGTCGTCGTCCGCGGGATGATCACGTAGTCGCCCTGGCCGACCTCCAGCGCGCCGAAGGAGGTCTCCAGGACCGCCGACCCGCGCTCCACGTAGACGCACTCGTCACCGGTGGCGTTGCGGTAGTACGGGCTGGTCAGCGAGCTGACGGCGTAGGAGATCCGGACGTCGGCGTTGCCCAGCACGAGCCGGCGCCCGGTCACCGCGTCGGTGGCCTTGTGCTCCTCGCCGGGGAACAGGTCGTGCAGCTTCAGGTGTCGGGGCACCAGCGGGGCGTTGGGGGTCAGTGTCTGGTCGGGCAGTTCCCACGGACGGGCGTCGACCAGCGCCGAGGGGATGCCGGAGTGGTAGAGCAGCGCGGAGTCCGAGGAGAACCCCTCCTCGCCGACCAGCTCCTCGGAGTACAGGCCGCCGTCGGGCCGGCGGTGCTGGGTGTGCCGCTTGGGTGGGACGCTGCCCACCTGCCGGTAGAACGCCATCGGGATCTCCTGGGTCTCGCCACCAAAATGGCCATTTCGGTGGCAGGGGTGGGGTCAGGCGGGGACGGGGCTGGGGACAGGTCGGGAGAGCAGTCGGGCCACCGCGGGGGCGACGTCGGCGGGGCGGGTGAGCACGGCGGCGACGTGCGCGTCGGGGCGGAGCACCCAGGTCTCGTCGGGGCGGAGACCCAGCGCCTCGCGCAGGGTGCCGTCGGGGTCGAGGTCGCGGACCCGGTGCACGGCGACCGGCAGGCCGCCGGGCGGCTGCTCCGGCAGCGGGGCCAGCGCGGCGTCGTCCCCGACCAGCACGGTCACCCCCGCCCGGGCCAGTTGCCGCAGCCGGACGACGTCCGGCCGGCCGGGGACGGTGACCGGCGCGTCGGGCGCCAGCACCCCCGGCGCCGGCACCGGGACGTCGCCACGCACCGGCCGGCCGGGGAACGGGCGCCGGCCGTCGGGGGTGGTGAGCGGGGAGTCGACGTACCAGAAGGGCTCCGCCAGACGGCCGGAGTCGACCTCCGCCCGGGCCGCGGGATCGGTGGTGGCCCGCTCGAGCACCGTGAGCCGGTGCTCGGCCTCCGCCGGGGTGCCCGGCACGAGGAACCGCATGGTGGCGCCGGTGACGTCCAGGTTCTCCACGGCCGCGGCGTGGCGCTCGTCGTGGTAGCTGTCCAGCAGGCTGTCCGGCGCCCAGCCGCGCAGCACGAAGGCGAGCTTCCAGGCCGCGTTCTCGGCGTCCAGGACCCCGGAGTTCAGGCCACGGGCGCCGAAGGGGGAGACCAGGTGGGCGGCGTCCCCGGCCACGAGCACGCGCCCGACCCGCATCCGGTCCACGACCCGGGAGTGGAACCGGTAGACCGACTTCCAGACGATCTCGTAGGGCCGGTCGCCGATGACCTGGCGGATCCGCCGGTCCAGCCCGCCGGAGGCCTCCTCGGCGGCCAGGTCGAACTCCGGCGGCACCTGCCAGTCGATCCGGAAGGTGGAGTCCGGGCAGGGGTGGATGAGCACCTGGCGGCCGGGGTTCCACTCCGGGTCGAAGTAGAAGCGCCGCTCGGTCTCCCAGCCGGGCAGGTCGGTGCGGATGTCGCAGATGAGGAACTGGTCGCCGAAGGTCTGCCCCTCGAAGGTCAGGCCCAGGGCCGAGCGGACGACGTCGGCGCGTGGGCCGGCGCAGGCGACCGCATAGCTGCCGGCGACGGTCGTCCCGTCGGCGCAGGAGACGGTGACCCCGGCGCCGTCCTGCTCGATGCCGGTGACCTCGTGGCCCCAGCGCAGCTCGATCAGCGGCTGGGCGGCGATCGCTGCGTCGAGCAGCTCCTCGGTGAGGCACTGCGAGACGTTGACGAACGGCGGGAACGGGGACCGCCCGCGGTCGACGAACTCGAAGCTGAACAGCTCGTGGTCACGGTGGAAGGTCCGGGCGGTGGTCCAGGTGACCCCGCGGCGGGCCAGCTCTGCCCCGACGCCGACGGAGTCCCAGACGTCGAGGACGTCGCGCTGCTGGCAGATCGCCTTGCTCCCGACCAGGTCCCGCTCGGGGCGGCCGTCGAGCACGACGACCGACAGGCCCCAGCGGGCGAGCAGCAGGGCGGTGGTCTGGCCGACCGGGCCGCACCCGATGACGACGACCGGCGGCGTCCCGGAGCTCTCGGGGGTGGCCATCGCGCGTGAGGTCATCGCCCGATCAGCCCTGCAGCTCGTCCCACACCTGGCGGTCGCGCTCGGCGGTCCAGATGACCGGGCGCTCGATGCCGCTGAACTCGTCCCACAGGCGCTGCACGTCGAAGGGCAGGCAGTGCTCGAAGATCGGCCAGTGCCCGAACTTGGGCGCCAGGGCGGCGTGGGTGGCCTCGAACGCCTCCTTGAGCGTCCCGCCGGCGCGGTGCGCGGTGCCGACCGTCTCGTGCATGGTGGTGAGGAAGGCGCGGGTCTGCTCGATCGCGGCGTCCACCTCGTCGCGGCCGCGGGCGATGGCGCCCCGGCCGCCGATCAGCTGCTCGGCGCCGAGGGCCTTGATCCGGTCGAGGGTGCCGGTGGCCCAGTCGAAGTGGAAGGCGTCACCGGTGTAGAGCGCGGCCTGGGACTCCACGAGGTCGCCGGCGAAGAGGATCCCGTGCTTGGGGATCCAGGCGGTGATGTCGCCCTCGGTGTGGCCGCGGCCGTGGAACTCCAGCACCAGCTCGCCGCGGTCGCCGCCGAGCTCGATCGTCAGCTTGTCGCGGAACGTCATCGTCGGCCAGGTGAGCCCGGGGATCGACTCGGGCTCCTCGAACAGCCGCGGCATCCGGCCGTACTCGCTCTCCCAGTCCTGCTGGCCGCGCTCGGCGATCAGGCCCTTGGTCTGCTCCGAGCTGATGATGGCCTCGGCGTCGAACGCGCTGGCGCCGAGCACCCGCACGGCGTGGTAATGGCTGAGCACCAGGTAGCGGACCGGCTTGTCGGTGTGCTCCCGCAGCTTGGCCAGCCAGCGGCGGGCGGCGACCGGGGTGGCCAGCGCCTCGAAGCAGACGAGGAAGTCCTCGCCCTCGATGGCGCCGAGGTTCGGGTCGCCCTCGGCGGTGAGCGCGTACACGCCGTCGGCGAGCACCTCGAGGGTCTGCTCCTTGACGCCGAGGTCTGCGGATGAGGCGAAGGGCTTCGCGGCCATGAGGGCTCCCGTGCACGGTGGATGGTCGCTCGCATATCGAGCGATGTGTTCTCTTACCGGCTCAGCGTAGTGGCCTTGTGGTCTGGGACACAACCTCCCGGTGAGCTTCTGGACGAGGTCGTGCGCCGGTGCAGCAGAACGCGGCAGCCGGCGTGCGAGCATCGCCGGGAGCAGGCGCCGGGACCTGCCGTGGACGAGGGAGTCGAGCGCGTGCCGCACGAGGCGCCCACGGTCCGTCGCTTCCCGAGGCGGGTCTACGGAGCCGGGCGGGAACCGGACCCGCGGTTCAGCCTGGCGAACGAGCGCACGTTCCTCGCCTGGATCCGGACGTCGCTGGCACTGGTCGCCGCCGGGGTGGCCCTGGAGGCGCTGGAGCTGCCCATCGCGGAGGGTCTGCGGCTGGCCAGTGCGCTGGTCTTCATCGTGCTCGGCCTGCTGGCCCCCGCGCAGGCGTGGCTCGGCTGGGCGGCCACCGAGCGGGCGATGCGGGAGGGTCGTCCGCTGCCCGCGCCGCGTCTGGGCCTGGTGCTGGCCGTCGGCACCACGGTGGCCGGGCTGTTGGTCCTCGCCGGCCTGCTCCTGCGGTGACGCGCGGCTCCGACCCGGTCGTCGACCTCGGGCTCCAGGCCGAACGAACGGCGCTGGCCTGGCAGCGGACCGCGCTGGCCATGGCGGTCGGGGCCCTCGTCGCCGGGCGGCTGGCCGGCCCCACGTTCGGCGCCGTCTCCCTGGCGTTGGTCCTGCTGGGCGTGGTCCCGGCGGTGGTCGTGCTGGAGGTGTCCCGCCGCCGGTACCGCGCCGTCCACGACGCGCTCCGGACCGGGGGAGACCTCGTGGCCATCCGATCGGCCGGAGGCCCCATCGCCGCGCTCAGCTGCGCGGGCCTGCTGGTGGCGCTGCTGGCGCTGGCCTTCGTCCTGCTCCGCTGAGGACGGCCCGACTACTCGGCCGTCTCCTCGACGATCGTGGCCAGGAGGAAGGCCTCGTCCTCCCACTCCTCGTACTGCTCGTCCTCCAGGTCGATCCCGAGCTGCGTCTCGACCTCCGCCACGTCGAACTGCTTGGCGGCGGTGGCTGCCACGGTGACCAGCAGCCCCGGCGCGAGCCCCACGATCTCGTCGGCGGCCACGACCAGGACCGGCTCGACCGACTCGTCGCCGGGGCCGACGAGGGTGAAGGAGGTCGGGCTCAGCACCTCCTCGACCCGGCCGAGCACGGTGACCTCGGTGCCCGCGTAGACGTCGACGTCGTTGGCGAACTCCTCGTCGTACTCACCGGTGTAGGGGTCGGTGAAGTCGTCCTCGCCCCGGATGTCGGAGACGTCGGTCTCACCGACGGCGAGACTCCCGTCGCGCTCGTCCTCACCACCACAGCCGGACAGGGCGAGGAGGAGAGCAGAGGCGACACCCAGCAGGGGCGTGCCGGTGATCGGCTTGCCGCGGGACGACAGCATGACGGGACTCTCCTCGAGGGTGGGTCTGGCGAGGTGCGGACGGCTGTGTCCACCCCTTCCCACCGGGGCCACGGGGCCAAACCGGTCCGCCGTGTCGCCCGGAGACGTGGTGGGAGGAGGGGGCCGGGACTCCGCCGGGTGGGGGCCGAGCACAGCGGTGGAGCGCCTTCCTCCCTCGGGCGAGGGTTGCTCCCCTCGTGCCGACGCCTACCATGGCGTTGATCCGTTGGCGGCCCGGGCGACCGACTGCTGCGCCAGGCAGTCGCCCGGGCCACCGACAGGTGCCGGTGCTGCCCTGCACCTCACCCCCCGGCCTCTCCGCCACCCGTCCCCGGTGTGCGATGCCGACTGGCATCGTCAGGAAAGGCGAACATGAGCATCACCGACATGAAGGACCCGGCCATCAAGGACCAGGCCCCCACCGCCGACACCGACCAGGCCCCCACCGCCGACACGCCGCCGCCCATGACGGCAGCCGACGTCATCACCACGGCCGCGCCGGCCGAGGAGGAGACGACGGAGGACACCGACGGCGGCGCCGCCGCGGCCGCGTCCGAGTGGGACGACGAGGAGGACACCCTCGCGCTCCGCCAGGCGCGCAAGGACGCCGAGCTCACCGCGTCCACCGACTCCGTCCGCGCCTACCTCAAGCTGATCGGCCGCGTGAAGCTGCTCACCGCCGAGGAGGAGGTCGACCTCGCCCGGCGGATCGAGGCAGGCCTCTACGCCGGCCACAAGCTGCACGAGGCGATCGAGGGCGGCGGGAAGCTCGCCACCCAGCTGCGGCGTGACCTGACCTGGATCGTCCGGGACGGCGAGCGCGCCAAGGACCACCTGCTGGAGGCCAACCTCCGCCTGGTGGTCTCCCTGGCCAAGCGCTACACCGGTCGCGGCATGGCGTTCCTGGACCTGATCCAGGAGGGCAACCTCGGGCTGATCCGCGCGGTGGAGAAGTTCGACTACACCAAGGGCTTCAAGTTCTCCACCTACGCCACCTGGTGGATCCGGCAGGCGATCACCCGCGCGATGGCCGACCAGGCCCGCACCATCCGCATCCCGGTGCACATGGTCGAGGTCATCAACAAGCTCGGCCGCATGCAGCGGGAGATGCTCCAGGAGCTGGGCCGCGAGCCCACCCCGGAGGAGCTGGCCAAGGAGATGGACATCACCCCGGAGAAGGTGGTGGAGATCCAGCAGTACGCCCGGGAGCCGATCAGCCTGGACCAGACGATCGGTGACGAGGGCGACAGCCAGCTCGGTGACTTCATCGAGGACTCCGAGGCCGTCGTGGCCGTCGACGCGGTGAGCTTCACCCTGATGCAGGACCAGCTGACCAGCGTGCTGCAGACGCTGTCCGAGCGCGAGGCCGGCGTGGTGCGGCTGCGGTTCGGTCTCACCGACGGCCAGCCGCGCACGCTGGACGAGATCGGCCAGGTCTACGGGGTCACCCGCGAGCGGATCCGGCAGATCGAGTCCAAGACGATGTCCAAGCTGCGCCACCCCAGCCGCTCCCAGGTGCTGCGCGACTACCTGGACTGACAGATGGCCCCGTCCTCCTCAGGACGGGGCCGGGCAGCTCAGCGACGGCCGGCGACCCGATGGGTCGCCGGCCGTCGCTGTGTCCGGTGGTCGGGCGGGTGTCGGGGCGGTGCTGCTGCCCCTCAGCGGCGGCCTCGACGGCTCGGAGGTCTCGCGTCGGCCACGGCGCCGGTCAGGTCTGCTGGAGCAGCCGCCCGAACGCGGGGGAGCGGCGGAGGGCGACCGTCCGCCCGCCCAGGGCGGCGATGTCCAAGTGGTCGCGGACCAGCTCCAGCGCGGCGCCGGACAGCGAGGTCACCGACCCGGCGTCGATCACGTCCACCCGCACCGGCTCGCGGCCGTAGCGACGCTGGAACGCCAGGACGACGTCGGCGTCCACCGCGCCGGCCAGGCACAGCGCCCGCCCGTCGGCGGTGTTCAGCAGCCGGACGAGGCCGCGCGGGCCCGACGGGGACGACGTCACCCAGCCAGTGTGCGGCGGGATCGACGTCGGGGCTCGTCCGGTGTGACCTGCGCCCACCGACTAGGTTCACTCCGACGATTGCACGGTCGGCTCGATGAGGTGGGTGCAGTGGGCAGGTCGGTGCTGGTGACCGGTGGGAACCGCGGGATCGGGCTGGCCATCGCCCGTTCGTTCGCCGAGGCGGGTGACTCCGTGGCGGTGACCCACCGCGGCAGCGGCGCCCCCGACGGGCTGTTCGGGGTGCAGTGCGACGTCACCGACGCCGCCGCCGTCGACCGCGCCTTCACCGAGGTCGAGGAGCACCAGGGCCCGGTCGAGGTGCTGGTCAGCAACGCCGGGATCACCCGCGACGGGCTGCTGCTGCGGATGGGCGAGGACGCGTTCACCGACGTCATCGACGCCAACCTGACCGCCGCCTACCGGGTCGCCAAGCGTGCGGCGCCGAAGATGGTGCGGGCCCGGGCCGGGCGGATGATCTTCATCTCCTCGGTGGTCGGGCTGCTCGGCTCGGCCGGGCAGGTCAACTACGCGGCGAGCAAGTCCGGCCTGGTCGGGCTCGCCCGCTCGATCGCGCGGGAGCTGGGCGGGCGCAACATCACCGCCAACGTGGTGGCGCCGGGGTTCGTGTCGACCGACATGACCGCGGAGCTGCCCGAGAAGCGACAGCAGGAGATCCTCGGGCAGGTGCCGCTGGGGCGGCTCGCCGAGGCAGACGAGATCGCCGGCGTCGTCCGCTTCCTGGCGGGCGAGCAGGCGGGGTACATCACCGGGGCGGTCGTCCCGGTCGACGGCGGACTGGGGATGGGGCACTGATGGGCATTCTGGACGGCAAGAAGATCCTGGTCGCCGGCGTGCTGACCGAGCAGTCGATCGCGTTCTCGGTCGCGCGGCTGGCGCAGGAGCAGGGCGCCACCGTCGTCCTGTCCAACTTCGGCCGGGCCCTGTCGCTGTGCCAGCGGATCGCCAAGCGGCTGCCGCAGGAGGCTGCGGTGGTCGAGCTGGACGTGACGAACACCGAGCACCTGGCGACGCTGGCCGACCGGCTGCGCCCGCACCTGGGCGACGACGGTGCTGTTCTCGACGGCGTCGTCCACTCCATCGGCTTCGCGCCCCAGGAGGCGATGGGCGACGGCTTCCCG
The DNA here is from genome assembly GCF_026967885.1 of Modestobacter sp. VKM Ac-2983. Classification (NCBI taxonomy): domain Bacteria; kingdom Bacillati; phylum Actinomycetota; class Actinomycetes; order Geodermatophilales; family Geodermatophilaceae; genus Modestobacter; species Modestobacter sp. VKM Ac-2983. Next base: position 541,746 of record NZ_JAPVBK010000002.1, read on the forward strand.
GAGGTGGCGTGGGAGCACGCGGCGACCGCGTTCCAGGTGTCGTCCTGGTCGCTGGCCTCGCTCACCCAGGCCTGCCGCCCGCTGTTCGGCGACACCGCCTCGGTGGTCGGGCTGACCTTCGACGCCACCGTCGCGTGGCCGGTCTACGGCTGGATGGGCGCGGCCAAGGCCGCCCTGGAGTCGACCTCCCGCTACCTCGCCCGCGAGCTCGGCCCGGAGGGCGTGCGGGTGAACCTGGTCGCCGCCGGCCCGCTGCGCACCATGGCGATGAAGTCGATCCCGGGCAGCGCACAGTTCGAGGAGGCCTGGGAGGGCCGCGCGCCGCTGGGCTGGTCCGTCACCGACACCGAGCCGGCCGGCAAGGCCGTCACCGCGCTCCTCTCGGACTGGTTCCCGGCGACCACCGGCGAGATCGTGCACGTCGACGGCGGCTTCCACGCCGTGGGGGTATGACGGTCTCGTGACCGACCTCGCAAGCCCCCGGCACCCCCTCCCCGCGGGTGCCTCCATCACCCCTCCCGACCAGCAGCCCGACCAGGAACCGTCGCTGGCCGTCCGCAACAACGGCGGCGTGGCCCCCTCGGCCGAGCCGGCCCCGGCCGGGCGCCGCGAGGCGCTGCTGGTGCTCGGCTTCGGTGGCCCCGAGGGCCACGACGACGTGATGCCGTTCCTGCTCAACGTCACCCGCGGCCGGGGCATCCCGCCCGAGCGGCTGGAGGCCGTCGCCGAGCACTACCACCACTTCGGCGGCGTGAGCCCGATCAACGACCAGAACAAGGCGCTGGTCGCCGCGCTCGAGTCCGAGCTCGCCGGGGCCGGCATCGACCTGCCGGTGTACTGGGGCAACCGCAACTGGGCCCCCTACGTCGAGGACGCCTGGCGGCAGATGGCCGAGGACGGCATCGAGCACGCCTACGTGCTCGCCACCTCGGCCTACGCCTCGTTCTCCGGCTGCCGGCAGTACCACGAGGACGTCGCCCGGGCCCGCGTCGCGCTGGAGCTCGACCCCACCGCGCCGACCGGCCCCACCGCGGAGAAGCTGCCGCACTACTTCGACGCACCCGGGTTCGTCCAGGCCAACGCCGAGGCACTGGCCGCGGCGATCGCCTCGCTGCCCGAGGAGGTCCGCGGCACCGCCCGGCTGGTGGCCACCGCGCACAGCATCCCCAACGCGATGGCCGCGGTGGCCGGGCCGGACGGCGGGGCCTACGAGGCCGAGCTGCAGCGGGCCGCCGAGCTGGTCGTCGAGGCGGCGGCGCCGGGACGGGGCTTCGACCTGGTGTGGCAGAGCCGCAGCGGGCCGCCGTCGGTGCCGTGGTTGGAGCCGGACGTGAACGACCACCTGCGGGCGCTCGCCGAGTCGGGGGAGACCGCCGTCGTCCTCTTCCCGGTCGGCTTCATCTCCGACCACCTCGAGGTCATCTGGGACCTGGACAACGAGGCCGAGGAGACCGCCGGCGAGCTGGGGCTGACCTTCGCCCGGGCGGCGACCGCGGGCACGCACCCGGCGTTCGTGGCGTCGCTGCGGGAGCTGCTGGCCGAGCGCCGGTCCGGCGGGGAGCCCCGGCTGGGCACCAACTGCCCGGCCGCCTGCTGCTTCGTGAAGCGCCCGGCCCGCCCGGCCGCCTGAGCCCGCTCTCGCGCACCCCCACCCGCTCTGACGCCGTTGCAGCGGCGTCAGAGCGGGTGGAACGGCGCAAGAGCCCCCGGGCTCAGCCGCGCGGGACCCAGTTGTAGGCGGCGGCCGTCGCTTCGCGGACGGCGGTGGCCAGCGGGCGCAGCGCCTCGTCGCGGGCCGCTGCCTGGGCGTGGGTGACCGCAGCCCCCGGCGCGTCGGCCATCGCCAGGTCCAGCACCTGGGACAACCGCTGCGCCCGGCCCAGCACCGACAGCGCCACCGGGTCGTGGTCGGCCGGCAGCCCCGGGGCGTGCACCGTGCGGGCCAGCCCGGCCAGGAGTCCGGGGACCTCGGGGTTCCACCGCGCCAGGTCCAGCGAGGCGAGGGTGCGGGCCGCATGGCCGACGGCGAGGTCCAGTGCCCCGGAGGCCGCCCGCAGGTTGCCCTCCGGCGGCGGCGCCAGGGGCGGGGCGCCGTCGAGGGGGACCGCCGCCCAGGAGACCGCCTCGGGCCCCAGCGCCTCCGGGACCAGGGCGAGCCGGGAGCCCACGGCGGCCTGCCCGGACTCCAGCCCCAGCGCCACCAGCTCCGGCACCGCCGGCAGACCGCGGGTGTCACCGGGGACCGGCAGCACCAGCCGCAGCCGTTGCTCGCCCAGCCCGCGCAGGGCGCTCAGCGCCCAGCCCAGCGGCACCGCCCCGTCGGTGCCGGGCAGCCCGACGACCCGGTGGGCGGTCTCGCCCAGCAGGACGTCGAGCGCCTCGTCGTAGGAACTGCGGCCGGTGAGCCAGGCGGTGGCCCAGACGGCGAACCGGCCGGCGGCGATGTCGTGCACGGTGAACGAGGCTACGACGGTCCCGCCACCGTCCGGCACAGACCGATCACGCCGGTGCGCCGCCGCCGCGGAGCCCGGTGCACCGCCGGGCGTGGGACGGGAGCCGGATCGCGCCTCCTCGTGCCAGACTCGGAGCGTGCCCGCCTGGTTGCTCTGGTTGATCGCCTCAGGCCTGTTCGCGGCCGGTGAGGTCGCCAGCCTGGACCTGGTCCTGCTGATGTTCGCCGGTGGCGCGCTGGGTGGCATGGGCGTTGCGCTGCTGGGCGGGCCGGTGCTGCTGCAGGTGATCGCCTTCATCGTCGTCTCGGTCGGGCTGCTCGTGCTCGTCCGGCCGGTCGCGAAGCGGCACCTGGTCGACCGGACGCCCGAGCAGATCGACGGCGTCGCGACGTACGTGGGCCGCGAGGCCGTGGTCAGCCAGCGGGTCGACAACGACGAGGGGCGCATCCGGCTCGGCGACGACGAGTGGACGGCGCGCACCCAGCTCGACGACGAGGCCTACGAGGTCGGTGCCGAGGTCCGCATCGTGCAGATCGAGGGCCCGATCGCCTACGTCAGCCACCTCTGAGCCCGCGATCGGGTGACCGGGGGCCCCAGGGGTGCCCGCGGGAAGCCGGACGGGGGAGGATCGATTCGCCGCACCACTCCTAGGAACGGAGCACCGCCCTCGTGGAACCCGCCCTGATCGCTCTGATCGTGATCGCCGTGCTCGTGGCCTTCATCCTGGCCAAGAGCGTGACGATCGTCCCCCAGGCGCAGGCGAAGGTGGTCGAGCGCCTGGGCCGGTACAGCCGCACCCTCTCACCCGGTCTGGCGCTGCTCGTGCCGTTCGTCGACCGGGTGCGCGCCACGATCGACCTGCGCGAGCAGGTCATCTCCTTCCCGCCGCAGCCGGTGATCACCGCCGACAACCTGCAGGTCGGCATCGACACGGTGCTGTACTTCCAGGTGACCGACCCGCGGCTGGCGGTCTACGGGATCGCGAACTACATCACCGGCATGGAGCAGCTGACCACCACGACGTTGCGCAACGTCGTCGGCGGGCTGAACCTCGAGGGGGCGCTGACCGGCCGGGACGGCATCAACTCCCAGCTGCGCGACGTGCTCGACGGCACCACCGGTCCCTGGGGGCTGCGGGTGGCCCGGGTGGAGATCAAGGCCATCGACCCGCCGGCCTCCATCCAGGACTCCATGGAGAAGCAGATGCGCGCCGACCGCGACAAGCGCGCGGTCATCCTGACCGCCGAGGGTCAGCGGCAGTCGGCCATCACCACCGCCGAGGGCCAGAAGGCCGCGTCGATCCTCTCCGCGGAGGGCAAGAAGCAGGCCGCGATCCTGGACGCCGAGGCCGAGCGGCAGAGCCGGATCCTGCGCGCCGAGGGCGAGCGCGCCGCGCTCTTCCTGCAGGCGCAGGGGCAGGCGAAGAGCATCGAGACGGTGTTCCAGGCCATCCACGACGGCAAGCCCGACCAAGGGCTGCTGGCCTACCAGTACCTGCAGACGCTGCCGAAGATCGCCCAGGGCGACGCCAACAAGATGTGGATCGTGCCCAGCGAGTTCAGCAAGGCGCTGGAGGGGCTGTCCAAGCTGGGTGGCGGCGACGACGGCGAGGGGCAGCGCAGCTGGCTGGACGTCGACGCTCCCTCCGGCGGGCAGGGTGCCGGTGCGACCCAGCCGCCGGCGTCGTCGCTGGACACCAGCAGCTGGTTCGACTCGAACCTGCCGCCGGCCGCTGACCAGCCCGAGGCCAAGATCTCGCTGTCCAGCATCGTCGACCAGGCGGAGGGGACGGCGCCCCAGATCCCCAAGCCGCCGCCGCTGTCCCAGGTCAAGCAGGACGTGCAGGACAGCGGCCCGGCCGCCGACCCGCGCAACCGCCCCGCGGACGACGACCCACTGGAGCTCCCCCCGTCCTGACACGAGAACGCCGATGGCCCAGAACTCGACGAGTTCTGGGCCATCGGCGTCCGGCCCCCTTGCAGGGTCCCGCCGCGAGCCTGCGAGCGGTGGGGGGCAAGGGGGTCCTTCCTCAGTCCTTGAGCAGGCCCTCGCGGAGCTTGGCCAGGGTCTGGCTGAGCAGCCGGGACACGTGCATCTGGGAGATGCCGATGTCCGCGGCGATCTGCGACTGGGTCATGTTGCCGAAGAACCGCAGGATCAGGATCCGGCGCTCCCGCGGCGGAATGGTGGCCAGCAGCGGCTGCAGCGACTCGCGGTACTCCACGCCCTCCAGGGCGGCGTCCTCCTCGCCCAGCGTCGCCGCCAGGGTGGGGGAGTCCTCCTCGCCGGAGAGGCGCTCGTCCAGCGAGCTGCTGCGGTAGGCGTTGGCCACCGCGAGGCCCTCGAGGACCTCCGCCCGGGGGATGCCGAGGTGCTCGGCGAGCTCGGACGGCGTCGGTGCGTGGCCGTTCTTCTGGGACAGCTCGCTGACCGCCGCGTTGAGCGAGAGGTGCAGCTCCTGCAGTCGCCGCGGCACCCGCACCGACCAGCCCTGGTCGCGGAAGTGCCGCTTGATCTCACCGGTGATGGTCGGCACGGCGAAGGAGAGGAACTCCACCCCGCGGCTCGGGTCGAACCGGTCGATCGCCGCGATCAGGCCGAGGGTGCCCACCTGGAGCAGGTCGTCGAAGGGCTCGCCGCGGTTGCTGAACCGGCGCGCGAAGTGCCGGACCAGCGGCAGGTGCTCCTCGACCAGGATCTCCCGCAGCCGCTCCCGGCGCGGGTCGCCCTTGTCCAGGGTGGCCAGCTCGGCGAACAGGGGCGCGGTCCGTTCGGCCCGCTTCCGGTTGTCCGACATCGGCACCGGGTCGGCGGGCGGTTCCGGGGTCGCCGCTGGGGTCTCGGCGGAGGGATCCGCGGCGGCGGGCTCCGTGGGGGGCGTTTCCGTGGGTTCCGTCGTCATCTGGGTCTCCGGGGCAGCGCCGGCGCCCGCAAGGGTCGCGGCGGCCGGGGTCGGGGACCCGGTGGGCTCACCCGGGCCGAGGACGGCGTCGTCGGCAGCCGGGGAGTCCGGAGCAGCCGACCGGGTCACCGTGCGACCGACACGTCGGGGTCGGACTGCTCGGAAAGGGCGTCGATCGTGCTGTAGCGCCGCAGCTTCTTGACCAGGCTGATGCAGGCGACCGGTGTGGCCTGGCCGTTGCCGGCCGGCACGACGGACTGGTTGCTGGGCCCGGCCTCGACCGTGTCGACCAGGGTGTGCAGGACCGCCCAGCCGAAGCCGTCCCGCGGCACGTCGACACCGGGCGCCGTCGGCACCCAGGCGTCGATCCGCAGGCCGTCGCGCGCGGCCTCGAACACGACCGTCAGCGGTGCGCCGCCCAGAGCGACGGAGGACAGCGTCGCGCAGGCCTCGTCGACGGCCAGGCGGAGGTCCTCGACCGCATCGAGGTCGAAGTCCATCCGCATCGCCAGGTCACCGGTCATCGCCCGCACCGCAGGCAGCTGGGTGGGCGAGGTGGGGACCCGCAGCTCCAGCCGCTCGGTGCGCCGCTCGCCGGTGGCGGCGCCCGTCGTGTCGACCATGCGTCGTTCGCTCCTTCGTCGTCCTCCGCGCCCCCGGACGGGAGCGCGGCTGTCCGTCTTCGCGCACCCGCCCCCGCGGCTCCAGCTCGGAGCGCGAGCGACGAACGGTCGCTCGGCGACGGGTGCCAGGCCTGACCCGGCTCCCTCGACGGTAGACCGACCGCCTGGCTGCGTTGCCCGCTGGGGCGTCCCGTCAAACGTCCCGTCGGGGGTCATGGTGCACGGCGACCGCCCGGCCGGGAAGCGTGGCGACCGCCCGTGTTTGGGTCGACCCGGTCGTGCGCATCCCCCGGTCGTGAGACTGCGGCGCAGTGACGTGCACGCCCCGGGCTGGACCCGGCGTCGCGCCGGCAAGGGCTTCTCCTACCTCGACGAGGCCGGGGTCCCGATCAAGGACGACCGGCTGGACCGGTTGCGGGCGCTGGCGATCCCCCCGGCCTGGAAGGACGTCTGGATCTGCCCGTGGCCCAACGGCCACATCCAGGCCGTCGGCACCGACGCCGCCGGGCGGCGCCAGTACCGCTACCACGACGAGTGGCGGGTCAAGCGGGACGCCGCCAAGCACCAGCGGGTGCTGGAGATCTCCCACCAGCTGCCCGACGTCCGGGACGAGGTGGCGTCCGCGCTGCGCACCCGCGGGCTCAACCGTGAGCGGGTGCTGGCGTGCGCCGTCCGGCTCCTGGACCTCGGCGCCTTCCGGGTGGGCAGCGAGCAGTACGCCGAGGACAACGGCACCTACGGGCTCGCCACGCTGCGCCGCGAGCACGTCGAGGTGCGCGGGGAGCGGGTCTTCTTCCACTACACCGCCAAGGGGGGCATCGACCGGGAGGTCGAGCTGCTCGACCGGCCGACCGCGACCGTCGTCCGGCAGCTGCTGGAGCGGCCGGCCGAGGAGGGCGAGGAGCTCCTCGGCTACCGGCTGGCCGACGGGAGCTGGCACGACGTGACCAGCGACGAGGTCAACGCCTTCCTGAAGGAGGTCAGCGGGGCGGAGATCACCGCCAAGGACTTCCGCACCTGGACGGCGACGGTGATGATGGCCGCGACGCTGGCCGAGAGCCCCACGCCGAGCAGCCGGACGGCGCGCAAGCGGGCGGTGCGGGAGGCCTACGTCAAGGTCTCCGAGCAGTTGGGCAACACCCCGACGGTCTGCAAGACCAGCTATGTCGACCCCCGGGTGGTCGATCGGTACGAGCACGGCGAGACGGTCGCCGACGCCCTCAGCGAGGCCGCGCAGGCGCCCGACGACCGCACGGCGCAGCGGACCATCGAGTCCGCGGTCTGCCAACTGCTCAGCGTCTAGACCCCGACGGTCGATCCCCCGACACGGCGACGGCGCCCCACCCGGAGGTGGAGCGCCGTCGTCGCGGTGTGTGCGGCCCCTGGAGAGAGGCCTTTCCTCAGGCCTTCTCGGCGATCGTGAACAGATCGATGAGGCCGGTGACCTCGAGCGGCCGGGTCACGGCGCGGGTGTTGGCCACCAGCCGCAGGCCGACGTCGCGGGAGCGCGCCGACTTCTGGGTCTCCACGAGCACGGCCAGGCCGGCCGAGCCGAGGAACTGGACACCGCACAGGTCGATGACCAGCGCGGTCGGCTGCTGCTCGAGCTGGGTGTCCAGGGACGCCCGGAGGACGGGGGCGGTGAAGGTGTCGACCTCGCCGACGACCGTCACGGTGACCGTGCCGTCGTCGTCGGTGGACGTCGACAGCGTGATCACGTCGTCGAAGGGTGCGTCGTTCGAGTCAGCAGGGGCTGACACGTCGCGCGAGCCCTCGGCGGGTGAGTCGGATGAGGTCACGGACTGCAGCTCCTCTCAGCGGCGGTGCCTGGCGGGCACGCGGATGCCCGGACAATGTACTGCGGTACACCGTCCGGACCAGACGCGGTCCGGGACACCGAGGTTCGTGAACACCTCCCGAGGAGTCCTCGGGCAGGCCACGGCTGGCTGCTCAACCGTGGCGCCCAACCTAGCGGCGTCATGATCGCGGCACCAATCCAGTGCTCAACCGCTCGACGGGCCGGCCACGCCCGGCCCGTCCGTCGGGCAACGGCAGGGCTCAGGTGCCCTCGACGACGTGGACGGCGCGCTCCTCGGCGCCCTCCCCGCCGACGGGCGCGTCGGCGAACGCCTCGACGTCGTCGCCGGTGCGGTTGGTGCCCGAGTCGCTGAGTCGATCGGTGTCCTCGTCCTGGTCGAGCTGGGCGAAGGCCCGGTCGGGGTCCTCGGCGGGGCGCACGTCGGGCGCGTCCTCCGGGATCTCCCGCTCCAGCCGGCCGCTGAGCGGCTCGCCCTCGGACTGCTCCCGCGCCGTCGTCCCGTAGTCGACGGCCTGGTGGGCGCGGTCGCCGGGCTCGGGCGCGAACTCCGGGTCCTCGGCGCGGGCCATGGTCGGGCTGTCGTCCTGGGAGACCTCGGGGATGCCGTTGTCCTCGGGGAAGACGTCGCGGGCGGTCTGACCCTCGGGGCCGACGTCGCCGCGGGGGCCGTCCGTCGTGCCGGTGAGCCCACGCTCGTCGTCGGGGAACTCGGCGTCGTTGAGTGCGGAGTCGCGGGCGGCGCGGTCCGGGTCGGTCATGGGAGTGCCTCCGTTCTGCGCGCCACAGGGGCGGGCGCGCTCGTCCGTCCGGGGGACGGGGGAGCCGGTCGGGTGACCGGCGTCGTGGTCGGCCCCTACCCGAGGCCCTGCCGGGCATGCGTGATCCCGCTCCCGCCGCCGCATGGCACCGAGGGTCGCGGGTACCGGCGCGGCATGGCGATCACAGACGAGGTCCAGCGGATCGGGCGGCCGGTCCGCCGCTGGGCCCGCACCCAGCAGGAGGAGTACACGCAGGGAGAGGCCCGGCCGCTGGCCGCGGACCTGGGGGCGATGAGCGTCTACATGGGCCTGGTGGGCGCGGCGGCCACGGCGATCCGGGTGTCGGGGCGCGAGCTCCCCAGCCGGATACCGCTGGGGGACGCCGTCCTGCTGACCATCGGCACCTTCCGGCTGGCCCGGCGGATCGCCAAGGACCCGGTCACCGCCCCGGTGCGCGCCCCGTTCGTCAGCTACCAGGGGACGTCGGGTGAGGCCGAGGTCGCCGAGGAGGTGCGCGAGCACGGCGGCGTCAAGCACGCCGTGGGGGAGCTGCTGACCTGCCCGTTCTGCATGGCCCAGTGGGTCGGCACGGGGTTCGTGCTCGGCTACGTGACCGCACCTCGGGCCACCCGGCTGGCCGCGCTGACCATGACGATGGTGGCCGGCTCCGACGTCCTCCAGTTCGTCTACGACGCCATCCAGAACGGCGGGCTGCGACCCGGTGGCGACGAGGACGCGGGGAGCCTCACCGGCCAGGAGGTCTGACCACGGGTCGGGCGTCACGCTGCGTGGCCGCCGGGTGCCGGCGGTCCGTGGCGTGCCGCCGGGTCCGTGTTCCCCGACCGGGTGAGGCGCTGCGCTCCGTGACCGTCTCGGGCTGCCGCGCCGGCATCTGGGCACCTATCCTGTGATCTTGTCGAGACGGCGGGCGTCACCGGACCCCGCGGACAGGAGGCGGTCATGCGGTCGATCTGGCGCGGCGCGGTCTCCTTCGGTCTGGTCAGCATCGCGGTGAAGCTGTACTCGGCCACCGAGGACCACGACATCCGGTTCCACCAGGTGCACAAGGCCGACGGCGGCCGGGTCAAGTACCGCCGGGTCTGCTCGGTCGACGGCGAGGAGCTCGAGTACGGCGACATCGCCAAGGGCTACGAGCTGCCCGACGGCCAGCTGGTCGTGCTGACGGACGAGGACTTCGACCAGCTCCCGCTGGGCACCACGCACGAGATCGAGGTGCTCCAGTTCGTCGACCAGGAGCAGATCGACCCGATCCACTTCGAGAAGACGTACTACCTGGAGCCCGACGGCGTCGCGACCCGCCCCTACGTGCTGCTGCGCACCGCGCTGGAGAACGCCGGCCAGGTGGCGATCACCAAGATCGCCATCCGGCAGCGGGAGTCGCTGGCCGCCCTGCGGGTCCGGGAGGGCGTGCTGGTGCTGCACACCATGCGCTGGCCCGACGAGATCCGCCGGCCTGCGTTCAGCTTCCTCGACGAGGAGGTGCCGGTCCGGCCGCAGGAGCTGGCCATGGCGGAGTCGCTGATCTCCACGATGGCCGGGGACTTCGACGCCACCCAGTTCACCGACGACTACCGCGAGGCGATGACCGCCCTGCTGGAGGCCAAGCAGTCCGGCGGTGAGGTCCAGCCCGCGCCCGACGCCGCCGACGAGGGCGGTGGTGCGGTGGTCGACCTGATGAGCGCGCTGCGGCGGAGCGTCGAGCGCGCCGGCGGCAGCACCCCCGCCGCCGGTCCGGACGACGGGTCGGACGACGAGAGCGACGCCGCCCCGGCGAAGACGACGACGGCGCGCAAGACGCCGGCCAAGAAGGCGGCCGAGGGCGAGAAGGCGCCGGCGAAGAAGGCCCCGGCCCGCAAGGCGGCGCCCGAGAAGGCTGCGCCGAAGCGGCCGGCGTCGGAGCAGGCAGCGGCCGGCGACGAGCCGGCGAAGCCGGCCAAGCGCGCCTCCCGCCCCCGCAAGACCGCCTGACCCCCGGTGGCCGCCGCCGACCCGCTGGCGTCCTACCGGGCCAAGCGGGACCCGACCCGCACCGCCGAGCCGGTCCCGCCGGCCGGGCAGCCCTTGCCGATCGGGGACGACGACACCTTCGTCGTCCACGAACACCGCACGCCGCGCGGCCGCACCGGCGAGCGGGTGCACTGGGACCTGCGGCTGGAACGCGGCGGCGTGCTGAAGAGCTGGGCGGTGCCGAAGGGCCCGCCGACCGAGCCGGGGGTGAACCGGCTCGCCGTCCCCACGGAGGACCACCCGCTGGAGTACGCGTCCTTCTCCGGCACGATCGCCGCCGGCGAGTACGGCGCAGGTGTGTCGACCATCTGGGACGCCGGCCGCTACGCCACCGAGACGTGGAAGGACGACCACGTCACCGTGGCGTTCGACGGGCAGCGGCTCACCGGGCGGCACGTGCTGTTCCGGCTGCCCGACGGCAGCTGGGCGCTGCGCAAGCTCGATCCCGACCCGGTGGTCGCCGGGCCGGTCGCCGATGGGGTGCCGGAGGACCTGCCGCCGATGCTGGCCGCGATCGGGGAGCTCCCCGCGGCCGGTGACCTGCGCTGGGGCTACGAGTTCAAGTGGGACGGCGTCCGGGCGCTGGCGCACGTGCGCTCCGGGCGGGTCCGGCTGCGGGCCCGCAGCGGCAACGACGTCACCGCCAGCTACCCCGAGCTCGGCCCGCTGCCGGACGCCCTGGTCGGTCACGACGCGGTGGTCGACGGCGAGGTCGTCGCGCTCGACGCCCGGGGCCGGCCGGACTTCGGGCTGCTCCAGGGCCGGATGCACCGCACCGGACCTGAGGTGGCCCGGCTGGCCGCGGCCGCCCCGGTCAGCTACCTCGTCTTCGACCTGCTGGCGCTGGACGGTGAGAGCCTGCTCGGGCTGCCCTACACCGCCCGCCGCGAGCGGCTGGACGCGCTCGGGCTGGGCTCGGACCGCTGGGTGACCACCCCCTGGTTCCGTGGCGACGCCGCGGGCGTGGGGCAGCAGGTACAGGCGGCCAGCCGGGAGAACGGCCTGGAGGGCATCGTGGCCAAGCGGCTGGGATCCGGGTACCGGCCGGGTGGCCGCGGACCCGACTGGCGCAAGGTCAAGAACCTGCGCACCCAGTCGGTCGTCGTCGGCGGCTGGCGCCCCGGGGCCGGGCGGCGGGCCGGCGGCATCGGCTCCCTGCTGCTCGGGGTGCACGACGAGGAGGGCCGGCTGGTCTTCGCCGGGCACGTGGGCACCGGCTTCACCGCAAGAGCGCTGGCCGACCTGGAGCCTCTGCTCACCCCGCGGGCGTCCGCGCCGTTCGGAGACCCGCTGCCGCGCGAGGTGACCCGGGATGCGCACTGGGTCGAGCCGGTGCTGGTCGGCGAGGTCGCCTTCACCGAGTGGACGCGGGAGGGCCGGCTGCGGCACCCGTCCTGGCGCGGGCTGCGCGAGGACCTGGCCCCTGCCGACGTCGTGGTGGAACCCGGATGAGCCGGCAGCGGGTGCAGATCGAGGGCCGCCAGCTGGAGGTCTCCAACCTGGAGAAGGTGCTCTTCCCCGAAGTGGGGTTCACCAAGGCCCAGGTGATCGACTACTACGTGCGGATCGCGCCGGTGCTGCTCCCGCACGTGGCGCACCGGCCGGTCACCTTCACCCGCTGGCCGTCCGGCGTCGAGGGCAAGGCGTTCTTCGAGAAGAACAGCGCCCGGCACGCCCCGGAGTGGGTGCGGTCGGTGACGGTGCCCTCGCCCGGCTCGTCCCGGGGGCGGGAGACGCTGGACATGGTCCTGCTCTCCGCCGTCCCCGACCTGGCCTGGTCGGCCAACCTCGCCGCGCTGGAGGTGCACGTGCCGCAGTGGCAGGTCGACGACGCCGGGACGGCGCAGCTGCCCGACCTGCTGGTGCTCGACCTCGACCCGGGCCCGGGCACCGGGGTGGTCGAGTGCGCGCAGGTGGCGCACCGGCTGCGCGCGCGGCTCGTCGCCGACGGGCTGGACCCGGTGGTGAAGACGTCGGGGTCCAAGGGGATGCAGGTGTACGCCCCGATCACGTGCGCCGACAAGGAGCACCCCAGCCGGTACGCCAAGGCGCTGGCCCAGGAGCTCGCCCGGCAGACGCCGGAGGAGGTGGTCTGGCGGATGGAGAAGGCGCTGCGGCCCGGCAAGGTGCTCGTCGACTGGAGCCAGAACAACACCGCGAAGACGACGGTCGCGCCCTACTCGTTGCGGGCCCGGCCGTTCGCCACGGTCTCCACCCCGCTGCGCTGGGCCGAGGTCGACGCGCTGCGCGAGGGCGGCGACCCCGAGTCGGTCCGCTTCCGCACCGACGACGTGCTGGACCGGGTCGCCGAGCACGGTGACCTGTTCGACGTCGTCCACCGCACCCGCGCCGTCCTGCCCTGACCGACCCACCCAGCGGCGCGGTCCGTCGCTGTTGAGATCATCGGGCGCATGTCAGCGCCACGAGAGCCCCACACGACCGACCTGGGGCGGCTGGTCGTCCGCTGCCCCGACCGGCCGGGCATCGTCGCGGTGCTCTCCGGGCTGATGGCCGAGGTCGGCGCCAACATCACCGAGTCCCAGCAGCACTCCTCGGACCCGCTCGGCGGCACCTTCACCCTGCGGCTGGAGTTCGTCCTCACCGACCTGGCGACCCGCCGCACCGAGCTGGAGGCGGCCCTCGCCGGCCTGGCGGGGGAGTGGCAGTTCACCTGGCGGCTGACCGAGGCCGCGCACACGCCGCGGCTGGCGGTCTTCGTCTCCAAGGCGGACCACGTGCTGCAGGAGCTGCTCTACCGGGTCGGCTCGGGTGACCTGCGGGCCGAGATCGCCGCCGTCGTCTCCAACCACCCCGACCTGGAGCCGGTGGCCCGGGCTCACGGGGTGCCGTTCCACCACGTGCCGGTCACCCCCGACACCAAGGACGCTGCCGAGGCCCGCGCCCTGGAGCTGATCGGGGACGTCGACCTCGTCGTGCTGGCCCGCTACATGCAGATCGTCTCGGCCGACTTCTGCAGTCGCTTCCCGGAGCGGCTGATCAACATCCACCACAGCTTCCTGCCGGCCTTCGTCGGCGCGAACCCGTACCGGGCCGCTCACGACCGCGGCGTGAAGCTGATCGGGGCGACCGCGCACTACGTGACCGCGGAGCTGGACGCGGGCCCGATCATCGAGCAGGAGGTGGCCCGGGTCGACCACCGCGCCACGGTCGAGGACATGCGCCGGATCGGTCGCTACGTCGAGCGCCAGGTGCTGGCCCAGGCGGTCACCTGGCACGTCGAGGACCGCGTCGTCGTCGAAGGGGACCGCACCATCGTCTTCGCATGATCCCGGCCGGCCCCGTGCAGGGCCCCGCCGCCAGCCTCCGAGTGGTGGGGGGCACGGGGTCCTTCTCTTGACTCAATCAAGAGAAGGGCGTTGACTGGTTGCTGATGGAGACGACCTGGGAAGAGCAGCTGCGGACGGCGGGGCTGCGTGTCACGCGGCCGCGGCTGTCCGTGCTCGGGGTGCTCGCCGAGCACCCGCACGTCGACGCCGACACCATCGCCACCGCCGCGCGCACCGTCCACCCCTCGATCTCGCCGCAGGCGGTCTACGGGGTGCTCAAGGCGCTCGTCGGCAGCGGGCTCGCCCGCCGCATCGAGCCGGCCGGTGGCCCGGCGCTGTACGAGCTGCGGGTCGGCGACAACCACCACCACCTGGTCTGCCGGGGGTGTGGGCTGATCGCCGACGTCGACTGCGTCGTGGGCCAGGCGCCCTGCCTGGCGCCCTCGGACGCGGCGGGTTTCGCCGTGGACGAGGCCGAGGTCGTCTTCTGGGGACTCTGCGCGAGCTGTCAGGTGTCGCGCGGAACGCACGGGTACGGAACGAGCAGTGCCATCGGAGAAGGAGTGATCGCATGACCGACGTCGCATCGCAGGGCCCCGCGGCCAGCGAGGCCGACCGGGCCGTCCTGACCAACCGTCAGGGACACCCGGTCTACGACAACCAGAACCAGCGCACGGTGGGCTCGCGTGGCCCGGCCACGCTGGAGAACTACCAGTTCCTGGAGAAGATCAGCCACTTCGACCGGGAGCGCATCCCGGAGCGTGTCGTGCACGCCCGTGGCGCCACCGCCTTCGGCGTCTTCGTGGCCGACGGCACCGTCGGCGACGAGCCGATCAGCACGTACACCCGCGCCAAGCTCTTCCAGGAGAAGGGCAAGGAGACCGAGGTCGCGCTGCGCTTCTCCACCGTCGCCGGTGGCCGGGACTCCTCGGAGGCGGCACGTGACCCGCGCGGCTTCGCGGTGAAGTTCTACACCGAGGACGGCAACTGGGACCTCGTCGGCAACAACTTGGGTGTCTTCTTCATCCGGGACGCCATCAAGTTCCCCGACTTCATCCACTCGCAGAAGCCCGACCCGGTCACCTTCGAGCGCCAGGTCGCCAACCGGGTCTTCGACTTCTGGTCGCAGTCGCCCGAGGCGCTGCACATGATGACGCTGGTCCTGAGCCCCCGCGGCCTGCCGGCGAGCTACCGCACCATGCAGGGCTTCGGCGTGAACACTTACAAGTGGGTCAACGCCGCCGGTGAGACGAAGCTGGTCAAGTACCACTGGCTGCCCAAGCAGGGCGTCAAGTCCTGGACCGAGGCCGACGCCGCGGTCGCGCAGGGCAAGGAGCTCGGCGTGCACACGAAGGACCTCTACGAGGCCATCGAGCGCGGCGAGTTCCCGTCCTGGGACCTGCACGTCCAGCTGATGGACGACCACGACCACCCGGAGCTGGACTTCGACCCGCTGGACGACACCAAGGTGTGGCCGGAGAACGAGTTCCCGCTGCGCAAGGTCGGCACCATGACGCTGAACCGCACGCCGCAGGACTTCTTCACCGAGAGCGAGCAGATCGCCTTCGGCACCGGTGTGCTCGTCGACGGGCTGGACTTCTCCGACGACAAGATGCTGGTCGGCCGGACGTTCTCCTACTCCGACACCCAGCGCTACCGGGTGGGCCCGAACTACCTGCAGCTGCCGGTGAACCAGCCCAAGGGCGCGAAGGTCGCCACCAACCAGCGCGACGGGGCGATGGCCTACGGCGTGGACCTGGGCCCCGGCCAGAACCCGCACGTCAACTACGAGCCGTCGATCCTGGGCGGCCTGCGTGAGGCCGAGTACCCCGCGCACGACGAGCAGGGCCCGGAGATCACCGGCCGGCTCACCCGCAAGCGGATCGAGCGCACCGACGACTACACCCAGGCCGGCCAGCGCTACCTGCTGTCCGAGCAGTGGGAGAAGGACGACCTCGTCGCCAACCTGATCGCCAACCTGTCGCAGTGCGACCGGCCGATCCAGGAGCGGATGATGTGGCACCTCTTCATGGTCGAGGACGAGCTGGGCCAGCGGGTCGGCGAGGGCCTGGGCATCAGCGCGGACGACGTCCGGGGCATGCAGCCGCTGCAGACCCAGACGCTGACCGAGGCGGAGCTGCAGCGTGCGGCCAACCTGGGCAAGAACGGCCCGCGGGACGTCTCGGGCCTGACGATGACGCACTGCGTGCCCAACGAGCACGTCGTCCTGGAGAAGTGACCCTCCGGGGCTGAGGCCCCACCGCACGACCTGCGGGCCGCGTCCGGGAGTTCCCGGACGCGGCCCGCAGTGCTGTGCAGGGTCGGTCAGGCCTGCGCGGCGACCGGGTGGGCGGTGGCGTCCGGCGTCGGCTCGGCGGCCAGGTCGGCCTGCCACAGGTCGGGGCCGAACACCTCGTACTGGATGTCCCGGCCCGGCACGCCGCGGTCGATGAGCGCGCTGCGCACGGCGCGCATGAACGGCAGCGGACCGCACAGGTAGTACGCCGCCCCCTCGGGCAGGTCGATCGCCCCGACGTCCATCATCCCGGCGTGCACGCCGGCGACGGGCAGCGAGCTCTCCGCACCCTGCTCGTACCAGACGTGCAGCGAGGCGTTGGGCAGCTGTTGCACGTCAGCGCTGATCTGCTCGCGCAGGGCGAAGGAGCCCTCGTCGACGTCGGCGTGCAGCAGGGTGATCGGCAGCCGCGAACCGGCCGCGGTCAGGTGCGAGATCATCCCGGCCATCGGGGTGATCCCGATGCCGGCGCTGGCGAAGACGACCGGGCGGCCGGAGTCGTCGAGGACGACGTCCCCGAACGGCAGCGACATCGTGAGCACGTCGCCGACCTGGACCTGGTCGCACAGCAGGTTCGAGACCTCACCGTCGGGCTTGTCGCCGCCGCGCACCCGCTTGACCGAGAACTGGCGGTGCTCGCCGTCGTCGGCCCGGGTCAGGCTGTACTGCCGGGGCTGGTGGACGCCGTCGGGCATGAGCATCTTCACCGATACGTACTGGCCGGGCAGGGAGGTCTTCACCAGCCGGTCGTCGATCCGCTTGACCCGGAAGGTGACGACGTCGGCGGTCTCCGCGGTCTTCTCGGCGACCTCCCACTCGCGCCACACCGTCTCCGGCCGCACCCCGCGGGAGCTGCAGAGGCCGCGCTCCATGTTGATCAGCGCGTAGGCCATCAGCCAGTAGACCTCGTCCCAGGCTGCGGCCACCTCCGGGGTGACGGCCTCACCGAGCACGTCGACGATCGCCCAGAACAGGTTGTCGTGGACGACGTCGTACTGCGCCGGGGTGATGCCCAGCGAGGCGTGCTTGTGTGCGATCCGGGCCAGCAGGTGCTCGGGCACCTGCTCCGGGTCCTGGACGAGCGCGCTGGCGAAGACGGCGACCGAGCCGGCCAGGGCGACCTGCTGGGTGCCCTCGGCCTGGTTGCCGCGGTTGAACGTCCCGTCGAGCAGCTCGGGGTGGGCGCCGAACAGGTGCGCGTAGAAGCGCCGGGCGATCTCCTCGATGTTCTCGGCGACGACCGGCAGGGTCGCCTCGATGACCGGACGTGATCGATCGGACAGCAACATGAGCTCCTTGCGTCGGGGTCGTGCTCTTCCCGCCACCGGGTGCCGGTGCGCGGAGGCACCCCGAGTCTGGTGGGGGTCGCCCGGTTCCGCAGCAGGTCTTTGGTCATCAGCGACGGTGGCGGCTGCGGTCGGGATCCGCTGTGCGGTCCGGCGCCGACCCAACGGGTTGCCACGACCGGCAGGCAGCGGGCATGGTCCGGGGCGGTGCCGGGCCCAGTCCTCGCGCCGGGCGCGGGTCGTACCGGCCGCCCGAGGTCCCGGACCGTGGAGAGGACGCGCATGAACGGCGAACGACAGGACGTGTGGGGGATGACCCGTGACCTGGCCGCCGCGGCGGCCGACGCGCACAGTGGGCGGGCGGCGCACACGGTCCACGGCGGCCACGAGGCGACCCTGCGGCAGACCGTGATCGCGTTGCGCGGGGGCGCGGGGCTCGCCGAGCACGAGAACCCCGGCGAGGCGACCCTGCTGGTGCTGGAGGGGCGGGTCCGGCTGACCTCCGCCGCCGCTCCCCAGGAGCTCGGGAAGGGCGAGCTGCTCGCCGTCCCGGCCGATCGGCACGCCCTGGAGGCGCTCGAGGACTCCGTCGTCCTGCTGACGGTGGCGAAGCTCCCGGCGTGAGCGCGGGCACGTACCGGTGACCGACCGACCTCAGGGGGCGGAGACCGAGTCCATGGACGACCCGGACGCCGGGCTGCTGCGGGCCGCAGCCGGCCGGCTCGAGGAGCTGGCGGCGCGGACCACCGGGGGCAGCTGGACGGTCGGCGGGTTGCTGGCCTCCCGGCCGGAGGTGGTCGCCCGCTCGGCGGACGGCAGCACCGAGCACGTCGCCGAGGCCCGGACCCGGACGGCGGAGTGGATCGTCACCCTGTCCCCGGCGGTGGCCGGTCCGCTGGCCGCCTGGTTGCGCTCGGCCGCCACCGCGACGCCGGTCGACCCGCAGGCGCTGGTGGTCGCCCGCCTGTTCGCCGGCTGAGTCGGGGCGTCACTCGGTGGGGCGGTCGCCGTCCTGCTCGGCGAGGAACCGCTCGATCTGCGCGCCGAGCTCGTCGCCGGTGGGCATCTCGCCACTGAACCCGAGCAGGCCGGTCTCCTCGCGGGAGGCGGCGAAGGAGTCGAACTGCTCCTCCAGGGCGTTGACCACCGCGGTGTTCTCGCTGGAGCGGGCGATCTGCTCGTCGACCTCGGTGCGGTGCGCCTCGGCCGCCTCGCGCAGCGTCTCGACCGGCACGTGCAGGCCGGTGAGCCGCGTCAGGTGCTCCAGCAGGGTGAGCGAGGCCGCCGGGTAGGTGGCCTGGGTCAGGTAGTGCGGGACGTGCGCGGCGATGCCCAGGGCGTCGACGCCGGCCTCCCCGAGCCGCAGCTCCAGGAGTGCGCCGACGCTCCCGGGGATCCGCATCTCTCCCCAGTACAAGGGATAGGACTCGATGAGCTGCCGCCGCGTCGCGTGCGCGGTCACGGTCACCGGGCGGGTGTGCGGCACCGGCATCGGGATGGCGTGCAGCGCGATCGCGGAGGTCACGCCCAGCCGGTCGACCAGCTGCAGCACGGCGGCGACGAACCGCTCCCAGGCGAAGTCGGGCTCGGCGCCGTGCAGCAGCAGGAACGGCGTCCCGCCGTCGTCCTCCAGGGCGTACAGCCCGATCTCGGGGGAGGAGATCGACACGTACCGGTCGCCGGAGAACGTCATCCGCGGCCGGTGGCCGCGGTAGTCGACCAGCGCATCGACGTCGAAGCGGGCGATGAGCCGGTTGGGGAGCGCATCGAGCAGGTGGGCTCCGGTGAGCGCCCCCGCGTGCGCGGCGTCGAACTCGCCGGCCAGGTCGTGGACGAGCACCAGACCCGTGCGCTGCTCGGGCGCGGACACGGCCGCCTCGCGGGCGAGGAAGGGCTCGGCCTCGGGGAGGACCTCGACGAGGTCCTCCGGTCGCTGCGGCACGGGGCGTCCTCCTGAGGGCTGGTCGGGCTGCACGTGGTCACCAGCCCCGCGAGCGGCCGGTGCATTCCCATCGTCCCCCCGCCGGGGATGCGCGGTCAGCTGTCAGCGGCCGAGTCGGCCGGCTCGCGCACCAGATGGGTCCCGGACGAGTCGTGGGTCAGCTGCCCCCGGGTGCCGTCGTCGTCGACCTCGGGGTTGTTGCCGTCGAGCACGTCACGGCCGTAGCGGTAGGCGACCGCGATCAGCGCGGCGACCGGCACCGCCAGGAACGCCCCGATGATCCCGGCCAGGCTGGCCCCGGCGGTGACCGCCAGGACCACCACGGCAGCGTGCAGGTTGAGCCCACGGCCCTGCAGGATCGGCTGGAGGATGTTGCCCTCGATCTGCTGCACCACGATGATCAGGCCCAGCACGATCAGCGCGGTGGTCAGGCCACTGTCGACCAGGGCGATGAGGACGGCGAAGCCCCCTGCGACGAAGGCACCGATGATCGGGATGAACGCGCCGAAGAAGGTGAGCACGGCCAGCGGCAGCACCAGCGGCACGCCCAGGACGAGCAGCCCGATGCCGATGAACAGCGCGTCGAAGAAGCCGACGAGGGCCTGCTGGCGGATGAACTCCGACAGGGTGCGCCAGGTCTTCAGCGACAGGGCGGCGACGTGCGGTGCAGCCTGCGGGCCGGTCTGGGCGGCCAGCCACGGCACCCACCTCGGGCCGTCCTTGAGGTAGAAGAAGGTCAGCAGCAGCGCCAGCACGAGGTTGATCAGCAGGCCGCCGATCGTGGTCGCGGTCGTGACGGCGTACCCGGCGATGTTCTGGGCGTTGCTCTGCACCGAGTCGACGATGGAGTCGGTGGCGTTCTCGACCTGCTGGGCGTCGATGTTGAACGGCGGCCCGGCCAGGTAGTCCTGCACCTGTTCCAGACCCTCGGTCACGCCGTCGGCGACCTCCTCGACCTGGCCGACCACCTGCGGCGCGATGACCGCGATGATCCCGCCGAACAGGGCCAGGAAGACCAGCAGGACCGTCAGCGAGGCCAGCGCCGGCGGCCAGGAGTGGTTGCGCAGGAAGCGGGTGGCCGGCCACAGCACGGTGGTGAACAGCAGCCCGAGGACGACGGGGAGCAGGACGACCCACAGCTCACCGATGACCCGCCCGATGATGAGCAGGGCGACGACGATGAGGATCAGCTCGCCCGAGACGATCGCCACCCGGCGGCTCGCGGCCTGCAGGCGCCGGGCGCGCTCGGGTCCGGGGATCGGCGCCCGCGTGGTGCCGACCTCGTTCTCGTCGGTCTCGGGGCTCGCCCCGTGCTCGCTCTCGGTGGTGGCCCGGCTCGCGCCGGTCCCCCCGCCGTGCTCGTCGTCGGGGGTCTCGGCGCCGGGGGCTGGGCGGCGTTCATCGGGCATGGCCTGATCCCAGCACACTCGGCGGGGTCCCACCGAACGGCTCGACGTGATCCTGTGCGGAGGCGGGCCGGCGTCGGGGCGCGGACCGTCGGAGGTACGTCGTAGGTTCCCGGCATGCCGAAGACCGCCACCGCCGACCGGGTGGACCGCGACGAACTGCTCGCCTTCCTGCGCCCCCGGCACAAGGCCCTCCTGCTCACCCGTCGCAGCGAGGGGAGCCCGCAGCTGTCCCCGGTGACCTGCGGCGTCGACGACCAGGGGCGGGTGGTGGTCTCCACCTACCCGCAGCGGGCCAAGGCGGTCAACGCCCGGCGCGACCCCCGGGTCTCGCTCTGCGTGCTCTCCGACGACTTCGACGGGCCCTGGGTCCAGGTCGACGGCCAGGCCGAGGTGCTCGACCTGCCGGAGGCGCTCGACCCGCTGGTCGACTACTTCCGGTCGATCAGCGGTGAGCACCCCGACTGGGACGAGTACCGGGCGGCGATGCAGCGCCAGGGCAAGGCGCTGCTGCGGGTCACCATCGAGCGGTGGGGGCCGGTGGCCACCGGGGGCTTCCCGCCGGCTCCGGACGGTTCCTGACCCGGCGCTGTCGACCGCCGCGCCGCGCCGACAAGGTCAGGAGCTTGCTTCTAGCCAAGCAAGCTGGTGGACTTGCTCCATGCCCTTCGTGCTCACGGTCGACCAGCGGGACAGTCGCCGCACCCCGGACCGGGTGCCGGAGGTGCTGAGTGCACTCGCTGACGTGCCCACGGTGCTCCGCTTCGAGCGCACCGCCGGTGACGAGTTCCAGGGCCTGCTCGACGACCCGGCGGTGGTGGTCGACGTCGTCCGCCGGTTGGTGCGGGACGGGGGGTGGAGCCTCGGGATCGGGGCGGGCCCGGTGCACACGCCGCTGCCGGGCAGCACCCGGGCGGGGGCCGGTCCGGCGTTCGTCGCCGCCCGGGCCGCCGTGGAGGCGGCCAAGCGTCGCCCCGTGCGGCTCGCCGTGCGGGGGGCGGCGCCCGAGTCGGCTGCTGATGCGCAGGCGGTGCTGAGCGCGCTCGCCGTGCTGGTCGAGCGGCGCAGCGACCAGGCATGGGAGGCGATCGAGCTGGTCGAGGCCGGACGCACCCAGGCCCAGGCGGCCACCGAGCTGGGGGTGACCCGGCAGGCGGTGGGGCAGCGGCTGGGCGCCGGCCTGTGGGACGTCGAGCGGGACCTGCACCCGACGGCGGCACGTCTGCTGGCCCGGGCGGCGGGATGAGCGCAGTGGGCGGTGGCATGGGCATCGCTGCACTCGTGTGCCTCGGCGTCCTGGCCGTGGCCGGAGGCGCACTGACCCCGCAGACCGACCGGCGGGGCAGCCGGTTCGGCGGGCTGCTGCTGGTGCTGCTGCTGGGCGCCGCGGCCGCGCTCGCCTGGCGGGCGGGTCGGGTCGGCGACGGGGCGGCGATCGGCGGGGTGCTGCTGGCGGTCGCCTCGGCCGCGTTGGGCGGGGGGCCGGTGGCCACCGCCGTGCTCCGGGCGGCCGACCCCGACCGGGTGCCCGGGCGGCGTCGCGCCTCGGACCCGGAGGTGCTGCGGGGCGGCGCCTGGATCGGCGTGCTCGAGCGCACCGCCATCGCCGTCACCGTGCTGGCCGGGTTCGCCGAGGGGCTCGCCGTGCTGATCGCGGTGAAGGGGCTGGGCCGGTTCAACGAGCTGAAGGCCCCGGTCGCGTCCGAGCGGTTCATCATCGGCACCCTGGCCAGCGGCCTCTGGGCCCTCGGCTGCGTCGGCGTCGCCGTCCTCCTCCGCACCTGACCTCTCCCACCGAGATGGCCATCTCGGTGGAGGGGGTCAGTCGTGGAAGACCTCGATCCGGGCGCCCATCTCGACCAGCCGCTCGTAGAGCTGCTCGTAGCCGCGGGCGATGATGTCCACGTTCCGCAGCACCGAGTCGCCCTTGGCCGCCAGCATCGCCAGCAGGATGCAGACCGCCGGGCGCAGCGCGGGCGGGCAGACGATCTCCGCCGCCGACCAGCGCGTCGGCCCCTCCACCAGCACTCGGTGCGGGTCGAGGAGGCGCACGTCGGCGCCCAGCCGGGTCAGGTCGGAGAGGTGGATCGCCCGGTTGTCGTACACCCAGTCGTGGATCAACGTGCTGCCGGTGGCGGTCGCGGCGATCACCGCGAAGAAGGGCAGGTTGTCGATGTTGAGCCCCGGGAAGGGCATCGGGTGCACCTTGTCGATGGGCGCCCGCAGCTGGGAGGGGTGGAGGGTGATGTCGACGAGCCGGGTCCGCCCGTTGTCGGCCGGGTACTCCGGGGACAGGTCGAACTGCAGCCCCATCTCGGCGAGGATCGCCAGTTCGATCTCCAGGAACTCGATCGGCGCCCGGCGCACGGTCAGCTCCGAGCTGGTCACGATCCCGGCGGTCAGCAGGCTCATCGCCTCCACCGGGTCCTCCGAGAGCGGGTAGTCGACGTCGGCGTCGAGCACGGGCTTGCCGGTCACCACCAGGGTCGTCGTCCCGAAGCCCTCGATCCGCACGCCGAGCAGCTCCAGGTACAGGCAGAGGTCCTGGACCATGTAGTTCGGGCTGGCGTTGCGGATCGTCGTCGTCCCGTCGTGCCGGGCGGCGGCCAGCAGCGCGTTCTCCGTCACCGTGTCGCCGCGCTCGGTCAGCACGATCGTCCGGTCCCGGGCCACCGGCGGGGCCACGGTCGCCCGGTACTCCCCGGCGTGCGCCTCGACCTCCAGTCCGAAGGGGCGCAACGCGATCATGTGCGGCTCGACGGTCCGGGTGCCCAGGTCGCAGCCGCCGGCGTAGGGGAGCCGGAAGTCCTCGGCCCGGTGCAGCAGCGGCCCCAGGAACATGATGATGCTGCGGGTGCGACGGGCCGCGTCGGCGTCGATGGCGGAGAGGTCGAGCTGCTCGGGGACGACGAGGGTGAGGTCCCGGCCGGTGGCGTCCCAGGTGGCGGAGACACCGATCGAGGTCAGCACGTCCAGGATCCGGTCGACCTCGACGATGCGGGAGACGTTGCGCAACGTCGTCCGGCCGCGGTTGAGCAGCGCGGCGCACAGCAGCGCCACCGCTGCGTTCTTCGACGACTTCACCGTGACGCTGCCCGACAGCGGAGTGCCCCCGCTGACCCGCAGGTGCGTGGGGCCGCTGCGGCCGACGGTGATCAGCTCGCTGTCCAGCGCGGCCGACAACCGGCCCAGCAGCTCCAGCGTGAGGTTCTGGTTGCCCTGTTCGATCCGGGCGATCGCGCTCTGGCTGGTGCCCAGGCGCTCGCCCAGTTGCTGCTGCGTGAGTCCGTGGTGTCGCCGGGCGTCCCGGACGAGCGCACCGATCTGGCGCAGGGACTGGGTCGTCGTCTCCTCGGTCAGCGTCATCGCGGGCCAAGGTATCTCACAGATGAGATCCGGCCGATCGAGGTGCGGAGCTGTCCGGTCGGTCAGGATGGGTCATGGTCTTCTGGATGGCGGTCGGCGTCGTGGTGACCCTCCTGCTCGGGGTGGCCTGGTGGATGGACCACTCGGCCCGCCGGCGCGGATCCCGCTCGCTGCACCACTCCGACGTCTGGCGCGAGGTCCGGGAGGGCCGGCGGGACGCCGAGGTCGTCAGCCCCTTCATCCGGGACAACTCGTGGACCAGCTGGAACCGGCGGAACCGTCGCTGAGCCCTCACCAGGGCCCCGGGTGTCGAACGGGTGGTCACCGGACATGATGGGGAGGCCGGAAACGGCCCTGCCTGCGAGGAGAACCCCGTGAACCAGACCCCGGCGCCGACCGGTTCCGTGTCCCACCCAGAGCTGCTGGCCGTCTACGTCAACGACCACCTCGCTGCGGCCGCCGGTGGCATCGAGCTGGTGTCCCGGATGATCGGGGTGCACCGTGGGACGGAGCGCGAGCAGCCCCTCCGCCAGCTCCTCGACGAGCTCCGTGAGGAGAAGGCCGCGATCACCGGGGTCGCGCAGGCGCTCGGCTTCCCGGTGCGCCAGTACAAGCAGGTGGCCACCTGGATCGCGGAGAAGGCGAGCCGGGCCAAGCTGAACGGTCATCTGCTCACCCGGTCCCCGTCCAGTGAGCTGGTCGAGTTCGAGTTCCTCGCCTCCGCGGTGCGGGGCAAGCGGAGCGGCTTCGAGACGTTGCGGATCGCGGCCACCGTGGACAGCCGGATCGACGCGGACCTGCTGGACCGGCTGATCCGACAGGCCAACCGCCAGCACGACTGGGTCACCGAGGTGCGCCGGGACGTCGCGGCGAGCGTCTTCGGGGGCGACCCGAGCGCACCGGACCGTGCCGCCGACGGCGGGAACGGGGACGGCGGTGGCGGCGACGCCGGCGGCGGGGCCACGGACGACCAAGGCTGAGCTCCCGCTGCGCGGGGGCGGGGGCAGCGGTAGACACGTCGGCATGTGCCACGACCACGACAGCCGCCCGCCTGCGCCGCCCACCGTCGGGGCGGTCGCCGAGCGGGGCACCCTCACGCTGACCGCCGCCGACGGCACCCGGTTCTCCGCCGCCTACGCCGCGCCGGCCACCGCGCCGCGCGCCGGGGTGGTCCTGCTGCCCGACATCCGCGGCCTGCACCCGTACTACGTCGCCCTGGCCGAGCGGTTCGCCGAGGCGGGGCTGGCGGCGGTCGCCGTGGACTGGTTCGGCCGCACCGCGGGGATCGCCGAGAACGGCACCCGCGAGGAGGACTTCGACTGGCAGACGCACATCCCGCAGACCACGCCGGCCGGTGTGGACGCGGACACCGCCGCCGGGATCGAGTACCTGCGCAGCCGCACCGACCCGACGCTGCCGGTGGTCACCGTCGGCTTCTGCTTCGGGGGCAGCCACGCCTGGCGGCAGTCGGCCGGGGACCTGGACCTGGCCGGGAGTGCGGGCTTCTACGGCCGGCCGAGCCTGGTGGGCGAGGCTGCGGACGGTGCCCGGAAGCCGGTCGTCATGATCATCGCCGGGGCCGACAGCGCCACCCCGGTGGCGGAGCAGCGGCAGCTGGCCGCCCGGATGCGCGCGGCCGGGGCCGACGTCGACGAGGTCGTCTACGAGGGCGCGCCGCACTCCTTCTTCGACCGGTCCTTCGACGAGTGGGCCGAGGCATGTCAGGACGCCTGGCGGCACGTGCTCGCCCTCACCGATCGGGTGAGCCGCTCCTGAACGGCCGGCCGGGTCACGCCGCCGGGCTCCTACGCTCGGTGGCGTGACCGAGCCGCAGCCTCCTCAGCAGCCCATCGACCCAGGCGTCATCGCGCTCGCCGCGAAGGTCTTCGACCTGGCGCGGGAGGGTGACACCGAGCAGCTGGTGGCCTACCTCGACGCCGGGGTGCCGGCCAACCTCACCAACGACAAGGGCGACACGCTGCTCATCCTCTCCGCCTACCAGGGCCGGGCGTCGACGGTCGCCGCACTGCTGGAGCGCGGGGCGGACCACACCCGGGTGAACGACCGGGGGCAGACGGCGCTGGCCGCCGCCGTCTTCAAGCAGTCGGCCGAGACGGTGCGCCTCCTGCTGGCCGCCGGCGCCGACCCGGACCACGGACAGCCCAGTGCCCGGGCGACGGCGCAGTTCTTCGACCTGCCGGAGATGACCGCCCTGCTGGAGCGCCCCACCGCCTGACCGCCGCGCGGGCGATCAGCTCTCGTCGTCCTGCTCGCGCAGGGCCCGCAGGACGCCGGAGAGACCCCCGTGCAGGGCGGCGAGCTCGGCCGGGTCCAGGGCCTGCAGCACGGCTGCGTCGGTCTCCACGTCCGAGGCCATCAGCCGCCGCACCACCCGGACCCCGGCCCGGGTGGGGGTGAGCACCCGGCCCCGGCCGTCCCGGCTGTCCGGGGTCCGGTCGACCATGCCGGCGCGGACCAGCCGGTCGACCAGGCCGGTGATGGTGGCCGGGCTCACCTCCAGCAGCTCGCTGAGGTGCTGCGGGGTCATCGACTCCTCGATCACCAGGAAGGTCAGCCCGCGCAGCTGCTGGAGGGTGAGCGGGGTGTCCAGCAGCGGCCCGAGGCGGCGGCGCATGCTGTAGTCGCCGATCTGGGCGCCGAGGCACAGCACCGCCAGGACCTCGGCGGGGAGGTCGCGCCAGCCCTCGGGCCAGTCGTCGGGCACGTCCTCGGAGTCGGGCACGCGGGGCTCGGTGGTCATCGTCGCCTCCTCCAGAGGGGTCGCCGGCGTGGACGAGTAGTTTGCTCGAAGCTAACTACTCGGGGCAAGCTGAGCGGGAAGTCCACTCCCGACACCGGCCCCGGCCGTGGAGGAACGCGTGTCCCGTCTCGCCGTCCTGTCCCTGCGCAACCGAGCCCTGGTGGCGCTGGCCACCATCGCGGTGCTCGTGTTCGGGCTGGTCTCGGCCGGCTCGCTGAAGCAGGAGCTGATCCCCAGCCTGCAGATCCCGGCGGCCGCCGTCGTCGCCGCCCAGCCGGGCGCATCGCCCGACGTGGTGGAGCGCCAGGTCGTGCTGCCACTCGAGCAGGCGATCAGCACCGTGGACGGCGTGGTCGCCACGACCTCCACGGCCAGCACCGGGTTGGGCACGGTCACCGTCGAGCTGGAGTACGGGTCCGACCTCGACCGCGCCACCGCCGCGCTGCAGACCGCGGTCAGCCGGGTGCAGGCCCAGCTCCCCGCCGACGTCGAGCCGCAGGTGCTCGCCGGGTCACTGGCCGACCTCCCCGTCGTGCAGCTGGCGATCGCCGCGCCGGGCGACGCCGCCGCCCTGTCCGACCGCATCGAGGCAGCCGTCGTCCCGCTGTTCGAGCAGGTGGAGGGGGTCCGCGACGTGACGGTCACCGGGGCCAGCGAGCCCCGGGTGCAGGTCACGCTGGACCCGGCCGCGCTCGCGGCGGCCGGGATCCCGGCCGCCGCGGTCACCACCGTGCTGGAGGAGAACGGCGTGGTGCTGCCCGCCGGCACGGTGACCGAGGGGCAGCAGACCCTCTCGGTGCAGGCCGGTGACCGGCTCACCTCGGTCGAGGAGCTCCGCGCCGTCCCGCTGACCGGCGCCGACGGTGCCGTCGTCCCGCTGGGCGAGGTCGCCACGGTCGAGCTGGGCGAGGCGCCGGCGACGTCCTACTCGCGGGTCGACGGCCAGCCCGCGCTCTCCGTCGGGCTCACCCAGACCCCGGACGGCAACACCGTCGACATCTCGAACTCCGTGGCCGACCTGCTGCCGCAGGTGCGGGATCTGCTGGGTGCGGGCAGCACGGTCGCCGTGGTGTTCGACCAGGCGCCGTTCATCGAGGAGTCGATCGAGGGCCTGGCCACCGAGGGCGGGCTGGGGCTGCTGTTCGCCCTCGTCGTGATCCTGGTCTTCCTGGGCTCCGTGCGCTCCACGCTGATCTCGGCGATCTCGATCCCGGTGTCCCTGTGCGTCACCTTCATCGGCCTGCAGGTGGCCGGCTTCTCGTTGAACATCCTCACCCTGGGCGCGCTGACCGTCTCGATCGGCCGCGTGGTCGACGACTCGATCGTGGTCATCGAGAACATCAAGCGGCACCTGTCCTACGGCGAGGGGCGCACCAGGGCGATCCTCGGCGGGGTCCGCGAGGTGGCCGGGGCGATCACCTCCTCGACCATCGCCACCGCCGCGGTCTTCCTGCCGATCGCGCTGGTGGGGGGCCTGGTCGGTGAGCTCTTCCGGCCGTTCGCGCTCACCGTCGCGATCGCCCTCCTCGCCTCCCTGGTCGTCTCGCTGACCATCGTCCCGGTCATCGCCTCGGCGTTCCTCAAGGCGCCGGAGACCGACCGCGAGGAGACCGCCGAGCTGGCCCGGGAGCGGGAGGCGGCCGAGGCGGCGGAACGGCGTACCTGGTTGCAGCGGTTGTACGTCCCGGCGCTGCGCGGCGTGCTGGCGCACCGCCGCTGGACCGTCGCCGGTGCGCTGGCCGTCTTCGTCGGCACCCTGGCGCTCACCCCGCTGCTGCAGACCAACTTCATCGGCGACGCCGGCGAGGACACCGTCACCGTGACCGCCGCCTACCCGGCCGGCACCAGCCTGGCCGCGCAGGACGAGCGGGCCCGCGTGCTGGAGGAGGCGCTGGGTGAGCTGGCCGGGGTGGAGACCGTGCAGACCACGGTGGGCTCGGCCGGCGGGTTCGCCGCGTTCAACGGGGGCGGCGGCACACCCACGGCGACGTTCTCGCTGACCCTGGCCGAGGACGGCGACCCCGAGGAGACCCGTGCGGAGATCCGGACGGTCGCCGGGGACCTCGCCGACGTCGGTGACGTGACGGTGGCGGCGGCCGGGTCCGGGTTCGGCAGCTCCACGGTGGACGTGCTGGTCCAGGCGGCCGACGCCGACGTGCTGGCCGACGCCGCCGACCAGGTGCAGCAGGCCGTGGCGGAGGTCCCCGGGGCCACCGACGTGACCAACGACCTGTCGGCCGGGCTGCCGGTCGTACGGGTCGACGTCGACCCGGTAGCGGCGGCCCAGGTCGGGCTGACCCAGGCGCAGGTGACCCGCACCCTGGCCGGGCTGACCAACGCCGTCCCGCTGGGGGAAATCGACGTCGACGACGCGACCACGCCGGTCTACCTGGACCCGGGGCAGGCCCCGGAGACGGTCGAGCAGCTCCGCGCGGTCGTGCTGCCGACGGCCGGGGGCCTGGTGCCGCTGACCCAGCTGGCGACCGTCGAGGAGGCCCAGGCACCGAGCTCGATCACCCGGGTCGACGGCGAGCGCAGCGCGACCGTGTCAGCGACCCCGGCCGACGCCGACCTCGGCGCGCTGACCACCGCGCTGCAGGCGGCGATCGACGACCTGGAGCTGCCGGCCGGTGCCGAGGTGTCGATCGGCGGTGTCGCCGCCGATCAGGGCGAGGCCTTCGCCGACCTGGGCCTGGCGCTGGTGATCGCGGTGGTGATCGTCTACCTGGTGATGGTGGCGACCTTCCGCAGCCTTGCCCAGCCGTTCATCCTGCTCGTCTCCGTGCCGTTCGCCGCGACCGGTGCGCTGCTGATGCTGCTGGTCACGGGCACCCCGCTGGGCGTGCCCGCGCTGATCGGCGTCCTCATGCTGATCGGCATCGTGGTGACGAACGCGATCGTGCTGATCGACCTGGTCAACCAGTACCGCGAGCGCAGCCGCCCGCTGGCCGAGGCGGTCAGCGAGGGGTCCCGCCAGCGGCTGCGGCCGATCGTGATGACGGCGGCGGCCACGGTGCTGGCGTTGACCCCGATGGCGTTCGGGCTCACCGGCGGCGGGGTGTTCATCTCCCAGCCGCTGGCCCTGGTCGTGATCGGCGGGCTGATCAGCTCCACGGTGCTGACCCTGCTGCTGGTGCCGGTGCTCTACACCTCGCTGGAGACCCGCCGCGAGCGGCGGGCGGCGAAGCGGGCAGGTGCCGGGCAGCCGGAGCCGGCGGTCGAGGAGGAGCTGCAGCCGGCCTGACGCCGAGTGCGCCGTTCCGGTCGCCCGACGCGGCGTGTCCACGCGTGTCGGCGACCGGAACTGCTCACTCGGTCGCGGAGGCGGCGGGGAGGGGCGCGGGCACCGGGTCGGCAGCGCGGGCCCGGTCGGGCAGGAAGGCGGTCAGTACCGCCAGGGCGAGGCACGCGCCGCAGCCGATCGCGGCCAGGGCGGTGTAGCCGCTGGACGGCGGGAAGTCGGCGCCAGCCGGGGTCAGCGCCTCCAGCACGGTGGCGCTGAGCGCGCTACCGAGGGCGAACCCGACGTAGCGCAGCACCTGGTTCAGGCTCATCGCACTGCCGGTCTCCCCGGCCGGCACGGCGCCGACGATGAGCCCGGGCAGCGCCGCGAAGGTGAGGCCCACGCCGAACCCGGCGACCGCCATCGCGACGAACAGCTGCCACAGCTCCTCGCGCACCAGGCCGAACAGCACCGTGCCCAGCAGCAGGACGAGGGCGCCGGCCGGCAGGACCACCCGCGGCCCGGCGGCGCGGTCCAGCGGCCGGCCGACCCGGCTGGCCAGGAAGCTGGCGACGGAGAACGGCAGCAGGATCAGCCCGGCCACCACGATCGAGGTGCCGAAGCCGTAGCCGGTGGACTCCGGGGTCTGCGCCAGCCGGGGCACCGAGGACAGCAGCAGGTAGTTGGCCAGGCCGACGAGCAGGGCGGCGCCGTGCGCGGTCGCCGGGACCCGGCCGCGGGCCAGCCGCAGGTCGACCAGCGGGGCCTGCGCGCGCAGCTGCCACACCACCCAGGCGACCAGGGCGAGGACGGCGACGGCGGCCAGCCCGAGCACCGAGGGCGAGGTCCAGCCCCAGGTGCCGGCCTCGCCGAGGGCCAGCAGCCCGGTGGACAGCGCGATCCCGAGCAGCACCGCGCCGGCGACGTCCAGCCGGCGGGGCGGCACGTCGGGCGAGGGCGGGTACACCAGCGCCGCGGCGGCCAGCGCCAGCACGCTGGCGCCGGCGCCGAACCAGAAGGCGGCGTGCACCCCGCCGAACTGGGCGATCGCCCCGGTCAGCGGGTATCCCAGACCGACACCGGCGGCGACGGTCACCGACAGCGCCGCGACCGTGGTCCGGGACCGCTCCCCGGTCAGGGCGGTGCGGGCGGTGGCGATCGCGAGCGGGGTCAGCCCCAGGCCGACCCCCTGGAGCCCGCGGCCGGCGATCAGCCAGCCCAGGCCCAGCGGCAGCGCGGCGAGCACGTTGCCCAGCAGTACCACGGTGAGGACGACGAGCACCACCGTGCGCCGGTGCCGGCCGTCGCCGAGCCGCCCGATCACCGGCGTGGCCACGGCGCCGACCACGAGGGTGACGGTGAGCGACCACTGCGCGCTGGTGATCGAGACGTCGTTGGCCGCGGCGATCGCCGGGACCAGCGGCGCACCCAGGCTGCTGATGACCGCGACGAGCATGGCGAGGTAGATCAGCACCGGCACGAGGGCCGGCCGGGCCGGCGACGCGGGAGGGGCGCTCACCCCGGCGACGGTAGTTGCAGTCTGCACACGGGTGGGGTGCCCCTTCCGCCCAGCGGCGTACCGGTGCCGGCCGCTGGGTAGCGTCGCCGGTGCTGGTGGAGGTCGACGACGAAGGAGCGGGATGCCGGACTGGGTGCAGGACGCGGTGTGGTGGCACGTCTACCCCTTGGGCTTCGTGGGGGCGGAGCGGGAGTCGACCGACGTCGTGACGCACCGGCTGGACCGGCTCACCGCCTGGCTGGACTACGCGGTCGAGCTGGGCGCCAACGGGCTGGCCCTGGGCCCGGTGTTCGCCTCCAGCACGCACGGCTACGACACCGTCGACCACGGTCGGATCGACCCGCGGCTCGGTGATGACGCGGACTTCGACGAACTGGTGGCGGCCGCCCACGAGCGTGGCCTGCGGGTGCTGCTCGACGGGGTGTTCAACCACGTCGGCCGCGAGCACCCGGCGTTCCAGGCGGTCGTCGACCGGGGGCCCGACGCGCCCTCGGCGGCCTGGTTCCGGCTGCGCTGGCCGGACGGCTGGCAGCCCGGCGTCGTCCCGGAGTACGACACCTTCGAGGGCCACGGCCAGCTGGTCGCGCTCGACCACTCCGCCCCCGTGGTCGCCGACTGGGTGACCGAGGTGATGACGCACTGGCTGGACCGCGGCGCCGACGGCTGGCGACTGGACGCGGCCTACGCCGTCCCGTCCTCGTTCTGGGCGACCGTGCTGCCCCGGGTGCGCGAGCAGCACCCCGACGCCTACCTGGTCGGTGAGGTCATCCACGGCGACTACGCGCAGGTGGTGCGCGAGTCGACGATGGACGCGGTCACCCAGTACGAGCTGTGGAAGGCGATCTGGAGCTCGCTCAACGACGGCAACCTGCACGAGCTGGCGCACGCCCTCGGCCGGCACGACGGGTTCCTGGACACGTTCGTGCCGCTGACCTTCGTCGGCAACCACGACGTCACCCGGATCGCCAGCCGGCTCGACGACGTCCGGCACCTGCCCCATGCACTGGCGGTGCTGTTCACCGTGGGCGGCACGCCGTCGGTCTACGCCGGCGACGAGCAGGCCTTCACCGGGGTCAAGGAGGACCGGGCCGGCGGGGACGACGCCGTCCGGCCGTCCTTCCCCGACTCGCAGGAGGAGCTGGCGCCCTTCGGCGAGCCCACCCGCCGGCTGCACCAGGAGCTGATCGGACTGCGCCGGCGGCACCGCTGGCTGCACACGGCCCGGGTCACGCCCCTGCACCGGGACAACCGGCAGCTCAGCTACGCCGTGACCGGCGACGGGCAGCGGCTGGTGGTGGCGCTGAACCTGGCCGACGGCGAGGCGACGCTGCCGGCCGGCGGGGCGGGGGAGCTGCTGGCCGGAGCAGGCGCCGTGCGGCAGCCGGGCACCGACCGGGCGGCCGTCTCGCTGCCCGCGCACGGGTGGGCCATCCTGACCGGGTGAGCAAGTGCACAGCCCGGTTCGGGAAGGGTGGCGGGTGGGACGGCGTCGTCCCTGTACGTGACTGAGTCAGCGATCCGGACGCCTTCCCGCGCCTACGTGATCTGGCTGATCGGCCTGGTCGCGTACGCGGTCGCGATCTTCCACCGCGCCTCGCTCGGGGTCGCCGGGATCGAGGCGCAGGAGCGGTTCTCCGCCGGGGCGTCGGCGATCTCGCTGTTCCTGGTGCTGCAGCTGGCCGTCTACGCCGGCCTGCAGGTGCCGGTCGGCGTGCTGCTGGACCGGTTCGGCTCGCGGAAGATGATCGTGGCCGGCGCGCTCACGATGGCCGTGGGGCAGTTGGTGCTCGCCCTGGCCGACAGCGTCCCCACCGCGGTCGTGGCCCGGGTGCTGGTGGGCGCCGGTGACGCGATGACCTTCATCAGCGTCCTGCGGCTGGTGCCGCTGTGGTTCCCCGGGCGCACCGTCCCGGTGGTCACCCAGCTCACCGGGATCCTCGGTCAGGTCGGCCAGATCGTGGCCGCCTACCCCCTGGTCGCGCTGCTGCACACCGCCGGCTGGACTCCCACCTTCCTCGGCGCCGCCGCCGTCAGCGTGCTGGTCGGCATCCTGGTGCTGGTCGCCCTCCGCGACGCCCCGCCCGGCACCCCCGCCCCGACGGTCGCCGGGATGGCCGCCGTCCGGGCCAACCTGGCGGCCGCCTGGCGGGAGCCGGGCACCCGGATCGGCCTGTACACGCACCTGGTCACCCAGTTCTCCGGCACCGTCTTCGCGCTGCTGTGGGGCTACCCGTTCCTGACCGTGGGCCAGGGGCTGGCGCCCGGGACGGCGGCCGGGCTGCTGACCCTGCTGGTGCTGGTCGGGATGGCGTTCGGGCCCCTGCTGGGCCGGCTGGTCGGGCGCTGGCCGCTGCGCCGCTCCAACCTGGTCTTCGGCATCCTCACCGTCACCGCCACCATCTGGACCGTCGTGCTGCTCTGGCCGGGCCGCGCGCCGCTGTGGCTGCTCGTCGTCCTGGTGGTGGTGCTGGGCACCAACGGCCCCGGCTCGATGATCGGCTTCGACTACGCCCGCACCGAGAACCCGGTCGAGCGGTCCGGCAGCGCCACCGGGTTCGTCAACGTGGGCGGCTTCTTCGCCTCGCTGTGCACCGTGCTCGCGATCGGCTTCGTGCTCGACGCGATGACCCCCGGGAACTCCACCGACTACTCGCTGGACGCCTTCCGGGCGGCGTTCGCCGTGCAGTACGTCTTCTGGGCGATCGGGCTGTTCGGGGTGCTGACCCACCGGCGGCACCTGCGCGCCCGGATGGCCCGGGACGGCGTCGTCATGGTGCCGCTGGTCACCGCGGTGAACGCCCGGCTGCGCGGCAGGTCGGCCTACGACACCCCGCCGCGCGAGGAGGGGTGATCGTCACGGCTGTCCACCGGCCCGGCGGGCGACGGTGATCGCGTAGTCGAAGCGCCGGCCGTCACGCTGCACCGGCAGCACCAGGTGCGCGGCGTCGGCCGCGTCGGGCAGCGCGGACAGCCGGCCGGCGAGCTCCGGCGCGGGGTCGCTGGACCAGACGGCCAGCACGCCCCCGGGCCGCAGTGCGGCGATCGCGGTGGCCAGCCCGGCCTCCTCGTAGAGCGGCGCGTTGGTCCGGTGGACCAGGAACGCCGGCCCGTTGTCGACGTCCAGCAGCACCGCGTCGTAGCGGCCGGGGGAGCCGGCGAGGTGGTCGGCCACGTCGGTCACGTAAAGCCTCAGCCGCCGGTCGACGCCGCTCAGCGCGGGCAGCAGGCCGCGGCCCGCCCACCCCACCAGCGCCCCCTGCAATTCCGCGACGTCGACCGCCGCCACCCGGGGGTCGGCCAGTGCGGTGGCCGCGGTCCAGCCCAGGCCCAGGCCGCCGACCAGCACCCGGAGCCGGTCGCCGGCGCAGCGGGCCAGCGCCTCGGTCGCCAGCGCCCGCTCGGTGGAGGTGTCCACGTCGTCCATCGCGAAGACGCCGTCCACGATGAGCTCCAGGTGCGTGCTGCCGTCCTCGGCGGCGCGCCGGCGCAGGACGACCTCGCCGTGCGGGCCGCTCGCCCGGCCGAGCTCGGTGACCGTCATGTCAGGCTGCCCGGGCGCAGCCGCAGGGTCTGGCCGGGGCGCAGCTGCGCGCACCGGTCGACGTCCGCGTCGGTGACGTACCCGATCACCGGGTAGCCGCCGGTCACCGGGTGGTCGGCGAGGAACAGCACCGGCAGCCCGGACGGCGGCACCTGCAGCGCCCCGCGGACCATCCCCTCGCTGGGCAGCTCCCCGGCGCGCAGCCGGTCCAGCGGCGTGCCGTCCAGCCGCAGGCCGACCCGGTTGCTCTCGCTGGTGACCGCCCAGGCCTGACCGGTGAGCGCGGCCCAGCCGGCCTCGCCGAACCAGTCGGCCCGCGGGCCGGGCAGCACGGTGACGGTGAGCTCGCCCGCGGCCGGCTCGGGAACCGGGGCCAGGTCGACCCCGGGGGCCGGGTGGACCGGCTCGCCGACCGGCAGCACGTCCCCGACGGCGACCACCGCGGGGCCGAGACCGGCCAGGACGTCGGTGGCCCGCGAGCCCAGCACCGGCGGGACGGCGATGCCGCCGCGGACCGCCAGGTAGGTGCGCAGCCCGGCGGCCGGTGGGCCGAGCCGGAGCTCCTGTCCCCGGCGCAGCACCGTCGGGGCGGCGTGCGGGGCGCCGGGGCAGCGTGCCCCGGCGGTCACCACGAGCAGGTCGGCCTCGGCGCGGACGGCCAGCCCGCCGAAGGTCACCTCGAGCACCGCGGCGTCGGCGCGGTTGCCGAGCAGCCGGTTGGCCAGCGCGGCCGACGCCCGGTCGCAGACGCCGGAGCGGCCGATGCCCAGGGCGGCCTGTCCCGGGCGGCCGCGGTCCTGCACGGTGGTCAGCGGCCCGGTGGCCAGCACGGTCAGGCTCATCGCGGTGCCGCCACGAAACGCACCCGGGTGCCCGGCCGGAGCAGCGCGGCCGGCTCGCGGCCGAGGTCGAACACGGCGACGTCGGTGCGCCCGATCAGCTGCCAGCCGCCGGGCGACTCGCGCGGGTAGACGCCGCTGAACTCCCCGGCCAGTGCGACCGAGCCCGGCGGCACCTTGGTGCGCGGGGTGGCCCGGCGGGGCACGTCCCACTGCCCGCCGGGTTCGGTGAGGTAGCCGAAGCCGGGCGCGAAGCCGCAGAAGGCCACCGTCCACTCCGCGCCGGTGTGCCGTTCGACGAGCCCGGCCGGGGTGAGGCCGAGCAGCTCGGCGGCCTCGGCCAGGTCGGCGCCGTCGTAGTGCACCGGCAGCTCGACGGTGTCGCCGACGGCCTGCGCGTCCGGGCGCGGGGTCGTCGCCCGCACGGCGTCGGCAACCGCGGTCAGGGTGGTGACCGCGGGGTCGGTCATCAGCAGCACGGTGCGGGCGGCCGGCACGACGTCGACCACCCCGTGCGGCGGGTCGGCGCTGAGCGCCGCGTACAGCGCCAGGACGTCGTCCAGCCCGTCCAGCTCGACGAGCAGGGCGGCGCTCCCGCTGGGGAGCAGCCGCATCAGCCGGTGAAGGGGGCCAGCTCGACCCCCGCCGTGGTCAGCGCCGCGCGCACCTGCCGGGCGATCTCCACCGCACCCGGGGTGTCGCCGTGCACGCAGATCGACCCGGGCTGCAGCGTCAGCTCGCCACCCTCGACATCGGTGATCGGTCCGCCGGTGGCCATGGCCACGCACCGGTCGGCGATCTCGGCCGGGTCGTGCAGCACCGCGCCGGGCAGCCGGCGGGACACCAGGGTGCCCTCCGGGGTGTAGGCGCGGTCGGCGAACGCCTCGTGCACCACGGTCAGCCCCGCCTCGGCGGCCAGCCGCAGCCACACCGACCCGGGCAGACCCAGCACCGGGAGCGTCCGGTCGTAGGCCACGACGGCCGCGACCACCGCGGCCGCCTGCTCCTCGTGGTGGACGATCGCGTTGTAGAGCGCGCCGTGCGGCTTGACGTAGCGCACCCGGTCGCCGGCGATCCGGGCGAAGCCCTCCAGCGCGCCGATCTGGTAGACGACGTCGGCGGTCAGCGCCTCGGGCTCCACGTCGATGAACCGGCGGCCGAAGCCGGGCAGGTCGCGGTAGCCGACCTGGGCACCGATCGCCACGCCCGACTCGACGGCCTTGGCGCAGACCCGCCGCATGATCGTGGCGTCACTGGCGTGGAAGCCGCAGGCGACGTTGGCGCTGGTGACGACGCCCAGCAGCGCGTCGTCGTCGCCGAGCGTCCACTGGCCGAAACCCTCGCCGAGGTCGGAGTTCAGGTCCACACGGGTCATGTCGACAGCCTCCCTCACGCGAACAGGTCGATGACCGGGCGGATCGAGTTGATCGCCAGGTACAGCGTGAGCAGCCAGGCGACCCAGCCGATGACCAGCAGCCAGCGCGGGTAGCGGTAGCCGTTGAGCAGGTCGGCGCGGCGGGTGGCCACCCAGAGCAGGACGGCGATCCCGATCGGCAGCAGCAGCCCGTTGAACGCCCCGGCGAAGACCAGCAGCGTCGTGGGTGCGGTGCCGATCAGCACGTAGACCAGTGAGGTGAAGGCGATGAAACCGACGACCAGCAGGCTGCGGGTGCGGTCGGAGGTCGTCGTCCGGGAGGTCACGAACGACACCGAGGTGTAGGAGGCGCCGATGACGCTGGTGATCGCCGCGGCCCACAGCACGATGCCGAACACCCGCAGGCCGACCTCGCCGGCGGCCTGCTCGAAGGCCGACGCCGCCTGGTTGGTCGGGTCGAGCGCTGCGCCGCCGGTGACCACGCCGAGGATCGCCAGGAAGAGGACCACCCGCATCACGGCGGTGATCAGGATTCCGGTGACCGAGCCGCGGGTGATGTCCCGGACCCGGCCGGGGCCGGAGATGCCGGAGTCGAGCAGCCGGTGGGCGCCGGCGTAGACGATGTAGCCGCCGATCGTGCCGCCGACCAGCGTGGTGATCGCCAGGACGTCGATGTCCTCGGGCAGCACGACGTTGCGCAGCGCATCGCCGACCGGCGGCCCGGAGGTGATCGCGACGTAGGTGGTCAGCACGATCATCACCACCCCGAGGACGACGACGATCCGGTCGACCGCCACCCCGGCCCGCTTGCTCAGGAAGATGCCGATGGCGATCAGCGCCGACAGCGCCCCGCCGAGCTTCGGGTCGAGCCCGAGCATCGCGTTGGTGCCCAGGCCCGCGCCGCTGACGTTGCCGATGTTGAACACCAGCCCGCCGATCAGCAGGAAGGCGGCCATCACCCAGCCCAGGCCCGGGGCGACCAGGTTGCCCAGCTCCTGCGCGCGCCGGCCGCTGACGCCGATGACCCGCCAGACGTTCAGCTGCAGCGCGATGTCGATCAGGATCGACGCGATGTCGATCAGGATCGAGATGACGATCGCGAAGGCGAACGCGGCGCCCAGCTGGACGGTGAAGGTCGTCGTCTGGGTGATGAAGCCGGGGCCGATGGCCGAGGTGGCCATCAGGAACATCGCGCCGAGCAGGGTGGAGCGGGTGCTCGAGGCCAGCCGCCCGTTGGGCGCGGTGGACGGCTCGGCTGGGGTGGAGGCCATGGCTGCTCCCGGGTCGGGTGAGGTGCTGCGGCGGCGAGGGGTCGCTGCCCGCGGGCTGGTGCCGCTGGCGACCGAACCTAGAGAGTTGTTGAACAATCCCTCAAGGGGATCGGACGACATTTAACTGTGCGGACACATCAGGAGACGGCAGGATGACGGCATGCCCGAGCCCGCCGACACCGCCTGGCTGCGCACCGTGGCGCACGAGGTGCGCAGCTTCGACCGGTCCAGCACCGCCGAACGGGTCGCCGAGCTGCTCCGCTCCCGGGTGATCGAGGGCGACCTGCCGCCCGGCACCCGGCTGTCGGAGGAGCAGCTGGTCGAGGTCCTGCACGTCAGCCGGAACACGCTGCGTGAGGCGTTCCGGCTGCTCACCCACGAGGGCCTGCTGGTGCACCGGCTGCACCGCGGGGTCTTCGTGCCCGAGCTGGACGAGGACGACCTGGTCGACCTGTACCGGCTGCGGCGGACGATCGAGTGCGACGTCGTCCGCCGGCTGGAGGGGCTGGACGCCGTCCGGCTGCGGCCGCTGCACGACGCCGTCGCCGCCGGTGAGGACGCCGCCCGGCGCGGCGACTGGGGCGCCGCCGGCACCGCCAACATGCGGTTCCACCAGCAGCTCGTGGCGCTGGCCGGCAGTCGGCGGCTCGACGAGACGACGGCCCGGCTGCTCGCCGAGCTCCGGCTCGCCTTCCACGCCATCGCCGTCCCGCAGCGGCTGCACGAGCCCTACGTCAGCCGCAACCGCGCCCTGCTGGGCCTGCTGACCGCCGGGGAGGTCGAGCAGGCGGCCAAGGAGCTCGAGGCCTACCTGCACGACTCGGAGGCCGAGCTGGTGGCCGCCCACCGCGAACGCCCGAGGAGCTGACCGTGACCACGATCGTCCCCGCCGCCGGTCCCGCCGCCGCCCGGGCCGCGTTCCGTGCCGGGCTCGCCGTGCCCTCGTCGGGCCGGGCGCCCGGGCACACCCAGGCCAACCTCGTCGTGCTGCCCCGGGACTGGGCCTGGGACATGCTGCTGTTCGGCCAGCGCAACCCGCAGCCGGTGCCGCTGCTGGACGTGACCGAAGCCGGCTCCTGGGAGACCGCGCTGGCCCCAGGTGCCGACCTGCGCACCGACCTGCCGCGCTACCGGGTGTGGCGGGACGGCGAGCTGGCCGACGAGCCCACCGACGTCACCGACCTGTGGAGCGACGACCTGGTCGCCTTCCTGATCGGCTGCAGCTTCAGCTTCGAGACCGCCCTGCTGGACGCCGGGGTGCCGGTGCGCAACATCGAGCAGGGCCGGAACGTGTCGATGTACCGCACCGATCGGGACTGCCGGCCGGCCGGGCGGCTGTCCGGGCCGCTGGTCGTGTCGATGCGCCCGGTGCCCGGTCACCTGGTGGCCACCGCGGTGCAGGTGACCGCCCGGATGCCCGCGGTGCACGGGGCACCGGTGCACGTGGGGGCGCCGGCCGCGCTCGGCATCGCGGACCTGACCCAGCCCGACTTCGGCGACCCGGTCGACCACGCGGACGGCGACGTCCCGGTGTTCTGGGCGTGCGGGGTGACGCCGCAGGCAGCGCTGATGGCGTCGCGTCCGCCGTTCGCGATCACCCACGCCCCGGGGCACATGTTCGTCACCGACGTCCCGGACGCGGTGTACCGGCAGCCCTGAGCCGGCTCAGGGCTCCGCCGCGCGGAAGCAGGCGGCGATCTCGTGTTCCCGTGCAGCCTCCTCGGCGCTGCTCAACTGCTCGGACTCTTCCCAGCTCAAGCCGGGCCCGGTCTGGACGTCGAGACCGAGCTGCTCCAGACACGGGGCGACGAGGGCCTCGTCGACCGGGCCGGTCGGGAACGCCGGCAACGACGGCAACGGACCGCTGAGCATCGGGGACAGCGACTGCTGCCCGACCGGGCTGGTGACCAGCACCTCCCCGGCGTTCCAGGTGACCGGGGTGATGACCACCCCCAGCGGGACCCCGTCAACCTGTGGCAGCGGGTCGAAGTCGCGCACCAGCTCACCGCCGGAGGTCCGGTCCAGACTGGGGGAGTACTCGGCCTCGAGTCCGGGCTCGCCGAGCACGACCAGCGTGCTGGTCTCCGCAGAGCCGTCCATCAGGGCCAGCGGATCGGCCCACACCGGCAGTCCGCCGATCACCGGCGTCATCTCCGCGGGCTCCGCGCCGCGCGGCCCGCTGAACCACGTCCAGACCCACTCCGTCCCGGCGCGGGCGACCACCACGGCCCATCGGTGACCGCCGGGGACGTCGGCGGCGTACACCACCCGCTGGGTGCCCGGGTCCGGCGACAGTCCGCCCCAGTCGACCACCTGGCCGTCCGGCCCGGTCGGGTCGGACCAGTCGGCACCCGCCATCGCGGTCAGGAACTCCTCGTCGTCGGCGAGCGAACCGCGGACGGGCGCCTCGACCAGCCCTGGGGTCGGCGTGACGTACGTGCTGGTGATCGGAGCTGGGATCGGGGTCGCCGCCGGCGGTGCCGCGGTCACCGCCGTGCGGGCGAACGAGGCGCCGGAGACCAGCAGCACGACGGCCAGGACGCCGGCGGCCCAGCCGGCTCCCCGGCGCCGACGATGCCGGTCCAGCGCGACGGCGCGGGCCGCCGTGCGGCCGTCGTCCACCGGGTGCGCGCCCTCGGCGAGCCGGCGCAACCGTTCCGCGACGGCCTGACCGGCGTCCGCGGTCACGTGGGCCTCCGGTAGATCGCGTAGGGATCGTCGCCCGGCTGCGGCTGGCCGGCGACCGGCGCAGATGTCGGCGCGGGAGCCGGCCGCTGGACCGGGAGTGGCACCGGGGGCGGGGCCGGGGTCCCCGGGCGGCGGTAGATCGCGTACGGATCGGTCGGGTCGGTCGTGTGGCCGGCCGGCACCGGGCGATCCGGTAACGCGGCCAGCGGCGGCAGGGTGGCGTCGACCGGCTCGGCCGGGTGTGCCGGGCTGCCCGGGTTCCCGTGGGCGCTCGGCTCGTTCGGGTCGCTCAAGTCGCTTGGGCCGCTCGGGCCGCTCGGGCCGCTCGGGCCGCGCGGGTCGACCGGGTCGCTCGTGAGGAGGGGGGCCAGGGTGTCCAGGGCGTCGGCGAGGGCGGCCCCGACCTCGGCGGGGGAGCAGCCCAGCCGCATCGCGACGGCGTCCTCGTCCTCGCCCTCGTGCAGCCGGAGCACGGCCACCGCCCGGGTGCGCGCATCCAGCTCGGCGAGCGCCCGCAGCCACCGCCGGTCGGGCTCGTGCTCATGTCCCGCGACCAGTGCGCTGCCCCGACCGGCCGCCGGGAGCCGCGTGTGGCCGAGGGCGGCCGACAGCAGCGCCTCCCGGGCGTCGGTCAGCGCGGCCGCCGGCGAGCCGAGCCGCCGCCAGCGCCGGTGCGTCCGCGCCAGCGCCGCCACCAGCAGGTCGTCGGCCTCGGCCGGGTCGGCGCTGAGGAGGAGGGCGGTGCCGCGCAGCTGCTGCTCGTGCTCGGCGACGAACGCCGGGAAGCCCTCCTGCCGCTGGTCCACGCCCGCCCCTCCCGTCCGCCGTCGCTGGCGGCACCGTATCGGTGCGATCGTGTTCCGTCAGCCAGGCGGCACACTGGCCGCCGATGACCACCGCCCCGGATCCTGCCGTCGTCGCCCGGCTGCGCGCGGCGGGGTGCGTGTTCGCCGAGGACGAGGCGGTCCTGCTGGGAGAGGCCGCCGCGTCGGCTGCCCACCTCGACGGCCTGGTCGCGCGGCGGGTGGCGGGCGAGCCGCTGGAGCAGGTGCTGGGCTGGGCGGAGTTCTGCGGGCTGCGGTTCGCGGTCGAGCCGGGAGTGTTCGTGCCACGTCAGCGCACCCGGCTGCTGGTCCGGGAGGCGGTGGCCCGGGCGGCGCCGGGGGCGGTCGTCCTGGACCTGTGCTGCGGGGTCGGCGCGGTGGGCGCGGCGGTGACGGCCGCCGTCCCGTCGGTCGAGCTGCACGCAGCGGACCTCGACCCGGTCGCCGTCCGCTGCGCCCGGCGCAACGTGTCCGGTTCGGTGTACGTCGGCGACCTCTACGACGCCTTGCCGGAGTCATTGCGCGGCCGGGTCGACGTGTTGGTGGCGAACGCGCCCTACGTGCCGACCGACGCGATCGGGCTCATGCCACCCGAGGCCCGCGATCACGAGGCGCGGGCCGCGCTGGACGGCGGGGCCGACGGGCTGGACGTGCAGCGCCGGGTGGCGGCGGCGGCGCCGGACTGGCTAGCGCCCGGCGGCGCGCTGCTGATCGAGACGGGCCGGCAGCAGGCGCCCGGGACGGTGGCTGCGTGCACCAGTGCCGGGCTCACCGCCCGGGTGGTCGAGGACGACGACCTGGCGGCCACC
Source organism: Modestobacter sp. VKM Ac-2983 (assembly GCF_026967885.1). Classification (NCBI taxonomy): domain Bacteria; kingdom Bacillati; phylum Actinomycetota; class Actinomycetes; order Geodermatophilales; family Geodermatophilaceae; genus Modestobacter; species Modestobacter sp. VKM Ac-2983. Next base: position 584,762 of record NZ_JAPVBK010000002.1, read on the forward strand.
GTGGTCGTCGCCGTCCGCGAGGCCTGAGACGCGAACGGCCCCCTCCCGATGCGGGAGGGGGCCGTTCGGGTCGGTCGGATCAGGAGGGCTCGACGCCGAAGGCGGTGGCCAGCTTCTCGATCTTGCGGGCCCGGCCGAGGCGGGGCAGGTCGCTGCCGTCGCGGATGACCTGGCCGCGGGCGTCGAAGTCGGCCAGGAAGTCCCGGGCCCAGGCGACGTCCGACGGTGCCGGGCTGATGACCTCGTTGATCACCGGCAGCTGGTCCAGCTGCAGGCAGAGCTTGCCGGTGAGGCCCAGGGAGACCGTCAGCGCCGACTGCTCGCGCAGGATCGGGTGGCTGGTGCCCACCGTGGGGCCGTCGATCGGGCCGGGCAGGCCGCCGACCCGGCTGGCGATGACCAGGCGGGAGCGTGGGTAGGCCATCGCCAGGTCGTCGGCGCTGGTGCCGGTGTCGCGCCGGTAGTCACCGCTGCCGAAGGCGAGCCGGAAGGCGCCGCGGGCGGAGGCGATCCGCACGGCCTCCTCGATGCCCAGCGCCGACTCGACGAGGGCGAGCACCGGGGTGGAGCCGCCCAGCCGGTCGTAGGTCTCGGTGACGTGCTCGGCGGCCTCGGTCTTGGCGAGCATCACGCCGGCCAGGCCGGGGAGTCCGGCGAGCGCGGCGACGTCGTCGGCCCAGAACGGGGTCGCGTGGTCGTTGATCCGGACCCAGGCCCGGTTGCCGGGGGCGGAGAGCCACTCGACGACGTCGGCCCGGGCATCGGGCTTGCGGGCCGGGTCGACCGCGTCCTCGATGTCGAGCACGATCTGGTCGGCGCGCGACTCGTGCGCCTCGTCGAACAGTTCCGTGCGGGCGCCGTTGACCAGCAGCCACGAGCGCGCGATTCCGGGGTCTACGTTCCTGCCTCTGTGCACCGGGACATTGTGGGGGCCGCGGGTCCGCCGGTTCCCGCGGGGGTGCCGCACGGGGTGTGCGCCCGGGTGTCGCTCGCGGTGGCCGGGCGCCGGCCGGTCAGGCTGCGCGCCGGCCGAGCAGGTCGAGCAGACCCACCCGCCAGTCGACGTCCACCCGGCGCCCGGCCCAGTCGCGCGGACGGACGAGGTCGAACCGGACCAGTTCCGGCTCCCGGCCGAGCGTGCGCGCGTCGGCCCACAGCAGCGCCAGGTGGTCGCGCCGGCGCAGGTCGGGAGCGCCGTCGATCGCCAGCTGCAGGCGCTGCTGGGCGACCGGCGCCTGCCGGTAGAAGTCGCGCAGGCCCTGGGTGTCGGCGGCCGGCAGCTCGCCGTCGTCGGAGTGCCACACCCGGACCACCTCGGTGGGGGTGCGCAGGATCAGCCCGCTCATCGGCAGCCCGAGGTTCTCGTTGCCGGGGTCGAGCAGCTCCAGCTGGGTGCCGAACGGGTGGTCGTCGTGCTCGGCGTAGGGGCGCAACCGCTCCATCGCCTCCCGGCGGACCAGCTGGTGGTCCAGGTGGCGGTCGGCGGCCGGCTGCCAGCCGTGCGCCGCGTGGATCTCCCGGCTGACGGTCAGGCCACCGAGCAGTGCATCGCGCACCTCGACCAGCAGCGGGTGCAGTCGCCGGAAGGCGGCCTCGGGGCTGTTGTCCACGTCGGGCAGTCTGCCGGGCGGGGGTGACAGTCCCGGCTCGTGCCGCGGCAGGATCACCGCGTGTCCACCCCGCCGCCCGTGCCGTCCGCTCCGTCCCGCCCGGTCACGGTGGTGACCGGCGGCAGCCGCGGCATCGGTGCGGCCACCGCCGTCCACCTCGCCCGGCAGGGCCACGACCTGGTCGTCGGGTACCGGTCGGGCCGTGTCGAAGCCGAGGCCGTGGTGACCGCCGCGCGCGAGCGCGGCGTGCGGGCGGTCGCCGTCCGGGCCGACGTGGCCGACCCCGACGACGTCGACGCGCTCTTCGCCGCCGCGGCCGAGCAGCTCGGGCCGGTCACCGGGCTGGTCGCCAACGCCGGCCTGACCGCGCACCTCGGCGACCTGGCCGACACGCCCGTCGACGTCGTCCGGCAGGTGATCGACGTGAACCTGCTGGGCGTCGTCCTGTGCGTCCGCCGGGCGGCGCAGGTCATGTCCCTGCGGCGGGGCGGGCCGGGTGGGGCGATCGTCACCGTCTCCTCGAGTGCGGCGACGCTGGGTTCGGCGCACGAGTACGTGCACTACGCGGCGGCGAAGGCGGGCGTCGACGCGCTCACCATGGGGCTGGCGAAGGAGCTCGCGGACGACGGGGTCCGGGTCAACGCGGTGGCGCCGGGGCTGGTCCGCACCGGCATCCACGCCGGCGCCGGTGACGCCGGTCGGCTGGAGCGGGTCACGGCCCGGGTGCCGATGGGTCGCCCAGGGGAACCGGACGAGATCGCGCCGGCGATCGCCTGGCTGCTGGGGCCGGAGGCCGGCTACGTCTCGGGCGCGGTGCTGCGGGTGGCCGGCGGGCTCTGATCAGGAGGCCCTAGCCCGGCCGGCGGCGCGCGTCGGTCTGCCGACCCCGTGCGCCCGTGTCGCCGTGTCGCCGTGTCGGGACGTCGACTCGACGAGTTGTCGACTCGTGGACACGCCGACTCGTGCGAACGCCGATCCGCACCCCGGTTCGCAGGGTGACCGGGATGCGTCTCGTTGGGTCCAGAACTGTCAGACCCTCTCCCTAGGTTCGTGGTGTGTCCATGGGCGATGGGTTCGGGGTGGCGGTGACGGTGTCACCGCGGTCCTCGTCGGCCTGCGCTGAGTTGCCTGCACCGCCTGCGGGGGTGACGCGGCGGCGGACCCGGTTGTCGGAGGTGCTCCCGCCGAGCGGCTTCTCCGACGCGGGTCTGGTGGGGGAGCTGGGCACGATCGCCGACGTGCGGGCGCAGTTGGCTGCCTATGAGGCGGTGGTGGTGGCCGAGCTGGCGCGGCGTCGCCCGGTGGAGTGGGATCTGACCGATCAGCAGCCGGGGCACGGGGTGGAGGGCTGGCGCCCGGTTCGCGTGCCGGTGGGGGTGAGTGAGTTCCTGGCCGATGAGCTGGCGGTCGTCGCGGGCATCTCGCGGACGGCGGCGACCCTGTTGGCGGAGCGGTCGCTGGTGTGGGTGCATGAGCTGCCGGAGACGTGGGCGGCGTTGGCTGATTCGCTGATCGACCCGCCGCGGGCAACGGCGATCGCGAAGGCGTTGGGCGGACAGTCGCAGGCTGCGGGCGGCCGGGTGGAGCCGGCGGTGGTGGCCGAGGTGGAGGCGCAGGCGTTGGGGTGGGCGGTGGCGGGGGAGACGCCGGTGCGGTTGCAGGAACGGACGGCGGCGGCGTTGATCGCGCTGGACGATGCGGCGGCCGATCGGCGGCGGAAGAAGGCCGAGCAGTGTGCCGATGTGACCACCCGGGCCACCGCCGATGGGATGGGTCAGCTGGTGGCGGACCTGCCGATGCCGGTGGCCGCGGCCTGCCGAGAGACGGTCGACGGTTATGCGCGGATGGCGAAGGCCGAGGGTGATGAGCGGCCGATCGGGCAGCTGCGTACCCAGGTGATGGCCGACCTGATCCTGCGGCCCTGGGACACCAGCCGGGAGCCGGTCACCGCCCATCTGACGGTCCTGACCCCGCTGCCGGCGCTGCACCCCCACCCCTTCGACGGCTCCACCCCGCCGGGTGAGGGCCACGGCACGCCCGAGGGAGGCCACCGGGCGCCGGACGAGAACCACGGGCCGGGCGAGGGTCTCCACGCGTCGGGCGAGGGTCACGAATCGGGCGAGGATCTCCTCGCACCGGGTGGGGGTCACGCGGCGGGCGCGGGCGGGCTCCCGGCGTGCGATGACCGGGATGCTGCGACGGTGGACGGGGCGCCGATCACCGCCGGGCAGCTCCGGGAGCTCCTGGCGCAGCTGGATGCGATCTGCCCCGGTGGGCTACAGGCCCCGACCGGGGGCACGCTGGGCATCGACCTGACCGACCCGGACACCGGGGCGCTGCGGGCGACGGTGACCCGCCCGGAACTGGAGCGGCTGGCCCGCCGCGGCTGCCCCGCTCATCCCGACCGGGACTGCGGGTGCGGGGTGCTGGACCGGCCACCGCCGATCGACCGCTACACCCCGACCCCGGCCCAGCAGCGGTACGTGCGGGCCCGGGACCGGACCTGCCGACATCCCGGCTGCCGTCGACCGGCCGCGCGCACCGACCTGGACCACGTCTGCGCCCACCGCGACGGCGGGGCCACCGACTGCACCAACTTGTGCTGCTTGTGCCGGCGACACCACCGGCTGAAGACCCACGCACCCAGGTGGCGGTTCGTCATGACTGACGACGGCGCCCTGTCGGTCACCACCCCCTCCGGCGTCACCCGGACCACCCGACCACCCGGCCTCCACCTGCCCAGCCACCGAACACCGAGCTCCCGAACACAGAGCTCCCGAACACCCGGCCGCCAGCCACCGGGCCTCCGGCTGTCCGCCACCGGACAGCTGACCGGAGGCGGGAGCCCACCCGACCCGGACGACCCGCCGCCTTTCTGAGTCCCTACGGGCCGCCTTCCTGAGTCCCTACGGCTTGTGGCCGCCGCGCTTTCTGAGGCCCCATGGCCTGTGGCCCCTGCTTCCTGAGGCCCATGGCGTGGGGCCGCCCCGGCATAGGGGAAGCCGCGTCGACTTCCTCGACAGCGTGCGAGAGGAGGTCGCCCGGCGGGTCCACCCGGGTACCAGATCGGCGTGCGGACGTGACCTCTGATGCGGGTGTGACACGAGTGTCCAGAGAGCAAGAACGGCAGCTCAGGGCCGCCCGTGAGCCCTGTTCGAGTCACAGCGAGCGCACAACGGGCCGATAAGCACATCGTGATCCGTCACCACCTCGCAGCGAGCTCGCCGCGGAGCCCTCAGTGGTTCGACCCGGCGCACCAGGCCGACATCCTCGCGGCCTTCGACAGTCAGGTCGCCGCCGGGCTGCACGATCGGAAGCCGCACAGCCCGCGACCGGAACGGGTCCGCGAACTGGGCCAGCTCGCTGCAGCGAGTGCGCTCCCGGCCCGGGCGGCGCTGCTCCGCTGGGGAGCGCTGCCGGCCTCTGTCCGCGCGCACCTGCTCACCAGCTGGTACGGCAGTCAGGTCGCCAGGAGCTCCGCCGCCTGACTTGCTCGGCGGCCAGCACCGGCCGCCGGCATGGCCGGACAGACCCCTCGGCGCAGTGGCTGCCCAGGCACGGTCGGTCACCTGCCGCTGCGGCCGAGGATCTCATCGGGGGACGGTCAGTCCCAGGGCTCGCCGCAGGCGGCGCAGCGACCCGTGGGCAGCCGCTCGGTCAGCCGGCCGCACACCGGGCAGACCCGGTCGAGCCAGCACGCCGGGTCACCACCTTCCGGCTCCGGCTGCGCCGGCTGCTCCTGCTCCTGGGTCACGGTGGCCGTCAGTCCTCGTCGGGGGGGCGCGAACCGGGCCAGGGCGTCGATCGACGGGCACGTGTAGTACGCCCCGCTCAGCGGGGTCAGGAAGCCGGTCAGCCCGTCGCGCACCCCGTCTGTAGCCCCGGCCATCCGGCGGAGCATCTCGGTGAGGCGCCACTGGTCGCGGGCGAACCCGACGAACGCCGTCCCGTGGTCGGTGACCCCGCCGTAGGCGACGTTGCGCCGGAAGATCTGCTTCTCCTCGCCGTCCACCTCGACGGTGGTGCGGGCGACGTGCGCGCTCGGCAGCATCACGTCGTCGGGCAGCTCGACGCTGTCCGGCTTGGTCCGGCCCATCATCATCTCCTGGCCGTGCATCCCCAGGGACTCCCAGGCGGCGCTGTCGTGCCGCCACACCTGATAGAGCACGATGCTCGCCCCCGCACCCGGCTCGCCGGCAGGCACGGCCGCGACCTCCGCGGCGGTCAGCAGCGAGGGGTTCTCCGTGCCGTCGATGAAGCCGGTCAGGTCCCGGTCGTGCCGGTACAGCCAGCCGGTGACCTCTGCGGCCACCCGGGCGACGCCGGCCAGGGCGGCCAGCACGGCCCGGGCGTTGTCGAAGACCGCGGTGCGATCGCCCCCGGCGACCCAGATCCAGGCGTCGTGCTGGGTCGCCGGCATCCGGTAACGGCCGGCGCCGACGAGGTCCTCGGTCCAGCTGGCGGCGTCCGCCGGGGCGTCGTCCGGGGCGACGGCGGCCCACAGCTCCGGCCGGAAGCCGACCACGAGGTTCACCCCACCGGTGGAGGAGAGCGGACCGGTGAGCCCGGCCACCCCGCGGACCAGGTCCTCCGCGGAGCAGCCGGGCTCCAGGTCGAGCTCCAGGTAGCAGTGCTCAGGGGTGCCGAGGGCGAAGATGCCCGGCTGCGTCGTCACGACGCCCACCCTGCCCGATCGGGCCTCAGCTGGTCGGCGGCTCGTCCTTGCCGGCCTCCTCGAGCGCGTCGGCCTCCTCCTTGGTCTTGTGCACCGCCTTGTCGGCGTGCTCCGGCGGGCCGTAGACCGTGTAGAGCACCAGCGGGTTCACCCCGGTGTTGAGGAAGTTGTGCTTCTTGCCGGCGGGGACGACGACGAGGTCACCCTGGGCGACGTTCTTCTTCTGCCCGCCGACGACGGCCTGGCCGGTGCCGCTGACGAAGGTGAGGATCTGGTCGATCTCCTCGTGCACCTCCTCGCCGATCTCCCCACCCGGCGGGATCGTCATGATCACCAGCTGGGTGTGCTCGCCGGTCCAGAGCACCCGACGGAAGTCGGCGCTCTCCTCGGCGACGGTGGCGATGGTGAAGTGCTCCATGGCTGCCGTTCCTCCTCGATCCAGTCGATCCTGCCGGCGCGCGCCGGCTCATGATCAGTGAAGAGCAGAGCGGCCTCCGCCGCGATCCGAAGGCCCCCGGCCCGGACGACACGGGGGAACAGGCCCTCCGACCCTGCCGTCGACCGGCCGGGTGGGGGAGGCTTCCTGGTGCCGGGTACCGGCGGAGCACGAGCACACGAGCACTGGAGGACGGCGTTGACGCAGCAGCCAGCAGACCGGTCGGGGAACGCAGCACTCGCTGCCGAGCGGGACGAGGCGGCCACCGAGCTGGCCGAGGTCGAGGGAGAGGTGTCGACCCGCGCCGCCGTCGAGGGTGGCGTCGTCGTCGGCCACGACGGCTCGGACTGCGCGCAGGAGGCGCTGCAGTGGGCCGCGACGCTGGCCGAGCGCGCCTCCTGGCCGCTGCACGTCGTCCGCGGCTGGCGGATCGCCACCGCCCCGCAGCCGCCGAGCTGGGAGCTCGGCTACGTGCCGCCGATCGGTGAGTACGAGCAGGCGGTGCAGGCCGACCTGGAGGCCGACGTCCGGGCCGCGCTGGGCGCCGAGCGGGCCGGCGAGGTGACCTGCCACGTCGTGCACGCTGCGCCGGTGCGGTCGCTGCTCGAGGCCGCGCAGCACGCCGACCTCCTTGTGGTCGGGGCCCGCGGGCGAGGCGGCTTCGCCGGGCTGCTGCTCGGCTCGGTGAGCGACCAGGTCACCCGGCACGCCCCGTGCCCGGTCACCGTCGTGCGCACCGAGCGCAAGGCCTGACCGGCGTGGCGGTCCAGCACCCCGTGCCACCGGCCTTCCTGCGGGCCCACACCCGGCTGGACCGCCCGTCGCTCGTCCCCGAGGTGCAGCTGCACGTCGCCGACGACGTCGTCGCGCTCTGGGAGGCGATGGAGACCGAGGGCGGCGGAGCCGGCGAGGACCCGCCGTTCTGGGCCGCGGCCTGGCCCGGCGGCCAGGCGCTGGCCCGGCACGTGCTCGACCACCCGGAGCTCGTGGCCGGCCGCCGGGTCCTGGACCTGGGCGCGGGCAGCGGCCTGGTGGCCGTCGCCGCGCTGCTGGCCGGGGCGAGCGGGGTGCTGGCGAGCGACGTCGACCCGTACTCGCACACCGCGGTCGGGCTGAACGCCGAGGTCAACGGGGTGGCCGGGATCGAGGTCGTCGGGGACGTCCTGGACGAGGAGCTACCGGACATCGACGTCGTCCTGGCCGGCGACGTCTGTTACGACCGGGAGATGACCGCCCGGGTGCTGCCCTTCCTCGGCGCGGCCTGGCTGCAGGGGGCCACCGTCCTGCTGGGCGACCCCGGACGGGCGTACGTCCCGAAGGAGGGCCTGGTGGCCCAGGCGGAGTACGACGTACCGGACGCCGCCGGGGGAGCGGTGCGCCGGACGACGGTCTGGCGGCTCCCCTGAGGCCCACCGGCACCAGCCGTCCCACTGCTGCTGCCCCGCCCCGCCACCGGATGGGAGACGTGGCACATGGCGACGAAATCCGGCTCCCGGCATTGTCACGCCCAGGCGACGGCCTCTACCGTGGCCAGGTCCGGTCGGACGTCTCGTCCCCACCCGGGGAGCCCGCACCGGATGCCGCCGAATCGCTGCACGCAGCGAACCGGGGACCCACCGCACCACTGGGGTGAATCCCGCCCGGGCAGCCGCCCGGCTGGGTAGGGCGACTTCCCGCCCGAATCCGTCAGCTGACTCGGTAGGCGGCCGCGGAAGACCCACGGAGCCCCTCTCTTCATGTCCCGTCGCACCACCGCGTCCTCGTCCGACGAGCAGCTGCCCGCCACCGAGGTGCTCCCCGCGCTCTCGACCGGCGCCGATGACGCCCCGGTGGCCCGGCGGGCTCGTCGTCAGCCCCCGGGGGGCCTCCGTCGGCCCACGCTGTACGTCGGCGTCGCCGCCGCCGGGGCGATCCTGGTCAACGTCCTCGTCGGCGGTGAGCCCGGCACGCGGGCCGAGGCCGCCGTCGAGCCCGCGAGCGTCGTCGCCCAGCTGGACCTGAGCTCGCAGCAGACCGGGACCGCCCTCGTCGACGGCCCCCTGGCCGACCGGCTCGGCCAGCTCGCCGCCAACCGCAGCGAGCGCGAGGCCGCCCAGGCCGCCGCCGCGCAGGCGCAGGCGGCCGCCGACCAGGCCGTGCTCGACGCGCAGGCAGCCGCAGCAGCGCAGGCCGCCGCCGAGGCGCAGGCCGCGGAAGAGGCGCGGATCGCCGCCGAGGCCCAGGCCGCTGCGGAGGCGAAGGCCGCGGAGGAGGCAGCGGCTGCCGCCGCTCGGGCGGCGACCCCGGCCCCGTCCAGCACCACCAGGGCGCCGGCTGCGCCTGCCCCCGTCGCGTCCTCCGGGTCGGGCTCGTTCCAGGACTACGCCCTGGGCAAGCTCGGCGGCGACCAGACGGAGTTCTCCTGCCTGGAGAGCCTGTGGGGCAAGGAGAGCGGCTGGAACCCGAACGCGCAGAACCCGAACAGCACCGCGTACGGCATCCCGCAGTTCCTGGACTCGACCTGGAAGAGCACCGGGATCGCCAAGACCGCGGACGGCTACCGGCAGATCGACGCGGGGCTGATCTACATCACCAACCGCTACGGCTCGCCGTGCGCCGCGTGGTCGCACTCGAAGGCCACCGGCTGGTACTGACCCACCGGCGGTGCGCAGCGAGGCCCGGGTCCGGCCGGACCCGGGCCTCGCTGCGTCCGATGCAGTGCCGAGGTGTCGGGCAGATGGCCCTCCTGTGCACCGGCGGGGGACCATCGGGGAGGATCGAGGGGTTCGACCACCGAGACGAGGAGCGCTGATCCGTGGGCAAGCACCGCGCACCCGAGGGCGCCGCGACGGACTTCGACGCCGCCACCAGCGCCCTGGCCGACGTGACGGGCGACTACACCGTCGACGTCACGCACACCCGGATCGGCGTCCGGGCCCGGCACGCCATGGTGACCACCGTGCGGGGTGCCTTCACCGACTTCTCCGGCACCGCCCACCTGGACACCGCGACGCCGACGGCCAGCAACGTCCGACTGCGGATCGCCACCGCCAGCATCGACACCGGGACGCCGGACCGCGATGCGCACCTGCGCTCGGCCGACTTCCTGGACGTCGAGCAGCACCCCGAGATGGTCTTCGTCTCCACCGCGGTCGAGCAGGTCGACCGGGACGTCTACCGCGTCACCGGCGACCTCACGATCAAGGCGGTCACCCGGCCGGTCTCGATCGACTTCACCCTCACCGGCTCGGCGTTGGACCCGTTCGGCAACATGCGGGTGGGCTTCGAGGGCGCGCTGGCCATCAAGCGCAGCGAGTGGGACCTCACCTGGAACGCGATGCTGGACACCGGTGGCGTGCTGGTCAGTGACCGGATCCAGGTGGAGTTCGACGTCTCGGCGATCAAGGACGCCTGACCGGCGCACTGTGTCCCAGGCCACCCTCGGCCGCTAGGGTGGCACTCAGTGCCACGTAGGGCGCCGGGGGACCGGCCGGCCCCGCGACGGCAACCCCGGTGACGACGGCGTCGCCCGGGACGAGTCGAGCAGCAGGGGGTCCGCAGGTGGCGAACGCGTGGTTCGAGTCGGTGGCGGAGGCGCAGCGCCGGGCGAAGCGGCGGCTGCCCAAGGGGGTCTACGGGGCGCTGGTGGCCGGCTCCGAGCGCGGGCTGACCGCGGCGGACAACCTCGCCGCCTTCACCGAGCTCGGGTTCGCCCCGCACACCGCCGGGCTGAGCAACGAACGGCAGCTGGCCACCACGATCATGGGCCAGCCGGTCTCCATGCCGATCATGATCAGCCCCACCGGGGTCCAGGCGGTCGACCCCGAGGGTGAGGTCGCCGTGGCCCGCGCCGCCGCCTCCCGCGGCGTGGCGATGGGCTTGTCCTCCTTCGCCAGCAAGCCGATCGAGGAGGTCGTGGCGGCGAACCCGCAGACCTTCTTCCAGATGTACTGGGTCGGCACCCGCGAGGAGATGCTCGGCCGCATGCAGCGGGCGAAGGCCGCCGGCGCGGTCGGCATGATCGCCACGCTGGACTGGTCCTTCGCCTACGGCCGCGACTGGGGCAGCCCGTTCATCCCGGAGAAGATCGACTTCGAGGCGGCCCGCCGGTACGCCCCGCAGGTGCTGGCCCGGCCGCGGTGGCTGCTCGACTTCGCCCGCACCCGCAAGCTCCCCGACCTCACCGTGCCGAACATGGTGGCGACCCCCGGTGACCCGGCGCCCACGTTCTTCGGGGCCTACGGGCAGTGGATGGGCTCGCCGATGCCCACCTGGGAGGACGTCGCCTGGCTGCGTTCGCAGTGGGACGGGCCGTTCATGCTCAAGGGCGTCATGCGGATCGATGACGCCAAGCGGGCCGTCGACGCCGGGGTCACCGCGATCTCGGTCTCCAACCACGGCGGCAACAACCTCGACGGCACCCCGGCAGCGATCCGCGCGCTGCCCGCGGTCGTCGACGCGGTCGGGGACCAGGTCGAGGTGCTGATGGACGGCGGCGTCCGGCGGGGCGGCGACGTCGCCAAGGCAGTCGCGCTGGGCGCCCGGGCGGTCATGATCGGCCGGGCCTACCTGTGGGGCCTGGCCGCCAACGGCGAGGCCGGCGTGGGCAACGTGCTCGACCTGCTGCGGGACGGGCTCGGGTCCGCGCTGGTCGGCCTCGGCCACCGCTCGGTCGATGAGCTCAGCCCGGCCGACCTCGTCGTCCCGCCGCACTTCGAGCGGCACCTGGGCGAGGACGGCGCCGACGCCCCGGCGGCCCAGCGGTCCTCGGGCAAGGGCACCACCGCCTGAGGGTCCCGGTGGCCGGCGCGATGACTTCCACCGGCCACCGCCGTCCTCCCTGCCGAGCGCACCGTCCCTCGGACGCTGGGTGCGCCGTCCCTCGGACGCAGGAGGCCCCCATGTCGGACCTGTCCCGGTTCGTCACCGTCTGGTCAGCGCTGCAGGCCCAGGTGGAGCGCGGCCGACTGCCCGGCTACGCCGCCGCGGTGCGCCACCACGGCGAGGTCGAGGTGCACACCGGCGGCTCCCTCGAGCTGGGCGGCCGCGCCCGGGTGCGTCCGGACTCGCTGTTCCGGCTCGCCTCGCTGTCCAAGCCGTTCGCCGGCGTGCTGACGCTGTCGCTGGTCGAGGACGGGCTGCTGGACCTCGACGACCCGGTCGGGCGGTGGCTCCCGGAGCTGGCCGACCCGCGGGTGCTGGTCGACCGGGCCGGCGCACTCACGGACACGGTGCCCGCTGACCGCCCGATCACCGTCCGCCACCTGCTCACCAGCACGCCCGGCTTCGGTGGGCTGTGGGACGGCTCGCCGCTGGACCGAGCTCTGTACCGGGCCGGCCTCGGACCGGGTCCGCTGCCGCCGCAGCTGACGCCGGGGGAGTACCTGGCCCGGTTGGGCGAGCTGCCGCTGGCCGCGCAGCCCGGGGCCAGCTGGCTGTACCAGCTCAGCACCGAGGTGCTCTCGGTGCTGCTGAGCCGGGTCGCCGGGTGCCCGCTGCGCGACTTACTGCGCGTGCGGGTCACCGGTCCGCTGGGCCTGGCCGACACCGGCTTCTGCGCGACCGACCCCGCGCGGCTCGGCCCGGCGTACCTGCCGGCCGGTGACGGGTTCGAGCTCCTCGACCCGGCCGACGGGCGGTCGTCCGTGCCACCGGTCTTCGAAGGGCTGGCGGCCGGGTTGGTCTCCAGCGCACCGGACGTGCTCGCCTTCTTCGGCGCGCTCGCCGACGGCGGCGGGCCGCTGCTGAGCCCGCGATCGGTGGCCGCCATGACCACCGGAGCGCTGACCACGGCGCAGCGGGTGGAGGCCGCCGACTTCCTCGGCGCCGGCCGCTCCTGGGGCCTGCAGGTCGGCGTGCAGGTCGAGCCGGGGGAGCCATGGGCGCAGCCGGGCCGGTTCGGCTGGGACGGCGGGACGGGCACGACCGCCTACGCCGATCCGGACCGGGACCTCGTCGCGGTGCTGCTCACCGCGCGCGGCACGGCCGGGCCGGGCGACGGCCTGGACACGTTCTGGCGGGCGCTGTACCGCTGCCTCTGACCCACCCCTGCGGGAGCACGCCCGACGGGTCAGCGGGGTCGGTCACCGCCCAGCGCGAGCACCGTGCGCAGCGCGGTGACCAGGGCGAGCGGCTGGTCCAGCATCGGGTGGTGACCGCTGTCGGGCAGGTCGACCACGGGCATCCCGGCCCGGGTCAGCCCCACCATCTCGGTGGCCATCTCCGGGCTCACCAGCCCGTGCTCGCAGCGCAGGAAGGTCAGCGGGACGGCGACGCCGGGCAGCAGGTCGCGCAGCCGCAGCCGGGTGCCGAAGAAGTGCGGGTCGAACTTCCACGTCCAGCCGCCCTCGACCGCGCGCAGCGAGCCGGCGGCCACGTGCTCGCGGACGAAGGGGAGCAGGACGTCCTGCGGCGGCAGGGTCCGGAAGCGGGCCCTGGCCTCGGCCGGGTCCGGGTACACGCGGTGCGGCCGGCGGCGCTCCCGCAGCCGACGCTCGTCCGGCGGCCGGTCGTTGAGCGGGGAGTCGACGACGACGACCGAACCGATGTCACCCGGGTGCTGGACGCCCACGGTGACCGCCACCCAGCCACCCATGCTGTGGCCGACGACGACCGGCCGGTCGAGGCCTGCGTCGGCGGCGACGGCCACCACCTCCCGCGCCCACAGCAGCGGGTCGTAGTCCTCGCGCGGGTCGCTGTCGCCGTGGCCGGTCAGGTCCAGGGCGACCACCCGGCGGCCGGTGAGCAGCGGAGCGACGTGGTCCCACCAGCCGGAGTGGGCCGCCCCGCCGTGCACCAGCACCACTCCCGGCGCCCCGGCCGGCCCCCAGGCCCGGTAGTGCACCCGCGCGCCCGAGACGACGACGTCCCGGTGCTCCGGCTGCTGGGCGAGGGCCTGGGTGAACCACGTCGGCGGGGTCATCCCACCGATCCTGCCCGACGGCGGCAGCCCGACGAGAACGGGCTGGGGGCTGCCTCGGGGAAGCGGAGGCAGCTCCCAGCCCGATGTCGAGCTGCGGTGGGCCTCAGTGGCCCTTCAGCAGCTCCTCGAAGGAGGTGGTCGGGTCGGCGAAGGGGTCGGCCGGGCGGGTGGCCGCAGGACGGCCGCTGACCAGACCGGCGAGCTCGCCGGCCGCCCGGTCGATGCGGCCGGCCAGCGACCGGTCGACGCCGCCGCCGGCCCAGTCCTCCGCGGCGGCGAAGACGCCGGTGGGCACCACGATGGCCCGCAGGTAGGCGAACAGCGGGCGCATCGCGTGCTCCACGACGAGCGAGTGCCGCGGCGTCCCGGCGGTGGCGCCCAGCAGCACGGGCTTGCCGGTCAGCGACTCCTTGTCCAGCACGTCGAAGAACGTCTTGAACAGGCCGCTGTAGGAGGCGGAGAACACCGGCGTGACCGCGATCAGCCCGTCCGCTCCGACGACCGTGTCGATCGCCGCCTGCAGGGGCCGGTTGGCGAAGCCGCTGGTCAGGTTGTCGGCCAGGTCGCGGGCGTGCCCGCGGAGCTCCACCACCTCGACGGTGGCGTCCTCCCCGCGGGCGCGCAGCGCCTCGACCGTGGCGGCGGTGAGCCGGTCGGCCAGCAGCCGGGTCGAGCTGGGGTCGCTCAGCCCGGCGCTGACGACGGCGATCGTCCGGGTGGTCATGCCTGCGCCGCCGTCTCCACGGTCCGGCCGGTCACGTCGTCGGCAGCCTGCACGGTGCTGTCGTGCCCGCCGCCGGCGGCGGCCACCAGGCTGGCGTGGGTCGGCGCGTCCGGCACGTGGGCCGGCTTGAGCGCCGCGAACTCGCGGCGCAGCACGGGCACGACCTCCTCGCCGAGGATGTCCAGCTGCTCGAGCACCGTCTTCAGCGGCAGCCCGGCGTGGTCGATGAGGAACAGCTGCCGCTGGTAGTCGCCGACGTAGTCGCGGAAGCCGAGGGTCCGCTCGATCACCTGCTCCGGGGACCCGACGGTCAGCGGGGTCTGCGACGTGAACTCCTCCAGCGACGGGCCGCCGCCGTAGACCGGGGCGTGGTCGAAGTACGGGCGGAACTCCCGGACGGCGTCCTGCGAGTTCTTCCGCATGAAGACCTGGCCACCCAGCCCGACGATCGCCTGGTCGGCGCTGCCGTGGCCGTAGTGCTCGAACCGGCGACGGTAGAACTCGACCATCCGCTCGGTGTGCTCCGGCGGCCAGAAGATGTGGTTGTGGAAGAACCCGTCGCCGTAGTACGCCGCCTGCTCGGCGATCTGCGGGCTGCGGATCGACCCGTGCCAGACGAACGGCGGGACGCCGTCCAGCGGGCGCGGCGTGGAGGTGAAGCCCTGCAGTGGGGTGCGGAACTTGCCCTCCCAGTTCACGACGTCCTCACGCCAGAGCCGGCGCAGCAGCTGGTAGTTCTCCACGGCCAGCGGGATGCCGTCCCGGATGTCCTTGCCGAACCAGGGGTACACCGGGCCGGTGTTGCCCCGGCCCATCATCAGGTCGACGCGGCCGTCGGCGATGTGCTGCAGGGTCGCGAAGTCCTCGGCGATCTTCACCGGGTCGGTGGTGGTGATCAGCGTCGTGGACGTCGAGAGGACCAGCTTCTCGGTCTTGGCCGCGATGTAGCCCAGCGTGGTGGTGGGGGAGGAGACCACGAACGGCGGGTTGTGGTGCTGGCCCTGCGCGAAGACGTCGAGCCCCACCTCCTCGGCCTTGAGCGCGATCGTGATCAGCGACTTGACCCGCTCGGCCTCGGTGGGGGCCCGGCCGGTGGTCGGGTCGGGGGTGACGTCGCCGACGGTGAAGATCCCGAACTGCATCTCGTGCTCCCTCTCGTCTGAGCCGCACTGGTTGAGAGTGCAACTACTTGCTCGTGGAACCGTACGACACCCGGCTGCATTCCCCGCTCCGAACGCGGCAGCGCCCCCCGGCCGGGTGGGCCGAGGGGCGCTGCCGAGAAGGTCCTCGCTCAGGCGAGCGCGTCGACCGTCTCGTGGTCGTCGACCGTGCCGGCCAGCCGGGCCAGGGCCCAGTCGCCGTCGCCGAGCAGGTGGTCGATCGCGGTGAGCCGGCTGGTGTAGTGGCCCACCTTGTACTCGGCGGTGACGCCGATCCCGCCGTGCAGCTGGATCGCCTCCTTGCCGATGTGCCGCGAGGCCCGGCTGGTCTGCAGCCGGGCCCGGTCGGCGGCGGCGACCACGTCACCGTCGGCGTCGACGACCAGCGTCGCCCACATGACGGTGCTGCGGGCCAGCTCCAGGGAGACGTACATGTCCGCCGCCCGGAAGGTCAGCGCCTGGAACTTGTTCAGCGGCACCCCGAACTGCTTGCGGGCCTTGAGGTACTCCGCCGTCGTGGTCAGCGCCGTCTCCATCGCCCCCAGCGCCTCGTGCCCGTAGGCGACCCGGGCGCGGGCCTGCGCCTTCTCGACGGCCGGTGCCTGGTCGCCGGTGCCCTCGCCCAGCGGCTGGGCCGGGGTGCCGGCGAAGGTGACCTTCGCCGAGCGGGTGCCGTCGTGGTTGCGGTACCCGGTGCGGGTGAGCCCCTCGGCGTCGCCCGGCACCAGGAACAGCCGGGTGGCGCCGCCCACGAGCGCACTGACCACCAGCAGGTCGGCGCGGGCGCCGTTCGGCACCGGCTCCTTGACCCCGGTCAGCCGCCAGGAGCCGCCGTCCTCGGTCGCGGTGACCGACTGGGCGGACGCCTGCCAGCGGGAGCCGATCTCGGTGTGCGCGAAGGCCGGGAGCAGCGTGCCCTCGGCCAGCGCGCCGAGCACCTCGGCGCGCTGAGCGTCGGTGCCGAGGTCGGCCACCAGCCCACCGGCGAGGACGACGGCCTCCACGAACGGCTCGGGTGCGAGCACCCGGCCGATCTCCTCGGCCACGATGGACACCTCCACCGGACCCGCGCCCATGCCGCCGTCGGCCTCCGCGAACGGCAGCCCCAGCAGGCCCATCTCGGCCAGCTGGCCCCAGGTCTTCTCGTCGAAGCCCGGGTCGGTGCCGACCACGCGCCGGCGCTGCTCGCTGTCCCCGTAGGCGCGGGACAGCAGTGCGCTCACAGCCTCCCGGAGACCGTTCTGCTCGTCGTCGTAGCTGAAGTCCATGGTCAGTTCACAACCCCAGGATCGAGCCGGCGATGATGGTGCGCTGCACTTCGTTCGAGCCCCCGTAGATGGAGACCTTGCGGTAGTTCAGGTAGGAGGGGGTGGCCACCTGCGCCCACTCCGGCACGTCGGAGTCCTCGTCGGCGAACGACGCCACCGACAGCGGGCCGGCGATGTCCACCAGCAGCTCGGTGGCGGCCTGCTGCAGCTCCGAGCCGCGCAGCTTGAGCACCGAGGACGCCGGGTGCGGGCGACCACCGGCGGAGTTGGCCACCACCCGCAGGGCGGTGAGCTCCAGGGCCAGCAGCTCGTTCTCCAGCTCGGCGATCCGCGCGGTCATGTACGGGTCCTCCGACAGCGGGGCCCCGTTCACCGTGATGCCGCGGGCGTGCTCCTTGGCCTCGATCAGCATCCGCTTGGTGGCACCGATCCGGGCGATGCCGACCCGCTCGTTGCCGAGCAGGAACTTGGCGTAGTCCCAGCCGTGGTTCTCCTCGCCGACCAGGTTCTCCGCCGGGACCCGGACGTCCTCGAAGAAGACCTCGTTGACCTCGAAGCCGCCGTCGAGCAGCTCGATCGGCCGCAGGGTCACCCCGGAGCTGTCCATCGGGAACAGCAGCAGCGAGATGCCGCGCTGCCGCTTCTCGGCGGTGGGGTCGGTGCGGACCAGGCAGAAGATCCAGTCGGCGTGCTGTCCGAGCGTGGTCCAGGTCTTCTGGCCGTTGACCACCCAGTCGTCGCCGTCGCGCACCGCGGTGGTGCGCAGCGACGCCAGGTCCGAGCCGGCGTCGGGCTCGGAGAAGCCCTGGCACCACCAGATGTCGAGGTTGGCGGTGGCGGGCAGGAAGCGCTCCTTCTGCTCCTGCGAGCCGAAGGTCGCGATGACCGGGCCGATCATGCTGGTGTTGAAGGCGAGTGGCTCGGGGACCCCGGCCAGCTGCATCTCCTCGCGCCAGATGTGGCGCTGCAGCGGCGTCCAGTCCCGGCCGCCCCACTCCACCGGCCAGTGCGGGACGGCGAGGCCGGCGGCGTTGAGCGCGCGCTGGGCTTCGACGTACTGCTCCTTGGTCACCTCCCGGTGGGCAGCGACCGCATCCCGGGTCGACTGCGGCACCTGGGTGGTGAAGAAGGTGCGCATCTCGTCCCGGAAGGCCCGGTCCTCCGGCGACAGGTGCAAGCGCATGGATCCTCATTCCTGACGGCAACCCTGCCGTCTCGACGTGGGGTGTCGAACATCCCACATCCGCTACCCGGCAGTAACTCGGGGTCGGCGGCGGCGCTCGGGGTCACCCGCCGTGGTCGCCGGGGACCCACCCCGCCCGAAGGGGGGAAGTCCCCCCGATCGGCTGGAGCACCGAGTCCGGCAGGACGACGCTGTGGACAGGCTGCGCCGAGGCGTGCGGCTGGACGGCGGGAGTAGGGGCGGCATGTCGGCGAGGACCCGAACGGTGAGCGAGCCCCACGCGTCCCCCGAGGTCGTCGCCGCCGTCTTCCACGGGGTGACCGTCAGCGACGCCGCGGCGGTGCTCGTGGTGGAGCAGGTGGGCGCGGTGCTGCGGGTGGGCTGGAGCAACGAGCGGGTCGCGACCCTGCTCGGCTACGGCCCCGAGGACCTGCGCGCGGTGGCCGTCGAGCAGCTGCTGCCCTCGCTCGGTGGTGGGGAGCTCAAGCTGCTGCTCCGCCGGGAGCGGACGGTGCACATGACGCTGCCGGTCCGGTGCGCCAGCGGTGCGCTGCTCGACTGCGTGGTCTCCGCCATCCCGGTGCCGCCACCGGCCGGGCGGCGCTGGACGGTCCGGGTGACCTCCACGGCCAACGAGACCGAGCGGGCCCTGCGGGCGACCGCCGACGCCTCCGAACGCCGCTTCGCCACCCTCACCGAGCGCTCGCCGGTGCCCACGCTGCTGTCCGAGCAGGGCATGCGGCTGGCGCACGTCAACGACGCGTTCTGCGCGCTGCTCGGCATGCAGGCCGAGCAGCTGCTGGGCACCGGCTGGCTGGACGCCGTGCACCCCGACGACCTCGAGACGGTGATCGGCCAGGCCGTCGCCGTCCTCGAGGGTGGCGACCAGACGGCGCAGGCGCGGCTGGTCCGCCAGGACGGCAGCGAGCGCAGCACCGTGATCCGCTTCGCGCACGTCTTCACCCCGGGCGTGGGCGCGGGGTTCATCGGCACCATCGAGGACATCACCGACCGGCTGGCCTTCGAGGCGCGGTTGGCGCACCAGGCCAACCACGACCCGCTGACCGGGCTGCCCAACCGCACCCGGCTGGCCGAGCACGTGGCCGCGCACTTCCGGCCCGGCGCGGGCGGCCTGGCGTGCATCTTCCTGGACCTGGACAACTTCAAGGTGGTCAACGACTCCCTCGGGCACACCGCGGGCGACGCCCTGCTGGTCGAGGTGGCCGGCCGGCTGCGTGCGACGGTGCGACCGGGTGACCTGGTGGCCCGGTTCGGTGGCGACGAGTTCGTCGTCGTCTGCCAGCAGGTGTCCGAGGACGACGCGGTGGCCCTCGCCGAGCGGATCGGGGAGGCGCTGCACCGGCCGCTCACCCTCGCCGGCGTCGAGCTGCACCCCCGGGCCAGCGTCGGGGTCACGGTGCAGACCGCCGAGCACACCGCCGCGGAGGAGCTGATCCGCGACTGCGACATCGCCATGTACCAGGCGAAGGCAGCCGGCAAGGGCCGGATCACCGTGCTCGACTCCGAGGCCCGGGCCCAGGCCCGGGACAAGCTGCGGCTGGTCGCCGACCTGCGTGAGGCGATCGACCGCCGGGAGATCACGCTGATGTACCAGCCGATCTTCAGCACCACCGAGCGGACCGCGGTGACGGTGGAGTCGCTGGCCCGGTGGCAGCACCCCGAGCGCGGCGCGATACCGCCCAGCACCTTCGTCCTGCTGGCCGAGGAGAGCGGGCTGGTGTCGGCGCTCGGCCTGCTGGTGCTCGACGAGACGTGCCGGCAGCTGGCCGAGTGGGACGGCCGGCTGGGGTCGGCGGCACCCCAGCGGGCCAACGTCAACGTCTCGGCCCTCCAGCTGGACGCCAACCTGCACGGTCACGTGCGGTCGGCGCTGCTGCGCCACGGCCTGAAGCCGTCCCGGCTCTCCATCGAGATCACCGAGTCCGCCCTGATGACCGACCCCGCCGCGGCCCGCGCCGTCCTCCTGCAGCTGCGCGAGCTCGGGGTGCAGGTCTCCATCGACGACTTCGGCACCGGCTACTCCTCGCTGGCCTACCTGCGGCACCTGCCCGTCGACTGCCTCAAGGTCGACCGGTCCTTCGTGGCCGAGCTGGCCGACGGGCACCCCGAGATCGCCATCGCGGTCATCGCGCTGGCCCGCAGCCTGGGGCTGGACACCGTGGCCGAGGGCGTGGAGACCCAGCAGCAGGCCGACGAGCTCGCCCGGTTGGGCGCCACCTACCTGCAGGGCTTCAGCCTCGCCACGCCGCTGTCCGGCGCCGACGCCGCCACCTGGTTCGCCGACGCACAGACCGCCGGCACCCGACCCGCTCGACACCCCGACCTGGAGCTCATGTGACCCCGTCCGCGGCACCGTCCCTGACCGTCGCCCCGGTCTTCGACCTGGAGCGGGTGCTGGGCAGCATCGACAGCATGGCCGCCCAGCGGCCGGTCGCCGCCCAGGTCGTCGCCGAGACCAACTCCGACCGGACGAGCGCCAAGGAGCTGTCCCGGTTGCTCGGCGCCGACGTCGCGCTGGCCGGCCGGGTGATGAAGCTGGCCAACTCCGCCTTCTACGGGATGCGCGGGCGGGTGACCTCGCTGCAGTTCGCGGTCACCGTCGTCGGCTTCGGCACGGTGCGCACGATGGCGACGGTCGCCCTGACCGACCTGGACGACGAGTCGCGGCTGCCCGAGGACTTCTGGGAGGTCAGCACCACCCTGGCGCTGGCCGCGTCCACCCTCGCGCCCCGGTTCGCCGAGCGCCCGCAGGACGCGCTCTGCCTCGGGCTGCTGGCCCAGATGGGCGTCGCGCTGCTGCACCACAACGACGCGGAGGGCTACGCCGAGCTGTGGACGGCCCACCGGTCGGCGGTCTCCCGGCGGACGGCGGAGGTGCAGCGGTACGGCATCTCGGCGCTGCGGCTGACCTCGGTGGCGCTGGAGCAGTGGGGCTTCCCGGCGGGGATGCTCCTGCCGCTCCAGCAGGTGGACGACGACACCTCCTTCCAGGGCGCCCTGCTCCGCTCCGCCCTCGAGGTCACCGGCCGGCTCACCGACGGCGCGCACGAGGAGACCCCGATCGAGCGGGTCAGCTGCGGCCAGCTGCGGGAACGCGACGTCGTCCCGGTGCTCGCCCAGGTCCGCACCGACGCCGAGGAGCTGCGCGCCGCGCTGCTCGGCTGAACGGCGCGGCGCGCAGCTCCGCTGCTCAGGTGGCGGGCTCGGGGTTGTCCGGCTGCGGGTCCGCACCCACCGTGGGCAGGTAGCCCGGCGCCTCGCGCGCTGCGGCCTGGTCCTCGAAGTCCGCGGCGATGTCCAGCACGCGGGCGTCGTCCCAGCGGGTCCCGAAGAACGAGACGCCGACCGGCAGTGAGTCCCGCGGGCCGGCGAAGCCCGCCGGGACGGTGACGTTCGGGTAGCCGGCCACCGCGGCCGGGCCGGAGGTGCTGTAGACGAACGCGTCGGCCTCGCCGTCCAGGTACTCGTACCGGGTCTGCCAGGCCGGGGTGTTGGTCAGCCCGACGATCGCGGCCAGGTCGTCCTCCGGGCCGGCGCCCTGGGCGAGCACCTCGTCGATCGAGGCGCGGGCCAGCGTCCGGATCCGGTCCCGGGTCTCCTGGATCGCCGGGTCCTCGGCCGGCACCGTGGCCGCCTGGGCCTGCTCGAGCAGCTCCTGGCCGAAGTAGGCCAGCTCCACCGGGTCCTGCTCGTTGAACTCGATGATGCCGGCCAGGTCGGCCGGGTGGTCACCGGGCGTGGCGGCCAGGTAGGCGTTCAGGTCCCGCTTGAACTCCGCCAGCAGGGCCGGCAGCTCACCTGCACCGATCTCCTCCTGGTAGGCCAGCTGCACCGGCACGGTGGTCGCACCGGCGGCCTCCAGCTGCTTGACCGCCGCGGCGAACACCTCCTCGGTCCGGTCGTCGACGGCCGCCGACTGTTCGGGGGTCAGCGTCCAGACCCCGATCCGGGCGCCCTCGAGCGCGTCGAGGTCCAGGTCGGCGAAGTCGGTGGGCAGGTCGGCGGGGATCTCCGCGGTGGCGGCGTCGGCGTCGTCGGAGCCGGCGAGCACCTCCAGCACCAGCGCCGCGTCGACGGCGTGCCGGGCCATCGGGCCCGCGGTGTCCTGCTCGGCGGAGATCGGGACGATGCCGGTGCGGCTGACCAGGCCGAGCGTCGGCTTGACGCCGATCACGCCGTTGGCCCCGGCCGGGCAGACGATCGAGCCGTCGGTCTCGGTGCCGATCGCCACCTGGGCCAGCGAGGCGGCGACGCCGACCGCGGAGCCCGAGGACGAGCCGCACGGGTTGCGGTCGAGCACGTAGGGGTTGGCGGTCTGGCCGCCGACGCCGCTCCAGCCGCTGGAGGAGGCGCTGCCGCGCAGGTTGGCCCACTCGGAGAGGTTGGCCTTGCCCAGGACGATCGCGCCGGCGTCCCGGAGCCGTCGGGTGATCTCGGCGTCGTCCGGGCGGCTGTCCAGCATCGCCCGGGAGCCCGCGGTGGTCGGCAGCTGCTCGGTGTCCACGTTGTCCTTCAGCAGCACCGGGATGCCCTCGAGCGGCCCGCGCGCCTGGTTCCGCTGCCGCGTCCGGTCGCTGTCCGCGGCGTCGCGCAGGGCGTCGGGGTTGACGCTCAGCACGGCGCCGAGGTCGTCGTTGACCGCAGCGATCCGCGCCAGGTAGGCCCCGGTGAGCTGGACGGCGGTCAGCTCGCCCGCGTCCATCCGCGCCTGCAGCTCGGGGATGGTCGACGCGTCGAGGTCCAGGCCGCGGATCGGCAGGGTGCCGGAGCCGGCCGCGTCGGCGACGCCGGGGCCCGCCTGACCCGGGTCCGCCGGCGCGGCGACAGCGCTGGCCGGGACCAGCAGGGCGGCGGCGAACGCGGCGGTCACCGCGGCCCTCCGACGCAGGGGAAGGGCGGGAACGCGCATGGGTCCTCCGAGGCAGCCGGGGCTGGGGTAGCTGCACGCTAGGCCGACCGCCCGATGCGCGCTCGGTCAACGCGGAGGGGCGACGTCACAGGCCCTCCGGGTCACCCTGACCGGCCGTGGGAGGGCATGGTGGAGGGGTGTTCGACAGCGACTTCGGTCCGGACCTGATGGCCCTGCTCAGCCGGGAGGTGCTCCGCGAGCGCGTCGCCGCGCTGATCGCGGAGGCCTGCGCCTGGTCGGTGGGCCTGTCCGACCACGACCACCACCTGCGGGTCCGCGGCCGCGTGACGGCCACCGGGCTGACCCTCGGCGCCCGGGCGGTGACCGGCCAGCCGCTCAGCGGCGAGGAGGACGGCCGCCTCGAGCTGGGCGACGCCCGCCCCGGGAGCTTCCAGGACGCGCTGAACGCGGTCACCGCCGACGGCACCCTCTACGCCGAGCACTTCGACCGGGAGGTCGTCGAGCCGTTCGTGCTCGCCACCTGCGTCGCTGCAGCCGAGCGCGCCCGGACGACCCGTCCCGCCGACTGGGCCGAGCTCCTCGACGAGCTCGGCGAGGACGACGGCGACCTGGTCGAGGTCGTCCGGGTGGGGGAGTGGGAGGCGCCGCTGCGGATCGAGGCCGAGCACCTGGTGCTGGCGGCGCTGGGCACGGTGCCGCTGGTCGAGGTGGAGGCGGAAGGGCTGCCGCTGTCGCTGGTCCGCGCCGCGGAGGCGGTCACCCGGGCGGCGGCGCCGGCCGCCGTCCCGGAGGTCGGGCCGGCGGCGGACGAGCTGGCGGGCGCGCTGTTCCTGGCCGAGGCGGCGATCAGCTCCGCCGGGCTGCCGGTCCCCGTGCCGGTGCCCGCCGCCGACCGGTTGCTGGACGTGCTGCTGGCCGAGGGGCTGCTGCCCGAGGAGGTGCCGGCGCTGCTGCCGCACCTGCCGGTGGAGCCGGGCACCGCGGCCGAGGTCCGGGCGACGATCGCCGCCCTGGGGCAGGGGGCCTGAGTCAGCCGGCGGTGGGCGGGGGCAGCCGGACGACGTCGGCGGTGACCCCGTGCTCGTGCAGCCGGCCGGGCGCCGGGCTGTCGTAGACGACCAGCAGCTGCGGGCCGGCCGGGTCGTCGTCCAGCAGGCCGATGCCCTCCGCGTGGTCGACCCCGACGCCGAACGGCAGGTCGACCTCGCAGCTGAGCAGGTCGTCCCGCACCACCTGCGGGGCGTCCGCGGTCAGGGCGCCGTGCCAGCGGAACACGTGCACCGGCCCGTCCAGGTCCATCGTCGGGCCGGCGAGCACGAGCAGGTCGGCGCCGTGCGGGCACAGGTCCCGCACCCCGAGCCCGGCGAGGTCGAGCACGTGCTTGCGGTAGCGGCGGCCGTCGTCGAACGGCTCGAGCAGCAGCCGGCCGGGATCGTCCGGGTCGACGGTGGGGCGGAGCTCGAGCACCATCGCCCAGCCGCGCAGCACCGGGCCGCGCAGGCCCAGGTACACCCGCTCCCCGGCCACCGCGATGCCCTCGACGTCCAGGCCGTTGTCCTTGCCCGGGATCGCCAGGAACGGGGCCAGGTGCTCGTCGTCGGCGAGCAGGTCGCGCAGGTCCGGGCCGTGCGCCCCGAACACGGCGGCCCGCTGCGTCCGGCCGGCCACGGTGGTCTCCCGCACCGGCGTGGGCAGGCCGTCGACGTCGGCGACCGGGATCCGCACGAGCACCTGCCGGTTGGCCTGCCCGGTCACCCGGGCCAGCCGGCGCAGCGCCTTCTCCCCGTCGTGCCGCGGCTTGATCCGCTTGCGCCGCAGGCTGTGCGACCCGACGGCCCAGAGGAAGTCCCCGGCCCGGGCGATCCCCTCGATGTCGGCCTCCTCGTCGGCGTCCTCGCCCGGGAGCTCGACGAGGTCGGCGAGCCGGCAGCTGGTCTGGTCGGCGTAGTGCCGCGGCTCCCGGGGGTCGTCGGCGACGAGCCGCTCGATCGTCGCGGTCTCGTCCCCGGCCACCCAGAGCACCGGGCCGTCGCTGCGGACGGCGGAGAGGTTCGTGTGGGTGCCCGACTCCCGGGCCCCGGCGGTGAAGGACAGCCGGACGGTGCGCTCGATGCTCACGCCCGCCACCTTGGCACGCCGGCGACGGCGCGCACGCGGGCCTTCTCCCGGCCGTCGTCCGGGGGGACCATGGGGGGGCACGCATCCTCTGGAAGGACAGTGCCATGAGCACCTCCGCCGACCGCCCTCGCCGGCCGCACCCCGACCCGCTCACCATGACCCCCGCCGAGAAGGTGATCGCCGAGTGGGAGGCCCGCCACGACGTCGCGGCCCGGGGCTCCCGGCCGACGTTCGGGACGGTGCAGCACTACCTGGCCGAGACGCGGTCCCGGGAGCGCTGCGACGAGGCGGCCCGGCCACGCGCCGCCGAGCGGGACAGGCGGCGCTGAGCCGGTCGGGGAACTCCGGGACCGCGGCCCCCGTTGGCGGGCCATGGACCTGGTCTGCCCGAAGTGTCAGGGGACGATGCGCACGTACGAGCGCAACGGCGTCCACGTCGACCAGTGCACCGACTGCCGGGGCATCTTCCTCGACCGCGGCGAGCTGGAGCGCCTGGTCGACGCGGAGAACGCCTGGCACGACGGCCCGGCCGCGGCCGCCCCGCCCGCGGCCCGGCCCTCGGCCCAGCAGCCGTTCTCGCACGCGCCGGCGCGGCACCCGCAGTCGTCCCCGTCGAGCTCCCAGCCGGCCTCGCTCGGCGCCGTGGTCAGCGAGGTGCTGGGCCAGGTCCGCGCCAGCAGCTCCGGTTCGGCGCACGGTTCCTACGGCAAGCCGCGCAAGAAGAAGTCGCTGATCAGCGAGCTCTTCGGCTGACACGGGGCGCCGCGCCCACTGATCGGCGTCGAGATCGGGCTGGTGGCGGTCTCGCCGGGCGCGAGGCAGCCACCAGCCCGGTCTCGGCGCGCGGGCGGGCCGTACGGTCGCGGGGTGGCTGACGACGACCTCACCCCGTTCACCCCTGCCGGGGCCGACCGGCTGCGTGCCGCCGCGGCCGAGCTGGCTGCGGCGGTGACCGCGCACGCCGAGGCGGTGACGGCGGTGACCGGGGAGGCCGGCATGCCCGAGGTCTTCGCTGCCAGCGACCGGCTGCTCCCTGCGGTGCTGGCCTACGCCGACGCGCAGTTCGACCTCACTGGCAACGACTTCCCGTTCGGCGTCCTGCACGGCTACGCCGAGGACGACGAGCAGGACGACGAGCCGCAGGTCGGGGACGCAGCGGTCGGCGACGCGGCGGACGGCGCGGCCACCGCCTCCGGGACGACCGACGTCTCGGTCCTGCAGCGGCACGACCTGCGGGTCACCGACGAGGCCGCGGTGCTGGCCGCCGGCCGCCGGGCGTACCTGCGTTCGCAGCCTGACGGCGACGCCGCCGCGGCGGTCGCCGATGTGGCGGACCTGGGCCGGGCGCTGTCCCAGCTGGCCGACGCCGACGGCTGGGACGCCGTGGGGGAGACGCCGGGGCTGCGGGCGACGGGCCGGTCGGTGCTGGTCATCGGTCGGGAGCTCGCCCCCGGGGCCGACCCGGACGACGACACCGAGGACGACGGCGGCGAGCTGCTGTGGTCCCAGCAGGACGTGTTCCCCGGCTGACCCGCGCAGGGTAGGGGAGCGGCATGCCTGACTACGACGTGAACGAGGCCGGGGTCGCCCACGCCCGGGAGCTGATCGACGCCGGGGAGTACGACGACCAGACCGAGTGGTCCGACGCCGCGCCGTCGACCGACGAGGAGAACGAGGAGCGGGACGACGAGGGCCAGGAGGGCTACGCGCAGTGGCACCTGGCGGTCGACCCGGACAAGGGCGAGGGCACCAAGGGCCGCTACCGGTTCCCCTACGGCGACTTCGCCAAGGTCAACCGGGCCGCGCTGATCCACGCCAAGCAGCGGGCCAGCCAGAACGACCACCCGGAGATCGAGAAGGCGGCCGACGACCTGCTGCAGCGCCTGGACGCCAAGCGTTCCTGACCCTGCGCGGTCGAGGCGTCAGCCGGGCAGCATGCTGCCGGTCTCCAGGTAGCGGGTGTGCCAGCTGAGCGCCTCGGCCAGCAGGTGCGGGGTGTGCCGGCCGTACGCGCTGCGTTCGGCCCGCTCGTAGTAGTCGGCCAGCAGCGGCCGGTAGTCCGGGTGCGCGCACTTGTCGATCACCAGCTGCGCGCGCTTGCGCGGCGGCAGGCCGCGCAGGTCGGCCAGCCCGTGCTCGGTGACGACGACCGAGACGTCGTGCTCGGTGTGGTCGACGTGGGACACCATCGGCACGATCGAGGAGATCGCGCCGCCCTTGGCCGTCGACGGGGTGAGGAAGAAGGAGACGTAGGCGTTGCGGGCGAAGTCGCCCGAGCCGCCGATCCCGTTCTGGATGCGGCTCCCCATCAGGTGCGTGGAGTTCACGTTGCCGTACAGGTCGGCCTCGATCATCCCGTTCATCGCCAGCACCCCCAGCCGGCGGACGATCTCCGGGTGGTTGCTGATCTCCTGCGGCCGCAGCACGATCCGGTCCCGGAACTCGGCCACGTGCGCGTTGAATTCCGCGATCGCGGTGGGGCTCAGCGAGAACGCCGTCGCCGACGTGGAGGCGAGCGTGCCCGAACGCAGCAGGTCCAGCATGCCGTCCTGGATCACCTCGGTGTAGGCGGTCAGCTGCTCGAAGCGGGACTCCTGCAGCCCGGACAGGACGGCGTTGGCCACGTTGCCGACGCCGGACTGCAGCGGCAGCAGCTCGGCCGGCAGCCGGCCCACCGTGACCTGGTGCTCGAGGTACTCGATCAGGTGCCCGGCGATGGCCCGGGCGGTGTCGTCCGGCTCGCTGAAGGGGGTGTTCCGGTCCGGGGAGTGGGTCTCGACGACGGCGACGACCTTGTCCGGGTCGACCCGCAGGTGCGGCACCCCGATCCGGTCGCCGGGCCGGGTCAGCTGCACCGGCCGGCGGTTCGGGGGCAGCGCCGTCCCGTAGTAGACGTCGTGCATGCCGTCCAGCCCGGCCGGCTGCCAGCTGTTGACCTCCAGCACGACCCGCTCGGCGAGGTCCAGCCAGGTCTTGTTGTTCCCGACCGAGGAGGAGGGGATCAGCTGCCCGTCCTCGGTGATCCCGCTGACCTCCACGACGGCGACGTCCAGCGGGCCGAGGAACCCCTCCCAGGCCAGCTGGGCGACGTGGGACAGGTGGACGTCGACGTAGTCGATCTCGCCGGCGTTGATCTTCTGCCGGGCGACCGGGTCGGACTGGTAGGGCAGCCGCAACCCGATGCCGTCCGCGGCGGCGAGCGCGCCGTCCAGCTCCGGTGCGGTGGAGGCCCCGGTCCACAGGTCGACCTGGAACGGCTCTCCGGCGGCGTGCGCGGCGGTGATCCGCTGGGCCAGCAGCCCCGGGACCGCCTTCGGGTGCCCGGCGCCGGTGAACCCGCTCATCCCGAGCGTGTCCCCGGGCCGGATCAGCGCGGCCGCCTCGTCGGCCGGCACCACCTTGCGGGCCAGTGCTGCGTTGCGGATCCGCCCGGTGTCCATCGTCCTCCGACCTCGTCGTGGCGGGCCTGTCCGGCCCACCCGGACGACGCTACGGGCGGGACCATGGTCCCGCCCGGGGAGGCCGGCGGACCCGCGCGATCGGGTCCGCCGGCCGGTGCTCAGGCCGTCCGGGGGGTGTCGGAGCGCGCCCCCAGCTCGGCCGTCGGGCCGCTGACCTTGCGCGAGCCCTTCACCGTGGCGAACGAGGTCTCGTAGCCGACCGTCGCCTGCGGGTCCAGCCGCGGGTCGACGGCCAGGCCCTTGTCGCCGTTGCTGCGGATGAACCAGAAGTCCGCCTGCACCCGCTCCCGCGTCACGTCCAGGACGACGAAGCCGTGGCCGATGCCCTCCAGGTAGCGCACCCACGGGTTGGCGGCCTGGAACGCAGCCGTGGTCGCGGTGGCGGCGGCCGCGGAGCCGACGGCCTCCTTGAACCCGTTGCTGGTCACCGACGGGCAGACGAACTCGACACCTACGGAGTTGCCGTCGCCGGGGTAGCCGCCCACGTCGGTCGGGAGGTCGTTGGCCCAGGAGGAGTGGATGTCGCCGGTCAGCACCACCGGGTCGGCGTGCTGGGCGGCGGCCATCGCCTCCAGCACCGCCCGCTGGTCGGCCTGGTAGCCGTCCCACTGGTCGGTGTTGAACACCGAGCCGGGCACCGTGCCGGGGCGGGGCACGGAGAACACCCGCGCGAAGACCGTCTGGTTGCCGACCAGGTGCCAGTCGGTGCGCCCGGTGCGGATGCCCTTCGTCAGCCAGTCCAGCTGCGGCGGCTCGGGCAGGTGCCGCCGCGGGTCGGTCAGGGCGGGGTTGAGCTGGCCGTCGACCGTGCCCGGGACCTGCTCGCTGCGGTTCTGCCGGGTGTCGATGACCGACAGCTCGGCCAGGTCGCCGAAGCTGAAGCGACGGAAGAACTGCCGGCCCTTGCTGGCGTGCGGCTGCCACATCGCGGGCTCGCGGATCGGCATCCACTCGAGGTAGGCCTGGAACGCCTTGGCCCGGCGGAACAGGAAGTCGCCCTCGGGCTTGATCCCGTCGGGCTTGCCCGGCTCGGTGTAGGGGGTGGCCGGGTCGTCGTCCCGCTCGTGGTTCTCCGCGCCGAAGTCGTAGGCGTCGTTGGTGATCTCGTGGTCGTCGAAGATGACGATCCACGGGTGCTGCTGGTGCGCCCGCTGCAGGTCCGGGTCGGTCTTGTAGAGCGCGTGCCGGATCCGGTAGTCCTCCAGCGACACCATCTCGTGGACCGGCTCGTGGTCCCGGATGCCGATCAGCGCGTTGGGCCCGTACCGATCGCCGGAGCCGGCCACGCCCGCCACCCGCGGGGCGTTGCCGTACTCGTAGAGGTAGTCGCCCAGGTGCAGCACGAAGTCCAGGTCGTCCCGGGCGGCGATGCCGCGGTAGGCGGTGAAGTACCCGCCGGTCCAGTTGCTGCAGGAGGCGAACGCCATGCGCAACGCGTGGGTCTGGCCGGGCTCGTCCGGGGCGGTCTGGGTGCGGCCGACCGGGGAGGTCTGGCCGGCGCAGGTGAACCGGTACCAGTAGCGGGTGTAGGGGGTCAGCCGGTTCACCACGACCTTGACGGTGTGGTCGCGGCTGACGTCGGCGACGACGTTCCCGCTGCGCACGATGCGGGTGAACGCCTCGTCGGCGGCGACCTCCCAGCGGACCGGGACGGCGGGCCCGCGGCGGCTGCCGGGGAGGGACTCGGGGGTGGGCGTCACCCGGGTCCAGATGAGCAGCTCGGTGGCCGTGGGGTCGCCGCTGGCGACGCCGAAGCCGAAGACGCCGGAGCGGGCGGTCTCGGCCACGGCCGCGCGGGCGGCCTCGCTCGTGAGCCCACCGAAGGTCAGGGCGGCGGCGGTGACCGCGCCGCCCTTCAGGACGGTGCGGCGGGACAGGGGTGCTTCGAGGGACATGCGGGCACTGTGGTTGCACTGGGCGACGAGTTGGCGGTGCCTGCGTGAACGGCCGGCGTCCCCCGCTCGGCCGTTTCCCCTCCGGAGGGGGCGGGCACGTGCACGAGGCAGGCGAGCTCTGCCGGACCGCCGGAGCGCCTTCCGCGGGCGCCGCCGTCCGGCACCGACCCGCGACCAGCACGACGACGGGAGACCCCCATGGCGATCGCCACGATCAACCCCACCACCGGGGAGACGCTGAAGACCTACGAGCCGCTGTCCGACGACGCGCTCGAGGAGAAGATCGGTCGCGCAGCCGCCGCGTACCGAAGCTACCGGCGCACCTCGGTCGAGGACCGGGTGCGCTGGTTGCGGGCGGCGGCCGACGTGCTGGACGCCGACACCGACGGCGTCGCCGAGCTGATGACCACCGAGATGGGCAAGACGCTGTCCTCGGCGAAGGCCGAGGTCGGCAAGTGCGCGAAGGCGTTGCGCTGGTACGCCGAGCACGGCCCGGCGCTGCTGGAGCCGGAACCGAAGGACGCCGAGGCCGTCGGCGCGCAGCAGGCCTACGTCTCCTGGCAGCCGCTGGGCGTGGTGCTGGCGGTGATGCCGTGGAACTTCCCGCTCTGGCAGGCGATGCGGTTCGCCGCCCCGGCGCTGATGGCCGGCAACGTCGGCCTGCTCAAGCACGCCAGCAACGTGCCGCAGACCGCGCTGTACCTGGAGGAGCTGTTCCGCAAGGCCGGCTTCCCGGACGACGTCTTCCAGACCCTGCTGATCGGCTCGGGCACGATCGAGCGGGTGCTGCGCGACGACCGGGTGGTCGCCGCGACGCTCACCGGCAGCGCGCCGGCCGGACAGTCGGTCGCCTCGATCGCCGGTGACGCGCTCAAGCCCACGGTGCTGGAGCTGGGTGGGTCCGACCCGTTCATCGTGATGCCCTCGGCGGACCTGGCGGCCGCGGCGGGGGTGGCGGTCACCAGCCGCAACCAGAACAACGGGCAGAGCTGCATCTCGGCCAAGCGGTTCTTCGTGCACCGCGACGTGGCCGAGGAGTTCACCCGGGTCTTCGCGGAGAAGATCGCCGCGCTGACCGTCGGTGACCCGATGGACCCCGACACCGAGGTCGGGCCGCTGGCCACCGAGTCCGGCCTGCAGGACGTGCACGACTACGTGGAGGACGCCCGCGCCAAGGGCGCCACCGTCGCCGTCGGGGGCACCCGCCTGGACCGGCCGGGCTGGTTCTACGAGCCGACGCTGCTGACCGGGATCACCCCGGAGATGGACCTGTACGCCGAGGAGGTCTTCGGGCCGGTGGCCGCGCTGTTCACCGTCGACAGCCTGGACGAGGCGATCGAGATCGCCAACAGCCACCCCTACGGGCTCGGGTCCAACCTGTGGAGCGAGGACGAGGGCGAGCGGGCGCAGTTCATCCGGGACATCGAGTCGGGCATGGCGTTCGTCAACGGCATGACGACGAGCTACCCGGAGCTGCCGTTCGGCGGGGTGAAGCAGAGCGGCTACGGCCGCGAGCTCACCGAGCTGGGGATGCGCGCGTTCATGAACGGCAAGACCGTCTGGATCGGTGCGCCGAGCAGCGAGCAGGGCACCGGCGACACCGCCGGCTCGGCGAACGAGTGAGCCGAGGCTGCTGCTTTCCGTCGTCCGCCGGTCAGCGGGGGAGGGAGACCTCGCCCGGCCGGACCGCCGGGGGGACGGGGACGGTGCCCGGCTCGGTGACTGGGCGGCTCCGGCGCAGCAGGCGGGCGATGGTGAGGGCGGCGTAGGCGGCGACCGCCATCAGCACGATGGTCCCGCCCGAGGGGGTGTCGGCGTAGAAGGAGACCGCTGTGCCGCTGACCGACACGGTCACCCCGATCACCGCGGCGATCACCAGGCTGCTCCGGAAGCTGCGGGCCACCAGCTGCGCGCAGCCGGCGGGCAGCACAATCAACCCGCTGATCAGCAGCAGGCCGAGCACCCGCATCGACAGCGTCACCGTGACCGCGGTGACCACCGCCAGCAGCAGGTTCAGCCGCAGCACGGGCAGTCCGCTGGCGAGCGCGTGCTCCTCGTCGAGCGCGACGGTGAACAGCGACCGGCCGAGCCCCACGGTGACGCCGAGGACGACGGCGGCCATCCCGGCGAAGACGACCAGGTCACTGCGGGTCGTGGTGGTCAGCGCGCCGAACAGGTAGCCGTCCAGGGTGATCGGGGTCCCGGCCGGCGCCCGGGTGACCACCACGACCCCACCGGCCAGGCCGCCGTAGAACATGATCGCCAGCGCGACGTCGGTGCCGGTCGATCGCCGGGCTCGCAGCACCTCGACGACGACCGCACCGGCGACGGTGGCCAGCAGCGCGGTGAGCACCGGCGCCGACCGGGTGGCCAGGCCGACCGCGACCCCGAGCAGCGCGACGTGCCCCAGCCCGTCGCCGATCAGCGACAGTCGTCGCTGCACCAGGTAGACGCCCACGGTGGGCGCGGTGAGGCCGACGAGGACGGCGGCCGCGAGGGCCAGCCGCATGAACTCGTAGCTCAGCACGGGGCGCCCGCGGCCGGCAGCGTCACCGTCCTGGTCACCACCTGGGCCAGCGGGCCCAGCTCGTGCACGACCACCACCACGGCCGCGCCGGTCTCGGCCAGGCCGGCCAGCGTGCCGGCGAGCACCCGCTGGCTGGCCGCGTCGACGCCGGCCGTCGGCTCGTCGAGGAGCAGCAGCTCCGGGTCGCCGGCCAGCGCGCGGGCCAGCAGCGCGCGCCGCTGCTGACCGCCGGACAGCTCGGCGAGCAGCCGGCGGTCGAAGCCGGCCAGCCCGGCGCTGTCCAACGCGCAGTCGACGGCGCACCGGTCGGCCTCGCCGAACCGCTGCCAGGCCCGCAGCCGGTTCAGCCGGCCGGAAGAGACCAGCTCGCGCACGGTCACCGGGACGCCGCCGGCCACGGTGTGCCGCTGGGGCACGTAGCCGACCCGGTGCCAGTCGTGGAACCGCGCCCGCGGCACGTCGAAGAACCGCACCTCGCCGGCCTGCACCTCGCAGAGCCCCAGCACGCCCCGGACCAGCGTCGACTTGCCGGCCCCGTTGGGCCCGCGGACCGCGACCACCTCCCCGGGGCGCACGGACAGGTCGACACCGGTCAGGACGGCGTCCCGGCCGTGACCGAAACCGCCGCCGCGCACCGTCAGCGCGCTGTCGCAGGCAGCCGAGGCCG
The DNA here is from genome assembly GCF_026967885.1 of Modestobacter sp. VKM Ac-2983. Lineage (NCBI taxonomy): Bacteria > Bacillati > Actinomycetota > Actinomycetes > Geodermatophilales > Geodermatophilaceae > Modestobacter > Modestobacter sp. VKM Ac-2983. The sequence goes on from NZ_JAPVBK010000002.1 coordinate 618,278, forward strand.
CGGTGGGCGCCTGCCGGGGCCGGGTGCTCAGGAGCACTGCTGCCCCGCCTGCAGGCTGGCCAGGTTGGCCCGCATGAGCTCCAGGTAGTCCCCGCCCGCCGACTGGTCGGTCAGCCCCTCGATCGGGTCCAGCTGCCGGGTCTCCGCGCCGGTCTCCCGCGCCACGGTCTCCGCGACGGCGGGGCTGACCAGCGTCTCGAAGTAGATGGTGCGCACGTCGTGCTCGCGGACGAACCCGGTCGCCTCGGTCAGCGCGTCGGTGGACGGCTCCTGGTCCGGCGCCAGCCCGCTGATGCCGAACTGCTCCAGGTCGTAGGCGTCGGCGAGGTAGCCGAAGGCGGAGTGGCTGGTCACCAGCTCCCGGCTGGCGCAGTCGGCCAGGCCGGCGCGGAACTCCCCGTCCAGCTCCTCGAGCTCGGTCCGCAGGTCCGCGGCGTTGGCGGCGTACTGCTCGGCGTCGGCTTCGTCCACCGTGGCCAGGTGCTCGGCCAGCGCGTCGCCGACGGCGGCCATCCGCATCGGGTCGTGCCAGAAGTGCGGGTCGGTCACCGGCTCGTCGGCGTGCTCGTCGTCGGAGTGCTCGTGGTCGTGCTCGTGGGCCTCGTAGGTGAGCGACAGGTCGGCCGGCTCGCCGGCGTCGAAGGCCCGGTCCTCGGCCTGCTGCTCGACGGCGGCGTCCACGGCGGGCTGCAGCGTCGGCAGGAACACCACCACGTCGGCCTCGGTCGTGGCGGCGACGTCGCGGGGGGTGAGCTCGTACTCGTGCGGCTCGGCCCCGTCCGGCGTGAGCGAGGTGACTTCGGCCAGGTCGCCGGCCACCTGCCCGCTCAGCCAGGCGAGGGGGTAGAACGCCGCCACGATCGTCAGCCGGTCGTCGCCGGCACCCGCGGCGTCGGCGTCGGCCGTGCCGGAGCAGCCGGCCAGTGCGACCGTCCCCACGCAGGCGAGGGAGAGTGCGGAGAGCGAGCGGGTGGGACGTCGTCGGGACGGTGGCTGCATGGTCCGATCGTCGACGTAATGAGAATCGTTGTCAAATATGGGACGGGGACCGCCGCGGCTAATGGTCACCCGACCGCGGCGGGCTGCTCCGGCGCAGCAGCCGTCGTCCCGGCAGGGGGTGCGACCGCCGCCGGCCGGCGCGGCCGGCGGCTCAGCCCGGACAGCGAGACGGCGAGCACGGACGCGGTGACCAGCGCCCCGGTCGGGGCGAGGACCACCCAGGGCGCCCGCTCGACGTACGGCATCCCCTCGGCCAGCAGCAGCCCCCACTCCGGCGCCGGCGGCGTGGCGCCCAGCCCCAGGAAGCCCAGCGCGGCGAGGGCCAGCGCGATGCCCGGCAGCCGGAGCGCGGCGTTGCGGGCCGCGGCGGGCAGCACGGTCGGCACGACGTACTGCCAGGTGACCGCCGTCGGCCCCACCCCCAGCACCGGCAGCACGGTGACGTGCCGCTGGCGCCGGACCTCCTCCGACGATGCCGCCACGTAGGCGGCGATCGGCGCCCACGCCACCAGGGCGACGGCCAGCGCCGCGCCGGCCTGCGAGGTGCCCAGCGCCGCCGCGACCAGGACGCCGACGATCACCGGGGGCGCGGCGTTGGCGACCTCCACCGGCCCGACCGAGGCGCGCGGCAGCAGTCCGATCAGGACGCCGACCACGAGGGTGACCAGCACGACGACCGCCGCCGTGCCGACGGTCTGCACCGCGCCGTGCGCCACCCGGGCCAGCAGGTCGCGCCCGCTGGCGTCGGCACCGAAGGGCAGCGCGGCGCTGGGCGCGGCCAGTCGGGGGTGGGCGGAGGTGAGCGGGTCGCGGCCGAGCCCGGCGGCCACCACGACCACCAGGAGCCCGGCCGCGCAAGCCGGGAGCAGCCGATCGCGCCGCCGGGACGGGGTGGCCCGGGCCGGCACCGGCACGCTCCCGCTGCGCAGCGCCCGGCCCAGCAGCAGTGCCCGGGTCAGCGCGGCCAGCCCGCCGAACACCGCCGAGATCCCGAGGAGCAGGAGCATCCCCGCCTGCAGGGCCGGCAGGTCCTGGGCCTCTGCGGCGCCGAGCACCGCCCGCCCCAGTCCGGGGATGGCGAACACCTGCTCGACGGCCACCGCCCCGCCGGTGAGGCCGACGAGGACCAGGGTCACCTGGGTGGTCAGCGCGGGCAGGGTGCGGCGCAGCAGGGCCCGGCCCAGCTGCCCGGGCGACGCACCGGCCACCTGCCAGGTGGACACCCAGCGCTCGGTGCCGGTGACGGTGAGCCCGTCACCGAGCAGCCGGCCGATCAGCCCACCCGCGGGCAGGCCCATCGCCAGCGCCGGCAGCACCACCGAGGACGGGCCGGTCCAGCCGTAGGGCTGGAACCAGCCCAGCCACACCGCGCCGACCAGCAGCAGCACCGAGGCCAGCAGGAACTCCGGCAGCGCGGTGAGCGCGGCCCCGATCGCGCCGCCGGTGCGGCCCCGCTCACCCCGGGCGACCCGGTGCAGCGGCGCCCAGCAGAGCAGTGCCGCCGTGACCAGGGCGACCAGCAGGGCAGCGCCCATCAGCGTGACCGAGACACCGAGGGCGTGGACCAGCCCCGGACCGACCGGCCCGCCGGAGATCCAGGACGTGCCCAGGTCGCCGCGGACCAGCCCGGACAGCCAGTGCCCGAGCAGCCCGAGCGGGCCGGCGTCCAGGCCGAGCTCGGCCCGGATCGCCGCGAGGGCCTCGGGGGTGGCCTCCTGCTCGGCCGAGCGTGCCCGGAGGATCGACAGCTCCGGGCTGCGCCCGGACAGCCAGGGCAGCACCCCGATCAGCGACACCACGCCGAGGACGGTGACCGCCCGGGAGGCAGCGGTCACCCATCCCCGCCGTGGCACCGCTCAGTCCTCGTCGACGGTGGTGTCGGCGGTGATCAGCGCCCGCTCCCGCGGGTCGCGCACGGCACCGGAGACGCCGGCGGCCTCGCCCTGGATGACCCGCTCGTGCAGCATCGGCACCGCGGCGCCGGTGTCCAGGATGGCCTGCTCGGCCGCGATGACCGCCTGCTGGCGCTCCGGGCCGGGGGTGGCGGCCGCGGCCGTCTCCAGGGCGGCGTCCACCGCCGGGTCGCACAACTGGGCGATGTTGAACGAGCCCTCGCAGGCGAAGTCGCTGTACAAGTAGGCGACCGGGTCACCGGAGTCCAGCACCGTGGCGCGGGACAGGATGAACGCGTCGAAGGCCCCGGCCAGGGCGTCGGCCTCGATGAAGGCGTACTCCCGCACGTCCTGCTCCACGGTGAAGCCCACCGCCTCCAGTTGCTGCTCGAGCAGCACGGCGACCTCGGGCAGCTCGGCCCGGTCGGTGAAGGTGCCCAGGGTGATCGTCGTGCCGGCCGGCACGGCGGGTGCCGAGGTCTCCGCCTGGTCCTCGCGCAGGTCGGCGGCCCAGGGGATCGCCGGGCCGAGCAGGCCCTCGGCGATGTCGGCGCGGCCCTCGTAGACGGTCTCCACGATGGTGGCCCGCTCGACCGCGGCGCGGGCGGCGGCCCGCACCGCCGGGTCGGCGAACGGCCCGGATGCGGTGTTCAGGTACAGGGTGTTGGTGCGCGGCATCGGCACCTCGTGCACCAGCTCCTCGTCGACCAGCCCGGCCTGGGAGACGGGCACGGCCTCGACGACGTCCGCCGTGCCGGTGCGCAGGGCGGCGGCCCGGGCGGTGCCGTCGGGCACGAAGGCGACGTCGATGCCGGCGGCGGCCGCGGGGTCGCCCCAGTAGCCGTCGAAGCGGTCGAGGGTGGCGCCGGAGGTGCCGTCCACGGCGACCAGCTCGAACGGGCCGGTGCCGTGGCCGACCGGGTCGACCCGCCCGCCCGCCCCGTACGCGGCCGCGGCCAGCACCGCGAGCTGCGGGCTGGACAGCCGCTGCGGGACCAGCGGGTCGGGCTCACCGGTGGTGACCACGACGTCGGAGCCGTCGGCCGTGGCGGTCAGCTCGACGCCGTCCAGGATCCGCGGCCGGGGGGAGGCCTCGTTCGCGGCGGTCAGCGCGGCGGCCGCCTGCTCGGCGGTGAGCGCCGTGCCGTCGTGGAACTCGACGCCCTCGCGGACGGTGAAGCGCCAGGTGAGGTCGTCGGTCTGGGTCCACTCGGTGGCCAGCGCCGGCTGGGCGTCGCCGTCGGCGTCCAGCACCACCAGGGTCTCGGCGGTGCTCCAGCGGGACAGCTTGAACGCGTCGTCGGTCAGCGGGTTCAGGCCCGAGCGCGGCGGTTGCAGCATGGCCAGCGAGATCCGGCCCTCGGCGGCCGGGTCGCTGCCGCCGTCGTCGGGGGAGTTGCTGAAGCAGCCGGTGGTGAGCAGGGCGACGGTGGCGCCGAGCACGAGCAGGCGGGGGGTGCGGGAGGAGGACATCGTTCCGTTCTCTGATCGGTGGTGCAGGGGGTCAGGCGGGCAGGGTGGGGACGGCGGCGAGCAGGTCCCGGGTGCGGGGGTGCGCGGGGCGGGCGAGCAGGTCGGCGGTCGGCCCCTCCTCGACGACGAGCCCGTCGGCGAGCACGACGGTGCGGTCGCAGAGCCGGGCGACGACGGCCAGGTCGTGGGAGACCAGGAGCAGCCCCAGGCCCTGGCGGGCGGAGAGGTCGGCCAGCACCTCGACCACCTGGTCGCGCACCGGCAGGTCCAGGCCGCTGACCGGTTCGTCGGCCAGCAGCAGCGCCGGCTCCGGGGCGAGTGCCCGCGCCAGCGCGACCCGCTGCGCCTGGCCGCCGGAGAGCTCCCCGGGCCGCCGTCCGGCCAGGTCGGGGTCCAGGCCCACCCGGGTCAGCGCCGTCGTCACGGCGGCGGCGTGGTCGCCGGTCACGTGCAGGTGCCGCAGCGGCACCGACACCAGCTCGCGGACGGTCGCGCGCGGGTCCAGCGAGCCCGCGGGGTCCTGCGGCACGTACTGGACCAGTCGGCGGTACCAGCGCAGCGACGCCGTCGACCCCGGGCGGACGGCGCGGCCGGCCACGGTCACCGTGCCGCGATCGGGGCGCTCCAGCCCGAGCAGGCAGCGCAGCAGGGTCGACTTGCCCGACCCGGAGGTGCCGACCAGCCCGACCCGCTCCCCGGGCGCGACCTCGAGGTCGACCCCCCGCAGGGCGGCGACGACATCGCGCGGACCCCAGGGGCGCCGCCGGTGCAGCGGGTAGTCGCGCTCGATGCCCGCCGCGGTGAGCACCGACCCCTGGACCGGGCGGCTCACGAGCCGGCACCGACCCGGGTGGGGAGCGCGCCGGCCCGCGCGGCGGCCACCAGGGCGGCGCTCTGCTCGTGCTCCGGCGCGGTCAGCAGCCGGGTGATCGGGGCGTCCTCCACGACGGCGCCCTCGTGCAGGACGATCGCGCGGTCGCACAGCGAGGCCGCGACCGCGAGGTCGTGGGTGATGAAGAGCAGGGCCGTGTCGCGGGTGGCGTCCCTCAGCACGGCGACGACCTGGGCCTGGGTGACCAGGTCCAGGGCGGTGGTCGGCTCGTCGGCGACCAGCAGCCCGGCGCGGGAGGCGAGCGCCATGGCGATGCAGACCCGCTGCCGCTGGCCGCCGGACAGCTCGCCGGGGGAGCTGCGCAACACCCGCTCGGCGTCGTCCAGTCCGACCGCCGACAGCAGCTCGGCGCGCTGCCGGGCGAGCTCGGCGCCGCGGAGGCCACGGTGGTTGCGCAGCGGCAGGGCCAGCTGCGCTCCCACGGCCACCAGCGGGTTCAGGGCGGCCGCCGGGTCCTGGCCCACCGCGGCGACCCGGGCGGCGGATGGCCGGCGGGCGGGTGCCAGTCCGGTGACGTCGACCCCGCCCGCCCGTACGCTGCCGCGGACCTCGGCGCCGGCGGGCAGGGTGCCCAGCACCGCGGCGGCGGTGAGCGACTTCCCCGAGCCCGAGGCGCCGATCAGCGCCACCCGCTCGGCGGCCGCGACCCCGAGCGTGACGGCGCGGACGACGGCCCGGCCGCCGAGGGCCACCGTGAGGCCGTCGAGGACGAGCGCGGGAGCGCGCCGCGACTCCGCCGGACTGATAACCATTGTCGGTAATGTAGCGGGCGGCGATGGTGTCGTGTCCCGGGGTCGGCCGTGTTGCTGCAAGCGCGTTGCAATAAAGTTGCCGGGCGCGGGACCACCCCGCGGCCCGACCGGACCGCCGGGCACTCCGTGCCGCCGGCACGTCCCGATCTCGGAGGACCCGTGGCACGACGCAGTCCGACGGGCCGGACGCCTCCGGGGCGGGCATGAGCGGGCGGTTCTCCTGGGCGCCGGTCGTGCTGTTCCGCCGGCTGCCGGCCGTGCCGCGGCTGCTGCTGCTCTCCCAGCTGGCGTTCAACGTCGGCTTCTACCTGGTGGTGCCGTTCCTGGCCGTGCACCTCACCGAGGACCTGGCGCTGGCCGGTGGCCTGGTCGGCCTGGTGCTCGGGGTGCGCACCTTCAGCCAGCAGGGCCTGTTCTTCGTCGGTGGCGGGCTGGCCGACCGGTTCGGGGTCAAGCCGGTCGTGGTCGTCGGCTGCCTGGTCCGGATCGCCGGGTTTGCGGTGCTCGCCGTCGCCACGTCGCTGCCCGCCGTGCTGCTGGGCACGGTGCTGGTCGGCTTCGCCGCGGCCCTGTTCTCCCCCGCGGTGGAGTCCGCGCTGGCCGACCAGGGGCAGCGGCTCGAGGCCGCCGGCGTGGTCACCCGGGCCGAGGTGTTCGGGTTGGACGCGATCGCCAGCAAGCTCGGCTCGGTCACCGGACCGGCGCTGGGCGCGGCGCTGCTCACCGTGCCGTTCAGCGTCACCTGCTGGGTCGCCGCCGGGGTCTTCGCCGTCGTCCTCGCCGCCCACCTGCGCTGGCTGCCGGGCGACCTGCGGACCGAGGGCAGCGGGGAGGAGAGCGTGCTCGCCGGGTGGGGACACGTGCTGCGCAACCGCACCTTCCTGGTCTTCACCGCCGGCTACTGCACCTACCTGCTCAGCTACAACCAGCTCTACCTGGCCCTCCCCGTCGAGCTCTCCCGGGCAACCGGCAGCCAGGGGGCGCTCGGCTGGCTGTTCGTGCTCGCCGCGGTCTCGGTGCTGGTGTTCCAGCTGCCGATCACCGCCCGGGCCCGGCGAGCCGGCGCACACCGGGCGCTCCCGTTCGGCTTCGCCCTGATGAGCGCCTCGTTCGCACTGGTCGCGGCCTGCGCCCCGTTCGTGCCCCCGGCCGGCATCTGGGCGCTGGCGCCGGCGACCGGCATGGTGCTGCTGCTCTACGCCGGCCAGATGGTCGCCGTCCCGCTCGCCCAGGACCTGGTGCCCCGGCTCGCCGGGGAACGGCGACTGGGCGCCCACTTCGGGTTCCTGGCCTCCGCCGGCGGCGCCGCGGTGCTGGTCGGCAGCACCGGGGTGGGGGCGCTGCTCGACCTGGCGGGGGAGCCGCGGCCGGCCGCCACCGTCCCGTGGCTGGTGCTCGCCGCGCTGCCGGCGGCCTCCGCCATAGGTCTGGCGGTGCTCACCCGGCGGATCTCCCGGACGCCGGCGGGCCGGCCCGCACCGGCGGTGCCGGCCGAGGAGCCGGTCGGGCCGTGACCGCCGGCTTGGCCCTGTCCCACACCGGTCACCCGGCCGGCGCCCCCTGGGTCCCCGAGGCCCGCTGACCCCACGGCGGGTCAGCCGACGGCAGGCCGACCGTCGCCGTCCGCCCGGCTGCCGCGGTGCCGCACCAGCCGGGCGGAGTTCACCGCCACGGCGACCGACGAGGCGTTGTGCAGCACGGCAGCGAGCACGGGGGAGAGAGCGCCGCCGCCGGCGACGGCCAGCCCGAGTCCGTTGACCGCGATCGACATGCCGTAGTTCTGCCGCACCACGCCGAGCGTCTGCCGGCCCAGTTCGCGCAGGTCCAGCAGGTGCCGCAGGTCGTCGCCGACCAGGGCCACGTCGGCGGTCTCCACCGCGACGTCGGTGCCGGAGACCCCCATCGCGATGCCGATGTCGGCCGCGGCGAGCGCCGGGGCGTCGTTGGTGCCGTCGCCGACCATCGCCACGGTGTGCCCCTCGGCCTGCAGTGCCGCGACGACGTCCTGCTTGTGCTCGGGCAGCACCTCGGCCCGCCACTCGGTGACCCCGAGCTCGGCGGCGACGGCGGCGGCCGTGCTCTCGTGGTCACCGGTGAGCATGACGATCCGCCGGACCCCGGTGGCCCGCAGCGTCTCCAGCACCTCGCGGGACTCCGGCCGCACCTCGTCCCGCAGGCTGACCAGCCCCACCAGCTCGCCGTCGACCGCCAGCAGCAGCGGGGTCTCCGCGGCGACGCGCAACCGGTCGAGCCAGCCCTGGGCGGCGTCCCCGACGGCGACGCCCTCGCTGGCCATCAGCGGCTCGCTGCCCAGCAGCAGCACCCGCCCGTCGGCCTGGGTGCGCATGCCCAGCCCGAGCAGCACCTCGCACTCCTCGTGCGGCGGGATGAACACGTGCCGCTCCTCGGTGGAGCGGATCACCGCCTGGGCCAGCGGGTGCCGGGAGTGCACCTCGGAGCTCGCCGCGTAGCCGAGCACCCGCTCGGGGGTCCAGGCATCGGAGAAGGAGACGACGTTGGTCACCACCGGGCGGCCGATGGTCAGCGTGCCGGTCTTGTCGAAGACGACGGCGTCCACCCGGCCGGCCGCCTCCAGGTGCGCCCCGCCCTTGATCAGCAGGCCCCGCGAGGCGCCGTTGCCGATGGCGGCGCTGACCGCGGTCGGGGTGGCCAGCCCGACTGCGCAGGGGCAGGCGACGAGCAGCATGGTCATCGCCCGGCGGACGTCCCGGGTGACCAGCCAGGTGAGGGCGGCGAGGGCGAACGAGGCGGGGACGAAGCGACGGGAGAAGTCCTCGCCCACGGTCTGGATCGGCGCCCGGTCGTCGGTGGCCTGCTCGACCCGGGCGATGATCCGCCCGATCGCGGTGTCCGAGCCGGTCGCCGAGGCCCGCACCACCAGCCGGCCGCGGAGGTTCACCGACCCGGCGTGCACGGTCGCCCCGGGGGTGACCGAGACCGGCAGCGGCTCGCCGGTGGTCGCCGCCTGGTCGACCACCCCGGTGCCCTCGACGACCACGCCGTCGACCGGCAGCGTCGACTGGTCGTGCACCACGACCAGGTCACCGACCCGGAGCCGGGCCAGGTCGACCTGCCGCTCGACGTCCGGCGCGCCGCCCTCACCGGGGACGACCACCCACGCGGTCGTCTCGGTGCCGGCCAGCAGCGCGGAGATGGCCCGGCGGGTGCGGCGGAGGGTGACCGACTGCAGCCACTCGCCGATGTTCAGCAGCCACAGGACGGTGAGGGCGACGACGTTCTCCCGCAACAGCAGGCTGGCCACGGTGGCGGCGGTGACGAGTGCGTCGGTGCCCGCGCTGCGCTTCCCGGCCAGGGCGCCGGCGGCGCCCTTGACGAAGGGGTAGCCGGTGAAGACCGTGAGCGCGGTGGCGACCAGCCGGCTGCGGCCGGAGAGCACCGGCGGCCGGCCGAACCCGTACCGGCGCACCCCCAGCAGCGCCAGGGCGGCGCCGCCGACCGCGATCCGCACCAGCTCGCCGTTGGCGACGTCGGCCGAGCGCGGCGGGCGGGCGACCTCGGCGGCCGCCGGCAGGGCGACCGCCGAGGTGGCCACCCGGAGCACCTCCGCGCGCGGGTCGGCGTCCGGGTGCAGCCAGACCAGCACCTGCCCGGTCACCGGGTAGGCGTGCGCGGTGCGGACGCCGGGCACCGCGTCCAGCAGGTCCTCCAGCGCCACCGCCCGCGCGGGTGCACCGGTCAGCGCGGGGACGGCGAGCCGCAGCCGGCCGCCGGCGTCACTGACCAGCCGGGCGGTGCCGGTCGCCGTCTCCACGGTCAGTGCTGGTGGTCGTGGCCGCCGGAGCGGTCGGCCGGCGGGGGCACCTGCTCGCCGAGGTCGGCGTAGGCCCGGGCGCGCACGTCCCCGGCGGCGAGCCGGGCCTTCTCCACGCCCACCTCGGCGCGGCGGGCACCGCGGATGCCCCACTTCGTCACCCCGACCGCCAGCCGGCGGGGCAGGCTGCCGGACTCGCCGCCCTCGGCGGCGCGGACGACGGCGACGCCGACGACCCCGGTCGCCACCGTCCCGGCCGCCTTGCGCAGCACCCGGCCGGCGGTCGCACCGCGGTTCTTCTTCGTCTCGCTCATCGACGTGCTCCTCGATCGGTCGGTCTGGCGCGGACTGCATGAGATCGTGGCTCCGGCCACGGTAACGGGACTCATGTTCGATGCGCGGAGGGGAGTCGGTCATCGCCGAGGTGCGGGTCGACGACGGCAGGGTCGACGAGGGTCGGGTCGACGGGGCGGGCCCGCCCGCCCGGGCCGGCGTGCGCAGCACCGACCTGCTCGGCGGGCTGGTCGCCGTCCTGGTGCTGCTGCACTTCCTCGCCCCCGCGTCCCTGCAGCAGCCGGTGGTGCTGGCCTGGAGCACCGTCTTCGTCGCCGTGTGCCTGCAGGCGCTGCCCTTCCTGGTGCTGGGTGTGGCGCTGTCGGCGGCGATCAGCACGCTGGTGCCGCCGTCCTTCTTCGCCCGGGCACTGCCCCGCCGCCCCGCGCTGGCCGTGCCGGTGGCCGGGATGGCCGGGGTGGTGCTGCCCGGCTGTGAGTGCGCCTCGGTCCCGGTCGCTGGCAGTCTGGTGCGGCGTGGGGTGACCCCGGCGGCGGCGCTGGCCTTCCTGCTGGCGGCGCCGGCGATCAACCCCGTGGTGCTGGTGGCCACGGCGGTGGCCTTCCCGGAACAGCCCGAGATGGTGGCCGCCCGTTTCCTGGCCTCCCTCGGCGTCGCGCTGGTGATGGGCTGGCTGTGGACGCTGTTGGGCCGCAGCGAGTGGCTGCAGCTGGCCCGGCTGCCGTCCGCGGCGCCCGGTCTCACCCGTTTCGCCGGCTTCCGTGCGGCCATGGCGCACGACCTGGTGCACGCCGGCGGCTTCCTGGTCGTCGGCGGTGCGGCTGCCGCGACGCTGGGGGTGCTGGTGCCGCGGAGCTGGCTGGAACAGGTCGCGGCGTCCCCGGTGCTCGCCGTGCTGGTGCTGGCCGTGCTGGCGGTGCTGCTGGCGATCTGCTCGGAGGCCGACGCCTTCGTGGCGGCCAGCCTCACCTCCTTCTCGCTCACCGCCCGGCTGGCGTTCCTCGTCGTCGGTCCGGCCGTCGACGTGAAGCTGATCGCGCTCCAGGTGGGTACCTTCGGCCGCGGCTTCGCGCTCCGGTTCGCACCGGTGACGTTCGTCGTCGCGGTGTTGCTCGCCAGCGCGGTGGGGGCGGTCCTGCTGTGAGCGGCCGCCCGGACCGGACCACCCAGCACGTGCTCCTGCTGCTGCTCGGCGTCGTCGTGCTGTTCGTGGCCGGCAGCGACCGGTACCTCGACTACGTGCGGGCCGGTTTCCGGCCGCTGCTGCTCGGGGCCGGGGTGGTCGTGGTCCTGCTGGCGCTCAGCGGTCTGCGCCGCAGCCGCGGCGACGCCGGGCACGACCACTCCGGCCCGGCGGTCGGGTGGCTGCTGGCCGCGCCGGTGGCGGTGGTCCTGGTCATCGCCCCGCCCGCGCTCGGCTCCTACACCGCCAGCCGGCAGGCGTCGGCGCCGGTGGCGGTCCCCGACGAACCGCCGTCGGCGGGCATCGGAGCCGACGACCCGGGCGCCGACCACGCGACGTCGACGCTGTTCTCCTACTACGTCTGGTCGCTCGCCCAGGACACCAGCGCGCTGGACGGGCGCCGGGTCCGGCTGGTCGGTTTCGTCTCCCCCCGGGCGGCCGGCGGCTGGTACGTCACCCGCTTCGCCATCAACTGCTGCGCCGCCGACGCCACGGCGATCCGGGTGGCCGTGCCGGACGGGCCCGCGGAGTTCGAGCCCGACCAGTGGGTGGAGGTGGTCGGCAGTCACGTCCCGCCCCAGGTCGACCCGGCGGTCGGGTACCCGGAGCCGGCGATCGACGCCGTCCGGGTGGCGGCGGTGGAGGCACCGGCCGAGCCCTACGAGTGAGCCGGTGGGTGCCCCCGCAGTCGACAACAGTTCTCACATGCTCCTATCCTCATGCGAAGGACGCCGGGCTCTTCCGCACGACCACGCGGGCCGCCTCGACGAGGAGACGACCAGATGATCCGCAACACCCGCCAGCGCACCGCCGTCAACGCCGTCTTCGACGAGCTCGAGGGCTTCCACAGCGCGCAGGAGGTGCACGCCCGGATGCGCGCCTCCGGCGACTCGATCGGGCTGTCGACGGTCTACCGGGCCGTCCAGGCGCTGGTCGACGACGGCGAGCTGGACTCGATCCGCACCGACGCCGGTGAGGCCATCTACCGGCGGTGCAGCACCCGGCACCACCACCACCTCGTCTGCCGCGCCTGCGGCCGCACCGAGGAGGTCGAGGGCCCCACGGTCGAGCGCTGGGCCGACCGCGTCGCCGCCGAGCACGGCTTCGTCGACGTCACGCACACGCTGGAGATCTTCGGCACCTGCGCGGCCTGCCACAGCGCCGGGGCGCCCTCGGCCGACCGGCCGGGCTGAACCGCCCGGCCGGTCGAGCCTCGGCGGGCGTCACATCGCGCCCTCCCGGGCGGCCTGCCACAGGTCGATGCCGGCGTCGACGGCGTGCTGGTCGATGGCGGTCAGCTCCTCGGCGGAGAACTCCAGGTTCTCCAGGGCGGCGACGTTCTGCTCCAACTGCCGCACGCTGCTCGCCCCGATCAGCACGGAGGTGACCCGCGGGTCGCGCAGCGCCCAGGCCAGCGCGAGCTGGGGCAGGCTCTGGCCGCGGGCCTGCGCGAGCTCGTTGAGCGCCCGCACGTGCGTCACGTACTCGGGGGTGATCATCCCGGGGTCCAGTGACTTGGACTGACCGGCCCGCGAGCCCTCCGGCACGCCGTCGAGGTACTTGTCGGTGAGCATCCCCTGGGCCAGTGGGGAGAAGGCGATGCAACCGGCGCCCACGTCGGCGAGGGTGTCCAGCAGCCCCTCGGTCTCGATCCAGCGGTTGAGCATCGAGTAGGAGGGCTGGTGGATCAGCAGCGGCGTCCCCAGGTCGGCCAGGATCTCCGCCGCCTGCGCCGTCATCTCCGGCGAGTAGGAGGAGATGCCCGCGTAGAGCGCCTTGCCCGACTGGACGGCCGTGTGCAGCGCGCCCATCGTCTCCACCAGCGGCGTCGTCGGGTCGGGTCGGTGGCTGTAGAAGACGTCGACGTACTCGACGCCCATTCGTTGCAGTGACTGGTCCAAGCTGGACAGCACGTACTTGCGCGAGCCGCCGCCCTGCCCGTACGGACCGGGCCACATGTCGTAGCCGGCCTTGGTGGAGAGGACCAGCTCGTCGCGGTACGGGCGGAAGTCGTCGGCCAGGTGCCGGCCGAAGTTCGTCTCCGCGCTGCCGTAGGGCGGGCCGTAGTTGTTGGCCAGGTCGAAGTGGGTGATCCCCAGGTCGAAGGCGCGCCGCAGGATGTCCCGCTGCCGGTCGAAGGGGACGTCGTCCCCGAAGTTGTGCCAGAGACCGAGGCTGACCGCCGGCAGGTCCAGGCCGCTGGCGCCGGTGCGCCGGTAGGTCATCGAGTCGTAGCGGGTGCTCTCCGCGCTGTAGCCCATGGGCTGATCGTGCCGGGCAGGCAGCCGGTCAGCGACGACGGGGGCGTCGGCGGCCGCGCTCGGTAGGTGCAGCTGCGGTGGAGGTCGACCAGTGTGCGGGCCGGGTCATCGACTCCGGCAGCGTCGTGCCCGCGTCGCCGACGGCGGCGGTCAGCTGGGGCTGGGTGAGGAAGATCGCGCCGGTGAGGTCGGCCCCGCGCAGGTCGGCGGCCCGCAGGTCGGCACCCAGGAGGTCGGTGTGCCGCAGGTCGGCGCCGCGCAGGTCTGCCCCGATCAGGTAGGCGCCGCGCAGGCTGGCCCCGTGCAGGTCCGCCCCGCGCAGTGCGGCGCCCATCAGGTCGGCGCTGCGGCGGTCCCGGGCCCGGTCGGGCACGTCGGCCCGGGCGGCGTCGCTGACCCGGCCGAGCAGCTCGCCGACCTCGCGTCGCAGCGTTGCGGCGTCCAGGACGGCCAGTTCGTCGGCGGCCGCCCGGGTGAGCTCCTCGGTGCGGGCGTGCGCGGTCGCGACCTCGGTGGCCAGTGACCCGGCCGGCAGCAGGGTCCGCGCCTCGGTGAGGTGCCACAGCAGCTCGGTGAGCTGCCTCATCACCGGGAAGACGGCGAACACCGCCGCTGCTGTCGCTGCATCGGTGCGCCAGTCCCGGCCGGGGAAGGTGTCCTCGGTGACCCGCTGGCCGGCGCCGAAGCAGTCGAAGACGACGCAGCCGGGGAACCCGCGGTCACGCAGCCGGTCGTGCACCCCGCAGCGGGCGTCGGGCTGCAGGTTCGGGCAGGGGGTGCCGGCCGGCTTGTCGATCGCGAAGTCCGCGGAGGCGGCGAAGGCCGGCACCACGCAGCACAGCCCGCTACAGCGACTGCAGTCAGCGGTCAGGTCCCGGCGCGCGCCGGCGAGCTCCCGCGAGGTGTCGAGGACGAGGTCCACCGGGATGCCGGGACGATCGGGCACGGTGCGGTCCTCCGGACGTCGTCGTCCCCGCCGTCCGGCCGGGCGTCCCAGGCTAGGCCGGTCACCGGCTCAGCCGCGCGGCGCCAGCCCCGTCTCGTAGGCGACGATCACCGCCTGCACCCGGTCCCGCAGCTGCAGCTTGTGCAACAGCCGGCTCACGTGGGTCTTCACGGTCGTCTCCGAGAGCACCAGGCGGGCGGCGATCTCCGCGTTGCTCAGCCCGCCGGCCAGCTCACCCAGCACCTCCCGCTCCCGATCCGTGAGCCTGGCCAGGGCGGGGTGGTCCAGCCCCCGCCGCGGCAGCTGGACCGGTCCGGTGGGGAGCCGGTGTGCGTAGGCGTCCAGCAGCCGCCGGGTCAGGGTGGGCGCCATCACCGCATCGCCTCGGGCGACCGCTCGGACGGCGCCCGCCAGCTCGGCCGGCGGCACGTCCTTCAGCAGGAAGCCGCTGGCCCCGGCGCGCAGCCCGGCGAAGGCGTGCTCGTCCAGGTCGAAGGTGGTCAGGATGAGCACCCGCACCTCCGGGACGAGCGCGGCCAGCCGGCGCGTCGCCTCGATGCCGTCCATGCCGGGCATCCGCACGTCCATCAGCACGACATCGGGCCGCAGCCGCACCGCCTGCTCCACCGCGCCTGCTCCGTCGGACGCCTCGCCGACCACCGTCAGGTCGTCCTCGCCCTCCAGCACCAGGGTCATCCCGTGGCGCAGCAACGCTTGGTCGTCGACGAGCAGCAGCCGGATCACGCCACCGCCTCCGCCCCGGCGGTCAGCGGCAGCAGCAGGGCGACCCGCCAGCCTCCGCCGTCTACCGGGCCGGCCTCCAGGTCGGCGCCGTGCAGCGCGGCCCGCTGGTGCATCCCCAGCAGGCCGCGCCCCGGCGCCCCCGGCCCGCCCCGGCCGGCGCCCGCTGCCACCCCGTCGTCCAGCACCTCGAGCCGTACCGCTGTGGCTCCGACATCGAGCCGCACCTCGGCCCGGGTGGGGGAGGCCGCGTGCCGCAGCACGTTGGTGAGCGCCTCCTGGACCACGCGGTAGATGGTCAGCTGGGACATCGGGTCCAGCCCGTCGGCGGTGCCCCCGATCTGGAGCGAGACGTCCAGCCCGGCCGCACGCACCCGGTCGACCAGGTCGCCGATCCCGCCGATCCCCGGCTGCGGCGCCGGGCCAGGGCCAGGGCCGTCGTCCGGGGCGAGCACGCCGAGCAGGCGGCGCAGTTCCCGCAGTGCCTCGCGGCCGGTCGCGGACACCTGGGCCATCGCCTGGTGCGCGCGCTCCGGGGAGTGCCGGGCCGCCACCTGAGCGCCGTCGGCCAGCGACACCATCACGGTCACCTCGTGCGCCACGACGTCGTGCAGCTCACGGGCGATCCGGGCCCGCTCGGCGGCCAGCGCCTGCGCCGTCCGCTCGGCCGCGGCCCGGTTGCGGCCGGCCTCCCGCTCCGCCTCCTGTTCGGCCAGCACGAGCCGGCGCTCCCGCGCCAGTCGCCCCGCGGCGCCCACGGCGACGGCGGCGACCAGGGCGGCGACGCCGGCCACCAGCCGGTCGGCGGTCAGCGCCGTGTCGCTCACGCCGGCCAGACCGGCCAGCCCGAGCACCGCGACCGCCACGGGCAGCGCGGTCCGCGGCCAGCTGGACGCCTCGGTGACTGCGGTGCCCAGCGCGACGAGTGCGGCCGCCTCGCCACCCATCGGGCCGATCAGCCCCACGGTGAGGACCGCGATGGCGAGCACGGCGACCAGCGTGGCCAGCGGAGCCAGGCGTCGCCAGACGAGCGGGGCGACCAGCAGGAGGTTCGTCAGCGCGCCGAGCCACGGGCCGCCCGGATGGGTGACCTCGGCGGTGGTGGTGACCGCTGCGGTGAGGACGACGTGGACCAGGGCGGCCACCGACGCGTCCACCAGCAGCGGGTGTGCGCGGGCCCAGCGGGGCAACCGGCCGGCGACCTCCTCGCGCGGCACGGTCAGACGTCCCGGCGGCGCAGCACGACGGCCGCGACGAGCACGGCCACGACGGCCTCCCCGACGAGCACCGCGATCGCGGCCATCGGCGGCAACAGGTGGGCGGCCGGCGGCCGGTCGGTGAACACCAGGGCCTCGACCGCGCGGCCGGGCAGGAACGCGGTCACCCGGGGCGCAGTCACCACCACGGCCGGCAGCACGAGCAGGGCCAGGGTCACGCCCACGCCGCCGGCCGGCGAGCGGGTCAGCGTCCCCGCTGCGATGCCGATCGCGACCACGCAGACCAGGGCGAGTGCCGTGCCGGCCGCGGCGCGCAGCACCAGCGGGTGCAGCGGGCTGCCGGCGACCTCTGGCGCGGTCAGCGTCGCCAGCACCGTGCCGGCCGCGGCGCCGAGCACCAGCAGGACGAGCACCGCACCGCCGTGCACGGCGAGCTTGGCGGTGAGCACCAGGGTCCGGCGGGGGACGGCGGTGAACGTCGAGCGGGCCGTCGCCGCGCTGAACTCACCTGCGGCGGCGAGCACGGCCGTCGCGGCGACGAGGAGCTCGGCCAGCAGCAGTGCGGTGAACACCGCGCCGGCGCCGTCGCCGTCCGGCAGGGTGAGCCAGGTGCCGCCGAGCACGGCGAGGACGGCGGCGATCGCCGCGTAGCTCGCCACGGTCGACCGCAGGCTGCGCAGCTTCACCCACTCCGCACGGACGGCGCCGGACCACGCGCCGGCAGCGGTGCCCGCCCTGGCGACGGGGGTCGCGGCGGTCATCGGGACACCCGGCCCGCGTCGAACTCGACGGCGTCCTCGGTCAACGCCGCGAAGGCGTCCTCCAGCGACGGCTGCTCGGGGACCAGTTCGTGCACGGGCAGGCCGTGCTCCCGGGCCAGCTCGCTGATCCGCTCGGCCGTGGCGCCCTCCACCCGGAGGACGTCGCCGGCCGGGGCGCTCAGCAGCACGCCCGGTGCGGCGAGCAGTCCGTGCAGCCGGCGGGCGTCCGGGGTGCGGACCCGTACGGCCGGCCGGGACACCGACGCCAGCAGCTCGCCCAGCGGGGCATCGGCCAGCAGGCGGCCCCGGCCGAGGACGACCAGGTGATCGGCGGTCGTCGCCATCTCGGCGAGCAGGTGGCTGGAGACCAGCACCGTGCGCCCCTGGTCGGCGAGCTGACGGAGCAGGGCACGCAGCCAGCGGACGCCGTCGGGGTCCAGGCCGTTGACCGGCTCGTCGAGCAGCACCACGGCAGGGTCGCCGAGCAGCGCCGCGGCGATGCCCAGGCGCTGGCTCATGCCCAGGGAGAAGCCGCCGGACCGGCGGTGCGCGACGTCGGTCAGGCCGACCAGGTCCAGCACCTCGTCCACCCGGCGCCGGGGCAGCCGATGGGTGGCCGCCAGCACGTGGAGATGGGCGCGGGCCGTGCGCCCGGGGTGCACCCCACGCGCGTCCAGGAGCGCACCGACCCGGGTCAGCGGCCAGGGGTGGTCGGCGTACCGCCGGCCGTCCACCAGCACCCGGCCGCTCGTCGGCGCGTCCAGCCCGACCGCCATCCGCAGGGTGGAGGACTTGCCGGACCCGTTCGGTCCGAGGAGGCCGGTGACCCGCCCCGGGTGCACGGTGACGGTCAGGTCGCGGACGGCCCACCGGTCCCCGTGGCGCTTGCTCACACAGTCGACGTCGATCACGCGGTCGACGCTAGGGACGCGCGGCCCCCGCGGCGTCCTCCCTGCGGACGATCTCCGGCAGCGGCCGGTACGGCGTGCGGAGGAGGCGCCGTGCGTGGGTCAGCCGAGGCGGCAGGCGCAGCCGCGGTCCAGTGTCCCCGCGGCGGTGGCCAGGCAGAACCGGGCCCCGATCGGGTCGTGGGCGTCCATCGGGTGGGCGCAGGCCGGGCAGCCGGGCTCGTCGCCGGTGCGGTCGGCGGGGGCCGGGAGGGCGGTGGTGGGCGAGGGGGCGTACGTGGGTGCGGTCATGGCGAGGCCTGACTCCGCCGACGGCTCGGCGGTGGTGCCCCGGGAGGGGATCGCCGCCCTGGACGGCTGTCCGGGACCGGCGAGGTGACCGTGGGCCCGACGCTACGCCGGTGGCGAGGCCGGGCGCGCCCGCCGGGCCGCGCCACGGCACGCACCCGGGCGGGAGCACCGCCGCGGCCGGGTGGGTGCGGCGTACCGTCCGGCCCCTGGAGCCGACCGGTTCTGCGATGAGGAGTGGTCATGGTCGACAAGAACGCATCGAAGAAGTCCGGCTCGAGCATCAAGGAGAAGCGGGCTGCCAAGAAGGCGTCCACGGACACCGCCTCGGGCATGGAGAAGCTGACGCACGGCAAGAAGTGAGCCCGCGCCCGGTCCCCCAGCCGGGGGACCGGGCGGTCAGGCCGACTGCTGGGCGACCAGCTCGCGCAGCGCGGCGACGACCATCGCGTGGTCCTCCACCTGCGGCAGCCCGGAGACCACCACCACGCCGACCGGGCCGACGTCGCGCACCAGCAGCGGGAAGCCCCCGCCGTGGGCCACGTACTGCTGCGGGTCCAGCCCGAACTCCTCCTCGAACGTCGTCCCGGCCTCGCGGGCGCGCTGGCCGACGTAGAGCGAGCTGTGCCCGAACCGGTGCACGGTGGCGGCCTTGCGCGCGATCCAGGCGTCGTCGTTGGTGAAGCCGCGCAGCTGCAGCTCCTCCTCCTGCGCGGCGAGCTCGGTCAGGGCGGGGAAGTCGCTCATGGTCAGACCTCGGTCACGTCGAAGGTGCGGGTGGGGTTGACGTACTCGTCCTGGGCGGCGACCAGCAGGATCTCGCGCGAGCCGGCGTCGGCGGTGCGCTGCAGCAGGCCGAAGACCGACGCCGCGGCCCGGGCCAGCGCCTCGCCGGCCGACCGGGTGCTCAGCCAGTGCGCCAGGAACAGCGCCGCGATCGCGTCGCCGGCACCGTTCACCGACAGGTCCAGGCGCGGCGTGCGGACCAGGAAGTGCCGGCCGCCCTCCGACGCCAGCAGGTCCACGGCGTCGTCCGGGGTGTCCTCGGTGACCAGCGAGGTGGTCAGCACCACGCGCGGGCCGAGCGCCTGGACGGCGGCCACCGCGTCCTTGACCGAGCCCAGTGACCGGGTCTCGGACTGGGACAGCAGGTCCAGCTCGTAGTGGTTCGGGGTGACGATGTCGGCGGCCGGGACGGCGACGTCCCGCATGAACTCCGGGATGCCGGGCCGGACGAACACCCCGCGCCCGACGTCGCCGATCACCGGGTCGCAGCACCAGACCGCCGCCGGGTTGGCGCTGCGCACCTTGGCCACCGAGCCGAGCACGGCGTGCCCGATGTCGGCCGATCCCAGGTACCCGGACAGCACGGCGTCGCAGCTGCCCAGCACGCCGCGGTCCTCGATGCCCTGCACCACCTCGTCGACGGCCTGGCCGTCGAACACCCGGCCGGTCCAGGCGCCGTAGCCGGTGTGGTTGGAGAACTGGACGGTGTGCACCGGCCAGACCTCCACGCCCAGCCGCTGCAGCGGGAACACCGCCGAGGCGTTGCCGGCGTGGCCGTAGGCGACGTGGGACTGGATCGACAGGACGTTCACCATGCGGCAGAACATCGCACATCGATCCCGGGCGGGTCAGCCGCGGGGCTGGACCTCGCCCATCGGGCCCCAGCCGGCCAGATCGGGGGAGTCGACGTACATGATCGACGGCGTCGCCGAGACCCAGTCCGGCATCTCGGAGATCGCCTTCCGGAAGTGGTCGGAGGAGGTGTGCACCGCACCGGCCTCGGCGTCGCGGAACCCCTCCACGAGCACCCAGGTGTGCGGCTCCTCCACGCTGCGGGACCACTCGAAGAAGACGTTGCCCGGCTCGGCGCGCACCGCCTCGGTGAACTCCCGGACGAGCTCGGGCCAGCGCTCGTCGAACTCCGGACGGACCGGCCACTTCACCACGATGAGGATCACCGGGTCAGCGTAGGTCGCTCGCCCCATGCCGCACCCGCCGGTGGCGTCCCACCGGATGGGACGCCGTTGACCGGTGCTCGTGTGGTGCGGTTCACTCTCTCGGGCCACTTCCGATAGTTCTCGGAACTGGTCAGGTCACGCAGCAGCGCTGCTCGCGCACCGACCCGAGGAGAACGACACATGGGACGACGACGTCTGGGAGCCGGGGCAGCGATGCTCGGCATGGTCGCCACGGCGGGGGTGGTGGCGGCGCCGTCAGCCGGTGCCGCGCCCGCAACCGTGCACACGGCCGACTTCGAGCAGGACACCGGCGGCTGGTCCGGCCGCGGGACGGCGCAGGTCGCACCCAGCACCACCCAGGCGCGCACCGGTGCGCAGAGCCTGGCGGTCACCGGGCGCACCGACACCTGGCACGGCCCGGCGCTGGACGCCGCCGCGCTGCTGCCGGCCGGCAGCTGGGAGGTCGAGGCGTGGGTGCGGCTCGCCGACACCACGCCGGAGCCGGAGACCGACGTCGTGACGATGAGCGCGGCGCGGACGCCCACGGGCGGCTCGACCAGCTACGACACCGTGGCCTGGCAGGTCGCCGTCTCCGACAGCTCCTGGACCAAGGTCAGCGGCACCTACGAGTTCGGCACCAGCAACAGCGGCCTGGAGCTCTACCTGGAGAGCCCCGACGCGACCCAGGCGTTCTTCGTCGACGACGTGACGATCACGGGCGAGGCGGCCGGGCCGGTCGAGCCCGGCACCCGGGTGGACCTGGCCACCGACTTCGAGAGCGGCGCCGGTGGCTGGGGTCCCCGTGGGGACGCCCGGGTCAGCACCACCACGGCCGATGCGCACAGCGGGTCCACGAGCCTGCTGGCGACCAACCGGCTGCAGGCCTGGCAGGGGCCGGCTCTCGACGTCACCGACGGGCTGGCCGTCGGCGAGACCGTGCAGGTGTCGGTCTGGGCGAAGCTGGCGCCGGGTCAGGCACCGGCGTCGCTCAAGGTCTCGGTCCAGCGGGACCGGGCCGGCGCGACGACCGCCTACGAGGGCGTCTCCGGCGCCTCCGCCGTCGTCACCGCCGAGGAGTGGACCCAACTGCGTGGCACGTACACGCTCGGTGCGGCGATCGACACCGCGCAGGTGTACGTCGAGGGCGACGCGGGGGTCGACTTCCTGATCGACGACTTCGCCCTGACCGGCTTCGCCGAGACCCCGCTCCAGGACGTCCCCGGGCTCGCCGCCGTGCTGGGCGATGACGGCTTCGAGCACGTCGGCGTGGCGATCGACCAGCGGGAGACCGTGGGCCGGCCGGCGCAGCTGGTGCAGCGGCACTTCGACGCGATCACCCCGGAGAACGACGGCAAGCCGGGTGAGATCCAGCCGGTGGAGGGCACCTTCACCTTCGGTGACCTCGACGCGCTGCTCGACTTCGCCGACGCCACCGGCACCGACGTCTACGGGCACGTGCTGGTCTGGCACAGCCAGACCCCGGACTGGTTCTTCCTCGACGGCGACCGCCCGCTGACCGACAGCCCGGCCGACCAGGCCCTGCTGCGCGCCCGGATGGAGGCGCACATCAAGGCGATCGCCGACCACGTCGACGCCCGGTACCCGGACGGCGACTCACCGATCTGGGCGATGGACGTGGTCAACGAGGTCATCGCCGACGGTGACAACGCCAACCCGCACGACATGCGGGACAGCCGCTGGTTCCAGGTCCTCGGCGAGGGCTTCGTGGACGAGGCGTTCCGGCTGGCCGACCGGTACTTCCCGGACACCGCGCTGTTCATCAACGACTACAACAGCGAGATGCCGACCAAGCGGGCCGACTACCTCGACCTGATCTCCAGCCTGGTCGAGCGCGGCGTGCCGATCGACGGGGTGGGCCACCAGGCCCACGTCGACTTCGCCCGCCCGGTGGAGTGGCTGGACGACTCGCTGACCGCCGTGGAGCAGCTCAGCGCCCGGACCGGGACGCCGCTGCTGCAGGCGATCACCGAGCTGGACGTGAGCAGCTCCAAGGAGAACAACGGCGCCGACGTCAGCAACGGCACCGTGCCGCAGCACTCGCCGGCGATGGCCGACCAGGACGCGGCCGAGACCGAGCTCGGGTACTACTACCGGGACCTGTTCGACATGCTGCGGGGCCACGCCGACTCCATCGAGGCGGTCACCTTCTGGGGGATCAGCACCGGCCGCAGCTGGCTGCGCACCTGGCCGGCGGCCCGGCCGTGGGAGTCGCCGCTGCCCTTCGACGACGACCTGCAGGTCCTGCCCGCCTACTGGGGCATCGTCGACCCGGCGCAGCTGGCGCCGCGTCCGGCCGACCAGCTCCCGCCGCGGATCGCCGGCACCGACGACGTGGCCGCCGACTCCACCAGCCCCGCCGGGGCCGTGGTGCGGTACGCGCTGCCGGAGGCCGGGGACACCCGGGACGGCGACGTGACGGCGACCTGCGCTCCTGCGCCGGGGGCGGTCTTCCCGATCGGCACCACCGAGGTGAGCTGCACGGCCACCGACAGCGCGGGCAACACGTCGAACCCGAGCACCTTCGACGTGGTGGTCACCCCGCCGGCGACGGAGACCGAGCTCTACCAGCAGATCAACAACGGGCCGGTTGTGCAGGCGAACGCCAAGCAGACCGTCCAGCTGGTCGTGCAGTTCGGCAACCGGGGCGCAGGCGTGCTGCTGGGCAGCTCGTTCGAGTACTCCTGCACCCAGACGGCAGGCCCGGCCCTGGCGCTGGACCTGGCGCCCGGGTCGGCCCGGCAGGTCGGCAACCGCGACTACCCGGCGGGCCAGAACGGGAACTTCACCCTGCGGGCCCGGCCCACGCAGGTCGGGCAGGTCACCTACGACTGCACGATGTCGATGACCGACAGCCGGGGTGCCCCGGTGAGCAGCACGACGACGGTCACCATCGACGTCCGACGCTGACCACCGGCTGACCGCACGGAGCCCCCGCCCGCCATCTGGTGGGCGGGGGCTCTCTGCGTCCGGGCCTCAGCCGCGCGCGGCCGCCAGCTCGGCGAGGGTCGGCGGGTTCGCCCCGGCGCGGGTGCAGGCGAGGGCGGCGACCAGCGCCGCGTCGTCCAGCAGGGCGGTCAGCTCGGTCTCGGGCAGGTCGCGCAGCTGGGCGGAGGTGAGCACGCCCGTGCGAGCGAGCCCGGCGAACAGCCCGGCGGCCAGGCTGTCGCCGGCCCCCACGGTGTCGACCACGGTCACCGACGGGGGCTGCACCCGCAGCACCGCGCCACCGGGGCGGGCCGCCCGCAGGGTGTCACCGCCGTCGGTGACGACCACCAGGGCGGGGCCCTCGGCGGCCCACCGGGCGGCGGCGTCGTCCAGGTCGGCCCCGGGCTCCAGCCACGCCAGGTCCTCCGCGCTCACCTTGACGATGTCGGCGACCCGGCGCAGCTCGGTCACCTGGGCGCGCACGGCGTCGGGGTCGGCGATGAGGGTCGGGCGCACGTTCGGGTCGAAGCTCACCAGCGCAGTGCCCTCGGCGCGCACCCGGCGCACCAGGTCGGCGATCGCCAGCGAGCCCGGCGGGGTCCAGCTGGAGATCGACCCGACGTGCACGATCCGGGTGTCGGCCGGCCAGGCCGCCGCCAGCTCGGCGGGCGTCCACTGCCAGTCGGCGGCGCCCACGGTGTGGAAGGAGTAGCTCGCCGACCCCTGCTCGGCCAGCTCGACCACGGCAAGGCTGACCGGTTCGGGCGCGGTGAGCATCGCGTCGGTGGCCACGCCGTTGCCGGCCGCGTGCTCGCGCAGCAGTGCACCGAACGGGCCGGGGCCGACCCGGGACATCAGGTGCGTGACCGCGCCGAGCCGCGCGGCCGCCACCGCGACGTTGAGCGCGTTGCCGCCGGGGAAGGCGGTGTACTGCGGCGGTGCGCCCGCAGCCGGGTCCCCGGAGGGGATCAGGTCGATGACGAGCTCGCCGCAGACGGTGATCACCGGCACACGGTAGCGGCGGCCCCGGGGTCGGGCACCCGGCGTCGCTCGCCCGACCGGGGCCGGTGCGCCGAGCCCCAACCGCCGGCCGCCGTCGACGTGGCCGCGGTCGTGCCGGCTCAGCGGTCGTTCGGGTAGACCACCCCGAGCTGCTCGCGGATCCCGTCCAGCAGCCGCATGGTGGCGAGCGAGTGCTCCAGCGGCATCACCGGGCTCTCGGTGAGCCCCTGCTGCAGGCAGCGGGTGACCTCCCGCAGCTCGTGCACGTAGCCCGAGCCGATCAGCCCGAACTCCTCGGTGCGGACGGCGCCGTCGCCGACCTGGACGTCCAGCCGGTTGGGCCGGTAGACCGAGTGGCCGCCGTCGGTGCGGATCCAGCCGTCGCTGCCGCAGATCAGCGCGGTGTGCGGCGAGCGGGCCAGCAGGGACGTCGTCAGCTGCGCCTGGGCGCCGGAGGCGTAGGTGAGCGTGAGGGCGTTCTGCGCGTCGACGCCCTCGGGGGTGACGGTGCCGGCGGCGCGCACCGAGTCGGGCAGCCCGAGGGTGCCCCAGGCCCACAGCAGCGGGTAGACGGCCAGGTCGAGCAGCGCACCGCCGCCGTCCGCGAGCGCCCAGATCCGGGCGGTGAGGTCCAGCGGCGCCGGGAACCCGACCTCCGCGGCGACCCAGTGCACGGTGCCGATCTCCCCGGAGGCGGCGATCTGCAGCGCCCGCTGGTACGCCGGCAGGAACCGGGTCCAGACCGCCTCCATCAGGAACAGCCCCCGCTCCCGGGCCAGGTCGACGAGCTCCTGGGCCTCCCTGGCGTTGATCGTGACCGGCTTCTCGCAGAGCACCGACTTGCCGGCGGTCAGCGCCGCCCGGACCACGTCGGCGTGCTGGGCGTGCGGGGTGGCGACGTAGACGACCTCGACGGCCGGGTCGGCGAGCAGGGCGTCCAGCCCCGACCGCGCCTCGTCGTCGGCGTACCAGGACGCGAAACCGAGCTGCTCGGCGAAGGCCTGGGCCCGCGCCGGCTGCCGCGAGCTGACCGCCTGCAGGACGGCGTCGGGCAGCAGCGCCAGGTCGGCGGTCACGGTCGCCGCGATCGCGCCGGTGGCCACCACGCCCCACCGGACCGGTCGCCCGGTCGGGGCCAGCGGGTCGGCGTCGAGGAGCTCCGGCCGGGCGATGAACGGCGAGGTGGGAGGCGCAGAGGTCATGCGGTCACGCTAGGGGAGGAGGTCGGCCAGTTCCCCGGCGCCCACGGCCCGGGCCAGCAGCGCCTCGGCGTCCCCCGGTTCCGAGCCACGCCAGGCGACGTGCTGGTCGGGGCGCACCAACAGCAGGTCCGCCCCGTAGCGCTCCCGGAGGCCGGGGACGTGGGCCAGGTCCACCACCCGGAACGGGACGTCGCGCCGTGCGGCCGCCACGGCGAGCGCCTCGGTGGCCGCCGAGCGGTCCAGCCGGAGCAGGGTGAACTCCTCGCCGAGCAGGTCGTACAGCGAGCGCCCGTCCGGCAGCCAGGTGTGCGGCAGCCGCGCGCCCGGGTGGGCCGACGGCCGGAACCCGACCAGTTCGGGGGCGGGCACCGGGAGGCCGTCGGGGACGACGACCGCCGAGTCGGGGTAGTCGTAGCCGAGCACCAGCCCGAGGCTGTGGAACTCCGGGTCCTTGACCTGCAGCCCCCGGGCCAGCGTGGCGCGCAGGGCCGCGCCCTCGGCGGTCTCGGCGTCCAGGTCGCCGGTGGCGAAGGACGGTGCCAGGAAGGCCTCCTGCGCCCCGGCCGCGTCGATGGTCCGCTCGGCCACCGGCCGGCGTTCGGCCTGGTAGCTGTCCAGCAGGTGCTCCGGTGCCCAGCCGCGCAGCACGGCGGCGAGCTTCCAGCCCAGGTTCACCGCGTCGCCGACGCAGGTGTTGAAGCCGTGCCCGCCCCACGGGGGGTTCAGGTGGGCGGCGTCCCCGACCAGGAACACCCGCTGGCCCCGGTACCGGTCGACCAGCAGCATCCGGGCCGACCAGGGGTCGGTGGCGAGGACCTCGACGTCGATCTCCGCGCCGGCCAGCGTCTGCACCAGCCCGACCGGGTCGACGTCCTCGGCCTCGGCGTCGACGCCCTGGACGATCGCCCACCAGGTGCCCTGCAGGTCCAGCCGCCCCATCAGCCCGCCGTGCTCGGCGCCGATCACCCAGTAGTGGACGCCGAGGGCGCACAGCTCCCGCGCCTCCAGCTGCGGGGAGCGGAAGGTGATGCTCACGTTCGGCAGGGTCCCGGAGGAGCCGGCGTACCGGGCGCCGATCGCCCGGCGGGTGACGCCGCTGCTGCCGTCGCAGCCGAGCAGCCAGTCGGCGGTGACCCGGTGACGCCCACCGTCCGGGCCCGCCAGCACGGCGGCCGCCGCGGTGGGGCCGTCGGTGACCTCGACGACGCGCCAGCCGATGAGGACGGTGACCGAGGGCAGCTCGGCGACGGCGTCCCGGAGCAGCTGCTCGACCAGCGGCTGCGGGGCCTGCTGG
Source organism: Modestobacter sp. VKM Ac-2983 (assembly GCF_026967885.1). Classification (NCBI taxonomy): domain Bacteria; kingdom Bacillati; phylum Actinomycetota; class Actinomycetes; order Geodermatophilales; family Geodermatophilaceae; genus Modestobacter; species Modestobacter sp. VKM Ac-2983. Next base: position 645,086 of record NZ_JAPVBK010000002.1, read on the forward strand.
CCGGGCTCAGCGAAGTCGTCACGCTGCTCGGTGATGAGGCCGAACGCCTCGGGGAAGCGGGTGATCTCGTGTCCGAACAGGCCGGTGCAGAAGACGACGTCCTGGGCGTGCTCGACGGGCAGCGGCGCCAGCGCGCGCAGCCGGTCGGCCAGGCCCCAGCGACGCAGGTGCTCCATCGTGCGCACGCTGGTGGTCTTGGCGCGCGGGCGGAGCGGGTCGAGGGCGGCGCGCGGTTCGACGACGAGCACCTCGATGCCGCGCCGGCCGAGCTCCAGCGCGGCAGCCAGGCCACTGGGCCCCCCGCCGGCGATCAACACCGGGACGTGGGCTGGCACGGCGGTCATGGGATCTCCTGTCCTGGGCTGCGGTGCCCAGTGGCTGGGAAGGGGGGAGGGGGCGACGGGCATCCGGGCCGATCGACGCCGGTCCAGCATCCGTGGCGGGCGTCACGCCGCCGTAGCCCGATGCCATTGACCGGCAGAGCGAGACGCATCCGTCCTCAGGACCCGTGCGCGGCCTGCCACTGCCGGACCCAGGCCCGGCCGTAGTCGTTGCCGTGCGGGGTGCGCAGCACGGTGTGCACGTGGAAGGGCTGCGGGGTGGAGTAGTCGAGGAAGACGCCGCAGTGGTGGTCGAGCTCGGCGATGAGCACCGGGGACTGCACCCGGTAGTAGAAGGCGTCGCCGGGCTCGGCGCCGCCGATCCAGCTGAACCAGGTCTCGTCCAGGTGCCCGGTCACCTCGCGCATGCGGGCCCGGCGGGGACCTGCGGGCAGCAGGCCGACGAACTGCTCGACGATCCGCAGGACCAGCTGCCGGGCGTCGTCGGGCATCTCCGACACCCGGATGCCCTCGGGCGGGATGACCCGGTTGTCCTGGAAGGCGCCGGCCAGGTGCCGTTCGTCGCCGGGGTGCACCCGGCCCGGCGGCATGGCCGGGTCGACCATCTGCGCGTAGACGGTGGCGGCCTGCCGCTGCTCCGGCGGGAGGGCGGCCATCACCGCCAGGCCGGCGGCGATCCGCTCGGTGAACGACTCGGTCCCCGCGTGCGGGCCTGCGTCGATCTCGTTGGGCTCGGCGCCGAGGAAGACCGGGGAGAGCTGCATCCGGCCCTCGACGACGAGGCAGTTGAGGGCGCAGTGGTGACCGAACAGCTGCCAGCCCCAGGGGCTGCGCAGGTCAGGGGTGCCGTAGAGGGTGATGTTGTAGCTGAACTCGTTGAGCACGTTCGCCAGGCCGACGACCTCGCCGAGGAAGCCGTTGATCAGCATCATCGCGCGGGCGAGCTCGAAGCCCTCCGGGGACAGGGACGCGCGGACCAGCGCCAGCGCCTTCCACCGCACCTCCGGGGACTGGAACTCCAGCCGCAGGCCGGTGTCGAACTGCATGAACTCCGGGTTGGCCCAGGTCTGCCACTCCGGTGCGTCCACCGGGAAGGTGACCCGGTCCCGGCCGTCGTCGTCCAGGGCGGCCAGCAGGTCCTGCGCCGCCGCGACCATGGCCGCGACCGGCGCCTCCTCGCCCGGCTCGGCCGGGGTGAGCGGGTACAGCCCCTCGCGCAGCGTGCCGTCGGAGGTGACGCCGCGGAACTCCTGCAGGTACAGCGGCGTCCAGCCCTCGACCAGCCCGCCGGTGAAGGTGCCCGGGGTCCGCGCATGCTCCCGGTAGGCGTGGGGGTCCAGGCCGCGGACCCCGGCCAGCCGGGGGTGCTCGTGCGGGAAGAGGTACTGCCGGAACTCACCGGACACGGCGCGCCTCGCTGCCCACGATCGTGTTGGTCAGCACGCCGAGCCGGTCGACCTCGACCTCGACGACGTCGCCGGGCTGCATGAGCCACGGGGGTGTCCGGGCGTAGCCCACCCCCGACGGCGTGCCGGTCGCCAGCACGTCACCGGGCCGCAGGGTGAAGGTGCGGGAGATCAGCGAGAGCGTGTCGCCGACGGTGTAGACCATCTCGTCGGTGCGGCCGTCCTGGACGGTCTCGCCGTTGACCCGGGTCTGCACCCGCAGGCCGTCACGTAGGTCACCGACCTCGGAGGCACCGACCAGCGGCCCCAGCGGGCCGGACCGGTCGCCGTTCTTGCCGAGGATCCACTGGCTGGTGAGCTTCTGCGCCCGCCGGGAGGTCAGGTCGTTGAAGGTCGAGTAGCCGACGACGGCGGCCAGCGCCTCGTCGGGGGTGGCGTCGACCAGCGTGCTGCCGACGTAGGCCACCACCTCGCCCTCCCAGTCCAGCCCGTCCTCGTCGGCCGGGACCGGCACCTCCGCGCCGTCCACGGTCAGCGACTGGGTCCAGCGGGCGAACAGCGTCGGGTACGGCGGGACCTCCTGGTCGCGGAAGCTGCCCTCCGCGACGTGCTTGAGGTAGTTCAGCCCGATGCAGATGACCCGGGCGCCGGGCAGCACCGGCGGCACGAACTCGACGTCGGTGGCGGCCAGCGTCTCCCCGCGGGGCTCGCGCGACAGGTGCCCGGCGGCGTCGGCCCAGAAGTCGTCCAGGCCGGCGACGACGGTGACCGAGGCACCGTCGTCGGACAGCGCGGCGACCTGCACCTCGCCGCCGTCCCGGCGGATGCCGACTGTCCTCATGCTCGGTCTCCTTCGTCGATCAGGTGGTGCCGCAGGAAGGTGATCGTGCGGTCGAGTGCGTCGGTGGCCGCGTCCGGTGCGCCGAGCCACATGTGGTCGGCGTCGTCGTAGGTGTGCAGCTCCACGTCCGTCCCCGCCGCGGCCAGGGCGGCGTGCAGCCGCTGGCTCTGTGCGGTCGCGACGAACCGGTCGGCCCGGCCGTGCAGCAGCAGGACCGGTGGCGCGGCGGGGGAGACGTGCGTGATCGGGCTGGCCTGGGCGGCCAGGTCGGCGGCCGCGGACACCGGGGCGCCGATCAGCTGGGACTCCCGGCTGGTCGGGTCGGCCGGGTCGTTGCCGATGTCGGTCGCCACCGCCCCGATGTCGCTGGGGGCGTACCAGGCGGCCACGGCGGCGACCGCGCTGGACGGGCCGGTGGCCCCGACCTCGCCCTCGAGGGCGGGGTCGGTCACCAGCCCGAGCAGCTCGGCGAGATGGCCGCCGGCCGACTCGCCCCAGGAGGCGACCCGGTCGGCGTCCACCCCCAGCTCGGTGGCGCGGGAACGCAGCCAGCGGACGGCGGCCTTGGCGTCGTGCAGCTGCGCCGGCCACGCCGCCTCCCCGGAGAGCCGGTAGTCGACGCTGGCCACCGCGATGCCGGCCAGGGCCACCTGCTCGAACGGCGTCGGGACGGCGTCCCGGTACATCGGGCCGACGGCGTGCCGGCTGCCCAGCCGCCACCCGCCGCCGTGCAGGAAGACCACGACCGGCGCCGGGCCGCCACCTGCCGGCAGGTACAGGTCGAGCTCCAGCGGCCGGGCGCCGGGCAGGGCCGCGTACGGCACGCCGGACAGCACCCGGACGCCGCCGGCGCCCGCGCGGGCCGGGGGCAGCGGCGCCTCGTGGGCGGGTGGGGGGAGCGGGAGGGCGGGCGTGGGCACGGGTCTCCTCAGGGCGCGCTCCCGGCGCCGAGGGCGGCTGTGCTCTCGGCGCCGGGAACGGGGCGGTGGTCGGCGCGGGTCAGGCGGTGGGCTCGGGCCACTGGAAGTCGGGCTTGAACTGCATGTTGTGCTGCTGCGCAGCGGCCTGCATGCGCGGGAAGTCCGGGATGAACGGCGGCTGGTCGGCAGCCGTGGAGTCCGTCGGGGTGCCCATGTGCTGAAAGAACCGCTCGAACCCGCCGGAGAGCGTGCCCATCATCCGGGCGTGCTCGACGATCTGGTAGGCGTGCGCGAACCCGGCCGGTACGTAGCCGAAGTCGCCCGGGGCAAGCAGCTGCGACTGCTTGCCGCCCTCGGCGTCCTCGAAGAACAACCGGACCTTGCCCTCGAGCACGTAGAAGGTCTCGTGGGTCTCGTTGTGCGAGTGGGTCGGGATGACGTCGCCGGCGGGGGAGTCCGCGGTGATGATGCCGAACTGGCCGTCCGTCTCGTCGCCGGACAGCAACACGGTGAACAGGTCACCGAAGAGCTTGGCGTGCTCGCCCTCGCCGCGGCGGAGCACGTAGGGCTGCGGCTTGCCGGGCAGGACGCCCTGCCACTGCGGGCCCTTCGCGGGGTCGATCAGGTACTCGAAGCTCATGGGGTGCTCCCGGGTCGGTGTCGGCGTTGACGGTCCTGAGCCTCGGTGACCGGGGTCACCGAGGCCCAGGGTGGTGCCATTGGGCGGCAGGTGGATCAGGCGAGGCCGTTGCGCTTCGCGACGTCGCCCAGCCAGGCCAGGCTGGGCTTCGGCGTGCGGGCGAAGGTCTCGCGGTCGACGGCGACCAGGCCGAAGGTGGGCGCGAAGCCGAGCATCCACTCGAAGTTGTCCAGCAGGCTCCAGTGCACGTAGCCCCGGACGTCGGCTCCATCTGCGATCGCCGCGGCCAGGCCGCGCAGCGCGTCGGTGGTGAAGGCGATCCGGTCGGCGTCGTCGGCGGTGGCGATGCCGTTCTCGGTGACCATCAGCGGGGTCCCCGGCAGTACCGAGGACGCGTACCGGATCGCGGCGCCGAGGGCCTCCGGCCGGCGTTCCATGCCGTGGGCCAGCGTCTGCCGGTCGGCCGGCGGGGCGATCAGCCCATCGGCGCCGAACCGCTGGGCGGTGTAGATCTGCAGCCCCACGAGGTCGTCGCCCGCCGCGGCCTGCAGGAACTGGTCCATCATCGCCGCGCGCGCGGTCTGCAGGTGCTCCTGGCCGCCGCCGTCGTCGATGTACTCCAGGCCGACCAGGGACATGCCGGACGGGGGAGCGCCGGCCCCCCGCAGCACCTCCGTGCTGCGGCGGTGCAGCCCGATCAGGGCCTCGGCGACGCCCTGGTCGGGTGCGGGCAGGCCGTGGATCGGCTCGCCGCGCCGGGCCATCGCGCCGATCACCGGCTGGACCGCCATCAGGTTCGGCTCGTTGAGGGTGAGCACGTGCTCGGCGTGCTCGACCGCAGGCAGGGCCAGCTCGGTGAACCGGGCGACCCGGTCGCCGGCCTTCGGGCCGGTCCAGCCGCCGTCGTGCATCATCCAGCGCGGCATCGTGAAGTGGACCAGCGTGACGATCGGGGCCAGCCCGCGATCGCGGCACCCGTCCACGATCCGCCGGTAGTGGTCCAGGGCCGAGCGGGAGAGCTCGCCCTCGGCCGGTTCGATCCGGCTCCACTCCAGGCTGAACCGGTAGGTGTTCAGCCCGGCCCCGGCGACGAGGTCGAGGTCGGCCTCCCACCGGTTCCAGGAGTCGCACGCGTCGCCGCTGGACTCGACGAAGGGCGAGTGCGGGGCGTGCTCCATCTCCCAGTGGTCGTTGTTGACGTTGCCGCCCTCGACCTGGTGCGCGGCGGTGGCGGTGCCCCACAGGAAGCCGTCCGGGAATCGGGTCATGCGGTGGGCCTCCAGCGGTGTCGGGAGGCCGTGCCGCACGGGCAGGCACGGCGCTCCTCGTTGATCGACGTCCCGCGAGCATGCGTGACGCCGCTCACCGTGATCAGCACCGCTGCCGGCCAATGGCAGACGAGTCGGATCAGGGGGTCCCGGGTGCCCGCCAGGCGCCGAGCCCACGGGAGATGCCCCGTGCGGCCGTGCGCACCGCCGGCCCGAGGAGCCGTGGCTCGGCGTTCTCCGCGGGCACCAGCACCGACAGCGCGGCGACCACGGTGCCCTGCGCGTCGTGCACCGGGGCGGCCACGGAGACGATCGGCTCCGGGGCGCCCCGGCGGAAGGTGGCCAGCCCGTCCCGCCGGATCTCCGCCAGCGTGCGCCGCAGCGCCGCCGGCGACACCGGGATCTTCTCCGGGAGGTGCATCAGCGGCTGCCCGAGCACCTGCTCCTGGAACCCGGACTCCGCGAAGGCGAGGAGCACCAGTCCGACCCCGGTGGAGTGCAGGGGCATCCGCCCGCCGGGCCGGTAGAGGGCGGCGACGGCCCCGTGGGAGGAGAGCCGCTCCACCATCACCGCCTCCTCGCCCTCCAGCACGGCGAGGAGCACGTGCTGGCGGGTGACCTCCTCCAGGTCGCCCATGAAGGGGAGGGCCACCCGGCGCAGCTCGTGGCTGCGGGGGGTGAGTGACGCCACCTCCCACAGCCGCATGCCGATGGAGAAGCGGCCGTCGGCACCGCGCTCGAGGGCGCCCCACTCCAGCAGCCGGCCGGCCAGCCGCAGCGCCGAGCTGGCCGGGATGCCCGTGCGCCGGCTGAGCTCGCTGAGGGTCAGGTACGGGCGGTTGCTGTCGAAGGCGCCGAGCAGGGCGAGGGCCCGGTCGACGACGGGATCGCCCTGCGGAGGGCGTCGGCCGCGGACCCGCGTGCTGGGGGAGACGTCGTCCGTCACGCAAGAGGCTCCTGGATCTCGTCGATGAGGCGCAGGCCACAGTTGTGTTCCATTGACCGGCATTGTGCCTGACGTCACGGCGAGGCCCATCGCACTGTTGCTGCCAAGCCGGTTCCCCGGCGCGGCCGAGTCCCGGCCGACATGACCCCTCCGTAATGAAGCGAAGGAGCCAGACCGGTATGAAGCTGTTCCGGACTCGTGACCCCCTGGTCGTTCCCCGACCCTCTCTGACGCGGACCGGCGTCGCCGTCCTGGCCGCCGGTGCGCTCACCTCGCTCGCCGCGTGCGGTGGCGGCAGCAACGGCGGTGGCACCTCCAGCCAGAGCCCGAGCGACACGCTGACCTTCGCCTACGACGCGGACGCCGCCCCCACCGGCTACGACCCGCTGGAGTACTCGCAGGGTCAGTTCACCTTCTTCAGCGCCCTGTACGACTCGCTGTTCGTGACCCAGCCGGACGGCACCGTGGCGCCGAGCCTGGTCACCGAGTTCAGCAACAACGAGGACGACACCCAGACGACGCTGACGCTGCGCGAGGGCGTCACGTTCGCCGACGGTTCGGAGCTGACCGCGGAGATCGTCAAGGCCAACCTGGACCGGCGCAACGACGCCGACCTGGAGGCCTACGGCGCGCTCGCCACCGGCGGGGCCAGCGAGATCGTCGACGTCGCGGCACCCGACCCGCAGACCGTCGTCATCACCTGGGCCCAGCCGCAGGCCAGCCCGGAGAACAACCTCACCGACACCGCCGGGGTCATCGTCGGGCCCGACGGTCTCGCCGACCCCGCGTCGCTGGAGACCACCCCGGACGGGTCGGGCGCCTACACGCTCAACGCAGGGGAGACCACGCGGGCCAGCACTTACACGCTGGACAAGAACGACCAGGCGTGGAACGCCGACGAGTGGGCCTACGACAGCGTCGTGTTCAACGTGATCACCGACCCCCAGGCGCTGGCCAACGCGGTCATCTCCGGTCAGGCCGACGTCGCCACCATCCTCAAGCCGACCACGATCGACATGGTCGAGCAGCGGTCGAGCCTGGCGAAGGTCGGCGGCACCATCGTCGGCTTCCCGGTCATCGACAAGACCGGTGCCACCAACCCCGCCTTCGCCGACGAGCGGGTCCGGCAGGCGATCAGCCACGCCATCGACCGGGAGGCGATCGTCGAGCAGCTGCACCCCGGCGCCCAGCCGACGGCCCAGCTGTTCCCCGCCGAGGCCGAGGGCTTCGACCCGGCGTTGAACGAGGAGTTCGGGTACGACCCCGAGCGCGCCCGCGAGCTGCTCGCCGAGGCCGGCCTGCCCGACGGGTTCGCCTTCGACATCACGGTGCTCGGCCAGCCGACGGAGGACCAGGTGGTCATCCAGCAGCAGCTCGCCGAGGTCGGCATCGAGATGAACTTCGTGACGGCCACCTCGACCGACCAGGTGTTCGCCGCGGTCCGCACCGACCCGCTGATCTTCGGGCCGATGGCGATCGGTGGTCAGCCGGCCGGCTGGGTCGCCGGGGTGCTCTACGGCGGCTTCATGAACATGCAGGGCGCGACCGAGCCGGAGATCCAGGCGGCGCTGGGCGCCGCACTCGGCTCGTCCGGTGCGGATCGCGAGCAGGCGCTCGGCGACCTCAACCGGGCGATCGCGGAGAACGGCTGGTACATCCCGGTCTACGAGGACTACGCCTACACCGGCTACAACGCCGAGAAGGTGGCCGAGCCCTCCTACGCGGGGACGAACAACTACCTGGTCCTCTCCGAGGTCGAGCCGGCGGCCTGAGCCGCGCGGCACCGGCCGGTGGCCGCGGGACGTCCCGCGGCCACCGGTCCCTCTCGCACCGTTCCCTGGCCCATGGCCACCGGACCCGCACGCCGAAGGACCCCGTGATGCTCGCTTTCCTCGCCCGGCGGATGGCCATGGCCATCGGCACGGTGCTCGCCGCGGTGGTGATCAGCTTCCTGCTGGTGCACGCCACCGACACCTCCCCGGGCGCGGTCCGGCTCGGCACGAACGCGACACCGGAGCGGATCGTCGCGGAGAACGAGGCGCTCGGCTGGAACCGCCCGCTGCCCACCCAGTTCTTCGACTACCTGGGTGACCTGGTGCGCGGCGACCTGGGCACGTCGCTCATCGACGGCCGCTCGATCGCCGCCGACCTGGCCGACCGGGTCCCGGTGACCGCGTCGATCGCGCTGTTCGCCACCCTCCTGTCCGGTGTCCTCGGCATCGTCCTGGGGGTCGCCGCGGCGTTCCGCGGCGGCCGGGTGGCCCGCCTCATCACCACCGGCAGCGGGGTGGCGCTGTCCCTGCCGGTCTTCTGGGTCGGCATCCTGCTGGTCTACGTGCTGGCGCTCCAGCTGGGCTGGCTGCCCGCCACCGGGTACGTGCCCTTCACCGTGGACCCGGTCGGGTGGTTCACCAGCCTGCTCATCCCGGTGATCGCCCTGACCATCGGCGGGGCGGCGATCGTCGCGCGGACGGCGAACGCCGGCCTGCGGCAGGCGCTGGCCCAGGAGCACGTCCGGACGCTGCGGGCGATGGGCACGCCGGAGTGGCGGATCCGCTACGTGCACGCGCTGCGGTTCGCCAGCCTCCCCGTCGTCTCGGTGCTCGGCATCCAGTTCATCGCCCTCTTCGGCGGCTCGGTGATCATCGAGAACCTCTTCGCACTGCCCGGGCTGGGGCAGGCCGGGCAGGCCGCCGCGGCCTCCAGCGACTTCCCGGCCCTGGTCGGGGTCGTGGTGGTGGCCACCGTCGTCGTCGTGCTCATCAACCTGCTGCTCGACCTGGTCGTGGCGGCACTGGACCCGAAGGTGCGTGCATCGTGAGCGTGCTCCCGCTGGACGCGGCCGACGACGTCACGACGGAGCCCGGACCGCCGGCCCGCCGGCGCGTGCCCGACGCGCTCCGCCGGCCCGGGGGGCTGCTGGCCGCCGGCTGGCTGCTCTTCATCGTCGTCGCGTCGCTGACCGCACCGCGGTGGCGCCCCTACGGCGTCGCCGAGCAGGACCTGGCCAACCGGTTGGCGCTGCCGTCGGCCGAGCACTGGCTCGGCACCGATCCGCTCGGCCGGGACCTGCTCAGCCGGATCTTCACCGCCGGTACCGAGCCGCTGCTCTCCTCCGCGGTGACCGTGCTGGTCGCCTTCGGGATCGGTCTGCCGCTGGCCCTGATCGCCGCCGAGCGCGGGCCGCGCGTGGAGCGGGTGATCAGCCGGGTGACCGAGGTGTTCCTGGCGCTGCCCTCGACGATCCTGCTGCTGGCCGTCATCGGCGTGATCGGGGTGCGGATCTTCATCATCATGGCCGTCCTCGGCGTGCTGATCTCCGCCGCGGTCTACCGGGTGATGCTGGGCGTGGCCCAGTCGGTCCGCACCCGGCTCTACGTCGACGCCGCCCGGGTCAACGGTCTGGGCTCGCTGCGGGTGAACGTGGTGCACGTGCTGCCGTCGATGGCCACCGTCATCGCCGTGCAGGCCGCCCAGCTGTACGGCATCGGCCTGCTCATCGTCGCGGGCCTGGCCTTCCTCGGCTTCGGTCCGGCCGAGCCCGACCCCAGCTGGGGGTTCATGATCCAGGATGCGTCGTCCTACGTGTTCAACGCGCCGTGGCTGATGGTGCCCACCGGGCTGGTCCTCGCCCTCACCGTGATCGCCGCCAACGAGCTGGCCGACGCGATCGCCGGCAAGGCCGCGGGGGAGGCCGCACCGGCCCGCCGCCGGCGCCGGTCGGCGGCGCGGACTGCTCCGGCGGAGCTCACCCCGGCCGACCCGGCCGCCGTCCTGGAGGTCCGGGACGTCACCATCGCCGTCGACGACGGCCCGGACCTGGTCACCGGGGTCTCGTTCGCGCTGCGGCCGGGCCGGGTGCTCGGCCTGGTCGGTGAGTCGGGGTGCGGCAAGACGATGACCGCGCGGTCGCTGCTCGGTCTGCTGCCCGACGGGGTGTCGGTGCGCGGCGGGGCGATCCACTGGCGGGGACAGGACCTGGTCGGCCGCACGGAGAAGGAGCTGAGCGCCGTCCGGGGGCGGGAGATCGCGATGATCTCCCAGGAGCCGATGGTGGCGCTGGACCCGATGTTCTCCGTCGCCTACCAGCTCACCCAGCCGATCCGCCGGTTCCGCGGCGTCGGCCGGGGCGAGGCACGGCGGATCGCCGCGGAGCTGCTGCGCAACGTGGGCATCGTCGACGCCGAGCGGGTGTTGGGGAGCTACCCGCACCAGCTCTCCGGCGGCATGGCCCAGCGGGTGTGCATCGCGCTCGCGCTGACCGGTGAGCCGGAGCTGCTGATCGCCGACGAGCCGACGACCGCGCTCGACGTGACCGTGCAGGCGGAGATCCTCACCCTGCTGCGGGCGCTGGTCCGGGACACCGGGCTGTCGGTGGTGATCGTCAGCCACGACCTCGGGGTCGTCGCCGACATCTGCGACGACGTGGCCGTGATGTACGCCGGCACGGTCGTCGAGTCCGGCACCGCGGCCGCCGTCCTCGACGGGCCCAGGCACCCGTACACCCAGGCGTTGCTGGCAGCCAACCCGCACGTGCCCGACGGTGTCGCGGTGCCGGCGCGGCTGGCGTCGATCCCCGGGACGGTGCCGCCGCCCGGCTCGTGGCCCACCGGCTGCCGGTTCGCCAGCCGCTGCCAGTTCGCCCAGGACCAGTGCCGGGCACCGTTCCCGGCCGAGCCCGCCCACGGCATCGGGTCGGTGCTCTGCGTCCGGGCCGACGAGCTCGCCGGCGCCCACCTCAGCTGGGACGCCGACCCCGTCGGCGCGGCGCCGGCCCCCACCGCCACCCCGACCGCAGGAGCCTCCCGATGACCGCGCTGGCGGATCCCACCCACGAGGTCCACCCGGGGGAGCAGGCACCCGCGCTCCGGGTCCGCGACCTGGTGGTCCGCTACGGCTCCGGTCGCCGGGCGCGGAGCGCCCCGCCGGCCGTGGACGGCGTCAGCTTCGACATCGCGCCCGGGGAGACGCTCGGCCTGGTCGGGGAGTCCGGCTCGGGCAAGTCCACGATCGGCAAGGCCGTCCTGGGCCTGCAGCGGCCGACCGCCGGCACCGTGGAGGTGGCCGGGCAGGACGTCACCGCGATGTCGCTCAAGCAGCGCAGCCGCCAGGTGGCGGACCTGCGGGTGGTCTTCCAGGACCCGTACTCCTCGCTCAACCCCGCCCGCACCATCGGCCAGACCCTGGTGGAGCCGCTGCGGCTGATGGGCGTGACCGGTGCCGAGGCGCTGGCGCGGGCCCGGTCCGGGCTGGAGTCCGTGGGGCTCCCGGCCGAGGCCGTCGACCGCCGCCCGGCGCAGTTCTCCGGGGGCCAGCGGCAGCGCATCGCCATCGCGCGGGCGCTGGTCTGCGACCCCAAGGTGGTCGTGCTGGACGAGCCGGTGTCCGCCCTGGACCTGTCCACCCAGGCGCAGGTGCTCAACCTGCTGGCCGACCTGCGGGACCAGCGCGGGCTGTCCTTCCTCTTCATCGCCCACGACCTGGGTGTGGTGCGCTTCCTGTCCCAGCGCACCGTCGTGCTCTACCGCGGCCAGGTCATGGAGACCGGCCCGGCCGAGCAGGTGGCCCAGCGGCCCCGGCACCCGTACACCCTCGCGCTGACCGCAGCCGCCCCGGTGCCGCGCCCCGCCGAGCAGGCCGCGCGCCGCGCGGCCCGGGAGGCCGCCGGCTTCGGCACCGCGGGCGCTGCATCCCCATCGGCCACCGGCTGCCCCTTCGTGCCGCGCTGCCCGTTCTCCACCGACGTCTGCGTGGAGCAGCGGCCGCCGCTCCGGCTGCTCGACGGCTCGCTCACCGCCTGCCACCACGCCGAGCGGGTCCCCAGGCCATGAAGGCCCCGCACCACCTGCGGGTCGAGCACCTCGACGAACCACTCGGCATCCGGACCACCACGCCGCGACTGTCCTGGCGACTCCCGGCCGGCGCCCGCGAGCAGCTGGCCGCCCGGATCACCACAGACAGCGGCTGGGACACCGGCTGGATGGACGGCGACCGGACCCTCCTGGTCCCCTACGCCGGCCCGCCGCTGGGGTCGTCGCAGCGGGTGCAGTGGCGGGTGGCGGTCCGCACCGACCTGGGGAAGAGCGCCGCGTCGGAGCCGGCGTGGTTCGAGACCGGGTTGCTGTGGGCCGAGGACTGGCAGGCCTCGTGGGTCGAGCCGGGGGAGACGCCCGGCGGCCCGCCCGGGGAGCGGCCCGCCGCGCTGCTGCGGTACGAGTTCGACGTCGACCGGCCGGTGGTCGCCGCCCGGCTGCACGCCACCGCCCAGGGGCTGTACGAGGCGTTCCTCAACGGCGAGCGCGCCGGTGACGCCGAGCTGACCCCGGGCTTCACCCAGTACGACGTCCGGCTGCAGGTGCAGACCCTCGATGTCACCGCCGCCGTCCGGCCGGGCCGCAACGCGCTGGCCGTGGTGCTGGCCGACGGCTGGTTCCGCGGCCAGATCGGCATCCTCCGGGCCGCCGACCAGTGGGGCGACCGGCTCGCGCTGCTCGCCCAGCTGCACCTGGTGCACGCCGACGGCAGCGTCACCGTGGTCGGCACCGGGCCGGGCTGGCGCAGCGCCGAGGGCCACGTCGTGGCCGCCGACCTGATCGCCGGCGAGCGGGTGGACCTGCGGCGGCTGCCGCGCGGCTGGGACGTCCCGGGCTTCGACGACGCCGGCTGGGCACCGGTGGGCGTCGTCCACCACGGCTACGCCGGCCTCGTCGACTCACCGGCCCCGCCGGTCCGCCGGGTCGAGGAGCTCACCCCGGTGTCGGTCACCCGGCTGCCGAGCGGGGCGCACGTCGTCGACCTCGGCCAGAACGTCAACGGCTGGCTGCAGCTCACCGACCTGGGCCCGGCGAACACCACCCTCACGCTGACGCACGGCGAGTGGCTCGGCCCCGACGGCGACGTCACCACCGACCACCTGCGCCCGGCCGTGCCGTTCCTGCCGGAGCCGCTGCCGGCCGGGCAGGTCGACCAGGTCGTGTCGGCCGGCGTGCCGGGGGAGGTGTTCGAACCGCGGCGGACGACGCACGGCTTCCAGTACGTGCGGATCGAGGGCCACCCCGGTGAGCTGACCGCCGACGACGTCCGCGGCGTCGTCGTGCACACCGACCTGCGCCGCACCGGCTGGTTCTCCTGCAGCGACGAGCGGGTGACCCGCTTCCACGAGGCCGCCGTCTGGAGCCTGCGCGGCAACGCCTGCGACGTCCCCACCGACTGCCCGCACCGCGAGCGCGCCGGCTGGACCGGTGACTGGCAGCTCTACGTCCCGACCGCCGCGTTCCTCTACGACGTCGCCGGGTTCTCCACCAAGTGGCTGCGCGACGTCGCCGCCGACCAGTGGCCCGACGGCACGATCGCCAACATCAGCCCGGCCTCCCGCAGCGAGGGGCGGGAGGGGCCGGTCGCGGCGCTGAACGGCTCGGCCGGCTGGGGCGACGCCGCGGTCATCGTGCCCTGGGAGCTGTACCGCGCCTACGGCGACGAGCAGGTGCTCGCCGAGCTGTGGCCGACGATGGTCGGCTGGCTGGACCGGGTGGAGCGGATGGCCCGCGAGCAACGGCACCCGGCGCGGGCCGCGCGCCGGCCGGATCCCGCGCCGCACGAGCGCTTCCTCTGGGACACCGGCTTCCACTGGGGTGAGTGGCTGGTGCCCGGCGAGGACGTCGGCGACTTCGCCGCCTTCGTCGCGGCCGACAAGGGCGAGGTGGCGACGGCGTACTACGCGCACAGCGCCGGGTTGCTGAGCCGGATCGCCGCCGTCCTCGGGCGGACGGCGGACGCCGACCGCTACGCCGGGCTGGCCGCCGAGGTGCGCGCCGCCTGGCAGGCGGAGTACCTGGACGACGAGGGGCGGCTGACCTGCGACACGCAGGCCGACCACGTGCGTGCGCTCGCCTTCGACCTCGTCCCCGCGGGGCTGCGGGCGGCCGTCGCCGAGCGGCTGGTCGAGCTGGTCCGCAAGGCCGACAGCCACCTGGGCACCGGCTTCCTGGCCACGCCCTACCTGCTGCCGGTGCTCGCCGACACCGGGTACCTGGACGTCGCCTACGAGCTGCTGCTCACCGACACCGAGCCGTCCTGGCTGACCATGGTCGACCGCGGGGCGACCACGGTGTGGGAGAGGTGGGACGGCGTGGACGCCGACGGCGTGCCGCACGAGTCGCTGAACCACTACAGCAAGGGCGCGGTCATCTCCTTCCTGCACCGGTACACCGCCGGCATCGAGCTGACCGAGCCCGCCTACCGCCGGTTCCGGGTCCAGCCGCGCCCGGGTGGCGGCCTGACCAGCGCCGAGGCGGCGCACGAGTCGCCGTACGGCCGGATCGAGTCGGCCTGGCAGGTCACGGACGGCGTCTTCTCCCTGCGCGTGGCGGTGCCCGCCGGCACCGAGGCGACCGTCGTCCTCCTCGACGGCACCACCCAGCAAGCCGCCCCCGGCCTGCACACCTTCCGCTGCCCCGCCCCCGCCCCCGCCTGATGATCATGGAGCTGGCGGGAGGACACGCCGCTATATCCCGGCGCGTCCGCACCGGTGCTCCATGATCGTCGGCCCGCTCGACCGAGAGGACCCCATGAGCACCACCGAGACCCCCGAGTGGGCCGGGCCCGCACACTTCCTGCCGCCGCACGAGCCGATCCGCCGCGCGGACGGGGCCCGGCACTTCTCCGGTCTGACCTACGCGGTCGCGTTCGGCTACCGGCCGCTGCAGCTGGACCTCTGGGTGCCCGACACCCCGGTGCCGGCGCCGCTGGTGGTCTACGTGCACGGTGGCGGCTGGATGATGGGCGACCGGCGGTACCTGCCCGAGACGCTGCGCCCGGGGTCGCTGTTCGACGCCTTCCTCGACGCCGGCCTCGCGGTCGCGACCATCGACTACCGGCATGCGCACGAGGCCAGGTTCCCGGCCCAGCTGCACGACGCGAAGGCCGCCGTCCGCTACCTGCGGGCGCACGCCGGCCTCCTCGGGGTCGACACCGCCCGGATCGGGGCGATGGGGGAGTCGGCCGGCGGCCACCTGGCCGCGCTGCTCGGGCTCACCGCGCACCGCCCCGACCTGGAAGGCGGCCACGGGGTCACCGGACCGTCCAGCGGGGTCGACGTCGTCGTCGACTGGTACGGCGTGGCCGACCTGGACACCATGCCCCGCCAGGCGCCGCCGCCGGAGGTCGCTGCGCTGCTGCCGGTGGAGATGCAGGTGCCGCCGGAGGACCAGCTCCTCGAGGGGCTCGACGGGCAGCTCCGGGACGACGCCAGCCCAATCACCCACGTGACCGCCCAGGCCCCGCCGTTCCTGCTGGTGCACGGCACCGGGGACTGGCTGGTGCCGTACGAGCAGAGCGAGCAGCTGCACGCGGCCCTCACCGCTGTCGGTGTGGACTCCCGGCTGGTGCCGGTCGAGGGCGCCGGGCACATCTTCCTGGGTCACGACGACGTCGACGGCCTGATCGCCCTCTCGGTCTCGCACCTGGCCGACGCACTTCTGGAGCAGCCCGCATGAGCGACCTGACCGCCCTCCCCGTGACCGTCGAGCACCACCGCGAGCCGACGGGCATCGGGGAGACCCGGCCGCGGCTGTCCTGGGTCACCCGGACCGACCTCGACGGCTGGCGGCAGGCCGCGTACGAGCTGGAGATCGCGCCGGAGGACGGCCCGGTCTGGTCGTCGGGCCGGGTGGAGTCCGACGAGTCGGTGCTGGTGTCCTGGGGAGCGCCGCCGTTGACCAGCCGCGACCGTCGCACGGTCCGGGCCCGGGTGTGGGGGGCCGGTGCGAGCGAGCCGTCGGCGTGGAGCGAGGACACCGTCGTCGAGGCCGGCCTCCTGGCGGCGGGCGACTGGTCCGCGACCCTGGTCCGTCCGGTGCTCCCCGCCGAGGCCGGCGACGAGCCGGCCGCGCTGCTGCGCCGGGAGTTCGTGCTGGACCAGCCGGTCACCCGGGCCCGGCTGTACGGCACCGCGCAGGGGGTCTACGAGGCCGAGCTGAACGGGTCCGTCGTCGGCGACCACGTGCTGGCGCCCGGCTGGACCAGCTACCACCACCGGCTGCGCTACCAGACCCACGACGTGACGGCGCTGCTGGCCGAGGGCGCCAACGCGCTCGGCGTGCACCTGGCGCAGGGCTGGTTCGCCGGCCCGCTGGGCTTCACGGGGAACCGGGCCTTCTACGGCGACCGGACCGGCGCCTTCGTCCAGCTCGAGGTCGAGCACCCCGACGGCAGCCGCACCGTCGTCACCACCGACGGCTCCTGGCGGTCGGCACCCAGCCCGCTCACCCGGGCCGGGCTTTACAGCGGCGAGACCTTCGACGCACGCCGCGAGCTGTCCGGCTGGTCGCGGCCTGACTTCGACGACCGCAGCTGGACGCCGGTGGAGACCGGGACGCTGGACGTCGCCACCCTCGTCGCCCCGACCGGGCCGCCGGTGCGCCGCACCGAGGTCCTGCCGGTGCGGGAGATCAGCACCTCGCCGTCGGGGAGGACGCTGGTCGACTTCGGCCAGAACCTGGTCGGTCGGCTGCGCCTGTCGCTGCCGGACGCCCCGGCCGGCACCGAGGTCACCGTCCGGCACGCGGAGGTCCTGGAGCACGGCGAGCTGGGCACCCGCCCGCTGCGCGGGGCCGACGCCACCGACGTCGTCGTGCTGGACGGGCAGGGCCCGCGTACCTGGGAGCCGCGGTTCACCTTCCACGGCTTCCGGTACGCCGAGGTCAGCGGCTGGCCGGGGGAGCTGACGCCGGGCGACCTCGAGGCCGTCGTCGTGCACACCGACCTGCGCCGGACCGGCACCTTCGCGTGCTCGGACCCGGACGTGGAACGGCTGCACGAGAACGTCGTGTGGGGGATGCGGGGCAACTTCCTCGACGTCCCCACCGACTGCCCGCAGCGCGACGAGCGGCTGGGCTGGACCGGTGACCTCCAGGTCTTCGCGCCGTCCGCCTCCTTCCTCTACGACACCACCGGCATGCTCCGCTCCTGGCTGGCCGACCTCGCGGTCGAGCAGCAGGTGGACCACGACGGCATCGTGCCGATGTACGTGCCGTTCCTGCCGCTGCTGCCGTTCCCGCAGCAGGCGGAGGTGGGCTGGGGCGATGCGGCCGTCGTCGTCCCGTGGGTGCTGTACCAGCGGACCGGGGACGCCGGGCTGCTCGCCGACCAGTGGGGCTCCATGACCGCCTGGATCGACGTCTTCGCCGCGCGGGCGGGCGCCGACCTGGACTTCCCCGAGGGCGGGTTCTCCTTCGGCGACTGGCTGGACTCCGCCGCGCCGCCGGACAACCCCGCCGCGGCGCGCACCCCCTGGCAGTGCGTCGCCACCGCCTACCTCGCCCGGTCGGCGCGCACGGTCGCGCAGGCCGCCGAGGTCCTCGGCCGGGACGGCGCCCGGTTCGCCGACCTGGCCGAGCGGGCGGCCGAGCGGTTCCGCGCCGAGTACGTCTCCCCGAACGGTCGGGTCGCCTATCCGTCGCAGACGGCGTACTCCCTCGCCCTGGAGTTCGACCTGCTCACCGCCGAGCAGCGGGCGCACGCCGGCCGGCTGCTGGCCGAGCAGGTGCTGAAGGACGGCTTCCACATCGCCAGCGGGTTCCTCGGCACGCCGCTGGTCACCGATGCGCTCACGAACGCCGGCGAGCTGGCCACCGCGTACGAGTTGCTGCTGCAGCGGGAGAACCCGTCGTGGCTCTACCCGGTGACGATGGGCGCGACGACGATCTGGGAGCGCTGGGACTCCATGCTCCCCGACGGGTCGATCAACCCCGGGGACATGACGTCGTTCAACCACTACGCGTTCGGTGCGGTGGCCGACTGGCTGCACCGCACCGTGGCCGGCCTGGCCCCGGCCGAGCCCGGTTACCGGCGGCTGCGGGTGGCGCCGCGGCCCGGCCCCGGCCTCACCTCCGCCGCCGCGAGCCACGAGACGCCGTACGGGACGGCGGCGGTCTCCTGGACCCTCGACGGCGCCGAGCTGACCCTGGAGCTGACCGTGCCGCCGAACACGACCGCCGAGGTGTCACTGCCCGACGGCAGCGCGCCGGTCGAGGTGGCGGCCGGACGGCACTCGTTCACCCGCACGGTCACCGTCCCGCCGCCGGTGGAGAAGCCCGCACTGTTCTTCGACCCGGACGACCACCAGTGACGCCAGCGCCCGTGACCCCGGCGCCCGTCGTCCCCGGCTTCCATCCGGACCCCAGCGTCTGCCGGGTCGACGACACGTACTGGATGGTGCACTCGAGCTTCGAGTACGCCCCGGGCGTGCCGCTGTTCCGCTCCACCGACCTGGTCTCCTGGGAGCAGGTCGGGCACGTGCTGGCCCGGCCCTCGCAGTTGGACGTGTCGGCGGCCCCCGGCTCCGGCGGCATCACCGCGCCGACGCTGCGCCACCACGACGGCCGGTTCTGGATGATCACCACCAACCTCGCCGACGGCGGCTGGCAGACGCTGGTCACCGCGGAGGACCCGCTGGGCGAGTGGTCGGAGCCGGTCCGGATGGACGAGGTCCGCGGGATCGACCCGGACCTCGCCTGGGACGACGACGGCACGCTGCTGGTCACCTACGCGGGCTTCGGCGCCGACGGGCCGGCCGGGGTCGTGCAGCAGGCCGTCGACCCGGAGACGGGCGCGGCGCTCACCGAGCGGCGGCACGTGTGGCAGGGCACCGGTGGGCGGTTCCCGGAGGGCCCGCACCTGTACCGGGTCGGCGGGCACTGGTACCTGCTGATCGCGGAGGGCGGCACCGAGCGCGGCCACGCGGTGACGATCGCCCGCGGCCCGTCGCCGTCCGGGCCGTGGGAAGCGTGCCCGCACAACCCGCTGCTCACCCACCGGGGCGTCGAGCACCCGGTGCAGAACACCGGCCATGCAGACCTGGTGCAGCGGCCCGACGGCAGCTGGGCGATCGTCTTCCACGGCGTCCGGCCGCGCGGCGCCAGCCCGCAGTTCCACGTCCTGGGCCGGGAGACCTTCGCCGCCGAGGTGGTGTGGCAGGACGGCTGGCCCCGGCTGGGGGAGTGGCTGACCCCGCCCGCCGGGCCGGTCGTGGCCGAGGAGCTGGCGGGCGCCGGGCTGCCGGCCTCCTGGGTGTCGCCGCGCCGGTTCCCGCGCGAGGTGCTCACCCGGGGTGAGGGCGGCTGGCGGCTCACCGCCGGGGCCGCCGACCCGGCCGCCGACGACGCGACCTTCGCCGGCCGCCGGCAGGAGCACCTCTACTGCCGGGCCCGCGCGGTGGTGTCGGTGGACGGCGACGGCGTCGGTGGGCTGTCGGTGCGGATGGACTCCCGCCATCGCCTCGACCTCCAGGTCGCCGGGCACCTGGTGCGCGCGGTCGCGCAGGTCGGCCCGCTCCGGTCGCTGCTGGGTGAGGTCGCCGTCCCGGCCGGGGACGTCGTGCTGGAGGTCCGGGCCGTCCCGTCGGAGGGGCACTTCTCCTCCACCGCGCTCGGCCCCGACGAGCTGGTCGCCGGGGTCGTGGACGCCGACGGCAGGTTCGTCGAGCTCGGCCGGATCGACGGCCGGTACGTCTCCACCGAGGTGGCCGGTGGGATGACCGGGCGGATGGTCGGCGTCTGGTGCTCCTCCGGGTCGGTCGTCGTCCGCTCGTTCCGCTACGCCGGCGCCGACGACCCGGCCGCCGTCCCCACCGCCTGACCCCTGAGGAGCAACGTGTCCCTGCGCATCACCGAGCGCTGCCGCGTCGTCGTCGACAACGACTGGGCCGGTGACCCCGACGGCCTGGTCGCCCTGGCCCACCACCTGCTCAGCCCCGCCAACCGGGTGGACGCGGTGACCAGCTCGCACCTCAGCCCGGTGTTCGGCCCGCCGGAGGGCACGGCTGCCGCCGGCGCCAAGCTCGCACAGGAGCTGGTCGACCTGGTCGGCACCCAGCGGCCGGTGGTGGCCGCCGGGTGCGACGTGCCGATCGGCGGGGGCGACACCACCTCGGCAGCGGCGGACGCCATCCTCGCGGAGGCGCGGCGGGACGACCCGCTGCCGCTGTTCCTGGTATGCGCCGGCCCGCTGACCAACGTGGCCCAGGCCCTGCGGCAGGCCCCGGACATCGCCGCCCGGCTCACCCTGGTCTGGGTCGGCGGCGCCCTGGACGCCGATGCGTTCGAGTACAACCGGGACACCGACGCCGAAGCCGCCCGCGAGGTGCTCAGCCGCACCGAGCTCCCCGTCTGGCAGTTCCCGCTGGAGACCTACCGGCGCTGCACGTACTCGGTGGCGGAGCTCGAGCAGGACGTGGGCGGCGCCGGTCGGCTGGGTGCCTGGCTGTGGCGCCAGTACGTGGAGCTGCCGGTCCCGGACTTCGTGGAGCAGGGCGAGACCTGGCCGCTCGGCGACAGCCCGCCGGTCCTGGTCACCGCGCTCGACGACGCGTCCAGCGTGTGGACCACGTTCCCGGACCAGCCGGGCCGCCGGGTGTGCACCGACGTCGACCTCCGGCTGCTGGTCGCCGACCTGCTCGCCCGGCTCCGACTGCACGAACACCGGAGCCGGGCGGCCTGAGCGCGGCTCAGAGCGTGGTCATCCCGCCGTCGACGGCGAACGTCGCGCCGGTGGCGAACGCCGACTCGTCGCTGGCGAGGAACACCATGACGCCCTCCAGGTCGCCGGTCGTGCCGGCGCGGCCCATCGGGATCCGGCCGACGATCGCCGCCCGCGCCTCCGGGTCGGCGGTGAGGGTGCTGACCAGCGCGGTCTCGGTGTACGGCGGGACGATGGTGTTCACCCGGATGCCGCGGCGGGCGTAGGCGGCGGCGACCGTGCGGGCCAGCCCGTGCATGCCGGCCTTGGACGAGGCGTACGCGGTGAACTCCGAGCCCTCACCGCGGACCGCGGTGGGGCTGCCGGTGAACACGATCGAGCCGCCGCCGACGCCCAGCATCCCGCGGACGGCGTGCTTCACGGTCAGGAACGCCCCGGTCAGGTTCACCTCGTGGGTGCGCCGCCAGACGTCGAGGTCAAGGTCCGCCACCTCGGCGTCCTGCCCGAACAGCTGCACGCCGGCGTTGACCACGACGACGTCGGGCACCCAGCCGTCCGCGGCGAGCGCGGCGAAGCCACCGGCGACGCTGTCCTCGTCGGTGACGTCGATCGGCACCGCGCGCCCGCCCGATGCCGCGGCGGCCGCCTCGGCGCCCGCGACGTCCCGGTCGGCGTAGGCCACCCGCGCTCCCTCGGCGGCGAACCGGTCGGCCACCGCCCGCCCGATGCCCGCCGCAGCCCCGGTCACCAACGCCGTCTTCCCTGTCAGTCGCCCGCTCATGGCGCGAGTCTGCCCAGCGCCGGCACCGCCGGAGACCACGGTGCCGATCACCGGCAGCCCTCTTCCACCAGCGGGCCGACCTCCCGGACGACGCTTCGTCTTGCTGGCGAATGGCAAGGGCCTCGCGCAGGTGACGGCGGACACCGACGATCGACGGTGCGCGGGTGCCCGCGGCGATCCAGCAGACGGCCGATCGCCGGGAACGCCGGCCCCGCGCGGGCATGGGGCGCTCCAGCCAGGACGCCATCCGTCGCGTGCTGACCTCGTTCCCCACTCGAGAGGGCAGCCATGCGCCGCACCCCGTTCACCACCGGCTGGCAGTTCCGGCCGCACGCCAACTCCTTCGCCGAGATGGTCGGGGCCGCCGCGCCCTGGCAGCCGGTCACCCTGCCGCACGACGCGACGCTGGCCCAGCCGCGCGACCCGGCCCACGGCGCCGGGTCGGGGTACTTCCCGGGCGGCGTGTACGAGTACCGGCGGACCTTCGACGTCCCCGCCGACGCCGCCGAGCAGCGCTGGCTGCTGGAGTTCGAGGGCGTCTACCGCCGGGCGATGGTCTACGTGAACGGCAGCCTCGCCGGGCACTGGACGTCGGGGTACACCGGCTTCACCGTGCCGCTGGACGACCACCTCCGGTACGGCGCGGAGAACGAGGTGCGGGTGGTCTGCCGCGCCGCCGCCGACTCCCGCTGGTACGCCGGCGCCGGCGTCCACCGGCCGGTGCACCTGCTGGTCGGGCCGCTGCTGCACGTCGCCCCGGACGGCGTCCGGGTCACCACCGTGGACGCCGACCGCGAGCTGGCGATCGTCGAGGTGGTGACCACCGTCGTCAACGACCGGCCGCGGCTGGCCACCGTCGAGGCGGTCACCGAGCTGCGCGACGCCGCGGGCACCGTCGTCGCCGCCGACCGGGTGCCGGTGAGCGCGCGGCCCGGCGAGCCGGCGGTGGTGCGGCAGCGGCTCGCCGTCCGCGACCCGGCGCTGTGGGGGCCGGACTCCCCGGCGCTCCACACCGCGACGGTCGCCCTGGTCGACGGGGACACCGTGCTGGACACCGAGACGGTGACCACCGGCATCCGCACCCTCTCCGTCGACCCGGTGCGCGGCCTGCGGGTCAACGGCGAGCCGGTGCTGCTGCGCGGGGCATGCGTCCACTCCGACAACGGCGTGCTGGGCGCGGCGGCGGTCGACCGGGCCGACGAGCGCCGGGTGGAGCTGCTGCGGGCCGCCGGCTTCAACGCCCTGCGCAGCGCGCACAACCCGATGAGCCGGGCGATGCTGGCGGCCTGCGACCGGCTCGGGGTCCTGGTGATGGACGAGCTGACCGACATGTGGACGGAGAGCAAGTCCGACTTCGACGCCGCCCTCGACTTCCCCGAGTGGTGGGAGCGTGACGTCGCCGCGATGGTGGCCAAGGACGTCAACCACCCGAGCGTGGTCATGTACTCGATCGGCAACGAGATCCCCGAGCTCGGCACCCCGCACGGCGCGCTGTGGTCGCGCCGCCTGGCCGAGGAGGTGCGGCGCCTCGATCCGACCAGGCCGGTGACCAACGGGGTCAACGGCATGCTGGCGGTGATCGGTGAGGCAGCCAGCGACCTGACGGCCGCCGAGGGCGGCATCAACACGATGCTCGCCGACATGGGCGGCTTCATGCGCGACCTCTCCACGTCCGAGCTCGTCGGACGGCGCACCGCGGAGGCTTTCGGCGTGCTCGACGTCGCCGGGCTGAACTACATGGACGCCCGCTACGAGAGCGACCGCGCGGTCTTCCCGAACCGGGTGGTCGTCGGCAGCGAGACGTTCGCGAACGAGATCGACCGGCTCTGGCGGTTGGTGCAGGACAACCCGCACGTCATCGGTGACTTCACCTGGACCGGCTGGGACTACCTGGGCGAGGTGGGCATCGGGCGCACCGCCGACGCCGAGGAGCCGGGGGCCCGCGGGCTCAACGGGCCCTTCCCGTGGCTGCTCGCCTGGTGCGGGGACATCGACGTGACGGGGCACCGGCGGCCGGCGTCGTACTACCGGGAGATCGTCTTCGGGCTCCGGTCCGACCCCTACCTCGCCGTCCAGCGGCCGGAACGGTCCGGCCGGGAGACGGTGTCGCCGCCGTGGGCGTGGACCGACTCGGTGGGCAGCTGGGGCTTCGCCGGCGCCGAGGGCACCCCGCTCACCGTCGAGGTCTACAGCGACGCCGACGAGGTGGAGGTGATGCTGGACGGCCGCTCGCTGGGCACCGCGAAGGTGGGGGAGGCCCACCGCTTCCGCGCCGACTTCACCGTGCCCTGGGCGCCGGGCGAGCTCACCGCGGTCGCCCGCACCGGCGGGGCGGAGACCGGCCGGTGCTCGCTGCGCTCGGCAGACGGGCCGGTGCAGCTGGCCGTCGCCGTCGACCGGCCGGTGGTCCGGGCCGAGGACACCGACCTGGCGTTCGTCGACCTCGCGCTGACCGATGCCGCCGGCACGGTCGCACTGGGCGTCGACCGCGAGGTGACCGTGACGGTGGCGGGCCCGGGCGTGCTCGCGGGGTTCGGCAGCGCCGCGCCGGTGACCGAGGAGTCCTACTGCGACGACGTGCACACCACCTTCGACGGCCGGGCGCTCGCCGTCGTCCGCCCCACCGGCGCGGGGTCCATCACCGTGACGGCGACGGCCGAGGGCTGCGCCCCGGTCACCGTGGCGGTCGAGGCCCGCTGACGCGCGTCCTGGTGCAGTGTCGCCGCCGGGTGACAAGCACCGGGGCGCTCCTCGACGCGCGGCTACCGTGCCGGCATGACGGACGACGGCAGCCGGGTCCAGCCCTGGGGCGCGGGCACGTGGACGACGCCGCCGGTCGCGGCCACCGAGGACGGCACCGACCTGCTGGTCACCGCCGTTGAGGGCAGCGACGCCTGGCGGCACACCTCCTACGGCTTCGTGCACGACGACGCCCACGCGCTGGTGAGCCCGCTGGACGGCGCGGTCGAGGTGACCTTCGACGTCGACTTCGACCACCAGTTCGACCAGGCCGGCCTGATGCTGCGGGCCGGCGCGGAGACGTGGCTCAAGGCCGGCGTCGAGTTCTCCGACGGGTCGCCGCAGCTCGGTGCCGTCGTCACGCTCGGACACTCGGACTGGTCGGTCGCCCCGGTGCCGGACTGGGCCGGCCGCCGGGTCACCGTCCGGGCCAGCCGGGCCGGCGACGCGGTCACCGTCCGGGCGAAGGTGGACGACGAGGCGTTCCGGCTGGTCCGGGTGGCCTGGTTCCCGCCGGACGCCGAGGTGCAGGCCGGGCCGTACTGCTGCGCCCCCACTCGCTCCGGCCTCGTCGTCCGCTTCCGGCGCTGGGCCACCGGCCCGGCCGATGGCGCCCTGCACTGAGCGGCCCTCCCGCTGGATGGCAGCGGCGGCGACGCGGGCGGCCGGCGGTCGGCAGGATCGGGGAGTGACCCCCACCACGCCGTCCGACCCGACCGAGCTGCCGCTGGAGCAGAAGGCCGCCCTCCTCTCCGGCCAGGACTTCTGGTCCACCCCGCCGGTCGAGGCCGCCGGCCTGCCCTCGGTGGTGCTCACCGACGGCCCGCACGGCGTGCGCAGGCAGGTGGGTGACCTCGACGAGATCGGCCTCATCGAGAGCGTGCCGGCCACCTGCTTCCCACCGGCCGTCGCCGTGGGGTCCAGCTGGGACCCGGAGACCGCCGAGCGGATCGGGGCGGCGATCGGGGTCGAGGCCCGCGCGATCGGCGTGCCCGTCGTCCTGGGGCCGGGGGTGAACATCAAGCGGTCGCCGCTGTGCGGCCGCAACTTCGAGTACTACTCCGAGGACCCGCTGCTGGCCGGGGTGCTCGGCGCCGCGCACGTCCGCGGCCAGCAGGGGGCGGGCGTGGGCGCGTCGGTGAAGCACTTCGCGGCCAACAACCAGGAGACCCAGCGCATGCAGGTCAGCGCCGACGTCGACGAGCGCACCCTGCGCGAGATCTACCTGCCGGCCTTCGAGCGGGTCGTCACGGAGGCCCAGCCGACCACGGTGATGTGCGCCTACAACAAGGTCAACGGGGTCTACGCCTCCCAGCACCACTGGCTGCTCACCGAGGTGCTGCGCGAGGAGTGGGGCTTCACCGGGGCCGTCGTCTCCGACTGGGGCGCGGTCGACGACCGGGTCGCCGCACTCGAGGCGGGCCTGGACCTGCAGATGCCCGGCGACCACGGCGCCGGCAACGCCCTGGTCGTGGAAGCCGTGCGCAGCGGCCGGCTGGACGAGGCGGTCGTCGACCGCAGCGTGCGCCGGGTGGCCGCGCTGGCCGGGTACGTCACCGAGCCCACCGACGGCTTCGACGCCGATGCCCACCATGCGCTGGCCCGCGAGCTCGCGGCCGGCTGCGCGGTGCTGCTGAAGAACGACGGCGGCGCGCTGCCGCTGGCCGCCGGGCAGCGGATCGCCGTGGTCGGCGAGTTCGCCCGCACGCCGCGCTTCCAGGGCGGCGGCAGCTCGCACGTCAACGCCACCCGGGTCGACGACGCGCTCACCGCGCTGCGGGCCGCGCACCCGGACCTCGGCTTCGCACCCGGTTACGCCCTCGACGGCGCCGGTGCCGCCACCGCCCTGCGCGAGGAGGCCGTCGGCCTGGCCCGGGACGCCGACGTCACCGTGGTCTTCGCCGGGCTGGCCGAGGCCGACGAGACCGAGGGCGTCGACCGCGCCCACCTCGACCTGCCCGCGGCCCAGGTGGGGCTGATCCGTGCGGTGGCCGCGGTCAGCGCCCGCACGGTCGTCGTCCTCTCCTCGGGGAGCGTGGTCTCCCTGGAGCGCTGGCACGACGACGTCGACGCCGTGCTCGCCGGCTTCCTGCTCGGCCAGGCCGGCGGCGGTGCGCTGGCCGACCTGCTCACCGGCGCCGTCGACCCGTCGGGCCGGCTGGCCGAGACCATCCCGCTGCGGCTGGCGGACACCCCCAGCTTCCTCGACTTCCCCGGCGAGCAGGGCCACGTCCGCTACGCCGAGGGCGTCATGGTCGGCTACCGCCAGTTCGTCACCCTCGACCGCCCGGTGCGGTATCCCTTCGGCCACGGGCTGAGCTACACGACCTTCGAGACCAGCGACCTGCAGGTGCAGGCCGTCGGGGACGACGCAGCCACGGTGACCCTGACGGTGACCAACACCGGCGCGCGGGCCGGCCGGCACGTCGTGCAGGTCTATGTCGCGACCACCGCCGGACCGGTGCGGCGGCCCGCCCGCGAGCTGCGCGCCTTCACCAAGGTCTCGCTGGCGGCGGGGGAGTCGACGACGGTGGCGTTCGAGCTGGACCGCCGGGCGTTCGCGTACTGGGACGTCCGGGAGCACGCCTGGGTCGTGGCGCCGGGGGAGCACACCGTGCAGATCGGCCGCAGCGCCACCGACGTCGTCGACGAGCGGACGATCGACCTCGCCGGGGACGTCGTCGTGCGGGAGCTGACCCTGCAGTCCTCGGTCGCCGAGTGGTTCGAGCACCCGGTCGCCGGCCCGCAGCTGCTGGAGGGCTTCCTGGCGACGATGCCCGAGGGCGCCGGTGAGATGCACGCCGGGATGCTGCAGATGATCGGGTCCATGCCGATGCGCCGGTTCGCCGCGGACTTCGGTGCGGCGATCCCCGCCGCGGAGCTCGAGCGGCTCATGGCGGCAGCCCGGGCCGCCCGGTGACCCGCTACGTCGCCCTGGGCAGCTCCTTCGCCGCCGGCCCGGGCATCGACCCGATCCTGGTCCCCGAGTGCGCGCGGTCGGGCCGCAACTACGCGCAGCTGGTCGCTGAGCGGCTCGGGTACGACCTGGTCGACGTCAGCTCGGGCGGGGCGACGATCGACGACGTCCTCACCCGACCGCAGGCGCTGCTGGCCGGCGGGACGGTGCCGCCGCAGGTCGACGCCGTCGATCCGGACACCGACCTGGTGACCGTCACCGTCGGTGGCAACGACGTCGACTACCTGCTCACCCTGCTGCGCTGCTCGGCCCGGGCCGACCCGGAGGGCGTGCCGCTGCCGGCCCGGGCGTTCTTCGGCACCCCGATCGACCCCGCCGCGGTGCACGCGGCGCTGGCGGACCTGCCGGACCGGCTCGCCCGGCTGGTCGGGGAGGTCCGCCGGCGGGCGCCCCGGGCCCGGGTGGTGCTCGTCGACTACCTGACCGTGGTGCCGGAGCAGGCCACGGCCGCCTTCCCGATGAGCGAGGTGCACCGCCTGCTGTGCGCCGACGTCGGCCGGCGGCTCGAGGCGGCGACCGCGGCGGCCGCGCGCGACACCGGGGCGGAGCTGGTGACCGCCTCGGCGGCCTCCCGCGACCACGCCGTCGGGTCGGCGGAGCCGTGGGTCACCGGCTGGGTGTTCGGTGACCTGCTGGGCGGCGGGGTCGCCCCGTACCACCCGAACGCGGCCGGGATGCGCGCCGTCGCAGACCTGCTGGTCGAGCAGCTGTCGGCCCACCCCGCGCGCTGACCGGCGGTTCGTCCCGGCGGGGGCGGGCAAGGAGGACGGGTCCGACCCGCACTCCGAGAGGAACACCGCCCCCATGCGCGGAGCAGTCCTGCACGCCCCCGGCGACGTCCGCGTCGAGCAGCTCGAGGACCCGCGGGTCGTGGAGCCCACCGACGCCGTGGTCCGGGCCTCGGCCACCTGCGTGTGCGGCTCGGACCTGTGGCCCTACCGCGGCATCAACGAGGTCACCAAGCCGACGCCGATCGGCCACGAGTACGTCGGGGTCGTCGAGGCGGTCGGCAGCGACGTCACCACGGTCCGCCCGGGCCAGTTCGTCATCGTGCCGTTCATCGCCTCGGACGGCACCTGCGCGCACTGCCGGGCGGGGTACCAGAGCGCCTGCGCGCACCGGGTGGGCATCACCGGCGCACAGGCCGAGCTGCTGCGGGTGCCACACGCCGACGGCACCCTCGTCGCCACCCCCGAGGTCCCCGCCCCCGAGCTGCTGCCGAGCCTGCTCACCCTCTCCGACGTCATGGCCACCGGCTGGTTCGCCGCCGTCGCCGCCGGCGTGCAGCCGGGGATGACCGTCGCGGTGGTGGGGGACGGCGCCGTCGGGCTGCTCGGCGTGCTGTCCGCCGCGCAGCTGGGGGCCGAGCGGATCATCGCCATGAGCCGACACGAGCCGCGGCAGCGGCTGGCCACCGGGTTCGGCGCGACCGACATCGTGACCGAGCGCGGGGACGAGGGGGTCGCGCGGATCCGGGACCTGACCGACGGGGTGGGGGCCGACGCCGTCCTCGAGTGCGTGGGCACCGCCGAGTCGATGGACCAGGCGATCCGCTCCACCCGCCCCGGTGGCGGCGTCGGGTTCGTCGGCGTCCCGCACGGCGTGGAGATCACCGGGCGGCAGCTGTTCTCCACGATGGTCCGGCTGCACGGCGGCCCCGCCCCGGTGCGCCGCTTCCTCCCCGACCTCATCGACCGGGTCTGGTCCGGGACGATCGAGCCGGGCCGGGTGTTCGACCTGACACTGCCGCTGGACGAGGCCGCCGAGGGCTACCGGGCGATGGACGAGCGCCGAGCGGTCAAGGCGCTGCTGACGCCGTGACCGGTCAGGAGCGCCCCTCAGCTCGGGCGTGCAGCTGCAGCTTGGCGAACAGGTCCTCGATCATCAGCCGGCAGTCGAGGTGCGTGTAGACGCGCATCGGCCGCGCGCCGGGGACGTCGGTGTACTGGCCGTCCGCCGAGATGCCCGGCGTGTCCCGGACGACGTGCCGACTCGAGGACGGGTCCGGCTCGAACGCCGACTGCAGCGCGGTGAGCAGCACCAGCGGGTTGTCGCCGAGGATGTACGTCTCGCCGAGGTCGAACCCGTGCTGGCGAGCCTCCGTACGGAGGCCGTCCAGCGCGGCGAACAGCCGCGCACCCAGCGGCCCCTGCTCGGCCATCCGCAGCTGCAGCTCGGCGAAGGTGGCCAGCGTCTGCCGGTAGGCGTCGCGCGGCACCTGCCAGATCGGGATGCTCGAGTCACCGAACACGATGGACCCGGCCAGCACGTCGATGAGCAGGTTGTACTCGATCGGCATCGCGCCCACTGGCGGCTCGGCCAGGCCGGGGTGCTCGGGGCCGCCGATCCAGACCAGCGTGAGCCGCTCGGCGATCCGCGGCTCGATCAGCCAGGCACTGGCGACCTCGGTGAGCCCGGCACCCGCGCAGACGTACAGCGGGCTGTCGACGTCGGTGCGCATGGCCTCGGCGACCAGCGCCTCGGCCGCCGCGGACCGGATCGGCGTCACCCGGTCGGTCAGACCGACGTTGGACCCGGCGAGGACGGGGACGTCGGGGCGGCCGGCCAGCGCGAGGACCTCGCGGGCGAGCTCGGCGGCGTTGTCCGCGGTGGTGTCCGAGGGGTCGAAGTGGTCACCGGGCCGCAGGTGGGAGCCGATGACCAGCCGCAGGTCGACCGACGGTGAGAGCGCGTGGTGCGCGAGCTGGACGAGGCCGTCGGGGTCACCGCTGAAGTCGTTGTCGACGACGACGCGGATGCGGGGCTGGTTCATCGGTCAGACCTCCGCGTGCGAAGCGCCCTGGGCGCGTCGTGATGCGTCGCCGTCCTGGCCGCCGCCCTGCTCGACCACCAGGACGGGCTGGTCGGTCCCGGGGTCGGCGCGCAGGGCGGCCAGCTCCGCCTCCGACGACACCGCCTCGCCGCGGGCGACCATCCCGGCGACCTCGGACAGCGGCACCTCGCGGAGCGCGAGGGCCAGCAGCAGCGCGAG
This sequence comes from Modestobacter sp. VKM Ac-2983, assembly GCF_026967885.1. Taxonomy (NCBI): domain Bacteria; kingdom Bacillati; phylum Actinomycetota; class Actinomycetes; order Geodermatophilales; family Geodermatophilaceae; genus Modestobacter; species Modestobacter sp. VKM Ac-2983. The sequence goes on from NZ_JAPVBK010000002.1 coordinate 675,412, forward strand.
GACGAGGATCGGCACCAGGTACCAGAACACCGGCGCCAGGGCGTCGGCGTAGGCGTCCACGATCGCGGTGCGCAGCGGCTCACCCGCGGCCTCGACCGCCGTCGGCACCAGCGTGTCCGGGGAGGTGATCCCCGCCTGCACCGCCTGCTCGGGGTCGGCGGCCAGGGTCTCGCCGAGCCGGTCGGCCAGCCGGCTGGTGAACAGCGTGCCGAAGACGGCGACGCCCAGCACCGCACCCACCTCGCGGAAGTAGTTGTTCGTCGAGGTGGCGGTGCCGATCTGCGCGGCCGGGACGGCGTTCTGCGCGGCGAGCACGACGTTCTGCATGATCAGCCCGAGACCGGCGCCGAGCAGGAAGAACATCGCGCCGACGGTCCACAGCGCGGTGTCCCCGGCCAGCGTGGTCATCCAGAGCATCGCCGCCAGGATCAGCGCGACCCCGGCGACGGTGAACACCTTGTAGCGGCCGGTGCGCATGATGACCGCGGCCGAGCTCTGGATGGTCAGGATGATCCCGGCGGTCATCGGCAGCATCAGCAGGCCGGAGTTCGCCGCCGACAGGCCCGAGCTCATCTGCAGGTAGGTGGGCATGAAGGCGATCGCGGAGAACATGCCCAGGCCCACGGCCATGCCCAGCGCGGTGGCGACCACGAAGGTGGGGTTGCGGAACAGCGACAGCGGGACGATCGGCTCCGCCGCCCGCCGCTCCACCAGCACGAACGCCGCGATCGAGCAGGCGAGCACGGCCAGCAGCGCCAGCACCTGCCAGGAACCCCAGCCCTCGCTGCCGCCGATGTCGGTGGCCAGCACCAGCGACGTGGTGGCGACCGACAGGGTGAGGATGCCGGCGAGGTCCAGCGGTGTGGTGTTCCGCTTGCGCGGCAGGGTGAGCGCGAACCAGCCGACGGCGAAGGCGGCCAGCCCGATCGGCACGTTGACCCAGAAGCACCAGCGCCAGCCCAGTGCGGCGCTGTCGGTGAAGAAACCGCCGACCAGCGGCCCGGCGACGGCGGAGAGCCCGAACAGCGCCCCGATCGGGCCCATGTACTTCGCCCGCTCCCGGGCCGGCACGATGTCGGCGATGATCGCCTGCGACAGGATCATCAGCCCGCCGCCGCCGAGGCCCTGCACGCCCCGCCAGAACACCAGCCAGCCGAAGTCCGGCGCCAGGGCGGCCCCCAGGCTCGCGGCGGTGAACAGCCCGATGGCCACCAGGAACAGCGTGCGCCGGCCGAACAGGTCGCCGAACTTGCCGTAGACCGGCATGACCAGGGTGGTCGCCAGCAGGTAGGCGGTGGTCATCCAGGCCATGTGCGAGACGCCGCCGAGCTCACCGACGATCGTCGGCATCGCGGTGGAGATGATCGTCTGGTCCAGTGCCGCCATCAGCATGCCGGCCAGCAGCGCGCCGAAGATCGTGTTGATCCGCCGGCGGGTCAGGACGATGGGCGGCGCGGCGGTGGGCGCGCTGGACATGGAGCTCCTCAGGGGTGGTGCGGGGGGCGGGTCGGTCGGGTCAGTGGCGCGGGGCGGGGAAGCCCGCCGCCACCTGGTCCCAGCCCTCGGCGACGAGGGCGGGCAGCGAGGCGGTGAAGCCGCCGGCCCGCCAGCGGTGCAGCGCGCTGCGCATCACCGAGCCCTGGACGGCGGCGAGCAGGCTGGGCTGGACGTCGAGCTCGGCCCGGGTGCCGGTGCGGGCGGCGAGCCACTCGGCCAGCACCTGCTCGCTCCGGGCGAAGGAGGCGGTGAGCCGGGCGGCCAGCGCCGGGTGCGCGTCGACGACCTGCAGCCGCAGCGGCCACAGCTCGGTCTCCGCGGCCATCCGCGCGGCCTCGGCGGCGTGTACCGCGCGCAGCGCCTGGACGGGGGTCTCGGTCGCCGGCCGGGCGGACAGTGCCTCGGCGAGGCGGAGCGGGTGCTCCGGGTCCAGGCCGATGACCGCGTCGTCCTTGGAGGGGAAGTAGTTGAAGAACGTCCGGGGGGAGACGTCGGCGTCGGCGGCGATGTCGTCGACCGACACCCGGTCCAGCCCGCGCTCGGCGACCAGTCGCAGCGCCGACTCGTGCAGCGCCGCGCGGGTGGCCTGCTTCTTGCGCTCGCGCAGGCCCGTGGTCACGTCGAGAGCATGGCAGGAAAAGTGCAGAGACTGCAAACATGCGTGGTCTGCACGGCGCGCCCTTGCCTCCTGGCTCTCAGGCCGCGGGTCCGGGGCAGGCAGCAGAGCAGGCGGTCATCGGCGAGGATCGGCCGGTGACCGATCCTCAGCTCCCGCCCCTCGCCGTCACCGGGTCCTCCGGACGCCTCGGCGGCCGGGTCGCCCGGCTGCTCGCCGACGCCGGGGTGCGCCAGCGCCTGCTGGTCCGTGACCCGGCCCGCGCCCCCCAGCTGCCCGGCACCACGGTCGCGACCGCGCCCTACGGCGACGGGGCGGCCGTGCGTGCGGCGCTGGCCGGCGTCGGCACGGTCTTCATGGTCTCGGGCAGCGAGTCCGCCGACCGGGTCGAGCAGCACCGCAGCTTCCTCGACGCGGCGGCCGACACCGGGGTCGGTCACCTGGTCTACCTCTCCTTCCTCGGCGCCGCGCCGGACGCGACGTTCCTGCTGGCGCGCGACCACTGGGCCACCGAGGAGCACGCCCGCTCGCTCGGGCTGGCCACGACGTTCCTCCGTGACGGGCTCTACGCCGAGGACATGCTGGGGATGGTCGGTGAGGACGGCGTGATCCGCGGACCCGCCGGTGACGGCCGGGCGTCGGTGGTGGCGCTGGACGACATCGCCGCCGTCGCCGCCCTCGTGCTGCAGGACCCGGTGCCGCACGCCGGGGCGGTCTACGACCTCACCGGGCCGGCGGCGCTGACCCTCGACGAGATCGCCGAGACGATCACCGCCGTGACCGGCCGGCCGGTGCGCTACCAGCTGGAGACCGTGGCGGAGGCCCACGCCTCGCGGGCCGAGTTCGAGGCACCCGAGTGGCTGGTGGATGCCTGGGTCTCCACGTACACCGCGATCGCGGCGGGCGAGATGGCCCGGGTCAGCAGCGACGTCCCCGACCTGCTGGGCCGCCCGGCCACCCCGCTGGCCGAGGTGCTGCGGCGGACGGAGGCAACAGCAAGATGAGCACGGCAGGATGAGCCGGTGACCCGGACACCGCACCTCGCCTCCCGGCTGCAGGGCTTCGGGACGACGGTCTTCGCCGAGATGAGCGCGCTGGCCGTCGCCACCGGGGCGATCAACCTGGGCCAGGGCTTCCCCGACGAGCCGGGCCCGGCCGAGGTGCTCGACGTCGCCCGGGCGGCGATCGGCACGGCGCACGACCAGTACCCGCCGGGCCCCGGTCAGCCGGACCTCCGGGCCGCGATCGCCGAGCACCAGCAGCGGTTCCGCGGCCTGACCTACGACCCGGTCGACGAGGTGCTGGTCACCGCCGGGGCGACCGAGGCGCTGACCGCCGCGCTGCTCGGGCTGCTCGAGCCCGGCGACGAGGTCGTGCTGTTCGAGCCCATGTACGACAGCTACGCCGCGGCGGTGGCGATGGCGGGCGGGGTGCTCCGCCCGGTGCCGCTCCGCCCGCCGTCCTCGGTCGCCGGCGAGGTCGCCACCGGACCCTGGACCTTCGATGAGGCGGAGCTGCGCACGGCGGTCACCCCGCGGGCGCGGCTGCTGCTGCTGAACACCCCGCACAACCCGACGGGCAAGGTGTTCACCCGCGCCGAACTGGCGGTGCTCGCCGAGGTGGCCACTGCCGCGGACCTGCTGGTGCTCACCGACGAGGTCTATGAGCACCTGGTGTTCGCCGGCGCCGAGCACGTCTCGATCGCCACCCTGCCCGGCATGGCCGAGCGCACCCTGGTGGTCAGCAGCGGCGGCAAGACGTTCAACACCACCGGCTGGAAGACCGGCTGGATCTGTGGCCCGGCACCGCTGGTGGCGGCGGCTCGCACCGCGAAGCAGTACCTCACCTTCGTCAACGGCGGCCCGTTCCAGCCGGCGATCGCCGCCGGCCTCCGGCTGCCGGACACGTACTTCACCGGGATGGCTGCCGACCTGCAGCGCCGCCGCGACCTGCTGGTGGCCGGGCTGGCCGATGCCGGGCTGCCGGTGGTGAGCCCGGAGGCCACCTACTTCGCCACCGTCGACGTCCGCCCGCGGCAGCCCGACGGGGACGGCATCGCGTTCTGCCGGTCCCTGCCCGGGCGGGCCGGGGTGGTCGCCGTCCCGACCGTGGTCTTCTATGCCCCGGAGCACGCGGAGCTGGGGCGGCACCTGGTGCGGTTCGCGTTCTGCAAACGTGACGAGGTGCTGGCCGAGGCGGCCGCGCGGTTGAGGAGGCTGGCATGAGGATCGCGGCGGTGCAGCACGACATCGTCTGGGAGGACCGGGACGCGAACTTCGCGCGGCTGGCCCCCCAGGTGGCCCGCGCGGTGGGCGCCGGGGCGGAGCTGGTGCTGCTCACCGAGACCTTCTCCACCGGCTTCTCGATGACGCCCGGGATCGGCGAGCCGGAGGGTGGGCCGTCGTCTCAGTTCCTCGCCGCTCAGGCCGCCGAGCACGGCGTCTGGGTGGCCGGCACCTGCCCGGAGACCGACGTCGAGGGCGAGCTGCCCTACAACACGTTCGTGCTCGCCGGCCCGGACGGCACCGCCCACCGCTACCGCAAGCTGCACCCCTTCGCCGACGAACGGACCCGGTTCCGCTCCGGCACCGGCCCGGTCACCGTCGACGTCGGCGGCCTGCGGATCACCCCGTTCATCTGCTACGACCTGCGCTTCGCCGACGTCTTCTGGGCCGCTGCCCCGGACACCGACGTCTACCTGGTGCCGGCGAACTGGCCCAGCCCGCGACGGCACCACTGGTCGGCGCTGCTCCAGGCCCGGGCGATCGAGAACCAGGCCTACGTGGTCGGCTGCAACCGGGTCGGCCCGGCCGGCGACGGCACCGAGCACGCCGGGGACAGCCGGATCATCAGCCCGATGGGCGAGCTGCTGGCCACCGCGTCGGGGGTGGAGACGATCGTGCTCGCCGACGTCGACGCCACCGAGGTCGCCGCCACCCGCGACCGGTTCCGGTTCCTGGCCGACCGCCGCAGCTGAGCAGGTGGTGCCCCGGGGCCGATCCGGGGTACCGGCGCACCGTGCCCACCCGCCGCGCGTTCCTCGCCGCTTGCGGCCAGCTGACCGCGGCCGCCCTCCTGGCGGCCTGCAGCGGGACCAGCCCGGGGGACAGCGGCGAGGAGACGCCGGACCCGGCCGCCCTGACCGTGCGTCCGGGCAGCGGCCAGCCGACCGGGCCAGCACCGGCCCCCGGTACGCACCCGCTGGGCGTGGCCGAGGACCGGGACGCCCTGCTGTACGTGCCGCCGACGCTGCCGGCGGAGGGGCCGGTGCCGCTGGTGGTCACCCTGCACGGCGCGGGCGGGGACGCCGAGGGCGGGCTGGCGCCGCTGCGCGGACTCGCCGACGAGCACGGTCTGCTCCTGCTGTCCCCGGCCTCACGCGGGACGACGTGGGACGCGCTCGGCACCGGTTGGGGCCCGGACGTCGACCACGTCGACCGGGCGCTGCGCGAGATCCTCGGGCTGCTGTCCGTCGACCCCGGACGGATCGCCGTCGCCGGGTTCTCCGACGGCGCCTCCTACGCACTCGGCCTGGGGCTGGCCAACGGCGACCTGTTCAGCGACGTCGTCGCCTTCTCGCCCGGCTTCGTCCCCTCGGCTCCGCGCACCGGCCGCCCTCCCGTGTTCGTCTCCCACGGGGTCGACGACGAGGTCCTGCCGGTGGAGCGGACCAGCCGGCAGATCGTCCCGGCGCTGCGGGAGGACGGCTACGAGGTGACCTACCGTGAGTTCGACGGCGGGCACACCGTGCCCCCGGAGATCGCCCGGGAGGCCGTCGACCAGCTCGTCCGGGCGGGCGGTTGACCGGCCAGATCGACCGCTGTGCACCCCGGTGGGCATGCCGGGTCGTCAGAGCGGGCAGGCTGGAGGACCCTGGTACAGGTAGGTACCAGGTGGGACGTCGAGATGTGCAGGAGCTAGAGGATGTCGCAGGGCACGGTCAAGTGGTTCAACGCCGAGAAGGGGTTCGGGTTCATCGAGCCCGACGATGGTGGGCAGGACGTGTTCGCGCACTTCTCCGCGATCGCCGACGACGGGGGCTTCCGCAGCCTGGACGAGGGGCAGCGGGTCGAGTACACCGCCAGCCCCGGCGACCGCGGCATGCAGGCGGACTCCATCCAGCCCCTGGGCGGCGGCGGCGGTGGCCGGCCCGCCCGTGAGGAGCGCGGTCACCGCGACGACCCCCGGCAGGTCCGCGCGCCGCAGGCCCCCCGCAGTGGTGGCGGCGGCTCGGAGGGCACGGTCCGCTGGTTCAACGCCGAGAAGGGCTTCGGGTTCATCGAGCCCGACGAGGGCGGGGACGACGTGTTCGTGCACTTCTCCGCCATCGCCGACGACGGTGGCTACCGCAGCCTGGACGAGGGTCAGCGGGTCGAGTACACCGCCAGCCCCGGCCAGCGGGGCCTGCAGGCCGACACGGTCCAGCCGCTCGGCGGCGGCCGGGCACCCCAGCGCGAGGAGCGCGGCCGCCGGGACGCACCCGCCCCGCGCGGTGGGCGCGGCGGCTCCGAGGGCACGGTGCGGTTCTTCAACGCCGAGAAGGGCTTCGGGTTCATCGAGCCCGACGAGGGCGGGGACGACGTGTTCGTGCACTTCTCCGCCATCGAGGACGACGGTGGTTACCGCAGCCTGGACGAGGGTCAGCGGGTCGAGTACAGCGCCAGCCCCGGCCAGCGCGGCATGCAGGCCGACTCGGTGCGCCCGCTCGGCGGCGGCGGACGCCCGCCGGCCCGGTACGACGACCGGCGTGACGACCGGCCTCGTCGGGAGGACCGCGCCGCGCGCGCTCCGCGGGCACCCCGCGGCGGCGGTGCCGGCGGCCAGGGCACCGTGCGGTTCTTCAACGCCGAGAAGGGCTTCGGGTTCATCGAGCCCGACGAGGGCGGGGACGACGTGTTCGTGCACTTCTCCGCCATCGCCGACCAGGGTGGTTACCGCAGCCTGGACGAGGGCCAGCGGGTCGAGTACACCGCCAGCGCCGGCGACCGCGGCATGCAGGCCGACTCCGTCCAGCCGCTCTGACACCCTCCCGCTGACCGCCGGGCACCCGTGGCGGTCAGCGGGACGGCCGGCTCGCTGCCGGACCCGGGTGCGTCGTGGCGAACGAGGAGCAGATGGTCACCGAGCCGCACCCCAGGACTCCGGAAGCGCCGGCCTGGACCCGGAGCTACGCCGAGGGCGTCCCTGCCGAGGTCGAGGTCCCGCGGGAGACCGTTCCCGACCTGCTGACCTCGGCGGCGCAGCGGTTCCCGGACCGGCCGGCGCTGGAGTTCTTCGGTGCCACGACCAGCTACGCCGAGCTCCGGGATGCCGTCGCCCGGGCCGCGACGGGGTTGCGCGACCTGGGGGTGCGGCCGGGTGACCGGGTGGCCCTGGTGCTGCCCAACTGCCCGCAGCACGTGGTCGCGTTCAACGCCGTCCTCCGGCTCGGAGCGGTGGTCGTCGAGCACAACCCGCTCTACACGGCCGAGGAGCTCGGCTCGCAGTTCCGCGATCACGGGGCCGCCGTCGCGGTGGTCTGGAACGTCGTCGCCCCCGTCGTCCAGCAGCTGGACGCCCCGGAGCTTCGCGAGGTGCTCGCGGTCGACCTCAGCCGGGCGCTGCCCCTGGTGAAGCGGCTGGCGCTGCGGCTGCCGGTGCCCAAGGCCCGGGCCACCCGGGCGGCGATGACGAAGCCGGCCCCCGGGACGACGTCCTGGGACGCCGTGGTGGCCGAGGCGACTCCGCTGGAGGAGGCGCACTCGGGCCCGGCGCACGAGGACGTGGCGCTGCTGCAGTACACCGGCGGCACCACCGGCGCCCCCAAGGCGGCGGTGCTCACCCACCGGAACCTGGTCGCCAACGTGACCCAGTCCTTGGCGTGGGTGCCCCAGTTGCGGGCGGGCGAGGAGGTCCTCTACGGCGTCCTCCCGATGTTCCACGCCTACGGCGTGCTGCTGTGCCTGGCCGCGGCCGTGCGGCTGGGTGCGGTGCTCGTGCTGTTCCCGCGCTTCGACGTCGACCAGGTGCTGGCCGCGGCCAAGAAGAGACCGCCGACGTTCTTCCCCGGCGTGCCGCCGATGTACCAGCGGCTGGCCACCGCGGCCGAGGAGCGCGGCGTGGACCTGTCGGGCACCCGGGTGGCGATCTCCGGGGCGATGCCGTTGCCGCTGGAGACCGCGCAGCTGTGGGAGCGGGTGACCGGCGGGCTGGTCGTGGAGGGCTACGGGATGACCGAGGCCTCACCCATCGTGATCGGCAACCCGGTCGGGCCGACGCGTCGCCCCGGCACCGTCGGCCTGCCGTTCCCGTCGACCCGGATGCGGGTGGTCGACCCGGAGGACCCGACCGTCGAGCGGGCGCCGGGGGAGCGCGGCGAGCTGCTGGTGCAGGGCCCGCAGGTGTTCTCCGGCTACTGGAACCGCCCGGAGGAGACCGCCGCCGTGCTGCTGCCCGGCGGCTGGCTGCGCACCGGCGACGTGGTCGAGGTCGACGACGACGGGTTCGTCCGGATCGTCGACCGGATCAAGGAGCTGATCATCACCGGCGGCTTCAACGTCTACCCCTCCGAGGTCGAGGAGGTGTTGAAGGCGGTCGACGGCATCACCGACGCCGCCGTCGTCGGCCTGCCCGGCAAGAACGGGGAGGACGTCGTCGCCGCGGTGGTGCTGGAGCGGGAGCTGGACCTGGACGCCGTCCGGGAGTCGATCCGTGGGTCGCTGGCCGGCTACAAGGTGCCGCGACGGATCGTGGCGGTCGACGACCTGCCCCGCTCGCAGATCGGCAAGGTGCTCCGCCGCGAGGTCCGCGACCAGCTGCTCGCCGACTAGGTGCACCGACGGCCGAAGGCGACGACCAGGGCGGCGGTCACCCCAGAAGCGACCGCACCGGCGACAAGGGCTCGGCCCGTACCGTCTGACGTGACCGCGGCGGGCGCCGCAAGCTCTGGTCAGTGCTCACTCTGTCGACCCGTAGGAAACGTCCTTTATCTTACGGTCGGCGGAGCCGCAGGAACGTCTCGGCGTGTGGGTGCGCTCCGGGCCTCTTGGAAGCGGCGGGTGTGCGCTTCGTTGGCCAGCTGGCGGGCGGCGATGATCGAGGCCGACTCCGGCGCCGCGGGCGTCGTCACGGCGTGGCCGAGGTGCTGGTGGTGTCATCGGAGGTGGTTCGTAGCGCCCACCACCGTGCGATGCCCAGCGCGACCGCGACACCCAGCACCACGAGGAGTGCCTGCACAGTGACGGTGCCCTCGGTGGTGCGGTAGTCGGGATCATCGGCGACGGCGAGCAGGCCGGCGATGCCGGCGGCTGCCCCGATCGGCAGCAGTAGGGCAGCCTTCCGCAGCGTCGCCCGGGCGGCGGGCCGTCCCGCCAGTAGCCACCTCAGGCCGGCGAGCGTGCCGATCAACCCCGCCAGGACGAGTGCCCCGTAGACAAGGAGCGGACCTGCGCTGGGGTAGCTGCCAGGGAGGGTGAACCAGGAGGACAGCAGCGGGGTGAGGATCAGGACGATGAGCACATACGCGGCGACGACGACGCCGACCGCGGTGAGGATGCCGCCGAGCAGGACGCGCGGGTAGTCCCGCGGCCGAGGGATGTATCCGCCTACCTCGATGGCTTCTCGGGCGAAGGCGTCGATGTCTGAGTCGATGAGGGCAGCCGGACTGACTCCATCGTCCGCGGCCGCCTGAAGGTCGACACGCACCTCTTCGAGGACCGTCCGGCGGTCGCTGCGGGTCAGGTGCAGGCGTCGCAGGCTTCGGTCCAGCTCGGCGATGGTGGCGTCGATCTGCTCGCCGGGGACCGTCTTGTTGTCAGCTCTGGACACTGGGGCTCACCTCAGGGTTGTCGAGGGCTCCGGCGGAGGCGAGGAGTCCGGTGATGGCCGATGTCGTGTCGACCCACTGCTGGGTCCACTCGGTGAGTGCTTGGGCTCCCGCGGGGGAGACCTCGAAGACCTTGCGGGGGGGCCCGCTGGGGCTGGGCTCGGTGCGCTCGGTGACCAATCCCTGCCGGCGCAGACGCCCCATCAGGGGGTAGACGGTGCCGTAGCCAACCCCGGGCAGCCCTTGCTTCTCCAGCTGGACGACGACGTCGTAGGCATGGGTCGGTCGGCGTGCCAGCAGAGCGAGCAGGCAGGTGTCCAACGCGCCGCGTAGCAGCTGGGTGCGACGGTCTGGATCCAGTGCCATGCGAGACATAGTAGCTGAGGTAGTAGGTCTTGCCTGGTAGCTGGAAGTGAACGCTAGCCGGAGCGGCCCACAAACGTCAGGGGCCGGCAGATTCGAGCCGTTGATTTCGGGCACGGGTTCTGGGCCGGTTGACCCGCCGGCCGACCTGCATAAACGCCTGACAAGTCAAGAGCCGCGCGAGCAGGCCCAGAAACGGGCGTCTTCGGTCAACGCTCAAATCCACAGCGTTGTGGTGGTCCAGCCCCGGGCTGTCGCGTACTGGTGCAGTCCGGTCATCAAGGCTCTGCCAATCCCTCGGCCCCAGCGCTCGGGGGCGACGAAGACCATCGACACGGGGCCATGCCCGGGTGTGATCCCCCGACCCCCGTCATCTGAACGGCCAGGTTCAGCCAGGGCCATGGCGACCACGTTGCTGCCTTCACGTACGACGACCATGAGGGCATCCACCGCACGCACCTTCTCCTGCACGCCTGCGGTGCGCTCGGCGGTGGGCGCGAGTCCTCGAGCAGCGTTGGCTGCGCGCCAGACTTCGACGGCCGGGTCGAGGTCACCGATGGAGCTGCAGCTACCTCCAGCTCCATCGGTGCATCATCACCTGAGGAGCATGCCGGCGAGGGCGGGGCGTTCCCCCACCTTCGGTATCGCGTTGGACGCAGAAGGAAGCGTTGGCGGGCACGGCGTGGTCCGCGTCGTGATGTGTTCAGGGGGTCGCGGTGATAAGGCGCAGGGCGCCGTCGTAGTCGGCCAGCTCGCGCACGTGGCCATGCGCCTGGCCCCACGCCCCGCTGGCCAGGTCCTCCTCAAGACGCTCCAAGCCGCGCTGCACGGCGGCCGGGTCGGTCAGACCGAAGCCCGAGGTAGCGGCACGGACTTCCGGGCGCAGGAAGGCCTCCGGGCGGGCGTAGAACGCCTCCCCGAACCCGTCGACGCAGTCAGCAGGAACCGGCACCACGTCGACGCGCACCTCGGCGCTGCCGTGGGCAAGGGCGCCCGTCACCTGCTCGATCGTGGGGAACCGCGTCTGGTCGAGGGCGATGACCTCGGGGAAGTAGTCGGCCAGCCAGAAGTGCTGCAGCACCGAGGCGTCGATGGTGAGGATGACGACCGGACCACGGCTGACCCGTCGCATCTCGCGTAGACCCTGCTCGACGTCGCTCCACTGGTGGACGGTCACCGTGGCCATGGCCGCGTCGAAGCTGTCGTCGTCGAAGGGCAGCCGCTCGGCCGCCGCGTCGACCGCCGGCGCTGCCGTGGCAGGGCGCTGAGCCCGCATCGCCGCCGACGGCTCGACCGCCAGCACGTACCGGTCGGTCGGCTCGTAAGACCCCGCCCCGGCGCCGACGTTGAGCACCGTCCGGCTGACGCCGAGGGCCGCGTGCACCCTTGCCTCGATCCGCGGGTCGGTCTGGCGCAGGACCGCGTAGCCCTGGCCATGCCGCTCGTAGTCGAAGTCACCGGCCGGGCGCTCACGGGTCATCACGGGCTCCATCACAGCACCACCTACGGCAACTGATCCAGAACAGCTCGTCGATCAGCGGCCCAGCGTGGCCGGCGCCGGAGCTCCGGGCAGAGGAGGTGGCCGAGAACGTCCTTTATCTGCCAGACGCGGGTCTTGGGTGCGCGGCGGTGGACAGCTTCAGTCGTCCAGATCGTCCACGGGAGCTGACCAGTTCCACGCGAGGGCAGCCGAGGGCAGCATGCTGACGGTCAGGAACGAGGCGATGGTCAGCGTGATCCAGCCGGCGCCGGCGAAGAGCTCAGTGGTGGCGGTCTTGGCGAGGAAGGCGTCGAGGGCCGCGAGGAGCATCAGCGTTCCCAGCAAGGTCAGCGTGAGCTGGAAGCCGCGGCGGTAGCCCTGGTCGCGTTCGCCGATCTCACGCTCGTCGAGCAGGTTCTCGGGCGCGGTGTCGAGCATCCGGGTCGCGCGGCGCAGCAAGAGGATCCCGGTGGTGCCGAGGATCGCCACGGCCAGCCCGAGGAACGCCCCGGGGATCGTGTCGCTGACCGCGGCAGCGAGCACGCCGACGGTGAAAGTGGCGGCCGGGATCAGGGACAGGGTGCGCCGCCCGCTACGGCTGGCAAGCCAGGTGGGCAAGGGGCGCTGGCGCTGCTCTTGCATGCGCGTTTCCATCTGCGTGCGCAGCTGCGCACGGCGCTGTGCGTTGCTGGGCTGGGTGCTGGTGTCGGGGACGTTCACGAGGACGCTCCTGTCGTTGGGGTGGCGTACAGCTGTGCCGACATGGGCGGGAACGGGGTCAGGGAGAAGATCGCTTCCACAGGTAGGTCGAAGTGGTCGGCCAGGCGTAGGGCGAGCTCCACGGAGGGGCCGTAGTCGCCGCGTTCGAGGAAGCCGACGGTCTGGACGTTGATGCCCACCACCTCGGCCAGCTGGCGACGAGTGATGCCCCGCTCGGCGCGCAGTACTGCAAGACGGTTGTGCAGCTGCTTGCTGGTACCTGCGGCCTTGTCTGTCACGACTTTAGTGTTGCGTACTCGCAACACACTGACAAGGAATGCAACACAGTGGTGTTCAGGAGCTGTGGGTCGAGCGGGCGATCCGGCCGCGCCGTGTCCTGGCATCAGGGCTCGGCAGTGAGGCGACGAGTGGTGCTCGTTGCGGTCACCCTTGACAGGCGCGGTCAGTGAAAGCCGGCGCGAGCCTCGGCGTGCTGCAGGGCTGGTCCTTGCCGGAGAAGGTCGAGTCCGCTGGCGTGGTGTGTCCGACCGGCCGAGCACGGACACAGCCATCACCGGTCCCACACCGGCATCCCGTCCGGGGTACCGACCCGTCAGCGTGGCACGAGCACCGACCAGGCGTGGTGTTCCACCCGCCACGTCCGGCAGACCACTCCCTCCTCGAGTTCGCCGTCCGCGACGAGGTCGACCGAGTCGCCCGACACCGATACCTCCCGCCCCCGCACGACGAGGACGTCGTCGCGTTCGACGTGCCGCCCGGTGTTCAGCGCCGCCGCGAAGGTGGCCCGCGCCAGCGGACCTGTCGCGGTGGACACGACGACATCGAGGAGTCCGTCGTCCACCAGCGCGTCCGGGGCCAGGGGGGTGGACCCGCCGACGGTCGGTCCGTTGCAGACGCCGACCATCAGCACGCCCGTGGTCCGATCGGGCGACGACCCCGCGGCGTGGGGCACGACGCCCCGGCCGTCGACCTCGACCCGTAGGTGCCAACCAGCGGTCGTCACGCCGGCGATGACGGCGCCCAGCGGGTACGCCGCCGACCCCAGTCGGTCCTTGAACCGGGCCGCCTCCGCGCCCGCCCGAGCACCGGCGCCAAGGTGGACGGCATTGACGACCAGGCCACCGACGTCGTCCCGCACGACGTCCAGCGGGCGAGGAGCTCCCGTCAGAACGACGGCGGCGCTCTCCGCCGGATCCAGCGGCAGCCCGAGCGCCTGGGCCAGGTCGTTGCCGGTCCCCCGCGGGATGATCCCCACGGGAGCATCCGCGTCCAGGCCTTCCACCGCGTCCAGTGCCGTGACCGCCGCATGGACGGACCCGTCGCCACCGATGACGACCAGCCGCCGGTCACCTCGACCTCTCACCGCCCGCAGCAGCTCCCCGGGGCCTGCGGTCGCTGCCACGGTGACGTCGGCACCCTCACGGAGGGCGGTCAACGCCGACTCCACCGAATCGTCATCCATGTCTCCCGCGGCACGATTCACCACGGCCAACAGTTGCTGCACGGGAGAGGCCTCCGTTCCCCGCAGATCGCGGCTACCCAGTCGGGCGATGGGCATGAAGGACCCCGCACACGGTGACCACGATGCACGACCTCACCCCCGCCGGCCAGCCGATGCCCACCTGGCGGGTCTCCCGCTACGTGGCTCCCCGTGCCGGACCCATCGGTCGAACCCGAGCACCAGACTCTCTGGGTCTCCCCTGGCCAGGGCGGCGACAAGGCCGCGGATCGAGACGGCGCTGACCGCCCGCCGGCAAGGCCCATTCCGTCAGGCGATGGTGACGAGGCGGGTTGGCGACGATCCTGAGATGACGTCCCCTGTCGATGGGGGCGGCGAACCAGCAGATCCCGCCATAGTCACTGGCCTCGGTACGGAGCTGTCCACGCCTTGCCGTCACTCAAGTCGATCCAGGAGCGTGGCGTCCCGTGTTGGTCGGACTGGATGTCGTCCCTGAGAATGTCTCGGTGCTCTAGTTCCTGCTGCATGACCTGATGACTCGGCTGCAAGGCAGTCATGAGGTCCCCCAAGATGCCGGACCCTCCGCTTGTGGAGGGCTTGCGATTGCGCCAGTAGAGCCATCCGCGTCCCTCCGCCGAGGTTGCGAGCCGATCAACCATCACGAGAACGAGGGTCAGCCCGAGAAGCCACCAAAACCAGGTCACCAGTTACCTCCAGATGCGGTCAGGCGCTCAGTGAGAAGCGATCGGCCCTCCTCGTCATCTTGGCTGGTGTCGTGATCATGCTGATGTCTGTCGCCTCCGGCGGGAGCGTCGTCAGGTGGGGGTCCGGCTTGGTCGCGGTCGGAACCGTCGTGGGCACGGTGGCGCTGTATCGAAGCCGCTGCCGTGCGCAGCTCCAGGGCATCACGAGATCTGGCCAGCTCACTTCACCGATCGGGGCTCGGCTCAGCGCAGCGGCAGCCCGGTGGCGGCGAGCACGGCGCCGTCGGCGACCAGCTGGACGGCGGTCTCGATCTCCGGGGCCAGGTGCCGGTCGGGGCCGGGGCCGGGCACCCCGGCAGCTCGGACGGCGTCCCGCACCGCGCCCGTGGCCGCGGCCGGCTGCAGCGGGGCGCGCAGGTCCAGCGCCCGGGCTGCGGTGAGCACCTCGATGGCCAGCACCCGGGTCAGCCCGTCCAGCGCCCGGCGCAGCTTGCGGGCGGCGTGCCAGCCCATCGAGACGTGATCCTCCTGCATCGCCGAGGAGGGGATCGAGTCGACGCTGGCCGGCACCGCGAGCCGCTTCAGCTCGCTGACGATCCCCGCGGCGGTGTACTGGGCGATCATGTGGCCGGAGTCGACCCCGGCGTCATGGGCCAGGAAGGGCGGGAGCCCGTGGCTGCGGGAGGCATCGAGAAACCGGTCGGTGCGCCGCTCGCTCATGCTGGCCACGTCGGCGACAGCGATCGCCAGGAAGTCCAGCACGTAGCCGACCGGGGCGCCGTGGAAGTTGCCGTTGGACTCCACCCGCCCGTCCACGGTGACCACCGGGTTGTCGATCGCGGCGGCCAGCTCCCGCTCGGCCACGGTGGCGGCGTGTGCCGCGGTGTCCCGGGCGGCGCCGTGGACCTGCGGGGCGCAGCGCAGCGAGTAGGCGTCCTGCACCCGGGTGCACTCCGGGCCGCGGTGGCTCGCCATCACGCCGCTGCCGGCCAGCAGCGCCCGCAGGTTGGCCGCGGAGTCGGCCTGCCCGGGGTGCGGGCGCAGCCCCTGCAGGTCGGCGGCGAACACCGCGTCGCTGCCCAGCAGCGCCTCCACGCTCATCGCCGCGGCGACGTCGGCGGTGCTCAGCAGCCGGCGCAGGTCGGCCAGTGCGAGCACCAGCATGCCGAGCATCCCGTCGGTGCCGTTGACCAGCGCCAAGCCCTCCTTCTCGGCCAACTGCACCGGGGCGAGCCCGACGTCGGCCAGCGCCTCGGCGGCCGGCCGCAGCACCCCGGCGACGTCCCGGACGGTGCCCTCGCCCATCAGCGCGAGCGCGATCGACGACAGCGGCGCGAGGTCCCCGGAGCACCCGAGCGAGCCGTACTCGTGCACGGTCGGGGTGATCCCGGCGTCCAGCATCGCCGCGTAACTGCGGGCCGTCTCCGGCCGGACGCCGGTGCGCCCGGTCGCCAGCGTCGACAGCCGCAGCAGCATCAGCGCCCGCACCACCTCGCGCTCCGCCTCCGGGCCGGAGCCGGCGGCGTGCGAGCGGATCAGGCTGCGCTGCAGCTGGGCCCGCTGGTCGACCGGGATGTGCCGGGTGGCCAGCGCGCCGAACCCGGTGGAGACGCCGTAGTGCGGGCGGTCGTCGTCGGCCAACCGCTCGACGACCTCGCGGGTGGCGGCGATCCCGGCCAGCGCCTCCTCGGACAGCCGCACGCCGTAGCCGTCCCGGGCCACCCGGACGACGTCCTCCGGGGTGACCGGTCCGCTGCCGACGACGACCTGCTCTGTGTCCACCGCTGTGCTCATGGCTCCATCTGACCTGGCCAGCGGCAGCGGATCCAGGCTCCTGAGCCGGGTGCTGTCCGGTATCCCAGACGTTTCAGCCGGGGCGACGGCCGTTGATCCGGCGGGTCAGCTCACCGGCCGCCCGGGCCACCCGCTGCGCCAGCTCCGTCCGGCCCGAGACATCGACGTCCTCGGTGGGGAAGGTGACCGCCACCGCGGCCGCCGGCCGGCCGGCGTGGTCGTGCACCGCCGCGGCGACCGAGGCGAAGCCCGGGGTGACCTCGCCGTCCTCGTCGGCGTACCCGGCCCGGCGGACCGCACCCAGCAGCCGGCGCAGCTCCGAGAGCCGTCGGGGACCCAGGTCGTGCCGGTCGACGAACGCGGTCGCGTCGGGGAACAGCGCCCGCACCTGGGCCGGCGGCAGCCCGGCCAGCAGGGCCCGGCCGCTGGCGGTCAGCTGGGCCGGCAGCCGGACGCCCACGTCGGTCACCAGCGGCGGCCGGCCCGGGGCCCGCTGCTCGACGACGTAGAGCACCTCCCGGCCGTGCAGCACCGCCAGGTGCGCGGAGTGGCCGACCGCGTCGACCAGCCGGGCCAGCACCGGGCGGGCCAGCCGGGCCAGCGGCTCCTGGCGGGAGTAGGCGCTGCCGATCTCGAAGGCGCTCACGCCCAGCCCGTAGCGGCGTTCCTCGGGCAGGTGCACGACGAAGCCGGCGTCGACCAGCTCGGCGAGCAGGTGGTACGTCGTCGACCGCGGCAACCCGAGGTCGCGGGCCAGCGCTGCCGCGGGGACGGCGCCGGGGGAGCGGGCCAGCGCCTGGAGGAGCGCCAGCGCCTGCCGGGCGGCCGGCACCCCGCCCCGCGGCGTCCGGGATGAGGGGGCCGGCTCTGGCACCGGGGGAGCCTACGGCGCGATCGACCCCGCGCTCCCCGCGGTCAGTGGGGCCGTTCGTGCCGCAGCAGGACGACGCCGTTGCCGAAGGCGCGGGTCTCGACCAGGCGCAGGTCCATGGGCTTCTCGCCAGGACCGAAGAGCAGGCGCCCGGCCCCCAGCAGGACGGGGTTCACGTAGAGCCGGTACTCGTCGATGAGGTCGTGCTGCCGGAATGCCGCGCCCAACAGCGCTCCGCGCAGGACCATGTCGCCCCCGGGCTGCGCCTGGAGTGCCCGCACCTCGTCGTGCATGACGTGGCGCACCAGGGTTGCCTTCGGCCCTGGCGCGGCGAGGCTGCTCGAGTAGACCACCTTGGGCATCTCCCGCCAGATGCCGGCGAACTCCGCCTCGGTGGGCGAGCTGTCGGGGTCCTGGTCCGCCGCCGGCCAGTACCGCTCCATCAGCTCGTAGGTCACCCGGCCGAAGAGGAAGGCGCTCATCGTCGCGAGCTGCTGGTTGAAGTGGTCGTGCAGCTCCTCGTCGACGTGGTGCCAGCCGATGTCACCGTCCGGGCCCTCGAAGTACCCGTCGAGCGACACCGCCATCTGGGCCACGACTCTGCGCATGGTGTTCTCCGTCCCGGTCGCCTGTCTCCCCGGAGACAGGACCGTCGTGCGGAGCCGCACTCATCGGTCCCGGGCAAACCGCGGCTCAGCCGCCCGGCTGCTCCTCGGCCGCGCCGATCTCCACCCAGCCGTCGCGCAGGCGCACCGGGTGGACCGGCAGCCGCAGGGCGGCGTCGGCCGGTGCTTCCAGGCAGACCCCGGTGCGCAGGTCGAACACCTGCTTGTACATCGGAGAGGCGACCGTCGGTGCCTCGCCGCGGGTGCCGACGATGCCCCGGGCGATCACGTGCGCACCGCTCACCGGGTCGCGGTGCCCGACGGCGTGCAGCGTGCCGTCGAAGAGCCGGAACACCGCGATCTGCTGGTCACCGACCAGGGCGGCCACGCCACGCTCGGGCTGCAGGTCGGCGTACCGGCAGACGGTGGTCCAGCCGGGCTGGACCGGGACTGCGGTGTCGGGGGGCAGGGTCGCGGTCATCGGGAGAACACCTCCAGTCGGGGGCCGGCCACCAGGACGGCGCCGGCGGCCTCGCCGGCCGTCCGTTCCGCCGCGGTGCTCGGCCGGGGCTGCCCCCGCTCCACGACGTAGGACAGCGACGGGTCGGGGGAGTCGGGGGCGTTGACGAAGGAGGCGAACCGGCGCAGCTTCTCCGGGTCTTCCAGGGTGGCGCGCCACTCGTCGGTGTAGCCCTCGACGTGGTCGGCCATCGCCGCGTCCAGGTCGGCGGCGATGCCCAGGCTGTCGTCCAGGACGACGGCGCGCACGTGCTCCAGCCCGCCCTCGATCTCCTCCAGCCACGGCGCGGTGCGCTGCAGCCGGTCGGCGGTGCGCACGTAGTAGACGAGGAAGCGGTCGATGGTGCGCACCAGCGTCTCGGTGTCCAGGTCCTCGGCCAGCAGCTTCGCGTGCCGCGGGGTGAAGCCGCCGTTGCCGCCGACGTAGAGGTTCCAGCCGTTGTCGGTGGCGATGACCCCGACGTCCTTGCCGCGTGCCTCGGCGCACTCCCGCGCGCAGCCGGACACCCCGAGCTTGATCTTGTGCGGTGAGCGCAGCCCGCGGTAGCGGAGCTCCAGGGCGATCGCCAGGGCCACCGAGTCCTGCACGCCGTACCGGCACCAGGTCGAGCCCACGCAGGACTTCACCGTGCGCAGCGACTTGCCGTAGGCGTGCCCGGACTCGAAGCCGGCGGCCACCAGCCGCTCCCAGATCGCGGGCAGCAGCTCCATCCGGGCGCCGAACAGGTCGATCCGCTGACCGCCGGTGATCTTGGTGTAGAGGCCGAAGTCGCGGGCCACCTCACCGATCGCGATCAGCCCCTCCGGCGTCACCTCCCCGCCGGGGATGCGCGGCACCACCGAGTAGGTGCCGTCCTTCTGGATGTTGGCCATCACGTGGTCGTTGGTGTCCTGCAGCGTCGCCCGCTCGCCGTCCAGCACGTGCCCGGAGTCCAGGCTGGCCAGGATGGAGGCGACCACCGGCTTGCAGATGTCGCAGCCGCGGCCGCGGCCGTGCCGGTCGACCAGCTCGCTGAAGCTGGTGATCCCGGTGACCCGGACGACGTCGAACAGCTGCGCCCGGCTGACGTCGAAGTGCTCGCACAGCGCCGAGCTGACCGTGACCCCGGCGGCCGCCAGCTCGGTGGTCACCAGCTTCTTCACCAGCGGCAGGCAGGAGCCGCAGCTCGTGCCGGCCTTGGTGCACGCCTTCACCGCGCCCAGGTCGGTGCACCCGTCGCAGCGGACGGCGTCGCGGATCGACCCGGCGGTGACGTTGTTGCACGAGCAGACGGCGGCGTCGTCGGGCAGCTCGGCCGAGGCGGGCCCACCCTCGGCGCCCTCGGGCAGCAGCCAGGCGGCCGGGTCGCCGCCGAGCTCGCGGCCGACGAGTGGCCGCAGCCCGGCGTAGGCGCTCGCGTCGCCGACCAGGATGCCGCCGAGCAGCGTGCGCGCGTCGTCGGAGAGGACCAGTTTCTTGTAGACCCCGGCGACCGGGTCGCCGTAGACGACCGACAGCGCGCCGGGTGAGCTGCCGAACGCGTCGCCGAAGCTGGCGACGTCCACCCCGAGCAGCTTCAGCTTGGTCGACAGGTCCGCGCCGGGGAACTCCGCGGCGCCGCCGAGCAGCTGGTCGGCGACGATCTCGGCCATCGTGTAGCCGGGCGCCACCAGGCCCCAGGTGCGCCCGTCCAGGCAGGCGACCTCGCCGATCGCCCAGACGGCCGGGTCCTCGGTGCGGCAGCTGGGGTCGACGACCACGCCGCCGCGCGGGCCGACCGGGAGCTCGCAGGCCCGGGCCAGCTCGTCGCGCGGGCGCACACCCGCGGCGAACACGACGACGTCGACGTCCAGGTGGGTCAGCCCCGCCGCGGACCCCTCGGCGGCGTGCATCCGGGCGACCCGGCCGTCCCGGCCCGCGGTCAGCTTGGCCGTCGCCGTGCCGGCGTGCACCTGGACGCCGAGCGCGCCGACCAGCCGCTGCAGCGCCTCGCCGCCGCCCTCGTCGACCTGCAGCGGCATCAGCCGGGGGGCGAACTCGACCACATGGGTCTGCACGCCCAGGGCGGTCAGCGCGCCGGCGGCCTCCAGCCCGAGCAGCCCACCGCCGACGACGGCGCCGGTGACCGGGCGGGGGCTGACGTCCTCCTGCCGCCGGGTGTCGACCTCGGACACGTACTGGCGGAGCGCGGCGACGTCGTCGATCGTGCGGTAGACGAAGCAGCCGGGGAGGTCCTTCCCCTCGACCGGGGGGACGAACGGCGCGGAGCCGGTGGCGAGCACGAGCGCGTCGTAGCCGTGCTCCCGTCCGCCCGCCGTCCGCACCACCCGGGCGGCGCGGTCGACCTCGGTCACCCGCTCGCCGCGGCGCAGCTGCACCCCCGGGGTGTCCCAGAGGCCCGGGTCGCCGAGGGCCAGGTCCTGTGGGTCCCGGCCGGAGAAGTAGGAGGTCAGGGCGACCCGGTCGTAGGGGGCGCGCGGCTCCTCGGCCAGCACGGTCACCTGCCAGCCCCCGTCGGCCACCCCACCGCGGTCGACGAGCGCCTCGACCAGCCGGTGGGCGACCATCCCGCCGCCGACGACGACGAGCTGACGAGGTGCGGGGGTGCTCATGCGCAAGGTGCTCCTTCGACGACGGCGGTGCGGCGGGACGGCGGCCCACTGCCGAGCGAAGTTATGTACGCGGTGTTTCCTCCGCCGTCGCTACGCGTTACGGAGCGGGAAGGTCGAACGCACAGTGCCGACGGTGCCGGCGTGAGCCGCTCAGCCCGGCGGCCCGGACCCGAAGTCGCCGAACGGCTCACCGGCCATCGGCGCCACCGGGACCTGCCTCAGCGGCCGGCCCGCGGCGTCCAGGGTCCGCACGTCCCGGGCGCCTTCGGGGAGCGCGACGACCGTGCCGCCCCCGGTCAGCGGCAGCCGGGCCAGCGTCCGGCCGGTGGCGCCGAGCACCTCGACGGCGGTCGCCTCCGGTGGCGCGGTGACGACCAGCCAGCTGCCGTCCCCGGACTGCCCGAGCCCCGGCAGGTCGACCGTGCACGTCCGGGCCACGGTCAGGGACGCCACCGGGGTGCTTCCGGCCGGGGTGACGGTGCCGCAGGCGACGGCCCCGCCACCGCCCCCGGCCCAGGTGGTGACGACCAGCGCCCCGCCGGGGCTGCGGCCGACGACGACGGCGACGGTGCCCGGCCCCCGGCGCAGCGGCAGGGCGCCCGACCACAGCAGCTCCGGCTGCAGCCCGGCGGGCTCGACCCCCAGCGGCACCGCCAGGCCGACCAGCGCGGCGGCGACCACCCGCTCGTCGGGCTCCTGGAGGGTCGGGCGCACCGCGTCGAGCACGGGGAGCGGGGTGGTCCGGCCCGGCCGGTCGCCGGGCCAGTCGACCGCCGACCGGTGCACCAGTCGCCCCTCCCGGGTGACCCGGACGCTCAGCGCCGGGCCGTCCTCGGTGGTGGTGGCCGGGACGACGGCCACACCCCCGGCTGCGTCGACCGGCGTGTAGCTGCGGGCGACGGTGCCGCGGGGGCCGACCATCAGCCGGTCGGAGACCTCGATCGTGTCGCCCCGTCCGGCGACCACCACCAGCGACGCCGGGCCCGGCCCGCCCAGCAGCAGGGTGACCGGCCGGCTGCGGGCCAGCCCTGGTGGCAGGTGCGGCACGAGAGCCTCCGCCGGGGCCCCGGCCGGCCCGATCAGCCAGGTGCCGCGGAAGTCCTCGTCGACCGTGCCGACGACGAGCGCTGCCCGCCCCGAGGGGGTGTCGCCGGCGAAGACGACCGTCCGGTCGGGGACCGGCGGCGCCACCAGCCCACCCCAGTCGGCCTGCTGCACGGCGGCGAGGAAGCCGGGGTCGTCGGCGAGGGAGCCGCGGGTCGGACCGGTCAGCACGGGGGCGGCGCGGACGGACGGCCCGGCGTCCACGGCGGGGGTGGCCGGGGACGCCGCCGCGAGGGGCTCCGGCGCCGGCCGGGTCAGCGTGCCGACCGCGCCGGTGAGGACCAGGGCGGCAACCGCCGCGGCGAGCACCCGTCGCCGCCGCCCGGTCCGGCGGTGCCCGACGTCGGCGACGGCCTGCTCGGCGTCCAGCCGCCACCGGCCCGGGGCCCCGGCCAGCCGGCCCAGCCCGTCGCGCAGCCGCTGGTCGTCCGTCGTCGGCTGCTCGCGCCGGAAGGGGTCCGGACGCGCGGCCGGCTGCAGCTGTACGGCGCCCGCGGCGGCCGCCGCCTCGACCTCCGTCACCGGGCGGCCGAGCAGCGCGGCGACCGCATCCGCGTCCAGGCCTTCGACGATGTGGAAGACCGTGGCGGCCCGGGTGCGCGGAGGGAGCTCGCGCAGCGCCCGGGCCAGCTCGTCGTCCACCGCCGGGGCGAGCGGATCGGGCAGCTGCTCGATGACCTGCTCGGCGCGCGGGCCCCGGCCGGTGGCGCCGGTGGCCAGGGCCCGGCGGGCGGTGGCCAGCGGATCGTCCGTGGGCCAGCCGCGCCGGGTGCGGGTCAGCGCCCGCTGCACCAGCTCCTCGGCGGTGGACCGGTTCCCGGTCAGCAACAGTGCGGTCCGCAGCAGAGCCGGGCGGCGCTCGGCCACGAACCGCGCGAAGGCCGCATCCTCGCCTGCCCCGCCGTCCTGCACCGTGCGCATCCCGGGCTCAGGCCGCCGCGTAGGCCTGGGTGAGCCGGGCGAAGCCGTCGTCCAGCGAGACCCGAGGCGTCCAGCGCAGCGCCTCCCGGGTGCGGCGCTGGTCGAACCAGTGCGCGGTCGCCAACTGCTCGGCGAGGAACCGGGTCAGGGGGGGAGTGCTCCGGCGCTGGGTCGCGGCCCAGAACGCCTCGACGAGACCCCCGGCGATCCAGGCCGCTCCGAACGGCACCCGGCGGCTCGGTCCGGGGACCCCGGCGGCGCGGCACAACCGGTCGATGACCTCGGCGACCGGCCGGGGCTCGCCGTTGGAGACCACCAGCGCCTCCCCGTGCACCGGCCCGCAGGCGTCGACGGCGGCCAGCAGCGCGTCGGCGGCGTTGTCCACGTAGGTGGTGTCGATCAACGCGGCGCCCGAGCCGATCACCGGCAGCCGCCCGGCCCGGGCCCGCTCGACGATCCGCTCGACCAGCTGGGTGTCCCCGGGCCCCCAGACCAGGTGCGGCCGCACGACGAGGACGGCGAGGGCGGCGTCGTCCGCCGCCAGTGCCAGCTGCTCGGCGACGGCCTTGGAGCGGGAGTAGTTGCCGCGGGCCCGCGCCGGGTCGGCCGATTGCGCGCCCACCCCGACCAGTGCCGAGCCGCCGTGCGCCACCGACGGCGAGGAGACGTGCACCAGCCGGCCCACCCCCGCCTGCCGGCAGGCGCCGACCACGGTGCGGGTGCCCTCGATGTTCGCCCGCGCGTACTCCGCCCACCGGCCGGTGACGTCGACCTTGGCGGCCAGGTGCACCACGGCGTCCTGCCCCGCCACCGCGCGGGCCACCACGGCCGGGTCGGCGACGTCCCCGCGCACCTCCCGGCAGGGCAGCCCGGCCGGCCGGCGTTGCAGCACGGTCACCTCGTCGCCCCGGCCCAGCAGGCCCTGCACCGTGGCCCGGCCGAGCATGCCGCTGGCTCCGGTGACCAGCACCCTCATCGGGTGCGCGCCCGCGCACCGGCGAGCGTGCGGGTCGCCTGCCGGGCCACCTCCCGCCGGTCGATCTTCGACTGGTGCCGGATGTCGACCGGCAGCCGGCCGGTGACCAGGACGGCGGCGACCTCGGTGCCGGCGGCCGCGCGGACGGCGTCGGCCAGGGCGGGGCCGGCGAGCTCGAACCCGGCCCGGCGGCGCACGCCGTCGGCCGGGACGACGACGACCACCACGACCTGGGCGCCGGCCGGTCCCACGCCGACCACGGCGGCGGAGGAGACCGTGTCGAGCAGCTCCACCCGCTGCTCGACGCCGACCGGCGTCACCACCCCGGCAGCGGTGGTGACCGCGTGCGGCAGCCGGCCCTCGACCCACAGCCGGCCCTCGGCGTCCAGGTGCCCGACGTCGCCGGTCCGGTGCCAGCCCGGGTCGCGGGACGCGGCGCGCTCGGTGGCCCACAGGGCGTCGTAGCGGTCCTTGACGTGGGCGGCCCGGACGGCGATCTCGCCGGTCGTGCCGACGGTGTCGGTGAGCTCGCCGTCGGCCGCCCCGGTGGTGGAGAGGGGGCTGACCCGCACCTCGACGCCGGGCAGCGGACGGCCGACGCAGACCCCGTTCCCGGGCCCGGCGGCCTCGATCTCGGTCGCGCAGACGTCGGTGACCGGCAGCGCCTCGGTCATCCCGTACGGGGTGTGCGCGGCGGCCGCGGGCAGCACCTGGCGCAGCTCCCGGAGCAGCGGCAGCGGCACCGGTGCCCCGGCCGACATGAGCAGGCGCACCCGGCCCAGCGCGGTCCGCTGCGGCCCGGTCAGCTCACCGGCGGTGGCGACGACCCGGCGCAGCGCGGCCGGTGAGGCGAACACGACCGTCCCGTCGATCGCGGCCGCGGCGTCGGCGAGCGCGGCGGCGGTCAGCGACCCGGGTGCGGTCACGTCGACGTCGGGCACCGCGGAGCCGATGCCGAGGGCCGGGCCGAAGAGGGCGAACGGCGCGAACCCGGCGACCAGCCGGTCGTCGGGGGTCAGCCCGTAGGTCGCACCGACCAGGTCCAGCTGGGCCATCGCCTGGCGCAGGGTGTAGACGACGCCCTTGGCCGGACCGGTGGCGCCGGAGGTGAACAGGACGGCGCAGTCGGTGTCCAGGTCGGTCTCCGGCGGTGCGGGCGCGGTGCTGCCCGCACGTTCCAGCTCCGGCAGCGTGTGCGCCACCCCCAGGGCGCGGGCCGCGGCCGCGGGCAGCGTGGTGGCCGCGATCCGGGTGGCGGTCAGGCGCATCGCGCGGGCGGCCGCCAGCCCGGGGGCGCCGCCGACGACCGCGTCGACCCGGGCGCTGTGCAGCGCCCGGCGCATCCCGCGCAGGCCCAGGCCCTTGTCGGCCACGACGATGACCGCGCCGGCCCGCCAGACGGCGTAGACCGCGGCGGTGAGGTCCACCGAGGGCTCGAGGAGCAGCGCGACCCGCTGCCCGGGTCCGATCCCGGCGGCGGTCAGCCCGGCGGCCAGGTGCTCGACCCGGCGGTGCAGCTGCGCCCAGCTCACCGTGGCCCCGCCGACCTCCACCACGGCGGGGGAGTGGTCACCGGCCCGGTCGGCCAGCGCCGAGCCGAGGCCACGCTGCTGGGCGCCCGTGCTCCGCGGCCGGTCCCTGGGGGGCCGCCCGGTGGCCAGGTCGGTGACCCACTGGGCGACGGCGTCGGCGTACTGCGGGGCGTCCTCGGGGAGCAGGTGCGAGGCGCCCTCGTAGCGGTGCAGCTGCGCCTGGGGGAGCCGCTCGCGCAGGTCGGCCAGGTAACGCTCGCCGAAGACCGGGTCGCGAGGGCCCCAGAGCAGCAGCGCCGGGACGTCGAGGGAACGGATGCCCTCGGCGATCGCCTCCTGCGCGGCCCGGGAGGGGTGGCCGGGGGAGAACGGGATGTCGGCGACGAAGTCCCCGACGGATCGCCGGCGGGCCGCCGTCCGGTAGGGCGCGGCGAAGGCGTCCCGGACGTCGGCCGGCAGCCGCGGGGAGGACAGCGCCGTCGTCGCCCGGACGAACAGCGGCGTGCCGACCGTGGCCACCGAGCGGACCCCGGGGGCGTGCGCCAGCCGGATCACCGCCGGGCCGAGGTCGCCCTCGGGCATGGAGACGGCGGTGTTGCCCAGGACGACGCCCCGCAGCTGTTCCTGGTGGGCCAGCGCCCAGCCCAGCGAGATGACCCCGCCCCAGTCGTGCCCGACGGTGATCACCGGGCCGGTGACCCCCAGCGCGGCGGTCAGGTCACCGAGGTCGGCGACCCGCTGCTCCAGCGGCCGTGGCCCGGGGAGCCGCTCCGAGAAGCCCATGCCCAGCTGGTCGGGGGCGATCACCCGCCACCCGGGCGGGGCGGCGGCGACCAGCCGCCGCCAGAGGTAGGACCAGGTCGGGTTGCCGTGCACGCAGAGCAACGTCCCCACGGGGTCGGGGACGCCGTTGTCCAGCAGGTGCCACTCGTGCTTCGTGCCGGTGGCGTCGGCGACGGTGAGCCGGCGGGACCAGGCCGGGTCGAGCCCGGGCAGGTCGGCGGGGAGGTCGGTCGGCACGCTCACCAGGCGATCTCGAGGCAGGAGGCGTTGAGGCCCGAGCCGATGCCCATCAGCAGGACCCGGTCGCCGTCGACCAGCTCGTGCTGCGCGCTGGCCAGGGTGTAGGGCACCGAGGCCGGACCCAGGTTGCCGCGGGTCGGGAAGGTCTTCGGCACCCGTGACTCGTCGATGCCGAAGCGCTCGCACATGGCAGCGGTGTGCACCTTGGACACCTGGTGGATCACGTAGCGGTCCATCCCGCGCTGCCAGTCGAAGTCCGCGGCGGCCTCCTCCCACATGTCCATCGACAGGTCCAGGCCGGCTTCCAGCAGGCCCTTCAGGTCGGTGCGCATCTCGTCGTTGTCACCGACGCACAGGTCGTGGTGCTCGGTGCCGGCCCGGCTGACCGAACCGACCAGCCGGTGGCCCTCCGGGTGCTGGTCGGACCGGCCGAGGACCATCGCGACGGCCCCGGAGCCCAGGGTCAGCGTCGCGAACTGGGCGATCACGTCCCGGGCGGTGGTGCCGGGCTGGTTGAGCCGGTCGATGGTCCGGTCCTGCACCGTCTGGGCGTCCTCGCCGTTGACGATCACGGCGTGCTCGATCATGCCGGAGTCGATCATCGCCGCAGCCAGCTCCATGCCGTTGACGAAGCCGAGGCAGGCGTTGGTGACGTCGAAGTTCTGCGCCGAGCGGGGGAGCCCGAGCGCGTGGTGGACGGCGACGGCCGTCGAGGGCTCCAGGTGCTTGCGGCTGACCGAGGTGTTGATCATCAGACCGATGCCGGCCGGGTCGACGCCGCTCTCGCTGATCGCCTTGGCGCCGGCCATGGCGGCGCCGTCGGTGAAGGTGACGCCGTCCTCCCACCACCGGCGCTCGCGGATGCCGGCCAGCCGTTCGAGCAGGCCAGGGCGAAGCCCGACCCGCTTGTAGGTGTCGGCGAGCCGCTCGTCGATGGCGTCGGAGGTGACGACCTGGGAGGCATCGGCCGTCTGCACGGTCAGGATGCTGGTGTTGCTGAAGCGGTGCGTGGCGTTTCCACTCATGGGCGGGGTCCAGTCCTCGAGAAGGGCCGACTCTTCCATGTGTGTCGCCGGCGTTCCGTTGGGCACTACCCGACGAGGACACCGGTATGCCGTCGGGTGTTCACCCGCGGCACAGTTCACACCCCGGCCCGGGCGCGCTCAGAACCGGACGGGCAGCTCGTCCAGGCCGTAGACGAAGGACAGCTCGCGGAAGGACAGCTCCCGCTGCGGCACGGCCAGCGCCAGGTCGGGGAACCGGCGGAGCAACGCCGGCAGCACGACCCGCAGCTCCATCCGGGCCAGCTCGGCCCCGATGCACCGGTGGATGCCGTGCCCGAAGGCCAGGTGGCCGGAGGTCGGCTGCCGCCGGGGGTCGAAGACCTCCGGCTCGGCCCCGGCCGACCGGGGGTCACGGTTCGCGCCGCTGAGTGAGGCCAGCACGACGTCCCCGGCCTTCAGGGGCACGCCGAACAGGTCCAGGTCGTGCTTGGCGAACCGGGGGAACGCCATCTGCACCACCGACAGGTGGCGCAGCAGCTCCTCGACCACCCGGTCGACGTCCGCGCGGGAGCCGTCGCGCACCAGTGCGGCGTGCGCCGGGTCCCGCAGCAGCACCATCGTGCTCAGCGAGATCATCCCGGCGGTGGTCTCGTAGCCGCCGGTGAACACCCCGTCGGCCAGCCCGGCGAGGTCGACGTCGGAGATCCGGTCACCCTCGTCCCGGATGATCTGGCCGATCAGCCCGGGGCCGGGCTCCACGCGCTGCCGGGCGACGGCGTCGAAGAGGAACTCGCGCTGTGCCGAGACGGCGCCGAAGGCCGCGGCAGCGCCGGCCGTGGCGTCGAAGCGCTGGACGCCGAGCCGGGCGAAGGCGTCCCGGTCCTCCAGCTCCAGGCCCAGCAGCGCGCAGATGGTCTGGAACGGCACCGGGAAGGAGACCAGCCTCGCCAGGTCGGCCGGGGACCCGGCGGCGGCCAGCGCATCGAGCCGCTGCGCCACGATCGTGGAGATCATCGGCTCGAGCCGGGCCAGCCGGCGCATCGTGAACTCCGGCGTGATGATCTTGCGCAGCCGGGTGTGCAGCGGCGGGTCGGTGAAGCCCAGGCCCCCGACCTGTTCGGCGCTGCTCGGTCCGGCTCCCGGCAGCAGGTGCCGGATGTCGTTGCTCCAGTTGTCCCGGTCGGCCAGCACCGCCCGCACGTGCTCGGCACCGGTCACCAGGTACACGGAGAAGGCGAACGGCAGCTTCAGCCGGTGCACCGGGTCGTCCTCCCGCAGCTGGGCCAGCCGGGGGACGGGGTCGATGCCGTGCCGCTGGAGCGGCACCTTGGTCCGCTCGGGGATGAAGGTCAGGCTGGAGAGGTCGATGCCGCGCTTCTGGATGCGGCGCGCCAGCAGCTTGCCGGTCCAGGCCCGGGCCCGGGCCCGGGCCCGCATCCGGGGAGCACCCCGCACGCCGACGGGCTGCCGCGGACTGGGGACGGGGTACCTGGACAGGGGCACGGTGCGGGGTACGGGGTCGGTGACCCCTCCCGCTGGCTTGTGGTCGATGTCGTCTTCGTACTGCAGGACGCCGTTGGTGATCAAGGCCGCCACGCGCCGTCGGTGCAGCGTTCACCTGGGCGTCCACTCCGCCCGGCGCGCCGGGCCGGTGCGTTTGCCGGGCCGGTGCGTTTGCCGGGCCGGGGCGGCCGGGCACCAGCGGCCCCATGGACGCCGAGATCACCCTGCGGGTCGACGGTGAGGCGCACCGCCTCACCGTCGACACCCGTACCTCCCTGCTGGACGCGTTGCGCGAGCGGCTGGGCAACACCAGTCCGAAGAAGGGGTGCGACCACGGCCAGTGCGGCGCCTGCACGATCCTGCTGAACGGTGAGCGGGCGCTGAGCTGCCTGGCGCTGGCCGTGGCGCACGACGGGGCGGAGGTCACCACCGCCGACGGGCTCGCCCCGGCCGGCGAGCTGCACCCGGTGCAGCAGGCGTTCCTGGACTCCGACGCCTTCCAGTGCGGCTACTGCACCCCCGGCCAGGTCTGCTCGGCGGTCGGGGTGATCGACGAGTTCGAGCGGGGCTGGCCCAGCCACGTCACCGAGGACCTCACCGGACGGCCGGAGATGACCACCGACGAGGTCGCCGAGCGGATGAGCGGCAACCTGTGCCGCTGCGCCGCCTACGTGAACATCACCCCCGCGGTGCAGCAGGCCGGCGGTGCCCGGTGAAGCCGTTCGCCTACGCCCGGCCCGGCGACGTCGCCGAGGCCGTGCGGGACGTCGTCGCCGAGCCGACCGCGGTCTTCCTGGCCGGCGGCACGAACCTGGTCGACCACCTGCGCCTCGGCGTGGCCCGGCCCGGCCTGGTGGTCGACGTCCGCACGCTGACCTCCCGGGAGGTGACCGACCTCCCGGACGGCGGGCTGCGGCTGGGCGCGGCCTCGACCAACAGCCAGGTCGCCGCCGACCCGCGCGTCCGGGAGCGGTACCCCGTGCTGGCCCAGGCGCTGCTGGCCGGGGCCACCGGGCAGCTGCGCAACATGGCGACCACCGGTGGCAACCCGCTGCAGCGCACCCGCTGCGTGTACTTCCAGGACGTGACCACCCCCTGCAACAAGCGCGAGCCGGGCAGCGGCTGTAGCGCGGTCGGGGGCTACACCCGCTACCACGCCGTCCTCGGGACGCCGGCCGCGCTGCCGGACCCGGATGCGCCCGAGACCTGCATCGCCACCCACCCCTCCGACATGGCCGTGGCGCTGGCCGCTCTCGACGCGCAGGTGCAGGTGCTCGGCCCGGCGGGGGAGCGCACCATCCCGTTCACCGAGCTGCACCGGCTGCCCGGCGACGACCCGTCCCGGGACACCGTGCTCGAGCACGGCGAGCTGATCACCGCCATCGACCTGCCCGCGCTGCCGGCCGGTACCCGCTCGGCCTACCGCAAGGTCCGCGACCGGGCCTCCTACGCCTTCGCACTGGTCTCGGTGGCCGCCGTCGTCACCCCGGACGGCGAGCTGCGGCTGGCCCTGGGCGGGGTCGCGCACAAGCCGTGGCGGGCCACCCGGGCGGAGGAGGTGCTCCGCGGGCAGCAGCTCACCGAGGACGCCGTCCGGGCCGCGATCGCCGCCGAGCTGGCGGCCGCCCAGCCACAGCCGGGGATCGACAGCGGCAACGGCTTCAAGATCCCGCTCGTGGCCCGCACCGTGCTCGCCACCGTGCGCGGCCTTCTCCCGGAGGAGCAGTCATGACCGACCTGCTGGAGCCGCGCGCCATCGGCCAGGACCTGGTGCGCCGGGACGGCGAGCTCAAGGTCCGCGGCACCGCCACCTACGCCTACGAGACCCCGGTCGAGCACCCGGCGTACGCCCACCCGGTGCAGGCCACGATCGCCCGGGGCCGGGTCACCGCGATGGACACCGCCGCGGCCGAGGCCCTGGACGGCGTGCTGGCCGTGCTCACCCCGTTCAACGCCGAGCGGCTCGCCTCCACGGACGACGCCGAGTACGCCGTCCTGCAGGGGCAGGACGTCGGCTTCCGCGGGCAGCTGATCGGGGTGGTGGTCGCCGAGACCTCCGAGCTGGCCCGGGAGGTGGCCGACGGCATCGCCGTCCGCTACGACGAGCAGCCGCACGACGCGGAGCTGTCCGCCGACCGGCCGGACCTGTACGCCCCGGAGCAGGTGAACGCCGGGCACGAGACCGACACCGCCGAGGGCGACGTCGCCGCGGCGATGGCCGCCGCCGAGGTGACGCTGGAGCGCACCTACTCGACTGCGATGTACCACAACAACCCGCTCGAACCGCACGCCACGACGGCGCTGTGGGAGCCGGCCGGCGACGGGTTCCTGACCTTGTGGGACTCCACCCAGGGCGTGCACCCCGACCGGGCGGCGGTGTGCCAGGTGTTCGGCCTGGACCAGGAACAGGTGCGCGTCGTCTGCCCCTACGTCGGCGGCGGGTTCGGCTCCAAGGGGCTGCCGCACGCGAACGTGATGCTCACCGCGCTGGCCGCTCGGGCGCTGCCCGGCCGGCCGGTGAAGCTGGCGCTCACCCGCCAGCAGATGTTCTTCCTGGCCGGCTACCGCACCCCGACCATCCAGCGGATGCAGCTGGCCGCCGACTCCCGCGGGCGGCTGTCCGCGATCGCCATCGACGTGGTCGAGCAGACCTCGAAGGTCAAGGAGTTCGCCGAGCAGACCGGCGTGCCCGCCCGGATGATGTACGCCTCCCCGAGCCGGCGGTCCACCCACCGGCTCGCCGCCCTCGACGTGCCGATCCCGTCGTGGATGCGCGCGCCGGGGGAGTGCCCGGGCATGTTCGGCCCCGAGGTCGCGATGGACGAGCTGGCCGAGGAACTCGGCATCGACCCGATCGAGCTGCGCGTCCGCAACGAGCCGGAGGTCGACCCGGAGACCGGGAAGCCGTGGTCGAGCCGGAACCTGGTGCGGTGCCTGCGCGAGGGCGCCGAGCGGTTCGGCTGGTCCGGGCCGCGGGCGCACCGGGACGGCGACTGGCTGGTGGGCACCGGGGTCGCGTCCTCGGTCTACCCGACGATGCGGCAGGCCACCTCGACCGCGAACGTGCGCTACGAGGGCGGTCGGTACGTCGCCGAGATCGGCGCCGCGGACCTCGGCACCGGCGCCTGGACGATCCTGCCGCAGATCACCGCCGACGCCCTGGGCGTCGACGTCGCCGACGTCGACGTCCGGATCGGCGACACCCGCTACCCGGTCGCCTCGGTGGCCGGCGGCTCCTCGGGCACCAACACCTGGGGCTCGGCGCTGGTCGTGGCGGCCCGCGAGTTCCGCACGAAGTTCGGCGCCCACCCGCGGGACGGCGACGAGGCCAGCGGGGACGTCGACCAGGCCGGGCAGGACGACGCCCACGCCCCGTACGCGTTCGGCGCGCAGTTCGTCGAGGCCCGGGTCAACGCCGACACCGGGGAGATCCGGGTGCCGCGGCTGCTCGGCGTCTTCGGTGTCGGCCGGGTGATCAACCCGCGGACGGCCCGCTCGCAGCTGATCGGCGGGATGACCATGGGGCTGTCGATGGCGCTGCACGAGAACAGCGCCTGGGACCCGCGGCTGGCGCAGGTGGCCAACCACGACCTGGCCGAGTACCACATCACGGTCAACGCCGACGTGGGTGAGATCGAGGCGCACTGGATCGACGAGCACGACCCGTACGTCAACGCCATGGGCAGCAAGGGGATCGGCGAGATCGGCATCGTGGGCACCGCGGCGGCGGTGGTCAACGCCGTCCACGCCGCCACCGGCGTCCGGGTCCGGCACCTGCCGGTGACCCTGGACAAGCTGCTGCCCGCCCTGCCGTAGCCCGTGCCCACCGATCCCGATGCCCCCGAAGGTCCCGATCCGCGGCGGTGGCACGCCCTCTGGGTGACGCTCGTCGTGGGCTTCATGACGCTGCTGGACGTCAGCATCGTCTCGGTCGCCCTGCCGTCCCTGCGGTCGGACCTGGGTGCCACGCCGGCGACGGTTCAGTGGGTGGTCTCGGGCTACGCGCTGGCCTTCGGCCTGGCGTTGGTGCCGGCCGGCCGGCTCGGTGACGCCTACGGCCGCCGGCGGATGTTCCTCATCGGCCTGGTCGGCTTCGTGCTGTGCAGCGCGGCCGCGGGTGCGGCGCCGTCGATCGAGCTGCTCGTCGCGGCCCGGCTCGCCCAGGGCCTCGCGGCCGGTTGCCTGGCCCCGCAGAACTCCGCGCTGATCCAGCAGCTCTTCCGGGGCGCGGAGCGGGGCCGGGCGTTCGGCTTCTTCGGGGCGACCGTCGGGATCTCCACCGCCGTCGGGCCGGTGCTGGGCGGGGTGATCCTGGCGCTCGCGTCCGGCCCGGGCGGCTGGCGGTGGATCTTCTACGTCAACGTGCCGATCGGCGTGCTGGCGTTCGTGCTGGCCGTCCGGCTCATCCCGGGGCGCCCGCCGGGGGAGGAGCACGGCCGGATCGACGTCCCGGGGATGTTGCTGCTCGGTGGCGGGGCGTTCGCGCTGCTGCTGCCGCTGGTGCAGGCGGAGTCCGGCGGCCTGGCGCGGCTGTGGTGGTGCTTCCCGGTCGGGATCGCGCTGCTCGTCGCGTTCGTCGGCTGGGAGCAGCGCATCGTCCGGGCCGGCAAGGACCCGGTCTTCGACCCGCGGCTGGTCACCGCCACCCACGGCTACGGGCCCGGGGTGGCGCTGGGGACGGTGTACTTCCTGGGGTTCAGCGGCATCTGGCTGACCTTCGCGCTGTACTTCCAGACCGGGCTGGGCTGGTCGCCGCTGCAGTCCGGGCTGGCCGTCACGCCGTTCGCGGTGGGGTCGGCGACCGCGGCGGTCGTCGCCGGCCGGCTGGTCGAGCGGTTCGGCCGGGCGCTGACCGTGGCCGGCCTCAGCGGCGTCGTGCTCGGCCTGGCCGCCACGGCGATCGTGATCGCCACCGTGCCGGCGAGGGCCACCGGCTGGGCGATCGTCCCGACCCTGCTGCTGGCCGGCGTCGGCGGCGGCTTCGTCATCTCACCGAACATCACGCTGGCGCTGCGGAACGTGCCGGTGGCGATGGCCGGTTCGGCAGGTGGCGCGCTGCAGACCTTCCAGCGGTTCGGCGGGGCGATCGGCACGGCGGCGCTGCCGGCGCTGTACTACCTGGTGCTCGGCGCCACCGACCAGCAGTACCCGCTGGCCGCCGCGGCGGCGCTGTCCGTGGCCGTCGTCGCGTCGCTCGCGGCTCTGGTCATCGGGGCGTTCGACTGGCGGCACGACCGCCGGATCGACCGCGCCCAGCACCAGGACGACGAGCAGAGGCAGCACGAGGACCGGGACGACCGGCCCGAGCACCACCCGGATCACCGGCACGGCCACGACCACGCGGCCCGGCTGGGCTGAACCGGGCGCGCTGGCCCGTCGTCGGCTGCCCTCCGGGCAGGGTCCGGAGCGGGCAGCGCCGTCGCCCGCCCTGCGGGTCAGGCGACGGCGCCCGCGGCTCAGGGCGCGATGACCGCCTTGGTCCAGCCGCTCTCGCGGTGGTCGAAGGTCTCGTAGGCCTCCAGGACGGTGGGCATGTCCGGGACCTGGGTGAGCACGGTGGACGGGTCGATGGCGCCGGTGCGCACCAGGTCCAGCAGGTGCGGGATGTAGCGCCGGTGGTTGCAGTTGCCCATCTTGACGCTCAGGTTCTTGTTCATCGCGGCGCCGATGGGGAAGGCGTTCAGCTGCGGCGGGTAGACGCCGATGATGCCGATGCTGCCGGCCTTGGCCACCGCCTCCACGGCCCACTGCAGCGACTGGCTGGGCGCGTCGCCGGCGACGTAGGTCTGCCCGTGCGGGTTCTGGTCCGGGGCGACCTGGCTGCGCTCGGCGTCGAACTGCTGCGCCTGCTGGTCGGCCGACTCCGCGGCCGGGCCGGACTTCGGCCGCTGGGCGTCCACGCCCACGGCGTCGATCACCCGGTCCACCCCGATCCCGCCGGTGAGCTCCTTGACCACCTCGACCGGGTCCTCGGTGTTGAAGTCGATCGCCTCCGCGCCCCGGCCACGGGCCTGGTCGAGCCGGCTGGCGACGCCGTCGACGACGAGCACCCGGCCGGCGCCCTGCTGGAAGGCGCTGGTCACGGCGAACTGACCCACCGGCCCGGCACCCAGCACCAGCACGGTGTCGCCCTGGGACACGTCGGCGAGCCGGGCGCCGAACCAGGCGGTCGGGTAGATGTCCGACAGCATGATCGCCGCGTCGTCGCTGACCTCCTCGGGCAGCCACACCGGGCCGACGTTGGCGTAGGGGATCCGGGCGTACTGGGCCTGCAGGCCGTCGACCGGTCCGGTGGTCTGCGGACCGCCGAAGAAGCACGTGCCGGCCGCGGCGCCGTTGGGGTTGGCGTTGTCGCACTGGGCGTAGTAGCCGGCCCGGCAGTAGGAGCAGTGACCGCAGCCGACGGTCGAGGGGATGACCACCCGGTCACCGGGGCGCAGGTTCCGCACGCCCGGGCCGGTCTCCCGCACGACGCCCACCGCCTCGTGGCCGAGGATCGTGCCCGGGACCATGCCGGCCATCGTGCCCCGGACGAAGTGCAGGTCGGTGCCGCAGATGCCGCTCGCGGTCACCTCGATGATCGCGTCGGTGGGGTCTTGGATGGTCGGGTCCGGGACGTCGTCGAGCCGGATGTCGCCGACGCCGTGCCACACGACTGCCTTCATGGTGCCTCCTGCGGATGAGCGGACGCCGCGCTGCCGACCTGGTCTCGGTCGAGCGGCGTCCCGTCGGCCACTACCCGGTCGCGCGCCGTCCACCCACCCGGCGCCGTGGTCGATGAGCCGGGTCCGACGGTTCAGCCGAGCGTGCCGTCACCGGTCAGCGCGGTCACCAGGCCGGCACCGAGCCCGACCGCCAGCACCCCGAGCGCACCGGCCAGCGCGGCCCCGTGCGCCCAGCCGGCGGTGGGTGCGGGGTCGCCGGGCCGGAACGCCTCGACCAGCCAGCGCAGGTAGTAGAAGAGGCTGACCAGGGTGTTCAGCGCAGCGACCACGACCAGCCAGGCGAGCCCGCCGTCCCAGGCGGCGGTGAAGACGGTCAGCTTGCCGAGGAAGACCGCCGTCGGCGGGGTGCCGACCAGGCTGAGCAGGCTGATCCCCAGCGCGGCCGCCAGCCAGGGCCGCTGCCGGGCCAGGCCCCGGAAGTCGGTGAGCGACCGGGCGCCGGGCACCGCGGCGAGCACCGCGAAGGCGGTCAGGTTGGTGACCGCGTAGCCGGCCAGGTACACCAGCAGCGCCGGGGTGGCGGCCGAGGTGCTGCTCACCACGGCGACCGGCATGAGCAGGTAGCCGACCTGGCTGACCGTCGACCAGCCCAGCAGCCGGCGGGCGTCGGTCTGGGCGAGCGCCGCCAGGTTGGCCAGCGTCATGGTGGCGGCCGCGAGCAGGCCCACCAGCAGCGGCCAGGACAGTGCGTCCGGCAGCACGTCGACCAGGCGTGCGGCGGCGACCAGCGCCCCGATCTTGGGCACGGTGGTGAGGAACGCGGCCGCCGCGGTGCCGGCGCCCTGGGTGGCGTCGGGCACCCACTGGTGCAGCGGGACCCCGCCGGCCTCGAACAGCAGGCCGGCCAGCACGGCCAGCGCACCGACGGCCACCGCGGCGGCCGGCGCCCCCGCCAGCCCGGTGGCCAGGTCGACGTAGGCGGTGCCGCCGGCGATGCCCGACAGCACCGTGGCCCCGAGCAGCAGGAAGATCCCGGACAGTGCGCCGAGCAGGTAGGTCTTCAGCGCCGCCTCGGCCGCGCCGGGGCTGCGGACCATGCCGACCAGGGCGTACACCGGGATGCTGGCCAGCAGGAAGGCGACGGCGAGCACCAGCAGGTCGTCGGTGGCGGCCAGCACGATCGCACCCAGCCCGCCGAGCAGCAGCAGGGCGTAGGTCTCGCTCTCCCGCGCCGTCCCGGCCAGCTCGTCGACCCCCAGGCCGATCACCAGCAGCACCGCCGCGACGACCACCAGCCGGGTGACCCCGGTCGCGGTGTCGAGCACGAACGCCCCGAACACCGTCTCCGCGTCCCCACCACCAAAATGGCCATTTTGGCGGAAGGCGAGGGCGGCAGAGATGCCGGCGGCGAGGAGGGCGGCGACGGCGATCAGCCGGGCGACCCACTGCCGCTGCCGGGGCAGGAAGGAGCCGGCCAGCAGGGTGGCCACCGCGCCTGCGAGGAGGCAGAGCTCGGGGAGCAGCGCCAGCGGCGACTGCTCCATCATCATCGCCGGCTCCATCACCTGCCCACCAGGTCGACGAGGACGGCGGACGCGGGGGTGATCAGGTCCAGCAGCAGCCAGGGCAGGACGCCGATCGCCAGCGACAGCAGCAGCAGCCCGGTCACCGGCACCGCCTCGACCGCCCGGACGTCGGAGAAGCCGATCGACCGGCCGCCGGGCAGTCCGGTGACCAGCAGCTGCAGCGCCCGCAGGAACAGCGCCGCGGTGATCAGGATCCCGGGCAGGGCGATCGCCGCCCAGGCGGTGGTGCCGATGCTCCCGGCGAAGACCTGGAACTCGGCGATGAAGCCGCTGAACGCCGGGATCCCCAGCGAGCCGAACGCCGCCACCGCGAACAGCCCCGACCACACGGGAGCGGTGCGGGCCAGGCCGCCGTAGTCGCGCATCGCGTAGCTGCCGGTGCGGTCGTGCAGCACCCCGGCCAGCAGGAAGAGCGCGCCGGTGAGCAGGCCGTGGCTGACCATCTGGGTGACGGCGCCGGTGACGGCCAGTTCGCGGGCCGCCGTCCCGCCGCCGAGCAGGCCTGCCGCGCCGACCGCGAGCACCACGTAGCCCATGTGGTTGATCGAGGTGTAGGCGATCATCCGCTTGACGTCGGTCTGGGCCAGGGCGACCAGCGCGCCGTAGAGCACCGAGGCGATCCCGACGGCGAGCACCACCCAGGCGGCCCCGCGCCAGGCGTCGGGCAGCGCGGGCATGGCGATCCGGACGAAGCCGTAGGTGCCCATCTTCAGCAGCACCGCGGCCAGCACCGCCGAGCCGATCGCCGAGGCGTCGGTGTGCGCGGGGGGCAGCCAGGTGTGGAAGGGGATCGTCGGCGTCTTGACCGCCAGGCCCACGAGCAGCGCGGCCAGCACGAACCCACCGGCGACCGGGTTGTCCTGCAGCGGCGCAGCGGCGACCAGCTCCGGGATGTCGAAGGTGTGCGGATCGGCGGCCAGGTAGAGGCCGATGAAGCCCAGCAGCAGGGCGAGGCTGCCCAGGAACGTGTAGAGGAAGAACTGCAGCGCCGAGCGCCCGGCCTCCCGCCCGTGCCCCCAGCCGGCGATCGCGGCGTACATCCCGACGATCGACAGGTCGAAGAAGAGGAAGAACACGATCAGGTCCTGGGCGGCGAACAGGCCCAGGCAGGTGGTCTGCAGCGCCAGGAAGAGGGCGGCGTGCTGGCGCGGGCGCCGGTCCTCGCGCAGCCCGTAGACGGCGCAGGCGCAGAAGACCACCGCGGTCAGCGCCAGCAGCGGCACCGACAGCCCGTCGACCCCGACGTGCCAGCTGCTGTTGACCGACGGGATCCACCGGGCGCGCTCCTCGAACGCGAGGCCGCCGTCGGTGGGCGTCTCGTACCGGGCGATCAGCACGCCGACCAGCGCGAGGTCGGCGGTGGTGACCGCGATCCAGGTCCAGCGGGCGACCCGGTCGGGCACCCGGAGCACGGCCAGCAGGGCCGCGGCGACCAGGGGCAGGAAGATGATCGAACTGAGCACGGGAGCTACCTCACTGCCAGCAGGAGGGCCAACGCGGCGGCGAGCACCACGGCGGCCGAGACGTAGTACTGGTGCAGCTGGCCGGTCTGGGTGCGCCGGGCCCAGCCCCCCAGCCAGCGGGTGCCGGCGGCCAGCGACCGCACCGCGGCGTCCGGCCCGGCGAGGTCGGCCCGGCCCGTGGCGTCGGCCAGCCGTACCCCGGCGGTGGCCGAGCCGGCGACCGCCCGGTCGAGCACCGCGTCATCGAAGCGGGCCGCGGCGCGTGCCGTCCGCAGCGCACCCCGGCCGGCGCCGGTCACCGCGCGGGCGAGCACCCGGTCGTCGAACCGGGCCAGCGCCTCGGCCGTGCGCAGCACCGGCCGGACGACGACCACGTCGGTCGCCCGGGCCAGCCCCAGCCAGCCCTCGAGCCAGCCGGGCAGCGGCTGCAGCGGCCGGACCCGCACGAGGAGCAGCACCGCCACCGCGACGACCGCGGAGACGGCCATCTCCACCAGCCCCGGGGTCGGGGCGCTGCCGTCGAGGGCCCGGCGCAGCGTCTCGCCGACCGGGGGGAGGGCCAGCAGCCCGAGGACGGCGGCGCCCGCGGCGAGCACGACCAGCGGCGCCTGCTGCAGCGCCCGCACCCGACGGGTGCCCTCCTCCTCGGTGTCGTAGCCCGCCTCGGCGTCCGCGGGCAGCCGCTGCCAGACCAGCCACAGCACCTTGCCGGCGTAGCCCGCCGACAGTGCGGCGGCGGCCAGCCCGACCAGGTAGAGGGCCAGGGACTCCTCGTGGGCCCCGGCCAGGACGGCGTCCTTGGTCGCCCACAGCGACAGCGGCGCCACCCCGGCCAGGGCCAGTGCGCCCACCCCGGCGCAGACGCCGACCAGCGGCCAGCGCCGGGCGGCGCCGCGCAGCGCCGGCAGCTGCTTGGTGCCCAACGCGGTCAGCCACACCCCGGCGGCCAGGAAGAGCAGCGCCTTGGTGGCCGCGTGCGCGACCAGGTGCGCGGTGCCGCCGGCGACGGCCGCGACCCCGGCGCCCAGCACCACGAAACCGAGCTGGGCCGCCGTCGAGGCGGCCAGCAGCTGCTTGAGGTCTCGCTGGGCGAGCGCCACTGCGCCGAGCAGCAGCGCGGTGAGCGCACCGACCCAGGCCGCCGTCGGCCCGGCCCAGCTGGTCGCGCCCAGCAGCGGGGAGACCCGCAGCAGCAGGTAGCCGCCCATCGCGACCATGGCCGCGGAGTGCAGCAGCGCGCTGACCGGGCTGGGGCCCTGCATCGCCGCGGAGAGCCAGGCGGTGAACGGCAGCTGGGCGGCCTTGCCGAGCGCGGCGACGAGCAGCCCGGCGGCGGCGACGTCCCGCCAGGGCGCCGGCAGCCCGGGCAGGTCGGCCAGCGCGAGCCCCGAGCCACCGCCCAGCCCGGCGCCTCCGGCCAGCCCGGCAGCTCCGGCCAGCGCTGCCCCGGCGGCCAGGTACAGACCGAGGTCGGCGGTGCGGGTGGTGAGGAAGGCGGTCAGCCCGGCGCCGACCCGGTGCGGCTCCTGCCACCGGAAACCGATCAGCGCGTACGACGTCGCACCCATCACCTCCCAGGCGAACAGCAGCGTCGGCAGGGTGGTGGCGCAGACGGTGATCACCACGGCGGCGGCGAACAGCAGCATCAGGCCGGTGTAGCGGGCGCGGGCACCGGAGACGTCGGCGGCGGAGAACACCAGCACGAGGAGGGTGACGGCGGCGACCGCGGGCAGCACGACGGCCGCCAGGGCGTCGACCGCGAGCCCGAACACCGCGCCGGGCAGGAAGGGCGCCGAGGTGGTCGGCCGGCCCAGCGCCACGGCGACCGACAGCGCCAGGACCACGATCGCCGTGACGATCCCGACGGCCGGCGCCACCCGGTCCGCGCGCCGTCCGGAGACGCACAGCCCGGCGCCGACGACGGCGGGCACCACGGCGCAGGCCCAGAGCAGCCCGGTCACCGGGACAGGTCCGTGGCCATGTCGGTCATGTCCGACTGCCGGGAGCGGTGCAGCAGCGTGGCCACGGCGAAGCCCATCGCCATCTCCACCGTCATCGCGGTGATCACCACGAGCAGCAGCACCTGGCCGTCGGGGGTGGGGGAGAGGAACCACCAGAAGGCCGCGGCGGCGAGGATGACGCCGTTGAGCATCAGCTCCAGGCCCATCATCACCATGACCACGACCTGCTGGGAGATGGCCCCGTAGAGGCCCACGCTGAACAGTGCGGCCGCCACCAGCAACATCGTCTGCAGGGTCATCGCGGGGCCTTCCCCGCGCGCAGGTCGTCCCCGAGCCGGTCGTAGCGGCCCCGCGGCAGCGCGAGGACGAGCGCGGCGACGATCGTGGCGAAGAGGACCGGCGAGACGGTCATCATCACCAGCATCTTCGACTCCATGATCGCCTCGCCCAGCGAGGTGACCAGGTCGGCGGCGGGTGCGCCTCGGCGGGTGGGCCACGGCACGAGCAGTGCGCCGGCGGCCAGGACGACGAACGTGCCGATCGAGACCGCCAGGGCCGGGCGCTTGCCGTGCACCATGCTCATCGGCATCAGCGCGGGGTTCATCCCCATGAACATGATCATGTAGATGCCCATCACGGCCATCTCCATGGTCATCATCAGCACGGTGATGACGCCGAGGAACTCCAGGTCGACCAGCAGCAGCGCGAGGCCGACGGCGATGAACGAGGCGGCCAGCGCGTAGGTGGCCCGGGCCATCGAGTCGACCCGGAAGACGGCGACGCCGGCGGCGACCGCCACCACGGCGAGCACCCAGAACACGATCCCGGTGAGCACGGTGTCCCCCTCCTCAGGCCTGGACCACGACGACGACGGACACGACCAGCACCTGCAGCAGCACCAGCGGCAGCACGACCAGCCAGGCAGGGGCGGCGAGCTGCTCCGGGCGGATCACCGGGAGCCGGCGGCGGAGCGCGACGAGCACGGCGAGCAGCGCGGCGGTCTTGACCAGCAGCCACAGCCACGCCGGCAGCAGCGGACCGTGCCCCCCGCCGAGGAAGGCGGTCGCCGCGAAGGCGGCCCCGGCCGTGAGCAGGGCGTACCGCCCGACGGAGAGCAGCCAGCGGTCCACGCCGGCCGCCTCGACGAGCACCCCGCCGGCCGTCGTCGCCCCGGCGGGCGCGCCGAGCGGCCCCCAGACGGAGAACCCGGCGACCGCCACGCAGAAGACGGCGAACGCCACCGGCATCCAGACGACGAACCACAGCCCGGACTGCGCGGCCACCACGTCGCCCAACCGGAGGCTGCCGGCGGCGACCGCCGGTGCGGTCAGCGCGAACATCAGCGGAAGCTCGTAGGAGAGCGCCTGGGCCAGGAACCGGTACCCGCCGACCAGGGCGTGGGCGCTGTTCGGGCCCCAGCCGGCCAGCCAGACCGCCGCCCACACCAGCACGTCCATCGCGTTGAACCAGACGACGCCGACCGTCAGGTCGGCGACGGTCCACCGGCCGAACGGGACGACGGCGACCATCAGCAGCGCCGCGGTGAGCAGCCCGGCGGTGCCGATCCGCTGCAACGGGAGGTCCGCGGCCACGGTGGTCCGGCGGCGCTGGCCGAACAGGCGCGCGGTCTCGGCCACCGGGGTGAGCAGTCCACCACCGAGCGGCTGCCCGGCGGAGCGCGCGGCCAGGGCGCCGTCCAGGCTCGCCGCGGCGGCCGCGACGACGAGGAGCAGGGCGGCCGCGAGCGGCACCCAGCCGGCCGATACCTCGGTGACGGTCACGTGCCCGCCTCCACCGGCACGGTCACCCGGTCGGCGGTGTCCAGGTCCAGCGAGGCGACCACCAGCCGGGCGCTGGCGAGGTCCAGCCCGGTGACCAGGTCGGCCACCGCCGACAGCTCGGTCGCCCGGCGCTGCTCCGTGCCCGCCAGCCAGTGCCGCAGCCGGTCGTGCGCGTCGCCCTCGGGCAGCCGGCCCAGGCCACGCAGCGACCAGCGGAGCAGCCGGGAGCGGGTGATCCGGCGGGCCAGCCGGTCGGCCTCGGGCGGCTGCCCGCCGGCCAGCAGCTCGTCGCGGACCCGCGCGGCCCGGACCGCGGCGTCGTCCCAGCCGGCCAGGGCGAGCAGGGTGGACACCGCGTCCCAGCGGCCGGCCGCGGTGCCGTGCACCGGCGGGTCGGTGGGCGAGCCGTCGGCCGGCAGCAGCACCTCGGCCCGGGCGGCGACGACCAGGTCGCCCTGGAGCGTGGTGTGCAGCAGCAGGCCGGCCGGCCAGTGCGGGAGCACCGGGCCGAGGGGGACGTGCAGCACGTCCAGGTCGAGGCTGTCGGGGTCGGCGAGCTGGTCGTCGCCACCGCCGCCGGCCAGGCCGATCCCGCCCGGCATCGGCATGTCCATGTCGCCGTGGTCCATGTCGCCGTGGTCCATGTCCTCGGAGCCGTCGTCCATGTCCATGTCCATGTCGCCGTCGCCGTCGCCGTCGCCGTCGCCGTCGTCGCCGGTGGCGGTGGCGGTGGTCCCGGGGTCGGGGTCGGCCGGCC
The DNA here is from genome assembly GCF_026967885.1 of Modestobacter sp. VKM Ac-2983. Classification (NCBI taxonomy): domain Bacteria; kingdom Bacillati; phylum Actinomycetota; class Actinomycetes; order Geodermatophilales; family Geodermatophilaceae; genus Modestobacter; species Modestobacter sp. VKM Ac-2983. The sequence continues at coordinate 718,712 of NZ_JAPVBK010000002.1, forward strand.
GGCCGTCGGCGTCGCGCCGCTGGGCCGCGCCGTCGGCGAGCTCGGCCGCGGCCCGGTCCAGGGCGGCCGGCACGGCCTCAGCGGTGGTCACCTCCGTCCGGGCACGGGGGCCGGGCAGCTGACCCCAGACGTGCTCGACGGCGCCGGTCAGCCGGGCACCGGGGCGGCCGCACACGACGAGCAGGTCGGCGTCGGCGGGGGAGCCGGCCAGTCGCCAGCCCCGGGCCCGGACGTGCTGCTCCAGAGCGCAGCGGGTGCGGCTCCAACCGGGCACCTCGACCGCGAGCACCGAGGTGCGGCGCGCCGCCAGCGACCTCAGGTCCACCGCAGCGCACCCTCGCGCCAGGCCCACAGCACGCCGGTCATCAGCACACCGAGCAGCACGAACATCTCGACGATCGCCGAGGTCCCGATCGAGGCGACGACGGTCGCCCACGGGTACATGTAGAGCATCTCCACGTCGAAGGCGAGGAACAGCAGCGTCATCGGGTAGTACCGCGCCTCGAACCGGGACAGCGCGTGCTCGTCGGGCCGCCAACCGGAGAGGAAGGGGAGGCTCGCGACCGCCCCCGGTGCCACCGCCGTCCGGCGGTGCAGCAGGTGGGCAAGCAGCACACCGCCCACGGCGAGGCCCAGCATCGCGGCGAGGCTCAGGTATGCCGACACCCGTTCCCTCCTCCGTCCGCGTCACCTGAGGCCGTGGTCTGGCCGGAGCCGCGCATACCCGTGTGGTCGTGCGGGTAACCGCGCTGACCGTGGCAGATCATCCACATCCGGTCGACCCGGTACGCGTGGCCGCGGCGAGGGCCCGGGTGCCCACGCGCGAGGACGCGGCGAGCCTCTCGGCGATGCTGAGCCTGCTGGCCGACGGGACGCGAGCCCGGGTGCTGTACGCCCTCGACGTCGTCGACGAGCTCTGCGTGGGCGACCTGGCGATGGCGCTGGAGGCGACCGAGGACGCCGTCGGCTACGCCCTGCGACTGCTCCGCACCGCCGGCTTCGTCACCAGCCGGAAGGACGGCCGGGTGGTGTACTACCGGCTCGCCGAGGGCTTCCCCCAGCCGCTGCGCGAGGACTGCCTCCGGGGCCTCATCGAGCTGTCCCGGCGCCCCACCCACCCCGACGGCTGACCCGCCTGCGAGCCGGGGCCCGCCGGGTCAGCCGGCCGCGGAGCCGGCCAGCGCAGCCCGGACCTCGTCGTCGGTGGTCGGGCGGAAGTCCCGGTAGCCCTGGCCGACGGCGGAGAACGACTCGGGCGCCCAGAGGCAGACGACCTCGTCGACCTCGTCGGCAAGCTGGGCGCACACCCGCGGCGAGGCCACCGGGACGGCGACGGTGAGCCGTCTCGGTCCCTGCCGGCGGACCGCCGTGAGAGCTGCCCGCATGGTGGACCCGGTGGCCAGGCCGTCGTCCACCACGAGCACCGGGCGGCCGGCCAGCGGCGTGACCGGGCGGCCCTGCCGGTAGGCGGCCTCCCGGCGGCGCAGCTCGACGACCTCCCGTTCCCGGGCGCGGGCGAAGGTCTCCTCGTCGACGTCCACGTGGGCCAGGACGCGCTGGTCGTGCACCGTCTCGACGTCGGAGTCGACCGCGGCGATGGCGCCCATGGCGAGCTCCGGTTGCCAGGGCACCCCGATCTTGCGGACCACGACGACGTCGAGGGCCCCGCCGAGGGCCCGCGCGACCTCCCCGGCGACCACCACCCCGCCACGGGGCAGGCCGAGGACCACGAGGGCGGGATCGGCGTGCCCGGGGAGGCGAGCAGCCAGGGCCCGGCCTGCCTCGACACGGTCGGCGAACGGCTCGGTGGTCGCGGACATCGTTCCTCCTCGGTGGTGGTGCCGTCGATCGACCTCTGCCCCGTACCCGTTCTGCGCGGCGGTGCATCGCCCGTGCGCCGGCCGGGTAGGCACGGCCACGCCGGTGGCCGCCGAGTCGAGGCGCCCGGCCGGCCCGGCCCGGAGGCGGTCCGCCGCCCGGGCCCGGACGGGAGGGCTGCGGTGCGGCCCACGACGTCACGGAGACGTGGATGAGCGGATCGGAACGCGACCCACAGGTGCAGGAACTGGCCCGGCCGTTGCGGGACCGCGGCGACCTGGACCCGCTGCTCGAACGGATCGGGTCGGCGCGCATCGTGCTGCTCGGCGAGGCCTCGCACGGCACGCACGAGTACTACGCCTGGCGCACCGCACTGACCCGCCGGCTGGTCACCGAGGCCGGCTTCTCCTTCGTCGCCGTGGAGGGGGACTGGCCGGACTGCCACCGGGTGAACTGCTCGGTGACGCTGGCTACCGGCCCCGAGGACCCCGGCGAGGTGCTGCAGGGGTACGCACGCTGGCCGACCTGGATGTGGGCCAACGAGGAGGTCGCCGACCTGACCCGCTGGTTGCGCGAGCACAACGCCGGCCGGCCGCCCGCCGAACGGGTCGGCTTCCACGGGTTGGACGTCTATAGCCTCTGGGAGTCCCTGCAGGCGGTGCTGGACCACCTCCGGGAGCACGACCCCGAGCACGTGGCGACGGCGCTGGCCGCGTTCCGGTGCTTCGAGCCCTATGCCGAGGACCCGCAGGCCTACGCGCGGGCCACCCGGCTGGTCCCGACCAGCTGCGAGGACGAGGTGGTGGCCCTGCTCGGTGACCTCCGTGCCCGCACGGCCACCGACGGGCGCTGGGAGCGGGACGCCGCCTTCGACGCCGAGCAGAACGCCCAGGCCGCGGCCGGCGCCGAGGCCTACTACCGGGCGATGGTCCGCGGCGGGCCGACGTCCTGGAACGTGCGGGACGTGCACATGGCCGACACCCTCGACCGGCTGCTGGAGCACCACGGTCCCGGGTCCCGAGCGGTGGTGTGGGAGCACAACACCCACGTAGGGGACGCCCGGTACACCGACATGGCCGAGGTGGGCATGGTCAACGTCGGCCAGCTCGCGCGTGAACGCCACGGCGCCGATGATGTCGTCATCGTCGGCTTCGGCAGCCACCACGGCAGCGTGATCGCCGCGGACGAGTGGGGGGCACCGACGGAACGGATGCCGCTCCCACCCGCCCGGCCGGGCAGCGTCGAGGCGTTGCTGCACGACTCCCTGACGGAGAACAGCGCACTCTTCGTCGCGCCACCCGACCTACCCGGCTGGCTGGCCGAGGAGCGCGCCCACCGGGCGGTCGGCGTGGTCTACCACCCCGGCGCCGAGCGCTGGGGCAACTACGTGCCGACGGTGCTGGGCCGCCGCTACGACGCCTTCTGCTGGTTCGACGAGTCCCGGGCGCTGACCCCGCTGCACGGCGTCCACGCCTCGGGTGGCGAACAGGAGACGTGGCCCGATGCCGTCTGACCGCCGCACCGTGCAGCTGGACGCCGAGGGGGCGTCGCTGACCGGGGACCTGGCCGTCCCGGCCGCAGCCCAGGGGATGGTGCTGTTCGCGCACGGCAGCGGCAGCAGCCGGCACAGCCCGCGCAACCAGCAGGTCGCGCGGGCGCTGGAGACGGCCGGCTTCGGCACCCTGCTGCTGGACCTGCTCACCGAGGACGAGGAGCGGGTCGACGAACGCACCCGGGAGCACCGCTTCGACATCCCGCTGCTCGCCGCCCGGCTGACCGCCGCCGCCGACCGGCTCGGCGAGGGCGAGGACACCGCACAGTTGCCGGTGGCCACCTTCGGCGCCAGCACCGGGGCGGCCGCCGCGCTGATCACCGCGGCCGACCGGCCGGACCGGGTCCGGGCGGTGGTCTCCCGCGGCGGGCGGCCCGACCTCGCCGGCGCCGCGCTCTCCCGGGTCCGGGCGCCGACGCTGCTGCTGGTCGGCGAGGCCGACGAGCAGGTGCTCGGGCTGAACCGGGACGCCGCCGCGCAGCTGCCGGGCGAGCACGAGGTCAGCGTGGTCCCGGGCGCGACGCACCTGTTCCCGGAGGCCGGGGCCCTCGACCAGGTGGTCCAGCGGTCGATCTCCTGGCTGCGGCGCTGGCTGCCCGGCGGGGTTGGCGCGCCGGGCGGCGGGTAGCGGGGCCGTGATCACGGTGCCCGGACCGCCGGATGAGTCAGGTGCAGCACGAGAGGGGAGCTCATGAGCGAGGTCGTCGTCGTCACCGGTGCCAGCGCCGGGATCGGCCGCGCCACGGCGGTGGCCTTCGCCCGCCGGGGTGATCGAGTCGCGTTGCTCGCCCGGGGCGAGAAGGGGCTGGCCGCCGCCGCCGAGGAGGTGCGCGCGGCCGGGGGTGTCCCCCTGGTGGTCCGGGTCGACGTCGCCGATGCCGCTGCCGTCGATGCCGCCGCCGACCGGGTGGAGGCCGAGCTCGGGCCGATCGACGTCTGGTGCAACTGCGCCTTCTCCACGGTCTTCGCCCGGTTCGCCGACATCACCCCCGAGGAGTACGAGCGGGCCACCGCCGTCACCTACCTGGGCTTCGTCAACGGCACCCGGTCGGCCCTGCAGCGGATGCGGCCGCGTGACCGCGGGGTGATCGTGCAGACCGGGTCGGCGCTGGGGTACCGCGGCATCCCGCTGCAGAGCGTCTACTGCGGCGCCAAGCACGCGATCAAGGGCTTCACCGAGTCCCTGCTCACCGAGCTGGCGGACGAGGGGAGCGGCGTGCGCCTCACCATGGTCAACGCCCCCGGCGTGAACACGCCGCAGTTCGACTGGGTGCTCAACCGGCTGCCCAAGCGACCGCAGCCGGTCGCGCCGATCTATGCACCGGAGGTGGTGGCCGGGGCGATGGTGCACGCGGCCGAGCACCCGCGGCGCCGGACCTGGTACGTGGGGATCCCCACGGTGTACACGATCCTCGGGGCGAAGGTCTGGCCGCAGTTCATGGACCGGTACCTCGCCCGCAACGGGGTGCAGGGCCAGCAGACCAGCCGGGACACCCGGCCCGACGACCCGGTCAACCTGTGGGAGCCCGCCGACGGACCCGACGGCCAGGACTTCGGCACCCGGAGCCGGTTCGGTGACCAGGCCTGGACCCGGGACCCGCAGATCTGGGCCAGCCGGCACCACGGGGTGGTCGCCGGGCTCGGCACCGCTGTCCTGGCCGGGGCCGCCGCGTTCTGGCGTGGGCGGTGAACCGGGCGGTGCACGGGACCGGGACCCGCCGTCGGGTGCTGCGGCGGCTGGTCTCCGCCGGCTTCGCCGGCTGGGGGGCCGCGCAGCTCCTCCGGCCGGCGGAGGTCACCCGCGCCGTCTGCGCAGGCAGGCGGCAACCGCCGGCCTGGGTGACCCAGGTGCTCGGCGCTCGCATGGTGGGGCAGCACGTCGCGGTGCTCGTCCGGCCCACCCGCGCGGTGGTGCTCACCGGCGTCGCCGTCGACCTCCTGCACGCGCTCAGCATGGTGCCGGTCGCGGTCTGGTGGCCGGCGTACCGACGGCCGGCGGTGGTCAGCGGCGGCACGTCGGCCGCCGCGGCCGTCCTGGGCGCGGCCGCCGCTGCTCGGGCCGAGCGGTGAGCGGGTGCGTCTGACGACCGCGGTCCGTCCGCCGATCCCCGACGGCAGGCCCGCGCCGTGCAGCTGAGCGACGCCGTCGTCCTGGTGACCGGGGCGAGCGGCGGGATCGGCGCCGCCACCGCCGAGCTGCTGGCCGCCCGGGGCGCCCGGGTGGTCTGCGCCGGGCGGGACGAGGCCGCGCTGGCCGCGGTCGCCGCCCGGTGCGGCGGCAGCGCGCTGACCGCGGACCTCCGGGAACCGGGCGCCGTCGACGCGCTGGTCGAGGAGGTGCTGACCCGGTACGGCCGGCTGGACGCCGTGGTCGCCAACGCCGGCATCGGGCACGCCGGTGCGGTGGCGGCGATGACCGCGGAGCAGGTGACGTCGCTGGTCGACCTGAACGTGCGGTCGACCCTGCTGCTCGGCCGCGCAGCCGCGGCCGCCTTCACCACCCAGCCGCCGGCGGACCGGGCGATCTGCTTCGTCACCTCGATCGCGGGCGCCGTCGGGGTGTCGGGCGAGAGCGTCTACTCCGCCACCAAGGCCGCCGTCGAGGCGTTCGCGCTGCTGCTCGGCGAGGAGCTGCGTGACCAGCGGGTCCACGTGGGTACGGTGCTGCCCGGCATCGTGGACACCGCGTTCTTCGACCGCCGCGGAGCCCCCTACGACCGGCGGGTGCCCCGGCCGGTGCCGCCGTCCCGGGTGGCCCGCGCGGTGGTCGACGTGCTCGCCGGGCGGCGTCGGCGCGTCGTCGTGCCGCGCTGGCTCGCCGTCCCCGCCTGGCTGGCCGGTGCCGTCCCCGGCCCCTACCGCGCCCTGGCCCGCCGCTTCGGCTGACGGCCGACCTGCGCCGGGCCGAGCGCGGTCAGCACCCGGTGCACCACACCGTTGACGTCCAGGCCGGCCGTGGCCAGCAGCTCGCCGCGTTCGCCGTGGTCCAGGAACCGCTGGCCCAGACCGAGCGTCTGGGCCGGGGTGGTGACGCCGCCAGCCCGCAGCTCCCGGCAGAACGCGTCGCCGTAGCCGCCGGCCACCCCGTTGTCCTCCAGCGTCACCACCAGCCGGTGGGTGCCGGCCGCGGCCACCAGGGCCGGGTCGACCGGCAGCAGCCAGCGCGGGTCGACGACGGTCGCCGGCACCCCCGCGGTCGCCAGTCGCTCGGCGGCGGCCACCGCGGTGGCCGCCAGCGGCCCGGTCCCGACCAGGAGCACCCGGGACGGCGCCCCGGCCGGGCGGTGCAGCACGTCGGCGGTGCCCAGCCGGTCCAGCGCCGGGAGCTCCGGGCCGACCGTGCCCTTCGGGAAGCGCAGCGCGGTCGGCCCGTCGCCGTCGGCCACCGCCTCGGCCAGCAGCTCGGCCAGCGTGCCGGCGTCCCGCGGTGCGGCCACCCGCATGCCCGGCACCATGCCCAGCAGCGACAGGTCCCACATCCCGTTGTGGCTGGCGCCGTCGCTGCCGGTGACCCCGGCCCGGTCCAGCACCAGGGTGACCGGCAGCCGGTGCAGCGCCACGTCCATCAGCAGCTGGTCGAAGGCCCGGTTCAGGAAGGTGGCGTAGACGGCGACCACCGGGTGCAGCCCGGCCATCGCCATGCCGGCCGCCGAGGTCAGCGCGTGCTGCTCGGCGATGCCGACGTCGCGGACCCGGTGCGGGTCGGTGCCGGCCAGCGGGGTGAGCCCGGTGGGGTCCAGCATCGCCGCGGTGAGCGCGACCACCTCGGGCCGGGCGGCGGCGACCTGCTGCAGAGCGGCGGAGAAGACCCCGGTCCACGACGGCCGCGGGGTGGCGGTGACCGACGCCGGGGCCTTCGCCGGGGCGACGGCGTGCATCCGGTCCGTCTCGTGCTGCTCGGCCGGCCGGTACCCGCGGCCCTTCTCGGTGACGCAGTGCACCACGGTGGGCGTGCGCCGGTCCCGGGCCTCGGTCAGCGCCGCCTCGAGCGCGGCGACGTCGTGGCCGTCGACCGGCCCGAGGTAGCCCAGCCCCAGCTGGCCGAACACGGTCGCCCCGGTGCCGGGGCGGTGGCGCAGCTCGCGCAGGTGCGCGCCCAGCCCGCCGACGGTGGGCGCGTAGGAGCGGCCGTTGTCGTTGAGCACCACGACGACCGGGCGGCCGGCCGCGGCGCCCAGGTTGTTCAGCGCCTCCCAGCTGAGCCCGCCGGTCAGCGCGCCGTCGCCGACGACCGCGACCACGTGCCGGTCGTGCTCGCCGCGCAGCGCCAGCCCGGCGGCGAGCCCGTCGGCGTAGGCCAGCGCGGTGGAGGCGTGCGAGTTCTCCACCAGGTCGTGCACGCTCTCCGCCCGGGACGGGTAGCCGGACAGCCCACCGGTGCGGCGCAGCGTGCCGAACTCCGCGGCGCGGCCGGTGAGCAGTTTGTGCACGTAGGTCTGGTGGCCGGTGTCCCAGAACACCGCGTCCCGCGGGGAGTCGAACACCCGGTGCACGGCCAGCGTCAGCTCGACCACGCCCAGGTTCGGCCCCAGGTGCCCGCCGGTGCGGCAGACCGAGTCGATGAGCACCGCCCGGATCTCCGCGGCCAGGGCGGCCAGCTCGGCCGGGCCGAGGCCGCGCAGGTCGGCCGGGCCGGTGACGTCGGCCAGCCGGTGGACCGCCGGCGGGCCGGCGAGGGTCCCGGTCACAGCGTCGTCGCTGCGCGCAACGACTCCCTCAGCGAGCCCATCGTGGCGAAGACCGCCGACGGCTCGTACCCGCAGTGGGCCATGCAGTTGTCGCAGCGCGGGTCCTTGCCGCGGCCGTAGGCATCCCAGTCGGTGGTCTCCAGCAGCTCCTGGTAACTGCTCACGTAGCCGTCGCTCATCAGGTAGCACGGCTTCTGCCAGCCCTTGAGCGAGTAGGAGGGGATGGCCCAGGCCGTGCAGGCGAGGTCGACCTTGCCCTCCAGGAAGTCCAGGAAGACCGGCGAGTGGTTGAGCCGCCACTTCTTCCGCCGGTCGTCGCCGAACGCCTTCCGGAACAGCTCCCGGGTCTGCTCGACCCCCAGCCAGTGCTCCTGGTCCGGGGCCTTCTCGTAGGCGAACCCGGGCGAGATCTGCATGTTGTCGATCCCGAGGTCGTCGTTGAGGTAGTCGAGGACCTCGATCACGTCCTGCGGGGTGTCGGTGTCGAAGAAGGTGGTGTTGGTCATCACCCGGAAGCCGGCCGCCTGGGCCTGCTTGATGGCGTCGACCGCCTGGTCGAAGACGCCGTCCTTGCAGACCGATGCGTCGTGCCGCTCGCGCAGCCCGTCGATGTGCACCATCCAGGAGAAGTTCTTGTGCGGGGCGAACTTGTGCAGGTGCTTGGGCATCAGCACCGCGTTGGTGCAGAGGAAGACGATCTTGTCCAGGTCCAGCAGCTGCCGGACGATCTCGTCGATCTCCTTGTGCATCAGCGGCTCACCGCCGGCGATGGAGACCATCGGGGCGCCGGACTCGACCACGGCGCCGACCGCGTCCTCGACCGACATCCGACGCTTGAGCACGGACGCCGGCTCCTGGATCTTGCCGCAGCCGGCGCAGGAGAGGTTGCAGGCGAACAGCGGCTCGAGCTCGACCAGCAGCGCGAACTTGTCCCTGCGCAGCAGCTTCTGCTTGAGCAGGTAGGAGCCCAGACGTGCGGTCTGGCGGAAGGGCATGGCCATGTCAGGAGACCTCCGGCGGGAGCGTGAACGTGACGTCCTCGTCGGTGACGTGCACGTCTTGCACGCGCACCGGACCGAGGCCGGACAGGCAGGTGACGAGGTCGTCCACCAGGTGGGGTGGGGCGGACGCCCCGGCGGACAGGCCGATCCGCCCAGCGCCGGCGAGCCAGCGCAGGTCCACCTGGCCGGCGTCCTCGACCAGGTGGGCAGGGCAGCCGGCGCGGCGGGCCACCTCCACCAGCCGCACCGAGTTGGAGGAGTTCGACGAGCCGACCACCAGCACCAGGTCGGCCTGCGCGGCCAGCGCGCGGACGGCCTGCTGGCGGTTGGTGGTGGCGTAGCAGATGTCGTCGCGCCTGGGCGCCCGCAGGGCCGGGAAGCGGTCCCGCAGGACGGCGGCCACCGCCTCGGCCTCGTCGACGGCCAGGGTGGTCTGCACTGCGTAGCTGACCCGCTCGGGGTCGCGGACGGCGACGGCGCGGGCCTCGTCCACGTCGGCGACGACGACCACGTCGTCCGGCGCCTCGCCGACGGTGCCCTCGACCTCCTCGTGCTCGCGGTGCCCGATGAGCAGCACCGTCTCCCCGCGGCGGGCGGCCCGGCGCACCTCGGCGTGCACCTTGCTCACCAGCGGGCAGGTGGCGTCGACCACGGCCAGGCCGCGGTCGGCGGCCGCGGCGTGCACCGCCGGGGCCACCCCGTGCGCGGCCAGCACCAGCGGCGACCCGGCCGGGACGTCGTCGACCTCCTCGACGAACACCGCCCCGCGCTGCTCCAGGCCGCGGACGACGTGGGCGTTGTGCACGATCTGCCGGCGCACGTACACCGGGCCCTCGTGCCGCTGCAGCTCCCGCTCCACGGTGTCGATGGCCCGGGTGACCCCGGCGCAGAACGAGCGCGGACTGGCCAGCAGCACTTCCCGCGGGCCCAGCGCGGCGAGCCACTCGGCCATCGCGGGGGCGGCTGCCCGGAGGGTGCGCAGCGCCGTCAGCCCGCGGCCCGGCGTGCCGGGGTGGAGCAGGGGAGCAGTGGGGGTGTCCACCACCGCACGGACGGCGGCGAACGGCGAACCTCCGGCAGCCGACGCGAGCGGCAGCGTCTCGGTGTCCACGGCCAGCGCGCCGGTGGCGGCCAGGGCGGTGCGCGCGGCGCCGGTGACCACCGAGGGGCTGGTGGCCAGGGTGCCGACGTGCACCGGGAGCCCGCGGCGGGTGAGCGCGCCGGCCAGCAGCGGGGCAGCGGGGGAGGGGACCGTCGTCGTCCCGTCGGTGACCCGGTCGGCGACCACCAGGTCCCCGGGGCGCAGGTCGGGGGAGAGTGCGCCGGCGACGCCGGCGACCAGCACCGGCCCGGCCGCACGGTCCCGGGCCCAGGCCGTCGACCGGGCCCCGCGGCCGGTGCGCACCACCGGGGTGCCGCGCAGCGCGGGCGCGACCGCCGCGTGTTCCGTGCGCAGCGGGGTGGCGACCAGCGGGGCCGCCGCGCGGTCGGCCGCCCCGCTCACCGGGACGCCTCCAGGTAGCGGCCCAGTGCCGAGACCGGGAAGACCAGCCGGTAGAGGTGGTAGTTGATGTAGAAGAAGCCGGGGAAGCCGACCCCGGTGAACTGCGGTTCGTCCCAGGTGCCGTCCGGGCGCTGGTGCTCCACCAGCCAGCGCACCCCGCGGTCGACGACCGGGCCGGTCTCGCCGGCGGCCAGCAGGGCCAGCAGCGCCCAGGCGGTCTGCGAGGCGGTCGGCTCGCCCCGGCCGATCCAGGCGGGGTCGGTGTAGGAGCGCAGGTCCTCGCCCCAGCCGCCGTCGTCCTGCTGGTGGGCGGCCAGCCAGGCCACCGCCCGGCGGACGGCCGGCGCCTGGGCCGGGGTGCCGGCGGCGACCAGCGCCGGGACGACCGCGCCGGTGCCGTAGAGGTGGTTGGCGCCCCACCGGCCGTACCAGGAGCCGTCGGCCTCCTGGTGGTCCAGCAGCCACTGCACCCCCCGGCGGCACTCGGTCGACCCGGCCCGGCCCTCCGCGGCCAGCATCTCGACCACGTGCGCGGTCACGTCGGCCGACGGCGGGTCGGTGAGGTTGCCGAAGTCGCAGAACGGCAGCCGGGCGGGCATCGAGCCGGTGTTGTCGGCGTCGAAGGCGCCCCAGCCGCCGTCCCGGCACTGCATGCCGACCGTCCACGTGACGCCCCGGTCCAGCGCGGCGCGCAGCCGGCCGGGGTCGGGGACGGCGACGCGGCGCAGTGCGAGCACCACCTCGGCGGTGTCGTCGGTGTCGGGGTAGACGTCGTTGGCGAACTCGAACGCCCAGCCACCCGGGGCCAGGTCCGGACGGCGCACGGCCCAGTCACCGCGCACCCGCACCTCCTCGCCGAGCAGCCAGTCGGCGGCCCGCAGGACCGCGGGGTCGTCGGCCGGCGCCCCGGCGTCCCGGAGCGCGGTCACCGCCAGCCCGGTGTCCCACACCGGTGACTGGCAGGCCTCCAGCCGGCGGACGACGCCATCGGGGGTCTCCTCCCGCACGATGAAGCCCTGCAGCCCCGCCAACCCGGCCCGCATCGCCGGGTGGTCCAGTCCGTAGCCCTGCACGTGCAGCGCCAGCAGCGAGTAGACCCACGGGGGCTGGATGCCGCCCCAGCCGCCGTCGGCCTCCTGGCGGGCCAGCACCCACTCGACCGCCTTGGCGATCGCGGTCCGCCGCAGCCAGCCCACCGGGTGCCGGCCGTAGGCGGCCAGCACCCGGTCCAGCCGCTGGAACGCCCCGGCCCAGGTCCACGGCCGGTCGAAGGGCGCCGGCTCCGCGCCGCTGCGCAGCTCCTCGATGCCGAACGGCACCGGGTGCACCGGCCGGGCACTGCCCACGACGGTCAGCGGCACCACCGTGCCGCGCGCCCAGCAGCCCCAGTCGTAGACGTTCAGCGGCACCGACGGCGGCAGCAGCACCAGCTCCGGCGGCATGACCGGCAGCTCGTCCCAGGACCACAGCCCGACCAGCGCCAGCCAGATCCGGGTGAAGACCCGGCTGCGCTCCACACCGCCCAGCGCGGTGACCACCTCGGCGGCCCGGGCCAGGTGCGGGTCGGTCGGGGCGTCACCGGCCAGCCGGAGCGCGACCCAGGCCTCCACCGTGGTGGAGAGGTCGGCCGGGCCGCCGGCGAAGGTCGCCCAGCTGCCGTCGGCGCGCTGCTGGGAGCGGATCCAGCGGGCCGCCTCGGCGGTCTCCTGCGCGGTGCGGATGCCGAGGAACTCCCGCATCAACAGGTCCTCGGCGTCCATGGTGACGTTGGTCTGCAGCTCGCCCTTCCACCAGCCGTCGGGGTGCTGCCGGCCGCGGAGGTGCGCCACGGCGCGGTCCAGCGCCATCGCAGGGTCGACGGCAGCGGCCGCCGGGCGCTCGGTGGTGACGGTCATCAGCACTCCCTCCGGGTGAGCCAGCGGCCCAGTTCGAGCAGGTCGGCGTGGGGTTCCGGGGGCAGCGGCAGGTCCTCGAGCACCGCGGCCGCCCGGTCCAGCTCCTCCTCGGCGGTGGCCTCCGCCCAGGCCCGGGCGCCGGTGGCCGCCACCAGGTCGGCGGCCCGGTGCAGGTCCGGCTCGGTGTCACCGGCCGGGTCGGTGGCGTACCACCGGCCCAGCTCGGCGGCGGCCGAGCCGTCGGCGGCCAGCGCGCGGGTGACCGGCAGCGACTTCTTCCGCGCCCGCAGGTCGGCCAGCACCGGCTTGCCGGTGGTGGCCGGGTCGCCCCAGATGCCCAGCAGGTCGTCCACCAGCTGGAACGCCGTGCCCAGGTGCCGCCCATGGGCGTCGAGCGCGGCGACCAGCTCCGGGGGTGCACCGGTGAGCACCGCGCCGATGGCGCAGCTGGCGCCGAGCAGGGACCCGGTCTTCCCGGCGACCATGTCGAAGCACTCGTCCAGGGTGATCGAGGCCCGCCGCTCGAAGGCCAGGTCGGCGACCTGGCCGCGGATCAGCTCGGCCGTGGCGGCGTTCAGGCACCGGGCGGCGGCCGCGGCGTGCGGCGACCCGCTGTCCAGCACGACCTCCTGGGCCAGCCCCTGCAGCGCGTCGCCGGTGAGGATGGCGCAGGGCACGCCCCACAGCGACCAGACCGTGCGACGGTGCCGCCGCTCGTGGTCGTGGTCCATCACGTCGTCGTGCAGCAGGGAGAAGTTGTGCACCAGCTCGACCGCGACGGCTCCGGGCAGGCCGACGCTGCAGTCGGCTCCGGCCAGCTCGGCGGAGAGGAGGGCGAGCGTGGGGCGCACCGCCTTGCCGCCACCGGCGGCCCGCGGGGTGCCGTCCGCCTCGGTCCAGCCCAGGTGGTAGGAGGTGACGTCCCGGGTCGCCGGGTCCAGCCGGTCCACCGCGGCGCGCAGCTGCGGCTGCACCTGCGCCCGGCAGCGCCCCAGGGTCTCCGGGGACAGGACGGCGGTCATGCCGCACCCACCGCGTCGGCCCGGTCCTGCTGCGCACCGGCGCGCTCGTCGAGCACGCGGGCTGCTGTCTCACCGCTGCGCACGGCACCCTCCATCGTCGATGGCCACCCGGTGGCGGTCCAGGCGCCGGCCAGCACCAACCCGGGTCGCGTGGTCACCGCCGCCGGACGGCGGTCGGCCTGGCCCGGGGCGGGGTCGACGGTCGCCGCCGGTTCCCGGGTGACGAAGCCGTCCAGCACCCGCGCCGACCGGGCGGCCGGGAGCAGGTCGGCCAGCGCGGCCTCCATCTGCGCCGTCAGGGCAGCGGCCCGGGTCCGGACCGTCTCCTGCGCCGCGGACAGCGAGATCACCAGGTACTGGCCCGAGTGGACCCCGGCCGAGGCGGTCCGGTCGAACACCCATTGCACCGGACTGCCCACCGCCGCCAGGAACGGCACGTCGAGCACCGGCCGGTCGTAGTGCAGGTGGACGTTCACGATCGGCACCGCCCCCAGCCGCCCGGCCCAGCCCGGGGCCAGCGGCACCGCCCCGGCGGGCAGGAGGTCCTCCACCACCGCGGGCGGCGCGGCCAGCACCACGGCGTCGACCTCGTGCTCGGTCCCGTCGCGCTGGGTGACCACCCACCCGTCCCCGGCCGCACGCAGGGCCTGCACCCGGGCGCCGGTGCGGACTCGGCAGCCGGCCTCCTCCAGCGCCCGCCGGGCCGCGGTGCCGTGCAGCTCGCCCAGCGGCGCCTCCGCCCAGCCGATGTCCGCGCCGGCCGGGTCGTCGAGCAGCGCCGTCCGGAAGACCGTCCCGGCCAGCGCCAGCGAGGCCCCGGTCGCCGGGGCGTTGAGCGCCGCCACCCCGATCAGGTCCCAGAGGGCCGCGACCGTGCGGTCGTTCTGGCCGTGGGCGGTGAGCCAGGCGGCGAAGGTCTGCGCGTCGACGGCGGGGTCCGCGGGGTCCAGCTGCCGCAGCGCCAGGCCCGCCCGGGCGGCGCGCACCCGGTCGGCCGGGGAGAGCAGCCGGTGGCCGGCGAGCATCCGGCCCAGTGCCAGCGGCGCGGGGCCCGCCGTCCGGCGCAGCGTGGCCCGCACCGGCCGGCCCGCCGGCCCGGGGCGCAGCACGGGGATGGACATCCGGTCCTGCAGGACCACCTGGTCGGCCACCCCCAACCGGTCCAGCAGCGCCCGGTAGGAGGTGCAGCAGCGCAGGAACACGTGCTGACCGGAGTCCACCGGCCGGTCCCCGCGGGAGAACGAGCCAGCGAGCCCGCCCAGCCGCGGCCGGCTCTCCAGCAGGGTGACCCGATCGCCGCGGTCGGCCCGGGCGAGGGCGGCCGCGGTGCCGGCCAGGCCGCCGCCGACCACCGCCGTCCGGCGGCCGATCATGGCCGTCCTGCCAGCGCACGGCCGGCCACCAGCGCCTTCTCCCGGCCGGACAGCGCCAGCCGCCGGTCGAACACCGTCTCCGGTCGCTCGGCGATCCGCTCGGTGAGCCGCCGGTAGATCCCGGACATGGCCAGGCAGCAGGCAGCGCTGCGCCGGTCCAGCAGCGGGACCAGCCGCAGCCCGGTGTCGTACCACGTGGTCGCCCGGGTGCAGGCGAACCGGAGCAGTGCGGAGAGCGCGCCGTCGTCGTCGACCAGGTCGCCGGACTCGTCCAGCCGGAGGTCGACGCCGAACCGGTCCAGGTCCTCCTGCGGCAGGTACACCCGCCCGTTCAGCAGGTCCTCGCGGACGTCCCGCAGCACGTTCGTCTGCTGCAGCCCGATGCCCAGCTGGTCGGCGTACCCGGGGGCCCGCGGGTCGGGCCGGCTGCCGAAGACGCCCAGGCACAGCCGCCCGACCGAGCCGGCCACGCACCGGCAGTAGCCGACCAGGTCGGTGAAGGTCGCGTACCGCAGCCCGGCGGTGTCCATCGCGACGTCCTTCTCCACCCCGTCGACCAGTTCACCGAAGGCGTCCAACGGGATGGGGTAGCGCCGGGCGGCGTCCGACAGCGCGAGCAGCACCGGGTCGGCCAGGTCGCGGCCCGCGGTCAGCTGGTCGACCGCGGCGCGGACGGCCGCCAGCCGGGCGGCCTTCTCCGCCGGCGGCAGGTCACCGTCGCCGATGTCGTCGATCCGCCGGGCCAGGGCGTAGACCGCGCACAGCACGGCCCGCTTGTCCGGCGGCAGCAGCCGGATGCCGTAGTGGAAGTTGCGGGCCTGGTCCCGGGTGATCTCCTCGCAGGCGGTGTAGGCCTCGGTCAGCGTCGGGTTCATCGTCGGGTTCATCGCCGGCCTCCGGCCAGGGCGCGCACCAGGTGCGCCAGCACGTCCCGGCGCCGGGTCCGGGCCGGCTGCCCCAGCACGTCCCCGTCCACCCGGCGGACGGCGTCCACCGCAGCCCGGCCGCCGGCGAGGTAGCCCGCGACGGCCGGCCGGGCCCAGCCGTGCAGCGACGCGACCAGGGGGCCGCCGGCGTCCAGCAGGTCGTCGACCCGGTCGGCCTCGTGCAGCACCAACCGGCGCAGCGCGGGGGAGGCGGTCCCGGCGTCGAGGTCGTCCTCGGGCACGCCGAAGGCGGCCAGGTCCTCCGTCGGCAGGTAGACCCGGCCGGCCCGCCGGTCCTCGCCCACGTCCTGCAGGTGCTCCACGACCTGCAGACCCGCGCAGACCCGGTCGGAGAGCCGCCGGCGCTGCGGGTCCACGGCGTCGAACAGGTGCAGGACCAGGGCGCCGACGGGCGCCGCGGACAGTCGGCAGTAGTCCAGCAGGTCGGCGAAGGTGGCGTACCGGGTCACCCGCTGGTCCTGCAGGTTGGCCCGGACGAGCTGCTGGAACGGCTCGGGCGGGAGCGCCCGGCGGCGCACCACCGGGACCAGCCGGCCCAGCACCGCCCGGTCCGGCGTCCCCGTGGTCCAGACCGTCGCCAGGTCGTCGGCGAAGTCGAGCAGCGCCGTCGTGCGGCCGCCCTCGGTGCTCACCGGGAGCTCGTCGCCGAGGTCGTCGATCGTGCGGACGACGTCGTAGACCGCCTGCAGGTCCTGCCGCAGCGTGGCCGGCAGCAGCCGTAGCGCCACCGGGAAGTTCTCGGCGCGTTCGAGGTCGCGCAGGTCGCCGCGGACGGTCCCGGACGGGGCGACCGCGGGAGACCGGGTCCGAGGCGATGACATGGGACCGAGGATCCGTCCGGATCCGGTCCGGTGTCTGCTCACCGGGAGGCGGAATCGGCGCGGACGAGTTGTCGCCCGGTGACAAGACGGGTGTACTGGGGCCAGATCGGAGCCGACGATCCAGCTGCCACTCCCGGGAGCAGGATGACCTCTCTCAAGGCCGAGTCGCCCCTCGTGCGGCTGCTCCCCGCGCTCCTCGCCGGGGTCCCCGACATGCTGGACGGGGTCACCCGTGCGCTGGCCGAGGTCGACCAGGGGTACGCCGACTTCCTGGCGCGCGGCCGGGCCGAGGCGGTCGCCCCGGCGGAGCTGGCGATCCGCCGGCTGGTCTGGGGGGCGGAGCAGGCCTCGCGCCCCGACCGCCCGGGGACGACCGCGCCGCAGGCCGGAGGCCACCGGGCGGACGGGCCCCCGGGGGACCAGGAGATCTGGTCCCTGTTCGGCGAGCTCGGGCGGGAACAGCGGCGCTGCGACCTGCCGGTCGGCGACCTGCTGTCGGCCTACCAGGCCGGGGGACGCGCGGCCTGGCGGCACATCGCCGCCACCGCGGTGGCCGGCCGGGTCCCGGCCACCGCGCTCGCTGCGCTCGCCGAGGAGCTGTTCTCCCTCGTCGACCACCTGGGGGCGGTCACCATCGCCGGCTACGTCGCCGAGCAGGTCGGCGCGGCGGAGCTGCGCGAGGGACTCCGTGACGCGCTGGCCGAACGCCTGCTGTCCGACCGTGCGGACGGCGGGGCGGTCGAGGTCGCGGCCCGGCGGGCGAGCTGGCCGCTGCCCTCCGGAGCGGCCGTGGTGTTCGTCCAGCCGGACGACCAGGCCGGGAGGCAGTCCCTCGCCCGGCTGGGCAGCGACTGCCTCCAGCTCCGGCACACCCCGCTGCCCGGTGCGATCGTCCCGGACCTCGCCGCCCCCGGACGCCGGAAGCGGCTCGAGGCAGCGCTGCGTGGGTGCACCGCGCTGGTCGGGCCGGTGGTGGAGCTGCGCCGGCTGCCGGAGAGCGCCCGGCTCGCCGAGGCCGCCGTCCGGACGCTGCCGCCCCGGCGGCCGGAGGACGGCCCGGTCTTCGTGGACGAGCACCTGGACACGTTGATCGTGCACCGCGACCCGGAGCTGCTCGAGGCGCTGCGGCAGCAGGTCCTGCGCCCGCTGGCCGACGCGGCACCGGCGAGCCGGGAGGCGTTGCGGCAGACGCTGCGCTCCTGGCTGACCCACATGGGCAACCGGCGCGCGGTCGCCGACGAGCTCGGCATCCACCCGCAGACGGTGCGGTACCGGTTGGGGCGGCTGCAGGAGCTGTTCGGCCCCGCCCTGGAGGACCCGGCCGGCCGGTTGCAGCTGCTGCTGGCGCTGGCCTGGGAGCCGGCGGCACCGTGCGCCCGCCGGCGGTCGGCGCCGCCGGCCGGGGTGCCGCGCCCGACCGCGGCGGCGCGCAGGACACGGCCCTCGCCTGCCGGTGACCCCCCGGTCGTCCCGGTGCTGCGCAGCGGACGGACGACGCCCGACGCAGCTCCGGTCGCCGCCCCGCCGCCGCGCCGGGCCGGCTCCGCCCGGTGACCTCGCCGGCTCAGCCGCTCCGGCGCTCGGCGGCCACCGAGCGGCGCTGCGTCTCCGCCCGGGTGCGCAGCTCCGCGGCCTCGGCGGCGAGCCGGCGGTCACGGGCCCGGGCCTCCTCCTCGTAGCGCGCCAGGGTGGCCGCCAGTTCCTCCTGGACCTGCCGTCGCGCCGGCGTGACCGAGCCGCTGCGCACGCCGTCGCCGGCCGGCCGCTCGGGCAGCGGCGTGCCCGCCTGCTCGGCCGCCTGTTCCGCGGACTCCACCGCGGCCCGCCCCCCGGCGTCGGCCAGCCGCGCCAGTGCTGAGTCGAGCCGGGGGACCAGGTCGTCGAGGCGCTGCAGCCGGCGGTCGACGGCCGCCTGTCCCGGCGGTCGGGTCCGGGTGCGGCACTCCTCCAGCCAGGTGACCTCGTCGGACAGGTCGTGCAGCAGCCCCTCGATCTCCCGTTCGGTCTCCGCGACCTCCTCGTCCGCCGCCTTCCGGGCGATCACCTCCGACTGCCCGGTGACCAGCGGCGAGGTGGCCAGCAGGTAGATGCCCACCGTCATCACGCCCAGGGCCACCAGGAACCCGGCGAGCGGGATCAGGCCCACGGCGAGCGCGGTGCCCAGCACGCCGACGCTGATCCCGATGGCGGCCAGCGGCTCGGTGGCGGCCAGCGCGGGGTAGGAGGCAGCCAGCGGGGCCATCTCGTAGGCGCTCTGGGCCAGCAGGGTCCCCGCGACGGCGGTGACCGCGACGGCGTACGTGGTCCAGGAGCTCAGCAACCCGCCGATGCCCTCGTCCAGGAAGGCGCTCACGGCCACGTGGGTGAACGCCGACTGCAGCGCGAACAGCATGCCAGCGCCGGCGCCCAGCATCGGGGCCTCCCGGGCCGGGGCCAGCCGCCGGGCGGCGGTGACCAGCACGCCCACCACCGTGCCGATCGCGCCGAGCACGATCAGCCACTGCCACCCCGGTGGCTCGGCCTCCGTCCCCGAGTCCGGGCGCGCGATGACCAGGAAGCCGGCCAGGCCACCGGCGGTGGCCAGCATGCCGAGCCAGTCACGGCCGGCCAGCCGCTGGCGGGCCCAGACGGCGGAGATCGGGAGGGCGAACAGCAGCCGTGCGACCAGCAGCGGCTGCACCACGGCCAGCGAGCCCATGCCCAGCGCCGCCCCGCTGAACAGGTTGCCGACGACGGCGGTGCCCACCCCGATCAGCCAGGGCGGCTGGCGCACCAACCACCACAGCAGGCTCAGCCGCAGCGTCTTGCCCGGCGGGGCGGTGAACGCGACCCGTTGCTGCACCACCGATCCGATGCCGAACAGCAGGGCGGCGCCGAGTGCCAGCAGGTAGACGGTCACGGCAGCGGGGTACCCCGCTCGGCGGCGGGGTAAGGCAGCGCCGGCAGCTTCCGCGGACCTCGTGTCCCGCTGCCTCGTCGGTTCCCCAGGAGGCCTCGTGCTCATCGCCGTCATCGCCGCCATCGCGGCCGGAGCCTGCTTCGCGGCCGCCGGAGTGCTTCAGCAGCGGGCGGCCAGCAGGCTCGACTCCGACGAGTCGCTGTCCCCGGCCTTGCTCCGGGACCTGGCCCGGCAGCGGCTGTGGGTGGTCGGGATCAGCCTGGCGGTGCTGTCCTACGGCTTCCAGGGCCTCGCGCTGGCGAACGGCCCGCTCTCGCTCGTCCAGCCGTTGATCGTCATGGAGGTCGTCTTCGCGCTGCCCGTCGCCGCCCGGCTGCACGGCATGCGGATGCAGGCCCGGGACTGGCTGGGTGCCCTGATGGTCACCGCCGGGCTCGCCGTGGGCCTCGCCGCCGCATCACCCTCGGAGGGGACGACCGAGGCACCGCTCGACGACTGGCTGTTCCTGCTGCTGGCGGTGGGCGTCCTCGTCGTCGCGGCGCTGGTCTTCGGTCGGCGGCGCAAGGGGCCGCTGCGGGCCACGATGTTCGCGCTGGCCGGGGCATCGGTGATGGGCACCCAGTCCGCGCTGTTCGACGCCACCATCGACCGGTTCAGCGACGGCTTCGCCGCGGTCTTCACCGCCTGGCAGACCTACCTGCTGGTGGTCGCCAGCATCGGCGGGCTGCTGCTGATCCAGAGTGCGTTCAACAGCGGGCCGCTGGTCGCCAGCATGCCGGTGATCGACGCCGTCGAGCCCGCGGTGGCCGTCACGATCGGCGTGATGCTCTTCGGGGAGTCGCTGGCCCCCGGGGTGGGCCGGCACCTGCTGGCCGCGTGCGGTGCAGCGGTCGCGCTGGCCGGCATCGTCGTCCTGGACACCTCGCCCCTCACCCAGCGGCTGCACCAGTCGGAGGAGGACGACAAGGGCGACGACGACCACGATCGGGACCACGAGGGGGAGGGCGGGACCGACGGCGAGCGGGCGCCCACTGCGGTGGCCAGCGTGATCCGGCCGTCGCCGATCGCCGACGTGACCACCGCGGGGTCCGGCGCCACCCGACCCCGCCGGCTGCGGGCACCGTCCCGGCGCGGGTGGGTCAGGCGCTGAGCCGGGGGGCGGCCGAGCCGGCGGACGCCGCGGCGCGCCACACCGGCAGGAGGTCCTCGCGGACGACGTCGGACCACCGCGGCACGGTGCGCTCGACGGTCCGCCGGGCGGCCTCGCCGATCCGGGCCCGGCGTGCGCCATCGGTGAGCAGCGGGCGCAGCGCCGCCGCCCAGGCGTCCGGGTCGTCCGCGCTGACCAGCACGCCGTCCTCCCCGGGCGCGGTCAGCCACTGGGCGGTGCGCTCCCCGGCGGGGAGCACCACCGGCAGCCCGGCGGCCATCGCCTCGAGGACCACGTTGCCGGCGGTCTCGCTGCGGGAGGGGAAGGCGAACACGTCGCAGCCGGCGTAGACCCGGGCCAGCTCGGCCTGGGGCAGGTGCCCCAGGTGCGTCACCGCGGGGCCCAGCAGCCGGCGGACCGGGGCCACCGCCGCCCCGTCACCGGCCAGCACCAGGTGCACGGGGACCCCGGCGCGGTGCAGCCGGTGCACCGCCTCGGCCAGCAGCGGTGCGCCCTTGGACACGTCGACCCGGCCGGCGAAGAGCACCAGCGGGCTGGTGGGTGACAGGCCGTACGCGTCGCTGAGCCACTGCCGGTCGCCGTCCCCCCGGGAGAACAACCGCGTGTCCAGGCCGCGGCGCAGCCGGGACACCGCGGTGTCCGGGGCCGCGGCGGCGAACTCCGCGGCGTCGTCCGGGCTGGAGGCCAGCACGTGGCTGCACGCGCGCAGCAGCCGGTCGCGCCGGCGCCGGGCGAGCCGGGCCACCACCGCCTCGGGACGGAAGCGGCCCAGCTGGTCGCCCAGGCCCGCCGGCAGCCGCCCGAGCACCTGCCGGGTGTACAGCGCGGCCAACGCCGGGACGTCGGTGTGCACCGACCCCACCAGCGCTGGCCGGTACCGGTCCTGCAACCGCAGCGCGGTGGCGGTGAACGCGAAGGAGTGGGTGGCGTGCCAGACCTGGTGCCCCGGCAGCCGCCGGGCCAGGCCGGGGTGGAACGGGGTCAGGTCGGAGCCGTCGACGCCACCGACCAGCCCCTGCACGGAGGAGCTGGTCAGCACCGGGCGCAGCGCGACGAACCGGACGTTGTCGGCGATCGGATCGGTGCCGGGCGGGGCGCCGAGCACGTACACCGTCAGGTCCACCCCGGGCATCCCCGCGACCGCACCGGCCAGCCGCTCCCAGCACTTCACGTGTCCACCGGACGCCGGACCGCGGACCAGCTCGACCAGGACGGCGACCGAGAGCGGGGCGGCGGGGGGCACGGGGTGTTCCTATCCCGCCGACGGCCACCCGACCACCCGGGACGCATCCGTTGCCCGGCCCCGTGGAGACGTGCTTCGATGGCCCGGTCCGGCGGTTCGTGCTGAGCACAGGCAGTCATGCCGCCCGACCAGCACAGGGAGCCCCCATGGGTGCCAACGCGCGCGTCGCACTGCTCAGCCTCGCCTCAGCCAGCCTGGTCGCCGTCATGATCGACTTCATGCTGAAGGAACTCGGACGGTCGTCCCGCAAGTGACGCAGCGCCCGGCGCGAGGGACCGGGCTGGACGCGGTCGGCCCGCCTGAGCCCGGGGCGTCCCGGGTGCCGGTGGCCGACCCCGGTCCCGCGCGCCGGGTGCTCTGCGTCTTCCCGCGGTACGCGAAGTCGTTCGGGACCCTGGACCACGCCTTCCCGCTGGTGGGGGCCACGGCCTTCATGCCACCGCAGGGGATCCTCACGATCGCGGCGTACCTCCCGGCCGGCTGGTCGGTGCGCTTCGTCGACGAGAACGTCCGCCCGGTGGCCGACGCGGACCTGGCCTGGGCCGAGGTCGTGTTCCTCACCGGCATGCACGTGCAGCGGGCCGGGGTGGAGGAGCTCACCGACCGGGCGCACCAGGCCGGTGCCCTGGTCGCGCTGGGCGGTCCGTCCGTCTCCGCCTGCCCGGAGCTCTACCCCGGCCCCGACCTGCTGCACGTCGGCGAGCTGGGTGACGCCACCGCGGCGCTGATCGCCCGGCTGGCGGACGACGTGAGCCGCCCGGCCGCCCAGGAGGCCTACCGGACCGTGGAGCGGCTGGAGCTGGCGGACTGCCCGCCACCGGCCTACCACCTCATCGACCTGGACGACTACCTGCTCGCCAGCGTGCAGTTCTCCAGTGGCTGCCCGTTCCGGTGCGAGTTCTGTGACATCCCGGCGCTGTACGGCCGCCGGCCACGGATGAAGACGGTCGGGCAGGTCACCGCGGAGCTCGACGCGATGCTCGCCGTGGGCGACCCGGGCACGGTGTACTTCGTCGACGACAACTTCATCGCCGACCCGCACGCCGCCCTCTCGTTGTTGCACGGGCTGGTGGACTGGCAGCGCAGGCGCGGCTACCCCTTGTCGTTCGCCTGCGAGGCGACGATGAACCTGGCCCAGCGCACCGACGTGCTCGAGCTGATGCGCGAGGCGTCCTTCGTCCAGGTCTTCGTGGGCGTGGAGTCACCGAGCACCTCGGCGCTGCAGCTGATCAAGAAGCAGCAGAACCTGCGCCGGCCCGTGCTGGACGCGATCGGCACCATCAACGACCACGGGTTGGAGGTGGTCGCCGGGATCATCCTGGGCCTGGACACCGACGACGCGGCGACCGTCCCCGACCTGCTGGCCTTCGTCGCGGCATCGCACGTGCCGATGCTGACGATCAACCTGCTGCACGCGCTGCCCCGCACCGCACTGTGGGACCGGCTGGTGGCCGAGGGGCGGCTGCTCGACGACCCGGGCGACCGGGAGTCCAACGTCGACTTCCTCCGGCCCTACGACGAGGTGGTGGCCGGCTGGCGGGACGTGGTCCTCGAGGTGTTCACCCCGGACGCCCTCTACGCCCGGTTCGCCCACCAGCTGGAGCGGACCTACCCGAACCGGCGGCCTCGCCCGCAGCGCCCGGTCACCCGGGCCGACCTGCGCCGCGGGCTGTCGGTGCTGACCCGGATCGGCTGGCACGTCGGCGTCCGCAGCGACTACCGCCGGGCCTTCTGGCGGATGGCGTTGCCGTTGCTGCGGCAGGGGAGAGTGGAGAAGGTCGTCCACTTCGCCACGGTCACCCACCACCTGGTGACCTTCGCCCGCGAGGTGGCCGCGGGCACGGCGGACAAGTGCTTCTACAACCCGGCTGGTGCACGTCCGCTCACCGGTGGTCTGCCGGTCGTGCCCGGCTGAGAGCGCTCAGGTCCCCCCGGCGCCGAGGGCGATGGTCAACTGCAGCACCGTCTGCGGGTCCTCGAGCCGGTCGCCGTACAGGTCGCGCAGCTGACCCATCCGGTACCGCACGGTCTGCGGGTGCACGAACAGCTCGGCGGCGACCTGCTCGCGCCGGCCGTGGTGCAGCAGCCAGGAGCGCAGGGTCTCCGCCAGCTTCTCCCGGGTGGCTGGGGTGAGCCCGTCCAGCGGTGCCAGCGCCGCGGCCCGCAGGTCGGCCAGGGCGTCCTCGTCGGCCCGCAGCACCAGCTCCGGCAGCCGCTGCTCGGTGTCCAGCGGCGCCGGCCCGGTGGCGCGCAGGCCGAGCCGCAGGGCGCGCAGCGCGCGGGCGTAGGAGCCGGCGACCGCGGACCAGGGCCGGGCCGGGCCGACCACCGCCGTCCGCCCCTCGAGAGCGCGCAGCAGGGCGGTCCGGGCGCCGTCGCCGGCGTCGGGCACCAGCAGCACGCTGAGCTCCAGGGCCGGGTCCAGGCCCGGCGGGTCGTCGTCCAGCTGGAGGGTGCGGGGGTCCAGCAGCGCGACGGCGCCGCGCGCCCGCACCTCCGGCAGCAGCACGGCCGTCAGCGTCCGCGGTGGCAGCCAGCCGGCCCGCTCCGCGGCCGGCGTGAGGTCGTGCATCGGTCGCCCGGCCAGCAGCAGGGCGCCCAGTCGCTCGCGGTGGTGCCGACGGACCCGGCCGGTGGTCTCCAGCTCGTCGGTGTGCCCGGCCACGCTGGCCGCCGACAGCTGGTCGATGTAGGCGAACACCAGCTCGGCGAAGCGGGCCAGCGACCCGACCGAGAGGCCGGCGCCCACCGCGGTGTCGCTCATGTGCCGCCAGGACACCCGGGCGCCGACCCGGTAGGCGGCCAGCAGGGCGTCCATCGACCGTCCGCTGCGCGCCTCGCCCCGGCCCAGTGAGTACGCGCCCTCCAGGGCCGGGCCGATCGGCCGGCTCGCATCGGCGCCCCCGGCGGTGGTGGCCAGCTCGAGGAAGCCGCCCAGGGCGAGCTGCACGGCGTTGGAGATGGCCCGGCCCATCTCCCCGGAGAACGCACCGGCGTAGCTGGGCACCTCGACCACGATGCTGGCCACGGTCTGCTCGGCGACAGCGGGGAGCTGAGCCCGCATCGCCGTGACCACCGGCGGCGGGAAGGTGACCTGGTCGCTCATCGTCCACACCTCCTCTTTGTTCGTGGAGAACAGAACCTACCGCCCGATTCACGTCATGAGCACAGTTCTTCGCCCCCCGTGCGGGTAAGACTCAGTGCATGACCGCCACCGTTCCGCGTCCGTCGCCGGTTCGCCCCGTGCTGACCACGCTGCGCGACCGGGTGCTCAAGGTGGCCGAGCTGGTCACCACCCCGCTGCTGCCCGCGGACTACCTGGACCTGGTCGACCCGCTGCGTTCCGGCGCCGCGCTGCGCGGCCGGATCGAGGCGGTGCACCGCGAGACCCGCGACGCCGCCAGCATCGTGATCCGCCCCGGCCGCGACTGGCTCCCGCACACCCCGGGCCAGTACGTCCGGATCGGCATCGACATCGACGGGGTGCGCCTGTGGCGCGCGTACTCGATCACCTCGGTGCTCGGCCGCGCCGACGGCCGGTTCACCGTCACCGTCAAGGCCATCCCGGACGGCAAGGTCAGCAACCACCTGGTGCACCGCGTCCAACCCGGCACCGTCGTACAGCTGGACCAGGCGACCGGTGACTTCGTGCTCCCGGAGCAGCGGCCGGCCAAGGCGCTGTTCGTGACGGCGGGCTCGGGCATCACGCCGGTCATGGGCATCCTGCGCAACCTGGGCGAGGACGCCGGGTGCGACGTGGTCCTGGTCCACTCCGCGCCCACCGTCGAGGACGTCATCTTCGGTGCCGAGCTCCGCGAGCTGGCGGCGGCCGGCCGGATCCGGCTGGTCGAGCACCACACCCAGGACGCCGGGCTGCTGGACGCCCCGGCGATCGCCGACCTGGTGCCCGACCTGGCCGAGCGGGCCACCTGGGCCTGCGGCCCGGTCGGGCTGCTCGAGGCGCTGGAAGAGCACTGGGCGGACCAGGGCATCGCCGACCGGCTCTACACCGAGCGCTTCCGGCCTCGGGTGCTGGTCACCGGCGAGGGCGGCACCGTCACCTTCGCGAAGTCCGAGCGCACGCTCGAGGTCGACGGCGCGACCCCGATCCTGGACGCCGCCGAGGAGGCCGGGCTGCTCATGCCCAGCGGCTGCCGGATGGGCATCTGCTACGGCTGCGTGCTGCCGCTCCGCGAGGGCGCCGTCCGTGACCTGCGCAACGGGGAGCTGACCACCGCCGCCCCCGGTGACGGCGTCCTGATCCAGACCTGCGTCAGCGCCGCCGCTGACGCCTGCGACATCGACCACTGAACCCGCCGCCCGAGCAGAGGAGCAGCACATGACCGTCCTGCAGAAGAAGCCCGACAACCCGATCGCCCACCTCTCCGAGGCCGACATCGAGGCCATCGGTCGCGAGCTCGACGCCATCCGGCAGACCGTGGTGGACAGCCGGGGTGAGGACGACGCCGCCTACATCCGCCGGGTCATCGACGTGCAGCGCAAGATGGAGCTGGCCAGCCGGGCCGTCCTGCTGTTCTCCAAGTTCCCGCCGGCCTGGGTGCTGGGCACCGCCGGGCTCTCGGTCGCCAAGATCCTGGAGAACATGGAGATCGGGCACAACATCCTGCACGGCCAGTGGGACTGGATGCGCGACCCGAAGATCCACTCCACGACCTGGGAGTGGGACATGGCCAGCCCGTCCGAGCAGTGGAAGCACTCGCACAACGTGCTGCACCACACCTACACGAACGTGATCGGCAAGGACAACGACCTCGGCTACGGCATCATGCGCGTCGACGAGGACCAGAAGTGGGTGCCGCTGTACCTGTTCCAGCCGGTGTGGAACTTCGTCAACGCCTGCTTCTTCGAGTACGGGATCGCCGCCTACGACCTGGAGCTGGGCAAGAACCTGGCCACCAAGGAGCGGCGCGCCGACCCGGGCTTCCGGGCCCGCGGCAAGCAGGTGCTGAAGAAGATCGGCAAGCAGATGACCAAGGACTACGTCGTCCACCCGGCTCTGTCGGGTCCGTCGTTCCTGCCCACCCTGGCGGCCAACTTCACCGCCAACGTGGTGCGCAACGTGTGGTCGCACTCGGTGATCATGTGCGGGCACTTCCCGGAGGGCGTGGAGACCTTCGAGAAGAAGTCGATCGACGGGGAGACCCGCGGTGAGTGGTACCTGCGGCAGATGCTCGGCTCGGCCAACATCTCCGGCAGCAAGGCCATGCACATCATGACCGGGAACCTGTCCCACCAGGTCGAGCACCACCTGTTCCCGGACCTGCCGAGCAACCGGTACGCCGAGATCGCCCCGCAGATCCGCGACCTCTTCGCCCGCTACGGGCTGCGCTACCACTCCGCCTCGCTGCCGCGGCAGGTCGGGTCGGCGTGGCACAAGGTCATCCGGCTCTCGCTGCCCAACGGCTGGCTGGCCCAGACCACCCCGGCCAACGCCCCGGCCCAGGTCGTCAAGCTCTACAAGATGACCACCGGTGGCCCGAAGGTGCGCCGGGCGCTGCAGGCCGCCGCCTGACCCACCGTCGCGCAGCACGACGGAGCCCGCCAGGCAGACAGCCTGGCGGGCTCCGTGCTGTCCCCGCGGCTCAGCCGGGGGCGACCTGCGGCTTGACGGCGAGCACCGGCCGGTCGGCGGTCAGCAGGATCCGCTGGGCGGTGCTGCCCATCAGCAGCTTGCCGACGGGGGAGCGGCGGCGCAGCCCGATCACGATCAGCGAGGCGTCGGCCTCCTCGGCGATGCGGAGCACCGAGTCGGCCAGGTCCCCGGTGTGCGGGGTCTGTCGCAGCGCCAGCGCGACGCCCTCGCCCTGGGCGCGGGCGGTCAGCGTCGCGACCAACTCCGGCGGCGCGACGTCGGCGCTGACCGGCGCACCGCCGCGGGGGCTGTTGAGCACCAGCAGGTCCTCGCCCCGGCGGCGGGCCTCGGCCAGGCCGGCGGCGAAGGCCGCCTCGCCCTCGGGGGTGGGGAGGAAACCGACGAGGACGGTCACACGAGCTCCTTGGTTGTGGTGGGGTCGCCCAGGCAGTCTGGCCGGCGGGTCAGCGCGTCAATGACCACCGGCAACAGTGCCACGCGGGATGACGGCCGGCAGCGCGCCGGGACATCCGCCCATGCCCGTCCGTGACTCATCCGTCCCTGATCGATACCGTCGCGGCATGGACTTCACCCTGGAGCAGCTGCGCGGGTTCGTCGCGGTCGCCGACGAGCTGCACTTCGGGCGGGCCGCTGCCCGGCTCGGGATGACCCAGCCGCCGCTCAGCCGGCAGGTCCAGAAGCTGGAGCGGGCCGTCGGGGCGCGACTGCTGGAGCGGGACAACCGCCGGGTCGAGCTCACCGCCGCCGGCCAGGTGTTCCTCGGTGAGGCCCGCCGGCTGCTGAGCCTGGCCGACGGGGCTCCGGAGCTGGCCCGTCGCGTGTCCGCCGGCTCGAGCGGGCTGCTGCGCATCGGTTTCACCGCCGCCTCCACCTACGGCCTGCTGGGCCGGCTGCTCAACGACCTGGCCCGCGAGCTCCCCGACGTGGACGTCGACCTGTCCGAGCTGGTCACCCGCGAGCAGGTTGCCGGGTTGCGCGCCGGGGAGCTGGACCTCGGCCTGGCCCGCCCGACCGCCGACCAGTCGGCCTTCGGCTCGCGGCTGCTGCACCGGGAGGCGCTGTGCGTCGCCGCGCCGCTGGGCTCGCCGTTGCTGGGGCTCGGCCGGCCGGTCGAGCCCGACGACCTGGCCGGCGAGCCGGTGGTCATGCACTCACCGACCCGGGCGCGGTACTTCTACGACCTGGTGGTGGGGGCTGTCCCGACCGCCTCGGAGAACACCGTGCACACGGTCGGCCAGGTGCTCACCATGCTCTGGCTGGTGGCCGCCGGCCGGGGCATCGCGTTCGTACCGGAGTCAGCCGCTCGGCTGCCCATCGACGGCGTCGGCCTCGTCCGGCTCCGCACGCCGGTGCCCGAGCCGGTGGAGCTGCACCTGCTGTGGTCCCGGGAGGCGACGAACCCGGCGCTGTGGACGGCGCTGGAGGCACTGAACGGGTGATGCCCTGACGGCATCGTCCGATGCTGAAGCGATCTTGGACAGGCATCGCCGGTCTCCTTAGCGTGGACGTGCACCACCGCCCCGGTGTCGACCTGGACCGGAGCGCGGACCCGCCGGACCCAAGGACGCACCCCGTGACGCTCATGCCCCCGGACGCCCTCGCCGCGACGCTGAGGGCCGGCCTCCTCTCCTTCCCGGTCACCCACTTCGACGCCGACCTGCAGTTCGACGAGCCGCGCTACCGCGAGCACCTGGCCTGGCAGTCGAGCTTCGACGTCGCCGGCCTCTTCGCCGCCGGTGGCACCGGGGAGGGCTTCTCGCTCACCCCCGCCGAGATCGACCGGGTGGTCCGGGTCGCCGTCGACGAGGTGGCCGACCGGGTGCCGGTGGTCGCCCCGGCGACCGGCGGCACCGCCGTCTCGATCGCCCAGGCCCAGGCCGCCCAGGCCGCCGGCGCCTCGGGGCTGCTGTTGTTCCCGCCCTACCTCACCGAGGCCAGCCAGGCCGGGCTCGTCGAGCACGTCAGCGCCGTCTGCCGCGCCACCGACCTCGGCGTCATCGTCTACAGCCGGGCCAACGCCGTCCTCACCGACAGCACGGTCGCCGAGCTCGCCGACCGCAACGCCAACCTGATCGGGCTGAAGGACGGCGTCGGCGACATCGAGCAGATGACCCGCACCTACGCCAAGGTCGGCGAGCGGCTCCTCTACGTGGGCGGCCTGCCCACCGCCGAGACGTTCGCGCTGCCGCTGCTGCAGCTGGGTGTCAGCACGTACTCCTCGGCGCTGTACAACTTCCTGCCGGAGTTCGCGCTGCGCTTCTACGCCGCCGTCCGGGCGCAGGACCGCACCGCCGTCTACGCGATGCTGTCGGACTTCGTGCTGCCCTACCTGGACATCCGCGACCGGTCCCGCGGGTACGCCGTCTCCATCGTCAAGGCCGGCCTGACCGCCGTCGGGCGGGACGGCGGGCGGGTACGCCCGCCGCTGACCGACCTGACCGAGGCCGAGCTCGCCGAGCTGACCACCCTGGTGCAGAAGGTCGCCTGACCGGCCCGCCCGACCACCCTCCGCGCACCCGTACCGAAGAGGAGCACCCGATGACCGACGTCGTCAGCATCGACCCGCGCACCGGACAGCCGGCCGAGGTCGTGGCCCAGGAGACGAGCCCGGCCGAGGTGGCCCGGCTCTGCGAGGCGGCGCTGGTCGCTGCGCCCGCGCTGGAGGGGCTCGGCCGCGCCGGCCGGGCCACGCTGCTGCGCGCGCTCGCCGACGCACTCGAGTCCCGGCGGGAGGACGTCGTGACCGTCGCCGACCGGGAGACCGGGCTGGGCACCGGCCGGCTGAACGGAGAGCTGACCCGCACCTGCTACCAGCTGCGGCTCTTCGCCGAGGTGCTGGAGGAGGGCAGCTACCTCGAGGCGACGATCGACCACGCCGGCGACACCCCGATGGGCCCGCGGCCGGACCTGCGCCGGATGCTGCTGCCGATCGGGCCGGTCGCCGTCTTCGGCGCGAGCAACTTCCCGCTGGCCTTCTCCGTCCCCGGCGGGGACACCGCCTCCGCCCTGGCGGCCGGGTGCCCGGCCGTGGTCAAGGCGCACGGCTCCCACCCGGCCACCTCCCAGCTGGTCTTCGACGTGCTCGTCGCCGCCGCCCGGGAGGCCGGCGCGCCGGAGGGGACCCTCGGACTGGTGCACGGCCTGCAGGCAGGTGCGGCGCTGGTCGCCCATCCGGCGATCCGCGCCGTCGGCTTCACCGGCTCCGTCACCGGTGGCCGGGCACTGCTGCAGATCATCGAGCAGCGCGCCGACCCGATCCCGTTCTTCGGCGAGCTGAGCAGCCTGAACCCGGTCGTGGTCACGCCGCAGGCCGCCGCCGAGCGCGGCGCCCAGCTGGGCGGTGAGCTGGTCGGCTCGTTCACCCTGGGCGCCGGCCAGTTCTGCACCAAGCCCGGCCTGGTGCTGGTGCCCGCCGGCCCCGAGGGTGACGGCGTCGTCGACGCGATGGCCGAGGCGGTGCGCGGCAGCACCGCTCAGGTGCTGCTCAACGAGGGCATCGCCGCGTCGTTCGCGACGCTCTCCGGTGGTCTCGCCGAGGCGCCCGGGGTCACCGCCGTCGCCCGCGGCACCGAGGGCGAGGGGGCCGGCTTCACGGCGGCGCCGCTGCTGCTGACCACCTCGGCGGCGCAGCTGCCCGAGCAGGTGACCGAGGAGGTCTTCGGCCCGGTCACCGTGGTCGCGCGGTACGACGGGGAGTCGGAGCTGTTCACCGCGCTGACCCGGATGCCGTCCTCGCTGACCGCCACGGTGCTGCGCGGTGCGGGGGAGACCGAGCTGCCCTTGGCGGTCTCCCAGCAGCTCCGCACCCGGGCCGGCCGGCTTGTCTACGACGCCTACCCGACCGGGGTCGCCGTCTCCTGGGCCCAGCACCACGGCGGGCCGTGGCCGTCGACCAACTCCCAGCACACCTCGGTCGGCACGTCGGCGATCCGACGGTTCCTGCGCCCGGTCACCTGGCAGGGTGCGCCGGCCGAGGTGCTGCCCGCTGAGCTGACCGAGGACGTCGCCGGCATCCCGCGCCGGGTGGACGGCGTCCTGCAGCTGCCGGCGTGAGCGCGCGCGTCGCCCTGGTCAGCTCCGAGCGCGGGCTGCGGGTCGACCCGGACCTGCCGATCGCGGCCCTGGCGCTGCGGTCGGCCGGGCTGGCCGTCGACCTGGTCCGCTGGGACGACGGGGCCGTGGACTGGGCCGGCTACGACCTGGCCGTCGTCCGCTCGTGCTGGGACTACGCCTGGCGGCGGGCGGAGTTCCTGGCCTGGGCCGCCGCCGTCCCGCGGCTGCGCAACCCGGCCCCGGTGCTGGCCTGGAACACCGACAAGGCGCACCTGCGTGACCTCGTCGCCGCCGGGCTGCCCGTCGTCCCGACCGTCTGGGACCCGACCGACGCCGCCGCGCTGCCGGACGCGGGGGAGTGGGTGGTGAAGCCGTCGATCTCGGCCGGCTCCCGGGACACCGCCCGGTGGACGGAACCGGCGGCGGTGCTCGGGCACGTCGCCGAGCTGACCGCCCTCGGCCGGATGGCGATGGTCCAGCCCTACCTGGCCAGCGTGGACGACGCCGGGGAGACCGCGATGCTGTTCCTCGGCGGGCGCTTCTCCCACGCCGTGCGCAAGGGCCCGCTGCTGCAGCGCGGCGAGGGGGTGCGCCAGGACCGCGACAGCCGCGGCGACCTGCGCGCGGTCGAGCCGACGCCGGACCAGTGTGCGGTCGCCCAGGCGGTGTTCGACGCGGTGCCGGCGCTCGTGCCCGGCGCCGCGCCGCCGCTGTACGCCCGGATCGACCTGGTCGCCGACGCGGCCGGCCGGCCGGTGGTGCTCGAGCTGGAGCTGACCGAGCCCAGCCTCTTCCTCCCGCAGGCCCCGGACGGCGCCGTCGCCCAGCTGGTCACCGCGGTGCAGGAGGCGCTGGGCAGCTGAGCCGGTTGGGCCGGCCGCGTCCTGGACACCGGAGCGGGGGTGACGACGCGGCTGCGGTTCGACGGCTGGATCCTCGCCGGCCGGCACCACCTCCGGCACCCGGCTGGTCCTGGGGTACTGGTCGTCCTCGCCGCTGGGGGCGTTCTCCGACGTCATGGTGCAACGGCCGGACGGGCACCGGGTGCTGCTCGCCCCGACCGCGGCGGTGGCCGGGTTCGTCGGGTCGACCTACACCTTCGACGAGGTGCAGCTGGCCGACGTCGCGGTGACCCGCCCGGACGATGCGACGTGGGCGGTGCAGGCCGGCCCGCTGGCGCTGTCGGTGCGCGTCGGCCGCCGTCCCGCGCTGGGC
This sequence comes from Modestobacter sp. VKM Ac-2983, assembly GCF_026967885.1. NCBI lineage: Bacteria > Bacillati > Actinomycetota > Actinomycetes > Geodermatophilales > Geodermatophilaceae > Modestobacter > Modestobacter sp. VKM Ac-2983. The sequence goes on from NZ_JAPVBK010000002.1 coordinate 751,528, forward strand.
TGGGCGCTGCGCGCCGTGCCGGCGCCGCTGGCCCGCCACCCCGGGTGGGTGGGGCTGCTGGACCGGCCGGCCCGGTGCGGCCGCCGGTCACCTTCGGGTTCGGCTCGGTGCCGCCGAGGCCGTCGGTGGTGCGGGTGACGACGACGGTGCAGGTGCCCTGACCAGGCCCCCAGCCGTCCGGTCCCGGGGGAGCGGGACCGGACGGCGGGTGGTCAGCGGCGGCCGCCGCGCGCGGTGATCGACGCCAGGGCCGGGTCGACCTGCAGGTCCTCGTCCACCCGGATGACCACGTGCTCGTTGTCGTCGGGCACGCCGGCGGTGCGCCCGGCCGAGCCCGGGTAGTTGTTGTCGTTGCCGACGATGATGTGGTGGTCGTCGAGCACGGCGATCTGCTCGATGGTCACGAACGGGAACGTGGCGAACCCGCCGGCCGTGCCGGCCACGCCCTGCGGGTCGGGCATGGCCATCAGGTTCGCCAGCAGCCGCTTGTCGGCGTAGCCGTCCCGGTCCTTGTCGCGGGTGTCGATCAGGTAGACCGCCTTGAGCTGCGAGGCCGGGCCCTGCGCGTTGTCCCGCTCCAGGATGAGGAAGCGGTTCTGGTCCAGCGCGACCATGTCGCCGAGGGCGTCGCCCGCGACCTCGAACCGCACCTTGGCCTTCAGACCGGTGAACACGCCGCGCCGGGTGTCGAAGCCGTAGATCCGGCGGGTGGCCGGGTCGTCGCCGGCGACGGCCCCTTCGAGCATCGGGTAGAGGGTGTGGCCGTCGACGCCGAGGGCCATGCCCTCGAAGCCCTTGCTGCCGCCCAGCGTCGGGGCCGCGCCGCCCAGGTCCCACGCCTCCGGGGCGCGGACGCCGTCGGGCTGCACCGGTGCCGACAGCACCCGGCCCTGCGCGTCGACGTGCACCAGGCTGGGGCCGAACTCCTCACCGATCCAGAAGGTGCCGTCGGGCATCCGCTGGAACGACTCCGGGTCGAGGTCCGCACCGGTGAGCCGGCGGTCGCTGCGGGTCAGCGGGAACGGCAGCTTCCGGTCCGGGTCGGAGAGGCTGAACCCGCCCTCGAGGACCGTCGTCTGCTGGGTGGTGGTGTCGATGTGCACGCGGATGACGCGCAGCAGGAAGTCGCCGCTGTTGGCCTTGGTGCCGTAGCCGTTGTCCTCCAGGACCAGCCAGTCGTCGCCGTCCTCCAGCAGCCCGGAGAAGCCCTGGATCGGCTGGGCGGCGAACGGCGGGGTGACGCCGTTGGCCGGGTTGGCCAGCGCACCGGAGGGGACCTGCTCACCGAAGGTGGCCGACGGCAGGACCGAGCGGCCGACCAGCTCGGCCTGCTGGGTGCCGTTGCCCTGGGGCACGGTGGGGGCAGGGCCGGCGAGAGCCGGTACGGCGACGGCGGCGAGCAGGCCGGCGGCGGTGACGGTCACGGCGGCACGGCGGGATGGACGGCGCACGGGTGGCTCTCCCTGGGTCGGGCGGCGGAGCGGGGCCCGCTGACCGTGCCGTGGCGAGACGGACGGCACCCGGCGTCCCTGTGGCCGTTCTGTGAGGGCCGCGTGAACGGCTCAGCTGCCGACGACCACGGCCCACTCCCGCACGGTCCAGCCGGTCACCAGGCCCTGCACCACGTACGGGTCGGCGGCGACGAAGCGCTCCACCACCTCCCGCGGCGCGGTCCAGACCAGCAGTGCCCGGTCGTAGGGGTCGGGCAGTGCCCCGGCGAGCAGCACCTCACCGCGCTCGTGGGCGGCGCGGACCAGGCCGAGGTGGTCCTCGCGCAGCGCCGCGCGGCGCTCCAGGTAGTCGTCGGCCAGGGCGTACTCGAGCACCAGGTACATGCCGGCACCCTCACACACCGGTGCGGCCGGCGGCGGTTGCCGGCGCCACAGGCGGGGCACCACGGGCGGACGAGCCGCCCGGAGGAGGCAGCATGCGCGCGATGACGTACCGAGGCCCGTACAAGCTGCGGGTCGAGGAGAAGGACCGGCCCCGGGTCGAGCACCCCAACGACGCGATCGTCCGGGTGACGCTGGCCGCGATCTGCGGCTCTGACCTGCACCTCTACCACGGGCTGATGCCGGACACCCGGATCGGGCACACCTTCGGCCACGAGTTCATCGGGGTCGTCGACGAGGTGGGCCCGTCGGTCCAGCACCTGCAGGTCGGCGACCGGGTGATGGTGCCGTTCAACATCTTCTGCGGCTCCTGCTGGTTCTGCGCCCGCGGCCTGTACTCGAACTGCCACAACGTCAACCCCAACGCCACGGCGGTCGGCGGCATCTACGGCTACTCGCACACCACCGGCGGCTACGACGGCGGGCAGGCCGAGTACGTGCGGGTGCCCTTCGCCGACGTCGGGCCGGTGAGGATCCCCGACTGGATGCACGACGAGGACGCCGTGCTGCTCACCGACGCCGCCGCGACCGGCTACTTCGGCGCGCAGCTGGGCGAGATCACCGAGGGCGACACGGTCGTCGTCCTGGGCGCCGGCCCGGTCGGGCTGATCGCCGCGCAGTCCTCCTGGCTGATGGGCGCCGGGCGGGTGATCGTCGTCGACCACCTCGCCGAGCGGTTGGCGAAGGCCCGGGAGATGGCGTACGCGGAGACCCTCGACTACGACGAGCACGACGACGTGGTGGTGGAGCTGAAGAAGCAGACCGACTTCCTGGGCGCCGACGTCGTCATCGAGGCGGTCGGTGCGGAGGCCGACGGGAACTTCGCCCAGCAGCTCACCGGGCCGAAGCTGAAGCTGCAGGGCGGGTCGCCGACCGCGCTGAACTGGGCGATCGACGCCGCGCGCAAGGGCGGCACGGTCTCGGTGGTGGGCGCCTACGGCCCGGTGCCCAACGCGGTGAAGTTCGGCGACGCGATGAACAAGGGCCTCACCCTGCGGATGAACCAGACGCCGGTGAAGCGGCAGTGGCCGCGGATGTTCGAGCACGTCCGCAACGGTCACCTGACCCCGCGGCAGATGGTCACCCACCGGTTCCCGCTGGAGGACATCGCCGAGGCCTACCACGTCTTCTCCGCCAAGCTCGACGGCTGCATCAAGCCGCTCGTCGTGCCGGGCGCGAACTGAGGGAGGGACCACATGACCGAGCCCGACGTCCCCAGCGCCTACGTCCGCGACAAGCGCACCGCACCGCCGAGCCGGGAGGAGCTGCGGGCCCGGATCCCCGGGTGGGGAGCCGATCTCGACCCCGCCGACCGGCCGTCCCACCCGAAGTTGCAGTACCCGGCCGACACGGGTGCGCACTGGCACTTCCCCGACCGGCAGCCCGGGTCCGCGGGGCGGGAACGCTCGATCGAGCACGCCTTCGTCACCCCGGTGTTCGGCACCGCGCAGCCGCTGCACGGCCTGTCCGGGGCGATCCGGCGGCTGGCCTACGACCGGTTCGGCGAGGGGCGGCTGGCGCACTGGCTGCTGCTCATCGCCGGTGACCGGGTCGACGCCTGGGAGAGCCACCTGCGCTCCCTGGTCGCCGGCCACCCGGACCAGCCGGTCACCGAGACGGGGGTGCGCACCGAGCGGACGCACGGTGGCCTGCGCTCGCGGACCGGCCGCTCGGACCGGCGTCACCACGTGCTCGACCCGGTGCTGGTGGCCGGTCCCTGGGTCGCCGGCGCCGGGGCCGGCGCGTTCGCCGTGCGCCGGCTCGCGCGGCTGCTGCGCCGCTGATCAGCGGGCCGGCCGGGCCCTTCAGCGATCGGTTGCGACAGTGCAACCACCCTGTGAGGGTGGGGTCCGGAGCTGCCTGGGCCGCCCCTCGGGGTGGAGCACGGGCAGGACGCGCTGAGCAGTGGCGCGCGGACGTCGTCCGAGCCCGACCGTGGCGTCGGCACCCCACCCGGGGGCCGGTTGCCGCCGATCGGCCAGGACCGGACGACGAGCACCGCAGAGAGCTGACTCGATCGGGAGACGTGGCATGCAGATCGACCGCATCGCAGAACCGTGGGGCACCCGGACGCCGTACGGACCGGGGGAGGACTGGCCCACCCGGGTCGACACCCACCTGACCGACGGGGTGGCCGCCGAGGACGTGGACCGCTGGGTCCAGTCGGCGACGATCCTGCACTCCAACGGCGACGGCCTGGACATCGCGGTCAAGGACGGCGAGATCGTCGGCGTCCGGGGCCGCGCCGAGGACCGGGTCAACCACGGCCGGCTCGGGCCCAAGGACCTCTTCGGCTGGCAGGCGAACAAGTCGCCGGACCGGTTGACGAAGCCGCTGATCCGGCGCAACGGGAAGTTGGTGGAGACCGACTGGGACACCGCGATGAACGCGGTCGCCGGCCGGGCGAAGGAGCTGCTGGCCGAGCAGGGCCCCAGCGCGATCAGCTTCTACACCACCGGGCAGCTGTTCCTGGAGGAGTACTACACCCTCGGGCTGATCGCCCACGGCGGCATCGGCACCAACCACGTCGACGGCAACACCCGGCTGTGCACGGCGACCGCGGCCGCGGCGCTCAAGGAGTCCTTCGGCTGCGACGGGCAGCCCGGTTCCTACACCGACATCGACCACGCCGACGTGGTCGCCCTCTTCGGGCACAACATGGCCGAGACGCAGACCGTGCTGTGGACCAGGGTCCTGGACCGCCTGGCCGGCCCGAACCCGCCGCAGGTGATCTGCGTCGATCCCCGGGAGACCCCGGTCGCCCGGGCGGCGACGGTGCACCTGGCCCCGCGCCCGGGCACCAACGTGATGCTGATGAACGCCCTGCTGCACGAGGTGATCGCCAACGGCTGGGTCGACGAGGAGTACGTGCAGGCGCACGCCGTCGGGTTCGCCGAGCTGCAGAAGCGGGTGGCCGACTACCCGCCGGAGCTCGCCGCGCAGATCTGTGACGTCCCGGTCGAGCAGATCCGGGAGGCGGCCCGCATCGTCGGCACCGCCGAGCGGCTGATGTCCAGCGTCCTGCAGGGCTTCTACCAGTCGCACCAGGCCACCGCGGCCGCCGTCCAGGTCAACAACCTGCACATCATCCGCGGCATGCTCGGCAAGCCCGGCTGCGGGCTGCTGCAGATGAACGGCCAGCCCACCGCGCAGAACACCCGCGAGTGCGGCGCCGACGGCGACCTGCCGGCCTTCCGGAACTGGTCCAACGAGGAGCACGTGAAGGACCTCGCGAAGGTCTGGAACCTCGACCCGATGCAGATCCCGCACTACTCGCCGCCCACCCACGCGATGGAGATGTTCCGGTACGCCGAGGAGGGCTCCATCCGGTTCATGTGGGTTCAGGCCACCAACCCGGCGGTCTCCCTCCCCGAGCTGAGCCGGATCCGAGAGGTCCTCGCCCAGGAGCGCCTCTTCCTCGTGGTGCAGGACATCTTCCTGTCCGAGACGGCGCAGCTCGCCGACGTCGTGCTGCCGGCGGCCACCTGGGGGGAGAAGACCGGCACGTTCACCAACGTCGACCGCACCGTCCACATCTCGGACAAGGCGGTCGAGCCCCCGGGTGAGGCCCGACCCGACCTGGACATCTTCATCGACTTCGCCCACCGGATGGGGCTGGAGGACAAGGACGGGGCCCCGCTGGTCAAGTGGTCGACTCCCGAGGAGGCCTTCGAGGGCTGGAAGGAGTGCACCCGCGGGCGGCCCTGCGACTACACCGGCCTGAGCTACGAGAAGCTGCGCGGGGGCAGCGGCATCCAGTGGCCGTGCAACGACGAGCACCCGGACGGCACCGAGCACATCTACGTCGACGGTGAGTTCTGGTCCGACCCGGAGTACTGCGAGAGCTACGGCCGGGACCTGGTCACGGGGGCACCGGTGTCGCCGGTCGAGTACAAGGCGTTGAACCCCTCCGGCAAGGCGGTGCTGAAGGCGGCGGAGTACCTGCCGCCGCACGAGATCGTGAGCCAGGACTTCCCCTTCCAGCTGATCACCGGCCGCACGCTCTACCACTTCCACACCCGGACGAAGACCGCCCGGGCGCCGCAGCTGCAGAAGGCAGCACCGGAGGTGTGGGTGGAGCTGTCGGCCAGTGACGCCGCCGACCGCGGCTTCACCGAGGGCGACCTGCTGGAGATCACCACTCCCCGGGGCCGGGTGCAGGCCCGGTTGCGGATCAGCGGGATCCGTCCTGGCGTGGCCTTCCTGCCGTTCCACTACGGGTACTGGGACGAGCCGTCGGGCCACGAACCGGACGGGAGGCGGGGCCGGGCGGCCAACGAACTGACCCTCACCGACTGGGACCCGGCGTCCAAGCAGCCGATCTTCAAGACCGCCGCCGCCCGGGTGCAGCGCCTGGAGAAGAGCACCGGGCAGCCGTCGGCCGCGCCCACCACCACCGCGTCCCGGCCGGTCGCTGGGGACGTCCCGCCGACGGTGGGCGGTCCTGCCGCCTCGGCCACCGAAGAGCTCACGACCGTTTCCGGAGGCACGCGATGAAGCTCGGACTGGCCATCGAGGAACTGCACCGTTCGGAGAACCACCTGGCGCGGGCGCTGCTGGCCGCATCGGACCGGCACAAGACCGACCACGAGGTCTTCTACGTCGCACGCGACATCGCCCGGTGGTCGCAGGACCACGTGCAGGCGCTCGCCGCGATCGGCGCCGACTACGGGGTCGAACTCGACGCGGAACCCGAGGACGACCCGAGCATGCTGGCCAGCCTGCGGCAGAAGGCGGCCGAGGCCGTGGGGCGCCGGCCCGAGCCGGGGATGCTCATGCTCGCCGACCTGCGGCACATCCACCGCGAGGCGGCCGGCGTCTCGTTGGACTGGGAGCTGCTCGCCCAGGCTGCCCAGGGAGCCAAGCAGAAGGAGCTCCTGGAGCTCGCCGAGCGCTGTCACCCGGAGACCCTTCGGCAGATGCGCTGGGCGAACGGCAAGTTGAAGGCTTCCTCGACCCAGGTGCTGGTGAGCTGATGGCGCAGGGAGGTCCAGCGGCTCGGGTCGTCCTCCGTCCCCTGGCCACGCCCCTGCCGCTGGGCTTCCTGGCGTTGGCGCTGGCCACGACGGTGTTCAGCGCCGCCCAACTCGGCTGGGTCGCACCGGACCAAGCCAGGATCGCGGCGATCACCGCCCTGGCGGCGACCGTCCCGTTGCAGTTCCTGGCCGCGGTGTTCGGGTTCCTCACCCGGGACCCGGTCGCGGCGACCGGGATGGGGATCCTCAGCGGCACCTGGGCGGTGGCCGGGGTCACCACGCTCACCCTCCCGCCAGGCGGGACCAGCCCCGGGCTCGGTGTGCTGCTGGTGGTCGCCGGCATCGCGATGACGGTGCCGGCTGCGGCGGCGATCAGCAGCAAGGTGATGCCCGCGCTGGTGATGGTCGTCGCGGGCACCCGGTTCGTCACGACGGGGGTCTACGAGATGACCGCCTCCGCGGGCTGGAAGGCGGTGGCCGGCTGGGTCGGGATCGCGCTGGCCGTGGTCGCCTTCTACACCGCGCTGGCCCTGGAGCTCGAGGGCGCGCAGGAGGACACGGTGCTGCCGGTCGGGCGGCGAGGCCCGGGCCGGGCCGCGATGGACGGCGAGGGACCGCTCGAGCCGGACTCCCTGGCGGAGGAGGCCGGCGTCCGGCCGCAGCTGTGACGCCGCTGTGCGGTCAGGACGTCGGCGAGGCGGAGGCGGTCAGCAGCTGCTCGTAGTCGGCGGCCGAGAGGGGCTGCGACGTCAGCTCGCCCGAGGGCAGTGGTGCCTCCACCGGCTGCCCGGCCCGGGTGAGCAGCACCGCCTCGACCTCCGGGAGGCTGGTGGCGGTCAGCACGATCTGGGCGACCGCGCGGCGGCTCTCCTGACCCGCCGGTGCCTCGGCGGCCCCGCCCAGGTCGATGGTCACCGTCCCGTCGGACAGCTCGTCCACCGCCAGTGACGTCTCCGGCCGCAGCGCGGTGGACAGCCGGTCGGTCAGCTCGCCGGCCGTCGGGCCGGTCGCCAGGTCGTCGAGCAGCTGGTCGAGCTGGTCGATCAGCGCATCGGAGCGCAGCGAGCGGCCGCGGGGGACGAGGGCGCCGTCCTCGGCCACCAGGTAGACGCGCGGCTCGTCCAGGCGTGCGGCGGCGGAGGGGGCCCCGGTGGCGGTCGGGCTGGGGGACCCGAGGTCGTAGGGCACCTGGGAGGTGGGGATCGGCTCGGGTGCCCCGCCGGTCGGGACGCCGCAGCCGGCGAGCGCAGCGGACAGCACCAGCCCCCCGGTCCAGCGCCTCGCGCGCAGCGCGCTCACCGCGGTGCGCCGGGGAGGGAGAGGGTGAAGCGCGCCCCGCCGAACGGGCTCTCGGAGCACCAGGCGCCGCCGCCGTGCCCGGTCGCGGTCTCCTCCACGATCGCCAGCCCCAGGCCGGCACCGGGCAGCGACCCGCGGGCGGCCCGCGGGCCCCGGGCGAACCGCTCGAAGACCCGCTCCCGCTCGACGAGGGGGACGCCGGGACCGGCGTCGTCGACCATCACGACCACCGAGCCGTCCCGGCGCTCCACCCGGACCGCCGCGGCCCCGGTCGCGTGCCGGTCGGCGTTGTCGAGCAGGTTGGTCACCGCCCGCTCCAGCCGGTTCTTGTCGCCCTGCACGACCGTCTCCTCGTCGGGATCGGCGGAGAGCAGCACCTCCGGGCCGCTCCGGTGCGCCAGGACCTCGCGGACCAGCGCGGCCAGCGAGACGGGCTCGCCCACCGCCGTCACGGGATCGCCGTCCACCCGGGCCAGCTCCAGCAGGTCGTCGAGCATCCGGCGGAACCGGCCGAGCTCCCCCTGGATGAGCGCCAGCGCCTGCTGGCCGCGGGGCGAGAGCTCCTCACGGCGGGCGCCCAGCACCTCGACACTGGTGACCAGGCTGGTCAGCGGGCTGCGCAGCTCGTGGCTGACGTCGCCGACGAACCGGGTGTCCCGCTCGATCCGGGAGGCGAGCGCGTCGACCATGCTGTTGAAGCTCGCGACGATCGCCAGCAGGTCGGGGTCCTCGGTGGGCGGCAGCCGGATGTCCAGCTCGCCGCCGGCGATCCGGGTCGCGGCCCCGGCCACCTGCTCCAGCGGCTGGACGACGCGCCGGCTCGCCCAGGCCCCGAACAGCGCGCCGGCGAGGGTGGCGGTCAGCGCACCGGCGCCGAGCACCGCGGCCAGCGTGCGCAGCGCCGTCTGCAGCTCGACCAGCGGGGCGACCTCGTAGAACTCGACGCCCGCCGCGGCGACCGGGATGCCGATCACCAGGTGCGGGCCGGTCGGGCTGCTGACCCGGGCGGTGCCGGCCTGGCCGGAGGCCACCAGCTCCTGCAGCGCGCCCGGGACGTCGCGGGCGCCGACGTCCAACCGGGAGGAGTACCAGGCGCCGTCACTGCGCACCACGACGTCCGCGCCACCGGAGGGCACCAGGTCGTCGAGTTCGTCGCCGACCTCGCTGCCCGCCGTGGAGAGCCGGCTGGCCAGGACGTTCGCGTCGGTGAACGCCTGCCGGGTGGCGGCGCTCTCCCGCTGGTCCAGCAGGTAGCTCCGGGCAAGCCCGAAGGTGGTGGTCACCAGGACGGCGGAGACGAGCAGCGCGCCGACGGCGAAGGCGAGCACGATGCGCGCCCGCAGCCGTCTCGGCGCGAGCGCCAGCCTCACTGCGGGTCCAGCCGGTAACCCAGGCCCCGCACGGTCACCACCAGCGTCGGGGCGCCCGGGTCCCGCTCGACCTTGGTGCGCAGCCGGCGCACGTGCACGTCCACGAGCCGCTCGTCGCCGAAGAAGCCGTGCTCCCAGACGCGCTCCAGCAGCGCCTGCCGGCTGAGCACGCGACCGGGGGAGGCGGCGAGCTCGCACAGCAACCGGAACTCCGTGAGGGTCAGGTGCAGCTGGTCGGTGCCGCGGTGCACGGTGCCCCGGTCGGGTCGGAGCACCAGCGGCGCCGCCGGGTCGCCGTCGAGGACGAGTTCCTGCGGTCGCTCGTCGGCGCCGGAGCTCGCGCCGATCCGGCGACGCAGGGCGCGCAGCCGGGCGGTGATCTCCTTGACCTGGAACGGCTTGGTGACGTAGTCGTCGGCGCCGGCCTCGAGCGCGGCGACGATGTCGTGGGTGTCGGCCCGGGCGCTGACCACGACGATCGGCAGGTCGTTGGCGCGGCGGACCTCCCGGATGACGGCGTAGCCGTCCATGGCACCCAGCATCAGGTCGACGATCATCAGGTCGGGCGCGGCGATCGCCACCTGCCGGCAGGCGTCCTCACCGCTTGCGGCCTCGGCGACCTCGTAGCCCTCGTCCTCGAGGGCCCAGCGCAGGGGCATGCGGATGTGGTCGTCGTCCTCGACCAGCAGCAGACGCGGCGACACGCGACCCATGCTGCCATCGCCCCGCTGCGCCCTCCGCGCCGGTCGTCCAGCCGTCACAGGATCGCAAACCAACCAGCGAGGTATCGCAAGGTGCGGCACCCATCCTCGGAGGGGTCCACCCGACCACGCAGAGCCGCGGGGAGCACTGCCGATGACCGTCACCGCCGTCCACCGTCCACCGACGGGCACGGAGGCCGCCCGGGCCGCCCCCGTGACATCGGCGGTCCCGGCCCGGCCCGGCCGGGACGGGCAGGTGGTCGTGCACCTGTCCGACGAGCTGCTCGCGGACGGGCTGGCGGACCTGCGCTGGCTGCTGCACGACGCCCTGCTGTCCGGCGCGCGCCGGCTGGTGGTGGACCTCAGCGACGTCCGGCAGCTCTCCAGCACCGCGGTGGCCAGCTTCCTGTGGGCACACCGCACCTGCCGGGCCCGCGGCGGCGCCGTCGTCCTGCGCGGGGTGAACCGGCGCACCGAGGACCTCTTGCACCGCACCGGTCTGTGGCGGGTCATGCAGCTGGAGGACCCGGCTCACCCGACGGAGGGCTGACCGGCCCGCCGCAGCGCCGCGACACCGGCCGGTGGGCGACACTCCCGGCATGTCGAATCCCGACTCCCACCGCGGAGGGCTGCTGAGCCGGCTGGTCGGCATGGTCCGGGGCTCCCTGTGGCCCATCCCGGCGCTGGGCGTGGTGCTGGCCGTCGCCCTCGGCGTCCTGCTGCCGGAGCTGGACCAGGACTGGGCCACCCGCGAGCACCCGCTGACCTTCGCCTTCGGCGGCGGGGCGTCCGCGGCGCGCGACCTGCTGGCCGCGATCGCCGGCTCGCTGATCTCCGTCACGGGCGTGACCTTCTCGCTCACCGTCGTCGCGCTGCAGCTGAGCAGCAGCCAGTTCACGCCCCGGCTGCTCCAGACCTTCTCCACCGACCGCACGGTGCAGCTGACCCTGGCCCAGCTCGTGCTCACCTTCGTCTACGCGCTCACCGTGCTGCGGACGGTGCGCACCGAGAGCGCCACCGAGGACGAGAGCGCCTTCGTGCCGCGGCTGTCCATCACGGTGGCCTACCTGCTGGCGCTGGGCAGCGTGCTGGCGCTCGTCCTCTTCCTGGGCCACCTCTCCCGGCTGCTGCGGGTGGAGACGATGTTGCGCGACGTGCACGACGAGGCCACCCAGACGGTCGCGCGGGAGCTCGACGAGCCGGACGGTGAGGCCCGCGACACGGTGGGGCACCACGCCGCCGGGCCGCCGGTGCCGCTGGTGGCCCGGTCCAGCGGCTTCCTCGTCGGGGTGGACGAACGGGCGGCCGTCGCCGCCGCGCGCGAGGCCGGCGTGATCGTCACCCTGGCCGTGCGGATCGGTGACTCCGTCGTCGAGGGGACGCCGGTGGCGCACGCCCGGTCGCTCGCGCCCGGCGGCAGCCCGGACACCGAGACGCTGGAGGAGGCGCTGGACTCGAGCTTCCAGCTGCACTACGAGCGGACGCCCGACCGGGACCTCGCCTACGGGCTGCGCAAGGTCGTGGACATCTGCGTCCGCGCGCTGTCCCCGGGCACCAACGACCCGACGACGGCGGTGCACGCCCTCTCGCACGCCTCCGCGATGCTCGGGCGGTTCGCCGAGCGCCCCGTGGAACCCCGCACCTGCCAGGACGAGGAGCAGCGGGTCCGGCTGGTCGTGCCGCCGTGGGAGCTGCCGGAACTCCTGCAGCTGACGATCGAGGAGCCCCTGCAGTTCGCCGAGGGGCAGCCCACCGTGCTCCGCCGGCTGGCGGGGTTGCTGCGGGAGTTCGCCTGGCGCGCCCAGGGCCGCTCCGTCGACGACCTGGTGTGCCGCTACGTCGACGCGGTCGCCGATCAGGCGCTGGCCTCCACCGGGATCACCGAGTCCGAGACCCGGGCCTGGCGGCAGAAGGTCCGCCAGGCGCTGGCCGGGAGCTGGCCGGCCGAGGTCGGCTGATCGCCCGCCGACGCCGGTGCGTTTCCCGCCGGAGCGCGTTGGCTACCGGGAGCGGGATCAACCGGACGCAGCTGGTGCGTTCCTGCTGACCCGGTGCCAGGAGGGGAGCGGGCGAGCGGGCGAGCGGAACAGAGGAGAGCGCGTCGATGTGGTTTGACTCGTGGGCGGACCTGGGCCGGATCCTGGCGGTGGGGGCGGCGGCCTACGTCACCGTCGTCGTCGTGCTCCGGTTCTCCGGGAAGCGGACGCTCGCCAAGCTGAACGCCTACGACCTGGTCGTCACGGTGGCGCTCGGCTCGACTCTGGCCACGATCCTGATGAGCTCGGACGTCTCCTGGGCCGAGGGGGCGGTGGCACTGGTCCTGCTGGCCGGGCTCCAGGCGCTGGTCGCCTGGGTGTCGGCGCACCGGTCCGGGGCGCGCAACGTCGTGACGTCGCGGCCGACGCTGCTGTTCCGGGAGGGACAGCCGCTGCCGCAGGCCCTGAGAGAGCAGCGGATGACCCTCGGCGAGATCCGGCAGGCCGTGCGCGCCACCGGCTCCGGTGACCTGGCCGACATCGCCGCCGTGGTGCTGGAGAGCGACGGCACGCTCAGCGTCATCCCGCGCAGCAAGGTCGGGAACTGGTCAGCGTTCGAGGGCGTGGCCGGGGCGGAGCACGGGACCGCTGGCGACTGGGCGACCTGACCGCCGCGGCCGGCTGGGCGCCGCCGTCTTTGCGATCCTGTGACGCTTCGCGAACACGCAGGCGGGGCTCTATCGCCTGCCGGCCTGGTCACACAGGGTGTGCGCATGGTCTCCGTCTGGATCCAGTCCTTGCACAACCTCCACTGCCCCGAGTGCGACACCCGGCTGATCGAGCGCGCCGGCCGGTTCGAGGTGCCCGGACGCCCGCGCCCGGTGCTCGTCGGCGAGGTCGGCACGCTCTGCTGTCGGGGCGGGCACCCCCTGCCCAGCCGGCAGGACCTCTACGAACACCGCGAGCAGCGCGGCCACGCCCGGACGGCTGCCGTCCGGGAGGTCGCGCCCCCCACGTCCACCGACGTCCAGCTGGTGGCCGCCGGTGCGCCGCTGGCCGACGCGTGAGCCGGGGATGACCCTCTCGATCGCACCGCCGGGCGGGACCGCCACGGAGACCCCGCCCGGCGGTTCGCGGCGGGTCAGCTCAGGGAGCTGATCAGCTCGCGGCAGGCCTGCTCGCACCGCCGGCAGGCCTCCGCGCAGACCCGGCAGTGCTCGTGCATCTCGGCGTGCCCGCTGCACTCGTCCCCGCACGCCTTGCAGGCGGCCGCGCAGGCCTCGAGAACGGTCCGGACCACATCGGCGTCGGGCTGGGTGCGCCGCGACAGGACCCGCCCGGTGGTCTCGCAGACGTCGGCGCAGTCCAGGTTCTTCCGGATGCAGGCCCGCAGGTCGGCCACCATCTCCTCGGCCAGACAGGCGTCGGCGCACGCGGTGCAGGCCTGCGCGCACTCCAGGCACGCCTCGATGCAGGCGATCAGCTTCTCCCGGTCGATGCCCCCGAGGTCCTGCGGGTGGGTCTCCAGCATCTGGGCGGCCTTGCTCATCGGGACTCCTGCCGGTCGTCGGGGCAGCCGGGTGCCGCCCCTCGTCCTCCACGTCCTACCCGTCCGGCCGTCAGGGGCACGCGCGTCATGGAGTCGTCATCTCGGTGCGGGGCGGGACCTTGGTCCTGCACCGGTCACCGGACCGGCCGCCTAGATTCGCTGCATGTGGCGTGCGTCGGAGCGCGCCGGCACCGACGACCCAGCCGCGTCGCCAGAACGGCGGAGAGCACGAGGTGATGCGTGACCACGGACGCTGCGTCCGGCCCCATCCGGGTGTTCCTGCTCGACGACCACGAGATCGTCCGGCGCGGTGTCGCCGACGTGCTGGAGACCGACCCGGGCATCACGGTCGTCGGTGAGGCGAAGAACGCCGCCGAGGCGCTGGCCCGGGTGCCGGCGCTGCGACCGGACGTCGCCGTCCTGGACGTGCGGCTGCCCGACGGTGACGGTGTCTCGGTCTGCCGGGAACTGCGGTCCCGGCTGCCGGACCTGAAGGCCGTGATGCTGACCAGCTACAGCGACGACGAGGCGCTGTTCGAGGCCATCATGGCCGGGGCCTCGGGCTACCTGCTGAAGCAGATCCTGGGTCAGGACCTGGTCAGCGCCGTGCGCACGGTGGCCGGCGGTGGGTCGCTGCTCGACCCTGCCGCGGCGGCCGCGGTCATGCAGCGGATGCGCCGGGCCGCCGAGCCCAGCGGCCCGCTGGCCAAGCTGAGCGACCAGGAGCGCACGGTGCTGGAGCTGATCGGGGAGGGGCTGACCAACCGGCAGATCGGCGAGCGGATGTTCCTGGCCGAGAAGACGATCAAGAACTACGTGTCCCACCTGCTGGCCAAGCTGGGGCTGGAGCGGCGGACCCAGGCCGCGATCCTGGCCACCGAGCTCCGCCGCCCGGGCAGAGCGGCGTCCCACGGCTGACCCGAGGGTGCGCCCGGTGTCGTGACGGTCAGGGCAGCGGGGCGTGCCAGCGGAGGAGCGTGCCGCCCTCGGGCAGCGGCTGGACCACCGACTCCCCGCCCCGCCGCCGGGCCCGTTCGGCCAGGTTGCGCAGGCCGCTGCAGGCCACGGTCGGGTCGATGCCGCGGCCGTCGTCCCGGATCTCGACGACGACGGCGTCGGCGACGTCCAGGGTGACCGTGACGTGCCGGGCGCCGGCGTGCCGGGCGGCGTTGCTCACCCCTTCGCGGACGACCGCGGCCACGTCGACGGCCAGGTCGACGGTCACCAGGCTGTCGACCGCGCCGGACATCCGCACGGTGGACTCCAGGTGCTCGCCGGCGGTCTCGGTGACGATGTCCAGCACCTGCCGGCGCAGGCTCTCGGAGTGGTCGGCGCCGTCGGTGGTGTGCAGGTCGAAGATCGTGGTGCGGATGTCGCGGACGGTCTCGTCGAGCTGGTGGACCACCTGGCGCAGCCGTTGCCCGACCGCGTCGTCCTGCACGCGGGTGGCCGCGGCCTGCAGGCTGAGGCCGGCGGCGAACAGCCGCTGGATGACGTGGTCGTGCAGGTCGCGGGCGATCCGGTCGCGGTCCTCGTACACGTCCAGCCGCCGGGCGACCTGTTGACGGGCCGCCATGTCGAGGGCGAGCGCCACCTGGTCGGCGAACTCGCCGATCAACGGCCCGATGGTGGGGTCGAAGCCGGGGCGGCCGCCGCGGCGGGCGGCGATCACCACCGCGGCCTGGGCGTCGGTGCTCGGCAACGGCACACCGATCACGGGGCCCCAGGGGGCGGCGTCGGGACCGTCGAGCGGGACGCCGGCCAGGTCGACGGGGGTGAGCGTGCGCGGGCCGGCGGCCGGCTGCCGGGTGGGCGCCTCCCCGAGGTGCACGCGGCGCCCGATGACGTCGGTGAGCCCCCCGCCGGACTGCGCCCGCACCTCGTAGCTGCCGTCGACCGGGTCGGGGCCGGACATCAGCCAGGCGCCGTCGGCCGCGGTCAGGTCGGCGACCCGGTCGACGACCAGCTGCAGCGCCTGCTCCGGCGCCAGCCCACTCAGCAGCGTGGAGCGGATGTCGGCGACCGCGGTGAGCCAGCGCCGGCGGACCTCGCCCTCTGCGTAGAGCCGGGCGTTGTCGATCGCGATGCCGGCGGCTCCGGCGAGGGCCACCAGCACCGCCTGGTCCTCGTGGGTGAAGTGGCCGCCGCCGTGCTTCTCGGTCATGTAGAGGTTGCCGAACACCGTGCCGCGGACCAGCACGGGCACGCCGAGGAAGGTGCGCATCGGGGGGTGCCCGGGTGGGAAGCCGACCGAGGACGGGTGGTCGCCGAGGTCGACGATGCGCAGTGCGTGCGGGTCGGTGATCAGCTGGCCCAGCACGCCCTTCCCCTCGGGCAGGTGGCCCATCCGGGCGCGCGTCTCCTCGTCGATGCCGACGGTGATGAACTGGCCCAGACCGCCCTCCGGGCGCAGCACGCCGAGGGCGCCGTACTCGGCGTCGACCAGCCGGGCGGCCGCCTCGACGATCTGGCGGAGCGTGGTGTCGAGGTCCAGGCCGGCCGAGACGCTGAGGAAGGCGTCCAGGAGGTCCTGCACGCGAGCCTGGGTGCGGGCCACCGTGGACAGCCGGTCCTGCACCTCCTCGAGCAGTTCGGTGAGCCGCATCGCCGCCAGCGGGGAGGTGGCGTCGGTGCCGCGCGGTGCGCCGGGGGACCGCGGTGTCGTTCCGTGCTCGCTCATCCTCCTCAGCTTGGCAGCCCCGCCCCGGCCGAGGACAGGCCCGGCGTGCCCGCCGTCGTCGCCGGGCGGCGCCCGATCCACCGGCCGCGCACCAGCCGGACCTGGACCCCGACGTAGCAGTGCGCGCCCGAGGGGACCCACGGGCCGATCCCGAGCCCGTCGAGGCGGCGGACCTCGGCCGGGTCCGTGATCAGCCGGGACGGGCCCACCACGGTGACGTTCCAGCCGGTGCGCGCGCCGACGTCGACCTCGTCGACCTCGAACGCCACCACGGCGCCCCGACTCGCCGCGGCGACGGCGCTGCCCTGGTGGGTGGGGACGTAGATCTCCCGGTCGCCCCGGGTGAAGGTGACCGGCTGGACGGCGGGCAGCGCACCCTCGGTGAAGGCGATCCTGCCGATCGGCGCCGTGTCCAGCAGGCGCAGGCACTCGGCCTCGTCCAGGGCCTGCACGTCGCGGTCGTCGTCCAGGGTGTCCACCGGGCCTCCTCGGGGTCCGTGCTGAGGCCGGTCTGCGGGCCTGCCGTCCTCGCCCATCGTCCGGCGTCCAGCCGATCGCCGCCGGTGTCCTTGGTCCTCTCCTGGCCGCCGTCGGGCCCTCCGCCGGCCGCCGGCGGGCCCGCCGCACGGCGATGCTTGTGATCGGCACCACAAGGTGGCTAGCCTGTGGCGGACTTCGAACAGAGCGCTCGATCATCGAGCTGCGGTCAAAGGAGACCTCATGGGACGAAGGACCGCGACGACGCGTGCCGCCGCAGTGCTTGCGGCGATGACCCTCGGCTTGGCGGCCTGCGCCGAGTCCGAGGAGGGCGGTGGTGGTGGTGGCGGCGCCAGCGCCGACGAGACGGGCCCGATCAAGATCGGTGCGGTCCTCGACATCACCGGCGCCGGCGCGTCCCTCGGGGTGCCCGAGCGCCAGGCCCTCGAGCTGCTCGCCGGGCAGCTGGAGGAGGAGGGCGGCATCGACGGCCGCGAGGTCGAGCTGATCATCGAGGACAACCAGTCCACCGAGGACGGCGCCGCCAAGGCGATGAACAAGCTGGTCAACGAGGACGAGGTCGACATCGTCCTCGGCGCCAGCCGCACCGGCCCCAGCCTGGCGATGCGGCCGATCGCGGAGTCCACCGAGACGCCGATGATCTCGCTGGCCGCGAACCAGGCGATCGTCGACGGCTCGGAGTGGGTCTTCAAGACCGCCCAGAACGACCGGGTCGTCATCGAGCGCATGATCGACTACATGGCCGAGCAGGGCTGGAGCACCATCGGCCTGGCCCGGGACGCCTCCGGCTTCGGCGAGGGCGTGCAGGAGATGTTCGACGAGATCGGGGCGGAGCAGGGCATCTCCGTCGTCGCGACGGAGAAGTTCGCCCCGGACGCGACCGACTTCACCGCGCAGATGGTGAACCTGCGCGACGCCGGCGCCGACGTCAACGTGATCTGGGGGATCCCGCCGGCCGCCGGTCTGGCGCAGCGGGCCTACGACCAGCTGGGCATCGAGACCCCGGTCATGCAGAGCCACGGCATCGGCAACCAGGTCTTCCTGGACACCGCCGGGGAGGCTGCCGAGGGCATGGTGGCACCGCTGGGCCGTCTCGTCGTCGCCGAGCAGCTGCCCGAGGACGACCCGCAGAAGGAGATCATCACCTCCTTCATCGAGGACTACACCGCCGAGTACGGGGCCGGGCCCTCCACGTTCTCCGGGCACGCCTACGACGGCTGGCAGCTGGCCATCGACGCCCTACGTGAGGAGGGCACCGACCCGCAGGCCATCCGCGACCACCTGGAGAGCATCACCGACTTCACCGGCATCAGCGGGGTCTTCACGATGACCCCGGAGGACCACGCGGGGCTGTCGAAGGAGGCCCTCGCGCTGGTCACCGTGGAGAACGGTCAGTGGCAGCTGGTCCCGGACCAGGGCGACTGACGCCCGCCGTGAACGTCGTCGCCAGGTACTGCAGGGGGCTGTTGCCCCCGGTCCCGCCGGCGGACGCATGCGAGGTGGGTCGGTGACCGACCTGCTGCAGCTGCTGTTCGCCGGGCTCAGCCAGGGTGCGGTCTACGCACTCGTCGCCATCGGCTTCGTGGCGATCTTCACCGTCAGCGGGGTCATCAACCTGGCCCAGGGCGAGTTCGCCGCCCTGGCCGGGCTGGTGGCCATCTCCGCGGTGGGCAGCGGGCTCCCGCTGCTCGCCGCGGTGGTCCTCGCCGTGCTCTCGGTCGCCCTGGTGGCCGTGATCATGGAGCGGCTGGTCATCTTCCCGGTCAAGCGGATGACGACCCTGGTGTCGCTGATCCTCACCCTGGGCGTCTCGACCGGGCTCAAGGCCCTGATGCTGCTGGTCTACGGCCCGAACGCGGAGGGGCTGACGCCGCTGACCCCCGGTGGGTTCTCCCTCGGCGGGGTGAGCATCCGCTACCAGGAGCTGTGGATCCTGCTGATCGCCGGGGTGGTCTCGCTGGCGGTCTACTGGTTCTACGAGCGGACCGTGGCCGGCAAGTCGCTGCGCGCCTGCGCCGAGCAGCCGGTGGCTGCCCGGCTCGTCGGCATCTCGCTGACCAAGGCCTCGCTGCTCAGCTTCCTGATCGCCGGGACCGTCGGCGCGATCGCCGGCGTGCTGGCCAGCCCGATCTACTTCACGTCCTGGGAGTCCGGGCTCACCATCGGGCTCAAGGGCTTCGTCGCCGCCACCCTGGGCGGGCTGATCTCGGTGCGGGGCGCCGTGCTCGGCGGGCTCCTGCTGGGCGTGCTCGAGACGCTCACCGCCGGCTACATCAGCACCGGCCTGCGGGACGCTGTGGCCTTCCTGCTCCTCATCATCGTGCTCGTCGCCCGGCCCGCCGGGATCTTCGGGCGTACCGCGGAAGCGAGGGTCTGACCCGTGACCCGTCGACTGCCCCGCATCGGGGCCCACCGTCGCCGCAGCCGGCGCGGCGACGTCATCGGCATCGCCGTCGTCGCGCTGCTCATGCTGGCGCTCCCGCTGGTCGCCTCCTCCAGCGTCATCAACGTCGGGGTCTACGCGCTCATCTACGCCCTGGCCGCGCTCGGGCTCTCGCTTCTCATGGGGCTGGCCGGCCAGGTCAGCCTCGGGCAGGCCGGGTTCTTCGCGATCGGGGCCTACACCCAGGCGGTGCTGGTCACCCGGTACGAGTGGAGCGGGCTGCCGGCGTCGGTGCTGGCGGTGGCGGTGACGATGACGGCGGCGCTGCTGGTCGGGCTCCCGCTGCTGCGGCTGCGTGGCCACTACCTCGCCCTGGCCACCCTCGGCTTCGGGATCATCGTCACCGTGCTGGCCACCGAGTCCGACTTCCTGGGCGCCACCTCGGGCATCTTCGGCATCACCAAGCCGGAGTTGAACAACCGCACGTACAACTCACCGACCGAGTACTACCTGCTGCTGGTCCCGGTCGTGCTGCTCGGGCTGTGGCTGGCCCGCAACATCGTTGAGAGCCGGATCGGCCGCGCGCTCGGCGCCGTCAACGACTCCGAGGTCGCCGCCGAGTCCCTCGGCGTGGACACCTTCCGGCTGCGGGTGCAGGTCTTCGTGCTGTCGGCCGCCTACGCCAGCGTCGCCGGGACGGCGTTCGCCCACTGGCTCGGGGTGATCAACCCGAACGCGGCCAACTTCCCGCTGTCGGTGAAGTTCCTGCTGATGGCGGTGCTCGGCGGGGTGGGCAGCGTCTACGGCGCGGTCGTCGGGGCCTTCGCCGTCGAGGGGCTGGACGACGGGCTGCGCCGGCTGATCCCGGAGCTGCTGCCCGGCGCGGTCGGTGAGGTGCAGCTGATCGGCTTCGGCATCCTGCTGACCACGATCATGATCTTCCTGCCCGGTGGTCTGCACCAGCTGTGGACCGGGGCCCGACGACGGATGGCCGGCAGTGCGCCCGAGCCCGGCGACGCCGAGGAGGAGATCCACCTGGAGCCCGTGGCCGACGACGTCCCGCTGCTCGCGCGGGAGGGCCGGCCGGCCCCGGGCACGCCGTTGCTGGAGGTGCGCGGGCTGACCAAGCGCTTCGGTGGCGTCACCGCCGTCGACGACTTCGACCTGACGGTGGCGGCCGGGGAGATCGTGGCGCTGATCGGGCCCAACGGCGCCGGCAAGACCACCGCCTTCAACATGATCAGCGGCGCGGTCACCCCGACCGCGGGCGAGGTCACCATGGCCGGCACCCGGGTGGAGGGGCGCAAGCCGCACGTGTTCGCCCGGGCCGGCGCCACCCGCACGTTCCAGAACCTGCAGATCTTCGCCTCGGCGACGGTGCTGGGGAACGTGATGGTCGGCCGCCACCTGCGCAGCCGCTCCGGGATGCTCGGGGCCGCGCTGGTGCTGCCGGCCCGGCGCGAGGAGCGCGCCGTCGAGGAGTCCGCGCGCGAGTTGCTGGACCTCCTCGGGCTCGGGGAGGACGCCGACCGGCTCGCGGTCGACCTGCCCTTCGGCCGGCAGCGGCTGGTCGAGATCGCCCGGGCCCTGGCCCTGGACCCCGACCTGCTGCTGCTGGACGAGCCGATGGCCGGCCTCTCCGGGACCGAGCGGCGCGAGCTGGCCCGATTGCTGCGCCGGCTCCGGGCCGGCGGCATGGCGATCGTCCTGGTCGAGCACGACGTCGAGGCGGTGCTCGCCCTCGCCGACCGGGTCGCCGTGCTGGAGGACGGCGTCCGGATCGCGCTGGGCACACCGGACGAGGTGCGGCACGACCCGGCGGTGCTGGCGGCCTACCTGGGCGTCGAGCCGGAGGACGAGGCCGCGACCGCGGGCGCCGAGGCGGGCACCCCGTGAGCCGGCCGGTCACGGACGGACCGGCCCGCCCGGTCCCCGAGGAGGGACGGTCATGAGCCTGGAGGTCCGGGGACTGCACGCCGGGTACGGCCGGCTGGCCGTGCTGCACGGCATCGACCTGACCGCGGGGGAGGGCGAGCTGGTCGCCGTCATCGGCGCGAACGGTGCGGGCAAGTCGACGCTGCTGCGGGCGCTGTCCGGGCTGCTGCCGGTCACCTCCGGGACGGTGCACCTGGCCGGTACCGACGTCACCGGGTACGGGCCGGAGAAGCTGGCCCGCACCGGGCTGGCGCACGTGCCGGAGAACCGGCTGGTGTTCCCGTCGCTGAGCGTCGCCGACAACCTGGTGCTGGGTGGCTACACCCGGCGGCGGGGGCCGGCGGCCGCCCGGAAGGAGGCCCGCGACCGGGCGATGGCGCTGTTCCCGCGGCTGGAGCCGCGACTGGAGCAGGCGGCCGGCACGCTGTCCGGCGGCGAGCAGCAGATGCTGGCGATCGCCCGCGGGCTGATGGCCCAGCCGCGGGTGCTCGTGCTGGACGAGCCCAGCGTCGGGCTGGCACCGCGGCTGGTGGGGGAGATCTTCGCCGCCCTCGGCCAGCTGCGTGACGACGGGCTGACCCTGGTGGTCGTGGAGCAGAACGCCCGGGCCGCCTTCGCCGTCGCCGACCGGGTCTCGGTGATGGACCGCGGACGGGTCGTGCTGGAGGGCGACCCGGCCGCGCTGTCGACCGACCCGCGGGTGGCCGGCGGCTTCCTCGGCGGCGGCTTCGCCGCGGACGCCGATGCAACGACCGAGGCAGCACCTGCCACCGGCGCGACGCGGGCGGCCGACCGGCGGTGACCCCGGCGGAGATGGTGGCGCTGCTGCGCGTCCAGCGGCCGGAGCTGGACGGCGACCGGCGTCGGCTGGCCCGCTGCCACACGATCGCGGACCTGCGGACGACGGCTCGCCGCCGACTGCCGCGCGCGGTCTTCGACTACGTCGACGGCGCCGCCGAGGACGAGGTCACGATGCGCCGCAACCGGACCGCCTTCGACGAGTGGGAGCTGGTCCCCTCGGTGCTCTGCGACGTCGGGGAGGTCGAGCTCGGCACCGAGGTGCTCGGTGCCCGCTCGGCCCTGCCGCTGGTGCTGGGCCCGACCGGGTTCACCCGGATGGTCCACCCGGACGGCGAGCTGGCGGTGGCCCGGGCAGCCGCGGCCCGCGGCATCCCCTACACCGCCGCCACCATGGGCACGACGTCGCTGGAGGACATCGCCGAAGAGGGCATCGCCGACGAGGGGACCGCCGCCGCGGGCAGCGCGCCGCAGTGGTTCCAGCTCTACGTCTGGCGGGACCGCGGGCTGTGCAAGGAGCTGATCAGCCGGGCCCGGGGGGCGGGGTACCGCGCGCTGGTGCTGACCGTGGACACCCCGGTGCCCGGCGCGCGGGAGCGCGACCTGCGCAACGGGCTGACCATCCCGCCGGAGCTCGGGCTGCGCACGCTCGCCGACGGCGCGCGGCGGCCGCACTGGTGGTGGGGGCTGCTGCGCTCGGAGGCGGTCACCTTCGCCAACGTGCGGCACGTGGCCGGCGGGCCGCAGGCGGTGATGGAGTTCGTGGGCCGGCAGTTCGACCCGACCGTGACCTGGGACGACATCGGCTGGATGGTCGAGGCGTGGGGCGGGCCGTTCGTGGTCAAGGGCGTGCTGACCGCCGCCGACGCCCGGCGGGCCGCGGACGCCGGGGTGGACGCCGTCGTGGTGTCCAACCACGGGGGCCGTCAGCTGGACCACGTGGGGGCGACGCTCACCGCGCTGACCGAGGTGGTGGACGCCGTCGGCGACGACCTGGAGGTGCTGGTCGACTCCGGTTTCCGGCGGGGCACCGACATCGCCACGGCGCTGGCCCTGGGCGCCCGCGCGGTGCTGCTCGGACGGCCGCAGCTGTACGGGCTGGCCGTCGCGGGTCAGGCCGGCGTCGAGCGGGCGGTCGACCTGCTGGCCGCCGAGCTCCGCCGGGCGCTGCAGCTGCTCGGGGTCACCGACGTCGCGGAGCTCGACCGCTCGGTGCTGCGCCGCCGCTGAGCCGGGGCGCAGCACCGAGGGGAAGCTCAGCGGGCCTGGGCTGCCGCGTCCCGGGCCGATCGCGCGCCCGGGCCGATGCGCTGCTCCAGCAGCTCCTCGGGCAGCACCACCTGCACCGTCGTCCCGCGGCCGAGTTCCCGGCCCTGGGCGTCGGTGGCCGTGCAGGCGCAGGTCAGCCGGTTGCCGGACACCTCCGTGCAGCGGGCCGTGACCACGACGGTGTCGCCGACCCAGCTGGGCCCCAGGTGCTCGACCGCCACCGACCGGCCGATCCCGGCCTGACCGGGCTCGAGGTGCTGGAGCAGCAGCTTGCGGCCGGCCTCCTCGAAGTGCTTGGCCATGCTGTAGGTCGCGTAGACCGGGTGCACCGGGCCCAGTTCGTCGAAGTGCACGGTGAGCTCGGGGGTGACGACGACGTCCAGCGTCGCGGTCGCCCCCACGGGGATGTCCAGCAGCGGGACGTCGCGCACGGGGCCCTCCTCGGGCGGCGGGGCCGGCAGGGACCCGGGGGTCCCCGCCGGCCGGGTGGGCAGCGGTCGGCCGGTCAGAGCCGGGGGATGGCCGAGGCCGGGTCCTCGATCGCGTCGGCCACCGCCCGGATGAACCCCGATGCGGTGCCGCCGTCGCAGACCCGGTGGTCGAAGACGAACGACATCTGGGTGATCTTCCGGACGACGATCTCCCCGTCGACCACCCACGGCCGGTCGAGGATGCGGCCGAAGCCCAGGATCGCCACCTGCGGGTGGTTGATGATCGCCGCGCTCCCGTCGACCCGGAAGCCGCCGTAGTTGTTCAGCGTGAAGGTGCCGGCGTTCAGCTCCTCCGCACTCGCCTTCCCCTCGCGCGCCCGGGCGGTGAGCGCGCGGATCTCCCGGTCCAGCTGCTCGGTGGTCATCGTCTCCGCACCCAGCACCGCCGGGACGACGAGCCCGCGGTCGCTCTGCACGGCGAGGCCCAGGTTGACCCGGTCGTGCTCCACGATCTCCTGGCGCTCGGTGTCCAGGCGGGAGTTGAGCACCGGGTACTGGCGCAGGCCGGCGACGACGAACCGCGCGAGGTAGGCCAGCAGCCCCGGCCCGGGGTCGGTCGCGGTGCGCGCGCTCTCCCGCAGCTCGACCAGCGGGGTGGCGTCCACGTCGACCCAGACGGTGGCCTCGGGGATCTCCGACCGGCTGCGGGACAGCGCGGCGGAGACGGCCCGGCGGAACCCGTTGAGCGGGATCCGTCGCTCGCCGCCCGCGGGTGCGGCTGGTGCCGGGTCGGCGGCGGGAGCGGCCGGCGCAGCCGGTGCGACGGGGGCCGGCTCGGCGGAGGCCAGCTCGACGTGGGCCCGGGTGATCACCCCGCCGCCGTTGGCCGCGGCCAGCTCGTGCAGGTCCACCCCCTTCTCCCGCGCCAACTTGCGGACCAGCGGGGAGACGACCTGCGGCACCCCACGAGGACCGCCGGACCCCTCGGCAGCGACGGCAACGGGGTCCGGAGCCGGGTCCGGCGCCGGGGCGGCGGCCGCCGGTGCGGCGACGGGCTGCCCGGACGACCGGGGGCGGCGCCGTCGTCCCGAGCCGGTGCTGGCCGTCGTGCCGTAGCCGATCAGCACGTTGCCCGAGCCGGCCTGCTCCTCCTCCCGGTAGGCCGCTGCCTCGGGTGAGTCGGCGGCGTCCGGCTGGACCGGCGCGGCGACCGGCGACGGCGCGGACTCCGCCGCGGCCACGGTGATCAGCGGTCGGCCGGTCAGCACGGTCTCGCCCTCGGCGGCGTGCAGCGTGGCCACCCGCCCGGCGAACGGGGTGGGGACGTCGACCACCGACTTCGCCGTCTCGACCTCCACCACGATCTGGTCGACGGCGACGACGTCGCCCTCGGCCACCAGCCAGCGGACCACCTCGACGTCGGTGAGGCCCTCGCCCAGGTCGGGCAGCAGGAAGGTCTCCTCGCTCACGACAGGTCCCACTGCAGGTCGTCGACGGCGTCGAGCACCCGGTCGACCCCGGGCAGCTGGACGTGTTCGAGCTTGGGGGCGGGGAAGGGGATGTCGAAGCCGACGGCCCGGCGGACCGGGGCGGCGAGGGAGTGGAAGCACCGCTCGGTCACCCGGGCGACGATCTCGGAGGCGACGCTGGCGAAGCCGGGGGCCTCGGCGACCACCACGGCCCGCCCGGTGGAACGGACCGCGGCGCAGACCGTCTCGTCGTCGAACGGCACGATCGACCGCAGGTCGACCACCTGCAGGCTGCGGCCCTCCTGGGCGGCGACCTCGGCGGCCTCCAGGGCGACCGGGACGGACGGGCCGTAGGCGATCAGCGTGGCGTCGGTGCCCTCGCGGCGGATCATCGCCCGGCCGATGCCGGGCAGCTCGGCGCCGAGGTCGACCTCCTCCTTGGTCCAGTAGAGCTTCTTGGGCTCCATGAAGACGACCGGGTCCGGCGAGGCGATCGCCGCGCGCAGCAACCGGTGGGCGTCCGCGGCGTTGGCCGGGGTGACGACGTGCAGGCCGGGGGTGTGCGCGTAGTAGGCCTCGGAGGAGTCGCAGTGGTGCTCGACCCCGCCGATCCCGCCGGCGTAGGGGATCCGGATGACCATCGGCAAGGACACCTTGCCCCGGGTCCGGTTGCGCATCTTCGCCACGTGGCTGGTGATCTGCTCGAACGCCGGGTAGGCGAACGCGTCGAACTGCATCTCCACCACCGGCCGCATGCCGTTCATCGCCATCCCGACGGCCATGCCGACGATCCCGGACTCGGCCAGCGGAGTGTCGAAGCAGCGGGTGTCGCCGAACTCGGCGGTGAGCCCGTCGGTGATCCGGAAGACGCCGCCCAGCGCGCCGACGTCCTCCCCGAAGACGACCACCGAGTCGTCGGCGGCCATCGACTCCCGCAGGGCGCGGTTCAGCGCCTGCGCCATGGTGAGCTTCTCGTGCCCCGTCGTCGCAGTGCTGGTCATCGGTGCGCGTCCTCTCGGCTCAGCTCGTCGGCCACGACGGCCGCCTGCTCCACCAGCTGGGGTGTCGGGGTGGCGTACACGTGCGCGAACAGCTCGGCGGGCTCCGGGGTGGCGTCCCCGGCCAGCTCGGTGCGCATCCGGGCGGCGAGCCGGTCGGCGTCGGCGGTGACCGCGGCCAGCCGGGCGTCGTCGAGCAGGTCGTGCTGGCGCAGCCAGGTCTCCAGCCGGGCCAGCGGGTCACGCTCCGCCCAGCTCGCGACCTCGTCGTCCTGGCGGTAGCGCCGGGAGTCGTCGGCGTTGGTGTGCGGCTGCATCCGGTAGGTGTGTGCCTCGACGAGCTGGGGGCCCTCGCCGGCCCGGGCCCTGGCCATCGCGGTGCCGAGCACGGCGAGCAGCGCGGCCACGTCGTTGCCGTCGACCCGCTCACCCGGGACCCCGTAACCGATGCCCTTGTGCGCCAGCGACGGGGCGACCGACTGCCGGGCCAGCGGGACCGAGATGGCGTACTGGTTGTTCTGCACGAGGAACACCACCGGCGCCCGGAACACCGCGGCGAAGTTCAGCGCTTCGTGGAAGTCGCCCTCGCTGGTCGCGCCGTCGCCGCAGAGCGCGAGTGCGACGGTCGGCTCGCCGCGCAGCCGGGCGGCGTGGGCCACGCCCACCGCGTGCAGCAGCTGGGTGGCCAGCGGGGTCGCCTGGGGGGCGGTCTTGTGCTCGTGCGGGTCGTAGCCGGAGTGCCAGGCGCCCTGCAGCGGCAGGAACGCCTCGGCCACGTCGACGCCGCGCATCACCACCGCGGCGGTGTCCCGGTAGGTGGGGAAGAGCCAGTCGTCGTCGGTGAGGACCTGGGCGGCGGCCACCTGGCACGCCTCCTGCCCGTGCGAGGAGGGGTAGACCGCGAGCCGGCCCTGGCGGGCGAGGGCGGAGGCCTGGTCGTTGATCCGGCGGGCGGTGGTCAGCCCGGCGAAGGCGCGCAGCAGCGCGGCGTCGTCCGGCAGCTCGCGCGTCGCCTCCGCCACGGTCTGACCGGTCGGGTCGATCAGCTCGACGGGGTGAGGTGACGGCAGGAGGAGATCCAGGTCACGTGTCATGGTGGGATCGTCGTTGAGGCGTCATCTGCACGCCAGGACCTGGCCGGATGTGAGATCTTGTCGCGCCGGACCGGCCCCGATCGAGCCAGCTGTCCAGCGCACGACGGCGAAACGCACGGAGGAGAAGACACGTGGCCAGTGGCCTGGACGACATCGACCACCGCATCCTCGACGAGCTGACCGCCGACGGCCGGATGCCCATGCGGGCGCTGGCCGAGAAGCTGCACATCTCCCGCGCCAACGCCTACGCCCGGGTCGAGCGGCTGCGCACCTCCGGGGTGATCCGCGGCTTCTGCGCCGACGTGGACCCGGTCGCGGCCGGGCTGGGCACGTCGGCCTACGTCACGCTGAACACCCGGCAGGCCGACTGGCGGCACGTCCGGGAACGGCTGCGGGCCCTGCCGGGCATCGCGCACATCGGCCTGGTCGGGGGCGAGTTCGACGTCATCCTGCTGGTCCGGGCGCGGGACAACGCCGACCTGCGGCGGCTGGTGCTCGACGAGATCCAGGGCATGCCCGGGGTGCTGAGCACCCGCACGCTCCTGGTGTTCGAGGAGCCCCCGCCGCTGGCCTGCACCCGGGTCTGACGGACTGGCAGTCCAGCGGCGGTCGGTGGCGTTCCTGCCGCTGGCACTCCGGCGTCGGTGGGGTCATCGTGGGGACACGACGCCAC
Source organism: Modestobacter sp. VKM Ac-2983 (assembly GCF_026967885.1). Classification (NCBI taxonomy): domain Bacteria; kingdom Bacillati; phylum Actinomycetota; class Actinomycetes; order Geodermatophilales; family Geodermatophilaceae; genus Modestobacter; species Modestobacter sp. VKM Ac-2983. The sequence continues at coordinate 779,519 of NZ_JAPVBK010000002.1, forward strand.
ACCGGGGCGCCGGTCCGGGAGACGGGGGAGCCCGATGGAGCTGTTCCTGTTCCTGGCCCTCGGGGTGCTGGTGTTCCGCACCCTGGGCCGGAGCTCCCGGCCGGAGTCCCCGCGGGACCGCCCCCGGACCGACACCTGGCTGGACGGCGTGGTCGACCCCGTCGTCCGACTGGCCGGTGACGTCGCGCGCGGGGTGCGCACCCTCACCCGGCTGGACGCCGCCAACCGGACACGGCGGGGCCGGTCGCCCTGGAGCTGACCGGCCCGCCCGTCCTCAGGCCAGCACCCCGAGCAGCAGCGTCACCGTGCCGAAGACCAGGCCCGAGGCGATCAGCGTGACCGTCGTGTACCCGAGGATGTCGCGCATCTTCAGCCCGGCGATCGCCAGCACCGGGAGCGCCCAGAACGGCTGGATCATGTTCGTCCACTGGTCGCCGTAGGCGATCGCCATGATCGCGATCGCCGGGTCGACACCCAGGCTCTGCGCGGCGTCGATCATGACCGGCCCCTGGACGGCGAACTGACCGCCGCCGGAGGGGACGAAGAAGTTGACGACGCCGGCGGAGAGGAAGGCGAGCAGCCCGAACGTCGCCGGGGAGGCGATGTCGACGACGGCGTCGGAGAAGACGGCGATCAGGCCCGTCGTCGACATGATCCCCATGATCCCGGCGTACAGCGGGAACTGGAGCAGGATCTCCCCGACGTTGGCGGCGGCGTTCTTCACCAGCGCGATGAGCTCGAACGGGTTGCGCACGAGCAGGAAGATCAGCGCCAGGAACGTCCAGTTGACGATGTCCAGGCTCGCGGTGCCGCCGTCGACGTAGTGGTGCACCAGGTAGGCGACCAGCGCCAGCCCGACCAGGGTGGTGACCAGCCGGCTGCCGTCGACCCGGTCGGCCGGGGTGACCACCTCGTCGTCCAGCGCCACGCCTTCGGCGTCGCGCACGTCGGCCGGCAGCTCGATCACCCGGTCACCGCCGCGGGGTGCGACCGCGGCCAGCGCGAGGCCGACGACCAGGATCGTGGCCACGGCCGCGGTGATGTTCCACCAGGTGAAGATGGTCTCGCTGATCGGGATGGTGCCGCCCAGCGCCTCGGCGAGGAAGGAGTCCTCGGTCGCGGCGGTGAGCGGGCCCGAGCCCGAGTAGCCCATGTGCCAGATGACGTAGCCGGAGTACCCGGCGGCCACCAGCAGCGGGAAGTGCAGCCGCTGGCCGCGCTCCCGACCCTGGACGGCCAGCTCCCGGGCCAGCAGCGCGCCGACGACCAGGCCCAGGCCCCAGGTGATCAGTGAGGCGAGGGCCGCGATCACGAAGACGTAGAGGTAGGCCTGCAGCGCCGTCCGGGGCACGGCGGCCAGCCGGGTGAGCAGCCGCCGCACCGGCCCGGTGTTGGCCAGGGTGTGCCCGAGCAGCAGGATCAGCGCCATCTGGGTCATGAACGCCAGCAGCCCGGACAACCCGTCGCCCCAGCCGTCCAGGACGTCGATCGGGCCGGCGTCGGTCAGCAGCAGCGCGAGCGCGGCGACGACGAAGGTCAGCACCACGGCGAAGACGAGCGCGCTGGGGATGTAGCGCTCGACGACGGCGTTGACCGGCCGCATCAGCGCGGAGAGACCGCTCGACCCTCCGGCCTCGCGCTCGGGCCGTGGGGTCGGCGTCCGGGGGGTCCTGGTCATCGGGGCTCGCTCTCGGGGAGGCCGGGTGGCGAGGCCACACCGGGATCGGCGGTCGGGGCACCGGCTGCACGGCGAGGGGTCCGACGACGGCAGCGGCGACCCAGGGATCCTGGCACCCGCAGGGGCCGCCGCGCGCGAGCGGTGAGACGGCAGACTGATCGGGTGCCGGTCGGTGAGCGAGCAGATGGTGGGGGGCCGGTGGGCCCGGGTGGCGTCGGTGCCCTGCGGGCCCGGTGGGCGGCCGGGGAGGCCTGTCACGGGATCTGGAGCCAGCTGCCCGGCGCGGTGACCGCGGAGCTGCTGGCCGGCACCGGCGCGGACTTCATCGTGCTGGACCTGCAGCACGGAGCGCTCGCCGAGGCAGAGCTGCCCGGGGTGACGGCGGCGGTGACCCTGGCCGGCGCGGTGCCGCTGGTGCGCACCCGCAGCGCGCACGTCACCGACGTCGGCCGGCCGCTGGACCTGGGCGCCCACGGCGTCCTGGTGCCGACCGTGTTCGGTGCCGACCACGTCCGGGAGGTCGTCGCCGCCTGCCGCTACGCGCCGCGGGGCAACCGGTCGGCCGGGCGACTGTCCGGCGGGGCGGACGAGCCGCTGGTGCTCGTGGTCCTGGAGACGGCCGAGGCGCTGGCGGAGCTGGATGCCGTCCTGGCCGTCGACGGCCTCGACGGCGTCTACGTCGGCCCGGTCGACCTGGCCGCCTCCCTGGGGCTGGCCGATGCCCCGGCACGGCTTCGGGAGGTGCTCTCCTCGGTCCTGACCCGCGCCCGGGCCGCGGGGGTGCCGGTGGGCGTGCACGCCTTCGACGGGGCCGGCGCCGCGTCCTACGCGGCGCAGGGGGCCACGATCGTCACCGCCGCCATGGACACCACCGTGCTGTCCACCGCCCTGGCCGAGCAGCTGCGGCTGGCCCGCGGCGCCTGAGGCCCGGTGCGCCCGACCTGCGGGGCGGGTCGGGCAGTGGTGGGGTGATCCCGTCATCGAGGACAGGAGCAGCGCGTGAACACCGACGTGTCAGAGGTCGTCGAGCAGATCTACCAGGACGTCCTGCGACGGAACCCGGGGGAGACCGAGTTCCACCAGGCGGTGCGGGAGGTGCTGGACTCGCTGGCGGTCGTCCTCGCCCGGCACCGCGAGTACACCGAGATGAAGACGATCGAGCGGATCTGCGAGCCGGAACGGCAGGTCATCTTCCGGGTGCCGTGGCAGGACGACCGGGGTGAGGTGTGGATCAACCGGGGGTTCCGGGTCGAGTTCAACTCGGCGCTGGGGCCCTACAAGGGCGGGCTGCGCTTCCACCCGTCGGTCAACCTGGGCATCGTCAAGTTCCTGGGCTTCGAGCAGGTCTTCAAGAACGCGCTGACCGGCATGCCGATCGGCGGTGGGAAGGGGGGCTCGGACTTCGACCCCAAGGGGCGGTCCGACGCCGAGGTGATGCGCTTCTGCCAGTCCTTCATGACCGAGCTCTACCGGCACCTGGGCGAGTACACCGACGTCCCGGCCGGTGACATCGGGGTCGGCGGGCGGGAGATCGGCTACCTGTTCGGCCAGTACAAGCGGATCACCAACCGGTACGAGTCCGGCGTCCTGACCGGGAAGGGCCTGGGCTGGGGCGGTGCGCAGGTGCGCACCGAGGCGACCGGCTACGGCGCGGCGTTCTTCGCCGCGGCGATGATGGACGTGCGCGGCGACTCCTTCGACGGCAAGCGGGTGACCGTCTCCGGCTCCGGCAACGTCGCCGTCTACGCCATCGAGAAGGTGCACCAGCTCGGCGGCACGGTGGTGGCCTGCTCGGACTCGTCCGGGTACGTGGTCGACGAACGCGGCATCGACCTCGAGGTGCTCAAGCAGGTCAAGGAGGTCGAGCGGGCGCGGATCAGCGGCTACGCCGACCGGGTCTCCTCGGCCCGCTTCGTCGAGGGCGGCAGCGTCTGGGACGTCCCGTGCGACGTCGCGGTCCCCAGCGCCACCCAGAACGAACTGGACGCCGACGCGGCCGCGGCCCTGGCCGGCCACGGGTGCGGCTACGTCGTCGAGGGGGCGAACATGCCCACCACGCCGGGCGCCGTCCGGGTGCTCCGCGACGCCGGGGTGGCGTTCGCGCCCGGCAAGGCGGCCAACGCCGGCGGGGTGGCCACCTCCGCGCTGGAGATGCAGCAGAACGCCTCCCGCGACCGCTGGACCTTCCAGCACAGCGAGCAGCGGCTGGAGGAGATCATGCGGGGCATCCACGCCCGCTGCCACGAGACGGCCGAGGAGTACGGCGCCCCCGGCGACCTGGTGCTGGGCGCGAACGTGGCCGGCTTCCTGCAGGTCGCCGACGCCGTGCACGCCCACGGCCTCGTCTGATCGACCGGCCTCGTCTGAGCGACGCCCCGCGGCCAGCCGGGCCGCGGGGCGCCGCTCGGCTCAGGAGGAGGAGCGGGATGCCGGGACCGCCCCGGCCGGCTCGGTGTCGTCGGCGGTCGCGTTGGCGGCGAAGGCCACGTCCGGCCGACCGCGCTCGAGCTGCTGGGGCCGGGTGCCGCGCGGCGGCGTGGGGAGCGCGCCCGGATGGGCCCGTCCCCATTCGGTCTCCACGTCGCTGAGCAGCGCCTCGAGGTAGGAGCGGAGCTGCACCCGGCAGGCCTGGCTGAAGGCCTTGAGGTAGGCGACCTGCTCCTGCAGCTCCTCGGACTCGGGCTGGCCACCGCTGACCACCGGGACGCCGTTGCCCCGGATGGCGGCGCCGGCCTCCTGCGCCGCCTGGATGATCGCGCCGGCCTTCTCCCGTGCGGCGGTGAGCTGCTCCTCGTACTGGGCGCGCGCCTCGCTGGTCATCTGCCGGCTGAAGTCCTCTGCCTCGGCGACGTACTCGTCGGCGGTCAGCTGGGCGGTGGCCAGGATGCCGACGGCCTGGTCGCTGGGGGAGGGGCGGGCCGCAACGGCGTCCACCTGCTCCTGCAGCCCTTGGACCTGCGCGCGGAGACGGGCGTTCTCCTCGGCGAGCTGGACGTTCTCCCGCGCGAGCCGGCCGTTCTCGTCGCTGAGCTGCGCGAGCCCGTCGGCCGCCCGGGCCAGGACGGCGTCGACCTCCCGGTCGGTGTAGCCGGGGTGCAGCATGCTCGCCGGGGTGAAGTGGACGGCGCGGAGGTCGTCGGCCGTGGGTGGCCCCGCCTCGTAGCCGGAGCCGGTGTCGCTGGTGGTCATTCGGTCACCTTCCCGTCGAGAGTCGGGCTCGGTCGGCTGGGGGCGAACACCTCGGTGCGGATGCGCGCCATGGGCACCCCGGAGTGGATCAGACGGGTCACGGTGTCCTCGATCATGGCCGGGTTGCCGGCGACGTACACGTCACGACTGTTCCAGGGGCCGTGCCGCAGGACGACGTCACCGATGTCCCCGTGCTCGGCCGGCGAGCCCTTCTCCTGGGAGACCGCCGGCGTCACCGTCAGCCACGGGTGCTCCTGCTCCAGCCGGCGCAGGTCGGCCCGGTCGTAGAACGCGTCCTCGGTCCGGGCGCCGACGAAGAGGTCGACCCGCCGAGCCGGTCCGTGCCGGGCGACCTGGTCGACCAGGGCCTTGAGCGGAGCGAGCCCGGTGCCGCCGGCGACGAGCAGCAGGTCGCGGTCGGACTCGGTGTCCAGGGTCAGGTGCCCGACCGGTGGCCCGAGCCGCATGACGTCGCCGACCTGGGTCAGCCGGACCAGCGCGGAGCTGACCGGGCCGCCGTCCCGGGCCTTGACGTGCAGCTCCAGGACGCCGTCGGGTCGAGGGGCGTTGGCGGGGGAGTACCACCGCCAGAGCCGCGGGCGCTGGTCGATCTCCAGGGAGACCGCCTGCCCCGGCAGGTGCTCCAGGGGCGCCCGCGGGCGCACCTGCAGGACGGCGACGTCCAGGGTGCGGCGCTCGTGCGCGACGACCTCGGCCTCCCACCAGGCCGGCTGCTCGGCGACCTCGTCCGCCGCGCCGACCATGACCTCGGCGATCAGCCCGTAGGCCTCGGTCCAGGAGGCGGCCAGCTCGTCGTCCCACTCGTCGTCGAAGTGCTCGAGGGTGGCGAGCAGACTGGCCCCGACCGCGGGGTAGTGGGCGGCGAGCGCACCGAACTTGCGGTGGTCCCGCCCGAGCTGCTGGAGGATCGGCACCAGGGCGTCCAGGTCGTCGACCCGGGACATCACCTCGCCCAGGGCGGCGAACAGCCGGTCCCGCTGCGTCGCCATGGAGACCGGGAACATCTCCCGGGTCTCCGGGTGGGTCAGGAACAGGTGGGAGTAGAACCACAGCGGGACCTGGTCTCCGTGGGCGGCCGCCTTGGCGAAGCTCGCCCGCATCGCGGGGATGTCCACTCGCTCGGTCCTCCTCCTGGTCGGCGTTCGGTGCGCCCCTCAGCGCCGGCGCTGGCTGCCGGTGCTCACCGCCGGTAGCCGAAGGGCCACGGACACGACGGCGAGTCTGGTCGCTCCGCGCGGGCGGTGCCAGTCGTGGATCACCAGGTGGACCGGGCGGTGGGCGACTCGGTGGAGCCCCACCGACCGGCACCGGAGCCGGGCCGTGGTCAGCGGTCTCCGGCCGGTCCGGCGGAGCCGGCGGGGTAGCTCAGCAGCGGGGGCTCGCCGGCGGCCCAGGCCTGCAGCACCGGGTCGACGAACCGCCAGGCCTCCTCGGCCTCTGCCGCGCTGACCGCGGTCCGGCTGCCGCCGGACAGCAGGTCGGTGAGCACCGCGCTGTAGGCGGTGCGCTCACCCGGTGCGCGCACCGCCACCCCGGCAGCACCCTGCCCGGCCCCCTCCAGCGGGATCTCCAGCCGGTCGTCGGCGACCCGCTCGACCCCCGGCGGGCACTCGGCGGGCGCGGGGGTGCGCAGGTGCAGCACCACCCGCTTGCGGTCGGTCGCCAACGCCTTGCCGGTGCGCAGCACGAACCGGGTGCCGGCCCAGCGGGGCGTGTCGACCACGAACTCCAGCTCGGCGAAGGTCTCGGTGCACCTCGCCGGGTCGACGCCGTCCTCCTCGACGTAGGCCCGGGTGGCCGGGCCGGCGGTGTAGTGCGCCCGTCGGGTGGCCGTCACCTCGGGCACCCGCACCGACCGGAGCAGGTCCAGCCGGGCCCGGTGCAGGTCCTCCTCGGCCGGCGTCCCGGGCAGCTCCATCGCCAGCACGGTCAGCACCTGGACCAGGTGGTTCTGCAGCACGTCGCGCACCGCGCCGGTCCGGTCGTAGAAGCCGGCCCGGCCGCCGACGTCCAGCGTCTCCTCCCAGACGACGTCCACCTGGGCGAGGTGCTCGCCGCTCCACCGCCCGGCCAGCGCACCGCCCGGCCGGCGGAGGTCGAGAAGCTCGGCCACGGCCGGCATGCCCAGGAAGTGGTCGACCCGGAAGGCCGCCTGCCCGTCGTCGCCGATCGCCCGCGCCAGCAGCGCGTTCAGCGCCTGCGCGTCGGCCAGGTCCCGGCCGAAGGGCTTCTCCACCGCGATCCGGCTGCCCCGCGGGAGCCCGGCTGCCCCCAGCGCGCGGACGGTCGCGGGGAACAGCACGGGCGGCAGTGCCAGGTAGGCGGCGACCGGGCCGCTGCCGGTGAAGGCGGAGACCGCGGCCGCCACGGAGCCCGGCTCGGTCAGGTCGACCCGGCGGTAGCAGGCGGCGTCCACCAGCGCCTGCCGGGCCGCTGCGGGCAGGTCGCCGGCGTGCTCCCGCAGCCGGGTGGCGACGTGCTCGGCGAACCGGGCGTCGTCCCAGTCCTCCTCGGCGGCGCCGACCAGCTGCAGGTCCGCCGGGAGCCGCCCCGCCGCGAGCACCCCGGCCAGGGCGGGGAGCAGGAAGCGGCCGGCGAGGTCGCCGGTGGCACCGAGCAGGAGGAGCCGGGTGATCACCGGCCCACGGAGTCGCGCCAGGAGTGCTCGGGGGCGAACCCGAGCACCCGGCGGGCCTTGTCGATCGACAGCAGGGTGTCGTGGGTTCCGAGGTCCCGGCGGTGCGGGACGTCGGGGAACTGGGCCGCCAGCAGCTCGGCGTTCGGCCGGGCGGAGACCGTGTCGGCGTTGGCGACGATGAAGACGTCGGCCCCGGGCTCGCCGTGCTCCAGGCCACGCCGCACCGCCTGGGCGCCGTCGCGGGCGTCGATGTAGCCCCACAGGTTCCAGCGCCGCAGGGCCGGGTCGGCGTCGTAGCCGGCGAACGCGGCGTAGTCCTCGGGGTACATCACGTTGCTGAACCGCAGACCGGTCATCGACAGGTCCGGGTGCCACCGGCACAGCTGCCGGGCCAGCTCCTCCTCCAGCGTCTTGACCAGCGAGTAGGTGGTCGTCGGCCGGGGCGCGTACTCCTCGTCGACCGGGACGTAGGGCGGGTCCTCGTCGAAGGGCAGGCCCAGCACCGTCTCGCTGGAGGCCCAGACGATCTTCCGGACGCCGGCCCGCAGCGCGGCGCTGTACACGTTGTACGAGGCGGTCACGTTGTTGGCGAAGGTGGCCGAGTCGGGCATCAGGCCCGGGGCCGGGACGGCGGCCAGGTGCACCAGTGCGTCGATCGGCGTGCGGTGCTCGTCGAACCCGGCCAGCGCCTCGATCGCCTGGCCGGCGTCGGTGAGGTCGACGACCGCGGACTCCACGTCGGCCCGGGGGCTGGGCGTCCGGTCCAGCGCCAGGACGTCCCAGCCGTGCTCGAGCAGGTGGGTGACCACCGCCCGGCCGAGCTTCCCGCTGCTGCCGGTGACCGCTGCCCGCGCCATGGTTCTCCTCTGTCCGTCGTCCGATGTGCCCGGGACAGCCTGGCCCGTGGCCGGCGTGCCCGCACACCGGGGGGCGGGACACTGGACGTCATGACCGAGCCCGAGACCGGTGCCGGCCGGCCCAAGCCGGTGCCCGACCTGATCGCCCCGGGGCTGGACGTGCTGTTCTGCGGGATCAACCCGTCGCTGCGCTCGGCCGAGACCGGCACCCACTTCGCCCGGCCGGGCAACCGGTTCTGGCCCGCGCTGCACCTGGCCGGCCTCACCCCGCGCCGGCTGACCCCGGCCGAGGGGCAGGAGCTGCTGCGCTGCGGGATCGGGGTGACCAACGTCGTCGACCGGCCGACCCGGACGGCGGCCGAACTCGACCCGGCGGAGCTGCGCGCCGGCGCTGCGCAGCTCGAGGCGCTGGTGGCCCGGTACCGGCCGCGGGTGCTCGCCGTCCTGGGGGTCACCGCCTGGCGGCTGGCGTTCGACCGGCCGCGGGCCACGCTGGGCCGCCAGCCCGAGCGGATCGGCGGGGTCACCACCTGGGTGGCGCCCAACCCCAGCGGGCTCAACGCCCACCACCAGCTGCCCGACCTGGCCCGGCTCTACCGGGAGCTGCGCGATGCGCCGTCGGAGGTCAGCGGCTGAGGTCGCCGAGCACCCCGCGGGCCTGCCGGTCCAGCACGATCTCCTCGTCGGCGGGGACGACCAGCGTGCGCACCGTGGCCCCGGCACCCGACAGGTCGCCCGGGCTGGGCGCCGCGGGGTCCAGGACGACGCCGAGGTGGGCCAGCCGGGCGGTGACCGCGGCCCGCACCGTCGCCGAGTGCTCGCCCACGCCGCCGGTGAACACCAGCGTGTCCAGGCCGCCGAGCACCGCGGTGTACCCGGCGACGGTCACCGCCACCGACCGGGCGAGGACGTCGAGGGCCAGCCGGCTGTCGGCGTCCCCGGCATCGGCCCGGGCGGTGATCTCCCGGACGTCGGTGGAGCCGGCGATCCCGACCAGCCCCGAGCGGTGGTCGACCAGGTCGCGGAGCTGCTCGACCGACCAGCCCCGGTCGGCCAGGAACAGCAGCGCGTCGGGGTCCAGGTCGCCGCTGCGGCTCGCCGACGGGATCCCGCCGGTCGGGGAGAAGCTCATCGTGGTGGCCACCGAGCGCCCCTCCGCCACCGCGGTGACGCTGCAGCCGCCGCCGAGGTGGGCGACGACGGCCCGGCCGAGGTCGGGCACCGTGTCCACCACGTGCTCGAGGTTGAGCCCGTGGAAGCCGTAGCGCCGCACCCCGAGTGCGTCGACCTCGGCCGGCAGCGGCAGCCGCCGGGCCTCCTCGGGCAGGCCGGCGTGGAAGGCGGTGTCGAAGCAGGCGACCTGCGGCAGGCCGGGCCACTGCGCCCGGGCGGCCTCCATCTCCGCGACGTCCCCGGGCAGGTGCAGCGGGGCGAAGGGCGCCAGCGCCCGCAGCGAGGCCAGCAGCTCGTCGTCCACCGGTGTCGGGCGGACGTGCTCCGGCCCGCCGTGCACCACCCGGTGGGCGACGGCGACGAGCTCGATGCCCTCGGCGGCCACCCGGTCGGCCAGCTCGGCGACCGCGGCGCGGGCGTCGTCGACCGGCCGGGTGACGTGCACGTCGAGCAGCCGCTGCCCGGCCGCGTCGTGCACGGCGGCCTTGAGCGATCGGGAGCCGGGGTTGATCGCCAGGACGGCGGCGGTCACCGGCGCCCCGCCCCCCACGTCCAGTCGCGGACCTCGGGCATGTCCTCCAGGTGCTCGCGGACGTACCCGTGGTGCCGGTCGAGCTGGTCGTGGCAGAACCGGACCAGCTCCGCGCCCCGCTCCGGTGCCCGCCGGGAACGGCGCAGCGCCTCGATCACCAGGTGGTACCGGCTCATCCGGTTGAGCACCACCATGTCGAAGGGGGTGGTCGTCGTCCCCTGCTCCTCGAAGCCGCGCACGTGGAAGCGGCCCGGGTCGGGCCGGCCGTGCAGCAGCTGGTGCACCGCGCGGGGGTAGCCGTGGAAGGCGACGACGACGTCGGTGTCGGCGGTGAACAGCTGGTCGAAGTGCTCCGCGGAGAAGCCGTGCGGGTGGTCGTCCGGGGGGAGCAGGCCCATCAGGTCGATCACGTTGACCACCCGGACCCGCAGCGCGGGCACCCACTCCCGCAGCAGCTCGGCGGCGGCCAGGGTCTCCATCGTCGGGACGTCGCCGGCCGCAGCGAGGACGACGTCGGGCTCCGCCTGCCCGTCGTCCTCGGTGCCGGCCCAGGCCCACACCGACGCCCCGGCCGCCGCGTGGGCGTGCGCCTGCTCCAGGGTCAGGTACTGCAGGTGCGGCTGCTTGTCGGCGATCAGCAGGTTGACGTGGTCGGTGCTCTGCAGGCAGTGCTCGGCGACCGAGAGCAGGGTGTTGGCGTCCGGCGGGAGCCAGACCCGCACCACCTGCGGGGACAGCGGGATCACCGTGTCCAGCAGGCCGGGGCCCTGGTGGCTGAACCCGTTGTGGTCGTTGCGCCAGCAGGTGCTGGTCAGCAGGATCGTGAGCGAGGAGACCGGCGCCCGCCAGGGCAGCGTGGCGGCGTGCTGCAGCCACTTCACGTGCTGGATCACCATCGAGGCGCTCACCATGGCGAAGGCCTCGTAGGTGGCGAAGAGGCCGTGCCGGCCGGAGAGCAGGTAGCCCTCCAGCCAGCCCTGGCACAGGTGCTCCGACAGCACCTCCATCACCCGGCCGTGCGGGGAGAGGTGGTCGTCGGTGGGCAGCACCTCGGCCTGCAGGCAGCGGTCGGTCACCTCGAACACCGACTGGAGCCGGTTGCTGGCGGTCTCGTCCGGACAGAACAGCCGGAAGGTCCCGCCGCCGTCCTCGGTCGTGGTGCGGGTGTAGACGTCGCGCAGCAGCTCACCGAGCGGGTGGGTGGTCTGCGCGAAGGTGGTCCCCGGCGCGGGGACGTCGACGGCGTAGGGCTCCAGCGGGGGCAGGTCCAGCGGGGTGCGCCGGCGCCCGCCGTTCGCGTGGGGCGTCGCGCCCATCCGCAGGTCGCCCTCGGGGGCCAGCGCCGCCAGCTCGGGCACGAGCGCGCCCTCGGCGGTGAAGAGGGTCTCGGGGGAGTAGGAGCGCAGCCACTCCTCCAGCTGGGCCAGGTGCGCCCCGTCGGTCTGCACGCCCGACAGCGGCACCTGGTGGGCGCGGAAGGTGCCCTCGACCTGCACGCCGTCGACCTGCGCCGGGCCGGTCCAGCCCTTGGGGGTGCGCAGCACGATCGCCGGCCAGCCCGGGCGCACGTCCTCCGCCCCGCCGCGGGCGGCGGCCTGGATCTCCCGGATCCGGTCGTGCGAGGTGCGCACGGCGGTCTCCAGGTCCCGGAACACCGCGCGCGGGTCGTCGCCGGTGACGAAGACCGGCGCCCAGCCCTGGCTGCTGAGGTAGCCGCCGATCTCCTCGTCCGACGACCGGCCCCACACCGTCGGGCTGTTGATCTTGTACCCGTTCAGGTGCAGCACGGGCAGGACGGCGCCGTCCCGGCGGGCGTCCAGGAAGGCGGGGAGCTTCCAGGAGCCCGACAGCGGGCCGGTCTCCGCCTCGCCGTCCCCGACCACGCAGGCCACCAGCAGGTCGGGGGAGTCGAAGGCGGCGCCGGCGGCGTGCACCAGCGCGTAGCCGAGCTCGCCGCCCTCGTGGATGCTGCCCGGGGTCTGCACGCTCACGTGGCTGGGGACCCCGCCGGGGGTGGAGAACTGCCGGAACAGCCGGTGCACCCCCTCGGCGTCGCCGCTCACCTGCGGGTAGACCTCGCTGTAGCTGCCCTCCAGGTACGTGGCGGCGACCAGTGCCGGGCCGCCGTGCCCCGGCCCGGCGACGTAGAGGCAGGGCGTGCCGGTGCGCCGGATCAGCCGGTTGAGCTGCACGTACAGCGCCGACAGGCCCGGGCTGGTGCCCCAGTGGCCGAGCAGCCGCGGCTTGACGTCGGAGTGCGCGAGCGGCCGGCGGAGCAGCGCGTTGTCCCGCAGGTAGATCTGGCCGACGGTGAGGTAGTTGGCCGCAGCCCACCACCGCAGGTCCAGGTCGAGCTCCTCGTCGGGGTAGTCCGCCGTCGTCGCCTGCTCGGTCATGGGCTCCACACTGTCGGTCGCGGGTGAACGCCGGGGGTCCGGCGCCGGTTGCGATCGTGTGCGGACCGGGCCACCGGGCGCACGGGTCGAAGGTCCCGTCAGCCCAGCAGGTCGGCCAGCTCCAGGACGCCGCCGGCCGCCTCGAACTCCGCCTTCGCCGCGGCGAGCACCGCCGGGTCGACCAGCGCGTCCAGCGCCGTGAGCGCCAGGCCCACCGCGCCGTCCAGCACCGCCCGGTCACCGGCCGGGGAGGCCGCGGCCTCGGCGAAGCCGGTGGTGTGCATCGAGATGTCCGGCCCCGCGATGGCGATCATCGGGTGGATCGAGGGGACCCGGACGCTGACGTTGCCCAGGTCGGTCGACCCGGCCAGCGACGCCGGGGTCACCCCGGGCGGGAGGGCCGTGCGGCCGCGGCGGGCCTGGTGACGGGTCCACCGGGCGGCGAGCTCCAGGTTGGCCCGGATCGGCAGGTAGGCCGGCAGCTCGTCCCAGACCAGCTCGTACCCGCAACCGGTCATCGCCGCCGCGCCGGCCATGACCGCCTCCATCCGGCGGCTCAGGTCGGCCAGCGTCTCCGGCGTCGCGGAGCGCACGTAGTACAGCGCCTCGGCGGTCTCCGGGACGACGTTGGGCCGCTGGCCGCCGTCGGTGATCACCCCGTGCACCCGGTCGGTGTCCGGGACGTGCTGGCGCAGCATCGCCACGCCGTTGTAGCCGGCGACCACGGCGTCCAGGGCGTTGCGGCCCATGAACGGCTGGGCCGAGGCGTGCGCGGCGATGCCGGTGTAGGTGACCCGCAGCTGGCGGCGGCCGAGGAAGGGCTGGACGGCGGCGTCATAGGAGAACGGGTGCAGCATGACCACGGCGTCGACGCCGTCGAAGGCACCGGCGCGGGCCATCAGCTCCTTGCCGCCACCGCCCTCCTCGGCCGGGGTGCCGAGCAGCAGCACGGTGCCCTCGACCCCGCCGTCGGCCAGCACGGCGGCCAGCCCGAGGAACGCCCCCACGGCGGACGCGCAGATGACGTTGTGGCCGCAGCCGTGGCCGATGCCGGGCAGCGCGTCGTACTCGGCCAGCACCGCCACCGTCGCACCGCCGCTGCCGATGCTGGCCCGCAGCGCCGTCTCCAGCCCGAAGACGCCGACCTCCGCCTCGATGCCGGAGCGCGCGAGCAGGTCGGCCACCGCCCGGGCGGACCGGTGCTCCTCGTACCCCTCCTCGGGATGGGCGTGCAGGTCGTGGCTGAGCGCCAGCAGGTCCGCCGACGCCGACTCGATCGCCTGCTCGGTGCGGGCCAGCAGCTCCTCGGGCGCACCGGCGTGCGGGGAGGAGAGCGGTTCGGCGGTGGCGGCCGCGCGGTCGGTGGCCGCCCGCAGCTCGTCCAGGTGGGCGGGGTCCGCCGGGCGGGGGAGCCGGGCGTCGACGGGGTCGGTCATGTCCCGTGTCTACCCGGTCGGGTGGCGCCGCGGAGACCGGCCGGGAACGATCTCGGTCGGCAAGTGGTTGAGCGCTTGACGGACGCCGGCCCCTCGTCGTCCGCGACATCCTCTGGAGGACCCCATGCACCTCGGCGTCGACAGCTTCGTCTCCGCAGTGACCGACCCGACCACCGAGCGCCTCGTCGGGCCGGAGGAGCGGATGGCGGACCTGCTCGAGGAGATCGAGCTCGCCGACCGGGTGGGGCTGTACTCCTTCGGCATCGGTGAGCACCACCGCAGCGAGTACTACGACTCGGCGCCGGCGATCATCCTCGCGGCGGCCGCGGCGCGGACCTCCCGGATCCGGCTGGGCAGCGCGGTGACCGTGCTCAGCGCCGCCGACCCGGTGCGGGTCTTCCAGCAGTTCGCCACCCTCGACCTGATCGCCAAGGGCCGGATCGACCTGGTCGTGGGGCGTGGTTCCTTCACTGAGGCGTTCCCGCTGTTCGGGCTCTCGCTGGGCGACTACGACACGCTGTTCAGCGAGAAGCTCGACCTGCTGCTGAAGATCCGCGACTCCGAGCAGGTCACCTGGTCCGGCCGGCACCGCCCGGCGCTGACCGGTCAGGGCGTCTACCCGCGGCCGCTGCAGGACCCGCTGCCGGTCTGGGTCGGCGTCGGCGGCAGCCCGGAGTCCTTCGCCCGGGCCGGGCTGCTGGGCCTGCCCCTCATGGTGGCGATCATCGGCGGCGAGCCCCGCCAGTTCGCCCCGCTCATCGACCTCTACCGCCGCGCCGGTGCGCAGGCCGGGCACGCGCCCGAGAAGCTCCAGGTGGGGCTGCACGTGTTCGGCTTCGTCGCCGACAGCACCCAGGCCGCGGCGGACACGATCTACCCGGGGTGGCACGAGATGTTCGCCAAGATCTCTCGCGAGCGAGGCTTCTCCCAGCCGTCCCGGGCCCAGTTCGACGCCACGAGCGGCCCGAACGGCGCGTTCTTCATGGGCGACCCGGACACCGTGGCCGAGAAGCTGGTCCGCATCTCCGGGCAGCTCGGCGGCGTCGACCGGATCTCGCTGCAGATGACCAACCCGCGGCTGGCGCACGCCGACCTCCTGCGCGGCATCGAGCTGCTGGGCACCGAGGTCGCCCCGAAGGTCGCCTGAGGCGCCTCTTGTGGCCCTCGACTCATGTGAGCCCTCGCTCTAGCGTCGTCGACGTGCACGCGTCGACGTCCTCGGCGACCCGGTCCGCCGGCCGTGCGCGCACGACACCACGGGGGCCAGGCGCCGCCGTCCCAGGAGGGGACGGCGGCCGACACCGAGGAGTGCGCATGAGGAACGTCCTGGACGAGTTGGCGGCGGCGGAGCGGGTGGTCACCCGGCGGGAGTCCGGCGGGACCGAACTGGTCTCCGCGCTGGTCCGGCGGAGCTACGAGTCGGCGGTGCCGGACGTCTGGAGTGCCGTGACCGATCGCGAGCGGCTGGCCCGCTGGTTCGCCCCGGTCAGCGGGGACCTCCGCCCCGGGGGAGCGTTCGCCGTCCAGGGGGACGCCGAGGGCGAGATCCAGGGCTGTGAGCCGCCGCGCCGGCTCACCCTCACCTGGGGCGGGCCGGTCAGCATCGTGGAGGTGCGACTGTCCGAGCGCGGCGGTGGCACCCTCCTGGAGCTCGAGCACACCGTGCCGGTCGAGTTCGTCGGCAGCGGGGCCGGGGCGCTCTACGTCGGGCCCGGCTGGGACGTCGCCGTCCTCGGGCTGGCCGGCTTCCTCCGCGGAGAGGTCGTCGACGACCCGGCCGCCTGGGAGAACACGCTGGAGGGGCAGCAGGCCGCCGCGCGGTCGATCGACGCCTGGGCCGACGCGGTACGCGACGGCGGCACCGCGACCGAGGAGGAGATCGACGCGGGGACCGCGGCCGCGCGAGCCCAGTTCACCCCGGACCTGGTCGGCGAGGTCTGACCGCCGGCGGGAGCCCACCCGAGCCGGACGACCCGCCGCCCCTCTGCGCCGGCGCAGAGAGGTCGGGAAAGGCGTCGCCGGCAGCCCGTGACCGCGGGCACACTTCCGGTTGGGCGCGGTCGGAACCCGACCCTGCCGTGCACCCGACCCGGGCCGACGGCGACCATGTGCGGGTGAGCGGAGGAGGAGTGTCGGGGGCGCCGCAGGCGCAGGACCCGGCCTCCGGGGCGTCACCGACCGGCCGCCGGAGCGCTCGCCGGCGGGTGCGGAACATCGTGCTGCGGGCCGTCCTGCTCGTCGCGGTCGGTGCCGGGATCGTCGTCTTCCGGGACCGGATCGCCGAGTGGTGGGACGGCCTGGTCGGCATCGCGTGGTCGTGGGTCGCCCTCGCCGCTCTGACCCAGTTGCTCTCCCTGCACTTCCTGGTCCTGCAGCAGCTCGTGCTGGTGCGCGCAGGCGGTGGCGACGTCCCGCTGCGGCACGCCACGACCACCATCTACGCGGGCAACACCATCGCCTCGACGGTGCCGGTGGCGGGAGCCCCGGCGAGCGCGGCGTACACCTACCGACGGCTCCACGCGCTCGGCAACAGCCCTGCGCTGGTGGGCTGGGCGCTGGCTGTCTCCGGGATCGCGGCCACGGCTACGTTGGCGGTCGTCCTGGCCGTGGGGTCTGCGGCGACCGGGTCGCTGTGGGGTGCACTCGGCGCCTTCTTCGCCACCGCGGCCGGGGTGGTGCCGGTGCTGGGCCTCGTGCTGGTGGTCCGGCACGAGCGGTCCCGCACCGTCGTCGTCCGGCTCGCCACCCGCGTCGTCACCGCGCTGGCCCGATGGATCCGGTCGCTGCGCGGACGGGACGTCGGGCGGCGGATCGACGAGCTGCTGACCTCACTGGGCGCCTTCCGGCTGTCCTTCGGTACCGCGACCGCCGCCGGCCTGTTCGCGTTGGCCAACTGGGTGCTGGACGTCGCTGCCCTGGCCCTGGCTCTGGTGGCCGTGGGCGCGCCGATCCCGTGGCAGGGCCTGCTGCTGGCCTGGGCCGCCGGCGCACTGGCCTCCTCGGCGCGGCTGACCCCCGGTGGCATCGGGGTCGTCGAGGCGGCGCTGGCCTCGGCGCTGATCGCCGTCGCCGGCCTGCCGGCCAGCGAGGCGGTGCCGGCCGTGCTGGTCTACCGGCTGGTCAGCCTGTGGCTGCCCGTCGGCATCGGGGCGCTCCTCCTCCTGGCGGACCCGGGCTCGACGGCGCGCGGAGGCCGGCGCCGGCACGCCGGCACCCCCGCGAGCTGACCGCCGCCACCACCACCGATGGCACGGTGCGCGGACGTCGTCCCGTTTCGCCCGGTCCCCGGCGGGCACACCGGCTGGCGTGCCTGACCTCCCCGAGCACTCCTCGTCCGGCCCGGCCACCTCACGCAGCGACCGGGCACCCGGCGTCCCACCCACCTTCGTCGACGGCACCCGACTGTGGGTCGACGCCCGCCTCCGCGCTCTGGTCCAGGCCCGGATCGAGGCCCGGCTGCTGCTCCGGCTCGGCGGGCCGGTCCCCGGCGGTCGGGTGCTGGAGCTGGGCACCGGCCGGCGCGGCACCGGCCTGCGGTCGGCGCTGGACACCTTCGACGCCGCCCACGCCGACGGGGTGGAGCTGTTCCCCGCCAGCGTGGCGGACTGCCGGGCCGCGGTGCGCGACCTCGGCGACCGGGTGCAGGTCAGCGAGGGCGATGCGACCCGGCTGAGCGCAGCCGACGCCTCCTACGACGCGGTGTTCGGCTGGCACGTGCTGCACCACACCGACGACTGGCGGGCGGTGGTGGCCGAGGCGGCGCGGGTGTTGCGCCCCGGCGGCCGGTTCTACTCCTGCGAGATGACCGCCCGGTTCATCGACAGC
This sequence comes from Modestobacter sp. VKM Ac-2983, assembly GCF_026967885.1. Classification (NCBI taxonomy): domain Bacteria; kingdom Bacillati; phylum Actinomycetota; class Actinomycetes; order Geodermatophilales; family Geodermatophilaceae; genus Modestobacter; species Modestobacter sp. VKM Ac-2983. The sequence goes on from NZ_JAPVBK010000002.1 coordinate 797,264, forward strand.
CGGGTCCTCCGCGCGGTTTCCTGGCACCCGGCCGACGGCGACCGCCCCACTCCGGCGGCCATGGCGGAGGCGTGCCGCGCCGCCGGGCTGACCGTGACCGCTCAGGAGAACCGACTGGCCGGCTGCTGGACGGCGCTCGTCGCCACCCGGTCGTGAGCGAGGGCCGCCCAGCGCAGGGAACGGCCGGCACGCTCGGCACGGCGCTCCAGTTGCTGCGCCGGCACGCCCCGGCCGCCTTCCTCGCCGCCGCGACCGCCGCCGCGGTCAACGCCGTCCCGGACGTGCTGCGGCACGTCCTGGTCTGGGACGACCCCCGGCTCTGGACCGCCCTGGCCGTCGACGTCGTCGGGTTCCTGACCGGTCTGGTCGCCCAGCTGTGGGTGACCGGGGCGGTCGCCGGCCTGCTCGACGGCGGGCGGCTCACCCCCTCCGGTGCGCTGCGGCGCGGCGTCGCGCTGGCGGTGCGGGCCGTGCGGCGCGCACCCGGCACGGTGCTGGCGGGGGTGGTCACCGGGGGAGCGGTGTCTGCGCTGCTGACCCTGCCGGCGTCCGTGGCGGCGCTGGGCTTCGACCGGGTGCTGGGGCCACTGGACTCACCCGACGTCGGGGCCTTCGCCGTCGCCACCGTGAGCGACTTCGTGGCCAGCACCGCCACGCTGCCGTACCTCGCGTTCGTGCTCGTCCTGGTGGCGACCGGTTGGCGGGCCGGGCAGCCGGGCACCAGCCGGGCATGACGTTGAACTGGGACGTGACCCGCAAGAGCATCGGGACGCTGTCGATCTGGCTGGGCACCGGCGCGCTGTTCGCCCCCCGGGCGATGACCCGGGTGCTGGGGGTCGACGAGCGCGCCAGCAGCACCGACGTCGCCCTTCCGCTGCTGGTCCGGTTGATCGCCGCCCGGAACATCGCGATGGGCGCGGCGCTGCTGGTCACCCCGGTGCCTCAGGCCCGGCGCACCACGGAGGTCACCCTGCTGCTCACCGCGCTGGACGGCGCGGCTGTGCTGGTCGGTCGGCGCGGCGGCGACGTGGCCGACCGGAGCGTGGGGCTGTCGATGACCGTCCTCGGGCTGGCCGCCGCCGGCGCCGCGCACTGGCACCGCCGCTGACCGGACCCGGTCAGTCGGCCGTCGGCCCGCCGGCGAGCAGGGCACGCACCGCGTCGACGCTGTCGGCCTCGGCCGGGGTCTTGTCCGGGCGGTAGCGCAGCACCCGGGCGAACCGCAGGGCCACGCCGCCGGGGTAGCGGGTGCTGCGCTGTGCGCCGTCCACCGCGATCTCCACCACGAGCTCGGGGCGCAGCAGCACGCCCCAGTCGGGGTGCTCGGCGGCGTGCTCCGGGAACGTCCGGGTCTGCCAGGCCAGCAGCTCGTCGGTCATCCCCTTGAACGTCTTGCCGACCATCACCGGCTCGCCGCCGTCGGGGTCGCGGGCGCCGAGGTGGATGTTGGAGAGCTGGTTGCCGCGACGGCCGTGGCCCCACTCCGCGCCGAGCACCACCAGGTCGAGGGTGTGCACCGGCTTGACCTTCTGCCAGGCCTTGCCGCGGCGGCCGGCGGCGTAGGGCGCATCCAGCGCCTTCACCACCACGCCCTCGTGGCCGGCGGTCAGCGCGTCGTCCAGCACGCCGGCGGCCTGCTCGAGAGTGGGCCGGCGCACCCCGGGCATCCGCAGCGCCGCATGCGCGTCGTCGGACAGCAGCCCGGCCAGCGCGTCCAGCCGTACCGCCAGCGGCTCGTCCAGCAGGTCCCGGCCATCCAGGTGGAGCACGTCGAAGAGGAACGGGCTGAGCAGCACGCCGGCGTCCGCGCTGTCGCTGCCGAAGCGGCTCATCGTGTCCTGGAAGGCGCGCGGCCGGCCGTCGTCGTCCAGCGCGAGGGTCTCCCCGTCGAGCACGGCGGTCTCGCACGGCAGCGCCCGGATCCGCTCCACCAGCTCCGGCACGCCGTCGGTCACCTCCCGCAGCGACCGGGTCCACACCCGGACGACGTCGCCGTCCCGGTGCACCTGGATGCGGGCGCCGTCGAGCTTGAACTCGAAGGTCACCTCCGCGCCGAGGTCGGCGAGAGCCGCGTCCAGCGAGGACCCGGGGCTGGCCAGCATCGGCCGCACCGGGCGGCCCACCTCCAGCCGCACCGCCGACAGCGCCGCCACCCCGCCGGTCAGCGCCAGCGCGGCGGTCTCCGGCAGCCGGCCGGACAGCATGAAGGCCCGGCGGACGACGGCGGCCGGCACCTCGGCCGCAGCGGCGACCGCGTCCAGCACGACGCCCTCCAGCGCACCCTTGCGGAGCTCGCCGGTGAGCAGCCGGACCAGGAAGTGGTGCTCCTCCGGGGTGGCCGCGGCCAGCAGCCCGCCGAGGACGGTGTCGCGCCGCGCCGCCGACCCGGCACCGGTCGTCCCGGCCAGCTCGGTCAGCGCCGCGTCGACCTCCGGGACGCTCAACGTCGGCGCGTCCGCGGCACCCCCGCCCAGCCGGGACAGGGTGCGCCAGCCGACCCCGAGCCGACCCTGGCGCGGCTCCCCGGCCAGCCATCCGGTGACCGGCACGACCTCCTCGGGGTCCGCCGCCCGCAGCAGCGAGGCGATGGCCGCCGCCTTGGCCGTGCGGGACCGGGTGGCCGTGACCGCGGTGGACGCGGCGAGGACGTCGGCGAGCAGCACCCGGTCATGTTCCCAGCCCGGCCGGCCGCAGGACTCCCGTTCCATGCTCGCGCAGGCCAGGATGCGCCCATGGACGTCGACGCACGGCTCCGCGACCTGGGCCTGGAGCTGCCCACCCCGATGGGGCCGGGCGGCAACTACCTGCCCGTCATGGCCGCCGGGGACCTGCTGTTCCTCTCCGGGATGGGCCCGGTCCGACCCGACGGCACGCTGATCACCGGCAAGGTCGGCGACGGCGGCCTGGACCTGGACACCGCCCGGGAGGCCGCCCGGCTCACCGGGCTGCAGCTGCTCGCCGCCCTGCGCGCGGAGCTCGGCGACCTCGGCCGGGTGCGGCAGGTGGTCAAGCTCTTCGGGATGGTGAACTGCCGCCCCGGCTTCAACCGCACGCCCGCCGTGATCGACGGCTGCTCGGACCTCTTCGTCGACGTGCTCGGCGACGCCGGCCGGGGCGCCCGGTCCGCGGTCGGCATGGCGGAGCTCCCGTTCGACATCGCCGTGGAGATCGAGGCCGTCGTCCGCATCACCCCGTGAGCCCGTTCCCCGCCGAGAACCCCACAGGAGACGACGTGCTGCTCGAGACGATGACCTACGAAGAGGTGCAGGCCGCGCTCGCGGACGGACGGTGCGACGTCATCGTGCCGTGCGGCGCGGTGGAACAGCACGGCCCGCACCTGCCGCTGGACGTGGACGCGGTGCACGCCGACCGGCTGGCGGTGGAGCTGGCCCAGCGGCTGGGGACGGCGCTGGTCGCCCCGACCATCCGGGTGGGCGTCTCGCCGCACCACATGGGCTTCGCCGGCACGATCAGCCTGCGCCCGGAGACCTTCGAGGCCGTCTACACCGACTACTGCCAGAGCCTCGCCGCGCACGGTTTCCGGTCGATCCTCTGCTTCTCCGCCCACGGTGGGAACTTCACGCCGCTGGCCGAGATGGCGGAGCGGCTGGACGCCGCGGTGGGGCCGGACTGCCGGGTGGTCGTCTGGTCCGACCTCCTCGGCCTGGTCGACATCTGGCGGTCCGCCGTCGCCGACGCCGGTGGGGATCCCGAGGGGGTCGGCGGTCACGCCGACGTCGCGGAGTCCTCCGTCTACGCCCTCCTCCGGCCCGGGCAGGTGCGCACCGAGCGACTGGTCCGCGGGTACACCGGCCCGGTCGACGACGCCTTCCTGCAGCGCATGTTCACCGGCGGCGTCCGGGCGATCTCCGACACCGGGATCATGGGCGACCCGCACGGGCTGTCCACCGCCATCGGGGAGCTGTGCGTGGAGCGGGTCGCCGACGCGCTCGCCGCCCACTTCACCCAGCAGCTGGAGGCGGTGCGGACCCTGCCCTGAGCGGGGGAGGATGCCGGGATGCCGCGCCTGCTGGTCGTCCACCACACGCCCTCGCCGGCCCTGCAGGCGGTGTTGACCGCCGTCCGCGAGGGCGTCGCGCTGGTCGAGGACGTCGAGCTGACCGTGCGGCCGGCCCTGTCGGCGGGCGCGGCGGACGTGCTCGCCGCCGACGGCGTCCTGCTCGGGACGCCGGCCAACATCGGCTACATGTCCGGTGCGCTCAAGCACTTCTTCGACACGGTCTTCTACCCGTGCCTGGACGCCACGGCCGGGCTGCCGTACGGGGTGTACGTGCACGGCAACGACGACACGGCCGGAGCCCTGACCAGCGTGCAGCGGATCACCGGGGCACTGGGCTGGCGACAGGTGGCGGCGCCGCTGAGCCTGACCGGGCCGCCGGGTGCCGAGGACCTGGAGGCGTGCCGGGAGCTGGCGGCGACGGTCGCGGTCGGGCTGTGACAGCGCGCGCACGATGACCCCCGCCGGGTCACCGCCGCGCGTGCCACCATGACGACGTGGCTTCCACCTCTGCCTCGGCCAGCGCGCTGCTGCACCACGTGCGCACCGGGCGGGCGCGGAGCCGCGCCGAACTCGTCGCGCTGACCGGCTCGTCCCGCAACACGGTCAGCGCCCGGGTCGACCAGCTGATCGCCGCGAACCTCCTCGAGGAGGGCGGCCGCGGCTGGAGCACCGGCGGGCGCCCGCCGACGCTGCTGCGCTTCAACAGCCAGGCCGGCTGCGTGCTCGCCGTCGACCTGGGCGTGACGAGCGTCGACGTCGCCGTCACCGACCTGTCCGCGGAGGTCCTGGCCACGGTGGGCCACCCCATCGACATCGCCGAGGGGCCCGGCCCCGTGCTGGCCGAGGTCGACCGGCTGGCCCAGCGGGTGCTGGCCGAGGCCGGCCTGACCCCGGCCGACGTCTGCGCCGTCGGCGTCGGCGTCCCCGGGCCGGTGGAGTTCTCGACCGGCCGGCCGGTCCACCCCCCGATCATGCCGGGCTGGCACGACCACCCGATCCCGAGCGCCTTTGGCCGGTACGACTGCCCGGTCTTCGCCGACAACGACGTGAACGTGATGGCGCTGGGCGAGATGGGCATCGCCGGTTCGACCGAGGACGTGCTGGTGATCAAGGTCGGCACCGGCATCGGCTGCGGCATCGTCGTCGACGGGCAGGTCTACCGGGGCGCCCAGGGCAGCGCCGGCGACATCGGGCACATCTCCGTCCCGCCCCCGCAGGGCCGGCCGGTGCTCTGCCGGTGCGGCAACGAGAACTGCCTCGAGGCGATCGCCGGTGGCGGCGCCCTGCTCCGCGACGCGCTGGCGGCGGGGCTGCCGGTGACGACGACGCGCGAGCTGGTGCAGCTGGCCGCCCAGGGTGACGGGCCGGCCCTGGAGCTGGTCCGCAACGCCGGCCGGACCATCGGCACCGTGCTGGCCAGCCTGGTGAACTTCTTCAACCCGCACCGGATCGTGATGACCGGGGGCGTGGCGCAGGCCGGGCCGCCGCTGCTGGCCGGGATCCGGGAGGCCGTCTACGGGCGCTCGCTGCCGCTGGCCGCCCGCGCGCTGGACATCTCGGTGAGCGCGGCCCCCGACCTGTCCGGGCGGCTGGGCGCCGCGCTGATGGCGATCGAGGGCTTCCTGGAGGAGGACTCGGTCTACCAGGTGGCGCAGGACGCCGGTTCCGCCGAGGCGCCCACCGCCCGCTGATCGCGGGCTCCACCTCTCCTCGGCCGCGGCCACCTGCCGGGCCCGGCCACCGGTCGGCTCCCGGCCCGGTGCGGGCTGTTCCGGTTGCGGTTCGGTAACGCCGCAGCGGTGTCTTGACCCAGATGTGATGCCAGACATAGTGTCCCGCCTGACGTACTTCTGTTCAGTGCTGAGCATAAGTCTGGAGTTGGTGGCATGTCCGGCGTCCTGCCCGCCCGGTGCGGAGAGCGCGCGTGAGCGCGTCCTCGTCGACGCCGCTGCTGGAGATGCACGGCATCGTCAAGCAGTTCCCCGGCGTCCGGGCCCTCGACGGCGTCGACCTCGACGTCCGGGCCGGTGAGGTGCACTGCCTGCTCGGCCAGAACGGCGCGGGCAAGTCCACCCTGATCAAGGTCCTCGCCGGCGCGCACCAGCCCGACGAGGGCCGGATCAGCTGGGACGGCGCCCCGGTCACCCTCGGCGACCCGCAGGCGGCGATGTCCCTGGGCATCGCCACCATCTACCAGGAGCTCGACCTGGTCGCCGGGCTGACCGTCGCGGACAACGTCTTTCTCGGCCGGGAGCGGTCCCACCTGGGGATCACCCGGCCGGCGCAGGCGAACCGGGCCGCCGGGGAGCTGCTGTCCCGGCTGGGGCACCCGGAGATCCGGCCCACCGCCGAGGTCGGCTCGCTGTCGGCGGCCGCCCAGCAGATGGTCAGCATGGCCCGGGCGCTGTCCCAGGACGCCCGGCTGATCGTGATGGACGAGCCCTCCGCGGTGCTCGACAGCGAGGAGGTCGAGCACCTCTTCCAGGTCATCCGCGACCTCACCGACTCCGGCGTCGCCGTCGTCTACATCTCCCACCGGCTGGAGGAGATCCGCGAGGTCGGTGACCGGATCACCGTGCTCAAGGACGGCCGGACGGTCGCCACCGGCCTGCCGGCGGGTGACACCTCCACCCGGGAGGTCATCACCCTGATGACCGGCCGGACGATCGAGTACGTCTTCCCGGAGCGCCGCGAGTTCGCCGGCCAGGCCGCCGAGCCGGTGCTGCAGGTCCGGGACCTCTCGCTGGTCGGCAAGTTCAGCGACGTCTCCTTCGACGTCCGGCCGGGCGAGGTGCTGGGCCTCGCGGGGCTCGTCGGTTCCGGCCGGTCGGAGATCCTCGAGACCGTCTACGGCGCCCGGCGCGCCTCCACCGGCACGGTCCAGGTCGCCGGGCGCAGGCTCCGGCCCGGCGACGTGGCCGCGGCCGTCGGCGCGGGCGTCGGGCTGGCACCCGAGGAGCGCAAGAGCCAGGGCCTGCTGCTGGGTGAGCCGATCTACCGCAACATCACGCTGGCCAGCCTGGCCCGGTTCGCCCGCGCGGGCCTGCTGTCCGGGGGAGCGGAGAAGCAGGCCGCCCGGGACCAGGCCGAGGCGCTGGACCTGCGGCCCGTGGACGTCGAGCGCGAGGTCCGCACCCTCTCCGGCGGCAACCAGCAGAAGGTCGTGCTGGCCCGCTGGCTGCTCCGCGACTGCACGGTGCTGCTGCTCGACGAGCCCACCCGCGGCGTCGACGTCGGCGCCCGCTCGGAGATCTACGCGCTGATCCGGGAGCTGGCCGACCGCGGGGTCGCCGTGGTCGTCGTCTCCAGCGAGATCCCGGAGGTGCTCGGCCTGGCCGACCAGGTGCTGGTGGTGGCCGACGGCGCCGTCATCGCCCGCGGCCCTGCCGACGAGCTCGACGAGCACCGGGTGCTCGACCTGGTCATGGAAGGAGCGGCCCCGACAGCGGGCGCCGCCCGCGAAGGAGACGTGGCATGAGCGAGACCACCACCGCGACACCGCCGGCGGACAGCAGGACCGGCTCCGCCGACGGCGACGGCAAGGGACCGGGTCTGCTGGCCGGCCCGCTGGGCCGCAACCTCGGCCTGGCCGTGGCCCTGCTGCTGCTCTGCGTGGTCGGCGCCATCACCGCGCCCGGCCGCTTCGTCGACGTGGACAACGTCCTGACGATCCTGCGGCTGGCCGCCGTCGTCGGCGTGGTCAGCGTCGGGATGACCTTCGTGATCATCGGCGGCGGCATCGACCTGTCGGTGGGTGCGCTGGTCGCGCTCTCCTCGGTCTGGGCGACCACGCTGGCCACCCAGGCGCTGGCGGCGGACTTCCACTGGATCGTCATGGTGTTCACCGCGATCGCGGTCGGCGCCGGAGCGGGGTTGATCAACGGGATCGTCATCGCCTACGGGAAACTCGTCGCCTTCATCGCCACCCTGGCGATGCTCGCGGCCGCCCGGGGGCTGGCGGAGATCATCGCGAACCGGCGGACCCAGATCGTGCAGGACCGGGGTTTCATCGAGTTCTTCGGCGGCGACGTCCTCGGCATCCCCACCCTCGTGATCATCTTCGCGCTGGTCGCCGGAGCCGGCTGGGTGCTGCTCAACCGCACCACCTTCGGCCGCCGCACCTTCGCCGTCGGCGGCAATGCCGAGGCCGCCCGGCTGGCCGGCATCCGGGTGCAGCGGCACACCGTGTGGCTGTACGTGCTGTCCGGGGTCACCTGCGGGATCGCTGCGGTGATGCTGATGGCCCGGACGACGACCGGCAGCTCCACCCACGGCACCCTGCTGGAGCTGGACGCGATCGCCGCCGTCGTCATCGGCGGGACGCTGCTGGTCGGCGGGCGCGGCACCATCGTCGGCACCGTGCTGGGCGTGCTGATCTTCACCACGCTCGGCAACGTCTTCACGCTGAACAACCTGTCCAGCTCGGCGCAGGCCGTCGCCCGCGGCGTGATCATCGTGCTCGCCGTGCTGCTGCAGCAGCGGCTGGCGGCCGGCGGTGCCCGGCCCCGCAAGAAGGCCCGCGGCGGCGGCGGCGCGGCGCGCCCGGGGAATCCGGCCGGGTCCCTGCCCGGCGGCTCGGCCGCCCCCGGCGGACCGGCCGGCGCCCGCCCCGGCGACTCCCACAGTCGCCCCCCGACCTGAACCCGCCGTCGCGGTCACCCGCGGCCCCCGACCTCCGGCCGGCCACCCCGGCCCGCCGGCGCACCACCCCGACTCCTGGCGGCGCAGCCAGGGCGGCGATCTGCGAGGAGAGAACATGTCTGCAACGAGGCAGCGTCCGTACGGTCGCCTGCTGACCACCGCCGTCTGTGTGGTCGGAGCCGGTGCCCTGGTGGCCGGCTGCACCAGCAACACCCCGGAGACCTCCGGGTCCGACGAGGGCGGTGGCGACGTCGTCGCCAGCTCCAACGACGAGACCGGTGAGACGGTGCGGATCGGCTTCTCCGCGCCGGCCGCCGACCACGGCTGGATGGCCGGCATCAGCAACGCCGCCCAGGCCGAGGCCGAACGGCACGAGGACGTCGAGCTGATCATCGCCGAGGGCACCAACGACCCCAGCACCCAGATCTCCCAGGTCGAGACCTTCATCAACGAGGGCGTCGACGCGATCGTGCTGCTCCCCTTCGACGGCGCCGCGCTCACCCCGGTGGCGCTGCGGGCGATGGAGGCCGGCATCCCGGTGATCAACGTCGACCGGGAGTTCTCCAGCCCGTTCGCCGCCCGGGCCACCATCCTCGGCGACAACTACGGCATGGGCGTCTCCGCCGGCACCTACATCTGCTCCCGGCTGGGCGACCAGCCCGACGCCGTCGTGGCCGAGATCGCCGGCATCGACTCGCTGCCGCTCACCCAGGAGCGCAGCCAGGGCTTCGCCGACGCACTGGCCGACTGCGGCCTGGACGTCGACAACCGGGTGGCCGCGGAGTTCACCGTCGAGTCCGGTGAGGAGGCGGCGGCCAACCTGCTGCAGGCCGCACCGCAGATCGACGCGCTGTGGAACCACGACGACGACCAGGGCGTCGGCGTGCTGGCCGCGATCAACAACGCCGGCCGCGACGAGTTCTTCATGGTCGGCGGGGCCGGCTCGGCCAACGCCATGCGGGACATCCAGTCCGGTGACTCGGTGCTGGAGGCGACCGTCATCTACCCGGCGACCCAGGCCGCCGACGGCATCGCGCTCGCCCGGCTGATCGCCCAGGGCAAGAGCATGTCCGACCTGGTGTCCCAGGAGGTGCCGCGGGAGATCGTGCTCAACGCGCCGGTGGTCACGGAAGAGAACGTCGACCAGTACATCGACGACGCGTTCGAGTCCTGACCCTCCCGACGGGGTGCCGCCGGTGACCACGACCGGTCACCGGCGGCACCGGTCCCACTCCTGGAGCATGTGATGACCCACCCTGCCCGGCCGGCGCTGCGCGTCGGCCTGATCGGCCACGCCTTCATGGGCGCGGCGCACTCCCACGCCTGGCGTACCGCGCCGCGCTTCTTCGACCTGCCCCTCACCCCGGAGCTGACCGTGCTGGCCGGCCGGAACCCGGAGGGCGTCGCCGCCGCGGCCGGCCGGCTCGGCTGGGCCGACACCGAGACCGACTGGCGTCGCCTGCTGGAGCGGGACGACGTCGACCTCGTCGACATCTGCACCCCCGGGCACACCCACGCCGAGATGGCGATCGCGGCGCTGGCGGCCGGCAAGCACGTCCTCTGCGAGAAGCCGCTGGCCAACTCCGTCGCCGAGGCCGAGGCCATGGCCGAGGCGGCCGAACGGGCCGCCGGCTCCGGCGTGCGGGCGATGGTCGGCTTCACCTACCGGCGGGTGCCGGCCATCACCCTCGCCCGGCAGCTGGTCGCCGAGGGGCGGCTGGGCCAGATCCGGCACGTCCGGGCGCAGTACCTGCAGGACTGGATCGCCGACCCCGCGTCGCCGATGTCCTGGCGGCTGGAGAAGGACAAGGCCGGGTCCGGCGCGCTGGGCGACATCGGCGCGCACATCGTCGACCTCACCCAGTTCATCACCGGTCAGACGCTCACCGGCGTCAGCGCGATGCTGGAGACCTTCGTCAGCAAGCGGCCGCTGCCGGCCAGCAGCGGGAAGCTCGGCGGGGTCGGTGGCGAGGGGATGGGGGAGGTGACCGTCGACGACGCCGCCGTCTTCCTGGGCCGCTTCACCGGGGGAGCGCTGGGCACCTTCGAGGCCACCCGCTTCGCCCTCGGCCGGAAGAACGCCATCCGGATCGAGGTGAACGGCTCGGCCGGCAGCCTGGCCTTCGACTTCGAGGACATGAACGTCCTGCAGTTCTTCGACGGCGGGGAACCGGCCACGACGGCCGGCTTCCGCCGGATCGTGGTCACCGAGCCCGAGCACCCCTACGTCGGTGCCTGGTGGCCGGCCGGCCACGGGCTGGGCTACGAGCACGGCTTCACCCACCAGGTCGTCGACCTGGTCACCGCGCTGGCCGCGGGTGAGCAACCGACGCCGTCGTTCGCCGACGGCCTGCAGGTGCAGCGGGTGCTGGACGCCGTGGAGCGCAGCGCCGCCGACAACTCCGCCTTCACCGAGATCTGAGGAGCGAACCGTGCCCCGTCCCGTCACGTTGTTCACCGGCCAGTGGGCCGACCTGCCGTTCGAGGAGGTGTGCCGGCTGGCCTCCGGGTGGGGCTACGACGGCCTGGAGATCGCCTGCTGGGGCGACCACCTCGACGTCGTCCGGGCCGCTGAGGACCCGGCCTACGTCAAGGAGCGGCTCGACCTGCTCGACCGGCACGGCCTGTCGGTGTTCGCCATCTCCAACCACCTCAACGGCCAGGCCGTCTGCGACGACCCGATCGACGAGCGGCACCGCGGCATGGTGAACGCGCGGGTGTGGGGGGACGGCGACCCCGAGGGGGTCCGGCAGCGGGCCGCGGAGGAGATGAAGGCGACCGCGCGGGCCGCCCGGGCGCTGGGCGTCGACGTCGTCGTCGGGTTCACCGGGTCGAAGATCTGGAAGACGGTCGCGATGTTCCCGCCGGTGCCCGAGTCGATGATCGAGGACGGCTACGCCGACTTCGCCGCCCGCTGGAACCCGGTCCTCGATGTGTTCGACGAGGTGGGCGTGAAGTTCGCGCACGAGGTGCACCCCTCGGAGATCGCCTACGACTACTGGACGACGGTGCGCGCTCTGGAGGCGATCGGGCACCGGGAGGCGTTCGGGCTGAACTGGGACCCCAGCCACTTCGTCTGGCAGGACCTGGACCCGGTCGGCTTCCTCTGGGACTTCAAGGACCGGATCTACCACGTCGACTGCAAGGACGCGAAGAAGCAGGTGGGCAACGGGCGCAACGGCCGGATGGGGTCGCACCTGCCCTGGGCGGACCCGCGGCGCGGCTGGGACTTCGTCTCCACCGGGCACGGCGACGTCCCGTGGGAGGCCTGCTTCCGGATGCTGAACACCATCGGCTACGCAGGCCCCATCTCGGTGGAGTGGGAGGACGCCGGGATGGACCGGCTGGTCGGCGCGCCCGAGGCGCTGGAGTTCGTCCGCCGACTGGCGTTCGACCCGCCGGACGCGGCCTTCGACGCCGCCTTCTCCAGCGGCAGCTGACCCGTCGGGCTGCGGGGCCACGGGGTCCCGCAGCCCGACGGCACACCGCTTGCCGATGGACGGTCAGAGCGTGATGCTCGCCACATGCTCAGCGCACCGGGTCCGACCTCGTCGGTCGAGGAGACGCCACAGTCCACCGGCAAGGTCGACAAGAAGCACTACGAGAAGGAGTTGGCCCGGCTGCAGGCCGAGCTGGTGAAGCAGCAGGAGCACATCCGCGCGCAGGGCCTGCGGGTCGTCGTCCTCTTCGAGGGTCGCGACGCGGCAGGCAAGGGCGGTGCGATCCAGCGGATCACCGAGCCCCTGAACCCCCGCCACGCGCACGTCGTCGCGCTCCCTGCGCCGACCGAGCGGGAGAAGGGGCAGTGGTACTTCCAGCGGTACGTGGCGCACCTGCCCGGCCCGGGGGAGATGGTGCTGTTCGACCGGTCCTGGTACAACCGCGCCGGCGTCGAGCGGGTCATGGGCTTCTGCACCGACGAGGAGTACGAGGAGTTCCTGCGCTCGTGCCCGGAGTTCGAGCGGATGCTGGTGCGCAGCGGGATCACGGTCGTGAAGTACTGGTTCTCCGTCAGCGACACCGAGCAGGAGGCCCGGTTCCAGAAGCGGCTGAAGGACCCGACGAAGCGCTGGAAGCTGAGCCCGATGGACCTCGAGGCGCGCAACCGCTGGGTCGACTTCTCCCGGGCCAAGGACGCCATGTTCGCCGCCACCGACATCCCCGAGGCGCCCTGGTGGGTCGTCGAGGCGGAGGTGAAGAAGCGCGCCCGGCTCAACGTGATTGCGCACCTGCTGACCCAGGTGCCGTACGAGGACCTGACCCCGTCGGCGCCGGAGCTGCCGCCCCGGCCGCCGGTGGAGGAGGACTACCTCCGGCCACCCAAGGAGAGCCAGCACATCGTGCCCGACGTCGTCCCCTGAGCCGCTCGGGGCGGCCGCGCCTTCGAACCGCACGCTCGGCCGAGCTGAGCTGTCGCCGCGTCGGCAATGTCCGCCCTGAAGGCGGCTTTAGCGACACCACGTACAGGACAGGTGGAGGGTTTCCTGCATCTGGCGCGCCAGGAGGTGACCGCGCCACCCAACTGATCGAGGTCAGCTGCGATCAACAGGGCGACCAGAACGCACCACGGCCTACGCACCACGGCCTACGGCCTCTAGGTCGTACTCGCGGACGGCAACAGCGCGGCGCGAGGCCAGGCGCTCTCCACGTAACTCGCAGAGATCTCGAGGGCAAGCGCCGCCTTTGCGCCGCCCGGCGGCGTCGCCCTGTGCGCAGCGTCGTTCCGGACATCGACCAAGTCCGCCTGTGCGTTGGAGATGTTCAGTGCACTGACGGTGCTTGCCTTTCCGACCAACGTCCCGAGTGTTTCCTTCTTGGCGGGCGGCACCCCGTGCAGTGGGAGCGCCTCGTACAACGCTATTTCGGCCGCCGTGCCCGCGTCGAGGACAGCGCGTCGGTCCTCGCCTGCTGTGAGCCGGCGTTGCGCGTCTCGGATCAGTCGCCAGGCCAGCGGTGGTCGGATCAGGTCCGCTGCTAGGTCCAGCACGCGCTGTAGCGTCGCTGCATCCACGGGCTCGCCGTGGTGGTCGAAGACCACCAGCGTTCGATCCCCGTAGTGCGGAACCCGCTTCTGCCCGTCGTGACTCCACATCCAGGGCTGAATTGCTGTGCCCGGCCGGACTGGCCCAACCGCGTCGAGGGCCTGGCGGAAGGCAATCTGCAACCAATCGGCGACCACGGAACGCCACTGGTGCACCGTCTGAAAGATCGCGTCTGCGACATCCTGCCGCCCGGACACTGCCAGATCGTCTGCGACCGAGACGACCAATGCGCAGCGCCGGACGGCTGCTGCGTCTCCTCCGGCCGGATCGCGCATGTTGCACTTGCCCCATGCGGGCGAGGTGTCGTGCATCCATGACCGGAGCTTCTCTGCTTCCTCGATGTACTCGAACGCAGGTGCGGTCAGCTCGCCGCCGAGCAGGCCGATGCCCTCTGCCGTCCGCGGCGGCCTAGGAAGCCGCAGCTCCACATGATGGCCAGCGATCTGCGTCTTCAAGGAGCTGCCCAGGGCGGACGTCCAAACGGCGATGTCCATCTCAACCATGCCCTCAACCGCCGCCACACGCTCAGTCTCTCTCGCATGGCACCCAAGGCGGGTGAAGCCGATGCCGCCCAGCTCGCAGATCGGTGTGTCGGCTGGGCCGATCAAGTTCAATGCGGAGGCACGGTCGGGGCCGCTCATGGATGGCGCCGCTCGCTCAGAAGGCGGCCTATGGGACACCCGTCCTCACTGATGACCCGTCGCCTTTCAGGGATTCGTGGGCCCGTCGTTCACTCGTTCGTTGAAACCTCCCCCGTCTCACTGGCCGGGAGTTGTCCGTACGCACTCGGGTGGACGATGGTGCGGACATGGAGGACCCACCAGACGGCGCGCACAACCCCTATGAGCACGCATCTGATCGGATGCGAGACCAGGACCGCGCCGGAGCCAGGGCCTATGCGACAGCGCCGTTAGGGCCATTCCTCCTCCGGCAACTGTTCTGGAGCCTTGCGGGCGGCGTGCTTGGCTACCTGCTCGGTGGCTGGGTCTGGGCGTTGATCATGTTCGTCGGCTGGGGCCTCGCAGCTCTGCCTGTCCGCTGGTGGCTGCGACGGAGGTACGCAAGGGGGCACACGGAGCGTCCTGCCCAACCGTAGGAACTTCGGCGGGTGCGTGTCCCTGAGTGGGCCGCTAAGAGGCACCCCGGACGTCGACGCGAGCAGCCGGAGAGGTCAACCGCCATGGCCACGGAGGGCGTCGGCTGTAGACGGCAGTTCGAGCCGGTGATGTGAGGCGAGGCCGCCCGCCCCCGCTGAGCTAGGTTCCCGGAGATGGCCCGTCGCCTCGTCTGCCTCATCGCCGCCCTGACGGTGACCGGATGCTCGGCGGCGCCGGAGCCTCGGAGCACGACGGCGGAACGGACGACGAGTGAGTCCCCGTCGCAGAGGCCCGCTCCCACCTTCAGCAGCAGTCCTCCAGAGCCGAGACCGGTCGTCTTGGCCTTCGCCGGGGACGTGCACACCGCCGGCCGGCTCACCGAACGCTTCCGGCAGCAGCCTGAGACCGCCCTCGCGTCGGTGGGGCCGCTGCTCGGGAGCGCCGATCTCACCGTCGTCAACCTCGAGACCGCGGTGACCGACCGCGGCACCGCTGAGGACAAGTCCTTCACCTTCCGTGCACCGCCGTCGGTCTTCGACGCCCTGCGGGTGGCCGGCGTGGACGTGGTCAGCATGGCCAACAACCACGGTGTGGACTTCGGGCCGGTCGGGCTCGTCGACACCCTGGACGCCGCTCGACAGCGGGGCTTCCCGGTGGTCGGGCTCGGCGTCGACGACACCGCCGCCTTCGCTCCCCATCTGGTCACGATCCGGGGCGAGCGCATCGCGGTGCTGGGCGCCGACCAGGTGCCCGACGAGACCGTGGCGCGGTACTCCGCAGGGCCGGGTCAGGGCGGGGTGGCGTCGGCCTTCGACACCGACCGGCTGCTGCAGGCGGTGTCATCAGCCCGGCAGCAGGCCGACACGGTGGTGGTCTACCTGCACTGGGGCCAGGAGGAGCAGAGCTGCCCCACGGCGATGCAGCAGGAGCTCGCCCAGCAGCTGTCCGACGCCGGTGCGGACGTCGTCGTGGGCGCGCACGCCCACCAGCTGCAGGGAGCCGGGTGGCTCGGACAGACGTACGTCGCCTACGGCCTCGGCAACTTCGTCTGGTGGCGCTCGCTCTCGGAGATCTCCGTCCAGACCGGGGTCCTGGACCTCACCGTCGACGACGGAGAGGTCCTCCAGGCGGACTTCGTACCGGCGCGGATCGACGACACGGGCATCCCGCGACCCCTCACGGGGCCGGACGTCGACCGCGCGGAGGCCGACTTCGCCGCCCTCCGCGCCTGCGCCGGGCTCACCGACGCACCCACCTGACCTCGGCGGTCGGCGGACTAGCCGACGTCCAGGACGTGCCGGGTGAGCCAGTCGTTGCGGAAGGCGCCGCGCGGGTCGAGCCGGTCGACCAGGGCGAGGAAGTCCGCGTGCCGGGGGTACCGCGGCGCGAGCGTGGCGGCGTCGGCCAGGAAGAGCTTGCCCCAGTGCGGGCGGGCACCCAGCGGCAGCAGCCGGGCCTCCAGCTCGACCAGCAGCTCCTCGACGTCGGCCTGGGCGGGCAGCCAGGTGAAGTGCAGGCCGAGGGTGTCCTCGCCGTAGGCGGTGCTCATCCACAGCTCGTCGGCGGCGATCGTGCGGATCTCGCAGATCTGCAGCAGCGGACGGATCCGGTCGCCCAGCGCGCGCAGCACCTCCAGCGCCTGCACACCCGCAGCGCGCGGCACCAGGTACTCGGACTGGATCTCGTTGCCGTTGCTCGGGGTGAAGCCCATCCGGAAGTGCGGCAGCCGGTCCGACCAGAGCCCAGGGCTGGCCAGCTGCGCGGTGGTGGGCGCAGGGTCGATGCCGGGCAGCGGGTGCAGCTCGGTGGTGGCCGCGACGGCGCCGAAAAGGTCACCGGCGGGGGAGCCGGCGGCGTCCGTGCGGGACTTCACCCAGACCATGTCGACGTCCGCGCCCAGCAGCGTGAACAGGCTGACGCTGTAGCCACCGGACAGCACCTCGTCCAGGTTGTCGTAGAGGGACGTCCAGGCCAGCCGCTCGAACACCCGCTGCTGCACGTCGAAGGTGGGCTCGACGTCCAGGGTCACCCGGGTGACCGCCCCGAGGGCGCCCAGCCCGACCACCATGCCGTCGAAGTCGGCGTCGCCGCGTGCACACCGGACCAGTTCCCCGCTGGAGGTCACCAGTTCCAACCCGGCGACCGCCGTCGCCAGGTTGCCGTTGCCGACACCGGAACCGTGGGTCGCCGTGGCCACCGCACCGGCGATCGAGATGTGCGGCAGCGAGGCCAGGTTGTGCAGCGCCAGGCCCTCCCGGTGCAGGACGGCGGCCAGCTCGCCGTACCGCAGGCCGGCATCGACGGTGACCGTGCGCCGGCCGCCGCTCACCTCGACCCGCTCGGAGGTCATCGCCTCCAGCGACACCAGCTCGGCGCTGTCGCCGATGGCGGTGAAGGAGTGCCGCGAGCCCAGCACCCGGACCTGCCGGGCGTTCGCGATCGTCTCCTGCAGCTGGGCCATCGACTCCGGCCGGTGCAGCTGCGTCGCGCGATAGGTGTGGTTGCCTGCCCAGTTCGTGGTCGCCAGTGCGACGGGTGCCTCGGTCACGCCCCAGTGTCCCGCACCCGGGCCGCTCCCGTCGGTGGGCCGTCCGCTCAGAGCAGCCGGTCGAGGTCGTCGGGCCCCGGCCCGGTGCCGCCGGAGTCGCGGACGGGAGAGGACTCGGGCACGTCGTCGTCGGGGGGCTCGTCAGCGACGGGCCCCTCCGCGTAGAGGGTGCTGGGGTCCTTGGGGTCCATCTCACGCACGGCGGAGGCCTACCCCGGTCCGCGGCGGGCAACCGCGGCGCCGGCTCACCAGAAGCCCTCACCGCCACCGAGGTAGACCGTGATGAACAGCCAGCCGAAGATCACCAGCAGGACCAGGACCTCCAGGGCGTACAGCTGCCAGCCGCCGTTGGCGAGCTGTTCCCGGAGGCCGGGATCGTCCGATTGCCCGGAGTCGGGCTCGTCGGCCATGGGTCTCCTCCCAGGACAGGAGCCCCCACCGCGGCGTGCGCGCGGACCTCGTCCACGCCGGACCGCCGGAGGGCTCGGGTCACCCCGGGCTCGGCTCACCCGGGTCGCCAAGCACCATGCCCAGCCCGGTCGCGGTCCAGACCTGGATCCCGAGGTCCGTGCCGGGGCGTCGGGGCGACCGCGCTCCCCGACCTCCCATTGACACCCCTCCACCGGCGTCCCTACGGTCGGCCCCGTTCCACCGGAGTGATCGAGGGCACGCCCCGCTCGCCGTTCATGGTGTCGACGGGGCGGGCCCGCACCACCGTGCGATGACGCCGGTGGACCCACGGACACCGGAGTCCCGCCATGCCTGGACACGCCACCCCGCCCTCCGCCGCTCGGTCGGCTGCAGCGACCCGACGGCGCCGACGGCGCCACTGGCCCCTGGTGGCCACGATCAGCACCGGGCTCCTCGTCGGCAGCGTGGCGGCGCCGGCCGCGGCGACCGAGGACCGGCCCGGGCGGGGCGGTGGCCCCGACCGCGGCTCCGCGAGCACGACCGTCGAGCCGTTCGGCGCCGCGCCCGACGGCACGCCGGTCGAACGCTGGACGCTGAAGAACGGCGACATGACCGTCCGGGTGCTCACCTACGGCGGCGTCATCCAGACCCTCGAGGTGCCCGACGCGCAGGGGGAGGTGGAGAACGTCGTCCTCGGGTTCCCCGACGTGGCCGGCTACGCCTCCGACGCCGACCCGTACTTCGGGTCGCTCATCGGCCGCTACGGCAACCGGATCGCCGGCGGGAGCTTCGAGCTGGAGGACGAGACCTACCAGCTCCCGCTCAACGACGGCCCGAACACGCTGCACGGCGGCCCGGAGGGCTTCGACGACCGGGTGTGGACGGCGACCCCGATCGGCAACCGGCACGTCGCCGCCCTGCGGCTGGAGCTGGTCAGTCCGGACGGCGACCAGGGCTTCCCCGGCGCCCTCACCACCGCGGTCACCTACGCGATCGACCGGCACAACCGCCTGGCGGTCCGCTACGAGGCGACCACCGACGCGCCGACCGTCGTCAACCTCACCCAGCACACCTACTGGAACCTCGCGGGTGAGGGCTCAGGGACCATCTACGACCACGAGCTGATGATCGACGCCGACGCCTACACACCGGTCGACGAGACCCTCATCCCGACCGGGGAGATCGCGCCGGTCGAGGGCACGCCGTTCGACTTCCGCGAGTCCACCCCGATCGGGGAGCGCATCCGGGTCGCCGACCAGCAGCTGCTCTACGGCCAGGGCTACGACCACAACTGGGTGCTGGACCGCGAGGACGACGGCGCGCGGGAGGGCTCGGACAGCGAGGACGCGCTGGAGAAGGCGGCCGTGCTGCACGACCCGGAGAGCGGTCGCACCCTGACGATCGCCACCACCGAGCCGGGGCTGCAGTTCTACTCCGGCAACTTCCTCGACGGCACGATCGTCGGTACCGGCGGCAGCGTCTACCGGCAGGGCGACGGGCTGGCGCTGGAGACCCAGCACTTCCCGGACTCCCCGAACCAGCCGGACTTCCCCTCGACGGTGCTGCAGCCGGGCGAGGAGTACCAGAGCACCACGGTCTTCCAGCTGACCAACTGAGGCAGTGCGGCCGGCTGCGGATGGCCTTCCCGTCCGCAGCCGGTCGCCTCAGGCGTCGTAGTCGACGGTGACCTCGTCGGTCAGCGGCAGCGACTGGCAGGTGAGCACGTACCCGGCGTCCACCTCGCCGGGGTCGAGTGCGTAGTTGCGGCGCATCTCCACCTCGCCGTCGGTCACCCGGGCCCGGCAGGTGCCGCACACCCCGCCCTTGCAGGCGAACGGCAGGTCACCGCGCACCTGCTGCGCCGAGTCGAGCACCGGCACCCCGCGCGGCAGGGTCAAGGTGGTGGTGCGGCCGTCCAGCACGATCGTCACCGAGCTGCTGGGGCCCTCCACGGTCTGGTCGTCGCCGCGGACCGGCTCCGGGGGCAGGTCGTCGACGTAGAACAGTTCCTGGTGCACCCGCTCGGCCGGCACGCCGAGCTCGGTGAGCAGCTCCCGGGCGTCGGTGACCATGCCGTGCGGTCCGCACAGCCACCAGTGGTCGACCTGTGGCGCGTCGGTGAAGGCGTCGACCAGGGTGCGCAGCCGGTCGCCGTCCAGCCGGCCGCTGGTCAGGTCGGCGTCCCGGGGTTCGCGGGACAGCACGTGCACCAGCTGCAACCGGGTGCCGTAGCGGTCCTTCAGGTCGGCCAGCTCGTCGGCGAACATCACCGTGTTGGTGCGGCGGTTGCCGTAGAAGACGGTGACCGTCGACTCGCCGTCGCGCAGCACGGTGGCGGCCAGGGAGAGCACAGGCGTGACCCCGGAGCCGGCGACGACGAAGACGTGGTCACCGGGCACCGAGAGGTCGGCGGTGAAGGTGCCCGACGGGGGGAGCACCTCGATCTCGTCGCCGGGCCGCACCTCGTTGACCAGGTAGGCGGAGAAGAAGCCGCCGGGCACCTCGCGGACCCCGACCCGGGGAGCCGCGCCGACCGGGGCGCAGATGGAGTACGAGCGCCGCTCGTCCCGGTCGCCGTCCACCCGGCGCAGGGTCAGTGCCTGGCCGGGGCGGAACGAGTAGTCCTCGGCCAGCTCCGGTGGGACGTCGAAGGTCACCGCCACGGCGTCGTCGGTGAGCCGCTCGACCTTCGCGACCCGCAGCGGGTGGAACTGCGGTCTGCGGCGGGTGCTCGCCGTCATCAGATCTCCTTGAGGTGCTCGAAGGGCTCGCGGCAGACTCGGCAACGGCGCATCGCCTTGCACGCGGTCCCGCTGAACTCGCTGATCTCCTCGGTGTCCGGCGACCCGCACTGCGGGCAGGTCGCCGTCCGGCGGGACGGGCCGAGCTGCAGGGGCACCGGCCCGGACGTGCGCGCCGGCGCGTCCCCCGGCGGTGCGATCCCGCCGGCGGCCAGCTTCCGACGTCCGTCCGCGCTGATCCAGTCGGTGCTCCAGGCGGGGGAGAGGACCGTCCGGACGTCGACGTCGGCGAACCCGGCCCGGTGCAGCGCGTGCACCAGGTCCGCGCGCATGACGCCCATCGCCGGGCAGCCCGAGTAGGTGGGGGTGATCTCCACGACCACCGTGCCGTCCTCGTCCCGGACGTCGCGCAGCACCCCGAGGTCGGCCAGCGTCAGCATCGGCAGCTCGGGGTCGGTGACCGTCTCCGCCACCGCCCGCGCGTCCGTCTCTGTCCCACCAAAATGGCCATTTTGGTGGGCGGCGAGGCCGGTCACCAGGTCGCGGCCGGGTGTTCGCGGGCGGTGGACTGCAGCTCGGTCAGCAGTGCGGTGAACTCCGCGCTGTGCTCACCGGCCCGGCCGCGGCTGGGCTGCGGGGCGGGCCACTCGGGCACGGTCAGGGTCGCCCGCTCCAGCACGAGGGTGAGCACGTCGCGCACCTCGTCGGCGAGCTCGGCCGGGTCGACGGCCACCCCGGCGGCGGTCAGCCGGGTCTCCACGTCGGTGGCGGTGAACAGGTCGGCGAGCAGCGGCCAGACGGCGTCGACCCCGGCCTGGGTGCGGCGGTGCGACTCCGGCGTCCCGTCGCCGAGCCGGAGCACCCAGCGGGCGGCGTGGTCGCGGTGGTAGGTCAGCTCGGGCACGCCCTTGGCCGCGATCGCGGCGAGCACCGGGTCGCGGGACTCCCGCAGCCGGGCGAGGAGCGCCAGCCGCCACGCCGAGGCGGCCAGCAGCCGGACGACGGTCTGCCCGAAGTCGCCGTTGGGCGCCTCGACGAGCGCGGAGTGGCGGTACTCGTCGGGGTCGCGGAAGTAGGCGAGTGCGTCCTCGTCCGGGATGCTCACCGTCGCCCGTTCGCGGCTGCGGCCGAGCACGCCGACCGACCCCGCCCGGGCGAGCAGCAGCCGGGCCTGGCCGAGCAGGTCCAGCCCGCAGTTGGCGAGGGCGACCTCCTCCTCCAGCTCGGGGGCGTTGGTGACCCACTGGGTGAGCCGCTGGCACAGCACCAGCGCGTCGTCGCCGAGCATCAGGCAGTAGGCGCCCAGGTCAGCCGGGTCGATGCCGTCGGGCACGGTGGTGTCGACCCCGGCCAGCGGCTCGTCGAAGCCGGTGCCGAACGCCCACTGCCCCTCGCCCCCGTGCGCATGGTCCAACGCCTCGTACACGGTCTCTTCGTGCGCCATGCGAAACCTCTCTTCCGGGCACGGAGTGCACGGCCATCGGCCTTCTCTCAGGGGCCCGCCCGCCGAGGAACGAGGCGGGTGGGGGGAGAGGAGGTCCTTCAGATGTGGGGGACGTTCTCGGGGATCTCGTAGAACGTCGGGTGCCGGTAGACCTTGTCGCCGCTGGGGGCGAACAGCGGGTCCTTCTCGTCCGGGCTGGAGGCGGTGATGTCGCTGGCCCGCACGACCCAGATGCTCACGCCCTCGTTCCGCCGGGTGTAGAGATCCCGGGCGGCGTGCACGGCCATCTCGTCGTCCGGGGCGTGCAGCGAGCCGACGTGCACGTGGTTCAGCCCGCGCTTGCCTCGGACGAACACCTCGTACAGCGGCCAGTCCCGCTTGCTCACCGCCGGCTGGTCGGTGACCGGCACGCCCGGCCCGGTGGGGACGGCGCCGTGGCCACCCTCGGCGGTGACGTCGCTTATCGACCCGCCGGCCGCTGCGTCGCTCATCAGGCGCTCACGGCCGCGTGCTTGTCGGCGTAGGCGGTGGCGGCCTCGATGACCCACGCGTTGTCGTCACGGGCGGCCCGGCGGCGGGCGATCCGCTCGTCGTTGCACGGCCCGTTGCCGGCCAGCACCTGCTTGAACTCCGACCAGTCGATGGCACCGAAGCGGTAGCGGCCGGTCTCCGGGTCCAGCGCAAGCTCGGGGTCGGGCAGCGTCACGCCCAGCACCTCGGCCTGCGGCACGCTCATGTCGACGAAGCGCTGGCGCAGCTCGTCGTTGGTGTGCCGCTTCACGCCCCACGCCATCGACTGGGCCGAGTTGGGGCTGTCGTCGTCCGGCGGGCCGAACATCATCAGCGAGGGCCACCACCAGCGGTCGACGGCGTCCTGGACCATCGCCCGCTGGGCGTCGGTGCCGCGCATCATCGTCATCAGCAGCTCGTAGCCCTGCCGCTGGTGGAAGGACTCCTCCTTGCAGACCCGGATCATCGCCCGGGCGTAGGGGCCATAGCTCGACCGGCACAGCGGCACCTGGTTGCAGATCGCCGCGCCGTCGACGAGCCAGCCGATGACGCCGACGTCGGCGTAGGTGAGCGTCGGGTAGTTGAAGATCGAGCTGTACTTCTGCTTGCGCTCGATGAGCTTGTCGGTGAGGTCGGCCCGGTCGGCGCCGAGGGTCTCGGCGGCCGAGTAGAGGTACAGCCCGTGGCCGGCCTCGTCCTGCACCTTGGCCAGCAGGATCGCCTTGCGCCGCAGGCTGGGGGCGGCGAGCAGCCAGTCGCCCTCGGGCTGCATCCCGATGATCTCCGAGTGCGCGTGCTGGGCGATCTGCCGGATCAGGCCCTTGCGGTAGCCCTCGGGCATCCAGTCTCGCGGCTCGATGCGGTGGTCGGCCGCGATCGTGGCGTCGAACTGCTGCTGCAGCGCGGTC
Organism: Modestobacter sp. VKM Ac-2983; assembly: GCF_026967885.1. NCBI lineage: Bacteria > Bacillati > Actinomycetota > Actinomycetes > Geodermatophilales > Geodermatophilaceae > Modestobacter > Modestobacter sp. VKM Ac-2983. The sequence continues at coordinate 820,627 of NZ_JAPVBK010000002.1, forward strand.
TCGTCAGGAACAGGGCGGTCCAGCGTCGGCGCAGACATGTCGTCCCCTCGTCGGGCGATCATTTACTGACCATGTGGTCGGTATTCAGTGTCCCCCCTGACCCGGCGCGGCACAAGCCGTCCCCACCGGACGGCGCGGCGCGGGTTGACAGCCGACCGGGCAAGGAGTTGGTTACTGACCACCTGGACGGTATTTGGGTGCCCCGTGCGCCCGGCCGGCCGGCCGGCAACGACGCTCGGCGACCGCGGAGGACACAGCGCATGACCACAGCGACCGGGACCACGGGCACGAACGAGAGCTCCCGCCGGCTGGGCTCGGCGCCCGACCCCGGCCAGCTCGACCCGGCGGAGCGGATGGGCGTCGACGAGCTGCGCGCGCTCCAGCTCGAGCGCCTGCAGTGGACCCTGCAGCACGTCTACGCCAACGTCCCGCACTACCGGGCGGCGTTCGACGCCGCCGGCGTGCACCCCGACGACTGCCGGGAGCTGGCCGACCTGGCGCGCTTCCCGACCACGAGCAAGGCCGACCTGCGGGAGAACTACCCGTTCGGGATGTTCGCCGTCCCGCAGGAGCAGGTCCGCCGGGTGCACGCCTCCTCCGGTACCACCGGGCGGCCGACCGTCGTCGGCTACACCGAGGCCGACATCGACACCTGGGCCACCGTCATGGCCCGGTCCATCCGCGCGGCCGGCGGTCGCCCGGGGGACAAGCTGCACAACGCCTACGGCTACGGGCTGTTCACCGGTGGGCTCGGGGCGCACTACGGCGCGGAGAAGCTGGGCTGCACCGTCATCCCGGTCTCCGGCGGCATGACGCCCCGTCAGGTCCAGCTGATCCAGGACTTCCAGCCGCGCGTGATCATGGTGACGCCGTCCTACCTGCTCACGATCATCGACGAGTTCGAGAAGCAGGGCCTCGACCCGCGCGCCTGCTCGCTGCAGATCGGAATCTTCGGCGCCGAGCCGTGGACCGAGGAGATGCGCCGGGAGATGGAGGAGCGCCTGGACATCGAGGCGATCGACATCTACGGGCTGTCGGAGGTCATGGGCCCCGGCATCGCCCAGGAGTGCGTCGAGACCAAGGACGGCCTGCACATCTGGGAGGACCACTTCTACCCGGAGGTCATCGACCCGGACACCGGCGCGGTGCTCCCCGAGGGTGAGCAGGGTGAGCTGGTGTTCACCTCGCTGACCAAGCAGGCGATGCCGGTCGTCCGCTACCGCACCCGCGACCTCACCCGGCTGCTGCCGGGCACCGCCCGGCCGGGCATGCGCCGGATGGAGAAGGTGACCGGCCGGACCGACGACATGATCATCCTGCGCGGGGTCAACGTCTTCCCGACCCAGATCGAGGAGGTGGTGCTCCGGACGCCGGGGCTCTCGCCGCACTTCTCCCTGGAGCTGACCAGCCGCGGCCGGATGGACCACCTGACCGTGCACGTGGAGGCCCGGCCGGACTGCCCGGCCGACCGCCGCGACGCCGCGGGCCGAGAGGTGGGCGTGGCGGTGAAGGACACCATCGGGGTCACCGTCGACGTGTCGGTCGTCGACCCCGAGACGCTGGCCCGCTCGGTCGGCAAGCTGCAGCGCCTCACGGATCGCCGGGAGCGCTGATGACCGTGATCCCGACGCGGCGGGGGAGACCCGGCCACTCGCTGGACTCGCTGCTGGACACCGCCGTGGCCGTGTTCATCGAGCGCGGGTACGAGGCGACGAGCATGGACGAGCTGGCGGCCCGGCTCGGCGTCACCAAGTCGGCGATCTACCACCACGTGCCGAGCAAGGTGGAGCTGCTCCGGCTGGCCCTGGACCGCGCGCTCAACGCGCTGTTCGCCGTCCTGGACGAGCCGGGGGCGCTCGACGGCCCGGCCATCGACCGGTTGGAGCACGTCGTCCGCGGGTCGGTACGGGTGCTGACCACGCACCTGCCGTTCGTCACCCTGCTGCTGCGGGTGCGCGGGAACTCCGCTGTCGAGTCCGAGGCGCTGGAGCGGCGCCGTGAGTTCGACCGGATCGTCACCGACCTGGTCCGCGCGGCCGAGTCCGACGGCGACGTGCGGCCCGACGTCGACCCCGCGGTGACCAGCCGGCTGCTGTTCGGCACCGTCAACTCCCTCACCGAGTGGTACCGCCCCGGTCGCGGCCTGGACGCCGACGCCTTGGCCGACGCCCTCGTCACGACCACCTTCAGCGGCCTGCGCACCTCGCCGACACCCGTGCAGCCCGCACCCGTCCCCCCGGAGGCACTCCGATGACCGCACCGCTGCTGCCGAGCTACGTCGCCGGCCGCTGGTACACCGCCCCCGACGAGGGGACGCCGATCGCCGACGCCGCCACCGGCGAGACCGTCGTCCGGGTGTCCAGCACCGGGCTGGACGTGCCGGGGATGCTGGACCACGCCCGCTCGGTCGGCGGCCCCGCGCTGCGCGAGCTGACCTTCCACCAGCGCGCGGCGCTGCTCAAGCAGCTGGGCCTGCGGCTGATGGCGGAGAAGGACGCGTTCTACGCCCTCTCCCGGCGCACCGGCTGCACCGACCGGGACACCGCCGTGGACGTCGACGGCGGCTTCGGCACCCTGCTGTCCTACGCCAGCAAGGCCCGCCGGGAGCTGCCCGACGACACCGTGGTCCTGGACGGCGCCCCCGAGCCGCTGGGCCGGGGCGGCACCTTCCTCGGCCAGCACCTGTACACCCCGATGCGCGGCGTCGCGGTCCAGGTGAACGCCTTCAACTTCCCGGTCTGGGGCTTCCTGGAGAAGTTCGCCCCCGCCTTCATCGCCGGCGTCCCGACCGTGGTGAAGCCGGGCAGCCAGACCGCCTACCTGACCGAGGCCGTCGTCCGCTCGATCGTGGACAGCGGCCTGCTGCCGGAGGGGAGCGTGCAGCTGCTGGCCGGCAGCGCCGCCGGCGTCCTCGACGGGCTCGCCGGGCAGGACCTGGTCTTCTTCACCGGCTCGGCGTCCACCGCCCGCAAGCTGCGCAGCCACCCGGCGGTGGTGGCGAACTCCGTCCGGTTCAACGCCGAGGCCGACTCGCTCAACTGCGCGGTGCTCGGCCCCGACGCCACCTCGGACACCCCCGAGTTCGGCCTGTTCGTCGACCAGCTCGTCACCGAGATGACGGTCAAGGCGGGGCAGAAGTGCACCGCCATCCGCCGGGCGCTGGTGCCCCGCGAGCTGGTGGACGACGTCGTCGAGGCGACCCGCGCGAAGCTGGCCGACGTCGTGGTCGGTGCGCCGGGCGTCGAGGGCGTCACGATGGGCCCGCTGGCCAGCCTGGACCAGCGGCAGGAGGTGCTCCGCGCGGTCAAGGCACTGCGCGGGGTCGCCGACCTGGTCGCCGGTGACCCCGACGACTTCTCCGTCGTCGGCGCCGACCGGGACCGGGGCGCCTTCCTGCCCCCGATGCTGCTGCGCTGCGACGACCTGTCCGCCGGCGAGCCGCACGACGTCGAGGCATTCGGGCCGGTCAGCACGGTGCTGCCCTACGACGGCGTCGAGCAGGCGGTCGAACTGGCCGCCCGCGGGCAGGGGAGCCTCGTCGGCTCGGCGGTCACCCACGACCAGGGGTTCGCCCGCGCCTTCGTGCGGGGTGCGGCGCACTCGCACGGTCGCATCCTGGTGCTGGACCGGGACGACGCGAAGGAGAACACCGGGCACGGCTCACCGCTGCCGGTGCTGGTGCACGGTGGCCCGGGCCGGGCCGGCGGTGGGGAGGAGCTCGGCGGCATCCGCGGGGTGCTGCACCACATGCAGCGCACCGCCGTGCAGGGCTCGCCGGACATGCTCACCACGATCGGCGGGCGCTGGGTGACCGGCGCCCAGCGGCGCGAGGACGACGTCCACCCCTTCCGCAAGTCGCTGGCCGAGCTGCGGATCGGGGACTCGGTGACCGCCGGGCCCCGGGCGGTGACGCTGGCCGACATCGAGCACTTCGCCGAGTTCACCGGCGACACCTTCTACGCCCACATGGACGAGGCGGCGGCCGCGGCGAACCCGCTGTTCGGCGGGCGGGTCGCGCATGGCTACCTGATCGTCTCCTGGGCGGCGGGGCTGTTCGTCGACCCGGACCCGGGGCCGGTGCTGGCCAACTACGGGGTCGACAACCTGCGCCTCCTCACGCCGGTGAAGCCCGGCGCGCAGCTCACCGTGACGCTCACCTGCAAGCAGATCACCCCGCGTGGCGATGCCGACCATGGCGAGGTCCGTTGGGACGCCGTCATCGTCGACGGTGAGGGGCAGCCGGTGGCCACCTACGACGTGCTCACCATGGTGGCCAAGACCTGGCCGCCGGCGGCCGACCCGAGCTGAGCGGGCGCCCGGCGGCGGATCGGGGTCAGCCGGTGGCGGTCGTCCCGGCCGGCCGGCGGGCGACCTGGACGTGCGGCCGGGTCTGCCACAGCGCCCACTCGGCGCTGACGTCCCCGGCGGTGCGCAGCAGCCGGGGGAGGTGCTCGGTGAGCAGCTGGTCGGTCGAGGTCTCGGCGGCGTGCACCGTCACGTTCATCGCGGCGCGCACCGCGCCGGTGCCGTCCCGGACGGGCACGGCGACCGAGCGGACGCCGGGGGCGAGCTCCTCGTCGGCCAGCGCCCAGCCGCGGGCGCGCACCTCGGTCAGCTCGGCCTGCAGCTGGTCGGCGGAGCGGCCGATGTAGGCCGGGAGCCCGGCGCGGCTCGGCTGGGCCAGCGTGGCGTCCAGCTCGGCGGGGGAGAGGGCGGCGAGCAACACCTTGCCCTGCGAGGTCTGCACGGCGGGGAACCGCGTGCCGATCTCCACCCGCAGCGTGATCAGCTTCGGCACGGCCACCCGGGCCACGTAGACGATGTCCGAGCCGTCGAGCTGGGCCATCGAGGAGGACTCACCGGTCCGGGCGACCAGGGCCTCCAGGTGCGGGCGGGCGATCTCCCACAACCCGAGCGCCCCGACGTAGGCCATGCCGAGGGTGAGCACCTTCGGGGTCAGCCGGAAGGCGCCGTCGGCGGAGCGGACGAAGCCCAGCTCCTCCAGGGTGAGCAGCAGCCGGCGCGCGGTCGGCCGGGCCAGCCCGGCGGCGGCGGCGACGTCGCTGAGCGACATGACCGGATGGTCGGCGTCGAAGCAGGCCAGCACGTCCAGACCGCGTGCCAGCGCCTCCACGAAGTCGGGCCCCGTGCCCCGTCCTGCCACCGTGCGCCACCTCCCCGTCCCGTTGCTGCTGTGCGTCGCACCGCGCCGGCCTGGCGCGGTGCGACGGGTGCTCAGTGTGAGGTGTGCTGGTCGAGCGAGGGCTCGCCGAACACGTTGCCCCGGGCTCCGTGGGTGGAGTGGGACTTGTACTCGGTGTAGGTGTACGGGTTGTCCAGCACGTCGTCGTCCGGCAGGTCCGGGTTCATGCCGGCCGCCCACGCCTCCGGGCCGAGGGTCGACTGCAGGTGCTCGACCGTCGCGTCGACGGTCCGCCGCACCGCCGCCAGGTCGGCGCCGACCAGCTGGTGCTCGTGCTTCACCACCCGGCCGCCGACGAGCACGGTGTGCACGTCGCCGCGCTGGGCCTGGAAGGCCACGTGCCCGTAGGGGTTCAGGAGCGGGAAGGACACCGGCGACCGGTCGTTCTTGATCAGCACGACGTCGCCCTGCTTGCCCGGCTCGAGGCTGCCCAGGTCGTCCCGGCCCAGCGCCTGCGCGCCGCCGCGGGTGGCCCAGTCGACGACCTGCTCGGCCCGCAGGTGCACCTGGGTGACCGTCTGCCCCTGGGAGTGCGCCTCCAGGTGCTCCCGCGACCGGTCGGCGCCCAGCGTGCTGCGCATCGCGGAGAACAGGTCGCTGCTCCACCAGACGCTGGTGTCCATCGACAGCGAGACGGGGATGCCGTGCCGGCGGACCTGCCAGGTGGGCGGGTAGCCCTGCCCGGCGCTCTGCTCGGACTCCGTCGACACCGAGATCGAGCCGCCGGTCGCGGCGATCCGGTGGTAGGAGTCGGTGGTCAGCGTGGCGGCGTGCACGTACACCGTCTCCGGCGTCATGAAGCCGTTCTCGTGCATCAGCCGGATGCCGTCGTCGCCGGTGGCCCCCCAGACGCCGGCGTGCGTGGTGACCGGCAGGCCGAGTTCACGCGCCACCTCGAAGGCGGGCTTCTCCGGGAACGCCGGGTCGCCGGTGACGTCGAAGGCCAGCTGCAGGCCGAGCCTGCCCTCGTCCTGGCGGCGCTTGAGGAAGGCCTGGACGGCGGGGTCGGTGGCCCACTCCCAGGGGCCGGCCTGGATGTTGCCGTAGGCCAGCAGGAACCGGCCGGGGACGGCGAGCAGGGCGTCGGCGGCGGCCTCGGCGTGGTCGACGGTCTGCAGCCCGTGCGACCAGTCGACGGTGGTGGTGACGCCGGCCTCGACGGCGTCCCAGGCCGAGAGCAGGTTGCCGGCGTACACGTCCTCGGGACGGAACGCCTTGCCGTGCTCCAGGTAGTACCAGACGAAGTACTGGGTGAGGGTCCAGTCGGCGCCGTAGCCGCGCATCGCGGTCTGCCACATGTGCCGGTGGGTGTCGATCATGCCGGGCATCACCACGCCGCCCTGCGCGTCGATCTCCAGGGTCCCGGCCGGGACGTCGAGCTGCCGGCCGACAGCGGCGATCTTCCCGTCCACGACGAGGACGTCGGCGTCGGGCAGCACGGTGTGTGCCTCGTCCATGGTCAGCACGGTGCCGTTGCGCAGCACGACCGGGCGGTCGGTCGCCTGCCCCGCGACGTCGGTGTCGGGCTGGGACATCGTCTACCTCCAGGCCGTCACCGGACTGTCACGGACGAGTGTCCGTACAACGGTCAGCCTGGCGACGGCCCCACTGTCGTGGTGATCGCGACCACATGTCAAGGCGAACGACGGAGTCGCGTCTTCCGGTTGACAGGCGAACGGCGCGGTGGTGACACTCGGCGGCACTCCGGACGCCCGTCCGCTTGACGGCGATGCACCGCTCGAGGGGCCACACCCGATGACCGAACACCCACTGCCGCCCGGCTCCGCGCCGGGTCGGGGGCCGCTGTCCGGCCTCCTGGTGGCCGACTTCTCCCGCGTCCTGGCCGGGCCCTACGCCACCATGCTGCTGGCCGACATGGGCGCCGAGGTGGTCAAGGTGGAGAGCCCCGGCGGCGACGACACCCGCAGCTGGGCGCCGCCGGTGCGCGAGGGGGTGTCGACCTACTACCTGGGCGTGAACCGCAACAAGCGCTCCATCGCCCTGGACCTCAAGGACCCCGCCGACGCCGCCGTCGCGCAGGAGCTGGCCCGCCGCGCCGACATCGTCATCGAGAACTTCAAGACCGGCGGGCTCGGCCGCTTCGGCCTGGACTACGCCAGCGTCAGCGCGACCAACCCGCGCGTCGTCTACGCCTCGATCACCGGCTTCGGCAGCGGCCCGGCCGGTGCGCCGCTGCCCGGGTACGACCTGATCGTGCAGGCGATCTCCGGCCTGATGAGCCTCACCGGCGACCCCGAGGGCGAGCCGTTCCGGGCCGGCATCTCCGTCTTCGACGTGATGGCCGGGCTGCACGCCACCATCGGCGTGCTCTCGGCGCTGAACGTCCGGCACGAGACCGGTCGCGGCCAGCACGTCGAGGTCAACCTGCTGTCCTCCGCGCTGTCCGGGCTGGTCAACCACGCCAGCGCCGTCGTCGCCGGTGGCGTCGTCCCGTTCCGGATGGGCAACAGCCACCCGAGCCTGTTCCCCTACGAGCCGCTCCCGTGCGCCGACGGCGACCTGATCATCACCGCCGGCAACAACGGCCAGTTCCGCAGGCTGGTCGAGGTGCTCGGCGTGCCCGAGCTCGCCGACGACCCGCGGTTCGCCCGCAACGAGGACCGCACGGCCAACCGGGACCAGCTGCGCCCGCTGCTGGTCGAGCGGCTCAGCACCCGGTCCAAGCGGGACTGGTTCGACGACATCATCGCCGCGGGCGTGCCCTGCGGGCCGATCAACACCGTCGACCAGGGGGTGGCCTTCGCCGAGTCGATCGGCCTGGACCCGGTGGTGACCGTGGGGGAGGGCGAGGCCGGCGTCCCCTCGGTCCGCCACCCGATCACCTTCTCCGAGACGCCGGCCGACTACCGGCTGCCGCCGCCGGCCCTGGACGAGCACGGTGCCGAGCTGCGACGGTGGCTGGCCACCGAGGAGGACGCGTGACCACCCCCGAGTACCCGACCGCGCTGGGCGCCTCCAGCCGCGAGTCGATCACGCTGCTGGGCACCGACCTGGCCCGCGACGTCATGGGCACCGTCGGCTTCGGGGAGCTGGCCTTCTGGCTGGCCACCCAGCGGCGGCCGACGCCGGGGGAGACCCGGGTCTTCGAGGCGGTGCTGGCCGCGCTCGCCGACCACGGGTTCACCCCGACTGCGATCGTCACCCGGCTCACCTACCTGTCGGCACCGGACTCGGTGCAGGGGGCGCTCGCCGCCGGCCTGCTCGGCGGTGGCTCCCGGTTCCTCGGCGTCACCGAGGACTCCGGCCGCTTCCTGGACGACGTGCTGACCGGGGTGGACGGCGCGCTGCCGACCGACGACGCCGGCTGGGACGCCCTGGCCCTGGAGACGGTGACCGCCCAGCGGGCGGCGCGGCGCTTCGTGCCGGGACTCGGCCACCACGTGCACAAGGACGGCGACCCGCGCACCCCGCGGCTGTTCGAGATCGCGACCGAGGAGGGGCTGTTCGGCCCGCACCTGTCGCTGTTCGCCGCCATCGGCCGGGTGCACCCCCAGGTGCTCGGCAAGACGCTGCCGCTCAACGGCGCCGGGGTGTGCGGTGCCGCGCTGGCCGACCTCGGCCTGCCGCTGGAGCTGTTGCGCGGCTTCGCCCTGCTGGCCCGCACCGCCGGGCTGATCGGGCAGCTGGCCGAGGAGCTGCGGCACCCGGTCGCCAACGACGTCTTCCTGTCCGTGGACCTCAACAACCGGTCCGTCGCCCCCGACCCGTACGTCCCTGACCTCAACGGAGACAGTCATGGCTGAACTGGCCGCGGTCATCGCGTCCACCCACCACCCCTTCTACTACCGGGCGAGCACGGCCACCGGTGCTGACCGGCCGCCGTTCGCCGACGAGTGGGTGGCGAAGATCGAGGCGTTCCGCGAGACGCTCACCCGCGCCGAGCCCGACGTCCTGGTGATGGTCGGCAGCGACCACTTCCACCAGCTCTGGCTGGACAACATGCCGCAGTTCCTCATCGGGAAGGCACCGTTCTTCGACGCGAACTTCCACAACGAGGAGCGCGAGTTCGGGCTGCCGAAGATGACGCTGCGCGGTGAGGAGGACCTGGCCGCGCACCTGCTGCGCGACGGGCTGGACCGGGACTTCGACCTGGCGTTCAGCAACGAGCTGCGGATCGACCACAGCATCACCTGCCCGATCATCACGCTGCGCCCGCAGGCCGACCTGCCGATCGTGCCGGTCTACACCAACATCTTCGCCCCGCCGCTGCCGCAGCCGAAGCGCTTCGTCCAGCTGGGCCGGGCGATCCGGGAGATGGTGGAGTCCTGGGAGAGCGACAAGCGGGTGGCGGTGATCGGCACCGGGCACCTGTCCCTGGAACTCGGCGGGCCGCGCCAGTTCGGCGAGCACGGGCCGGACCCGGAGTTCGACCGCAAGGCCGTCGAGTGGATCGCCAGCGGGGACATCGAGGGCTGCCTGGCCGAGGTCTCCCTGGAGTCCCTGCACCACCCGGGCAACGCCACCCACGGGTTCATGGACTTCATGCTGATGATGGGCGTGGCCGGGGAGGGCGCGAAGGCCGACCACGTGGACACCCTGGACCTGTTCCACACCATGGAGGCGTACTTCACCTGGTACCCCAACGGGGTCCCGAGCACGGGCGGGGTGTCGGCATGAGCAAGTACCTGCTGGACAAGTTCCTCTACACCGTGGACCGGGACCCGGAGCTGACCGAGCGCTACCGGGAGGACCCGGCCGGCACGGTCACCTGGTGGGAGGCCGAGATGGCCAACACCGTCCTGAACTGCATCCCGGCGGAGAAGACCACCTGGCTGGCCTTCACCGACGGGGAGCGGCGGGCGCTGGCCGAGCACGACCACGTGGCCCTCTTCGAGATGGGCGCGCACCCGTTCCTGACGCTCACCCTGTTCATCGCGCTGTTCGAGCGCGACCACGGGCCGATGGAGTACCAGCGCGCCTACGGCAAGGCGATGGAGCACATCTCCATGCCCTACCCCGACATCGCGACCTGAGCCGGTGCGCGCCGCCGTCCTGACCCAGCCGGGCGAGCCACCGGCCCTCGCGGAGCACCCGGACCCGGTGCCCGGCGAGGGCCGGACCCTGGTCCGGGTGACCGCCGCCCCGGTCGTGCCGCTGGACCTGCTCTGCGCCTCCGGGACGTCGTACTTCGGCCGCCCGGCCGTGCCGTACGTGCCCGGCGTGCAGGGGGTGGGGGTCGTGGTGTCGTCGGCCGTGCTGGCGCCCGGCACCCGGGTCTGGTTCGCCACCTCCGCGGGCATGAGCCCGGGCGACGGCAGCCTGGGCGAGCTCTGCGCCGTGCCCGACGCCGACGTCGTCCCGCTCGCCGGGGACCTGCCCGACCCGGTCGTGGCAGCGCTGGGCCTGTCCGCGGTCGCCGGCTGGATGGCGTTGACCTGGCGCGGCCGGTTGCAGCCGGGGGAGCGGGTGCTGGTGCTCGGTGCCGGGGGTGCGGTCGGCCAGGCCGCGCTGGGGGCCGCCCGGGCGCTGGGGGCCGGGCGGGTGGTCGGGGTCTGCCGGTCGCCGTCCGCGGCGGACCGTGCCCGCCGGGCCGGCGCCGAGGACGTCGTCCTCACCGGGGACGGCGGCGACCTGGCTGCCCGGATCCGGCAGACGGTCGGCTCGGACGTCGACCTCGTCGTCGACCCGGTGTTCGGCGCCGTGGCCGCGGCGGCGTGCTCGGTGCTGGCGCCCGGTGGGCGGCTGGTCAACCTGGGTGGCGCGGCCGGGGACGCCGCCGAGTTCTCCTCCGCCGTGCTCCGCAGCCGGAGCATCGACGTGCTCGGCTACACCAACAACGCGCTCACCGGCGAGCAGCGGGCCGCCGCGCTGACCTCGGTGCTGCGGCACGCCGCGGCCGGGCAGCTCCGGGTGGAGCACGCCGTCCTCCCGCTGGCGCGGGTCGCGGAGGCCTGGGCGGCCACCGCGGCCGGGGGCGGGAGCCGGTCCGTCGTCGAGCTGTCGGTGCGCTGACCGGACACCGGCGGTGGTGACGGATGGGACGGGTGTGTCCGGAGAGTGACGCGACCACCGTCACCCCATGAAATGCGGGCGACGGATTGTCACGATTCGATGACGCCGTTAGGTTTGCCGGGTCCAGTCGGTCGCCACGTCCCCACCCGGGGAGCCCGACCGGACGCCGCCGAGTCGCCCTCCGGGGCGAGCCGGGGACCCACCGCACCACTGGGGTGAATCCCGCGCCCGGACGAGAAGTCCGGGCCGGGTAGGGCTGCTTCCCGCCCGAACCCGTCAGCTGACCTGGTAGGCGGCCATCGGAAGACACCTGTACGGAGCACTCCTGCCCATGCGCGCCCGCACCACCACCTCCAGCTCCACCAGCCGCCGACGTCCGCCGGCCGGCGTCCGTCGGCCCGGGCTCTACCTCGCCGTCGCGGCGGCCGGTGCCGTCCTGGTCAACGTGGTCGTGGGCGCCGGTCCGGCGGCCCAGGCCGACCCCGTGGCCTCGGAGCCGGTGAGCGTCGCCGCGCAGCTGGGGCTGGCCGCCGAGTCCGGCGCCGTCGACGGGACCGAGGACCTCCGGCCGCTCGAGGAGCTGGCAGCCAGCCGGGCCACCCGGGAGGCCGAGCAGACCGCCGCCCAGCAGGCCCAGGCCGCGGCCGACCAGGCCGTGCTCGACCAGCAGGCAGCGGAGGCGGAGGCAGCGCGCCTCGCCGCCGAGGCCGCGGCCGCCGCTGAGGCCGAGGCCGCTCGGGTCGCCGCCGAGGCCGCCGCTGCTGAGGCCGAGGCGCAGTCAGCCGCCCCAGCTCCGGCACGGGCCGGGACCGCGGCCAAGCCCTCCGCCGCGGCGCCCTCCAGCTCCGGCACCGCGGTGACCGCGACCGCGAAGATCAGCAACTCCGCCGGACCGATCAAGCCGCAGGCGCAGGCCGCCGCGAACGCCGTGGTCAGCAACGTGCCCGGCGCCGGCTCGATCACCCTGGGCGGGACGCGGCCCAGCGCTGCCGACCCGCACGGTCACCCGTCGGGGCTGGCGGTGGACTACATGGTCATGTCCAACGCCGCCCTCGGTGATGCGATCGTCGCGTACCACGTGGCCAACTGGGCCGAGCTCGGCGTCGACTACATCATCTGGGAGCAGCGGATGCTCTCCTCGCCCGGCGGCTCCTGGAAGCAGATGGAGGACCGGGGCAGCGTGACGGCGAACCACTTCGACCACCCGCACGTCAACTACCGCTAGACGGCGCTGGCCCGGCCGCCGGCAGCGCGCCACCATGGGGTGGTGCTGCGGTCGGTGCTCCGGGCCGCGCTGATCGGTGCCATCGTGCTGGTCGTGGTGGTCGGTCTGCTGTGGACGTTCCAACGCCGGCTGGTGTACCTGCCCGACGCCGGCCCGGTGCCGGCCGCCGCTGACGTCCTCCCCGGTGGCCGGGACGTCGAGTTGGCCACCGCCGACGGCCTGACCCTCGGCGCCTGGTTCGTGCCCGGCCCGACGGCTGACGCCCCGACCGTGCTCGTGGCCAACGGCAACGGCGGTCACCGCGGGGTGCGGGCCCCGCTGGCCCGGGCACTGTCGGACGCGGGGCTGGGGGTGTTGCTGTTCGACTACCGCGGGTACGGCGGCAACCCGGGCAGCCCGAGCGAGGCTGGTCTGGCGCTGGACGTCCGCGCGGCGCGCGACTGGCTGCTGACCGACGGCGGGGTCCCGGCCGAGCGGCTCCTGTACTACGGGGAGAGCCTGGGCGCCGGCGTCGTCACCGAGCTGGCCGTCGCGCACCCGCCGGCCGGGCTGGTGCTGCGCTCGCCGTTCGTCGACCTGGCCGCCGTAGGCAGCGAGCACTACCCGTTCCTGCCGGTCCGGCTGCTGCTGCGGGACCGCTACCCGGTGGCCGAGCTGGTCTCCCGGGTCGAGGTGCCCACCACCGTCGTCCTGGGCACCGCCGACTCGATCGTGCCGCCGGAGCAGAGCCGGGAGGTGGCCCGTGCCGCCGGGCAGCTGCACCGCACGGTCGAGGTGCCCGGCGCCGACCACAACGACGCCGTCCTGCTGGATGGCGACCAGCTGGTCGCCGCCGTCGTCGAACTGGCCCGCCTGACCACCGACCCCTGACCCAGCACCACCAAAATGGCCATTTTGGTGGTGCTGGGTCAGGTGCCGCAGAAGGTCTGGTAGGTGGCGCCGAAGTCGGCGGGGGCGGGGGTGGCGTACCGCTCCAGGCCCGGCCGCTCGGTGTAGGGGTGGGTCACGGCCTCCAGCAGGGGGCCCAGCGGTGCCAGGTCGCCCGCGGTCGCCGCGGTGAGCGCCTCCTCGACGAGGTGGTTCCGCGGGATGTAGAGCGGGTTGACCCGGTCCATGGCGTCGGCGTCCGGGGCCAGTGCGCGCCAGCGCTCCGACCACGCGTCGAACGAGGCCAGGTCCAGGAAGAGGTTGCGAACCGGGTCGACGTCGCCGCGGGCGGCGGCGCCGAGCAGCCGGAACGCGGACGTGTGGTCGACGTGGCCGGCCTGCAGCAGGGTCAGGAACTCCTCGACCAGCGGCGCGGCCACCGCGTCGTCCAGCCCGTCGGGCAGGCCCAGCTTGGCCCGCATCCCGGCCGACCAGGCCGCGTCGTACTGCGGCCGGAACTCGCCCAGCGCCGCCACCGCCAGCTCGATCGCGCGCTCCTGGTCCTCGGCGAACAGCGGGAGCAGCGCCTCGGCGAGCCGGGCGAGGTCCCACTCGGCGACGATCGGCTGGTTGCCGTAGGCGTAGCGCCCGCCGGTGTCGATCGAGCTGTACACCGTGGCCGGGTTGTGCGCCTCGAGGAAAGCGCACGGCCCGTAGTCGATCGTCTCGCCGGAGATGGTCACGTTGTCGGTGTTCATCACGCCGTGCACGAATCCGACCTGCATCCACCGGGCCACCAGCTCGGCCTGGGCAGTGACCACCGCGGCGAAGAGCGCGAGGTGCGGGTTCTCGGCCTGCGCGGCGTCCGGGTGGTGCCGGCTGATCGCGTGGTCGGCGAGCCGGCGCAGCAGCTCGGCGTCCCCGGTGGCCCGGGCGTACTGGAAGCTGCCCACCCGCAGATGGCTGCTCGCCACCCGGGCCAGGACGGCGCCGGGCAGCAGCGTCTCCCGGCGCACCGAACGCCCGGTGGCGACCACGGCCAGTGAGCGCGTGGTGGGGATGCCGAGGGCGTGCATCGCCTCGCTGATCACGTACTCGCGCAGCATCGGGCCGACCGCGGCCAGCCCGTCGCCGCCGCGGGCGAAGGGGGTGCGCCCGGAGCCCTTGAGGTGCAGGTCGCGCAGCCGGCCCGCCACGTCGGTCAGCTCCCCGAGCAGCAGCGCCCGGCCGTCGCCCAGCCGCGGGACGAAGCCGCCGAACTGGTGCCCGGCGTAGGCCTGAGCCACGGGGTTCGCCCCGGCCGGGACGGCGGTGCCGACCAGCAGGCGCAGCCCCTCGGCGGTCCGCAGCGCGGCCGGGTCGAGGCCGAGTTCGGCGGCCAGCGGCTCGTTGAGCGCGAGCAGCCGGGGATCCGGGGCGTCGTCGGCCTGCCAGGCGACGGCCAGCTCGGGCAGCTCCCGGGCGAAGCGGTGGTCCAGCCTGAGGGTCGGTGCCGGTGCGAGGCTCACCCGACCGAGGCTACGTCCGATCCCGGGAGCTGCCAGTCGCTGCAGCGTCGCCTCAGCGGTGCGGCGCCAGGTGCTCGACGGCCCAGGAGCGCAGCGTCGTCGGCGTCGTGGTCAGCACCGAGCGAGGGTCAGCCGGCACGAAGTCCTCCCGCAGGCCGCGGCCCATCCCGACGAACCCCTCGACCTGGGCCTCGGACAGCCCCGCCGCCCGGAGGCCGGCGCGCAGGTCGTCGTCGCTGATCTGCTCCGCCCGGACCCGCCGGCCGGTGGCCGAACCCACGATCCCGGCCACGGTCTCGAACGTGAGGTCCTCCGGCCCGTGCACGGCGAGCACCCGCCGGCCGGACCAGCCCGGGGACAGCAGGTTGGCCACCGCCACCGCCCCGATGTCCCGGGGGTCGACCCACGGCATCGGCCGGTCGATCGGCATGGTGGTGCGCAGCACGCCCTCCTGCAGCCCGTCGAGGTCGGACAGCAAATTGGTGAAGAAGTACCCGCAGCGCAGGTGGAGCACCGCGGCGCCGGTCTCCTCCAGCTGCTCCTCGGTGCGGGCGAGCCCGTCGATCTGCCCGACGCCGTGGCGCTTCTCGGCGCCGACGCTGCTCTGGAACACGACCCGGGACACCTGGTTCTCCCGCACCGCGCGGGCGACGACCGCGCCCATCCGGGTCGACGTGGCGACCGGGTCGTCGTCCGGCGTCGGCGGGTCGACCCAGTAGAGGGCGTCCGCGCCCTCGGTCGCCCGCAGCACGGTGTCCAGGTCGCCCTGGTCACCGACCACGAGGTCGACCAGCTCCCGCGTCTGCGGGTCGAGCTTCTCCGGGGAGCGCAGCAGCAGGGTGGGCCGCAGGCCGGCCTGCAGGAGCAGCCGGACCACGCGGGAGCCGACGTGCCCGGTCGGGGTGGTGACGACGATCCTCATCGACAGCCTCCGGTGGATGCGTGTGTGCTGTGGCGTACCCGGCCATGCCAGCACGGGGTGCCGACAGTTCTCCGGCGAGCGCGCGGCCCCGCCTCGTGCCCGGACACCCCGGCGTTCGGGGAGACTCCGCACGCCGTCACCTGGGCACGGCGGTCGAGACGAGGACGGTGCGACATGAGCGCGGACGGACGGCGGACAGCAGCCGGGGTGGTCGGGCTGGTCTTCCCGGCCCTGCTGCTGGCGGGGTGCACGGACGACGGCCAGGCCGAGGCCATCCGCTCCTACGACGTCGACCTGGTGGCCGGCGCCGACGGGTCGCTGGAGGTCGAGGAGACGATCGCCTACGACTTCGCCGATGAGGAGCGGCACGGCATCGAGCGGCTGATCCCCGAGCGGGCGCCCTTCGAGCAGACCCGCGACCGGCTGTACCCGATCAGCGACGTCGTCGTGGAGAGCCCCACGGGCGCGCCCACCGACACCGAGGTCACCAGCGAGGACGGCGTGTTGACCGTCCGGATCGGCGACGAGGACACCGAGGTCACCGGCGAGCACACCTACGTGCTCAGCTACCGGGTCGAGGGGGTCGCCGACCCGGGGGACGACGGCGACCGGCTGGCCTGGAACGCAGTCGGGACCGGCTGGGAGGTGCCGATCGAGCAGGTCGACGTCCGGCTGACCGGCCCGGAGGGCGTGGCGCCGGTCGCGGGGGACTGCGTGATCGGCACGGACGATGCCCTGTTCGCCTGCCCCATGGACGTCGAGGCCGTCGGTGCGGTGCGCGCGGAGGCCACCGGGCTCGACCCGGGGGAGGGCGTGACGCTGAGCGCCAGCTACCCGCCGGGCACCTTCGCCGGCGCGGAGCCGGTGCTCGAGGAGACGTTCAGCCCGGCGCAGGCCTTCCGCCTCAGCCCGGCGACCGCGGGGCTGGCCGTGGGCGGGCTGCTGCTCTTCGTCGTCCCGCCGCTGCTGCGGGCCCGGCGGAGCCGCCCGGCCGTATCCGGTCCGCGGGCGCCGCAGCTCACCCCGCCACACGACGCCCGCCCGGCCCAGCTGGGCACCGTGCTCGACGGTCGCGCCCAGCGGCACGAGGTCCTCGCCACCCTGCTGGACCTGGCCGTCCGCGGCCAGCTGCGGATCGAGGAGGTCGCCGTCGATCCCGCTGAGGACGAGTCGGACACCGACGTCCCCGCGGACTGGCGGCTGGTCCGCACGCCGGCCGACCAGCGGGGGCTGCGCCCCTACGAGCAGCTGCTGCTCGACGACGTCTTCGCCGACGGCGAGGCCGTGCTGCTGTCGGACCTGCAGTCGCGGTTCGCGGCCGTGGAGAGCCGGGCCTGCGCGGCGATGTACCGCGACGTGGTGGAGCAGGGCTGGTTCCGCGCCGACCCCGCCGCGGTCCGGCGCCGCTGGTACGGGATCGGCACCGGGGTGCTCGTCGCCGGCATCGTCGGGACCGTCGTCCTGGCCGTCACCACCACCTGGGCGCTGGCCGGCACCGGCGTCGTCCTCGCCGGGCTGGCCCTGCTCGGGCTGGCCGGGCGGATGCCGCAGCGCACCCCGGAGGGCGCCCAGGTGCACGAGCGGGCGGCCGCGTTCCGCGACCAGCTCGCCACCTCCGAGGGGCCGTGGTCCGCCGACGCGGACCAGATGGCCGACCTCGCCGGTGCGGCGCGCACCGACCTCCGGGTCCGGTACCTGCCGCACGCGGTGGCCCTGGGGGTGGCGGAGGAGTGGACCAGTGCGGTGCAGACGGCCGGCCCCGGCACCACCCCCGCCTGGTACGTGCCGGCGCACGGTGCCGGGCACGTCGGCATGTGGCCGGCGCTGCTGGCGTTCTCCGCCCCGGACAACCCGGCGCTCTCCCCGCCGGCGAGTGCGGGCGGCGGGGCCGGCTCGACCTACGTGGGCGGCGCGGCCGGGGGAGGGGGCGGCGGCAGCTGGTGACCCGGCGTCACACCGGCTCGACGACCGCGCCCTCCGCGGGGACGCCGAGCGGGATGACGACCGGCGGGCCCCCGTCCGGGGGCCAGGACCGGTGGTCGCGGAACGCCAGCGGCAGCCCGCGTGCGGTGAAGGGGTCGGCGGAGTCCATGACCTGGACGTGCACGTGCGGCTGGGTCGAGTTGCCGGAGTTGCCGCAGTCGGCAAGCTGCTGGCCGGCCGTCACCGGGTCGCCGGCGCGCACCCGGAGCGAACCGACGCGCAGGTGGGCCAGCACGACGTGGGCACCCTGGTCGGCGAGCTGGAGCACCACGTGGTTGCCGGCCAGCGCCCCGGCGCCGCCGCGGGCGCGGCCCGCCTGGGTCAGCGCGTAGGGCACCCGGGCGGCCGGCGACCGTCGCGCCACGCCGTCCGGCTCGCCGTCGTGCACCGACACCACCCGCCCGGACGCCGGGGCCAGCACCGGCTGACCGAACGCGAAGAACCGATCCACCGGCTCGGTGGCCAGCAGCGACCGCCAGCCCCGGGTGGTCGCCGTCCGCCGTCCGCGCACGGCGGTGAAGTCGATGGCGTAGGTGGTGGCGAACAGGTGCGTGCCGTGGCTCGGCACCCGCCGCGCCGGGCTGTTCTCCACCCGCCAGGTGCCCCGGAACGGCAACTGCAGCACGACCGCGCCGGGGTCGGCCATCAGAGGTCGCGGCGGACGAAGGACATCGCGGCCAGGGCCCAGACCATGACCACCCACAGCACCGCCCAGCCCAGGTAGGTGGCGGTCAGCGGCGCCGTGCTGAGGAACGGGAACGCGCCCGCGCCCTCGTCGGCCCCGCCGAACTGGACGAGCGCCGACGGGTCCTGGAAGGCGTTCATCGCCCCGCGCCAGAGCCCGTCGGTGGGCAGCAGGACCCGCGACACGCTCCCGACCCGGCCGACGGCGTCGTTGCCGAGGGCCTCGCCGATCGCGCCGACCACCCCGGCCACCCAGGTCGTGCAGAACAGGCCGACCGCCACCACGCCCGAGGCCATCGGCGAGATGACGGTCGCCAGCAGCACGGTGAGGGTCAGCAGCACGATGGTCTGGGCGGCGAGCAGGGCCAGCGCGGTCGCCGGGGCCGGCGGCCAGTAGTCGACGGTCACCCGGACGACGAGGACCTGCGCCAGCCCGGCCAGCACGACGAAGCCGCTGCCGAACGCCACCAGCCCCAACCACTTGCCCAGCAGGAACGCCGAGCGGCGGATCGGCCGGGCCAGCATCGACAGCGCGATGCCCGACTCCGTCTCCCCGGACAGCGTGGGCCCGGCGAGGAAGGCGGTGCCGAGCGCGGCGACGAGGCTGTAACCGAACATCACCAGGTTGAGCAGGATCGAGGCGGTCAGCCGGGCCTCGCCGCTGGTCAGCGACTCGGCCGCCAGCCGGGAGAAGCCCCAGCTGCTCAGCGCCAGCAGCCCGGCGGTGAGCGCGACGAGCGCGAACAGCACCCGCCGGCGGGAGGCCTCGCGCAGGGTGAGCGCGGCGATGGTCAGCACCGTGCGGGCCGTGCTCACGACGGGCCCGCCGCTCGGCTCGCGGCGCCGTCCCGCAGGATGCCGAGCAGGCGCTCCTCGAGGCTGATCCGCACCGGCTCGACCGCGTGCACCCGCACCCCGAGCGCGACCAGGTCACGCACCAGGTCGGGCACCGCCGTCCCGTCGTCGTCGGCGGACAGCGCGACGGTGGACCACTCGCCCTCCCGGTCGACCCGGCCGAGCGCGGCGAGCCGCTGCTGCGCGGCGGGCGAGAGGTCGGTCAGGTGCAGCCGGACCTCGCGCTGGCCGAGCAGCTCGGCAAGGGTGCCGGAGGCGGCGACCCGCCCGCGGTCCAGGACGACGACCCGGTCGCAGACCCGCTCCACCTCCCCGATCAGATGCGAGTTGAGCAGCACCGCGACCCCCCGGGACCGCAGCTCCAGCACGATGTCCCGCACGTCGGCGCGGCCCAGCGGGTCCAGGGCGCTGGTCGGCTCGTCCAGCACCACGAACTCCGGTCGGCCCACCAGCGCGACCGCCAGCCCCAGCCGCTGCTGCATGCCCTTGGAGAACCCACCCACCCGGTCGTCGCCCCGGCCGGACAGGCCGACCAGCGCGAGGCACTCCCGCTGCTCGGCGGCGGGCACCCCGGCACCGGAGAGCCGGGCGTGCAGCGCCAGCACCTCGGCCGCGGTCAGCCAGGGCTGGTAGCGGAAGAGCTCCGGCAGGTAGCCGACCCGGGCGCGGGCGGCGGGGTCGGCCGACCGCTGCCCGAGCAGCATCGCCTCGCCGGCGTCCGGGCGGACCAGCCCGAGCAGCATCTTGATCACGGTGGTCTTGCCCGCGCCGTTGGGCCCGAGCAGCCCGACGATCTCGCCCCGGCCGACCTGCAGGGACACGTCCTCGACGGCCAGGTGCTTGCGGTACTGCTTGCGCAGCCCGGTGCACCAGGCCGCCGGTGCCGGGGGCAGGCCGGCCACCAGGTCGGCGGCGGCCTGCACCCCGGCACCGCTGTCCACGGTGCTCATGCTCAGCCGAGGTCCCGGGCGACGGACAGCAGCTCGTCGGCGTCCAGCGAACCGGCCACCGCGGTCACCACGCCGTCGGAGACCCACACCACGGCCGCCATCGCACCGTCGTTGCCGGTCAGCACCGTGGCCTCGGCGCCGTCGACCTCCGCCGTCGAGCTGGTGGCCAGCTCGGCGGGGACGGGGATCGGCAGGGTCGAGCCGTCGGCGGTGAAGCTCCGCAGCTGCGCCGCGACGTCCTCGGGCAGGCCGGGCAGCGACAGCAGGTGGTCGCGCACCGTCTCGAACGGGACGCCCGAGGAGTACGCCGACGGCGCGACGGCGCGGCCCACGACGAGCGCGGGGAGCCCGCTCTCGGAGGACCAGACCTGGGCCACGCCCGGGCCGGCGACCAGCCGCACCGAGCTGCCGTCCAGCCCCGGCGGGGGCGGGGGCAGCGTCTCCCCGGCCGCGGCCGCGGCATGTGCCGCGCGGTCGGCCGAGTAGGTGAAGGTGGCGCTGAGCTGACCACCCACCGAGATCGTCGGCTCGCCGGCGACGCCGCGGGGCAGGTCGGCCACCTCGGGCACGTCCAGCCCGGACTCCTCGGCGGCGGTGGCCGCGTCGGGGACCTCGTGCACGGCCGGGTCGCCGGTGAGCTCCACGTCGCCGTACGCGCTCAGGTCGGGCAGCGCGACCAGGTCGCTGGTGGTGAGGCTGAGCGGGGCGATCTCCTCGGTGCGGAACACCTGCAGCCAGTCGTTGGCGGCCGCGGTCCCGGCGCCGGCCAGGACGACGCCGAACGCGAGGACGGCGGCGGCCGGTCGCCGGAACCCGCGGGACCGGCTCGGGCGGACCCGCTCGGGACGGGCAGCCGGCGCAGCAGTGGGCAGCGCGGCGGTCAGCCGCCGCCAGCCGGCGTCGACGTCGGAGGTGCCCTCGGTCGCCAGCGCGGCGCCGACGAGGTCGGCGTCCCGGCGGGTGGCGGCCAGCGTGGCCAGGCACTGCGGGCAGTCGGCGACGTGCGCCCGGTCGGGGTCGGGGACGCCGGCCGGCTCGTCGAGCAGGCGGCGCAGCGTGCCTTCAGTCGGATGACGCATGACGGGTCAGCTCCTTGCGCAGTGCGGATTCGGCGCGTCGGACGGTGGTGCCGACGCTGCCGGGGGACATGTCGAGCGCCGCGGCGACCTCGGCGTAGCTCAGGCCGCTGTGCCGGAGCACGAGGGCGACGGCCTGCGTGCGGGGCAGCTCGCCGAGCGCGGCCCGGACGCGGCTGCGGTCCTCGCGGGTGAGCACCGCCTCGGCCACGTCGGGGGTGGTGACGTCGGCGAGGCGGTGCACGGTCTCCTCCCGGGACGCGCGGCGGCGCCCGGAGCGGATCAGGTTCAGTGCGGTGTGCACGGCGGCGACGGACAGCCAGCCGGGCGCCTCGGCGGCCGGCACGGTGGACCGCCCGAAGGCCAGGAAGACCTCCTGGGCGACGTCCTCGGCCTCGTCCCGCGAGCCGAGCACCCGGGCGGCCACGGCCACGACCTGCGGGTAGTCGCGGCGGAACACCTCGCCGAGGTCGGCCCGCACGGCACCGTTCCCGGTACCCGCCACCGTCCCGCCCTTCCTCTCGACCCGGCCCGCCGTGCGCCCGGGCACCGGCAGCTGGAGCGCAGCCGGGGGTCCGTACCGAACGAGGTCCATGTCCTAACAGCACCGCGGCGGCCACGGATGTGACACCCGGCGGCCACGAGCATGCCGGGCTCAGCCGGCGACCCAGCGGATGGGCAGGCGCTTCACCCCTCGCTGGAAGCTGGACCGGAGCAGCGCAGGCGGCCCGTCGAGCTCCAGCACGCTCGTGCGGCGCAGCAGTTCGGCGAACAGCGACCGCATCTGCACCCGGGCCAGCTGGGCGCCCAGGCAGAAGTGCGGCCCGTGGCCGAAGGACAGCTGCGGGTTGGGCGCCCGGCGGACGTCGAAGCGGTCCGGCTCGGTGAAGACCCGCTCGTCCCGGTTGGCCGAGGTGAAGGAGACGACCACCTTGTCCCCGGCCCGCACGCGCGTGTCGCCGATCGTGACGTCGCGGGTCGCGGTCCGACGGAAGACCATCACCGGCGTCCACCAGCGCAGCATCTCCTCGACCGCGCCGGGCAGGAGGCCCGGGTCGGCCCGCAGCCGGGCCAGCTCCTCGGGGTGGGACAGCAGCGCGATGAGCCCGCCGGGCAGCCCGTTGCGCAGCGTCTCGTTGCCGGCCACCGCGAACAGCCAGAACATGTTCTCGAACTCGGCGTCACTGACCGGGGCATCGTCCCCGTCGGCCTGGGCCAGCAGGATCGACATGACGTCCCGGCCGGGCGCGCGGCGCTTCTCCTCGGCCAGCAGCCGCGCGTAGGCGTAGAGGTCGGGCATGCCGGCGCGGGTGCGCGGGTCCGGCAGCCGCCCCTCGGCATCCGGCAGCGGGCGCAGCGCCACCGCCTGCCGGGCCATGGCCGTGCCGCTGCTGGCGTCGAACGCCGCCGAGGAGGCGTAGTCCGGGTCCTGCCAGCCGATCACCCGGTTCGACCAGTCGAACATCAGCCAGCGGTCCTCGGCCGGGACGCCGAGCACGTCGGCCAGGGTGACCAGCGGCAGGTCGGCCGCGACGTCCTTGGCGAAGTCGCAGCGGCCCTCCCCGGCGCCGGCGATCATCCGGTCGACCAGTCCGGCCGCGGTCGCCTCGATCGAGGCGGTCAGCGCGGCCACCGCGCGCGGGGTGAACGACCGGGTCAGCAGCCGGCGCAGCCGGGAGTGGTCCGGCGGGTCCTGGTTGAGCATCATCTGGCGGACCCAGGGCAGGTCCCCGGCGTCGCGGACCTGGGTGGCGCCGAGCCAGGAGGAGAAGGTGGCCGGGTCCTTGAGCACGCGTTCGACCTCGGCGTGCCGAAGGACCAGCCAGCAGCCGGGACCGTCGGGTTCGTCGACCCAGGTGACCGGGCCGGCGGCGCGCAGCCGGGCCAGCTCCGCCAGCGGTGGGCCCGTCTCGTAGGTGGCCGGGTCCAGGAGGGCCGCGGTGTCCTGCGGCTGGGTCACAGGCCGTCCAGGAAGTGCTCCACGGTGGTCAGCAGCGCCACGGGCGTCTCGAACATCGCGTAGTGGCCGGCGTTGGGCAGCACCTCCAGCGAGGCGTTCGGGTACTGCTGCAGGAACGTCTGCTCCATGACCGCGGCGCTCAGCGCCGGGTCGTGCTCGCCCACCACCACCCGGACCGGGACCGGGTTGCCCTGCACCTCGGCGGAGAAGTCGGTGCCCGCCCAGGCGTCCAGGTAGGCGCCGAAGGCCGCCAGGTCGGACTGGTCGAGGGAGAACTGCACCATCCGCTCCAGCCAGGTGCGGCTCAGCCGGTTGCCGGTGGTGAGGTCGAGGATCGCGTAGCGGCTGCCCCGGTCGTCCGCGGCGCCGCGGAAGAGCTGCTCGGCCTGCTCGTCGAGCGGGACGCCGGTGGACGGGACCGGGCTCACGCCGAGCAGCCCGTCCACCCGGCCGCCGGCGTCGACGAGCACCCGCTGCATCGCGCTGCCGCCCATCGAGTGCCCGACCACGGCGAAGGAGGACCACCCCTGGCCGTCGACGGCGGCGAGGGCGTCGGCGGAGATCTCGGCCAGCGTGTGCTCCCCGGCCTCCCCGCGCCGGGCGCCGTAGCCCCGGTAGTCGAGGAACAGCCAGCTGTACCGGTCGCCGTCGAGCAGGTCGGGGAGGTGACTCCAGCCGGCCGCCGAGCCGAACCAGCCGTGCAGGGCCAGGACCTTCCGGGGGCCGGTGCCGATCACGAGGGGTGCGTTCGCCATCCCGGGAGTGTCGTGGGCCACACGGTGGAGAGGCAAGGCCCGTCAGTCGCGGCGCCGGAGCTCCAGCCACAGCCAGCCGGCCAGGGCGACCGGGACGGCCAGGAACGCGGTCATCGCCGGGACCGTGCCGAACGTCGCGCCGAGCCAGGCCAGCAGCAGCGGGGTGCCGAACCCGGCGTAGGCGAAGGCGTAGAAGGCGCTGTTCATCGCCCCGCGCGCGTGCGGGGGAGCCAGCCGGGCGGTGAGCGTCAGCCCGGCGGTGAGGCAGAGCCCGCCCGCGCCGCCGAGCAGCGCCGCCGCGGGCAGCAGCAGCGCCTCGGACTCGCTGACGATCGCCACGACGCCGAGGGCGTGCCCGACCGCGGCGAGCACCATCCCCAGCGGTGCGGCGCCCCGTTCCGCGCGCCGGCCCAGCCGGGCGGCGACCGCACTCGCGCCCAGCGCCAGCCCGGCGACCAGCCCGGCGTAGGCGACGCCGACCCCGTCGGGGACCACGAGCAGCGGCAGCAGGGTCGCGGCGATCGTCGGGAAGGCGAACACCCCGACGGCGGTCGGCGCGAGCACCGCCCAGAACGGGCGGCGGGCCTCGGGGGGCAGCCCCAGCGTCATCAGCGGGCCGCCGTGCCGGGCCTGCACGGTCTCCGGCACGGTGACGAGCGCGCCCAGCCCGACGACCAGGACGGCGACGTGCACCAGGTACGGCAGCGTCGTCGGGGCCGGGCCGTACTGGGCGAGCAGCCCGCTCATCGCCGGCGCGACCGCGAATCCCAGCGACGTCGACACCGCGCCCCGGGTGGCCGCCGACTGCTGGCCCTCCGGCCCGGCGAGCTCCTGCAGCCAGGCGTTGGCCACCGAGAACACCACGCCGGAGACGACGCCCTGCAGCAGCCGCCCGGCGTAGAGCAGCGGCAGGTGGTCGACGGCGGGCAGGAACAGCAGCGAGACCAGGCCGGCGAGGACGGCGAACGGCAGCACCAGGGCCCGCCGGCCGAACCGGTCGGAGGCCGGCCCGGACAGCGTCAGCGCAGCGATGAGGCCGATGGCGTAGCAGCCGAAGACCGCGGTGACGTCGGCATCGGAGAGGCCCAGGGTGCGCCGGTAGACGAGCAGCAGCGGCGTGGGGATGTTCGTGCCCAGCGCGACGGTGAACAGCCCGAAGGTGAGCGCGTCGAGCCTCCGCCGCGCAGGGTCGCGCTGGAGCGTGTCCGCCGGCATCCGCGGGACGCTACCGGGATCCGGCGAGTCGATTGACTTTCGATAGTCAGACATCGAGGATCGATCCATGAGACCCGACGAGCGCGCGGACGTGCTGGTCGTCGGCGCCGGCCTGGCCGGGCTGCACACCGCCACCCTGCTCGCCCGGCGCGGCCACGACGTGCTGCTCGCCGAGCGGCGCCCCGGCCTCACCGGCGCCATCCGCACGACCGGGATCTTCGTGCGCAAGACCCTCGACGACTTCCCGCTGCCGCCGGACCGGCTGGGGCCGCCGATCCGGCGGGTGGTGCTCTACCCGCCGTCGCTGCACCGGCCGGTGACGCTGGACAGCGCCCGCGACGAGTACCGGGTGGGCGACATGGCCGGGCTCTACCTGGCCGCGGCCCGCGCCGCGACCGACGCCGGCGTGCGGCTGGCCCTGGCCACCCGGTACCGCGGTCGGGCAGCGGGCCACGCGCTGCTGACCGGCCCGGACGGCCCGGTGCGGGTGCGCGCCCGGTTCGTGGTCGGTGCCGACGGCGCCCGCTCCGGGGTTGCGCGGGACCTGGGGTTGGACCGCAACCGGCACCTGCTGGTCGGGGGCGAGGAGGTGTTCGCCGTGCCCGGCAGTGCGGACCCGCCGGCCTTCCACTGCGTGCTCGACCCCTCCCTGGCGCCCGGCTACCTGGCCTGGGTGGTCAACGACGGGCAGCACGCCCACGTGGGCGTGGCCGGCTACCCCGATCGCTTCCCCGACGGCCTGCGCCGGGCGGTGCGGCGGTTCGGCGCGCGTGCACCCGGGCTGTCCGGCGTGGTCCGGCCCGACGACGTCGAGCTGCGCGGGGGGCCCATCCCGGTCGGGGGCCTGCTGCGCCGGATCGGCTGCCCGGACGGGCTGCTCGTCGGTGACGCCGCGGGCGCGGTCTCCCCGCTCACCGCCGGCGGGCTCGACCCGTGCCTGCGACTGTCCGAGCACGCCGCCGACGTGCTGGACGAGGCCCTGCGCGCCGGGCGGGCCGGGGCGCTGGACCGGTACGACGGCGCTGCGCTGCGCCGGAGCTTCCGCGGGCGGCTCCTGCTGCGCCGCGGGCTGGCCCAGGTGCGCACCCCGGCCATGGCGGCCGCGGCGTTCACCGCGCTGCACACCCCGCCCGGCCGGGCGCTGGCCCGGCACGTCCTCTTCGGCGACCGGTCCTTCCCGGCCCCCGGCTGACCCGCCCGGTGCTCAGACGGCGGTGCTCAGACGGCGGCGTTCAGACGGCGGTGCTCAGACGGCGACGGCGGTGACGAACACGCAGACGCCTTCGCCGTCCGCGGGGTGCGCCCGCAGCCCGATGAGCCGGAGCAGTGCCAGCTCCGCGCGGTGGACCAGGCGGCGGAGCCCGTGGTACTCCATCGAGCCGGCGGTCCGGACCTCCAGCTCGTCGAACCCGGCTTGCCGGACGTGCTCGATCAGCATCCAGTCGGGGAGCAGCGTGATGTGCCCGGGCTGGTAATAGTGCCCGGGTCCGAAGAACACCGGGGCGCCCCGCAGCACCGTCTTCAGCAGCGAGTGCGGGTGGGTGACGTTCGGGGTGCTGACCAGCAGCCGGTCCCCGGGCCGCAGCATCGACCGGATCGACCGCAACACCTGCCGCGGGTTCTCCACGTGCTCCAGCGTCTCGACGCAGACGACGATGTCGAAGGGACCCCGGGTCTCCTCGGTCAGCTCCGGGTGGTCCAGGTCCAGCCGGGTGATCCAGTCGTGCGGCGGCTCGAGGTCGGTCGGCACCACGTCGAAGCCGGCGTCCTTCAGCCGCAGCGCCAGCGCACCGCACCCGGCGCCGACCTCCAGCACCCGACCGCCCTGCGGGAGGGCGGCCTGCACCAGGGTCACCGCGTACTCGTGGACCCCCGGTGCGGCGTGCACGGAGTGGCCGGCGTAGGACCGCACGCTCGCGGTCCGCTGGACGGTCTCGCGCTCGACCCGGGTCACCGGGACAGGGTGACAGGACACCGCCCGGACGGCGATCCGGAGATCGACCCGCGTCCGCGGCGGGGTCCCAGCTGCCGCGCCGCCGCCCGCGGGAGGTGCGGGCGATACGTTGGGCCCATGTCGAACAGGTCGTCGCGCGATGTGCCCGGGAGCACCGTCCGCGAGCTGGGCCTGCCTGCCCGGGCGGTGTCCGCGCTGAACCGGGCGGGGGTCGACAGCATGGCAGACCTCGCGGCGCTCACCCGGTCGGAGCTGGCCGGGATCGCCGGGCTGGGTCCCGGGTCGATCGCCGCCATCCGCGCCGTCGTCCCCGAACCGTCCACCGGCTCCGGCCGCGCCGCGCAGGACCAGGTCCCGCCCCCGCCCGAGCCGGTGGAAGAGGAGTCGCCGGACGCGCCGGCGATCCCGTCGTTCGACTCGCTGCGGGACCCGCGGCGGCGGACGGCGTTGGACCTGCTCATTCCCGAACAGCCAGTTGCCCCGGCGCCCGCACCGCCTCCCGCTGCCGCCCCCGCGTCGTCCCCTGCACCCCCGTCTGCGCCGACCCGGCACGCGCCCCCGGCCGAGTACGGCGACCTGCTGCGCTGGGGTGCCCACCTGGCCGCTGCCGCGGCGGTCGTCCCGCTGCGGGTGGCCCGGTGGTCCGTCCGCGCATCCGTGCGCCGACTGCTGGGCGACTGACCGGCACCCGACGCCGTCCGGCGGGAGCGCCGCGGCTCAGAACTGGAAGACGATGCGGGCGGGGACGTGCCCGGAGAGCACGTCGGCCATCGCCTCGTTGACGTCGTCGAGCTTGCGGTCGGCAATGACGACCCTCGTGCGGCCGGCGGCGTGCAGGGCGAACACGTCGGCCAGGTCGTTGCGGGTGCCGACGATCGAGCCGATGACGGACTTGCCGGTGAGCACGGTGTCGAAGATCGGCAGCTGCATGGTCCCGTCGGCCGGCAACGCCACACAGACCAGCCGACCACCGCGGCGCAGCGAGCGGTAGGCCTGGTCGAACGAGGCCGGTGCGGCGGCGAGCGCGATCGAGACATCGGCGCCACCGAGGGCCTGGATCGCGGCGACGGGGTCGGTCGTGGCGGCGTTGACCACCTCGTCGGCGCCGAGCTCGCGGGCCATCTGCAGCTTGTCGTCCTGGACGTCGACGGCGACGACGAAACCGCCGGCGATCCGGGCGTACTGCAGCGCCAGGTGCCCGAGTCCACCGATGCCGAAGACGGCGACGGTCTCGGCCGGGGCGACCCGGGCCACCTTGACCGCCTTGTAGGTGGTGACCCCGGCGCAGGTCAGCGGGGCGGCGTCGAGGCTGGAGACACCCTCGGGGACGGGGGTGGCGAAGTCGGCAGCGACGACGGCGTACTCGGCCAGCGCCCCGTCGACGGAGTAGCCGGAGTTCTGCTGGGACTCGCACAGGGTCTCCCAGCCGCCGATGCAGTGCCGGCAGTGCCCGCAGGCGGAGCCCAGCCAGGCGATCGCGACGCGATCACCGATGGCCCGGGAGGTCACGCCCTCGCCGAGCTCCTCGACGACGCCGATGCCCTCGTGTCCGGGGATGAACGGGGGAGTGGGCTTGACCGGCCAGTCCCCGCGCGCGGCGTGGATGTCGGTGTGGCAGAGCCCGCTGGCCTCCATCCGGACCAGGACCTGCCCCGGCCCCGGCTGCGGGACGGGCACATCCTGCACCTGGAGGGGGGCACCGAGCTCGGTGACGACGGCGGCCTTCATGGCGTTCTCCGTTTCGACGGTGGGGCGCTGTGGCGTCGACGATCACGGCCCGCAGCGCCGCCGGGCAGGGGCCAACGTCCCGGAGCGGCAGGACGAGCGCCTCGGGCGCCGGGCGCCCGGCGCGGCGACCGTGGAGGGCGCGGCAGCCGCCGCTCCGGGGCACGCACCGCACTGCACCGGGACCGCACCGCACGCCGAACGGAGCACCTCGTGGACACCGTCGCCTCCGTCGCCGTCGTCATCGCACTCTGGGTCCTCACCGGCCTCGCCGCCGTGGTGCTGCTGCTCGCCCGGCAGGGGTACCGCGCCGGGGGGTGGTACCTGATGGGCGCCGTCCTGGGCCCGCTGTTCATCCCGATCGCCGCCGAACGCGCCCGGCGGGACGTCGCGGTGCTGGAGCGCGGTGCGGGCGGGCGCCCGGACGGCGACCCGGATCGGCTGACCGTCGTCGTCGGGGTGGATGGCTCGGCGGAATCCGACCAGGCGGTCCGGGCGGCCGGGCGGCTGTTCGCCGCCGGCGGGGCGGCGTTCGTCCTGGTGAACGTGCTGGACCCGGACGAGGGCGAGTTCCCCGACGACGCCCGGCGCCGGGCCGCGCACGACCTGCTCGTGGACCGGGCGGGCTGGCTGCCCGGGGGGACCGTGCTGGAGATCGGCTGCGGGCAGCCCGCCCGGGTGCTGCAGGAGATCGCCGCCGCCGAGGCCGCCGACGTCCTCGTGCTCGGCCGTCGCGGGCGCGGCTTCTCCCGCCGGCTGATGGGCAGCGTCGCCGCGCGGCTGGCGCACGAGGCCGCCGTCCCGGTGGTGGTCGCGCCCGACGCGGCCGTCCGGGAGGGGGAGGGGCGAGCCGCCGGTCGGACGGAGCGGCCGGCCCGCCGCTCCTGACCGGCCGCGGGTCAGGCCCGGGGGGCGGGGGACCGGCCTGCCACCAGGCCGGCCAGCTCCTCGGCGATCTCCTCGGCCCACGCCTGCACGGCCGCCCAGTCCCGGAAGTCGCCGACCGGGGCGCGCATGGCCCTGACCATCGCCCGCTCGCCGATCCCCAGGAGGTGCGGGTCCAGGCGCCCCGGGAACACCCGGTGCCCCCGGGCGCCGACGGACGACCGGATCGGGTCGGCGTCGTGCGGCTCGTCCGGCGGGAAGGGCGGTGCGCCGATGGGCCCGCTGCTCAGCAGCCAGACCGGCCGGCCCCGCAGCGCCGTGGCGTGCGCGGCGGCGTAGTGCCGGGCGGACTCCAGCCACCGGCCGGCGTAGACCCCGCTGCCCAGCACCACCGCGTCGTAGCCGGAGGGGTCGGGGTCGCGTTCCACCGGGACGGCGACCGCGGCCAGCCCGCAGCGACGACCGGCCGCGGACTCCTGCAGGTCACGGGCGACCGCGCTGGCGATCTCGGCGGTGGAGCCGTGCCGGCTGGCGGCCGTAACCAGCATCCGCGGTGCGGGTGTGCTCATCGTCGTCCCTCTCGGAGTCGCGCGCTGACGGGTGTGCTCCGGTCAGCGTCGGGGCACCCGGAGGCTGTGCGCCGGGGTCCCCGGTCCCGCCTGCCCGGGACCTTCGGCCCCAGCGCGGGCAGGCCGCCCGGGGTCACCGTGGTGCGGCGCTGCCCGGGGGGCCGGGGGTGTCGGTGAGCACGCGCGCGGCCACGATGCCGGGGACGGTGCGGGCGAGCGTCGCCACGGCGGAGTCCACGGCCTCGCGATCCCCGGCGTCGACGGTGACCCCGCCGGCCCGGTGGACGGTGGCGACGCCGTCGGAGACCTGGACGTCCCAGCCGCCGGGCTCCTGGGTGTAGCCCTCCACCAGGCGCAGCACGTCGGCCCGGATCTCGGCGTCGGGGCGGACCAGGGTGCGCAGCAGGTCCCGGCGGCTGACGATGCCGGCCAGCCGCTCCCCGTCCAGCACGGGCGCGCTGCGCAGCCGGGCGTCCACGAACAGCCGGGCGACGTCGGCCACGTCGGCGGCCACCGGCACCGTGCGGACCGACGTGGTCATCACGCCGCGGACGAGCAGGGCCGGTGGCGCATCGGGCACCGGCGTCCGGCGCAGGTGCAGCCGGGGATCGGCGGGCAGCCGGTCCCGCAGCACGTCGGCCTCGGCGACGATCCCGATCAGCACGCCGTCCTCGTCGACCACCGGCAGGGCGGCGAACCCCTGCTCGGCCATGACCTCGGCGGCGTACTTGGCCGAGGTGTCCGGCCCCACGGTGACCACCTCGCGCGTCATCACGTCCCTGACCTGCACGGCCCCTCCTCGTCCTCGGCGGTGCCCCCGACGGTAGAGCCGCGGCCGGGGTCGCGGCAGGGTCCGGTGCGGGTGCCGGTCGGGATCTCGTCCCCGCAGCCGGGGACGTTTCCCGTCCCCGTGACCACCGGCACCGGGAGCCGGGTCGCCGGCCTTGCTGCAACAGGTGAAGCCTGCTTCACTGGTCCCCGTCGTGGAGGGGAGTACCCCAACGCCAGCTCGTCGTCAGCACGGCCCTCGTGGCCCGGCGGGGTGGGGCTCTCGGGCTGGTGTCCGGGAGCGGGGGGAGACCTCCGGTCGCAACCTGACCGGAAGGTGCCCTGTGGACGTCCCCCTCTGGATCTGGCTCGCCGTGCTGGCGGTCATCCTCGTCATGCTCGCCGTCGACCTCTTCGCCCACCGGCACGCGCACGTGATCGGCGTGCGGGAGGCCGCCGGCTGGTCGGCCGTCTGGGTCGCGCTCGGCGTCGCGTTCGGCGCCGCCGTCTGGTGGCAGGCGGGGAGTGAGTACGGCCAGCAGTACTTCGCCGGCTACCTGATCGAGAAGTCGCTCGCCGTGGACAACGTGTTCGTCTGGGCGATCGTGCTGACGTACTTCGCCGTGCCCCGGGAGTACCAGCACCGGGTGCTCTTCCTCGGCGTCCTCGGTGCCCTGGTCTTCCGTGGCATCTTCATCGCCGCCGGGTCGGTGCTCATCGCCAGCTTCAGCTGGGTGCTGTACCTGTTCGCCGCGTTCCTGCTCGTCACCGGTGTGCGGATGGCCCGGCAGCGCAACGAGCACCTGGACCCGGAGCGGTCCCGGGCGCTTCGCGCCTTCCGCCGGTTCGTGCCGATGACCGACGCCTACCACGGCCAGCGCCTGGTGGTTCGGGTCGCCGGGCGACTGGTCGCCACGCCGTTGCTGGCCGTGCTGGTGGTCATCGAGGTCACGGACGTCGTCTTCGCGATCGACTCGATCCCGGCCATCTTCGCGATCACCGACGAGCCGTTCCTGGTGTTCACCGCCAACGCCTTCGCCGTCCTCGGCCTGCGTGCGATGTACTTCCTGCTCGCCGACCTGATGCACCGGTTCGTGTACCTGAAGGCCGGGCTGGCGCTGGTGCTGGTCTGGGTGGGGATCAAGATGATGCTGAAGGTCGACCTGTTCTACGTGCCGACGACGATCTCGTTGGCCGTCGTCGCCACGATCATCGGGGTCTCGGTCGTGGCCAGCCTGCGGGCGACGCGCGGTCAGGGCCGGGCGCCGGTGGCCGCGGGCGCCGCAGCTCCCTTCCGGGTCGCCTCGGCCGAGGAGACCGCGGCGCTGGAGCCGACCTGGCGGCGGCAGCGGCAGCCGGTCGGGACGACGGGAGAGGGGCGCGACGAGCGATGACCGGTGAGCGGCGGTGGACGTTCCTGACCAACCACGGGCACGTCCTGCTGGCCGTCGCCGGCGCCCCCGACCTGCGGGTCGCGGAGATCGCCGCTCAGGTGGGCATTTCGTCCCGCGCTGCGCTGACGATCCTCCGCGACCTGGAGGACGACGGGTACGTCCTGCGGACGCGGGTCGGACGGCGCACCCACTACGCCGTGCAGCCGCACCAGCCGTTCCGGCACCCCGCGACGGAGGCGCACGAGGTGGACGAGCTGCTGGCGATCTTCGGCCGCCCACCGTCCGGCCGAGCCGGGAGCTCGGCCGGACAGTGACGTGCACCACTCTCGCCCCGTAGGCTGCGCGCATTCCTGACCGATCGGTCGGGAACCACCGGGGAGGAGTGACCGGCGCCCGGGAGGCCCCCGGCGAGGCCGCACCGTCCCTGCTCGGAGAGGAGCACCCGTGCCCGTCACCACCCGCGTCTCGCTCGTCCGCAAGGCCCCCGGCACCTACGAGACGGCCACCGTCGAGCTCGACGACCCGCGCCAGGGCGAGGTGACGGTCAAGCTCGCCGCCTCGGGCCTGTGCCACTCCGACGACCACGTCGCCACCGGGGACGTGCCGGTCGCGGTCTACCCCTACGTGGGTGGGCACGAGGGCGCCGGCGTCGTCACCGCCGTCGGGCCGAACACCCCGGGCTACGAGGTCGGCGACCACGTGGTCTTCTCCTTCCTGCCCGCCTGCGGGCGCTGCGAGCCGTGCGCCCAGGGGCAGAGCAACCTCTGCGACCTCGGGGCCTCCCTGCTCACCGGCGCCCGGGCCGACGACCCGACCAGCTTCCGGATGAGCGAGGACGGCAACCCCGTCGGTCAGCAGTGCGGCATCTCCACCTTCAGCGAGTACACGACCGCCTCGGTCGACTCCGTGGTGACGATCAGCAAGGACGTGCCGCTCAAGGCCGCTGCGCTGGTGGGCTGCGGGGTGCCCACCGGCTGGGGGTCGGCGGTCCGCTCGGCCAACATCAAGCCGGGGGCGACGGTGATCGTGATGGGCATCGGCGGCATCGGGGCGAACGCGCTGCAGGGGGCGGTGCACGCCGGGGCCAGCACGGTCATCGCGGTGGACCCGGCACCGTTCAAGCAGGAGAAGGCCAAGGAGTTCGGGGCCACGCACGTCTTCGCCGGCATCGAGGAGGCGACCGAGTACGCCCGGTCGATCACCAACGGGCAGGGCGCCGACGCCGTCATCATCACCGTCGGCGTGGTGCAGGGCGAGCACGTGGCCCAGGCGCTGGCCGCGATCCGCAAGGCCGGCACCGTCGTGCTGACCGGGCTCGGTGACGTCACCGCCACCGGCGCCCCGATCGCGCTCGGCGACCTCACGCTCATGCAGAAGCGGCTGCAGGGGTCGCTGTTCGGCGAGTCCAACCCGCGGCACGACATCCCGGCCCTGCTCCGGATGTACCAGGCCGGTCAGCTGAAGCTCGACGAGCTCGTCACCCGGGAGTACACGCTGGACCAGGTCGCCGAGGCCTACGAGGACATGCACGCCGGCAAGAACATCCGCGGCGTCATCGTCTTCGACTGACCGCACCCTCCACCACGCCCCAGCACCCTGCGTGGGTGCTGGGGCGTCGGCGGCTCAGGAGGACGCCGGGCGGCCGATGGTGGTGAGGAAGTCCTCGAGCAGGGCGGTCTGGCGTTCGGGGGTGTTGTGGCGTGGGGAGAAGCAGGCGTTGATCTGCAACCCCATCGTCGTGGCGAGCACCGCGTCGACGATCAGGTCGTGCGAGCGGCCCGGTGCCAGCTCGCCGGCGACCTGGGCCTGGCCCAGGTACATCCGCATCTCCGCGCGCCAGGTCTCCATGGCGTTGTCGTAGAACGCCACGAGCTCCGGCTGACCGGCGGCGTAGTCCCAGAAGCCGATCACCACCCGGGCCTCGGCGAGCCGGACCTCGTCCAGCGGCATGATCTCCAGGCACAGCAGCCGGAACGCGGTGAGCCCGCCGCGGTCGCCGATCGCGGCGCGGGCCCGCTCGTTCGTGGCGTCGAAGGCCCGTTGGAACGCCGCCCGGAGCACGGCGTCCTTGTCCGGGAAGTACCGGGCCAGGGCGCCGTTGGCGTA
Source organism: Modestobacter sp. VKM Ac-2983 (assembly GCF_026967885.1). Lineage (NCBI taxonomy): Bacteria > Bacillati > Actinomycetota > Actinomycetes > Geodermatophilales > Geodermatophilaceae > Modestobacter > Modestobacter sp. VKM Ac-2983. Next base: position 855,204 of record NZ_JAPVBK010000002.1, read on the forward strand.
CCCCGCCTCCGCGGCCAGCTCCCGCATGGTGACCGCGATGAAGCCCTTACGGACGATCAGCGACCACACCGCCTCGATGATCTCGGTGCGGCGGGCGGCGTGGTCGACGATCTTGGGCACGGGGCTCCTCGGGCGACGGGGGTGCTCAGGTGAGCATCGCGGTCATCCCCGACAGCATCACCAGCCCCCCGGTGAACCGCAGGGCACCCAGCGCCCGGCCGGCGCGGTCGGGTCGCTCCGGGACGACGGCGTCCCGGCCGGCGCGGTGGTCGTGCGGCCCGCCCTCGCGGGTCACGTGCCGCACGGCGAGCCAGACCACCAGGACGGCGACGGCATACGGGAGCGTGCCCTCGCCGCCGGTGTGGTGGGCACCGTGGACACCGCCCGCCGCCGTCCCGCCGCCGACCCCGGCGAGCGCGATGAGCGCGGCCATCGCCGCGGTGTCGACCGCCCCGGACCAGCGGGCGGCCGGCGTCCGCACGCGGCACAGCTGCCAGGCCACAAGCGCCGCCAGCGCGAGCAGCGCCAGCGGCTCGCCCAGCGGGCGGGCGGCGGGCAGCCAGGCCACCACCATCGCCACCAGCCCCAGGGCGTGCGGCACCCACAGCGGCGGCCGGTGCGGGAAGTGCCCGATCATCGCCAGCCCCGCGCCCGCGCCGCAGACCACCAGATGAGCGGTCACGGCTCAGCCCACGACGTCGCGCAGCGCAGGGCGCTGGTCGGCGTTCCGGGAGAGCACCGCGCCGACCACCGATCCGACCAGGAACAGCACGAAGGGCAGCAGCACCAGCGTCCAGCCGGTGGCGCTGAGCTGCCAGGCGGTCACGGTCGGGTCGACGCCCTCGGGGACGGTGCCCGCCAGCAGGCCGAACCGGCCGATCAGCAGGTAGAGCCCGGTGGCCAGGCCGAGGGCGGCGAGCACCGGTGCGGCCAGCGTCGACCACCAGTGGCCCCCGCGCCCCGTCCCGCGGAAGTGCACCAGGACGGCCACGCAGACGAGGATCTCCACCAGCACGACGGAGATGACCGCCATCCCGGAGGACCAGTAGAAGAGGTTGAGCACCGGGTCCAGGCCGGCCAGGGCGAAGACCACGATCACCGCGCCGGTGACGGCGCTGGTCACGATCGCCCCGATGCCGGGGGCACCGTGCCGGTTGGTGTTCTGCAGCGCCCCGGGGAAGACGCCGGCCCGGCCGAGGGAGAAGAAGTAGCGGGCGCTGCAGTTCTGGAAGGCCAGCAGCCCGGCGAACAGGCTGGAGAGCACCAGCCAGCTCATCACCGTGGCCAGCCAGTCGCCGACGTAGGTGGCGGCCACGGAGAACAGCACCGCCGCGGGATCGGCCAGCGGCACACCGTCGACCGAGGACTCCTCGAGCACTCGGGCGACGACGTCGTCGGTGCCCAGTCCGCTCACCACGGCCCAGGAGGCCGCCGCGAAGATGACGGTGATCAGCCCGACCGCGGCGTAGGTCGCCCGCGGCACGGTGCGCTCGGGGTCCTTGCTCTCCTCGCCGTAGATGGCGGTGGCCTCGAAGCCGATGTAGGAGGCGAACGCGAAGGCCAGCGCGATGCCGGCCGAGCCGGCCAGGCCGCCGACGAACACGTTCTGCGGGGCGAAGGACTCGACCAGGTTCGCCCCGTCGGGGCCGCCGCCCTCGAGCATGACGGCGACGGCGACGACGGCCAGGCTGAGCAGCTCCAGCACCATGAGCGTGCCGAGGACCTTGGCGCCGACGTCGACGCTGACCACCGAGAGGGCGAGCACCAGCGCCCAGGCGGCGAGGGTCCACAGCCACCAGGGGGCGTCGATGCCGAAGATGGCGTCCATCTGCCCGGCCATCAGACCGCCGAAGAACCCGTAGACCGCCAGCTGGATGCTCAGGTAGGCGAACACCGAGACGAACGCCGAGCCGACGCCGGCGGACAGGCCCAGGCCGCGGCCGACGTAGGCGAAGAACGCCCCGGTGTTGGTCACCACCCGGCTCATCGCCGAGAAGGCGGAGGCGAACACCATGAGGACGATCCCGACGGCGACGTAGGCGCCCGGGGCGCCGGCGCCGTTGCCGGCCGCGATGGCCACCGGCACGGCGCCGGTCATGCCGACCAGCGGGGCCGCGGCGGCGACGACGAAGAAGACGATGCCGAGGACGCCGAGCCGGCCGGACCTCAGCTGCTCGCCGTCGCTGCGGCCGGCCGGCGCGCCGGGGGAGGTCAGCGCGGTCGCGCCGGTCGAGGTGGTCGGGCGCTCACTCACCGGAGGCCTCCGTGGTCGAGCAGGAGGCGGCGCCGCCCGCGCAGTGCGCGGAGGTCGAGGCCGGCACGTCGAGGGTGGGGTTGCGGTCGAAGAAGCCGAACGGCTTGAGCCGGAACCCGGTGTAGTCCACCGGCATGATCGGCCAGTCCTCCGGCCGGGGAACGTGGGTGAGCCCGAAGGTGTGCCACACGACGAGGTCCTGGCCGTCGATGTCCCGGTCGGCCGCGGCGTACTCGGGCAGCCCGGAGCCCCCGCTGTGCTGGTTGACGAAGTCCCCGGCCGAGTAGCGCTCGGCAGGGTCGTAGCGGGTCACCCACAGGTGCCGGGTGGCGAACGCCGCCCGCCGGGCGATCGAGGACCCCGGGTCCGACAGCAGGGTCGGCAGCCCCTCCGGGTACAGGGCGTAGCCGACGGGCTGGCCGACGTGGTTGAGCCGCTCGGGGTTGACGATGTGCCAGACCCGGTCGGTGGCCGGGGAGGCGTCGCGCTGGCCGGCGGACTCGGTGGCCAGGGTGGTGCAGGAGGTGGTGAACGCGTTGCCGCGCTGGTTCTCCGGCCCCATCGGGACCCGGACGACCTCCACCTCGTCGACCCGGTTGGCGACGCCGTCGACGGTCATGTCCAGGCGGGCGCTGAACAGGTGCTGGTGCAGCGGGGCACCCAGCCCCGGCGCGATCTGGGAGGCGTAGGGGTACTCGCCGCCGGGGTGGGCGGAGGTGAAGACGACGCCGGTCGCCTTGGCCTCGAACTCGATGGTGCCGTCGAGGTAGAGGTACCAGTAGAAGCCGTAGTCGTAGTTGCCCACGGTGGTGAAGAAGGAGACGACCAGCCGCCGCTGCCGGCGGGTCTGCTGCGAGCCGCTCCACAGGTCGGTGTGCTTCCAGAGGATCCCGTGGTCCTCCTCGTGGATGCAGACGGCGTTGGGGAGCGTGCGCGGGTCGCCCTGCTCGTCGGCGATGACGGCATCCAGGTAGGTGATGTCGCCGAGGCAGTCGCAGCCGAGCTCCAGGGCGTTGGCGTAGCGGCCGACCAGGTACTCGCCGGTGTCGAAGTAGTTCTGCCAGGAGCGCACCGGGTTGGGGTCGGCGTAGGGGACGACCATCTCGGCGATCGAGGCGCGGTAGACGATCGGCCGCACGCCGGCGCCCTCGTCGAACCCGATCTGGTGCAGCACGAGGCCCTCGCGGGTGTCGAAGCCGACCCGCAGGGACCACTTCTCCCAGGTGAGCACGTTGCCCTCCAGGGTCAGGCTCGACCCCTGGGGCTGGGTGATCTCGATCGGCTTCTGGGTGGTCCGCGGCGGGCCGCTCACCGCTGGGTCGTCGTAGTTGCCCGAGCCGGTGGGCACCGGGACGGCGCCGGTGTCGATGACCTGGTCGACGACCCGGTTGATCGTGTCGACGTAGGCGACCAGGCCGTCGATCGGGTGTGCCCAGGCGGAGTCCGTCGGCGTCTCCTGCCAGAAGGCCAGCCCGCGCAGGACGCGGCGGCCCGCCTCGTCCGGGTACTCCTCGTAGGCGCCGGCCGACAGCGGGGCCACCCGGACCTGGGCGACGTCCAGGTCCCGGGCGGCCAGGGCGGCCAGCCACCGCTCGTCGGTGGACAGCAACTGCTCGACGAGCTCGAACTCCTCGTCCAGCACCGGGAGCTGACCGGAGGTGGCGGTGTCCAGCTCGACCGCGGTGACGACCTCACCGGCGGTGGCGTCGACCACGACGTCCCGGGAGACCTGCGAGGCGAGGTCCAGCAGCAGGACCCGGAAGCGCCGGCTGACCGGCTGCCCGGGACGGTGTGCCAGCACCTCGGCCTTCGGCGGTTCCTCGAGGCCGACGTAGACGAAGCGGGTGCTGTCGACGACCAGGCCGGCCGCGGTGGTGATCCGCCGGACCTCCTCGATCTCCGCGGCCTGGACGGGGTCCAGGGGATGGGTCAGTTGGAGCTGGGTGGTGGTCATGGCTGCACCTCGGAACGTCTACGGATGTTGACGAATGCGGGTGCGCGGCGAAGGGGTCGTCCGCGCGGTGTGCCGGACAGGGTGCCCCACGTCACGTTTCAGCGGAAGACCCTTCTGTGACGTTCAGGTCAATTCCTCTGCAGGCCTGGCCCACGGGGCGGCTGCGCTCGCAGCGGCCGGGCGGTCAGCCGCCGTCCGGACGGTGGGCGCGCGGTGTCCGGGGCATCGGCGCGTTCCAGCCGAAACGGACGCTGAGCATCCGGACGGTGAAGCACACGGCCGCCGCGCCGACCGCCGTGGCCACCCCGTAGACGTCCAGCTGGGCGGCCACCACGGTGACGGTCGCGCCGATCAGCGCCGGGATCGCGTACAGGCCGCTGCGGAAGACGGACGGGACCTGCCCGATCAGGACGTCGCGCAGCGTGCCGCCACCCACGCCGGTCAGGGCACCGAGCAGCACCGCCTGCGTCGGGCCCAGCCCGAGCGCGAGCGCCTTGCTGGCGCCGGTGACCGCGAACAGGCTCAGCCCCGCGGCGTCGAGCACCGTGATCGGGGTGTTCAGCCGGTCCAGCCCGGGCCCGAGAACGAAGGCGACCAGCCCGCCGCCGGCGGCCACCGCCAGGTAGCGCCAGTCGCTGAACGTGGCCGGCGGCAGGGCGCCGAGCAGGACGTCGCGGATGATCCCGCCGCCCAGGGCCGTGGTCATCCCCAGCGTGATGACGCCGACGATGTCGAGCCTGGTCACCCGCAGCGCGGTCAGCGCACCGTTCAGCGCGAAGGCGAACGTGCCGACGAGGTCGAGGGTGAGCAGCAGTGCCGCCTCGGTGCTCACCGGTCGGTTCTACCAGCGGGCTCCCCGGCGACCGCACCGGCCGGGCGCCCGTGCGCGACGGGCCTCCCGCGGTCGAGGTGCGCCCTACGCTCTCGCACGTGGCCGGTGGACCCGTCTCGGAACAGCGCCTGCGCGACCTGGTGCTGCTGCGCCGGGTGCGGGACCGGATCGACCGCGAGTACGCCCAGCCGCTGGACGTCGCCGCGCTCGCCCGTGGGGTGCACGTGTCGGCCGGGCACCTGAGCCGGGAGTTCAAGCGGGCCTACGGGGAGTCGCCGTACGCCTACCTCATGACCCGGCGGATCGAGCGCGCGATGACGCTGCTGCGCCGGGGCGACCTCAGCGTGACCGAGGTCTGCTTCGCCGTCGGCTGCGGGTCCTTGGGCACCTTCAGCACCCGCTTCACCGAGCTGGTCGGGATGCCGCCCAGCGCCTACCGCGAGCAGGCCGCCCGGGGGAGCGCGGGGATCCCACCGTGCCTGGCCAAGCAGGTGACCAGACCGGTCAGGAATCGAGAAGCCCGGACGTCCCTGCCGCCCCTAGCGTGGCCGACATGACCTTGATCATCCACTACGCGTTCCTGCCGCACACCGACCCGGAGGCCTCCGTGGCCTTCTACCGCGACGTCCTCGGTTTCGAGGTCCGCAAGGACGTCGGCTACGAGGACATGCGCTGGATCACCGTGGGCCCACCCGACCAGCCGCAGACCTCCATCGTCCTGCACCCGCCGGCCGTCGACCCGACCATCACCGACGAGGAGCGCAGCACCGTCCTCGAGCTGATCGCCAAGGGCAGCTACGCCGCGATCACCCTGGCCACCGACGACCTCGACGGCACCTTCGGGAAGATCGAGGCCAGTGGCGCCGAGGTGCTGCAGGAGCCGACGGACCAGGACTACGGCGTCCGGGACTGCGCCTTCCGTGACCCGACGGGCAACCTGATCCGGATCAACCAGCTGACCTGACCCCGCCGGGAGCCCTACGGTGCGGTGGCATGGTGCCCCGCTCCACACTCGTCGCCGTGTCGGCGGCCCAGCTGGCCGCTCAGCTCGCCGGTCACGTCGTCGCCCTGCGGCGCCGTCGGCACTTCGACGTGCCGTTCCTGGCCGGCAGCCCGGACCACCTCGTCCGGGACTGGCTCTGGTTCGGCACGGCGTTCAGCGCACCGCCGTACCTGCTCGGCCCGCAGCTCTGGGCGACCGCCCGGCTGCTCCACGGGCCGGACGACCGCGCCCGCTGGGTGCTCCGGTGGCTCGGCACCGGGCTGACGTTCGGCTACCTGAGCGAGCGCTGCACCCGCCTCCGGGTCAGCCCCGGCGGGTTCGACCCGGTCGAGACCCCGGTGGTGGTGACCGGGTGGGGGTGCGCGGTCGCCCTGGCCGTCCTCGCCCCCCGCTGACGACCGGTCAGCAAAGCAGCGGGGCACCGGCGAGTCACCGGGCTCGACGCGACCGTCGAACGACGGATCGCCGAGGTCGTCCGGCCCGCCGCAGGCTGACCCCGGCGGCGACCGGGAGCCGTGCGGTCACCCGTCGGCGTGGTGGTCGAGCACCTCGGCCTCGCGCCGGAGCCGGCCGGCGGCCTCGTGTTGCCCGAGGCCGTCGTAGCGGTCGGCCTCGGTCCGGCGGTCCGCGATCTCTGCGCGCAGGAGGGCGCGGACGTCGCCGATCGACAGGGCGCGGCGGTCCGCCTCGGTGGAACCGACCCCGGTCCGGGTGCCGGCGAGGTGTGCGTTCGTGGCCCCGGTCGCGGTCCCCGGCGGGACGACGGCCTCGGCGTTGTCGATCGCCGCCAGGGCGCTGCGGAGGGCGGCGACGGCGTCGGCCCGACGCGACCTCATCGCGGCGGCGAGCTCCGTGCGCAGCGCCGCACGCAGCGACCGCGCGTCGTCGGTGGAGTCGTTGCAGTCGGTCTTCACGTCCATCTGTCCTCCCTGGCTCTGCCGGTGTGGTCCACGGTCCCGCCGCAGCCGGTGGGGTCGTCGAGAGCACCCTCCCAGCCGCCGGGCCGGTCATCAGCTGAGTTCTGCCGCTGGGGGACGGCGGCGCTGCGCGGCCGTGTCCCCGGTTCGAGGGAGTCGGTCCTTGGTGCCGTGCCGGACGACGGGCACACTCCCGACGTGATGGACGACGGCCAGGCGACGACCGACCCCGACACCGACCCTGGCGTCGGGCTCCCCGCCCCCCGTGCCGGAGGTGCCGTCCCGCCGGAGGCGGGTGCGCGCATGTTGATCCCGGGGGAGACCTGCTGGCGGATCGAGCGGGCGGACCGCTTCGCCGTCTTCGTCGACGCGGCCGAGTACTTCGCCACCCTCAAGCGCGCCGTGCTGCGCGCCCAGCGGCGGGTGCTGTTCATCGGCTGGGACTTCGACCCGCGCATCCGGCTGGACCCCCTCGCCGCCGGCCGGCCGAAGGACGACCGGCTCGGCGCCGTGCTGGAGCGGGCGGTGGCGCAGAACCCGCAGCTGGAGATCGGCGTCCTCCAGTGGGACCTCGGCATGCTCCGCGCGCTCGGCCGGGGACTGCAGCCGATCGTGCTGCTGGACCGGCGCACCTCCGACCGCCTCACCCTGGCCATCGACACCCACCACCCGGTCGGCGGGGCACATCACCAGAAGATCGTGGTCATCGACGACTGCCTGGCCTTCACCGGCGGCATCGACGTCACCGCCGACCGGTGGGACACCCCCGACCACGCCGACGTCAACCCGCACCGGCGTTCCCCGGCCCCCGGCCGGGCCGAGGGGCGGCTGGCCGGACCGTGGCACGACGCGACGAGCATGCTGACCGGGCCCGCTGCCCGCGCCGTCGCCGAGCTGGCCCGCACCCGGTGGGAGAGCGGCACCGGGGAGCGCCTGGAGCCGCTGATCGAGGAGCGGACGTGCTGGCCCGAGGAGGTCGAGCCGCTGCTCACCGACGTCGACGTCGCCATCGCCCGCACCCGGCCCGAACACGACGGCGCAGAGCTGGTGCACGAGATCGAGCTGCTGTGGCTCGCCGGGATCGCCGCCGCCCGACGGTCGATCTACGTGGAGAGCCAGTACTTCGCCAGCCGCCGGATCGCCGAGGCGATCGCCGAGCGGCTGCGTGAGCCCGACGGCCCGGAGGTCGTCGTGCTCAACCCGTGGACCGCCGACGGCTGGCTGTCGGAGAAGGCGATGGGCACCGCGCGCGCCCTGGTGCTGGAGATCGTCCGCGAGGCCGACGTCCACGACCGGTTCCGGCTCTACTGTCCGGTGACCGAGCAGCGCGAGCCGATCTACGTGCACGCCAAGGTGGCCGTCATCGACGACCGCCTGCTCCGGCTGGGCTCCAGCAACCTGAACAACCGGTCGATGGGCCTGGACACCGAGTGCGACCTGGCGATCGAGGCGGTCGAGGGCCGGCCGGGCGCCGACCGGGTGGCCGCGACCATCCTCGCCTTCCGTGACCGGCTGCTCGCCGAGCACCTCGGGTGCACGCCGGACGACGTCGCCGCCGCTGTCGCCGACACCGGCTCGCTGGTGCAGGGCATCGAGCGGCTGCGCCGGCCGACCGGTCGATCGGTGGTGCTCTTCGAGCCGCCCGAACTCGGTCCGGTCGACCGGGCGCTCGCCGAGTCCGAGGTGCTGGACCGCGAGAAGACCCCCAACCGCTGGCGCCGGGTCGAACGGTGGTTCGCCGGCGGTCGGCGACCGCGGAACCGGGTCCGCCCCTGACCTCGCGGCTGCGCCGGCTCGTACATGGAATGCGCAGTCCCTGGGTATGGCCTGGTCCAACCGACCCGGAGGAGGAACCGACATGGGGATCGTGTCCGGACTGATCAAGGCCAACCTGCTCAAGAAGCTGCTCAGCCGCCTCACCGGCAGCCGTCGCAGCAACTGAGCCACCCCGACCGGCGGCGCCGGTCGGAGCCGGTGCCTGCGGGCACCGGGCACCAGCCCCCGCGGCGTGACGCCGCGGGGGCTGGTCCGTGTCCGGGGCCGCGCAGTCTCCCGGGGGACGGGTGCGGCCGACGTCAGCTCGGGGCCGCCAGGGACGGCCCGGAGTCGGCCAGGAACGCCTCCAACGACCGGGCCGGCCGTCCGGTCACGCGCTGGACGGCGTCGCTCACGACGGCGAAGCTGCCGGCCTGCACGCGCTGGAACGTCACCTCGGTGATCTCCCGCTCGAAGCCCTCGGTCCCGGCCAGCGCCTCGGCGATGGTGATCTCCCGGTGCGCCATGGAGCGCTTGGTGGCCCGGGAGATCAGCTCCGCGGTGCGGGGCAGCGAGAGCGCTGCCGGACCGGTGAGCTCGTACACCTGACCGGCGTGCCCCTCCTCGAGCAGCGCACGCTCGGCCACGGCGGCGATGTCCCGGGCATCGATCCACGCGAGGCCCGCGCCGCCACTGGCGAACGGCAGCTCGCCGGTGCTGGTGAGCTGGTGGAGGTAGAAGCGTGGGTCGGTGAGCACCTGCATGAACCAGCTCGGCCGGAGCACCGTCCAGCTGTGGCTGCCGGTGCGCACCGCGCGTTCGGCCCGCGGCGCCCACCCGGCCGGACCGGTGTGGTCGGCGTCCTGTTCGGACAGCAGGACGACGTGCGCCCGGGGTGGCGTCACCTCGAGGAGCGCCCCGATCAGCTCCGGTGCGTCCGCACGATCGGGCCGGACGACGAAGAGCGCATCGATGTCGCCGGTCGCCGCGGGCCACTCGGCCGGCCGGTCCCAGGAGAACTCCGTCGGCCGGACCCCGGCGACGTCCACCGTCTCCGGGTTGCTGCTGCCGCCGAGCACCTCGACGCCCGGCCGGGCGACGAGCAGCTCCGCCAGCGGGGCGCCGGTCTTCCCGCGCACCCCGGTGACCAGGACCCGGGTCGTCGCCGTGTCTCCGTGTCCGACCGCCATGTCGATCTCCTCCAATTGATTGAGCCACTCAAGTTCCTGTGGGTCATGGTGGCACGACTACTTCAGTCCATCAAGTAACCTCGGCGTCGTGGCAGACGACGGCAGCACGCTGCAGCAGCAGGTGTGGGACTTCGTGTACGCCTACGACGCGGCCTACGACCGCGCGGCGCAGGCGGTCGGGTTGAGCGCTGCCCAGGCCTGCCTGCTCGCCGAGCTGACCACGGGCGCCAGTGCGATGGGCGACCTCGCCGCCGAGCTGCTGTGCGACCCGTCGAACGTCACCCAGCTCGTCGCCCGGCTGGAGGCCCGCGGGCTGGTGACCCGGGTGCCCGACCCGGCGGACCGGCGGGTCAAGCGGGTCTCGATCACCCCGGCTGGGCGGCGCGAGCACCACGCCGTCCGGCGTGCCTTCGACTTCCCCGACGACCGGCTCGGCCGTCTGGACGAGGGGGAGCAGCTGCAGTTGTCCTCGCTGCTGGCGAAGCTGTTGGATCGTCCCGGCCAAGCTGCGGCAGGAGGGTGAGAGCCCGCCGCCCCGGATCGGGGAAACCGCTCGTGACGGGGTCGTGACCGAAGGGATCGACCAGTTAGACAGCGCCGCTCGACGTCGGTGCCGTGGCGGCCACGTCCGGGGTGGCTCCGCGTCCTCGGGGTGACGCTCTCCACAGCCGGGAGGGCGTCACGAGGCGTTCGGCGTCGGAGGGCAATCCGGTTCACGCCCGAGGCCGAGTCGCAGACCGTCTTCGCAGCGGTCGGGCGACCTGGTCACCGCGGACGAGGGCGACCTGGCCAGAGCCCAGCGGGGCCGGGGTGGACCGCCGTCGCGCCGGAGGGGCCGGTCCCTTTGGCGTCCGGGGCCACCGACAGGCAGCCCTTCACCGCCGACGGCGAGGTGCCCCGGCGGACGCAGTGGCGAGGGAACCGGAGGTCGCGCCGCCGGTCGACCGCCCTCAGAGCAGCGACGCGCGCGCTTCCGCGCACGCCTTCACGGGGCGGTGCTGAGCGGATCGGTCCGGGGAGCTGTGCTCGGAGGCGCTCTTCACCGTCGCGCGGGAGGCCTGCCCAGGAGGCGGACAGCCCGGCAGGCGCCGGGGACGGCGGTGCGGGCCGTGCACGCGGAGGGGCGCTCCGGCCCGAGCAGGCGGGAGGAGTCCCGTGCAGCAGTGTCCGGCGGTCGACGTCCGGGGTGCAGCAGCGGACGGCGGTCAGGGCGTGCCGGCGTCCACCCGTGTCTCGGCACGGCCCGCACGACCGCGCCGGCGGCGCCTGGCAGCAACGGTGAGGTAGCCGCTGACCGCCAGGTAGTACACCAGGTAGGCGAGTGAGACGGTCACCACGATCGGGTCCACGGACGGGAACTGGAGGAGGAGCAGCGCATACGTGCCGATCCAGATCGCGGTGAGCACCAGGCTGAGGGGTCTGAACGTCTGAGTGCGTGAGGGGTACAGGTAGCGCACCGGCACGAACACCAGGATCGAGCAGACGACCAGGATGGTCGCGACGGTGACCCGGTCGAGTTCGAGCACGATGACGTAGAAGGCGACGACGTTCCAGTAGCTGGGGAACCCGAGGAACGTGTGGTCATCGGTCTTCGCGTCCACCCGGCAGAACTGGTAGCTGGAGGAGAGCAGCGGCAGGGCGGCCAGCACCCACCCGGACGCTCCATCCGGCAGGGCCCCGGTCGTCCAGAGGAGGACCACGGGGGCGAAGACGTAGGTCAGGTAGTCGACGATGTCGTCGAGGCGGGCGCCGTCGAACCAGGGGATGGTCTCCTTCACCCGCGCGCCGCGGGCGAGCATCCCGTCCGTGCCATCGACGACGAGTGCGACCAGGCCGATCCAGAGGGCCATGACCACGTGACCGTCGAACGCAGCCAGCACGATCAGCAGCGCGAGCACGGAGCCGCTCGCTGTGTACACGTGCACGAGTGCGCCTGCCAGGCGCCGACTCAGGGAGAACAACTGCGGCCAACCGCCTCTGGGTCCGGGGACGGAGCGGAGCCGGTGACCCCGTCCGGGTGGCGTGTCCTGTTACGGGGACCTTTCCATGCCCGCGGCTCGTCGGCCGGATGACCGTGTCGCGCAGGCCGGATCGTCCGCTCTCGCGGGGGCGGCGGGTGCTGAATCGGCGCCAACATGGCCCAGACCGCGCCCCTCCCACTCGCGATCCACGTCATGACTCCGTCCGCGTCCGCGTGCGCCGGTTCCGGCAGGGCCCGCGCGAGTTCCCCGAGGACCGGCTGGGCAACCTGACGGGGGAGGAGCAACGGCAGCTGTCCGTGCTGCTGGCGAAGGTGCTGGCTCCCGACCCCGGCGCTGCCGGAGGGGGTGCGTCCACCGCCCCGGACACCGAACGCCCCTCATGATGGGGGCGTGGCCGACGGGCGATCGACCGGTTCGACAGCACCGCTGGGCGTAGGGGCCGCGGCCGCCCGGCTGGGGGTGGCCCCCGAGACGTTGCGCAGCTGGGGCCGTCGCTACGGGCTGGCGCCCAACGGGCGCACCGCCGGCGGCCACCGGCGGTACGACGACGAGGACATGGCCCGACTGCTCCTCATGCAGCGGCTCGTCGCCTCCGGGGCGGCCCCCGCCGAGGCGGCCCGCCGGGTCCTCGCAGGTGACTCCCAGCCGCTGGGCGGCGACCAGGCCACCGCACCGGCCGCCGGCGGACGCCGGGCCGGTGCCGGCGGGACCGTGCTGGCGCTCCCCGACGCGCCGCCGGAGGCCCGTGGGCTGGCCCGGGCGGCCGCCCGCCTGGACGCCGGCGCGGTGCACTCGATCCTGGGTGAGCTGCTGGTGGAGCGGGGGACCATCGCCACCTGGGACACCGTCCTGCGTCCGGTCCTGGTGGCGGCCGGCCTCCGGTGGGAGCAGACCGGAGCGGGCATCGACGTGGAGCACCTGCTCAGCGAGGCGGTCACGGAGACCCTGCGGGCGCACCGGGCCTGCCAGCGGAAGCCGGACGCGGGGCGGATCGTGCTGCTGACCTCCCCGCCCGGCGACTGGCACGTGCTGCCGTTGCACGTGCTCGCCGCCGCGCTGGCGGAGCGCCGCACGCCGGCGCAGGTGCTGGGGCAGCTCCCGGTGTCCGCGCTGGTGTCCGCCGTCCGCCGCACCGGTGCGTCGGGGGTCTTCATCTGGAGCCAGCGACCGCCGCAGTCCGCGGAGCAGACCGGGCAGCAGTTCCCGGTCGACGCGCTGCCCACCTCCCGGGCCCCGCGCGCACTGGTCGCCGGCGGCCCCGGGTGGGCCCACGGCGTCCTCGACCGGCGGGTGGTGGTGTCCGAGAGCCTCGCCGACGCCGTCGACCTGCTGGCCGCCACACCGCGCTGAAACCTGTGCAACTCGACCGGGAGCGTGGGACGGCGTAGACCCGCCACAACCGGAAACGGTTGCGGCCCGCCGACCGACGGGACGCCGTCACCCTCGAAGGGGCCCCGATGGTCCAGGCAGCCGCCGTCAACATCCCGTCGCTCTCCGCGACGAGCTTTGCCACGGTCTACAACCTGTTCTCGCTCGCCATCGCCTGTCTGCTGTTCACCTCGCTGTACCTGCTGGTCTCCCAGCGGCAGGTCCTCCGCCAGTACCGGAACGCGGTGGTCGTCTCCGCGATCGTCTGCGGCATCGCCGCCTACCACTACTTCCGGATCTTCAACAACTTCCAGGAGAGCTACCCGGCCGGCGCGACCATCGACGCACCGCACCAGCTGTCCAACATCGAGTTCAACGAGGGCTACCGGTACGTCGACTGGTTGCTCACCGTGCCGCTGCTGCTCTTCGAGACGGTCGCGGTGATGGCCCTGGGGCGGGCAGCGGCGAAGAAGCTGCTGGTCAAGCTGATCCCGGCATCCGCCCTGATGATCGCGCTGGGCTACCCGGGCGAGCTGGCCAACGAGGTCGGCCCCCGGCTGCTGTGGGGGACGCTGTCGACGATCCCGTTCCTCTATCTGCTGTACGTGCTCTTCGTGGAGCTGTCCCGGTCGCTGGACCGGCAGCCACCGGAGGTCGTGCACACCATCAAGATGCTCCGGATCGCCCTCGTCGGGCTCTGGGGCGTCTACCCGATCGCCTACCTGTTCCCGATCCTGGGCGGGGACTTCTTCGGCGGTGAGGGTGGCTTCGTGCTCAAGCAGGTCGGCTACTCCCTGGCCGACATCTTCGCCAAGGCGGCCTACGGCCTGGCCATCTACAAGGTGGCCCGGGTGAAGAGCCGGCTGGCCGATCCGTCCTACGACGACGACCACTCGGTGGAGCCGGCCGCCGCAGCGAACGGGGCGCACGCCGGGGACGAGGTCCTGAGCACGGCGGGGGCTCCGAACGGGAACGGCGCACGGGCCAGCCGGCCGAGCTGATGCCGGGCTCCTCGGTGGTGCGCCGGCCCGCGTCCCGGGCCGGCGCACCACGCCGGGGGCGCCGGCCGGTCCGGGCGGTCGGGCCCGCCCTGGCCGCCGGCGCCGTCGGCGCCCAGCTGCTCGCCCCCGCGGCCCTCGCCCAGGTCGCGCCCGCCGTCGCACTGGCCGGCATCGTGCTGGGCGTCCCGCACGGCGCGGTCGACCACATGGTGCCGTTCTGGACCAGCGGACGGCGGCCGGCAGCCGCGGCCCTGGCCCGGGTGCTCGCCGGCTACACGGCGGTGGCCGGGGTGGCGGTGGGCGCCCTGCTGCTGGCACCGACGACCACCGTCGCGGTCTTCCTGGTCGCGTCGGCCGTCCACTTCGGCCGGGCCGAGGTCGTGGTCTCCGCGGAGGACGCCGGCCGGCGGGTGCCCGGACCGGGGCAGGACTGGTGGCCGACGGCGGCGCACGGCCTCGCGGTGGTCGCGGTGCCGCTCGTGCTGTGGCCGGGGCCGTCCGCCGACGTCCTCGGCCGCATCGCACCGGGCTGGCAGCAGCCGTTGCCGCTCGCCGGCCGCGCCGCCCTGGGGCTGGGCTGCCTCGTGGCGCTGGTGGTGGCCCTCCGGCTCCAGGTGGGGGCCGGTCGGCGACGCGAGGCGGCCGAGCTGGCCGGGGTCGCCGCGCTGTTCGTCGTGGTCCCCCCGCTGGTGGCCTTCGGGGTGTGGTTCGCGGGCTGGCACGCCCTGCGGCACACCGAACGGCTGGTCTCGCTGCTGCGCACGACGTCCCCGGCCGGGGGGACGTGGCCGGCGCTGCGGCGGTTCGCCGCCCATGCCGCGCTGCCCACCGTGGTCACGCTCGCGGCCGTCGTCGTCCTCGCCGGCGGGGACACCTCGGCGGTCGCGGTGAGCGCGGCGCTCGCCGTCCTGGTGGCGCTCACCTTCCCGCACGTCCTCACCGTCCAGGCGCTGGACCGCTGGGCCGCCGAGCAGGGCCGCCCCGGCCCGTGACCGGGCGGCTCTTGGCACGCGGTGCGCGACGGCGGATGATCCGTCGCAGCGGCGGGAGGTGTGGTGACCCAGTCCCCGGAACCGGTGCAGCTCCGTCCCGGTCTCCTCGTGCTGCCCGTGCAGCGGCAGGTCGTCGAGGAGCTCGTCCCCGCCGCGGCCGAGCACCGCGTCCTGGTGAACGTGGGCCGGCCCTACCGCCTGCTGGAGACCCTGGACTCCCGCGAGCACGCCACCGCCGGCCTGCCCGGGGACGTCGCCGTCGTGCCGGCCGGGTTTGACCTGGCGGCCCGGTCGCGGGACGGCACCCCGCAGGGCGTCTCCACCGTCGTGGTCGCCGTCGCCCGGCAGGTCCTGGACGAGGCACTGAGCGCGGCCGGGAGCCACCGGACGCCGGGCCTGGCCCCGGTCGTGGGCGCACGCTCCCCGGCCGTCGCACCCCTGGCGCGGCTCCTGCAGGCCGGGCTGGACGACACCTCCGGTCTCGGCCGGCTGGCGCTGGAGTCGATCGGGCTGGCGCTGGTCGCCGCCCTCGCGCGGGACCACACCACGGCCCGGCCGCCGACCACCCCGGCTCCGGCCGGGCTCTCCCGGGGTCAGCTGGAGCGGGTGGTCCGGCACGTCGAGGACGACCTGGCCGGGCCGCTGTCCGTCGCCGAGCTGGCGGCACTGGCCGCCGTGAGCGAGTTCCACTTCAGCCGGCAGTTCCGCGCGGCGACCGGGGCGAGCCCGCACCAGTACGTGCTGAGCCGGCGGCTGGCCCGGGCCCGCCAGCTGCTGACCTCGACCGACCTCCCGATCTCGGCCGTCGCCGCGCGGTGCGGGTTCGCCGACCAGAGCCACCTGACCCGGCACCTGCGGCGGGCGGTCGGTGCCACCCCGGCCGCGGTGCGTGCGGCCGGCCGCGGTCGCTGAGCAGGAACGTCCCAGCACCGAGCAGAAACGTTCACGCGCGGCCCCGGCCGTCGGCGGGACCGTGGTCCCACCGACAGAGCGGAGGAGGGCGACGATGCAACAGGCAGAGCAGGACCTGACGCTGGTGCGTGAGGTGTACACGGCGTTCGAACGGGCGGACGTCCCGCGGATCATGGCGCTGTTCGCCGACGACGGGACGGTGACCCAGTCCCCGGAGCTGCCCTGGGGCGGCGTCCACGTCGGGCACGAGGGGCTCGGGCACTTCCTCGCCACGCTGACCGGTCACCTCGACTCGCACCCGGAGACCGAGCGCTTGTTCGCCGACGGCTCCGGCCACGTGGTCCAGGTCGGGCGGACCCGCGGTGTGGTGCGGGCGACCGGCGCACCGTTCGACGTCCCCGAGGTGCACGTCCTCACCGTCTCCGGTGGCCGGGTGCAGTGCTTCGAGGCCTACCTGGACACCGCGGCGATGCGCGCCGCACTGGCCGCCCCGGCCCCCGTTCCCGCCGGCACCTGACCGGTGCCGACGCGATCGTCGAGCGCCCCTCCTCCGGCTGCTGTGCGTCGCCTCAGTGGGGCGTGCGACGGACGCCGGAGCCGGTCGGGGAGGGTGCAGCGGCCGCAGGGAGCACCGGAGGCATCGCCGGCGGGGCGGTGAGCTCCTGGTAGGCGGCGGTGTGCGCGCGCAGCGCGGTGACCGCCTCGGCGACGTCGGCCGTCGTCCGGCTGGTCGGGGCGACGGCCCGCTCGGCCTGGAGCACCGCGTCGCAGACGTCGGCGACCGTGTCCAGGTACGCCCGGGCCTCCGGTCCCGGCTCGTCCCGGTCCATCGGCTCCGGGGCCAGGGCCCGCTGCCGCAGGCGCTGCTCGAGCCGGCTGCCCTCGGCCTCCAGTGAGGGGAGCAGGTCCGGCACCTCGCCGAGGTGGGCCCCGGCGGTCTGGGCGGCGGCCACCTGGCGGCGCAGCCGGTCACGGGCGCGGGCGACCTCGAGCTGGAGCTCCGCGGCCGCGCGCCGTCGGCCCGGCGGCAGGCGGCGGGCAGCGACGGCGGTGGCGCCCTGCGCGCCGAGCTCGCGGCCGCGCGAGGCGAGTTCCCGGCTCCGGGCCACCAGGGGGCTGCGCCGGACGCGCCGGACGACCAGCCACCCGGCGAGCAGGGCCATCAGCAGCACGGTCACGAACACGCCACCGAGGACGGCGAGCACCGTGCTGTCCAGCGTGAGCAGCCAGGCCAGCTCGTCGTCGGCCCGCAGGTCCAGTGAGCCGGCGGGGCTGGTCGGCAGCGGGGTGGTCATGGTGCTCCTCGGAGGGACGGGCTCGTCGTCCAGACGACGATCGGCTGCCGGGCCAACGTCCCGGCGGCCTCCACCGGTTCCCTGGCCGTGCCGGGTGCTCGCCGAACACGGCTGACCGGGCCCCCCGGGAGCGCGGCTGGTGCGGTGTCACCGCCTCGGTTTACCCCCCGGGTGGGTGCGGGCACGGCTCGGGAACGGCGGACGCCGGCGGGTGTGGTGGGCGCGCCCGAGGGAACGGGAGGGGACTCGGGATGGACGTCGCCGAGCGGTTCGCCGAGGCGCTGGCCGAAGAACTGCCCGACCGCGACGGCGACCTGGACCACCTGCCGATGCGACTCGTCCGCGCCGCCGCTGCCGTGCTGGAGGTGGACGGAGCCGGCTTGGGCATCCACGGTCGCCCACACCAGCGGACACCACTGGCGGCCAGCGACGCGACCGCGGCGCTGGTGGAGGAGCTGCAGTTCACCATGGGCGCCGGCCCGTGTCTGCAGGCCGTGGAGTGCGGCGCCCCGGTGCGGGCCGTGGAAGCGCGCCTGGTGAGTGAATGGCCGGCGTTCCACGACCAGCTGGTCGCCCGCACCCCGATCCGCAGCATGCTGGCGCTGCCCCTGCCCGGCTCGCTGACGGGGTTGGGCTGTTTCTCCCTGTACTGGGTCGACCCTGTCGGTGCGGCCACCGCGGCAGAGTGCGCGGCCGAGCTGGTCGCTGCCCTCGTCGCCCAGCAGCTGGAGCAGGCCGCCGCGTGGAGCCCGTGGCTGCCCCCCGAGGTCCCGGATGCGCGCGAGAGGCCGGAGGCGCGCCGCCGCGGTCGGCTGTGGATGGCAGTCGGCATGGTGATGCTGGCTGGACGGCTGGAGGCCACGGACGCCCTGGCGTTGCTGCGGGCCCAGGCCTTCGCCGGCGACCGGACGGTCGACGACCTGGCGGACGACCTCGTGGAGCGACGCCTCCACCCCGGCCACCTGGCCGGTGAGGACCCCCTCGGCCCCTGAGCGTTCCTCGAGCCCAGGGCGGAGGAGTTCGGGTCCGGTCGTCGGGCACACGTCCTCGGCTGCCGATCAGTGCATCCGCGGTGTGGGGGGTGGGCGAAGAGCCAGGTGTTCGTGATCGAGCAGAGGCACGAGGCCGCAATCCCGCAGGAGACCGCGTGAACGTCGAGAACACCTTCACCTACGACTTCTTCCAGTACACGATCGTGTCCCACGTCTTCACCGTCGGCTACGCCGCCATGGCGGCCGGGCTGGTGTACTTCGTGCTCACCAGCAAGAACTCCCTGCCGAGGTACCAGCTCTCCTCGACCCTGTCCGCGGTCGTGATGGTGTCGGCGTTCCTGGAGCTGTTGGTGATCTCCCAGAAGTGGGAGAGCTCCTTCCGCTGGGACGGCGAGTCGTTCAGCCAGGCGGACGCGTTGTTCTCCAACGGCTACCGGTACATGAACTGGTCGATCGACGTCCCGGTGCTGCTCCTGCAGATGCTGATCGTGCTCGGGGTGACCGGCGCCGCCTTCCGTCGCGGCTGGATCGTCTTCACCGTCGCCGGGCTGGGGATGGTCTACACCGGCTACGTCGGCCAGTTCTACGAGGTCGAGCGCAGCGCCCCCTTCTGGGTCTGGGGGTCGATCAGCACGGTCTTCTTCCTGGTCATCCTGGCGCTGGTGTACCGCACCGTGTACGGCAACGTCGGCCGGCTTCCGGCTGAGGTGCGCCCGCTGGTCAAGGCCGTGTGGTGGCTGCTGCTGGTCTCCTGGATGCTCTACCCCGGCGCCTACCTGATGCCGGCGATCTGGGACTCCGCCGACGGCGTGGTCGCCCGGCAGATCACCTACACCGTCGCCGACGTCACCTCCAAGGTGGTCTACGGGATCCTGCTGGCGGTCATCGCCCGCAAGGTGAGCAAGCACGAGGGCCACGACGAGGCCGTCGCCTCCGACGTCACCATGCCCCGCGGTGGCATCACCGAGGTGGCTGCTCCCGGCCGAGCCGCCTGATCCGGAGGACGGCGTCGTGACCGGGGGCGCGCGGGTGACCGCGCTGACGACCCGGCTGTCGGTCGGAGTCGTCGGCGCGGCCGTTGCGGCGGCCGTGCTGCTGCCTGAGCAGGTCTCCGCCTGGGCGCTCGGGATCCTGGCCGCCGGGGTGCTGCTCGGGTTGCCGCACGGTGCGGTCGACCACCTGGTCCCGGACTGGGTGGCCGGCCGCCCGGGGCGGATGCTGCGGCCGGGGGTGCTCGCCGGCTACGCCGCCACGGCACTGCTGGCGCTGGGTGCCCTCCTCGTGGCGCCGGTGGTGAGCCTGCTGCTGCTGTTCGCCGTCTCCGCGGTGCACTTCGGCATGGGGGAGGTGGCGTTCGAGGCGGAACGGTCGGGACACCCGTGGCGGCCGGGTCTGCGGGACATCGCGCCGGTGGTGGGCCTGGGCGGGCTGCCCGTCGCCGTCCCGCTCGCGTGGTGGCCCGCGGAGGCCGACCGGGTGCTGGCGGCGCTGGCTCCGGAGCTGCCGGCCCTGCTGACCCCCGGGGTCCGGCAGGTCGCGCTCGCGGTCGTCGGCGTGACCCTGCTCGGCTCCGTCCTCGGCGCGCTGGCGCGTGGCCGGCCGGGGTGGGCGGCCGAGGCCGGCCTGCTGGCCGCGCTGTTCACCCTCGCGCCACCGGCCGCCGCGTTCGGGGTGTACTTCGGTGGCTGGCACGCGGTGCGGCACATCGGGCGCCTGCTGGTGCTCGACCCGCGCAACGGGGACGACCTCGCCGCCGGCCGGCTCGGGGCCCCGCTGCGCCGCTACGCCGTCGCGGCTGCAGCTCCTACCGCGGTGGCCCTCACCGGGATCGTGTTCCTGGTTCTGAGCGCGCAGCGGCCCGACTGGACGGCGGGCGCACTGGCCGTCCTGCTGGGTCTCACCGTGCCGCACATGGCCGTGGTCGCGCTGCTCGACCGGCGGGCGGGCCGGCCAGCGGGCGTCGTCCAGGTCCGGGAGCCCGGTCGCGCGGGCTGACCCGCCGGCGGGCGCGGAGCTCCGGCGCGGGCCGGCGACACACCGGGCGACACACCGGCCGGCGCCCGAGTTCGAGGCGGACTCCCCGGCCGTCTCTCCGTGACCCCCCGCACGTTCACCTGCCGGGCCGAGCCTGGAGGTCCCGATGGACCGAGCACAGGAGGACCACCTCATGACCGGACCGACGAACACGACGAAGCAGGCCGCGGCCGAGAAGAACCAGCCCGCCGACGCACCCGACGTCGACCAGCGGACGGCATCGGAGCTGCCCACGGGGTCCGACGGCGAGGTCCAGGAGCTGGCCCGGACCCAGGAGGACGTCGCCCAGCGCGCCCGGCAGCTGGTCGCCGGCGAGCTCGTGCGTTCCGCGTCCGGCGGGACGGAGGAGCGCCGGCAGGCCGACCGGGTGCTCGAGCAGGCCCGCGCCGGCCTGCTCGCGGAGCTGCGTGACCAGGAGCAGGAGCGCGCCCGGCGACAGCTGCAGGAGGCCGCCCGCAGTGGCGAGGACGCCGTCGCCGGCGTCGTCCAGAGCATCACGACGATCGTCCGCGGCATCGTGCCGGCGGCGCTGGTCCGCCCCGAGGACGTCATCGAGGCGACCTTCGCCCTCGCCGACCAGGGGCTGCGGATCAGCCGCCGGCTGGCCCTCACGACGACCAGCAGCGTGCGCAGCCTGTCGACCTCGGCCTGACGCCGGACCGGCGGGCGGCGGCAGGGGGTCGAGGACCCGGCCGCCGCCCGAGTCCCTCCGCCGGGCCGGGTGGCTCAGCTGCGCGCGCAGCGGTCGCGCAGCACGGGCACGC
Organism: Modestobacter sp. VKM Ac-2983; assembly: GCF_026967885.1. Classification (NCBI taxonomy): domain Bacteria; kingdom Bacillati; phylum Actinomycetota; class Actinomycetes; order Geodermatophilales; family Geodermatophilaceae; genus Modestobacter; species Modestobacter sp. VKM Ac-2983. The sequence goes on from NZ_JAPVBK010000002.1 coordinate 876,449, forward strand.
CGGGGCCGGTCAGCTCCTCGCAGAACGCCGCGCGTCCGGCCATGGCCATCGTCAGCGCCAGGGTCGTGCCGGTGACCAGCGGGCCAGCACCCGCGGCGAAGGGCCCGTCGTCGGCCTGCAGGCGCAGGCCGGCGGCGGCGGTGCGGCTGTTCACGGCGAAGTCCCGGGCGGCGTAGAAGCGGGCGACCGCGGTGACCACGGGCACCGGGGGTCGACCGGGCAGACCGAGCGGGCGCCGGACGTCCTGGGCGTGGACGACGACCTCGCCGAGCCAGGCGGCGGTGTGCCCGCTGGGTGCGGTGGTGCTGTCGCCGACCGTGCGGAAGCGCTGCAGCGTCTCGGCGGGCGTGCCACCGCGGTGCTCGGCCAGCCGGCGGTCGTTGTGCACGTCGGCGTCGAAGCGCGCGCCGATCATGCTCACCAGCCAGCGTGCCCGCCCGGTGCTGGCAGCTGCGCTCAGGTGGGCCACGACCTCCTCGACGCTCCACCGCCCGCACAGCGACGGCTCGGCCCACTGCGCCTCGTCCAGGTCGGCCAGGTCGCCGGCCAGGGCGGCGCGTTCGGCGTGGGCGGCCGCCCACAGGGCCTGCGGGGTGGTGACGGGCACGAGGGCCTCCAGTCGCATCGGTCGCGGTCAGCTCTTCGACTCGGTGGCTCCGCGGAACTCATCGCTCACCACAGTGCAGCGTTCGTCGGCGCGCCCCGTGGGATGGGCGGTCGGTGCTCGCCGATGGGGTGGCGCGAGGAGCTCGGGAGGTGTCCGATGTGTCCCTGCGCATCGATGACGCCCGAGGAGTCTCCATGTCGCGTCCACGCACCACCCTGGTCGCCCTGACCGCGCTGACCGCCGGTGCCCTCGCGGCCGCAGGTCCGGCCGGCGCCGTTCCGCCCGAGCTCGTGACGGAGAAACGGGCGCTGGCGGTCGGTACCGGGGGCGCGGTCGCCACCGTCGACCCCGACGCCACCCGGGTGGGCCTGGAGGTGCTGGCCGACGGCGGCAACGCCGCGGACGCCGCCGTGGCCACGGCCGCCGCGCTGGGCGTGACGGAGCCCTACTCGGCCGGGATCGGCGGTGGTGGGTTCTTCCTCTACTACGACGCCGACACGGGGGCGGTCACCACGATCGACGGCCGGGAGACCGCGCCGCTGGCGATGGGCGCCGACGCCTTCCTCGACGAGGCAGGCGACCCCCTCCCGTTCGCCGAGGCGGTGCAGAGCGGGCTGTCGGTGGGCACGCCGGGGACGCCGCGCACCTGGGCGACGGCGCTGGAGGAGTTCGGCACCTGGTCGCTGTCGGAGGCGCTGCAGGGGGCGATCGAGCTGGCCGACGAGGGCTTCGTCGTCGACGAGACGTTCCAGCAGCAGACCGCGGAGAACGAGGAGAAGTTCCGCCGCTTCGAACCGACCGCCGAGCTGTTCCTGCCGGACGGCGCCCTGCCGGAGGTGGGGTCCACCTTTGCCAACCCCGACCTGGCCGAGACCTACCGCCTCCTGGCGGACGAGGGGGTCGACCCCTTCTACGACGGCGAGCTGGCCGAGGACGTCGTGCAGACGGTCCAGGACCCGCCCGAGGCAGCGGGCGCGGCGGAGGTCCGCCCGGGTCTGCTCGAGGCGGTCGACCTGGCGCTGTACGACGCCCCGCTGCGCGAGCCCACCCGGATCGACTACCGGGGGCTCGAGGTCTACGGCATGGCCCCGCCGTCCAGCGGCGGCTCGACCGTCGCGGAGGCGCTCAACATCCTGGAGCAGTACCCGCTCGGGTCGCTGCCCCCCGTGCCGGTGCTGCACCACTACCTCGAGGCCAGCGCGCTGGCCTTCGCCGACCGCAACGCCTACGTCGGCGACCCGGCGTACAGCCAGGTGCCGCTCGCCGAGCTGCTCGCGGACGGCTTCGCCGGGGAGCGGGCGTGCGCGATCGACCCGGCGGTGGCCCTGGCGAAGCCGACGACCGCCGGGGACCCGGACGGCGAGTACGGCCCGTGCCCGGTGGAGGGGGAGCCCACGGTGCCGGAGGGCCCCGAGGGACCGTCCACCACGCACCTCACGGTCGGCGACGCCGAGGGGAACATCGCCAGCTACACGCTGACCATCGAGCAGACCGGCGGCAGCGGGATCACGGTGCCCGGCCGCGGGTTCATCCTCAACAACGAGCTCACCGACTTCACCTTCGCGGCGGCCGATCCCACCCAGCCGGAGCCGAACCTGCCGGCCCCGGGCAAGCGGCCGCGCAGCAGCATGGCACCGACGATCGTGCTGCACGACGGCGAACCGGTGCTCGGCCTCGGCTCGCCGGGCGGCAGCACGATCATCACGACGGTGCTGCAGACGCTGGTGAACCGCATCGACCGGGACATGGACCTCGCCGAGGCGATCGCCGCCCCCCGGGCGAGCCAGCGGAACACCACCGCGGTGAGCGCGGAACCGGCGTTCATCGAGGCCTACGGGCCGCCCCTGGAGGCGCTCGGGCACGAGTTCACCGTCGTGGAGGAGCTCGGCGCGGCCACCGGCATCGAGTACCTGCCGGGCGGGCTGATGCTCGCTGCCGCAGAGGTGGAGCGGCGCGGCGGGGGCAGCGCGGGCGTGGTGCACGACGTCCTCGGCCGCCCGGAGGGACCAGGCGCGGACGACCCCGGCCTGGCTCCCCGACGCGGGGACGGCTGACGGTCGACCGGAGAACCGAGACGACAGGAGGAGGACCGCTGTGACCAACCCCGATGCACCGGGCCCCGACGCCGGCCGGCCGGGTGCCGGCCCGGAACAGGAGAAGGACGCGCCCGGCGTGGAGATGGGCCTGTCGGAGGAGGCCGGCGGCACGTTCGAGCCCGAGGAGGACCCGGACGCCAACGGCCCGCCCGCCTGACCCGACCCGACCTACGAGGCGTCCCGGCGGAGCAGTGACCAGCCACCCGCCGCCAGCGCCGCGGCGGACCAGCCGATCAGCAGCGCCGCCGCCTGGGCGGCCGTCATGTCCGGCTCACCCAGCAGGGTCCAGACGGCGCCCGTGCCCGGCAGCAGCTCACCGAGGTCGGCCATCCACTCGACGCCGAACCCGGGGAGCAGGGCGGGCAGGACCAGCTGGAGCAGGAAGACGGTGGCCAGCGCGCCCGCCGTGCTGCGCAGCAGCAGGCCGACCCCGACGGCCAGCACGCTGCCGGCGACCAGCACCGCCGCGACCCGACCCAGGCTGCCGGCCAGCTCGGCGGCCGACAGGGTCAGCTGCGGCGCGATGAGCCAGGCGGCGACGTCGGCGACCAGCGCGAGGAGCACCCCTGCCACGGTCGCGACCACGACCGGGACGGCGACCCGCGCGGCCAGCAGCACCCCGCGGCGCGGCGTCCACTGCAGGGTCGGGCCGATCGAACCGCTGGCGTGCTCCTGCGTCACGGCGACCAGGGCGAGCACCAGCAGCCCGAACTGGCCGAGCAGCACGCCGAACTCACCGGCGAACGTCGCCGGCAAGGCTGCGGTCGGGGCAGCCGGCCCGGTGGCCTCGTCGAAGGCCGCGGTGGCGCCGATGCCCACGACGGTCACCGCGGCGGCGAGCAGGCACCACCACGTCGACCGCACGGTGCGCAGCCGCAGCCACTCGGCCGCGGCGGTGCGGGCGAGGAGGGTCGCCGTCCCCGGCTCCGGGCCCGCCGCCGTCGCCGTCCGGTCGGCGGTCTCTGCCGCGCTCATCGCCGCACCAGCTCGGCCGGCTCGGGCGAAGTGGCGACCCGGTACTCGACGGTGTCACCGGTGAGGTCGAGGTAGACCTGCTCGAGCGAGGAGTGCTCCTCGGTCAGCCGGTGCACCGCCACGCCCAGCTCGAGCGCGACGTCGCCGACGGTCTCGGCCGTCGCGCCCTCGACCAGCAGGTCGCCGTCGTCGGTGGGGTGCACCTGCAGCCGACGGCGCCGCAGGGCGCCGGCGAGGTCGCCGGGGGAGGGGGTCCGGACCCGGACCTGCCGCTGCGCGTCCTCCCGGCGCATCACCTCCTGCATCGAGGCGTCGGCGATCAGCCGGCCACGGCCGATGATCACCAGGTGGTCGGCCGTCTGCTCCATCTCGCTCATCAGGTGGCTGGACAGCAGGACGGTCCGCCCCTCGTCGGCCAGCCCGCGCACCAGCCGGCGGACCCACCGGACGCCGTCGAGGTCCAGGCCGTTCATCGGCTCGTCGAACAGCAGGACGGCGGGGTCCCCGATCAGTGCGGTGGCGATGCCGAGCCGCTGGCGCATGCCCAGGGAGTAGCCGCGCACCCGCCGCCGGGCCGCCGGGCCGAGCCCCACCTGGTCGATGACGTCGTCCACCCGGCGCAGCGGGATGCCGTGCGTGCGGGCCGCGACCCGCAGGTGGTCGCGGCCGCTGCGCCCGGGGTGCACCGCGCCGGCGTCGAGCAGTGCACCGGCCAGCCGCAGCGGTTCGGCCAGCTCGCCGAAGCGGCGGCCGGTCACCAGGGCGGAGCCGGCGGTGGGCCGGTCGAGGCCGAGGACCATCCGCATCGTCGTCGACTTGCCCGCGCCGTTCGGACCGAGGAAGCCGGTGACCTTTCCCGGCTGGACGTCGAAGGTCAGGTCGTCGACGGCCCGGACGACGCCGGCCCCACGCAGCCTGGACCCGGTGCCGTACTCCTTGGTGAGGCCGCGCACCTGGATCATGGTCGCGGCCCGTCGGGGGTGTGCCGGCGTCGCCGACACGGGAGGGGTGCAGTCATGGCACCGAGCGTGTCGGGCCGGCCGGCCCGGGCGGATCACCCCGCGGTGCCGACCGGGTTCCCCCGCGTGGGGGAGGGGAGCGGGGCGCGGGAGGGGGAGTCGCCGGGCGCGGCGGTGGGCCAGGATCGAGCCGTGCCCCCGACGACCTCCCCGCACTCGGCGACCAGGATCGCCACCCGACTGCGGGAGCTGCTGATCGCCGCCCGCCCGGGGTGGCGCGGCCGGGCCCTCTACGCGCTGGCGAGCGTGCCCCTGGCTGCGCTGTACCTGGCCCTGTACCTGGGGCTCATCGGTTCGGTGGTGGCCCTGGTCTACGGCGTCGGCGTGCTGCTCATCCTGCTGGTGCTGGCGGTGACCCGCGGGCTGGCCGGGATGGAGCGCCGGCTGGCCCGACGCCTGCTCGGGGTCGACATCCCCGAGGGGGAGCGGGTCCGCGACCAGCGTGGCGTCGTCCGCAAGCTCCGGCGGCTGGTGCTCGCGCCCGACACCTGGCGCGCCCTGGGCTGGCTGGGGGCACGCCTGCTCTTCGGCGTCGCCACGTCCGCCGCCCTCCTCTTCGGTGCCGCCCTCTTCGCCGTGATCGGCTGGGACCCCGAGTGGAACCCGTTGAACGCACTCCCGCTGCTGGCGTTGATGGTGCTGGACGTCGTGCTCACCCTGGCCGTGGTCGACCTGCTGGTGCGGCTGTCGGCATCCGTGGCGCCGCGGCTGCTCGGCACCGCGCCCGAGCAGCGGATCGCCGCGCTGCAGCAGCGCACCCGACGGCTGGCCGACCGGAACAAGCTGGCCCGCGACCTGCACGACACCATCGGCCACGCGCTGACCGCCAGCCTGCTGCAGGCCACCGCCGCCCGCCGGACGCTGACCCCGGCAGGTGACCGGCCGCTGCAGCCGGACTTCGCGCGGCAGGCGCTCGGGCACATCGAGACGAACACCCGGGCCGCGCTCGCGGAGCTCGACCGGGTGCTCACCGTGCTCCGGGCGGAGGACGGCGGCCGGGACCCCGTCCCGTTCGCCGCGCCGTCGCTCGAGGACCTCGAGGACCTGCTCGCCGGCCTCCGCGACGGCGGCCTGCCCGTTGCGCTCGTGGTCGACGGCGACGTCGACGACGTGCCCGCCGAGCTCCAGGAGCTGGCCTACCGGGTGGTCCAGGAGGGCACGACGAACGTGCTGCGGCACGCGGGCACGCCGTTGACGGTCGCCCAGGTGGTCCGGAGCGAGGGCACCCTCGCCGTCCGGGTGTGCAACGAGGGGGTCGTCCAGCTCGACGGCCGCCCGGGCCCCGGCGGCGGCCGCGGGCTGGCGGGTCTCCGGGAGCGGGCGGTCGCCGCCGGTGGGACGCTCAGTGCGGAGCCCACGCCTTCCGGCGGGTTCGACCTGTGCGTCACCCTGCCGCTGTCGGGCGCCGCGTGAGCGCCGTGCGGCTCCTGCTCGTGGACGACGACGTGCTCGTCCGCTCGGGGCTGCGGGTCATCCTGGAGAGCGAGCCGGACATGACCGTGGTGGGCGACGCCGGCACCGGGCGGGAGGCGCTGGCGGTCGCCGCCGACACCGACCCGGACGTCGTCCTCATGGACGTCCGCATGCCCGACATGGACGGCATCGCGGCGACCGCAGAGCTGGTCGCCCGGGACGCGCAGCGCCCTCGCGTGCTCGTCCTGACCACGTTCGAGGACGACGACTACCTGTTCCGCTCACTGCAGGCCGGGGCGAGCGGCTTCGCGCTGAAGCGGTCGGACCCCGAGGAGCTCGTCGACGCCATCCGGGTCGTCGCCCGCGGGACGTCGCTGGTGCTCCCGGACCTGACCCGGCGGCTCATCGCCTCGCACGCACCCTCCCGCGCGCGGGGGCCGGCCGCCCTGCCGGAGCTGACCGGCCGTGAGGCCGACGTGCTCCGGTTGGTGGCCGGTGGGCTGTCCAACGCCGAGATCGCCACCGAGCTGTTCCTCAGCCGCGAGACGGTGAAGACCCACGTCAGCAGCGTGCTGCTCAAGCTCGGGGCGCGCGACCGCACCCAGGCGGTCATCGCCGCCTACGAGAGCGGCTTCATGACCGGCTGATCACCGCCGGCACCCGGCGGGGAGCCGGCACCCGGCGGGGAACCGGCCCCCTCGCTGGAGCTCGGCGCACCGGACGTCCCCGTTCCGGCCGATCCGGGCGTACGGTCGCGGACAGCCAGCGACGCTCCAGAACAGCGGGCCCGGGGTCAGGTTCCATCGGTTGAGCCTTGCCGGTGGGGCCGCCTGCCTTCCGGGCCCCTTCCTGGCCGGCCTTCGCTGCGTTGCTGAGCCGGCAGCGCCTGCCTGAGCAGCGGGGGCACGTGGCCCCCCGTGGCGGTACCGTCGGAGCGTCTCGGGAGCGCGTCCCGACGGCCCGGGTGCGTCAGACATCGGCGCACCGCGGCCGGGCACCCGCGGGTGTCGACGCCGGGGGACTGGCCCCCGGTGACGACCGGGAGCGCCCACTGTGCCCAACACCGGCGAGTCGTTGCCGTCACAGACCGACTCCGCTCTGCACCGGATCAACTCGTTGCTCCTGGCCGAGCACTCCATGGACTCGCTGTTGCAGGCGGTCGTCGACGCGACGAAGGACACGCTGCCGGGGTACGTGGACGCGTCGATCTCGGTCCTGATCGGCACTCGCCCGGCCACCGCCGTCTACTCCGGACAGCTCGCCCTCGACCTGGACGAGACCCAGTACGCGCGGGGCCACGGACCCTGCCTGCACGCCGCTGTCAGCGGCGAGTTCGTCGAGATCACCGACGCCCGGAGCGAGACCCGATGGCCGGACTACATGGCCCGGGCGGTGGAGCGGGGGAGCCTCAGCTCCTTGTCGCTGCCGCTGCCGATGGACGGGTTGCACGGGGGGATGAACGTCTACGCCACCGAGGCCGGCGCCTTCGACGAGGACGCCCGGACGGCCGCCGCCCGGTTCACCCGCAGCGCGGCGCTCGCCATCAGCAACATGCACGCCTACGAGACCGCTCGCGACATCGCGGACAACCTGGACGTGGCGCTCCGGTCCCGGGCCGTCATCGACCAGGCCAAGGGCATCCTCATGGAGCGGCAGAAGCTCAACGCGGACCAGGCCTTCCAGTACCTGGCCCACGCCTCGCAGGCGACGAACCGGAAGCTGCGGGACGTCGCCGAGCACCTCGTCCGGACCGGGGAGGTCATGCAGCCGACGCGACGCCGCTGAGCCCACCCGGCGGATGCGTGACCCGGTCCACCGCGCGCGCCGGCGGGTACGGTCGGATCCCCCGTCGAAGGGCTGGCCGATGCCTGTCTTCATGATCGAGCGCCGATACGCCGACGACCTGGAGCTCAGCGCCGAGGACGTGGACAGGGTCAACCGGATCAACTCCGACGAGGGCGTCGAGTGGTTGTACTCGTTCCTGTCCGCCGACAAGCGCAAGACGTACTGCCTCTACGAGGCTCCGTCGGCCGAGGCGATCCGGCGCGCCGCCGTCCGCGCCGGGCTGCCGGCCGACGTCATCGTCGAGATGACGGCGATGGTGCGGCCTGACGGCACGACAGCGCCGTTGTGACCGTCCGGGTCGCGGTCCGACGGCTCTCAACGCTGGTCGAGCAGCCCGTGGGCGGCGGCGAACATGGCCGCCTGCGTCCGGTTCCCGGAGCCGGTCTTCGCCAGGATGCTGCGCACGTGGTTGGCGGCGGTGTTCTCGCTGATGACCAGCCGCTGGGCGATCTCCCGGTTGAGCAGGCCCTCGCCGAGCAGTCGGAGCACCTCGGTCTCCCGTGGTGTCAGGGCGCCGGGACCGCGCGCCGGTTCCGGTGGTCCCGGCCCGCCCAGGAGCCGTAGCGCCCGACGGAGCGCGAGCGGTCCGGCCGACTTCCGGGCCCGTCCGGCGAGCTCCTCCAGCTGCCGCGGATCCGCGCCGGTCCGGCGGCCGTGCACCACCAGCGCCACGAGGGTGTGCACCTCGTGCACGGTCGCGCCCATCCGGACGTCCATCTCCAGGGCCGAGGCCAGCAGGTCGGCAGCTCCGGCCTCACCGAGCAACGAGTCCAGGGCGCCGAGGTAGCGGTCGGCGCTGCCGAACACGGCGACGAACTGACCGGCGACGAGATTGGTGCCGGTGTACTCGGCCAGCAGCGGCCGAAGCGACCTCGCGGCGACGTCGTCGTCCAGGAAGAGCGCTGCCTCGGTCGCGTAGGCGAGGACGCAGGGCCACTGGGCGGAGTCCTGGTACCGGGCCAGGCGGCCGTCGAGCAGCCAGGCGAGCAGGCGCGCCGCGGGCCGGGCCAGCTCCAGCTCCGTGTAGAGGGCCAGCAGGCCGGGCGCCCAGTGGTCCTCCGGGTGCTCGTCGCCGGTGATCAGCGGACGCACGCGCTCGACGGCCCCGCTCTCCCTCCTGACCATGTAGTTCTGCACGGCACACGGGCCCTCGGTGTCGTCGCTGCCGAACGAGGTGCCCAGTTCCAGCAGGACGTCGCAGGTGCTCTGCGCCGCGGGCAGGTCCCCGGCGAGGAACTGCCGCGCGTAGCTCATGCAGCCGGCCATGTAGTCGAAGAAGGTCTGCCCCGTGGCCCGGGCCATCCGGGTCAGGTCGTCATGGGCTTCCGCGAGGGCCACCGGCTCTCCCTGCAGGTAGGAGATCACCCCTCGGTAGTAGGCCGCCGGCCCCAGGTGTCCCATCGCCCCGGTCCGGTGCGCCAGCCGGGACAGCTCTCCGGCGCGGTCCAACTTGTCCGGCGCGTCCTCCGGGCGCAGCCCGTTCCAGAGGCTCGCCTGCAGGGCGTCGGCGAGCAGCTCGTCGTCCCCGTGGGCCCGGGCCAGCGCGATCGCTCGCCGGCCGAGGGAACCGGCCTGTTCGGTGGCGCCGGTGAACGCCAGGGCCCGGCCGAGACTGGCCAGGCCGCGCACGTAGCCGGGATCGGCGGGGTCCGGCTGGATCCCGGCCAGGGCGTCGGCCAGCAGCTGCACCGCCCGGTGCCCGGGCAGGCCGGGACGCCAGGACGCGTCCTCGAAGACGACGGCACCGGTCAGCCGTGCACCGGCGTCCGCCCCGCTGGCGGCCACCTGCTCGGCGAGTGCCCGGGCGTGGGCGAAGTCCCCGGCCAGGAGATGGCTGTCGGCGGCCGCCAGCACCAGCTCGCTGCGCTCCGGGCCGTCGTCGACGAGACCGGCGGCCTGCTCGAACCAGCCTGCGGCGTCCTCGTGGGCCAGGCTCCGCGCAGCCGCCCGGGCGGCCGCGGTGAGGTACTGCACCGCCTTCCCGGCGTGGCCGAGTGCCTGTGACTGCGCGTAGTGGAAGGCCAGCTGCTGGGTCCGCCGTTCGGAATCCGGCCCCGTGCACTCGATCGCACGCGCGACCTCCGCGTGCAGGCTGAGACGGCGGGAGGCCGGCATCAGGTCCAGCACGGCCTGGCGGGAGAGCGCATGCGGGAACCTGAGCACGTCGTCCGTCGGGGGCACGGGCTCGAGCAGTCCGAACGCGACGGCCTGGTCCAGCGCCGCCAGCGTGGTCTCCCGGCCCCACTCGGCTGCCGCGAGGACCGTCGCGACGTCGACGTCCTCGCCCACGACGGCGGCCAGCTCGACGGTCTGCCGCTCGGGTGCCGTCAGCCGCTCCAGCCGGTCGAGGATCGTGTCGCGGACCGAGGCCGGCGCCTTCCTCGCCGCCGTGCCGGGGAGGAGGGCGCCTCGCGTGGAGTGGTCGCGCACCAGCTCACGGAGGAAGAACGGGTTCCCACCAGTCTGGTCCCGCAGCACCGTCGCGGCCCGCCGTGCCGCGCGCGGGGAGAGCCGGCCTTCCGCCACCAGGTACTCGGCGATGTCCTCGGCGGCCAGGCCGGCCAGGTCCAGTCGGCGCACGCCGTCGAGCCGGTGCAGCTGCGCGACGGTGCGGACCAGGCCGGCGGAACGGTCCGGCGCCGTCGTGCGGTGGGTGGCGAGCACGAGCATCGGGCAGTCCGCGGTCTGCTCGACGAGGTGGGCGAGCAGCTGCAGCGCGGACGGGCCGGCAAGGTGGAGGTCCTCCAGCGCCAGGACCAGCGGCTGGCGGGCGGTGACGTCGCAGACCGCGTCCACCGCCGCGTCGTACAGCGTCCGCCGGTGCTCGTGGGAGGGCGCATCGGCGTCGCCCGGCGGGCCCCGCCCGGCCAGGGTCGACAGCCGCTCGGCGTGGCGGGGCTCGGTCCGGGTGCCCAGCAGCGCCTCGAGCGGTGCGCCGAAGGGCTGGTAGGGCGGCCCGAACTCCGCCGCGCACGTGCCGACCAGCACGGCCGCCCCGTGCCCGTGCAGCGTCGTCGCCACCTCGGCCAGCAGCCGGGACTTGCCGGCACCCGGCTCCCCACCCAGGAAGACCACCTGCCGGCTCCCGGCACGGACCGCCGACCAGACCTCCTCGAAGGCGGTCAGCTCGGCCCACCGGCCGACGAAGGGCGGGCGCGCGGGTGCGGACCAGCGCGCCGGGAGCGGTGGTGGCGCCCAGCCGGACACGGAGCCGACGCTAGCCCTGCCCGGTCCCGCCGTCGATGACCAGAACTGACCATGCGAGCCCCCCGGACACATCGCGCACATCTGGTCATGTGCGACCCCTCCCGCCGCTCCTAGCGTCGGGTGCACACCGCGAGTCCGCGGCGCACCGGCGTCCACGCCCCGAGGGGGAGCCATGGCCATGCCAGCACTCGACAGCCTGACGACGCAGGTGGACGGACGCGTCGTCCGGCCGGGGGACGAGGCCTACGAGGAGGCCCGGCACGTCTACAACGCGATGATCGACGCGCACCCTGCGGTGGTGGTCCGCTGCGCGGGAACCGCCGACGTGGTGGCGACCGTGCGCTGCGCGGCCGGGAGCGGCAGTCCGCTGGCCGTGCGCGGTGGGGGCCACAGCGTGCCCGGGTTCGGCACGGCGGACGACGCCGTCGTGGCGGACCTGTCGGGCATGCAAGCGGTGGACGTCGACGACGAGACCCGCACGGCCACCGTCGGGGGAGGCGCCACCTGGGGCCGGTTCAACGACGTCACCGCCGCGCACGGCCTGGCGACGACCGGCGGGATCGTCTCGACGACCGGTGTCGGCGGCCTGACCCTCGGCGGCGGCATCGGCTACCTGGCCCGCGGCTACGGCCTCTCCTGCGACAACCTGCTCTCGGCCGAGGTGGTGACCGCCGACGGGACGGTGGTGACCGCGAGCGCGTCGGAGCACCCGGACCTGTTCTGGGCGCTCCAGGGCGGTGGCGGGAACTTCGGTGTGGTGACCCGGTTCACCTTCCGGCTGCACCCGGTGACCACCGTCCTCGGCGGGCCGATGTTCTTCGAGCTGGCCGACGGGGCGGCGGTCCTGGCTCACTTCCGGGACTTCATCCGGACGGCGCCGCGGGAGTACGGCGGTTTCCCGGCCTTCCAGATCGCGCCCCCGTTGCCGTTCGTGCCGCAGGACCGGGTGGGGGAGCCGTTCGTCGCCGTGGTGTCCTGCTGGACCGGCTCCGCGGCGGAGGGGGAGCAGGTCCTCGACGGTCTCCGACAGGTCGCCCGCCCGGTGGCCGAGCACGTCGGCCCGATGCCCTACGCGGCGCTGAACAGCGCGTTCGACGGCTTGGTGCCACCGGGGCTGCAGCACTACTGGAAGGCCGCCTTCGTCCGTGAACTGACCGACGACGCGATCGCCGCACACATGGAGCACGGGCCGAAGGTGCCCACCGTCAACTCCACGGTGCACCTCTACCCGATCAACGGCGCCGTCCACGACATCGCGGCCGACGCCACGGCGTTCGGGCACCGCGACGCCGCGTTCGCGCCGGTCATCGCCGGCATGTGGCCCGACCCCGCGGACAACGAGCGCAACACCGCCTGGGTCCGCGAGTACCACGCCGCGATCGCGCCGCACTCCGAGGAGGGCGGCTACGTCAACTTCGCGTCCGCCGACGACCAGCCGCGTGCCGGTGCCAACTACGGCGCCAACCACGCGCGCCTCCGGGAGGTGAAGCGGCGCTACGACCCCGACAACCTGTTCCACCTGAACCAGAACATCCAGCCCTGACCCGGTGCCCGCCGCGGCGCCCGAACCGAGGAGACGACATGCGCGCCATCGACCGCACCGACCTGCCCATGGCGATCGAGGGCGGGGGGGTGGAGTTCCGGACCGACCGGGCCGGGGAGAACAGCATCGCCTGGGTCCGGCTGCCGGCCGGCGCGGACCTCCGGCCGGGCCTGGCCGGACTCCCGGGCGATCTGTGCTCCTGTCCGCACTGGGGGTACATGATCTCCGGCCGCCTGGTCATGCACACCGAGGACGGTGACTCGACCTACGAAGCCGGGCAGGCCTTCTACTGGGCGCCCGGGCACGCGCCCGAGGCACTCGAGGACTGCGAGTACCTCGACGTGTCGCCGACCGGTGAGCTCGAGCAGGTCGTCCGCCACCTGCAGGGGGCATGACCAGGTGACCGCGGGACGCCGGCGGCCCAGTGCCGCCGGCGTCAGGTGGCCAGCGAGCCGGCGAAGACCTGCCAGGCGAGCACGCTCTTGGCGACCAGGCTCAGCACCAGGTAGGCCTTCTCGCCGTGGGCGTAGCTGCGCCACGGGCCGATCTCCCGGTACTGCAGCCACTGGTTGACCGCGAAGCTCATGAAGAAGACGAACAGCGACACGAAGATCCCGATGACGAAGCCCGGGAGCTGGGCGGCGCCGACGATGTTGGCGGTGATCGCCACCCAGGGCGCGGCCCCGGCGATGCAGCCGAACCAGAACGGCAGCATCGTCGTCCGGGTGCGGCCGGGCGGGTTCATCCGCTCCTGCAGCCAGCCGAACAGGATCATCGCGACGTTCGCACCGGCGATGCCGATCAGTGCGCTGAGCCCGGTGATGCCGGTGTAGGTGCAGATCAGCAGCACCATGATGGTCGAGCTGATCGAGTACTCCGACCAGCGGAACCGGTTGATGCCGCCGCGCAGGTCGTCCTCGTACCGGCGGCGGAGCACTGTGCCGGTCAGCAGGTGGTCCACCGCGGCGAGGGCGAGGAAGACCGCGATGGCCGCCCCCACGCCGATGTCGACCAGGGGTTCCGGCGCCGGCACCGCCGTCCCGGGCGGACCGGCCGGGAAGGACGTCGTCACCGTGATGGCGAAGCTGCTCGCCAGCAGCAGGACGGCGACGGCCTGGGCGGCGTGCAGCACGGTCAGCGCCAGGTTCCAGCGCCGGAGGCCGGCCAGCCGCGCGTCGTCCACCCCGGTCGCGACCGGTGCCGGTCCTGGACTGTCGGGCTCGCTCACGACGACCTCCTGGGTAGAGGGCCGGCCGCTGTCTGCGGTGGGCCCGAGCATCAGTCTCCTGATGCTCGACGGTAGCCCGCCGGCCGGGGTGGGGACGGCGGCGTCGGCGATCCCGTGGTGACGTGACCCGGACGGCAGCCGGGCAGCGCCGTCGTCCGGTCGCTGGCAGGGTGGACGGCATGGTCACGTCCTCTCCCGTCGTCGTGGTGACCGGTGCCAACGGACTGGTGGGGACCGCCGTGTGCCGGGCGCTCGTCGAGCGCTCGGCGCAGGTGCGCGCGGTCGTCCGCCGGGCCGGCAGCGCGCCCGTGCTCGACGGGGTCACCGAGTCCGTCGGCGACTTCGCCGACGAGCAGCTCGCCCGCGAGGTGACCCAGGGCGCTGACGCGGTCGTCACGACGGTCCACCCGATGGGCTCGTCCCGGGAGGTCCAGCACCGGGTGGCCGTCGAGGGCACGCCGGTCATCGCTCGGGCGGCACGGGACGCCGGGGTCGTCCGGCTCGTGCACATGTCCACGGCCGGGGTCTACGACCGTTCGGCCGGCGTCGGGGACGTGGCCGAGGACGGCGCCCTCCTGCCCGAGGGCAGCGGTGACTACCCGGACACCAAGCGGGCCACCGACGCGGCGCTGGAGCAGGTCGGCGGGCTCACGACGGTGCTGGTCCGCCCGCCGGCGATCATGGGCTCCGGCGACACGTCGGTCTGGAACACACTGCGACCGCAGGCGATGCGCGACGGTGATCGCCGGGCGAACCCGGCGAAGACGTTCGCGTGGGTGCACGTGGACGACCTGGCGGCCCTGATCGCGGACCTCGCCACGGGCGCCGTTGCCACCGCCGACGACCCCGATCGGGGCCCCGTGGCGGGGGGCTCGACCCCGGTCGTCGTCGCGGGTGACCCCGCGACGTGGCACGACTACCTCGGCACGGTGACCGACGCGTGGGGGATCACGCCGGAGTGGACCGACGAACCGGTCTGGACCGGACAGCTGCTCACCGACCGCGCACGGGCGTGGGGCTGGGCGCCGCGGGTGAGCCTGGAACAGGCGATGGACGAGCTGCGGCGGGGTCTCCTGCCTCGTGCGTGACCGCGCTGCGGTCCCCTGACATCCCCGGGTCTCGAGACAACAGGGGCCGACGACCCTGCCGCTGCGCCCTGAGGTGCGGCATGCTCGGGCGGTCGGACTCCCGTGTTCCTCTTCGCCCCGAGTCGCGCCTCCGTCGACCCGGATCACCTCCTCCTGACCCGATCCGAGGAACCCCATGACCAGCTCAGCACCGCGACCGGCCGAGACCGAGCGCCTGGACGTGCACAACGCGAGCATCGACTCGTCGGCCGCGGACGCCGGCCACTGCGGCATGACGGACCTGCACACCGGTCGCGTCTGCCAGGAGCCGCAGGACCACCCCGGGAGCTGCGTCTTCGTCGCGCCGTCCTCCTGACCGGCTGCCGCGACGCGCGCTCGGCCGGTCGGTGCCCGAGGGGGACACGCTCACCGACCGGCCCCGCCGGATCAGCTGGGCCCGCCACCGCCACGGGGTGAGCGGCTCAGGAAGTCGTCGGCGATCTGGTCGAAGGTCGCCCAGCGGACGCCCTCGTGCCCGTTGATGTGCTCGATGAGCCGTTCCAGCATGAGCAGCACCTGCGGGCGTCCGGAGACGTCAGGGTGGATGGTCATGGTGAAGGCCGCCTGGTCCATCTCGCGGTGCACCCAGTCGAACTGGTCGCGCCACATCTGCTCGATGTCCCGCGGGTTGACGAAGCCGTGGCTGTTGGGGCTGGACTTGACGAACATCATCGGCGGCAGGTCGTCGAGGTACCAGTTGGCCGGGATCTCGACCAGGTCGGTCTCCTCCCCGCGGACCAGCGGCTCCATCCAGCTCTCCGCCGACGCCGAGTAGTCGATCTTCGTCCACGAGTCGCCCACCCGGACGTGGTAGGGCTCGAAGTCCCGGTGCATCAGCGAGTGGTCGTACTTGATGCCGCGTTCGAGCAGCAGCTCGTTGGTGACGCCGCTGAACTCCCACCAGGGGGCGACGTAGCCGGTGGGCCGGCGCCCGGTCCGCTCCTCGATCAGCGCGATGCAGCGGTCGAGCACCGCCTGTTCCTGCTCCCGGCTCATCGCGATCGGGTTCTCGTGGCTGTAGCCGTGCACGCCGATCTCGTGCCCGGCGGCGACGCAGGCGTCGAACTGCTCCGGGAAGGTCTCGATCGAGTGGCCGGGCCAGAAGAACGTCTGGGTCAGGCCGTACCGCCGGAACAGCTCGAGGATGCGCGGGACACCGACCTCACCGGCGAACACGCCCCGGGAGATGTCGTCGGGGGAGTCCTCCCCGCCGTACGACCCCAGCCAGCCGCCCACGGCGTCGATGTCGACGCCGAAGGCCACGAAGATCTCCTTGCTCATCGTCGAAGCGCTCCTTCGGGTAGGTCGCCCCGCCGGCCGGGGCGGTGCTCTCAGACGGCGAGGTGCTGGGCCAGCACCCGCAGTGGGTCGTCGGGGGCGACGGCGAGGGCCGCAGCCAGCAGCAGCCGCCCCTGCCAGGGGCTGAGGTCACCGGCGAACACGGCCCCGCCCCGGGCCAGCCGGGCACCTCCGGCGGCGTAGATCGGTGCCACGGGACCGGACGGCACCCGGGAACAGACCAGGACGGGGATCCCGCCGGCGACCAGGTCCTCGGTCGCCTCGGCGACCGCCGGGGGGACGTTCCCGGCGCCGAGGGCCTGCAGGACGAGCCCGGCCGCGCCGGCCGCGACGGCGGCGTGGAGCAGCGCCGCGTCCGCGCCGAGGTGGCAGGCGACGACGTCGACCCGGGGCAGTTCGGCGTGCAGGTCCAGCGGGAGCGGCGCGGGCCGTGCGGGCCGGGACAGGGGCCGGACCGCCTCCCCGGCCAGCCGGAGCACCGGCCCTCGTCCGGGAGCCCCGAAGGCACCGCTGCGCAGGGTGTCGACCTTGCGCACCCCGCGGGCGGCGAAGGCGAGGCCGTCGAAGCACACCAGGACACCGAGGTCGCGGGCGGCGGGTGCGGCGGCGACCCGCAGGGCGTCGGCGAGGTTGGCGGGACCGTCCGGAGCCGGGCTGTCGAACGGGCGCTGCGCGCCGGTGAAGACGATCGGGCGCGGGTCGTCGTGCACCAGGTCGGCGAGGTGGGCGGACTCCTCCAGGGTGTCGGTGCCGTGGGTGACCACGACGCCGTCCACGCCGTCGCCCAGGCAGCTGCGGGCGACCGCCACCAGCTCCCGCAGGTCGGCGGTCGTGAGGGCGAAGCTCGCGACGGTGCCGTGGTCGCTGGTCGTCACGGTGACCCCGGCCGGGGCATCGGCGGCGGCGAGCAGCTCGGCGGCGGGGGTGATCGCCGCGAGCCCGTCCGGCCCCTGCCGGCTGGCGATGGTGCCGCCGGTGGCGAGCAGGTGTACCCGGTGCACGGGACCTCCGTCCGGGTCTGGCGCGGCCACGGGGTGCGGTCCTGCCCCACGTTCCTCCGCTGCTGGCCCGTCGGCGACCGGAGCTGCCCCGCCGTCCGCGGGACGGTCTCGTACCCTCCTCCGGCATGCAGCCCCCTGGAGCGGTCGACTCGGCCCGCGCCTGGGTGATGGTCGCCGCGGCGTTCGCCGGGATGTTCGTCTCCTTCGGGATCGCCTACTCCTTCGGCGCGTTCCTCGAGCCGATGGCCGAGGAGTTCGGGTCCAGTCGCGGCACCACGTCGGCCTTCTTCGCCCTGACCTCGCTCACCTACTTCGGTCTGGGTGCCCTCAGCGGCGTGGCGGTGGACCGCTACGGCCCACGCCGGGTGCTGCTCGTGGGTGGCATCGCCCTGGGCGTCGGGCTGGCTGCGACGTCCCAGGCCGGTGAGCTGTGGGTCGGTCTGGTCACCTACGGCCTGGGGGTCGGCATCGCCGTCGCCTGTGCCTACGTGCCGATGGTGGCGGTCGTCAGCGGGTGGTTCGAGCGACGGCGCACGCTCGCGATCGGGGTGGCCGTGACCGGGATCGGCCTGGGCACCCTCACCGTCGCGCCACTGGCCGCCGCGCTGATCGGCGAGCTGGGGTGGCGGGACACGCACCTCGTGCTCGGCTCGGCCGGTGCGGTGGTCCTGGTGGTCTGCGCGTTGGTGGTCACCCGCCCGCCGGTGCAGGCCGGGCCGGCGGCGCTGACGCTCCGGCAGGCGGTGCGGGACCGCGACTACCGGCGGCTGTACCTGGCCTCGGGGCTGATGGCCGTGGCGCTGTTCGTGCCGTTCGTGCACCTGCCCGGGTACGCCCAGGACGCCGGGGTGGACCCGGTCGCGGCCGCGGCGCTGGTCGGGGTGATCGGCGCGGCCAGCATTGCGGGCCGGCTGCTGCTCGGCCTGGTCGCGGCGAGGACGGGTGCGCTGCGCGCCTTCCAGGGCTGCTTCCTGACCATGGCCGCGAGCTTCCTGCTGTGGGGCCTCGGGGGCGGCTACGGCGTGCTGCTCGCCTTCGCCGTCGTGCTGGGCGTCGGCTACGGGGGCTTCGTCGCGATCGGTCCTGCGGTCGTCGCCGAGCGCTTCGGCACGACACGCCTCGGTGGGCTGCTGGGGGTGCTCTACACCAGTGCCGGGCTCGGGTCGGCGGTGGGCGCGCCGCTCGCCGGTGTCGCGGTCGACACCTCCGGTTCCTACACCCCGGCGATCGCCGGGTGCCTGGCCCTCGGGCTGGCCGGCTACCTGGCCGTGCTCAGCGTCGGTCGCACCTGAACACCGCCGCGCGGTGGCGGGTCAGCTCGTCAGTCGAACACCGCCCGGCGCAGGGCTCGCGCCTGCTCGCCCCAGGTCCGGGTGGAAGAGGCTCGTGTCAGCTCCTCGGTACGGCGTCGCCCTCGTGCACTCGGGGCACAGGCTGCCACGTGACCGGGGTCGCCCGGGGCCTCACCTGGGCAACGTCGGCTTCTACGCCTCCCCGGAGCGTGACCTGGTCATCGACCTCAACGACTTCGACGAGGCGCACCCGGGCGGCTGGGAGTGGGACCTCCGCCGGCTGGCGGCCAGCGTCTGGGTGGCCGGTCGGCAGACCTCGGCCACCGAGGAGCAGTGCGAGGACGCCGTCGCCTCCATGGCGCGCCGCTACCGGGAGCACGTGCGCCGACTGGCTGGGGAACCGCTGCTTCCCCAGCACCCCGCCGGCCAGAGTCGCGCACGGACGCGACCGGATCGGCGCCGAACCTCCACATGGTGCGGACGCCGCCGACGCCGGCCCCCGACGGGACCGGCGCCGGCGGCCGACGGATGGACGAGGCCCCCCCTAGGGCCGGGTCAGCGCAGCACGCCGCACGCGGCCGGATCGGTCGCCTCGGCCGGCAGCGAGGGGTCGAGTTCGCTGGCGCCGGCGGAGGCGAAGTCGTACCGGCCATTGTGGTTGTAGTCCACGCCGTGGATCACGACGACGCCCTCCCCGTTCCGGATGGCGTCGGCGATCTGCTTGGCAGTGCCGGTCCCGCCGGCCCCCGAGTAGCCGGTGCCGGCGACGTCGGTGAACTCGATCTTGTCCCGGCTGTAGTGCAGGGCGCCGTCCGTCGAGACCGGGAAGCGGCTCACCGCCAGCGCCGATGCCGGGCTCGTGTCGCCCGTCGTGGTCAGGGAGACGACGATCGGGCCGTACGCCGGCAGGCCGTCGACGGTGCTGAGCCGCGAGGTCCCGGCCTCCCCGCGGGTGTTGGTGGCGTCGGCCATGGTCGGGCACTCGTTGCGTGCATCGTCGCCGTAGTGGATGTGCATGGCATGCGGCGCGTCCGGGCTCAGGCCCTGGGCCTGGACCTCGATCGAGCGGATCAGCTGGTTCCGCACGACCGCACTCGCGGTGCCCGTGGCGCCCGAGTCGTTGAGCTCGTGGAGCGAGGCGTCCAGCTGCACCGTCTTGGCCTGTCCGGGCGGGCCCGACGGGTGGGCGCTGGCGGCCGGGAGGCCGAGCAGCATGCTGCCCCCGAGCAGCCCGGCGGTGGTGGCGGTGATGAGCAGTCGCTGGTTCATGAGGAGCTCCCTGGTGGTGGTGTGGTGCTACAGGGCGTTCGCAGACCGGACTGCCGCGGATGGGAGAAATGTGATGCAGATCGCAGAGAGGTGACCCTGTCGGCGCGTTGCGCCTCTGGGTGAGGAGATGCGGACAGGGTGGTCTGACCCAGGTCGGCGGTCGGCACAGCAGCACCCGGCCGCCGCCCCTCGCCGCGCCTTCCGAGTCTTCCGTCGTCAGGGGACGCCCCGCCCCGGTGTCGCCGTCTGCCACCACGGGCCACGCGTCGGTCCCCCGCGCCCGGGGTCGGCTCCTGGGCGGCGAGGAAGGCCTCCAGCGTCCGTGCCGGGCGCCCGGTCACACGTTGGACCGTGTTGGTCACGACGGCAGAGCTGCCGACCTGCACCCGTTCGAACGTCAACGCGAACAGCTCGCGCTCGAGATCCTCGGTCCCGGCCACGGCTTTGTCGCTGGTGACCTCACCGGCGCAGAGGGCTCGCAGGGCGAGCCCGGCGGCGCCCGGGGGGACCGCGTCGTGCAGCAGCGCTGCGTCCGCGGCGAGGTGGCAGGCCACGTCCTCGATCCGGGGCAGTTCCGCCCGCAGGCCCTGACGGTCGTCCGCACTGGGAGGAGGATGCACCGAGGGCCGAGCACGGCCCGTCGAGTGTCTGGGGTGGCCGGTGGACGGTGGACGACAGCGTGAGCACGTGGTGCTCACGGCAGCTGACGGCGAGGGCTACGGCTCGCTGCGTCGTCGCGCCACACCCCGCGCGGAGCGCTACGCCCTCGGGCGGTCGCTGCGCAAGGAGGTGCCCCGCTCCGAGCTCGGGCGGTGGACCGCGCCGGCCGACCGGCCCGACGTCGTCGACCAGATCCGGGCGTCCCACGTCGGGCGCGTGGAGCGGCTCGTCCCCGTGCGGGTGGCCCGGATGGCCGCCTCCCCCTACGGCTTCCTGCGGGGCACGGCGGTGGTCATGGCCGCCGACCTCGCCGGCCTCCCGGCCACCGGGATCCGGCCGGTCATCTGCGGGGACGCCCACCTGGGCAACTTCGGCTTCTACGCCTCCCCGGAGCGTGACCTGGTCATCGACCTCAACGACTTCGACGAGGCGCACCCGGGCGGCTGGGAGTGGGACCTCCGCCGGCTGGCGGCCAGCGTCTGGGTGGCCGGTCGGCAGACCTCGGCCACCGAGGAGCAGTGCGAGGACGCCGTCGCCTCCATGGCGCGCCGCTACCGGGAGCACGTGCGCCGACTGGCCGGGGAACCGCTGCTGGCGCGGTCGTTCGAGCGGCTGGACGTCACCCGGCTGCACACCACGGTCGCGGACAAGTCGCTGCGGAAGGAGATCAAGCGGGCCTCACGGCGGGCCCGCAAGCGGGTGAGCGACCGGGCGCTGCCCCGGTTCACCGAGGAGCGGGAGGAGGGACGGCGGATCGTCGAAGAGCCCCCGTTGATCACCCGGCTCGACCAGGACGAGGCGGCTGCGGTGGCCGACGGACTGGACGGCTACGTCGACACGCTGCCCTCCCACTGGCGACGGGTCCTCAGCGGCTACACGCTCGTCGACGTCGCCCACAAGGTGGTGGGGGTGGGCAGCGTGGGGCTGCGGGCCTACGTGGCGCTGTGCGAGGGGAGCAGCCCCGACGACGTGGTGTTCCTGCAGCTGAAGCAGGCCCGCCGGTCGGTCGTGGCCGAGCACGTGCACGGCGAGTCCGCCTGGCACGCCCACCAGGGGCAGCGGGTCGTGGAGTACCAGCAGGCGCTGCAGACGGTCAGCGACCCGCTGCTGGGCTGGACGACGATCGGGTCCCGGCAGTACTACGTCCGTCAGTTCAGGAACATGAAGGGCACCATCGCGATCGACTCCCTGGACGCCGCTGCGCTGAGCGACTACGCGGGGGTCTGCGGCCGGCTGCTCGCCAAGGGGCACGCCCGCACCAGCGGCGCCTCGATGATCGCCGGCTACCTGGGCCACTCCGACAACGTCGACGTGGCGCTCTGCCGGTTCGCCCGCGCGTACGCCGACCAGACGGAGCGGGACCACGAGACCCTCGTCCAGGCGGTCGCCCGCGGTGCACTGCCCACCGAGCCGGGGGCATGACCGCAGGCACCAGCAGAGAAGGGGGTGAGCGGAGGAACCGCCTGTGCGGGTGAGGCGTTGATCACCGGACACCGTCGGACACCGTCGGACACCGGAGGCTCCCGTGTCGCATCGCCGCATCCGCCACCTGGTGCTCGTCCTCGTGGCCGTCGTGGGCACGGTGGCGGCTGTCACCCTCCTCGATCGCCCGCAGGCCGTCCGTGCCGCACCGGCGGAGCCTCCTCCCGACGCGGCTGTGCAGGTCGAGGGGGTCGGCACGGCCACGGGCGCACCCGACGTCCTGCGGGTCACCGTCGGCGTCGAGGCGACGGCCGAGACGGTGCAGGAGGCCCTCGACCAGGCGGACGCCGCGGTACTGCGCATCTTCGACGCGCTCCGCGCCCAGGAGGTGCCCGAGCGCGACGTCCAGACGGTGAACCTGTCCATCGATCAGGCCTACGCCGAAGACGGGCGGGAACCGACCGGGTACACAGCCCGGCAGGACCTCGCGGTGACACTGCGCGACGTCCAGGAGGCGGGGGAGACGATCGGGGCACTGGTGGACGCCGGCGGTGACGCTGCCCGACTGCGGGGTGTCTCCTACGCGCTGGAGGACGACGCGGGCCTGGAGGCGGAGGCCCGTGCGGAGGCTCTGGCCGTTGCCCGGCAGAAGGCGGAGCAGTACGCGGAGCTGGCGGGCCGGGAACTCGGCGAGGTCGTGGAGATCCGGGAGCAGGTGTCGTCGCCCGGTCCGATGCCGTTCGCGGGCGCCGACGCGGCGGCGGCCGAGGCGGTGCCGTTGGCTCCCGGGTCGTCGACCGTGGCGGTCACGGCCCAGGTCCGCTGGTCGCTGCGCTGACCGGCTCTTGGGACGGACCCTGGCGAACGCGCACCAGTCGGCGTCGCCGCGCACGCGGGGGAGGTGGTCCGTCGGGACCAGGGAGCCATGTCGGTCGGTCCGGGGACTGATCGTGTCGGTGGACGGCCCGACTCGTGAGGGCCACCAGCACGACGACCGCCGCTGCCTCGATCCAGAACGACTCCCACCACAGCAGCGCGCTGGTGGACTCCACGAAGCCGAACAGGCCCACGGTCGTGGACACGATGAGCGCGCCGAGGGAGCCGACGGCGAGCGCGGCTCCGGCCGCCGCGACCCAGGGCAGCCAGCGGCGCGCTGCGACGACGAGCGCGAGCGCGCCGAGCAGGCCGAGTGCGGCGTTGACCAGGAAGGACGGCCCGATGACCGGGATGCCGTCGTAGCCCTGCTGCCACAGGTGGGCGTGGACAGCGGCCATGGCGGCCAGGAGGAGGGCCCCGAGCACCCGGAGTGCCCAGGTCAGGGTGTCCGAGCGCGGGGATGCCAGGGTGGTCATCACACGACCGTGACGGTGAGTTCCATGCCCATGCCCCGGTGGTTGCCCACGGAGCAGTAGAAGACGTACTCGCCCGGCGCCAGGTCCACCTCGATGGTCCCCGACTGCCCCGGCGACAGGATCTCGCTGGCAGCGACCTCGGATCCGGCGGCGTCCTCGATCACCAGGTCGTGGCTGGCAGAGCCGTCGTTGGCCACCTCGATCGTGTAGCTGCCCGCCTCCAGTTCCTGGTCGGGCAGTTCGACGGCGAAGTCGACCAGGGACGCCGAGAGGTCGCCGCCCACGGACGCCGGGGTCGCCGAGCCGGCGTCCGATCCCTCCGGGGCGGTCTCGGACTGCTCCGCGGTCGAGGTCTCGGGCTGCTCGGCGGTCGCGGTGGGAGCCGCGCTGGCGGGCGCGTCGGAGTCGGCGGAGCAGGAGCTCAGCGCAGCGACGGTCACGGCCAGGGTGAGCGCCGCCGCCGGTCGAGCCACCCGCCGGTGGAGGACGGCGCGTGTGCTGGCGCTGCGGGAGGGGGAGGTGATCGGCACGGATGCTCCTCAGGACGGTGCGCTCTCCCCGGAGGAAGGGCTGTCACACGGCCTTCGGCGAGCGAGGCCCTTCCGGTTCACTGGAGGAGCGGCTTCCCGAGTCGCGGGGCTGTTCGGGATGCTGGGGCGGTGCCGTCCGCTCCCGCTGCTGTCCACCATCCCGTGTTCGCCCGGGTCTTCGGCCGGCTCGCCGCGGCGGGGGAGCGATCTGGCCTGGCCGAGGTCCGGGGGAGGGTGCTCGCCGCCGCGGCCGGTCGGGTGCTGGAGGTCGGAGCGGGATCCGGCACCAACTTCGCGCACTACCCGCCCGCGGTCACCGAGGTGGTCGCCGTCGAGCCGGAGCGGTACCTGCGCGGACTGGCCGAGCAGGCCGCTGGACGAGCACCCGTGCCGGTGCGCGTGGTGGACGGCACGGCGGAGGCCCTGCCCGCAGGCGACGGCGAGTTCGACACCGCCGTCAGCACGCTGGTCCTGTGCAGCGTGGCCGACCAGCCGCGCGCGCTGTCGGAGCTGCACCGAGTGCTGCGACCCGGCGGGCGGCTGGTCTTCTGGGAGCACGTCCGGGCCGAGCGGCAGCCGCTGACGGTCGTGCAGGACGCACTCGACCGGACCGTGTGGCCGCTGTTCGCCGGCGGGTGCCACGTCGGACGCGACACCGCCGCGGCGATCACCGCGGCCGGCTTCACCGTGGAGCGCATGCAGCGCTGCCGCATGCCGGACACCCGGGTGCCCCTGCCCATGGCACCGCACGTCATCGGCACGGCCCGGCGGGCGTAGCCCGGAGCCCCGATCTCCTCGTCCCTGTCGGTCAAGCCGTCTCCGGGGAGCGCGGGTCGAGCGGGTTAACCGACGCGAAACGCCTGGGGTCGAACCGCGAAACGACCCGCTCCTAGCTTTCGGTCGAACCCCACGCCGGACGGCACCCCCCACCCCGCCGAGGGTGTGGCTGAGAGACGGAGCACCCCATGACCTTCCGCCACCGCGCCGTGCGCGCCGGAGCACTGCTCACCGCCGCGGCCCTCGTGCTCACCGCCTGCGGGTCCGACGACGAGACCGCCGCAGCCGCCAGCGGCGGGGAGGGCGACCTCGGCGACCTCACGCTCCAGTTGTCGTGGATCAAGAACGCCGAGTTCGCCGGTGAGTTCTTCGCCGACAGCCAGGGCTACTACCAGGACGCCGGGTTCGGCTCGGTGACGATGGACCCCGGGCCGGGGGCCATCGAGACGCTCGTCGCCACCGAGGACGCCGACTTCGGTCTCAGCAACGCCGTCTCCGCCGCCCAGGTGATCGCCGAGGAGGACGCGCCGCTCAAGATCGTGGGCACCAAGTTCCAGAAGAACCCGTTCACGATCCTCTCGCGTGCGGACGGCGGGAACATCGCGACGCCCCAGGACCTGGTGGGCAAGACGATCGGCGTCCAGGCCGGCGGCAACGAGACGCTCTTCGACGCGCTGCTCGAGGTGAACGGCATCGACCCGGCCGACGTGCAGAAGGTCCCCGTCGAGTACGACCCGGCACCGCTCGTCGACGGCGAGGTCGACGGCTTCCTGGCCTACCTGACCAACGAGTCCATCACCGTCCAGTCGCTGGGCATCGAGGTGACCAACCTGCCCTTCGCGGACAACGGGCTGCCCTTCGTCGCCGAGTCGGTCATCACCACCGACCGCATGATCGCGGAGGAGCCGGAGAAGGTGAAGGCGTTCCTCGAGGCGGAGATCCGCGGCTGGCAGGACGCGCTCGCGGACCCCACCGAGGGCGCGCGGATGGCGGTCGAGGAGTACGGCAGTGACCTGCAGCTGGACATGGAGAAGGAGCTCGAGCAGTCGGAGGTGCAGGCCGGCCTGATCGTCACACCCGACGTCGAGGCGAACGGCCTGTTCACCATCTCCGACGAGCTGATCGAGCAGAACATGGCCACCCTGGAGGCTGCCGGCATCGACCTCGAGGCCGCCGATCTCTTCGACCTGTCGCTGCTCGAGGAGCTGCTCGAGGAGAAGCCCGAGCTCACCGAGCTGCCCTCCTGACCCGGCCGGACGCGACGGAGAGGTTCGACATGGCCCAGGTCGCAGAGGCGTCGACGAGCGCGGTCACCGGGGGAGCGGCTCGCTCGATCGGCACCGGCGTACGGATCGACCACCTGAGCAAGGACTTCCGGGTCGGCCGCCGTACGGTCGCCGCCTTGGAGGACGCCACCCTGTGGACGGACAAGGGCAGCTTCCTGTCGCTGCTCGGTCCGTCGGGCTGCGGGAAGTCCACGATCCTGCGGATCCTCGCGGGGCTGGAGGAGCCGACGTCCGGCTCCGCGCTCGTGGAGGGCCGGACGCCGCTTCAGCTCCGCCGCGGCAACGAACTGGGGATCGCCTTCCAGGACTCCGCCCTGCTGCCGTGGCGGTCGGTGCTGTCCAACATCCGGCTGCCCTTCGAGGTCTCGGGGCAGAAGCCGGACGACGCGCTGGTGGGCGAGCTGATCGAGCTGGTCGGCCTCAGGGGCTTCGAGAAGGCGAAGCCGGCCCAGCTGTCGGGCGGCATGCGCCAACGCGTGTCGATCGCCCGGGCCCTCGTCGTCACCCCGTCGGTCCTGCTGCTCGACGAGCCCTTCGGCGCGCTGGACGACATGACGCGGCAACGGCTCAACGTGGAGCTGCTGCGGATCTGGACGGAGAAGCCGGCGACCACGCTGATGGTCACCCACAGCATCTCGGAGGCGGTCTTCCTCTCGGACCAGGTCGCCGTGATGAGCGCGCGCCCCGGGCGGGTGCAGGAGGTCCTGCAGGTCGACCTGCCCCGACCGCGGACCCCGGACCTGATGCGGACACCGGAGTTCCACGCCCTGCACGACCGGGCCTCGGAGCTGCTGTTCGGCGGGGCGTCCGCCGCACCGGGGGAGGGCTGAGCGTGCACCTCTCGCGTGAGTCGATCCGCTCCCTGCGCACCGG
Source organism: Modestobacter sp. VKM Ac-2983 (assembly GCF_026967885.1). NCBI lineage: Bacteria > Bacillati > Actinomycetota > Actinomycetes > Geodermatophilales > Geodermatophilaceae > Modestobacter > Modestobacter sp. VKM Ac-2983. The sequence continues at coordinate 903,270 of NZ_JAPVBK010000002.1, forward strand.
CGCGGTCGGCATCCTCGCGTTGGTCGCCGTGTGGTGGCTGGCCGCGCTCACCGTGCTGTCCGGCGCGCGGGTGCCGACCCCGGACGGCGTGCTCACCACCGCGGTCGAGGACGGGTGGGGCTTCTGGTCGCTGCACTTCGGGATGACGCTCCAGGAGGCCTCGGTCGGTTTCCTCTACGGCACTCTGGCCGGCCTGGTCGTCGCCTCCCTGGTGCTCCTGTTCCCCGTCGCCGAGCCGGTCCTCATGCAGGTGGCGGTGATGAGCTACTGCGTGCCCCTGGTCGCCATCGCACCCGTGCTGTTCATCGTCATCGGCAACCCGGACGAGGGCGAGCGCTCCGGCACCGCCACCGCGCTCGCCGCCCTGGCGGTCTTCTTCACCACCGTCGTCGGCACCGTGCTCGGGCTCCGCTCCGCCGATCGGGCCAGCCTCGACGTGGTGCGGGTCTTCGGTGGCGGCCGGGTCCGGCAGCTGCAGAAGGTGCAGCTGGTCTCGGCCCTGCCCTCGATCCTCGCCGCCATGCGGATCGGCGCGCCGGCTGCCTTCCTCGGCGCGATCCTCGGCGAGTACGTCGGCGGGGTGCAGCGCGGCGTCGCGCTCATCCTCAAGATCGCCCAGCAGAACGTCGACGTCGAGCAGGCGTGGGCGGTGGGGATCGGCTGCGCACTGGTGGCCGGGACGGTCTACGCCGTCCTGGGTCTGGTCGGCCGGGTGGTCACGCCGTGGTCGAAGGGAGCGGCGTCGTGAGCACGATGCTGCCCGGTACCGACCGGGTCACCGGCGGGACCGGGTCGCTGCTGCGCTCCGTGCTCCGCCAGGTGGCCACCACCGTGCTCGTCCTGGGTGTGGTGGTGCTCCTCTGGATCGCCGCGCTGCGGGTCTGGGACGTCTCGACGTACGTCGGCAAGACCCCGGCGGAGGTGTGGACCAGTCTCTTCGGGGACGCGGACTCGGTGGAGCTGCGCGCGGAGATCTGGACGCTGTTGCAGCAGACGTTGATCGACGCCGCGGTCGGGTTCGCCGCCGGCATGCTGACCGCGATCGTGCTGTCGGCGGTCGTCGTCCGGTACAGGCTGCTGGAGGGGGCCGTGATGCCGGCCGCGGTGGTGCTGCAGACCGTCCCGCTCATCGCGCTGGCGCCCATCCTGATCCTGCTCGTCGGCCGCGGCTACGCCGTCGTCGCGCTCATGAGCGCCATCGTCGTCCTCTTCCCGGCCCTGGTGAACATCGTGGCCGGGCTGCGCTCGGTCACCCCGCAGATGCGGGACCTCGTGCTCGTCTACGGCGGGTCGCCCTCGACCGTGCTGCTCAAGGTCGGCTTCCCGTCCGCGCTGCCCGCGCTCTTCGCCTCCGTGCGGATCGCGGTGCCCGGGGCACTGACCGGCGCGCTCCTCGCCGAGTGGCTGGCCACCGGGAAGGGCATCGGGTACGCCGTCGTGTCCGCCGCCAACCGGTCGCAGAACACCCGCGTCTGGGCGTTGGTCGTGGCCATCACCCTGACCGCACTGCTGCTCTACCTGCTCGCCCAGCTGCTCGAGACCGCGGTGCTCAGCCGGTTCGGCCGCGCGGCGGGTCAGCGGTGAGCCTGGCGACCACGGTGCACTCGACGCCCGTGCCGGCCGACCCGGCCATCGACGCGATGGTCGCCGCGCTGCCGAAGGTCAGCCTGCACTGCCACCTCATCGGCAGCGTGGCCCCGCAGACCGTGCTCGACCTCGCCCGGAAGCACGGCGTCGCGCTCGGCCGGTCCGCCGAGGAGCTGTACGACCACCACAGCCACGCCGACCTCGGTGAGTTCCTCCGCGTGCTCGACGTGGTGGGCTCGCTGATCCGCGACGTCGACGACTTCCGCCGGGTCACCTACGAGTCGCTGACCGCCGGTGGCGCCGACCACGGGGTGCTCTACCGGGAGGTCCACCTGAGCCCGCCCGGCCACCCCGGCGTGCCGTACCGCCGGATCCTGGAGGGCGTGCTCGCCGGGGCCCGGGACGCGGAGGCCGACACCGGTGTCCGGGCCGCCTTCATCGTCGGCCTCTGCCGGGAGCGCAGCGGCGCCGCCGCCGCGGAGCTGGTCGAGCAGGTGGTGGCGCACCGCGCCGACGAGGTGCTCGGAATCGGGCTCGACTACGCCGAGGTCGACGGGCCGCCGGGCCGTTTCGTCGAGGCCTACCGGCTGGCGGCGCGGCACGGCCTGCAGCGGACGGCGCACTCGGAGTCCGGCCCGCCGCAGCACGTCGAGGTCCTGCTCGACCAGCTCGGCTGCAGCCGGGTCGACCACGGCTACCACGTGGTGGACGACCCGGTCCTCACTGCGCGGTGCGTGGCCGAGCGGGTGCCGTTCACCTGCACCCCGGTCAGCTCCGACATCGGTCGCTACTCCGGCAGCGGGGACGGCAGCCACCGCCGGATCGCGGAGATGGTCGACGCCGGGCTCTGCGTGACCATCGACAGCGACGACCCACCGATGTTCGGCACCGACCCGACCCACGACTTCCGCGTCCTCGCGCACGCGCTCGGCTACCGCCGCGACCAGCTCGCCGCGTTCACCCGCAACGCCGTCGAGGGCTGCTGGCTCGACGAGACGGACAAGGCCGGCCTGCTCGCCCGCGTCGAGGCCGCGGTGGCCACCACTGCCGATGCACCCCCACCCGTCCAGGAGGACCGAGCATGACCACCGCGTTCCACGTCCCGACCGTCGACATCTCCTCCTACGTCGGCCCCGGCACTCCGGAGCAGCGCGCAGCCACGGCGGCGGCCTTCGACGAGGCAGCCCGCACCGTGGGCTTCGTCCAGGTTCTCGGTCACGGCATCCCGACCGCCGTCACCGACGCGTTCGCGGCCGCCCTCGACGAGTTCTTCCTCCTGCCACTGGAGGTCAAGGAGCAGTACCGGACGCCGCCGGAGATCAACCGGGGCTACGCACCGCCCAAGACGGAGTCGCTCAGCCTGAGCCTCGGCCTCGCGCCGTCCAACCGGATGCACGACTTCTTCGAGGCGTTCAACGTCGGGGCCGCGGTGTCGGACTTCCCGGGGCTCGAGCTGCCCGCGGCCGACTACCCGGAGAACGTGTGGCCGGCCGAGGCCTCGTCGTTCCGCAGCGCCGTCTCCGCCTACTCCGCCGAGGCGTCCCGTGTGGCCCGGACCCTGACGTCGATGTTCGCCGATGCACTGGGCCTGCCGGCCGGCTTCTTCGAGCACTACACCGACCACAGCCTCGACGTGCTGAGGATGAACAACTACGCCCTGGAGCCCGGAGAGCTGGAGCTCGACGGCGATCTGACCGGCATGGGGGAGCACACCGACTACGGCATCGTCACCGTGCTCTGGGCCGACCAGGTCGCGGGGCTCCAGGTGCTGGGGCGCGACGGGGGCTGGCACGACGTCCAGCCCGCCGATGGCGCACTGCTGATCAACCTGGGCGACCTGATGGCGCGGTGGACCAACGAGCGCTGGATGTCGACCCTGCACCGGGTCAAGCCGCCGATCGTCGACGGCAGCATCCAGCGGCGGCGCAGTGCGGCGTTCTTCCACGACGGCAACATCGACGCCGTCATCGAGACCCTGCCGACCTGCGTGGGCGGCGGGTCGCCGTACTCGCCGATCACCGTCGGCGAGCACATCCGCGCCAAGCTCGCCGGCTCCCGGGCGGGGGTGGCCAACACCGAGGCCGAACGTGAGGCCGCCCGGGTGCTGGCAGCGCAGGGCAGCGCCTGAGGGCCGGACGGGCGGTCAGCCGCGCCCGCGACCGCCGGCTACGGGGTCGGAGAGCCCGGGGGCCCGCGGCGCGACAGGAGGTGCGCGCTCAGCAGCACCACCGCGAAGACGCCCATCACCACGAGCGCGGTCGCCCCCGACCACGGCAGTGTGTTGCCCGGCGTCTCTCCGTTCGCCGCCGTGTCGACGTCCGTCGCCGTGTCTGCGCCGGACGCTGTGCCGGGCCCGGTCGGTTCCTGCGAGCCGGCCGCCGTCCCAGAGCCCGTCGACGTCTCGGCGAGGGACTGGAGCTGTCCGGCCAGCGTGACGAGCGCGTCGGTCCACTCTCGCGCCGCCAGGTCCGGGCTCACCTCACTGGCCAGCACGGCGTCGACGTCCGCCACCGGCAGCGGGAACCCCTCGGCCACCCACCACCCGTAGTCGTAGGTGCCCCCGCCGACGGCCACGGCCAGGAGGAGGTCCGAGTTCCCGAGCCCGGACAGCTCGGCGGTCCGTCGCGCCCATTCACCGGCCGGCACCGCGTCGAAGTCGGAGACGAAGACGGCGTGGAGACCGATGTCGCGTTCGGCCTCCAGCCGGTCCGCGGCCTGCGTGACGACCTGTCGACCGGCCGCGCCGATCACGACGCTGTCGTCCGTGAGCTGCCCCGACACCTGCCTCGGCGGGCCGGCCGACGCCGGCCCGGCAGCGAGGAGCACGAGCACCAGTGCACCGAGGACCGTCCATGTCCTGCGCATCCCACCAACTCCGAGGTCCAGGCGACGTGAGAACCGATCACGGGTCGGATGACCCGTCCAGGGTTCGGCGCGGCCGGCGTTCCCGGATGGGTCGCCGTCCTCACCGGACGGCCCCGCATGTGGAGCGGCGACGCGCAGCAGCCTGGCGCCGGCCGACCGCATGGTCCCGCCACGTCGAGGCGCCCACCGGTGACGGGACGTGACCTGGCCGGCTGGGACATCCGCTGTGTGACCGCGCTGCGAACGCTCGTCGTGCGCGGGACGACGACTCGGTCCTGGCACCGAGTCGGGATGCCCAGCCATGCGGAGAGTGAGCCAATGCCATCGTCACGCGACGTCAGGCCGGTGGAGCGGGAGAGGCCGGGATCGACGGTGACCGCGGCGCCGGCGGTGGTGCCGTCCGGCGGTGACCTGCCAGGGCTCCCGCACGCCTGTGACCCGGTCCCGGCGGGCGACGTGCCCGGGACGCCGTCGAGCACCGACCAGTCGGTGCGGTCGACGCCCCGGCTGGTCGGCATCGACGCTGCCCGTGGCATCGCCCTGGTGGGGATGATCGCGGTGCACGTGTTCGAGGCGACCGACGCGGACGGGACGGCGTCCCTGGCCTGGACCCTGTCGGCCGGCAAGGCGGCGGCGCTGTTCGCCCTGCTGGCGGGGGTGGGCATCGCCTTCGCCAGTGGCGGCCGCCGGCGACGGCCGACGGGACGGACGTGGACGGCCCAGGCGGCGGCGCTGCTGGTCCGCGCCCTGATCATCGGCGCGGTCGGGCTGGCTCTCGGCCACCTGGTCCCGACGGACTCGGCCGGGGTGATCCTCCCGTACTACGCCGTCCTGTTCGTGCTGGCCGTCCCGCTGTTGTCCCTGTCCAGCCGTGCGCTGGTGGCGCTGGCGACGGTGGTCGTGCTCGCCGTGCCCGGGCTCAGCCATCTGCTCCGAGCCGGCACGGAACCGGTGGTCGTCCCCAACATGACCGTCACCGACCTGGTCGACCACCCGCTGCAGGCGCTGGTGGAGCTGACCGTCACCGGTCAGTACCCGGCGCTGGCGTGGCTGGCCTACCTGTGCGTCGGACTCGCCGTCGGCCGCGTCGCGCTCTCCAGCCGGGCAGTCGTGGGGGCGGTGATCCTGGTCGGTACCGCCCTGGTCGTCGTCTCGCTGACCGTGTCCTGGCTGTTGCTCGACGTGGTCGGTGGCCGGTCGCGGCTCGAGCAGGTGGCCCTGCAGTCGATGACGGCGCAGGAGTACGCCGACGTCACGACGTCCGGGTGGAACGGGACGACCCCGACGGACACCGGCTGGTGGCTGGCCACGATGGCGCCGCACTCCAGCACGTCGCTGGACCTCGCGCACACGATCGGCGTGGCGCTGGTGGTGCTCGGCGCCTGCATCCTGCTCGGGCGCATGACGACCACGCTGCTGCGCCCCCTGGCTGCAGCCGGGAGCATGACGCTGACCCTCTACTGCATGCACCTGGTGATGCTCAGCGCGCCTGCCGTCCCCGGTGGGCCGATCGGCTTCCTCGTGCAGGTCGCGCTGCTGGTGGCGTTCGCCCTCCTCTGGAGCCGCGACCACGCCCGAGGCCCGTTCGAGGAGCTCGTCGCCGAGGCTGCCGGCGCCGTTCGCCGGAGGGTGTTGGCCGCGCCGACGACGGGGCACCGTGGTGCCCACCGCAAGGGCTGAGCGCGGGGAGACGTGCCGCGGCGTGCTCGCACACCCGGCCTCCCCGTGGCCTCAGGCGCGCTCGTCCGCCTCGGCGGAGACGACGGCCTCGTCGCGACTGCGGAACGGCCCGGCGGTGCGGCCGTCCGCGCGGCAGGTCCACCGGTAGCCGTCCAGGGTCCGTTCGATGAGGTAGCCCTCGGGGTCGGCGGGGCCGTGGCCCGGGCGTTCCTGCGGGTCGGTCATGTGAACACCAGGTTCCTGAAACGGGCCCCGGCGAACGCGCTGCCGAGGTGGACGACGGGTACGGGTCGGCAGGCGGCGTCCGCCACGGTCAGCTTCTCGCCCCCGGCGTCCGTGCGCGCGAAGGAGAGTCCCGAGCGGGTGACGGTGATCTGCAGCGGGACGTACGAGCCCGGTGCCGGCGCCGTTCCTCCCGGCGCGGACGCCAGCGTGGTGGCGACGCCGTCGACGACCCGATCGACGTCCAGGTCGCCGTCCCCTCGCAGGAGGAAGCGATATCCGTTGGCGCCGGGGGACGAGGCGGACGACGGCCGGTACCGGTGGTCGTCGGTGCTCAGGAAGACGAACGCACCGCCCCTGCGGCACGTCCGGTCCACCCGGACGTCGAGGTCCAGCGTGAACGTCTCGGGGTCCGGCGGTGCGAGGAAGCCCAGGAGCGTGGAGTGGAGGGTGTCGGAGACGTCGAGGCCCCAGGACGCGTCGTCCGGGTGGAACCGGCCGCGGCTGGTGTCCGGCAGCATCCCGGGCACCCAGGTCCGATGCGCGAACAGGTCCGAGCCGCTGCGGCCCACGTCTCCCGCGAGGTAGAGGGGGTCGTCGGAGAAGATCGCGTCCACGCCGGCCGCGACGACGGCGTCCCGCTCATGTCGCCGGTTCACCGTGTAGGTCGCCACCTCGACTCCTGCCGCATGTGCCGCCGTGCAGACCGCCGGGGTGATGCGGCCCGCGGGCGGGCCGATCCAGCCGATGCCCTCGGCGGCGGCCCGGGCCGCGTCGGTGCTGCCCAGCCAGATGACGCCCCACCCCCGCGAGCGCGCCAGCCGGCAGTCGTCGAGGGCGAAGGACTGGAGCAGCACGGACTCCGGGCTGAACCCGTGTCGTTCGAGCGCATCGATCATCGGCCCCATCGCGTCGCTGCTCTTGGCCTCGGCGCAGAGGAGGACGCGGCCGACGAACTCGGTGAGCACCTCCTCGAACAGCGGCGGGCGCAGGCCGTCGGACCAGCCTCCGCCGAGGATGACCGAGGCGTCGATGTCGAGCTGCTTCCAGGTCACCGACGTGTGGTCGGCGACGTTGCCGCTGGAGGTGGTCATGCGGTCCACGGTGCCGTCGTGCATGACGCCGAGGCCGCCGTCGGCGAGCGTCACCACGTCCTGCTCGATGACCTCGAGGCCCTGGCCCACGGCGAACCGGTAGCCCTCCATCGTGTGCTCGGGCACCTGCAGGGACCCGCCGCGGTGCGCGATGACGAACGGCCGGCTCAGGTCGGCGAAGTCCACGCGCGACCTTAAGCCTGCCGCTCGTCATCGCGCGCCGGCGGCACGGTCACCGCACCCTGCTGCGTCAGGCGTTCGGCTGGGCGTCGAAGACGGTGATCGGTGGCGCAGTCGGTGTGCTGAGCGAGGAACCGGCGACGACCTGGCGTGCCGACTTCCCGACCATGGTCAGTCCCTCGCGAGCGCAGTGGTGCGCGAAGGCGAGCAGCTGCTGATGGTCGTGCGCGGCCTCCTGCACCAGGGTGCGCTCGGCGAGGCCGTCCACCGGGAAGGTGATCTCGAGCCGACGGGGGAGGGTGCCGGTGACGACGCCGACCTCGACACCGGACTGCTGCCGGACGCATTCGGCGACGTGCCGCCGTCCGGCAGCCGACAGGTCGGTGGAGCAGGGGCGGGCGATCACCATGGCTGCCTGCTGGGCGGCTGCCGGGCCGGTGGTCTCGGGGACTGCTGTCCACCGGTGCGTCGCCGGGGCCAGGCCCAGGTCGGTCAGGGCTTCCTCGAACGCGGCGTCGACCGCCGGCAGGAGGAGGGCTTGTGCACCGAACACCTCGATGCGCTCCTGGGCCTCGCCGGGGACCGGGAACCCGTACGAGACACCCGCCCAGGGCAGGGGTTCGGCCGGCGTGCTCCGGGCAGCCAGGCGTGCGGGGTCGGAGCGGCTGATCTCCTCGGCCACGTCGAGGAAGAAGTCCTCCATCGCTCGGAGCAGGGCCAGCTCCTGCCGTCGTTCGACGAAGGGGTAGTCGGCCCATCGCGTCAGTTCGGTCACCGGCACGTTCGCGCGGCGGAGGAGGTCCACCGTGATGCCCTGGCGCAACTGCGCGGGGGAGTAGCTGCGGTAGTTGGTCTGCGGGTCGACGGCGTCGGGGGAGAGGACCCCTCGCTCCCCGTACAGCCGGAGCGCCTTGGCCGACAAGCCGGTCAGCGCGGTGAACTCACCGGCGCTCAGATGGGTGTGCACGGTTTCTCCTGGCCTGGGTCGGGGACTGTCCTCAGCACAGCGTGGCCCCGGCCCCTGGGGCGAGGTCAACGACCGTGCCGTCGGGACCCGGCAGGTGATGGACACCCCGGCCGCCAGCGGCGACGATGGCCGCAGGACGGGAGCGATGCGGCGGAGGTGTGCCCGTGGGGCTGCGGAAGAACGCGGAGAACCTGACGCCGGCCGAGGTTGTCGACCTGCGCGAGGCGTTCCAGGCGTTCTACGAGATCGACGACGACCGCGGCTTCGGGTTCTTCGCCGGGATCCACGGCCTGCCGCTCCCGGTCTACTGCGAACACGGGACCGCACTGTTCCTGCCGTGGCACCGGGCGTACCTCTACCACGTCGAACGGGCGCTCACCGCCGCCCTGCGCCGGGCGCGGGGGGACGAGACGGTCGAGGTGGCTCTCCCGTGGTGGGACTGGTCGTCGGCGGTCTCGCACGACCGAGGCCTGCCCACCGCGTTCAGCTCGTCCACGGACGGCCCGACGAACCCGCTGAGCGCCGGCCCGGTCGTGCTCGGCCCCGACGATCTCGAACTCGTGCGGGAGAACCTCCCCGGCGCGATCAGCGAGGGCCCGGACCCCATCACGTTGCGCGACCCCGAGGAGCCCGACGAACTGCCGCGGGACCCGACCGTGCAGCGCGCACTGCGCGCCACGACCTTCACCGACTTCAGCCGGATCCTGGAGAGCATCCACAACGGCGTCCACGGCTGGGTCGGGGGAGCGATGTCCGCAGCGCCGACCGCGGCCTTCGACCCGGTCTTCTGGGCGCACCACTCGATGATCGACCGGCTGTGGTACCTCTGGCAGCTCTCCCCGCGCAACGGCGACCCACCGGCCAGGCTGCTCGACCGCGCGCTGCCACCGTTCCCCACGACGGTTCGCGAGACCCTGGACATCTCCAGCCTGGGTTACGAGTACGCCGCCCAGGTCATCGGCTGAGGAGGCTGCGATGGCGACGCTCGAGCAGGCACGCACCGGACGGGACGACCAGACCCGCGTCATCGACCTCGCCTTCCCCGGCGACGTCCCACCAGCGCCCTTCAGCCGCGCCGACCTGGTCGTCACCGGCGTCGACCACTCGAGCACGTCCTACGAGGTCCGGGTCTTCCTCAACGACCCCGACGCCACCGCCGGCACACCCCGGACGGCCGAGCATGGCTACGCCGGCCGGTACACCGTCTTCGGCCACGGCGGGTGCTACGGCGGCGAAGGGCACTGCGACGCCCCGGCCCCCGGCGAGGACCTCCGGCTCGCGCCACCGCTGACGTCCTTCGACACCTACGTCACCATCACCGGAGCGCTCCAGCGCCTCCTCGCCGCCGGCGACGCGTTGCAGACGATCACCCTGGTGCCGGTGTCCCTGACCCCACGCCGCGCCGACCGCGGCCCTGCCCCGGAGCTCCTGCACTTCGACGACCTGACCCTGCAGACCTACCTCACGGCGACCGACGCCGACCAGGTCGCCACCTGATCCCGCCAGCCAACGGACCGCCCGGGCGGGGAGTGACCCGCCTACTGCGTGGCGCCGTAGACGGCACGGCCCTGGACGGCGGATGTCCCTGTACCTCGACCACGGCGACGTCCTCACATCAGCCGGCACCGCCTCGGGCCTGGACGCCTGTCTGCACGTGGTCCGCACTCGCCTCGGCAGTGCCGCGGCCAACACGCTGGCCCGGCACCTGGTGGTGGCACCGCACCGCGACGGAGACCAGGCGCAGTTCGTCCAGCGGCCCGTGCCCGATCCGGGCGGGGGAGGCCAGATCGGCGCGACCATGGACTGGGCGCTGGCCAACCTCGACCGGGACCTGTCGGTCGACCAGCTGGCCGACCACGCCCGGATGAGCGGGCGCAACTTCACCCGCCGGTTCACCGAAGCGGTCGGGACCACCCCTGCCCGCTGGGTCCTGACCCAGCGACTCGAGGAGGTCCGGCGGCTGTTGGAGACCACGACCTGGTCGATCGAGCGGACAGCGCGCGTGCGGCTTCCGCAGCGCCGTGACCCTCCGCCAGAACTTCACCGCGGCCTACGCCACCACGCCGACGTCCTACCGGCAGCGGTTCCGCCTCTCCGACGGTGCGTGACGCGCGGCAGGTGGCTGCGCTGTCATCCCGCGCGTCGCACGGTCCGCACGCCGACGACCACCGCACCGAGGACGAGCGCCGCTCCCAGCCCCTGGAGGCCCGGTGAATCGTCGGCCCCGCCGAGGACGACACCGGCGAGGCCGAGGGCGATGACCAGGAGGACGACGGCGGCTACGAGCAAGGGCTTCACGGCACCATCCTCCCGAACATCGTGCGCATCAACGGGCCAGGAAGTGCACGCCGAGCCAGAGCCAGGTGAGCAGGACGACTGCGCGGCCGGGCGTCGTCCGCATGGCGGCGCCGAGAGCTCGGCCCGCGGTGGCCGGACCGAGTCCGAGCCGGGCGCAGACCTCGATCGCCACACCGACGACGAGCAGCCCCAGGAAGCCGGCAGCGCTCAGGAGGACGCCGTTGGTCATCGCTGTGGCCGGCGGCGCGGACGATCGAGCAGCCAGGCCCCGACGGCCAGCCAGCACACGGTGGCGGCGCCGCGCAGCAGCGGTTCGGCGAGGAAGGGATCCGCGAGATCGCTCGCCGTCGGCAGCTGGTCGTCGGCGAGGGTCACGAGTTCCCAGGACACGGCGGCGGTCACGAGGGCGAGCCACGGCAGCCCTCGTCGCCCCACCGGTGGAGCGGTCCGGCCCGACTGCCGGACCAACGCCACGACGACGACGGCGGTCCCGGCGGTGCCGATCACGACGAGCGCCTCCACCGACAGCTCGCCCCAGACCATCACAGCAGCGACGCAGGACAGCGCCATGGCCGCGAAGGTGAGCCGGCGCGCGAACGGGGAAGACCTCACGCGTGCATGTTCGCCCAGCAGGCCGCCGGGGCGCGCTCCTGTTCGCCGCCTCCGTCGCCGTGCTCCTCGCCGCCTGGAACAACGTCGTCATCACCCGGACGCCGGGCTACCCGCAGTCCTACGTCCCGGTCAACCTGGCAGCGACGGGCCTGCTGCTCCTGGGGGCTCGGTCCGTCGGCTTGACCTGGAAGGAACTGGGACTCGATCCCCGGAGGGCGCGGGCCGGACTGCGATGGGGCGGAGCGTGCTCCGCCGTGGTCGCCGCCGGCTACGCGGCCGGCCTCACGGTCCCGGCGCTCCGCCCCCTCCTGGCGGATGCACGGCTCGCCGGTGCCAGCTCCGCCGAGGTCGCCTATCAGGCGCTGGTCCGGATCCCGCTCGGCACCGTCCTGTGGGAGGAGACGGCCTTCCGTGGCGTCCTGCTGGCGGCGCTGATGCGGATCCTCTCGCCGCGTGCGGCCGTCGCGGTCTCGGCGGTCCTCTTCGGGATCTGGCACATCCGTCCCACGCTGAGCGCGGCCACGGCCAACGCCCTGACCGACGGGCCCGCGGGACTCGTCGTCGCCGTGTTGCTGGGATGCGCGTTCACGGCGGTAGCGGGAGTCCTGTTCGCCTGGCTGCGCCTCCGGAGCGGCAGCCTGCTGGCCCCCGCCCTCCTCCATCTGGCGACGAACAGTCTGGGTGCGCTGGCCGCGACCGCCGCCCATCGTCTGGGATGAGCCGCAGGGGGGCGTCTGCTGCGGCTCCTCCCGGACCGACCGGACGTACCGCAGCGAGGAACGACTGCACCCCCGCGGCCCCGGCTGACAGGGTTCGATCTGGTCCGAGGGGCGACTCCCTGCCTACGCACACGGCTACGGCCGTGATCCGCCCCGACCGATCCACCGGACCGTCCGCACGACCGGAAGCGCAGACCCGGGAGCGAGTCCTCAGCAGATGGGATCGATCAGGCCGTGCTGGATGGCGAAGCGTGTCGCCGAGGCACGGTTGGTGACAGCGCTCTTGGCGTAGATGCGCTCGATGTGCGTCGCTGCGGTCTTGGGTCGGATGCCGAGCATGCGAGCCACCTGGTTCGCGGACGCGCCTGAGGCGATCAGCACCAGCACCTGAGTCTCCCGTGCAGTCAGGCCTGCCGGCGCAGACGCTCGGCTCGATCTCCGGCCCACCGCGCTCAGCACGATCTCCACGGCGCCACTGTCCAGCCGACCGGCTCGCGCGTCGGCCCGCAGGTCGGCGACGACGTCCGTCCGCCCAGCGCGGTGGCCTCGGGACCCCCGTGCCGCTTCGGTTCTCCGCTGGTACGCATCGCCGGCGGCGATGAGGTGGCTGTACTCCGAGGAGAAGTCCACGAGCACGCAGGGGTCGTCGCCCACGGTCCAGGCGTCGTGGCCCGGGTAGATCACGACGGCATCGCCCTCGGCGACCTGGAACTCGGCATCCGGCGTGACCACCTGCATCCGTCCGGACACGACGTACAGCCGGTGCCCGGCTGCGCAAAGGGCCGTGCCGACGACGGGCTTGACGTCCTCCGCCCAACGCCAGCCCGGCTGCATCACTTCGCGGGTGATGGTCGTGACCCCGAACGACACGTCGGTCAGAGCGGTCCGCCCGACGGAGCGCGCTCCGTCCGGGATCCCGGGCCCGAGTGGACCGACATGGTCCTGCGGCACTCGGCCATGGTGACGGAGGTGCGGATGGCCGCGGGAGGAGTTCGCGCGCCTCGCTGCCACCGCAGCCCTCACCACCGTGTGCCGCCCGGGGCTGTAGCCGCTCAGTAGCTGAACGTCGTGGCGCCCTCGTCGCCGATCCATGCCCACATCGGCACCGTTCCCTGGGCCTCGGCTGTGTCGAGCAAGGGCGCCTGGTCCAGCCGCTTGGCGTTCAGGCAGATGGGGCACACGTAGTACCTGCCGCCGGCCGCCTCGTAACGCTTCATGAGGTCCGTCAGGGACGGGCAACCGTCACACGCGACGGCGACTGCGACACCGTCGACGGCGAGTCGGACGGCCTCCTTGGTGAGGAACATCAAGGTCGGCCGCCCCGATTCGGCGGCGCCCACCGCCACCAGGAACGCGACCGTCACCTTCTCGCTGTCCTCGAGTCCGGTACTGAGGCTGATCACGGCTCTTCCGGCCATCGCCGTCTCCTGTCCGCTCGGGGTCGGCGTCTCTGGCGTTCGGGGCGCCTGTCCGACCCATCCCGGACGCTAGGCGCCGGGCACGACCGGGACATCCGGTGTTCTCCCTACGACTGCCACCGCGCGGAGGCCATGTTCCCGGTCCTCCACGAGCTCGTGGGGGAGTCCTCGGCAGGCACCAGCAGGGACCACGGCCACGTGGTACCGCCGGATGTGTTGCCCTGCGAGACCGGTGGGAAGTCGGTCACCCCTCGGTGGGGCGAGGTCTCACCGCACACAGTCGGCGCAACGCACGCCGGAGAGGGCGTCGCCTGGCGTTCAGGCGCCCGGCTCGACGAGCCCCGCCTCGTAGGCGAACACCACCACCTGGGCGCGGTCGCGCAGGCCGAGCTTGGTGAGCACGCTCGACACGTGGGACTTCACCGTCGCCGCTCCGATGTACAGCTCGCGCGCGATCTCGGCGTTGCTCCGCCCCCTCGCGACGGCGGTGACGACGTCGCGCTCCCGGGCGGTCAGGCTCCCCAGCCGTCCCGCGAGGGCGGTGTCGGGCGAGCGCTGCGCCGCGAACCGCTCGATCAGCCGCCGGGTGATCGACGGCGCCAGCAGCGCGCCGCCGTCGGCCACCGTGCGGACGGCGACGACCAGCTGCTGGGGCGGCAGGTCCTTGAGGACGAAGCCGCTCGCTCCCGCGCGCAGCGCCCGGTAGACGTACTCGTCCGGCTCGAACGTCGTGAGGATGAGCACCCGCACCGCGTCGCCGAGCTCGGCGACGATGCGCGCCGTGGCCTCCAGGCCGTCCATCTCCGGCATGCGGATGTCCATCAGCACGACGTCGGGCCGGTGCCGGCGGGCGACGTCGATCGCCTGGACGCCGGTACCGGCCTCCGCGACGACCTCGATGTCGGGCTGGTGGTTCAGCACCATCGCGAACGCGCCACGCACGAGCGCCTGGTCGTCGACGACGGCCACCCGGATCGTCATGCCGCCCCGCCGTCGAGCGGCAGGCGGGCCCGCGCGGCGAACCCGCCGTCCGGACGCGGGCCGACGTCGAGGCTGCCACCGAGCAGCTGCGCGCGCTCGCGCATGCCGACGATGCCGTGGCCGGCGCCGGGCAGCGACGTCCCGCCGCTGCCGTCGTCGCTCACCTCGACGACGAGCTCCCGTCCCTCGGCCGTCAGCCGGATGCCGGTGCGCGCGCCCGGGCCCGCGTGCTTGACCACGTTGGTCAGGCACTCCTGGACGATGCGGTACGCCGACAGCTCCACCCGCGCGGGCAGCCCGCAGGTCACGCCGTCGATGTCCAGGTCGACGTCCAGGCCCGCCTCGCGCATCCGCGCCACCAGCGCGGGGAGGTCGACCAGGCCCGGCTGGGGCGTGGTGTCGTCCGCGACGGCGGACGGGCGCAGCACGCCGAGCAGGTACCGCAGCTCGTCCAGCGCCTGCCGGCCGGCCTCCTCGACCGCGCCCATCGCACGCGCGGCTGCCACCGGGTCGTCGGCCGCGACGGTCTTGGCCGCCCCGGCCTGGACGGTCATCAGGCTCACCCGGTGCGCGACGACGTCGTGCAGCTCGCGCGCGATCCGGGACCGCTCCTCGGCCACGATGCGACCCTCCCGCTCCCTCAGCTCGCGCTCCTGCACCACGGCGCGCTCGGCGCGCAGCCGCAGCCGACGTCCGACGTACCAGACCGCGAAGAAGATGACGACGCCGAACCCGACCCCGCTCCACGGGACGTCGCCGGTGACCCCGTCGAGCACGAGCACGACGAGCGCGACGTCCACCCCGACGTGTCCCCACCGCTCGACCGACCCGTAGCGCCCGAGGGCGTAGAGGGCGAAGAGCGCATGGCCGCCGAGGTCGGCGTGGCCGGTCCCGAGGGTCAGCGCCCACGCGGCGAGGACGACGGCGAGGACGACGACGGGTGCGTGGCGGCGCCAGTACAGCGCGCCGCTGCCGACGGCGAAGAGCAGCACGACCCAGAGCGGGACGTCGCCGAGGTCGCGCAGCACCCACGAGTCGTCCGGCCCCGTCGTGAAGAGCAGCGTGAGCACGAACAGCACTGCGGCCAGGACGGCGTCGGCCGCCCGCGGCCAGCGCGTGAACGGGCCGGGTCGCATGCGCTGAACGTAGGCGCGCCCGGCGCTGCTGTCGCCGGTCCGGAGACGGGCACCCGTCTCCTCCTCCAGGGGGAGACGGCGCCGCCCCGAGCCCGTCCCGCGCCGGGCGACGGCAGCGCGGCTCGCGCGGACAGTCCGAGGTGACCGCCTTCCACTGACTCCCTGGAGCGACCATGAACGGCTGGATCCGACGCATCGGCACCGCGAGCGCCCGCCGCCCGAAGCGGACGATCGGCGCCTGGGCCCTGCTCGCCGCGCTCGTCGTCGCGCTCTCGGGCACGCTCGGCGGCGCGTACCTCGATGACTTGACCGTGCGTGGCAGCGACAGCGCCGCCGCCACCGAGCTGCTCGAGCAGGGCTTCCCCGAGGCGGCCGTCGGCTCCGCCGTCGCGGTGTTCGCCGCGCCGGAGGGCGAGCTCCTCACCGGCTACCGGGACGACGTCGGGGCGACGCTCGTCCAGCTGCGCGCGGTGGAGCGCGTCACCGCGGTGACCGATCCCTTCGCGAGCGGCGCCGTCTCGCCCGACGGGCGGATCGGCTTCGCCGACATCGTCCTGGACGCGCCGTCCGGAGAGCTCGGGCCGGAGCCGGCCGAGGCGCTCGCCGCGGCCCTCGCTCCGGCGCGCGACGCCGGGCTCGCCGCTGAGGTCGGCGGTGAGGCGGTGTTCCTCACCACCGAGCCTCAGCCGTCGGGCGCCGAGGCGGTCGGCGTCCTCGTCGCGCTGGTCGTCCTCGTCGTCGCGTTCGGCACGGTGGTGGCCGCGCTCGTGCCGATCGCGCTGGCGCTGGTCGCGGTGGCCGCCGGGCTCAGCGGCATCACCGTGCTCGCCGGCGCGATGGACGTCTCCACCTCCGGGCCCGTGATCGCCGCGATGGTGGGTCTCGGCGTCGGCATCGACTACGCGCTGTTCCTGGTGTCCCGCTACCGCGAGAACCGGATCGCCGGCCAGGACAACGCGACGGCCCTGTCGGCCGCGATGGGCACCTCCGGCACCGCAGTGTTCTTCGCCGGCGTCACCGTGGTGCTCGCCATGGCCGCCCTCGTGCTGACCGGCATGGGCGTGCTCGCATCGATCGGCCTCGCGACGTCGCTCGTCGTGCTGTTCGCCGTGGCGACGGCGCTCACCCTGCTCCCCGCGCTGCTGTCGCTGCTCGGCGACCGCATCGACGCCGGTCGGGTGGTCGGACGGCGGCGTCCCGCGCGTCCCGTCGAGGCGACCGTCTGGTGGGGGCTGTCCCACCGCATCTCCGCGCGGCCCTGGCCCTACCTGGTCGTGGCGGCGCTGCTGCTCCTGATGCTGGCCGCGCCCGCGCTGTCGATGAAGACCGGCTTCCCCGACGCCGGCGACGCGCCGGTGGGCGCCACGCACCGGCAGGCGCACGACCTGCTCGCCGACGGCTTCGGGCCCGGCATGAACGCGCCGCTGCTCGTCGTCGCCGACCTCTCGGGCTCCAGGCTGGGCGTGGACGACGTCCCGTTGCTCGCCGAGCGCATCGCGGCCGACCCCGGCATCGGCTCGGTCGCCGAGGCGAGGCTCTCCACGGACGGCGACACCGCCGTGCTGACGGCGCTGCCGACCACCGCGCCGGCCGACCCGGCCACGGCGCAGACGCTGGAGCGGATCCGGTCCGGCGCGCCCGACGGCGTGCACGTGACCGGCCAGGCCGCCCTGGCCATCGACCTGGACACCTCGCTCAGCTCGACCCTGCCGCTGCTCCTGGGGTCGGTCCTGGCCGCGTCGTTCCTGCTGCTGGTCGCGGTGTTCCGGTCCGTCACGGTCGCCCTCAAGGCCGTCGTCATGAACCTGCTGTCGATCGGCGCGGCCTACGGCGTCGTCGTCGCGGTCTTCCAGTGGGGCTGGCTCGGCGGCCTGATCGGGCTCGAGAGCACCTACCTCATCGCCTCGCCGCTGCCGGCCATCTTCTTCGCCGTGCTGTTCGGCCTGTCGATGGACTACGAGGTCTTCCTCGTCTCGCGCATCCGCGAGGCGTACGACGCCACCGGGGACAACGTCGAGGCGGTCGCGCGCGGGCTGGCGTCCAGCGCCCGCGTCATCACCTGCGGAGCGCTCATCATGACGGCGGTGTTCCTGTCGTTCGTCGCGACCCCGGACCCGTTCGTCAAGATGATCGGTCTGGGGCTCGCCGTCGCCATCGCGCTCGACGCGACGCTGGTGCGCATGGTGCTCGTGCCGGCGACGATGGCGCTGCTGGGCAAGGCCAACTGGTGGCTGCCGGGGTGGCTCGACCGGCTGCTCCCCGTGGTGCGGGTGGAGGGCGAGGTCGAGGCCGCTCCCGCGAGCCCTGCACCGGTGCCGGTGCCGGTCGGCTGAGCCGGCGCGACATCGCACGGACCACGTCGCGGCAGGCCCGCCGCGACGTGGTCCGGCGCGATGTCGACGATCATGTCCGCCTGGCCGCCGACCGGTGTCGCCCGTCACGGCAGCGGGCCGTTCGCGGGACGATCCTCGTGCTCGTCCGTGCCCGGTGCCTGCTCATCGTCGGGCGCCTGATGTGGCAGGGTCGAGAGGGTGCCCGCTCGCTCGGGACGTGGTGGTGGACGGTCAGGTTCCCCGCTTCGACGCCGGACGAGGGGGACCATGAGCGGAGAGGTCATCCGGCACGTCGACGAACGCTGCGATGAGCCGGGATGGACACCGGCCGCATCGGAGCCGGCCCCGCCACCCGAGGTGCCGGTACCGGCCGTCCCGGTCCCGGGGAAGACAGCCCTCCCGGTGCCACCGGAGACCTCGCCTCTCGGCGCGATGGCGATCCTGCGGATCGGCGGCTTCCTGGTCCTCTACCTCAACGCCGTCGCGGTCTTCCTGGGCGTCATGGCGCAGGCGATCGCCCGCGGCTGGCTGGCGTACGAGCTGACCGGGTCGAACGCTGCGCTGGGCGGGATCCTGCTGGCCTTCGGCGTGGCCCTGCTGCTGGCCACCCCGTGGGGTGGCGTGGCCGCCGACCGGCTGCCCAAACGGCTGGTGCTGCAGCTCTCGGTGCTGCTGCTGGCGGTGTCGAGCGCCTGGATCGGGCTGGCCGTCGTCTTCGACGTCATCGCCTACTGGATGCTGGTCGGCGCGAGCGTGCTGCAGGCCGTGGGTTTCGCCCTGTTCGGTCCCGCCCGGATGGCCTTCCTCGCCGAGCTGGTCCCCCGCGCGTCGGTGCCGCAGGCCGTCTCCCTGCTGCTGGTCAATGCCGAGGTGAGCCGGGTGGTCGGTCCGGCGCTGGCCGGCGTGGTCATCGGTTCGGTGGCCTGGGGCGTCGAGGCGGTCTTCCTGTTCAGCGCGGTCCTGGCGATCGTCGGGATGATCCTGACCGCCGCCCTCCCGGTCGGGCGGCGCGGGGAGGCCTCCGGCCGGTCCCCACTGGGCGAACTCGCCGATGGCCTGCACTACGTCCGGCGGCACCCCGAGCTCGGCGCCCTGGTGTGGTGCGGCATCGGCGTCACGATGATGGGGATGCCCTACCTGGCCTTCATGCCGACCATCTCCGGCGACCTGTTCGGCCTCGGCTCGGTCGGCTACGGGGTCCTGTCGGCGACGTCCGCGGTCGGCGGGGTCGCAGCAGGTCTGCTCCTGGGACGGCACAGCTCATGGGTCCGGCAGACGCGGATCCTGGTGGCCTCGGGCGCCGTCTTCGGCATCGCCCTCTGCTCGCTGGCGATCGCGCCCAACGTCTACGTCGCGGTGGCCGTGCTCCTTGCCGTCGGCGCGGCGATGCTCGCCTTCCAGACCACCAACCAGTCGCAGCTCCTCGCCCTGTCCGACACGGAGTTCCACGGGCGCGTGCAGGGCCTGGTCATGCTCAGCTTCGGTGCGTTCGGCATCGCCGCACTTCCCCTGGGCCTGCTCGCCGACGTCGTCGGCTTGCGCTGGACGCTCGCCGGGATGGGCGCCGCAGTGATCGCTTTCGTGGCCGGGTACGCGGTCGTCAGCCGGCGCAGGACGACGGTCACGCACCGGTTGCCCGACCTGGCCTGATCGGGCGCGCCGCGGCGCACGGCGATCCGGCAGGGGAGACCGTCAGCGTCAGTCGACGCCGGGCAGGGTGGCGCTCCAGGACTCGGCTGTCCGGGCATCGGCGACCCGGTGCACCGCCGACCGGGTGACCACCTGGGTCTGCCCCGGCGCCGAGGTCCACGCCGGTGGTCGTGCCCCTCGTCCACACCTGACCCCGTCGGTCACCTGGTCGTCGACGGTGGTCGCCGCATCTGCCGGGACCTGCCGCCATGAGCTGCGGACCTCCTGCGTGGACTGTGCTCGGCTCAGCGACCGGGTCCCGGCGGGGAAGTGCCGCACAGGGCGCTGCGATGAGCTCGTCCATCACCGACAGGTCGCGCCGGTTCCACAGCCCGTCCCAGTGGCCGCGGACGATCGAGGTCACTGACTGCTGGTGCACGGCGCGCGATCGTAGAGCCGCGACGCGACGGCACGGACGGCGGTGGCGGGGAGGACGAGACCGCCGTCGTCGGCGCGATCGGGGCAGTGCTGCGGTTGGGCAGATCACCGGTGCCCGCACGTCGAAGCCTGGCACCGACCTCGACAGAGTCCACGTACCCCGGGACCGCCTCGTCACGGACGGGGGACGGGCGGCTCATCCGACCCGGGAGCGCACTGGTGGTCCTCGGTCGTGCTCCCGACGCATCACCGACTGCGACCGGTGGTCCTCCAGGCCTCGAGCGGACGTGTCGACACCAGGAACAGCAGAACCCCCACCGGCCTGATGGACCCGCCGTCGGGCTCTCTGCCCTGCGTGGAGAAGGCCGTCACCGCCGGGCGGCGACGACCTCCCGGCCGCGGTCGGAGGTGGCGAAGCGGTCGATCATCGCGCGCAGCTCTTCGGCGTCGACGTCGGCGCCGAAGGGCTCGGTGCCCGGTTCGAGGCGCACCCCGTGCGCGAGAGGGCCGGCGACGACCGGGTCGAAGCCCAGGTCGGAGACGATCCGGGCGACCACGTCGAGGTCGGTCGCCTCGTTCCCGGCGATGGCGATCGCCTTCCGGCCGGGAGTGCCGGCGGGGAGGGCTCCACCCTCGAGGTCGTGGTAACCCATGTGGTTGAACGCCTTCACCACCCGGGCCGTCGGCAGGAACGCCTGCACGATCTCGCTGGTCGAGGTGCGCGGATCGGTGAGGTCGTCGCGGATCCCGTCGACCTCCCACCAGTAGTTCATGGCGTCGATGACCAGCTTCCCGTCCAGGGCATCGACCGGCAGCGTGCGGTGCTTGCCCAGCGGCAGGGCCAGGACGACGACATCGGCCTCGAGCGCGGCGGCAGCCGCCGTGGTGGCGGTCGCCCCCGGGACGAGCACCTCGACGGTCAAGGCGATCTTCGCCGGGGCGCCCGAGCCGGCGATCCGCACGTCGTACCCGGCCGCGACCGCGAGTCGGGCCAGCACGGTGCCCACCTTTCCGGCGCCGAGGATGCCCAGCGTGGTCATGCCCGCACCTCGTGTCCGGTGGCCGGCACGTCGTCGGCGGCTGGCGTGCTCCCGCTGGTGCAGATCATGTCGAACCGGCCGATGCCCCGCGTGCGGATCGCCTCCGTGGCCATGGGTGGTCCTCTCCTGACGAGTTAAGTTGAGCGTTCACCTTTCTCAACCGCTCGACGCCTCCGATGTTCCGGCAGGCCGGGGGACCGCCACCGGGTCGTCATGGCCGGCGTCGCTTCAGCTCGGTCACCGGAGAAGACCACTCAGCAGGTGACCGGGCGCCCGTGTTCGTCCGAACTGCAGATCACCACCGCCGGCTCGACGGTGGCATCGTGACTTCGGGCCGGCCGATGCATCGCCGTCACGAGCCCCCGGATGCCATCAGCGTCGCCGCCACCCAGGCCCTCAAGATCCTGAGCACCATGGCTCCCTCTCGTCGCACAGTGTCGGCGTCTCGGCAGGCAGCGTGTCGGCGCAGGCATCACCGGCAGGTCCGTGTCCTCGGGTCGCGCAGGCACCAGACCCCCGAAGGCGAACGGTCATGTCGAGCGCTGACCGAGGCCGAAAGCTACCGGGGGCCGGACAGACGCGCCCGAGACGACACTGGAATCCGAACGAGGGCGACACGGTCCTTCCGCACACGCCGTGAAGACGTCGGCTGACATCCGGTTCTCGCCAGGCGGGACCATCGGTCGTAGGCGTCAGCTCGGTGCGGGATGCGCACGACCCGCACGAGCACCTCGTCGTCGTGGACGGAGTGGACGACGCGGTACCGACCTCTGCTGGCGGACCAGCAGGCAGCGATGCGCCCACGTCTCACGGTCCTGGTGGGTCACGTTCTGCACACGCTTCGCCCGCCGCTGCGGAGGGGCGGGCAGCAGGTGCCTACTGTGACTCGCGTAACCGGCCGACCGTCTCGGTCGGCCCACGACGTCCGGGCGGCACGGGCACGCCCGCCCGCCCCGGGGGACGCGCGGTCGCCTCGTCGGGGCCGACGTGGTCGTCGTGCTCGACAAGGGAGAGACATGCGCACCAAGCTCCACACCGTTGCCGCGGCCGGCGCCGCGGTCGTCGTCCTCGCCTCCTGCTCCTCCGGCGGCGACGGCGGGGACTCCACCGCCTCCGGGGGGCTGACCGGCGAGGGCAGCGGCGAATCGTGCACCATCGAGGGCGAGGTGCCCATCGGCGCGGTGCTCAGCCTCACCGGCGCAGCGGCCAGCTACGGCGAGTCCCAGCAGCGCGGCCTGGAACTGGCCGCCGCGGAGCTCGCTGAGCAGGACGGCGTCACCTACGACCTCACGATCGAGGACGACCAGACCGACCCCCGGCAGGCCATCACCCTGTTCGACCAGTTCGTCTCCGACGACGCGAGCCTCATCATCGGGCCGACGCTGTCCAACGCCGCCGTCCAGGCCGACCCGATCGCCCAGGACGCCGGCGTCCCGGTGTTGGGCATCTCCAACACCGCCGCGGGCGTCACCGAGATCGGTGACTACGTCTTCCGCGACTCCCTCACCGAGCAAGCGGTGATCCCGCAGACGATCGCCCTGGCGACCGAACAGTTCGGGCTCGAGGACGTCGTCGTCATGTACAGCAACGACGACGCGTTCACCGAGTCCGGGTACGAGGCGTTCACCGCCGCGCTGGAGGACGAGGGCGTGAACGTCAGCGAGACGATCACCTTCTCCAAGTCGGACACCGATTTCCGCGCCCTGCTGACCCAGGCCCAGGAGAGCAACCCGGATGCGCTGGTCGTCTCCGGGCTGATCGAGGCCGCGGTGCCGCTGGTGACCCAGGCCCGTGAGCTCGGGATCGATGTGCCGATCATCGGCGGCAACGGGTTCAACAACCCGCAGCTGATGGCCGACGCCGGCGAGGCGGCCGAGGGTGTCGTCGTCGGCGCCGCCTGGAACTCGTCCTCCGACAACCCCGAGAACCAGGCGTTCCTCGAGGCCTACGAGGCCGAGTACGGTGCGCAGCCCGACCAGTTCGCCGCTCAGGCCTACACCGGGCTCAAGCTGGTCGACCACGCCGTGCGCGCCAACTGCTCTGCGGAGCGGGACGACATCCAGGAGGCGCTGGGGCAGATCGAGGGCCTGCCCACCGTCCTCGGTGAGTTCTCCATCGACGAGAACCGGGACGCCGACCACCCGGCCGTCGTGCAGGTGGTCCAGGACGGCGAGTTCACCGTTCTCGAATGACCCGGCACGCGGTGCCGGTCGGCTGACCGGCCGGCGCCGCGCTGCGACCCCGACCGGGGCCCCGGGTCCTCGGACCGGGGCCCCGGTCGTGCGCGTGTCGGCTACCGTGCCCGGGCACCCACGACGAGAACAGGCAACGCTGTGCAGCAGCTCCTCAACGGCATCTTCATCGGCTCGATCTACGCGTTGTTCGCCATCGGCTTCACGCTGGTCTTCGGCATCCTCGACCGGCTGAACCTGGCGCACCCCGCGGTCTTCGCCGCTTCCGCCTTCGTCGGCATCGAGCTGGTCGAGCGGGGTGGGCTGTCCCTCTGGGCCGCCCTGCCGATCGTGTTCGTCTTCGGCGCCGTGTTGGGCCTGGTCATCGAGCGGGTGGCGTTCCGGCCGCTCAAGGGCCGGGCCGACGCCCACTTCGCCGGGCTGATCTCCTCCATCGCGCTCGCCGGCATGCTGGTCGCGCTGTTGCAGTGGCGCTACGGTCCGGACACCCGCCGCTTCCCGCCGGGCTCGTTCCCCGACACCCGGTTCGAGCTCGCCGGCGCCCAGGTGACCCTCGTGCAGGTGGTGATCCTCGGGATCTCCCTCGCCCTCATGGTGGGCCTCACGTACATGGTCACCCGGACGCGGCTGGGTCGGGGGATGCGCGCGGTCGCGGAGAACCCGACGGCGGCGCGGGTGCTCGGCGTGGACGTCGACCGGGTCACCGCGGTCACCTTCGCGATCTCCTCGGCGCTCGGCGCGGTCGCCGGCGTGCTGTTCGCCATCAACGTGAACACCGCCCAGCTGGGCATGGGTTCGGCGATCGAGCTCAAGGGCCTGGCCGTCATCATCGTCGGCGGCATGGGCTCGCTGCCCGGTGCGCTCATCGGCGGGCTGCTGCTGGGCCTGGCCGAGGTGTTCGCCGTCCAGTACATCGGCTCGTCCTGGAGGGACGTCATCGCCTTCGGCCTGCTGTTCGTGATCCTGCTGCTGCGCCCGCAGGGGCTGCTCGGCGCGCGGAAGGTCCGGGAGGTCTGATGCTGGACCAGTACGCCACCACCCTGACCTTCATCGCCCTGGGCGCGATCTTCGCCTACTCCTTCTACGCCGTCCTCATCGCCGGGCAGCTCAGCCTCGGCCAGGCCGGCTTCGCGTCGCTGGCGGCGTTCTCCGGGGCCTCCCTGGCACCCAGCGGGGCCGACGTCGGCGAGATCCCTGCGCTGCTGATCGCCGTGGTGATCGGCATGTCGGTCGGTGCGCTCGCCGCCGTCGTCCTCGGCCTGCCGACCATGCACCTGCGCGGGGTCTT
Organism: Modestobacter sp. VKM Ac-2983; assembly: GCF_026967885.1. Classification (NCBI taxonomy): domain Bacteria; kingdom Bacillati; phylum Actinomycetota; class Actinomycetes; order Geodermatophilales; family Geodermatophilaceae; genus Modestobacter; species Modestobacter sp. VKM Ac-2983. The sequence goes on from NZ_JAPVBK010000002.1 coordinate 927,949, forward strand.
CCTGGCCATCGCCACCCTCGGGTTCGCCGAGGCGGTGCGGGTGGTGCTGCTCAACCAGGAGTGGACCGGTGGCGCCCAGGGCCTCGGGGTACCCCGGGTCCTCACCGTCGGCATGGCCTGGACGGCGCTTGCGCTGGTGGCCTACTGGTTCTGGCGGATGGGCCGTTCCCGGTACGGGCGCGCCCTGGAGGCCATCCGCGAGGACGAGCTGGCCGCCCGCTCCATGGGCATCGACGTGGGTCGCCACCGGCTCGCCGCCTTCGTCACGGCAGGGGCGGTCGCCGGGCTGTACGGCGTCCTCTACGCCTACTACGTCCGGCTCATCGCCCCTGGTGACTTCGACTTCATCGCCGCCGTCGAAGGTCTGGTCACCGCAGTGGTCGGTGGTTCCACGATGTTCCTGGGGCCGCTGCTGGGCAGCGGGTTCCAGACGATCGTCCCGGAGGTCCAGCGGGCGGTCGGGGTGGAGGCCGGCTGGATCCGGCCGTTCCTCGCCGGCCTGCTGCTGCTGGTCGTCATCCTGTTCCTGCCCGGTGGTCTGGCGAGCCTCATCCCGCGCCGGACGCGCATGCCGTCCGGGGCCGACGACGACGCCGCCGGCCTGGCCGGTCGCCGTCACCCGGCGGCGGGCGAACCGGTGGTCACCCTCGCCGGGCTGGGCAAGGAGTACGGCGGGGTGCACGCCGTCCGTGGCGTGGACCTGGAGATCCGGGCCGGCGAGGTGGTCGGCCTGATCGGCCCCAACGGGGCCGGCAAGACGACGCTGGTCAACATGATCAGCGGCCTGGTCCCGCCCAGCACGGGCAGCGCGACGGTGCTCGGGACGGCGATCGGCAGCACGCCGGTGCACCGCATCGCGGCGGCGGGGGTGAGCCGCACGTTCCAGCACTCGAAGCTGTTCAACCGGCTGTCGGCGCTGGAGAACGTGCTGGTCGGTGCCCACCTGGTCAGCCGGCCGACCTTCCTGCGGCGGCTGCTCTGGCTGCCGTCGGCGCGCCGGGACGAGCGGGCGGCGCTGCGGCAGGCGGCCCGCTGCCTGGAGCGGGTCGGGCTGACCTCGCTCGCCGCCACCCGCGCCGAGGCCCTGTCCTACGGCGACCAGCGCAGGCTCGAGATCGCCCGCGCACTGGCTTCCGACCCGTCTCTGCTGATCCTGGACGAGCCGGCCGCCGGGATGAACCACGTCGAGGCGGCTCAGCTGTCGCAGCTGATCAGGTCCCTGGCACAGGACGGCCTGACCATCCTGTTCATCGAGCACAACGTCGGCATGGTCCTGCAGACCTGCAGCCGGGTCGTCGTCCTCAACTTCGGTGAGGTCATCGCCAGCGGTGTGCCGGAGGCGATCGCCGCCGACCCCGCGGTCATCGAGGCCTATCTGGGCTCGGCCGACGACGACGTGGACGGCGACCTGCTCGCCGAGGGAAGCCGTGCGGACGGGACCCCGGCCGAGGATGCGCCACCGGATGCGGTCGTGAACCTACGGACCGGTGACGCCGGCACCCTGGACACACCGGACACCAGCCCGAGGGAGGCGACATGAGCGACCCCATCCTCACCGTGGAGGGCCTGCGGGTGACCTACGGACGGGTGGAGGCGGTCCGGGACGTCTCGTTCCGGGCGCAGCAGGGCTCGCTGGTGACGCTGGTCGGGGCGAACGGGGCGGGCAAGTCCTCGGTCATCAACGCCGTTTCCGGCATGCTGCGGCCGGCCGGCGGGCGGATCACCTTCGAGGGCCAGGACATCACCCGGACGCCGGCCCACAAACTGGTGGGCCGCGGGTTGGTGCAGGTGCCGGAGGGGCGTCAAATTCTCGCCACGCTCACCGTCGAGGAGAACCTCCAGATGGGCAGCTGGCACTCGGGGACCGGCGGCGCGCGCTCCGTCGACGCCATGTACGACCGGTTCCCGGTGCTGGCCGACCGGCGGGCGCTGCCGGCCGGAGCCCTGTCCGGTGGCGAACAGCAGATGCTGGCCATCGCCCGCGCCCTGATCGCCGGGCCGAAGGTGATGCTCATGGACGAGCCGTCGATGGGGCTGGCGCCCAAGATCGTCGCCGAGGTGTTCCGTGTCATCGAGGAGATCCGCGCCTCGGGGACCACGGTCGTGCTCGTGGAACAGAACGCCCGCCGGGCGCTGCGCGCCGCCGACCACGGTTACGTGCTGCAGAGCGGGGAGGTCGTGCACTCCGGCCCGGCCGGTGAGCTGCTCGCCGACGAGCGCGTCGTGCAGGCGTACCTGGGGGTCGAGAGCGGCAGTTGACGGCGGGCCGCGAGGGCCTGCCGCGCCCGTCCCCACCCTGCCGACGACCGCCACGAGCGTCGCGCAGGCCGCCGACATCGGCGATCTGCGGCTGCTCGCCCGCCGGCGCGCCCCGGATGGTCGTCGACTACGTCGATGGGGCTGCCGAGGGCGAGCGATCGCTCCGGGCGTCCGTCGAGGCGTTCGACCGGGTCACCTTTCGACCGCGTGTCCTCCGCGACGTCGGCACCGTGTCCACCAGCACGGACGCGCTCGGGCGCAGCATCGCTCTCCCGCTCGTGCTGGGCCCGACGGGCTTCACCCGGATGATGCACCGCGAGGGCGAGTCGGCCGTCGCCCGCGCCGCTGCAGCGGCCGGCATCCCCTACACGCTGTCGACGATGGTGCGCATGCGCCGCCCTGCGCCTGAGACCTCGCGACAAGGCTTCCTGCGCGCTGCTGGCGATCGCGTCCTGCCGGTTCGTCGACCGGATGAGCCCGACGTGCTGAGGGCCCCTGACCCCCCGCTGTGCTGTCCGGATCGGGTGCTGGCAATTGCAGCTCGTGCGGTGGTCATGAGACCTCGTAGACGCGTGCGAGAGCACGGAACGCGGCCTTCGGCTCCCAGCGGAGCGGACCTCCAGGGGCGCCGGGCAGCACCTTGACGATTCCGTAGCCAGACATGTCGAAGTCCGTGCGGGGATCGGCGGAGTGCGGCTTGTACGGCTCAGCGAACTCGAAGACGAACGTGCCGGCGACGCCTGCTGCGCGGTAGACGTCGAGCAGTGAGTGCAGGTAGTCGGCCTGCTCCTGCTCGTCGCGGACGTACCCGGGTGCCAGGTACGGCCCATCCGGCCCATACCGCAGGATCGTGTGACCGGCGGGGCCGAGTGCCGCCGCGCCGCGGAAGGTGGCGCAGCCGAACTCGGTGATCACCACTGGTCTGCCGTGCTGCACGTGCTTGCGAAGTCGCCGCGCATAGCCCAGCCGGTTCCATCGGAGGCGGTAGTAGTTCAAGCCGACCAGATCGAAAGGTCGCCAGTCCACCTGCTCCCACAGGCCCGCGGCGTAGGTCACAGGTCCGTGGAACTCATCGCGTGCGACCTCGACGGCTCGTGCAAGCAGTCGGTTCAACCGCCGGCTGTACAGGGGGAGCGCCGGCCAGGACCACGGGCGCCCCAGATGGGCGGCTCGTTCGGCGTAACTCCTACCGGGGATGAGGCCATGCGAGAAGATGCTCCACTCGCAGCCGATGTTCAGCACGACTGCGCCGTGTTCCAGTCGCAGCTGCTCCACCGCGCGTGCGGCGTCGAGCAGGTGGGCGAGGACTTCGTGCTGCGGCCTGTCGATCAGCCGCGGCTGGACCCACACATGGAGCCCGACGCGACGCGCGATGCCCGCTGCTTCGGCGAGCCGGCCCGTGTCGGTGCCGAAGAGGTTGACTGTCGTGCAGTGCAGCTCGTCGCGGATGGCGACCAGGTCTCGGATCACGTCGTCCCGATGCCAGAAGACCCGCGAGGGCACGGAGCCGTAGTCTGTTCCGACGTCGTAGTTGATCCCGCGCAGGGCAGGCACGGGCGGCGCAGCCGTCATGGCATCTCCGTCACGAGCGGCCGGACTGCCGCCTCGAAGATGCGGGCCAGCTCGTCGGCATAGGCTCGCAGGTCGATCTCGGGATTCGTCGCCCACTGCTCGAGCGCGCCGGTGATCGCTTTGTCCACGGTGACGGCCAAGGGGAGCGGGTCGAACGACTTCAGGTCCCCGCGCTCCTGGCCGTCACGAAGGAGGTCGACCAGCGCGCGCACTACGGACGGCTCAGCACCAGGTGGATAGCGCAGGGACCCGTCGGCGGAACGGTGGTTGACGACGATGCTGCCGACCGCCAGCAGCTGCTGCCGGTGCGAGCCGTAGTAGTCGATCTCGGCGTGCACGAAGCTCGCCAGCTTTTCCGTCGTCGTCCCGGCTCCTGTCACCCGCGGCTGAACCGCGGCCCAGCTCGAGGCGTACACGTGGTCGACGACGAGCTCGATGAGCCTGTCCTTGCTGGTGAAGTGGTAGGCGATGACGCCCTTGCTGACCCCGGCGCGCTGCGCGATTCGGGCCAGTGATGCCTGGCCGTACCCGAGCTCGGCGATCGTCTCGATGGTGGCCTGAAGCAGTTGTCGTTGCCGGGCCTCTTCGATGAAAGTCCGTTCCACGCCCGACCCGTCTGACCGCATGGTCAGAAATTAGCACAAGCGGACAGCCGCGCGTGCCGGCGAGGATGACCCCGTACGGCCATCCCTTGCCAGGCATGTGGGCACTTCCCTGTGCCGGTGCCTGTGGACGCCGACTCGGACCTGTCCAAGGCCGTGCGTCCCGACGGCAAGGGTCGGAACGCCGTCGCCGCCCGACCGGCGAGTGCCCAACGCGTGGCGCCAGCGACGTGGGGGTCGAACTCGACCAAGGCCACCCCGGCCAGCAGTTCGGCGGGAGCCGGCGCATCGATCGCGCAACGCCCCTCGAGCAACTCCCGTTTCCGGCTCCAAGCGGTCCGCCGTCCACCGGATGAGGTCGCGGACCAAGGTGGACGGGATGAAGGCCGGGTCCTCCAGGGCGCGCCCGATCTGCTTGAGCGAGAGTCCGAGGGACCGCAGGTCTCCGCGTAGGAGCTTCTGCGGAGGTCCTCGCTGGAGCACTCGCGGTAGACGCCGTAGGTGCGACCGGTCGGGCGAACCAGCCCGGGTCACGGGTTCCGGAGACGCAGCCGGTCCGGACCGGCTGCCGGCGACGGCAACTGCTCTGGGGGCTGCCCGGACGGCGGTCAGAAACGGGAGAACCCCCGCCGGCCTGAAGACCGTGGGGGCTCAACTCGGTGTCCGAGGGGGGACTTGAACCCCCACGCCCGATAAAGGGCACTAGCACCTCAAGCTAGCGCGTCTGCCATTCCGCCACCCGGACAAGGTGGGCACTCCGCGGAGCGCCTCGATGAGCATAACCGAGGCCGCTCCCGGTCCGGGACAGGGGCCGGTGGCACCATCGACCGCATGTCGCAGCCCACGCCCCTGGCCGGTGCCCAGTCCGAGGTCGCGGACCTGCTCTCCGACCTGATCCGCATCGACACCACCAACACCGGTGACTCCGCCACCAGCGCGGGGGAGCGGAAAGCCGCGGAGTGGGTCGCCGCCAAGCTCGACGAGGTGGGGATCGACAGCGTCATCCACGAGTCCGAGCCCGGCCGGGCCAGCCTGGTCGCCAGGATCGAGGGCACCAACCGCGACCGCCCGGCGCTGCTGGTGCACGGCCACCTGGACGTCGTCCCGGCCGACCCGGCCGAGTGGAGCGTCCACCCGTTCAGCGGCGAGCAGCGTGACGGCTATGTGTGGGGCCGCGGCGCGGTCGACATGAAGGACATGGACGCGATGACCCTGGCGCTGGTGCGCGACTGGGCCCGCACCGGCGTCAAGCCCGACCGCGACATCGTGCTGGCCTTCGTCGCCGACGAGGAGGCCGGCGGCCGCAAGGGCGCGCACTTCATGGTCGACCACCACGCCGACCTCTTCGAGGGCTGCACCGAGGCGATCAGCGAGGTCGGCGGCTTCAGCATCACCGTCCGCGACGACCTGCGCCTCTACCTCGTGCAGACCGCCGAGAAGGGCCTGGCCTGGATGAAGCTCACGGCCCAGGGCCGCCCCGGGCACGGCTCCTTCGTGCACGACGACAACGCCGTCACCCGGCTGGCCGCGGCGGTCGCCCGGATCGGCACCACCCGGCTCCCCACCGTGCTCACCCCGCCGATGCGCGAGTTCCTCGACGCGGTCAGCGACGCCTACGGGGTGGACATCGACCCGGACCAGCCCGATGAGGCGCTGGCCCGGCTCGGCAGCATCAGCCGGATGATCGGCGCCGCCCTGCGCAACACGGTCAACCCCACGATGCTCGACGCCGGCTACAAGACCAACGTCATCCCCGGCACCGCCAGCGCGACCATCGACGGCCGCTTCCTGTACGGCCAGGAGGCCGAGTTCGAGAAGCAGCTGGACGAGCTGATCGGCGAGGGCGTCACCCGGGAGTGGATCACCTACGACCAGGCCGTGGAGACGACGTTCGACGGCCCCTCGGTCGACCTGATGGTCCAGGCGCTGCAGGCCGAGGACCCGGGCGCCCGCGCCGTCCCGTTCACCATGAGCGGCGGCACCGACGCCAAGAGCTTCGAGACGCTGGGCATGCGCTGTTTCGGGTTCTCCCCGCTCAAGCTCCCCGCCGAGCTGGACTTCGCCTCGCTGTTCCACGGCATCGACGAGCGCATCTCGATCGACTCGATGCAGTTCGGCATCCGGGTGCTCGACCGGTTCCTGCGCCAGGCGTGATGTGATGCCGGGCGTGACCGACACCACTCCCACGCCCGGTTCCCCCGCCCCCGGCGACGTCGCCCTCGTCACCGGAGGGACCGGTGGGTTCGGCCGTGCCCTCGCCGGCCTGCTCCGCGAGCGTGAGGTCACCGTCGTCCTCGCCGACCTCGACAGCGCGGCCAATCGCGAGGTCGCCGCGGGCCTGGGGGCGCACTTCGTGGCCCTCGACGTCACCGACCGGGCGGCCAACGCCGCCGTCGTCGCCGGTGTCGAGGCTCAGCACGGCCGGCTGGATGCCGTCTTCCTCAACGCCGGCATCGCTGGGCAGTCCCGGCACGCCCTGGACGTCGACGAGTTCCTCAAGGTGGTCGACGTCGACCTGTTCGGCGTCGTCTACGGCACCGAGGCGGCGCTGCCGGCCCTGCGCCGCGCCGGTGGCGGGTCGATCGTGGTGACCGCCTCGCTGGCCGGCCTGTCGCCAATGGCCACCGACCCCGGCTACAGCGTGGCCAAGGGCGGGGCCGTGGCCTTCGTCCGGTCGATGGCCTCCCGCCTCGTCGACGACGGCATCACCATCTCCGCGATCTGCCCCGGGTTCGCCGACACCGCGATCATCGACCCGCTGCGCGAGGAGTTCGCCGCCGCCGACTTCCCGGTGCTGTCGGCCGGCGAGGTCGCCGAGGCGATGGTCGCCGCCTGGGCCGGCGCCGAGCCGGGCGCCGCCTACGTCGTCCAGCCAGGCGTCGGCGCCGTCCCGTACAAGTTCAAGGGCGTGCCGGCCGCCCGGACGACGAACGGCGAGACCGCCGCCGTCCCGGCCGCGCTGCGGCCACCCTCGATGCGCTGAGCCGGGTCAGAGCTCCAGCGAACCGGTGTGCACGATCTGCTCGGCGACCACCCGGAGCTTCCGGTTGGTGCGCTGACTGGCCTCGATCAGCCACCGGTGGGCCTGCTGCTCGGTCACCCGCAGGCGAGTCATCACCACGCCGATGGCGGTGGCGATGGTGCGGTTGGTCACCAGTGCCGTCTCCAGGTGGGCGACGCGCTCCTCGGCCTCCGCCTGCGCGGCGAGGGCCGACACGACCACCGCACGGTCGAGCTCGCGCGCCGCGGCCACGGTGACCAGGTCAGCGGCCGCCCCCAGGACCGCCAGCTCCGCAGCACCGAACTCGGGGCGGGTCCGGGAGCCCACCGACAGGGTGCCGAGCACGGCCGGTCCCGCGGTCAGCGGGAAGCTGGCGTACGCGGTGGCGTCCAGTTCCCGGGCCAGGGCCAGCCGCTCGTCCGGGTCGGCGTCCACCCGGGCGTGCGCCTCCGGGCGGCGCCGTTCGGCGACCATCCCGCAGACCGCGACACCGAGTGGGACCACCGCGAGGTCCGGTCGGTGCTGCTCGGCCACCCCGATGGTGGTGTGCAGGCGAAGCTCGTCGGCCGCCGGGGGGAGCTCGTACCGGATGGAGAAGTCGAGCCCGAACGGCCGGTTCAGGTCGTCGACGAGGCGTTCGACGAGGTCGTGGGACGGGCTGCCGGCAGCCAGGTCAGCGCCGAGCCGGCCCAGGGTGCGCACGGCGACGGGGTCGATGGTCGAGCTCACGGTGGTTCGTCCTCCGGTGTCCGGCGACGCCGTCCTCTCGACGCCAACCGTTCCAGAGTACGAGGCGCCCGGTTGCGTGCAACGAGTCCCCGGCCCCCGGGTGACCGGCGTCACCGCCGCTCTGGCAAGGTGCCGGGCATGCGTGCATGGCGAGTCCACTCCCTGGGGAACCCGGCTGAGGTCATGTCCCTCGACGAGGTCGAGCAGCCCACGCCGGCCGACGGCCAGGTGCTGGTCAAGGTGCGGGCGGCCGGGTTGAACTTCCCCGACGTGCTGATGGCGATGGGGCAGTACCAGGAGCGGCCGCCGCTGCCGTTCACCCCCGGCGTGGAGCTGTGCGGCGAGATCGTCGAGACCGGCCAGCGGGTGCTCGGCTCACCGTCCGGCGGACCCGGCGCCTTCGCCGAGTACGCGCTGATGGACGCCGCTGCGGCCTGGCCGGTGCCCGACGCGATGTCGGATGAGCAGGCCGCCTCGCTGTACCTGACCTACCAGACCGGCTACGTCGGCCTGCACCGTCGCGCGGCGCTGCAGGCGGGGGAGTGGCTGCTGGTGCACGCCGGGGCCGGTGGCGTCGGGACGGCGGCGATCCAGCTCGGCAAGGCCGCCGGCGCGAAGGTGATCGCCACCGCCGGTGGGGAGCGCAAGACCGAGGTCTGCCGTTCCCTGGGTGCCGACCACGTCATCGACTACACCGCCGAGGACTTCGTCCCGCTGGTCAAGGAGATCACCGGCGGGCACGGGGCCGACGTCGTCTACGACCCGGTGGGCGGTGAGGTCTTCGACAAGTCCCGCAAGTGCATCGCCTTCGAAGGGCGGCTGGTCGTCGTCGGCTTCACCAGCGGCACCATCCCGCAGGCGCCGGTCAACCACGCACTGGTCAAGAACTACAGCATCGTCGGGCTGCACTGGGGCCTGTACCGCAAGCACGACCCGGCCCGGATCGGCATGGTGCACGAGGCGCTGTGCGAGCTGTTCGACGACGGTGCGATCGCCCCACTGGTCGGTCAGTCGCTGCCGCTCACCGAGCTGCCGCAGGCGATGGCCGCCATCGCCGACCGCAGCACCGTCGGCAAGGTGGTCCTCACCCCCTGATGGCCCCGTCGCAGGGCCCCGCCGCGAGCCTGCGAGGGGTGAGGGGCGACGGGGTCCTTCTTCAGACCATGGGGCGGGGGAGGTAGGACAGCCGCATCCGGCGCCGCATGATCACCTTGCGGGTGCCGTCGGCGTGCAGCTGGAGCCGGGCGAGCTCCCAGCCGCCGGTGTCGGACTGCATGCTCATCAGCTGCGCGGCCGCGGAGCGGGAGATGCCCGCCGGGATGCGCAGCGGGGCGTACTCGTACTCGCCGGGTGCTGACACCTCGTCGATTGTGCCTGCCGGACGCCGGTGGGTCATGTGGTGGTCACCACGACGCCACCGGAGCGGGTGTCGCACCGGCGGAGTACGGGCAGGGGAGGACGGCGCGGCCCGGCACCCGGCCAGGCCCCCGACCGGCGAGGAGCCCCCATGACCGACCCCGAAGCCACCGACGCCGACCGCCTGGAGCAGCAGCGGAGCGTCGCCCCGGCCGGCCCCGAGCTCGCCGACGAGGTGACCCCGCCGGGCGCCGACGTCCCGGAGGCCGACGCCGTCGAGCAGCAGCTCACCGCCACCCCGGGCACCTCGACCGCCCTGCGGGACGCCGACCCCGAGGCCGATGAGTACGACGTCCTGGAGCAGCAGGCGGCCGTCCCCGATGACGAGGACGAGCAGCGGGGCTGACCCTCGGACGCCCTCGGTGGGCGCCGCCCGACGGCCGGGGCCGGATCGGCCCCGGCCCGGCCCGGCTCAGCGGGAGTAGTACTCCACGACCAGCTGCTCCTCGCAGACCACCGGGACCTCGGCGCGCTGCGGTCGGCGCAGGACCACGCAGCGGAGCTCGGAGAGCTGGACCTCCAGGTACACCGGGGCGGCCGCGTGCGCGCCGGAGGCGGCGACCTGGAAGGGCAGCTTCGCCTTGCTCCGCTCGGCGATCTCGACGACGTCGTAGGGCTGCACCTGGTAGCTGGGTCGGTCGACCCGCTTGCCGTTCACCGTGACGTGCTGGTGGCTGACCGTCTGCCGGGCCTGGTAGATCGTCCGGGCGAACCCGGCGCGCAGGACCGTGGCGTCCAGCCGCGCCTCCAGCTGGTGGGTGATCAGCTCCTCGCCGGTCTTCCCGCCGCTGCGCCGGGCCCGGTCGAACGCCGAGCGGAGCTGGGTCTCGCTGATGTCGTACTGGGCGCGCAGCCGCTGCTTCTCCAGCAGCCGGGTCTTGTAGTCGCTGGTGTTCTTGCGCTTGCGGCCGTGCTCACCGGGCGGGTAGGGGCGCCGCTCGAAGTAGCGGACGTCCTTGGGGGTGAGCGGGATGCCCAGCGCACGGGAGCGCCGGACCTTGGGGCGAGAGCTGTTCACACGGTCCTCCGGGTTCGGTTAGGCTCACCTTACCGCGATGTCGAGTCGTCCTGAACCCGGAGTGCCGCATGACACGATCGACCCGCCCCGCAGCCCCGGGGCCCTCGTCCGATGCAGTCCGGCCCACCGGAGCCGAACGGGCCCGCACGGTGGCCGGCAGGCCGGCCGCCGCGGTGTGCGCCGCCGGCATCGACGGGAGCCGCGTGCTCGGGCACGCGATCACCGCCGAGGGCCAGGTGCTGGTGGTGGTGCCGACCGACGGTGAGGTGTGCAGCGCGGTGCGGTCGTCCGCCGACGGAGACCTCGCAGCGCTGCTGATGGTCACCGACCACGCGCCGGTGCCGCTGCGAGAGCCGGTGCGCGCCCAGGTCTGGCTGTCCGGGTGGCTCACGCCGTTGCTCGAGACCGACCAGCGGGACGCCGCGCTGGCCTTCGCCGACGTCGCCCCGGTGGGGGCGCTGCTGGACGTCGGGCGCAGCGCGACCCTGCTGCGGCTGGACCTGGCCGAGGTGGTGCTGGGGGAGTGTGGCGCGGTCACCGAGATCGACCCCGACGACTTCCTCGCCGCCGTCCCCGACCCACTGGCCGCGGTGGAGGGGCAGGCGCTGCAGCACCTGGACGTCGCGCACCCCGAGGAGCTGGACCTGCTGTGCTCGCGGGTGCCGGCCGCCTGGGTGGGGAAGGGCGACGTCGTCCGCCCGCTCGGCCTGGACCGCTACGGCTTCCGGCTGCGGATCGAGCAGCGGTCCGGCCACCGGGACGTGCGTGTCCCGTTCGCCGACCCGGTCACCGGCGCCGACGACCTCGGGCCGGCCGTGCACCGGTTGATCTGCGCCGTGAGACGCGCCTGCCCCGGGCGCTGACCGCGCAGGTCAGCGCCCGGGGCAGGGCAGTGGTGCAGCTGGGCGAGGTCAGTGGACCTTGCGCCGGCCGCCGCTCATGCCCTCGGCGACACCGATCAGCAGGACCGCGGCGACGATCGCGACGATGCCGCCGATGATGTTGAGCTCGCCGAAGTCACCGGTGCCCAGGAGGGTGGCGACGACGCCACCGATCAGGGAGCCGACGACACCGAGGGCCAGGGTGGCCAGGATGCTGAGGTTCTGCTTGCCCGGCTTGATCAACCGCGCCAGCGCACCGACGATCAGGCCGAAGACGAGAAATCCGATGATGCCCATGGGCTCGTGTTTTCCCCCAAGATCAACGCGGCAAACGCACGCCGGCTGACGGGTGGGTCACTCCGCCAGCTCGGCGAGCAGGGCCGCCAGCCGGGTCCGCCGGGGCCGGACGTCGACCTCCCGCACCGCGCGGGCCAGGGCGGCGCCGCTGGCGTGCACGATCGACAGGTGCCGCTGGGCCCGGGTGAGCGCGGTGTAGACCAGCGGCCGGGACAGCATCCCGCCGGCCTCCGGCGGCAGCACCACGACGACGCCGGGCCACTCCGAACCCTGGGCCCGGTGCACGGTGATCGCCCAGCCGTGCCGGAGGTCTCCCAGCGCCTTGCCGATCACCGTGACCGGGCCGGAGCTGAAGTCGACGGTGAGCGAGCCCTCGCCGGTGCCGGTGACCACACCGACCTCGCCGTTGGCGAAGCCGATCGGCTCCAGCTCCAGGTGGTTGGCGGTGGCCACCACCCGGTCGCCGACGTCGAACCCGAACACCGTGCCCTCGCCCGGGTTGAGCTGTGCCTTGAGCGCCTTGTTCAGCTCGATGGTGCCGGCCGGACCGCGGTGCACCGGGGTGACGACCTGCACCGTCGACGGGTCGATGCCCAGCGCGCGGGGGATCGAGTCGGTGACCAGCTGGACGACCCGCTTGGCCGCCTCGGCGCTGCCGGTGGCCGGCACGATGACCACCTCACGGTCCGGGGACTCCACCTGCACCAGCTCGCCGCCGCGCACGCCGGTGGCCAGCCGGGCGATCGCCCCACCGGCGGCCTGGCGGTGCAGCGTGGTCAGTTCGGTCACCGGCACCACGCCGGAGTCGATCAGGTCGCCCAGGACGTGGCCCGGCCCGATCGAGGGCAGCTGCGCCGGGTCGCCCACCAGCAGCAGGTGGGTGCCGTCGGGGCAGGCCTCCAGCAGCGCCGCGGTCAGCTCGACGTCCAGCATCGAGGCCTCGTCGACCACCACGACGTCGGCGTCCAGCGGCCACTCCTCGTTGCGGGCGAACCCGCCCGTCATGCCCTGGGCGCCCAGCAGCCGGTGCACCGTCACCGCCGGGTGGTCGGTCAGCTCCTCCAGCCGCTTCGCCGCCCGGCCGGTCGGCGCCGCGAGGGCGACCTCGGTGCCCTTGGCCTGCAGCAGCTTCACCAGTGAGGCCACGGTCCGGCTCTTCCCGGTGCCCGGCCCGCCGGTCAGCAGCGAGACGCCGGCGCCGAGCACCTGGGCGACGGCCGCCTGCTGTGCCGGGTCCAGGCCCTTGGCCACCGACCGCACCGACGCCGGGTCGGCGATCCGCCCGCTCGTGGCCGCCAGCCGGTGCACGTTCTCCGCCACCGCCTCCTCCGCCATCCCGTACCGGGCCAGCGACAGCGTGCGCAGCGCCGGGTCCGGCTCGGGCAGCTCGTCGGCGTCCTCGGCCGGCTCGACCAGCGGCGGTTCGTGCTCCAGGACCTCACCGGACTCCACCGCGGCCACCACGGCGGCGGCCGGGTCCGCGATCCCCTCGGCGCGCAGCGCCGCCACCACCAGGTCGGCGGGGAGCACGGTGTGCCCGTCCCGGGTGGCGGTGCGCAGCGTCAGCGCCACGATGGCCCGGCCGCGGCGGGTGTCCTGCCGGTCCGCGCCGGACAGGACGGCGATCGCCAGCCGGTCGGCCTCGGCCAGCGTCACGCCGGTCAGGCCGAGCAGCGCCCAGGGGTCGTCCCGGAGCCGGCGGGCGGCGTCCGGGCCGAGCGCGTCGGCGGAGTTGACGGCCAGCCGGGCGTTCAGGCCGGCGCCGACGAGCAGCTCGACCACCTCGTAGGTCGACCGTGCGGCGAGGAAGGAGCTGAACAGCCGCTCGGCGCGCTGCCGGCCCACCCGGGGCAGCTTGAGCAGTCGGTCGGCGCTGACGTCGTCCGGGCCGGTGATGCCGGCGGCCGGCAGGTCGGCCGCCGTCCGCTTGCCCAGGCCCGGCCACAGCCCGGCGGTGCAGAAGGCGGCGAAGACGGGGTCGCCGGCGGGTGTGCTCATGACTCAGTGCTCCCGACGCTGCTCGGGATAGGAGAAGTGCGGTGCGGACACGTCGTCCAGCGCAGTGGTGATCGCCGGCGGCAGCCGGACTCCCTCGGCGTCGAGGGCGGCCTGCAGCTGCTGGGCGGTCCGGGCGCCCACGATCGGGGCGACCACGCACGGCCGGTCGCGCAGCCAGGCCAGCGCCACCCCCAGCGGCGTGGTGCCCAGCCCCTCGGCCGCGGTGATCACCGCCTCCACCACCCGGTCCGCGGTCGCCGAGCGCAAGCCGTCGATGAACCCCTGCCACTGCGCCGATGCGCCGCGGGAGTCGGCGGGCGTGCTGTGCCGGTACTTGCCGGTGAGCAGCCCCCGGCCCAGCGGCGACCACGGCAGGATCCCCAGCCCCAGCGCCTCCGCGGCCGGCTGGACCTCGCGCTCGACCCCGCGCTGCAGCAGCGAGTACTCCACCTGGGTGCTCACGATCGGGGTGCGCCCGGGCCAGGCGCGCTGCCAGGTGGCCGCCTGGGCGGTCTGCCAGCCGGAGAAGTTGCTCACCCCGACGTAGCGGGCCCGGCCGGAGGAGACCGCCAGGTCACAGGCGGCCAGCGTCTCCTCCAGGGGCGTGGCGTCGTCCCAGGCGTGCAGCTGCCACAGGTCGACGTGGTCGATCCCCAGCCGCTCCAGGGACGCGTCCAGCGCCGCGAGCAGGTGCCCGCGGGAGGCGCCGCGGCCCATCGGCCCGGGCCCGGTCCGGCCGACCGCCTTGGTGGCGACCAGCACGTCGTCCCGCGGGACGACGTCGGCCAGCAGCCGCCCGAGGGTCCGCTCGCTCTCCCCGTCGGCGTACACGTCGGCGGTGTCGACCAGGGTGCCGCCGGCGTCGACGAACGCCGTCAGCTGCATCGCGGCCTCGTCCTCGTCGGTGTCCCGGCCCCAGGTGAGGGTGCCCAGCCCCAGTCGGGAGACGACGAGCCCACTGCGCCCGAGCGCCCGCTGTTCCACGACGGGTCAACCTACCGTTGCCCACCGACGTCCCCCGGCAGCGACGAACCTCTCGTGCCGGGGTGCCGGGCCCCGGTGTCCCTGCCACCTAGGGTGCCTGTCGTGTGCGAGCCCTCGACCTGCCCTGACCACCGTCCGGCCGAGCAGCGGGGGCGCTGACCGTGGGCTGGTGGGAAGCCGTCGTCCTCGGCGTCGTCCAGGGCCTCACCGAGTTCCTGCCGATCTCCTCCAGCGCGCACCTGCGGGTCGTCGGTGAGGCGTTCGGCTGGGGTGACCCGGGCGCGGCGTTCACCGCGATCACCCAGATCGGCACGGAGCTCGCCGTGCTCATCTACTTCCGGCACGACATCTGGCGGATCATCACCGCCTGGGTCCGGGCGCTGTCCGACCGCTCGGCCCGCAGTGACCCCGACGCCCGGATGGGCTGGCTGATCATCATCGGCAGCCTGCCGATCGTCGTCCTCGGGCTGCTGTTCCAGGACTCGATCGAGACCACGTTCCGCGACCTGCGGATCATCGCCGTCGCGCTGATCGTCTTCTCACTGGTGCTGTACTGGGCCGACCGGGTGGGCAGCACCGAGCGGGACCTGCCCGACCTCACCGTCAAGCACGGCCTGACCTTCGGCTTCGCCCAGGCGATGGCGCTCATCCCCGGGGTCTCCCGCTCCGGCGGCACCATCACCGCCGGCCGGTTCCTCGGCTACAACCGGGCCGCGGCCGCGCGGTACTCGTTCCTGCTCGCCGTCCCCGCCGTGCTCGGCGCCGGGTTCTTCCAGGCCTACGAGTCCCTGACCGGGGACACCGAGGGCGGAGCGCTCTCCTGGGGCCCGACGGTCCTGGCCACGGTCATCGCCTTCGGGATCGGGTACGCGGTCATCGCCTGGCTGCTGCGCTATCTGGCCCACGGCAGCTTCGCCCCGTTCGTGGTCTACCGGATCGCGCTCGGCGTGCTGGTGCTGGCGCTGGTCGGCACCGGCGTCCTCGAGCCGACCTGATGCAGGGCCCTAGAGTCGGTCCGGTGCGGAAGGACCCCCGAGCCCCCCACCGCTCGCGGGCTCGCGCCGGGCCCCTGCTCGCGGGCCGATCGAGGAGGCAAGCCCCATGACGACGGTCATCCTGCTCCGACACGGCCGGACGACGGCCAACACCGCCGGTGTGCTCGCCGGCTGGACCCCCGGGGTCCAGCTGGACGACGCCGGCCAGGCCCAGGTCCAGGCGGTCGCGCAGCGGCTGTCCGGCGTCCCGCTGGCCGCAGTGGTGAGCAGCCCGCTGGAGCGCTGCCAGCAGACCGCCGGCACGGTCGCCGAGGGCCGACCGCTGGACGTGCAGACCGACGACCGGTTCGGCGAGGCCCGGTACGGCGACTGGACCGGGCGCCCGATCAAGGAACTGGTCAAGGAGCCGCTCTGGAAGGTCGTGCAGCAGCACCCCTCCGCCGCGGTCTTCCCCGGCCCCGAGGGCGAGGGGCTCGCCCAGACCCAGGCGCGCGCGGTGGCCGCCGTCCGGGAGTGGAACGCGAAGCTCGGCCCCGACGCCGTCTGGCTGGTCTGCAGCCACGGCGACGTGATCAAGTCGATCCTGGCCGACGCCCTCGGGCTGCACCTGGACTCCTTCCAGCGCATCGTCGTCGACCCGGCGTCCCTGTCGGTGGTCACCTACACCGACACCCGGCCCTTCCTGGTCCGGGTGAACGACACCGGCGGCGACGTGTCCGCCCTGATCCCGCCGAAGAAGAAGCGCGGCCGGCGCAAAGCCTCCTCCGACGCGGTCGTCGGCGGCGGCGCGGGCTCCGGCGCCGCGTAACCTGATCGCCGTGCCTCGTCAGGTCTTCCTCTTCGACCGTCCCTCCCGGTTCGTCGCCGGCACGGTGGGCCAGCCCGGCGACCGCACCTTCTACCTGCAGGCCTCCGACGAGGCCGGCCGCACGATCAGCGTGGCGCTGGAGAAGACGCAGGTCCAGGTCCTGGCCGACCGCATGAGCGAGCTGCTCGACGAGGTGGCCAACCGCGCCGCCGTCGTCGTGCCGCCCGACGCCGACGTCGACGACCTCGAACCGCTCACCGCCCCCGTCGACGAGGAGTTCCGCGTCGCCGCGATGGGCCTGGCCTGGGACGGCGAGGAGGACGCCGTCGTCGTCGAGGCCGTCGCCGCCGGCGAGGAGCCGATCGAGGAGGATGCGATCCTCTCCGACAGCGACGAGGGCCCAGACGCGCTGCGGGTGACGATCACCCCGGTCGCGGCCCGCGCGTTCGTCGCCCGCGCCCGCCGGGTGATCGCCGCCGGCCGGCCCTCCTGCCCGCTGTGCTCCCTCCCGCTGGACCCGGCCGGTCACGTCTGCCCCCGGCAGAACGGCTACCGCCGCTGACCCGGCGCAGCGATGACGGCGCCTGATCCCCGCGACGACCGGCTGGAGCACCCGCTGACCGACGAGCCCCTCGAGCTGGACGACGAGCTCTACGACGACGAGCTGGACAGCGACGAGCTGGACGGCGACGTCGTCGAGCTGGACCTCGCCGGGTTCGACCACGGCGACCGCCGGCCTCCCCGCGGCGCCGACGAGGTCGCCACCCTGCTCCGCGAGGGCGTGCTGGACATGGAGGGCCGGCTGCTCGACGCCAGCAACGTCACCCTCATCGGGGCGATCCGCACCGAGGAGCTGGCCGCCACCTGCGTGTACAAGCCGGTGGCGGGGGAGCGGCCGCTGTGGGACTTCCCCGACGGCACGCTCGCCGGCCGGGAGATCAGCGCGCACCTGGTGTCGGAGGCGACCGGCTGGTCGATCGTGCCGCCCACCGTCCTGCGCGAGGGTCCGTTCGGCCCCGGCATGGTCCAGCTGTGGATGGACGCCGACCCCACCGTCGAGCTCACCGAGTTCGTCCGGCTCGACGTACCCGAGCTCCGCCGGATGGCCGTCTTCGACGCGGTGGTCAACAACGCCGACCGCAAGGGCGGGCACATCATCCCGATGCCCGGTGGCCACGTGTACGGCGTCGACCACGGCATCTGCTTCTCCGCCGAGCCCAAGCTGCGCACCCTGCTCTGGCGCTGGGCCGGCAAACCGCTCACCGCCGAGGCGGTCGCCGTCCTGCACGAGCTGGACGAGCAGCTGCGCGGTGAGCTGGGCGAGCAGCTGCACGAGCACCTCACCCGGCGCGAGGTGCGGCGCACCCAGCAACGGGTGGCCGAGCTGCTCCGCACCGGCATGCACCCCCAGCCCAGCGGGGAGTGGCCCGCGCTGCCCTGGCCGCCGTTCTGAGCTGAGCGCCGTGGTGGTGCCGTCGGCCGGGCGTTGCTCTCCCGCCGCCGTCCCTGCCAGGGTGGGGGAGTGCCACACCGGAGCCGACTCGCGATCCTGTTGATCGACCTGCCGCCGCACCTGCACGACCGGGGGCAGTCGTTCTGGTCCGCTGCCACGGGCCACCCCGTGGAGCCCGACACGATCGACGACGCGTGGTCCTCGCTCGGCTCCTTCGCCGACGGGTTCCACCTGGAGGTCCAGCGCACCGGAGTGGGCACCCCGCCGCGCTGGCACGTGGACATCGAGACCGACGACGTGCACGCCGAGGTGGCCCGGCTCGAGGCCCTCGGGGCGATCCGGATGGTCGACATGGGCGGGTTCTGGCAGATGAAGGACCCCGCCGGGTTGGTGTTCTGCGTGGTCGGCATCCAGACCGGGGAGGAGTTCGAGCGGCACGCCACCACCTGGCCGTGACGGCGCGGCCGGACCGGGAACGGCGGGTGGCGTGCCGCCCTGTCGGTGGCCGGATCTAGGCTCCTGCCGTGCTCTCCTGGCCTGCCCCGCTGCTCCCCACCCTGCCCGGGTCCGGCCCCGCCCTGCGGTTGTACGACACCGCCCGCGGCGAGGTGGTCGAGACCTCCCCGGGCCGCACGGCCCGGATGTACGTCTGCGGCATCACGCCCTACGACGCCACCCACCTCGGCCACGCCGCCACCTATCTGGCCTTCGACCTGGTCAACCGGGTCTGGCGCGATGCCCGGCACGCCGTGCACTACGTGCAGAACGTCACCGACGTCGACGACCCGCTGTTCGAGCGGGCCGACCGCGACGGCGAGGACTGGATCGTCCTGGGCATGCGCGAGACGGCGCTCTTCCGCGAGGACATGACCGCGCTGCGGGTGCTGCCGCCGGAGGACTTCGTCGGCGCGGTCGAGTCGATCCCGCGGATCGCCGCCCACGTGGAGACCCTGTGGGACGCCGGCCTGGCCTACCAGCTGGACGACGGCACCGGGGACGTCTACCACGACGTCGCCCAGGCGCCCGGGTTCGGTTCCGAGTCCGGCTACGACGAGGAGACCATGCTCCGGCTGTCCGCGGAACGGGGCGGCGACCCCGACCGGGCGGGCAAGCGGCACGCGCTGGACCCGCTGCTGTGGCGGGGGGCTCGCGAGGGTGAGCCGTCCTGGCCCGGTCCGCGGGGCGTCGAGGGCCGCCCGGGCTGGCACGTCGAGTGCGCGACGATCGCACTCGACACGATCGGCATGGGCTTCGACGTCCAGGGCGGCGGGAGCGACCTGGTCTTCCCGCACCACGAGTACTCCGCCGTCCACGCCGAGGCGCTCACCGGCAGCAAGCCCTTCGCCCGGGCCTACGTGCACGCCGCGATGATCGGGCTGGACGGCGAGAAGATGAGCAAGAGCCGGGGCAACCTGGTCTTCGTCTCCCGGCTCCGCGGCGACCGCACCGACCCGATGGCGATCCGGCTGGCCCTGCTGTCCGGGCACTACCGCACCGACCGGGCCTGGACCCCCGACCTGCTGGCGCAGGCGCAGCGGCGCTTGGACACCTGGCGGCGCGCGGCCGAACTGCCCGTGGGCGCCCCGGCCGGCCCGGTGCTGGCCGCCGTCCGGGAGCGGCTGGCCGACGACCTCGACACCCCCGGCGCGATCGCCGCCGTCGACCGCTGGGCCGCCGCGAGCCTCGCCGAGGCAGCCTCCGGTCCGGGCGTGCCCGCCGCGCAGGCCAGCGACGACTGGGACGAGCAGTCCCCGGCCGTCGTCCGCGACCTCGTCGACGCGCTGCTCGGCGTGGCCCTGGCGCCGTGACCGGGCCGCCGTCGGGGTTCCGGCTCGCCGACCGCGGTACCCGGGAACGGGCCGAGGAGCTGCTGGCCCCCGGCGCGGCCCGGTCGGTCGCCACCCGCGGCCGGGCCCGCCCCGAGCCCGAGGATGCGCTGCGGACGGCGTACGAGCGCGATCGGGACCGGATCCTGCACGCCAAGGCGTTCCGGCGGCTCAAGCACAAGACGCAGGTCTTCCTGCACCCCGACGGCGACCACTTCGTCACCCGGTTGACCCACACCCTCCAGGTCACCCAGGTCGCCCGCTCACTGGCCGCAGCGCTCTCGCTCAACGAGCCGCTCGCCGAGGCGATCGCGCTGGCCCACGACGTCGGTCACTCGCCCTTCGGCCACATCGGCGAGGAGGCGCTGGAGCCCTACGTCGAGGGCGGCTGGCACCACGCCGCCCAGGGGGTGCGGATCGTCGAGGTGCTCGAGGACCTCAACCTCACCTGGGAGGTCCGGGACGGCGTCCGGGCGCACAGCTGGAAGATCAGCCCGCCGCCGGCCACCCGCGAGGCCGAGTGCGTGCGGTACGCCGACCGGATCGGGTACCTGTCCCACGACGCGCTGGACGCCGTGCGGGCCGGTGTCCTGCGTGCCGGCGACCTGCCCGCCCGCACCCGCAGCACGTTCGGCGCACCGGGCAGCGCGATGGTCGGTGCGATGATCGAGGCGGTGGTCGAGGGCACCCTGTCGGCGGCCAACACCCCCGGCACCGTCGTCATGGCCCCCGATGCGCTGGAGGCCATGCAGGAGCTGCGAGCCTTCATGTTCGCCCGGGTGTACGAGTCCGACACCGCCGCCGGGCAGAAGCACGTGGCCATCGAGGTGATCCGCCGGCTCGTCGACCACCACCTGGCCCACCCCGAGCTGATCCCGGCCAGCTACCGGGACACCGAGGCCGACTCGGTCACCCAGGTCGTCGACTACGTGACCGGGATGACCGACCGGTTCGCCCTCACCACCTACGACCGGCTCTTCGACGACACGGCCACCATCCGGATGCGCCCGCTGCTGGTCAACCCCTGAGCGGGACCGCCACCACGAGAACGGGCTGAGGGTCGTCATCCCGTGGAGATGACGACCCTCAGCCCGCGCTGATCATCGGGTGTGGGGGGCCGGCGACCGAGAACGGGGAGCTGGTCTCGGTCGCGCAGGCGTGGACCGCGATCGAGCAGGTCGTCTCGCGCGAGAAGTTGCCGGCCGCGGTGGCCACCATCGGGGCGTTCGTGCCGGACGGGGAGGCTGACGGGGACGTCGACGCCGAATGGCGGGGGCAGCTGGTGGCGCGTTACGGCACCGTGCGGGGTTTCGTGCGGGAGCTGGTCGAGGTGATCGATTTCGAGGCGGTCGAGGCCGGGCAGTCCGTGTTGGAGGCGGTGCGGGGTGTGCCCGATCTGATCGGCCGTAAGAAGATCACGGCAAAGGATGTCGATGCGGACCTGGCGGCTGCTGTCCGGGCCGGCCTGGGAGCCCACCAGTTCTACGGTGCTGACCGCGCTGGGCCTGCACGAGGAACCGGCCGGCCACCTGAGCGAGCTGACGTCAGCCCTGCATGCCGCCTACGTGCAGACCGTCGACGGGCTGCCCGCCAACACCGCGGCACGGGTTGAGGACGGGCGCCTGATCATGGACCGGCTCGGGCCGACCGCTGAACCCCCGCTGATGCCGGTGCTGCGGGCTCAGGTCCCCGCGATGCTGCCACGAATCGACTTCCCCGACCTGCTGTTGGAAGTCGCCCAGCGCACCAGTCTGGCCTCGGCGTTCACCCACGTCTCGGGCGCCGATGCGCATCTGGAGGGATTCGGGACCAGCCTGTGTGAGCTGATCCTGGCTGAGGCGTGCAACGTCGGTCTGGTCCCGATCACGACCCCCTCCGTGCCTGCGCTGACCCGCGCCCGGCTGCTGCAGGTCGACCAGGGCTACTTCCGGGCCGAGAACATCGCGACCGGCAACGGCCTGTTCATCGAGGCCCAGGCCAGGATCGACACGGTCCAGGCGTGGGGCGGCGGGTTGGTCGCCTCCGCCGACGGGATGCGGTTCACCGTGCCGGTGGCCAGCCTCCACTCACGCCCGAACCCGCACTATTGCGGGCGCAGGCGCGGGGCGACCTGGCTGAACGTGGTGAACGACCGCGTCATGGGCCTGGGCGGGGTGGTGGTGCCAGGGACACTGCGCGACTCGCTGTTCATCCTGGATGCCCTGCACGCACGCGACGGCGGCCCGAAACCCGAGATCGTCATCACCGACACCGCGTCGTACTCCGACATCGTGTTCGGCCTCTTTGCGGTCTGCGGGTACCAGTTCGCGCCCCGGATCGCGGACCTGCCCGACACCCGGCTGTGGCGGGCCAACCCCACCGCTGACTACGGGTCGCTGCAGCAGACCTCCCGCCACCTGGTCCACACCGACCGCATCGCCCAGCACTGGCCCGACATGCTGCGGGTGGCCGGTTCCCTGAGCCTGGGCGAGGTCCGCGGCTACGACCTGATCCGGATGCTCTCGCGCGAGGGACCCCCCACCGGCCTGGGGCGACGCGTTCGCGCAGTACGGGCGGATCTTCAAGTCCCTGCACGTCCTACAGGTGATCGCTGACGGCGGCTTCCGGCGGATGCTCACCGCCCAGCTGAACATCTCCGAGGGCCGCCACACCCTGGCCCGGCGGATCTTCTTCGGCCACCGAGGCGAACTGCGCCAGCACGACCGCCAGGGGATGGAAGACCAGCTCGGCGCCCCCGGCCTGGCCCTGAACGCCGTCGTGCTGTGGAACAGCCTCTACATCGATGCAACGGTCAAGACCCTGGTGGAAGAGAAGTTTCCCGTCACGGACGAGATGATCGCCCGCCTGTCGCCCCTGCAGTTCGAGCACATCAACTTCCTCGGCAGGTACGCCTTCACGCAACCCGACATCACCACCCTGCGATCACTTCGCGAGCCGGACACGTCCGCTGCCGGCCCGGAACCTTGGTGACCTTCGGTCCTGATCGCCATGCGGACTGCCCACGTCTGTCTTGGCTGCGCCGTGACGGTCCTCACCCTTGCTCCTCGGCGACCCCCTGGTTAGGTTTGTTATTGTTCAACCACTAACCAAGGAGCGACCATGAACGCCAACCTGGACCGCGAACTCACCCCCGCACAGCACGCCCTGGCAGAGCACCTGCGGCTGGTGTCCTCCGGCCAGATCGACGAGTGGATCGAGCTGTACGCCGCGGACGGCACGGTCGAGTTCCCCTTCGCTCCCGCCGGTGTGCCTACCCGGGTGCAGGGACGCGAGGCGCTGATCGCCCACATGCGCGGCTTCCCGCAGACCTTCGATGTGAAGTTCGTCGATGTGAAGTTCATCGAGACGACCGACCCCCGCACCGCGGTCGCCGAATACCGTTCGGAGGGAAGCGTCCTCAGCACCGGCAAGCCGTATGAGCAGACGGTCATCACGGTGATCCGCCTCGACGAGGCGGGCCTGGTCGAGCGGTTCGTCGACTACTGGAACCCTCTCGTGGTCATCGAGGCCATGACCCCCGACCAGGCGGCCAGTGGCCAAGACGTGTCGTGGCCCGCAGGGCGCTGATCCCGATTCGACAGGGTGAGAGGGGGGCAAGACGGTCGCCCACCCGTCTTGCCCCCCTCGAACCCCGTCTCACCCCGCAGTGAAAGCCTGGCAGACATGCCCGCCCCCGGCTCCAGCGTGAAGAGCGATCAACGCCGTCGAGTCGTGCTGGACGCTGCCGTGGCCTGTTTCGCGCGCAAGGGTTACTACGGCACGACAACCAGTGAGATCGCCGAACGGGCCGGAATCTCTCAGCCCTACGTCTACCGCCTCTTCGCCAGTAAGGAGGCGCTGTTCGCCGGTGCCGTCCTCCACGTGTCCGAGCTGCTCTCGGATGCTCTGACCGGAGCCGGCGCCGGCACCGATGAGGCCGGGCCGCCCCGGCAGGCGGAGGGGGTGATGCGTGCGATCCGGTCCGCCTACAGCACCCTGATCCAGGACCGGGACGTCATGCGGTTCCTCATGCAGGCCAGTTGCGCAGCTGATGAGCCGCTCGTGGCCGAGGCGGTGCGCACGTGCTATGCCCGGCAGGTCGAACTCGTCAGTGAGCTCCTGAACCACGACGACGCTGCGGTCCGGCACTGGTTCGGCGCCGGCATGCTCGACAATGTCACGCTGACCCTCGGCCTGGCCGACGTCGACGAGCCCTGGGCGCGGACCCTCAGCGGGCAACGGTCTCGATCGGAGAGCGGTCACTTCACCGACCAGGTTTCGCCCTAGCTTCTACCGCAAGGGCGGGATATGCAGGCGGCCTGCCGGGCCGTCCCACGTCCTTGGAAGTGGGACACCGGCGGCCAGCTTCGGCGCCGATCACAGACGCCCAGGTCGAGCCCGTCACGGCGACGTCATCCACACCCTCGACCGGCTCGGGCGGACCGTGCGCGACACCCTGAACCTGATCCACGACCTGGCCGAGCGCGGAGTCGGCATCCGCACCCTCGCCGACCCCATCAAGGTCGACTCCGCCAACCCGGATGGTCCGATGGCCCAGCTGGCCGTCGTGCTGCTGGCGCTGTTCGCCCAGATGGAACGCACCTACAGCCTCGAACGCGCCGCCGGTGCCCGCGCGGCCGCGACCGCGAAAGGCCGGCGGATCGGGCGGCCCACCGTCGTCGACCCCGACAAGCTCACCTACGCCGCGCACCTTCGCGACACCGGCAGCACGATCGCCGAGATCGTCACCAAGACCGGGATCACCCGCACCAGCCTCTACCGGCACCTGCCACCACGCCCCGCAGCCCAGGTCACCGCCGCCGAGCATGAACTGCACGCGCCTCCGACGACCGAGGCAGAGCCAGAACCAGCGCTGTGAACACTTCATCTCTGCTGGGGTCTTCGCCGTCAGCAGAGATGGCCACCGCCAAGAACCGTTCCGATCCTCCTCGGACCCCATCATGAAGCGGTCGAGCTCAGCTCGCGGCGGGCCCCTGCGACGGGGCCGTGCTCAGCTCGTGCCGCCGCGGCGGCGCAAGTACCGCTCGAACTCGCGGGCGATCTGGTCGCCGTTGGCCTGGCTGAGGTCGGTGGCGGTCTGCCGCTCCTCGAGCGAGCGCACGTACTCCACGACCTCCTCGTCCTCCTGGGCCATCTCGTCGACGGTCTTCACCCACTCGTCGGCCTGCTCGGGCAGGGTGCCGAGCGGGACGGTGACCTCCAGGACCTCCTCGACCCGGGTCAGCAGCGCCATCGTCGCCCGGGGGGCGGGGGGCTGGGAGACGTAGTGCGGCACGGCCGCCCAGAAGCTCACCGCCGGCAGCCCGGCCTGCACGCAGGCATCGGCGAAGACGCCCAGGATCCCGGTCGGGCCCTGGTAGGTGGACGTCTCCACCCCCCACTGGCGTGCCGACTCGGCGTCGTAGGCCGACCCGGTCACCGGGGTGGGGCGGGTGTGCGGCGTGTCGGCCAGCAGCGCCCCGAGCGCGACCACCGTCTGGGCGCCGAGCTCCTGGCACAGCTCGATCAGCTCGTCGCAGAAGCTGCGCCAGCGCATGTTCGGCTCGATGCCGCGGATGAGGACGACGTGCCGGGCACTGCCCGGCGGCTTGGCCACCGAGAGGCGGGTGGTGGGCCACTCGACCCGGCGGCTGACGCCGTCGACGAGGGAGACGGTGGGCCGGTTGACCTGGAAGTCGTAGTAGTCCTCGGGGTCCAGCGCGGCGAGCGGGGTGGCGTCCCAGATCAGCTCCAGGTGCTCCACGGCGCCGGTGGCGGCGTCCCCGGCGTCGTTCCATCCCTCGAACGCGACCACGACCACGGGGTCGTCCAGCTCGGGCAGGTCGTCAGCGTCGGACTTCGGATCGATCACCCTTCGAGCCTACGTCGATCTCGCCAGCCGGCCCGGCCACGCGTGGGGTGGCTGGGGCGGCCCGGACCCCCGAGGTGCACGCGGGCAGGGGAGCGGAGTGAGACGATGGGGGCGCTGTTCGAGGACGACGAGGTCGCTCGCCCGTCGGAGTTGCCAGGGCCCTGGCGCCGGACGCCTCCGTGACCGTGCCCGATCGACGACCGAGGACTGCCCGTGCCTGTCTCCCCGCACGTCCGCCCCGACGCCACGTCCGCGCTGACCACGCTGCTCACGCAGCGGATCCTGGTGCTCGACGGGGCGATGGGCACGGCCATCCAGCGGGACCGGCCGGACGAGGCCGGGTACCGCGGCGAGCGGTTCGCCGACTGGCCCAGCGACGTCCAGGGCAACAACGACCTGCTCAGCATCACTGCGCCGGAGCTCATCAGCGGCATCCACCGGGAGTACCTCGAGGCCGGCGCCGACCTGATCGAGACCAACACCTTCAACGCGACCCGGATCTCGCTGCTCGACTACGGGATGTCCGACCTGGCGTACGAGCTGAACGTCGCCTCCGCCCGGCTGGCCCGCGCCGCCTGCGACGCGGTCAGCACGACGGAGAAGCCGCGCTACGTCGTCGGAGCGCTCGGCCCGACCAGCCGGACGGCGTCCATCTCACCCGACGTCAACGACCCCGGCGCCCGCAACGTCAGCTACGACGAGCTGGTCGAGGCCTACCTGGAGCAGGCCAACGGGCTGGTCGACGGCGGGTCGGACGTCCTGCTGATCGAGACCATCTTCGACACGCTGAACGCCAAGGCGGCGGTCTTCGCGCTGGAGACGCTGTTCGAGGAGCGCGGGCGCCGCTGGCCGGTGATGATCTCCGGCACGATCACCGACGCCTCCGGGCGCACCCTCTCCGGGCAGGTCACCGAGGCCTTCTGGCACTCCGTCCGGCACGTCAGGCCGCTGCTCGTGGGGCTCAACTGCGCGCTGGGCGCCGCGGAGATGCGGCCCTACATCGCCGAGATCTCCCGGATCGCAGACACCTTCGTCTCCTGCTATCCCAACGCCGGGCTGCCCAACGCCTTCGGGGAGTACGACGAGTCGCCGGAGGAGACCGCGGCGGTCGTCGGCGAGTTCGCCGAGAGCGGCTTCGTCAACGTGGTCGGCGGCTGCTGCGGCACCACGCCCGCGCACATCGCCGCCATCGCCGGCGCGGTCGCCGGCCGGCCGCCGCGGACGCCGGTCCAGGTTGCCCAGGCGCTGCGGCTGTCCGGGCTGGAACCGCTGACCGTCACCGAGGACAGCCTGTTCGTCAACGTCGGCGAACGGACCAACATCACCGGCTCGGCCCGCTTCCGCAACCTCATCAAGGCCGGCGACTACCCGGCCGCCCTCGCCGTCGCCCGCCAGCAGGTCGAGGCCGGTGCCCAGGTCATCGACGTCAACATGGACGAGGGGATGATCGACGGGGTCGCGGCGATGGACCGCTTCCTGAAGCTGGTCGCCACCGAGCCCGACATCTGCCGGGTGCCCACGATGATCGACTCCTCGAAGTGGGAGGTCATCGAGGCCGGGCTCAAGTGCGTCCAGGGCAAGGCGATCGTCAACTCCATCTCGCTGAAGAACGGCGAGGAGGAGTTCGTCACCCAGGCCCGGCTGTGCCGCAAGTACGGGGCCGCGGTCGTGGTGATGGCCTTCGACGAGGACGGCCAGGCCGACAGCCTGCAGCGCCGCCAGGAGATCTGCCGGCGGGCCTACGACGTCCTCACGACCGAGGTGGGCTTCCCGGCCGAGGACATCATCTTCGACCCCAACGTCTTCGCCGTGGCCACCGGCATCGAGGAGCACGCCACCTACGGGGTCGACTTCATCGAGGCCACCCGGTGGATCAAGCAGAACCTGCCCGGCGCGCTGGTCTCCGGTGGCGTCTCGAACGTCTCGTTCTCCTTCCGCGGCAACAACCCGGTGCGCGAGGCGATCCACGCCGTCTTCCTGTTCCACGCCATCGCCGCCGGCATGGACATGGGGATCGTCAACGCCGGCGCCCTGGAGGTCTACGACGAGGTGCCGGCGCTGCTGCGCGAGCGGATCGAGGACGTCGTCCTCGACCGCCGCCCGGACTCGACCGAGCGGCTGCTGGAGATCGCGGCCGACTTCGCCGGCGACGGGGTGGCCAAGGAGGTCGCCACCGAGGAGTGGCGGTCGCTGCCGGTGGGGGAGCGGATCACCCACGCCCTGGTGAAGGGGATGGACGAGTTCGTCGAGGACGACACCGAGGAGCTGCGCGCGGAGATCAGCGCCCGCGGCGGCCGGCCCATCGAGGTGATCGAGGGGCCGCTGATGGCCGGCATGAACGTCGTCGGCGACCTGTTCGGGCAGGGGAAGATGTTCCTGCCGCAGGTGGTGAAGTCCGCGCGGGTGATGAAGAAGGCCGTCGCCTACCTGATCCCGTTCATCGAGGCGGAGAAGCAGCCCGGCGACGTCGAGCGCAGCAACGGCAAGGTCGTGATGGCCACCGTGAAGGGCGACGTCCACGACATCGGGAAGAACATCGTCGGCGTCGTCCTGCAGTGCAACAACTACGACGTCGTCGACCTGGGCGTGATGGTGCCGGGCCAGCGGATCCTGGACGCCGCCAAGGCCGAGGGCGCCGACGTCATCGGGCTCTCCGGGCTGATCACCCCCTCGCTGGACGAGATGGTGAACCTGGCCACCGAGATGGAGCGGCAGGGGTTCACCATCCCGCTGCTGATCGGCGGGGCCACCACCTCTCGCGCGCACACCGCGGTGAAGGTGGCGCAGAAGTACTCCGGCCCGGTGATCTGGGTGAAGGACGCCTCCCGGTCGGTGCCGGTGGTCGCCGCGCTGCTGTCGGACGAGCAGCGCCCGGCCCTGCTCGCCCAGACCGACGCCGACTACGCCGCGCTGCGGGAACGGCACGCCGCCCGGACCGACACCCGGAAGCTGCTCCCCCTGGCCACCGCCCGCGCGGCGGCGACCCCGATCGACTGGAGCGCCCACCACCCGCCGCGGCCCCGGATGCTGCTGCAGCAGACCAAGGACGTCTGCGCCGGGCCGAGCTGCGACCACCGGCACGGGGTGGCCACCCAGTTCGTGCGGAGCTTCGCCGACTACCCGCTCGCCGAGCTGCGCGAGTACATCGACTGGCAGCCGTTCTTCAACGCCTGGGAGATGCGCGGCCGCTTCCCCGACATCCTGCACAACCCGACCACCGGCGAGGCGGCCCGGCGGCTGTACGAGGACGCCCAGGCGATGCTCGACCAGATCGTCGCCGAGCGCTGGCTGCGCGCCAGCGGCGTGTTCGGGCTGTTCCCGGCCAGCCAGGTGGACGGCGACTCCATCGAGGTCTACACCGACGAGTCGCGCACCGCCGTCCGGGCGACGCTGCACCAGCTGCGCCAGCAGACCGAGGGCCGGGACGGGTCGCCGCGCAAGTCGCTGGCCGACTTCGTCGCGCCCAGGGCGACCGGGCTGCGCGACCACGTGGGCGCGTTCGCCGTCACCGCCGGGCTGGGGTCGGCGGAGAAGGTGGCCGAGTTCAAGAAGGCGAACGACGACTACAGCGCGATCCTGCTGGAGTCGCTGGCCGACCGGCTCGCCGAGGCGTTCGCCGAGCGGCTGCACGAGCGGGTGCGCACCGAGTTCTGGGCCTACGCCCCCGACGAGCACCTGGACGCCGACGGGCTGCTCGCGGAGAAGTACGCCGGCATCCGCCCCGCCCCGGGCTACCCGGCCTGCCCCGAGCACACCGAGAAGCAGGCGATCTGGGAGCTCCTCGACGTCGAGGCGGCCACCGGCATCCAGCTCACCGAGAGCATGGCGATGTGGCCGGGGGCGGCGGTCAGCGGTCTGTACTTCGCCCACCCGGAGTCGCGGTACTTCGTGCTGGGCCGGATCGGCCGCGACCAGGTCGAGGACTACGCCCGGCGCAAGGGCTGGACCGTGGCCGAGGCCGAGCGGTGGCTCTCACCCAACCTCGGCTACCGCACCGAGGACGAATGAAGGACCCCGGTGCAGGAGCCGGGGGTTCACTCGACGACGAGGACGTCGGTGTAGGTCGCTGAGTGGGCACTGCTGAACCGGTACTGACCCGGCTGGCCGGGGGCCGGGAAGGTCAGCAGCGTCCCGGCGGGGACGTCGACGTCGAACGAGCCGTCGTCCGCGGTGATCGTCACCGGCTGACCGCTGGCGTTGTGCACGGTCACCCGCGACCCGGCGGCGACCGGGCCGGCCACGTGGAAGCGGTCCTCGTCGACCAGGACGCCGACGGAGAGCTCGCCGTGGTCGTGCCCGGCCATCGGGTCGGCGGCCGCCGCGGGACCCGCCGCGGCGGGCGTCGGCGACCCCACCCCGGCTGCGACCGGGGGAGGGGAGGCAGCCAGAGCCACCGCCAGGGCGACCGTCGCCAGCAGCACGGCCGCCTCCACGACGGCCAGCCGTCGGAAGGCGCCCGGCCGCCCCGCCCGCAGCTGCGGCAGGGTCCTGCGCCGGTGCTGCCAGCCCAGCAGGCCCACGACGGTCAGCCCCAGCGTCTTGCCGAGCAGCAGCACGCCGTAGCCGGTGCCCAGGGCGGCGACCACGGCCCCGGCGCCGCCCAGGACGACCCCCGCCGCCAGCACCCCGGACACGGCGGTGGCCCCGAAGCACCACAGCGCGACTGCGCTGTACCGGCCGGCGGCCGCCGGCATGGTTCGGCCGTACCGCAGCAGGGCGCCCAGCCCGCCGACCCACAGGCTGGCCGCGACGACGTGCACGGCGAGGGTGGTCACCGCCACCAGGTGGCCCTCGGCGGCGGAGGAGTGTCCGCTGAGCACCACCGGGACGACCAGTGCGGCCAGCGCACCGGCCAGCAGCAGCCGTGCACCCCCGCGGCCGGTGCCGGCGCGGGCCGCCACCGCGAGCGCTGCGGTGAGCGCGGCGACGAGCAGCACGGCACGGCCGGCGCCGGTGTCGAGGAGGAACACCCGGACCGAGGACCCGTCCAGCGCGGTCGGGGCCACGCCCACCAGCCGGCTGACGGTGAGCAGGCCGCCGAGCAGGGTCGCCACCGCCCAGGCCAGCGCCCATGCCGACGCCGACGCCACGGCGCGCCTGGCTTGTCGGGCCGGCTGCCCGGCGCCCGCCGGCAGCAGGACGGCGGCGAACAGCAGCGTGCCCACCGTGCCCACCGCGGCGATCCGGCCGGCCAGCGTGACCACCGGCGCTCCCCACTCGACCAGCAGGCCTGCCTCGCGCAGCCCGGAGGCCGCGGGACCCGCCGGACCGCTGCCCACGGCGATCGCCCAGCCCAGGACCGCGAGCAGGCCGACCACCGCAGCCGCCGGCACCAGCCGGCGGACCTGCTCCGGTGCGCGCTGCCCCTGGTCCGGGCGGACCACGGTGCTGGTCACCGCCGGCTGCGCAGCCGGCCGAGGGCCAGCGCGGCTGCCGCGCCGAGCGCCAGGACGCCACCGACCAGCCAGCCGACCGGGAGGGCGGGGTCGGCCGTCGCTGCTGTCACCGACCCGGGTGCCGCGTCCGGGGCCGGCGTGCTCCCCGCGGCGACGGTGAAGTCCCAGCTGCCGGTCAGCAGGTGCCCGTCGGAGGAGGTGCTGCGCCACTGCACGGTGTAGCCGCCCGCAGGGAGCCTGGCCGACAGCGGCTGGACGACGGTCGTGTCCTGGATCTCGGCGGCGCCGGTGGACACCACGGCGCCGTCCGGGCCGAGCACCAGCACCTCGGTGCCCAGCGGCAGCGGCGTCCCGCTGAACTCCAGCTGCACCGAAGACGGGGCCGTCGGCACGGCGGCACCGGCTGCCGGGCTGCTGCGCACGAGGGCGTCGTGCGCCCGGGCGGGCGGCGCCCCGACGCCCAGGAGCAGCACGGTCAGCAGCCCCACCAGCAGCACCGGCCCGGGGCGCGGACCGGCGATCGGGCGGGCGCGCAGAACAGTCATGCCCGTTGTTCGTCCGCGACCGCTGTTCCGGTTGGTCCGGCCCCCGCCGAACGGCACCCGCTGATCGCCGTCCCTCCCGTACGAGGCGGCACTCCCACCCGCTGCACAGCCCGGGATCAGGAATTCCTGGGAGGCAGTGAACCGATCCGGCACCGCCTCCCGAATGTCGGGTGGTCAGCGCGGCAGCGGGGAGATCCCCGCTGGGGGATCCGCCGGCTGTCCGGGGTCGTCAGACCTGTTTCGCGGCGGGGGCAACGGTGCGCCCGCCGACAGACCGGACGAGCGGTGTCAGCCGCCGTCCGCCGCGCCCACCTCACCGGTGGGTGCGGCACTCCGATCACGAGGAGCACACCTTGCGCAAGGCACACGCACTCCCGGCCATCGCCATCGCCGCCGCAGCGTTCCCGCTGCTCACCATGAGCACCGCCTTCGCCCACGAGGGGGCCACCAGCTACCAGGCCGACCTCGGCGCGGTGAACCAGTCCGGCGTCAGCGGCACCGGCATGGTCACGCTGGACGGCAACACGGCCACGGTGATGGTCGAGGCGTCCGGGCTGCTCGCTGGTTCGCCGCACGCCCAGCACTTCCACATCGGCGCCCTGGGCGAGTGCCCGACCAACGACCTCGCGGACGACGCGGACGGCGACGGCTTCGTGAGCGTCACCGAGGCGGCCAAGTACTACGGCGCCATCGGCACCTCGCTGACCACCACCGGCGACACCAGCCCGGACAGCGGCCTGGCCATCGACCGCTTCCCGACCGCGGACGACGGCACGATCAGCTACGAGCGGACCTTCGAGGTCACCGACGACGTCCACGCGGCGTTCGAGGCGGGCACGGCCGTCCTTGTCGTGCACGGCATCGACAAGGACGGCTCGGGTGCCTACGACGGTGACGTCATGAGCGACCTCGACCCGTCGCTGCCGATGGAGGCCACCGCCCCCGCCGCCTGTGGCGCGCTCGAGGTCGCGCAGATGGGTGCCACGCCGGCCGGTGGCGCCGAGACCGGTGCCGGCAGCACCTCCGGTACCGAGAACACCGCCGTGATCGGCGTCGGCGTCCTGGCCGCCGCCGGTGCCGCGGGTGCCGGTGCGATCGCCTACCGCCGTCGTCAGGCCGAGCAGGCCTGATCCGGCTCCGGGTCGCGCGGGGAGGGCTGACCTCCCCCCCCCCCCCCCCCCCCCCCCCCCCCCGGCCCTCCCACCCTCTTGGAAGGACCCCCTGTGAGCGAGCAGAGCAGCCGTCGGCCCGGCCCCCGGACGTGGACGGCGCTGGCCGTCGCGCTCGTCGTGGTGGCCGTCGTCGCCGTCGTGGTGGCGGTGACCGGACAGCAGCGGGCCCCGCAGCCGGCGGCCGCTCCCAGCCAGGCCGAGGGCTCGACGGCCACGGCGACCCCGGCCCCGTCGCCGCCCGGTGCTGCGCCTGCTGATCCGGCGGTCCCGGCGTCCGTCGAGCAGGTGGCCCAGCCGGTGTCGGTCAGCATCCCGAGCATCGAGGTGACCAGCGACCTGCTGCGCCTGGGTCTCAACGACGACGGCACCGTCGAGGTGCCGCCGCTGGGCCCGGACGACCAGGCCGGCTGGTACGAGCGGGGACCGGCGCCCGGGGCCATCGGCCCGGCGGTCCTCCTCGGGCACGTCGACTCGGCCGAGCACGGGCCCGGTGTCTTCTTCGACCTCGGTGCGCTGCAGCCCGGCGACGAGGTGGAGGTGGCCCGCGCCGACGGCACGGTCGCCGTGTTCGCCGTCGACCGGGTGGAGCGTCACCCCAAGGACGACTTCCCGACCATCGCCGCCTACGGGGACACCCCCGACGCGCAGCTGCGGCTGATCACCTGCGGTGGCGACTTCGACGCCTCGGCCCGCAGCTACGAGGACAACGTCATCGCCTTCGCGACCCTGGTCCGCACCGAGCCGGCCTGATCGGTCCCGCCACCCCTCCTCCCTAGACTCGAGGGGTGGCGGTGACCGCGGTGGGCAACCCGTCCGATTCGATGCAGTCGCTGCAGGCGGTGCTGTTCGACATGGACGGCACGCTGGTGGAGACCGAGGAGCTGTGGGGCGAGGCGATGGCAGCCCTCGCCGGTCAGCTGGGCGGCGTGTTCTCCGCCGCCGCGCGGGAGCAGACCGTCGGCACGTCGATGCGGGTCGCCATGGGCGTGCTCTACGCCGACCTGGGCATCGAGCGCAGCGAGGAGCAGCGCCGCGTCGACGCCGGCTGGGTCGAGGAGCAGACCGCCGTGCTGATGACCAGCCGCGGGATGCCGTGGCGGCCCGGCGCCCGGGACCTGCTCGTCGAGGTACGGGAGGCCGGCCTGGCCACCGCACTGGTCACGACGACGCCCCGCCGGATCGCCACCCTGGTGATCGACCAGATCGCCGGGGACCTGGGGGGCTCGCCGTTCGACCTGACCGTCTGCGGCGACGAGGTGCCCGCCCGCAAGCCCGATCCTGCGCCCTACCTGCAGGCGATGTGGTCGCTGGGCGTGGACCCGCCCGGTTCGGTCGTCATCGAGGACTCCCAGGTCGGGGTCGCCGCCGGGCTGGCCTCCGGCGCCACCGTGCTGGGGGTGCCGTCGTTGCAGTCACTGGAACCACTGCCCGGACTGGCCTTGCGGTCGTCCCTCGTCGACCTCACCGTGGCCGACCTGCGTCGGCTGGTCGAGCAGCGGGAACTGGCGCCTACGGCGGCCTGACCTGGTGTGGCGCCCGCCGTTACAGCGACTGCATCGAACGGCAGTGGGACGCTCGGTCAGTCGCCGGCGAGGGGCAGGGCCGTGCGCCAGCCCGCGGCGGCCGCGGCGCCGGCCGGGAACGGCGGGGGAGTGCCGCCGAACGCCGGGCAGAGCGCCTGGTGGTCGCACCAGCTGCACAGCCGGCTCTTGTTCGCCCGGAAGTCGCCGGTCGCGACCGCACGCTCGATGGCGGCCCAGATCGCCTGCAGGGTGCGCTCGAAGCGCAGCAGCTCCGCCTCGTCGGGGGCGTAGGTGAGGGCGTCGCCGTCCTTCAGGTACAGCAGCTTGAGCTGGGCGGCGACGACGCCCCGGGTGCGCCAGAGGACCAGCGCGTAGAACTTCATCTGGAACAGCGCCTTGGCCTCGAAGGCCTCCCGCGGCATCCCGCCGGTCTTGTAGTCGACGACCCGCAGTGCACCGGTGGGGGCGACGTCGAGCCGGTCGACGTAGCCACGCAGCAGCAGCCCGTCGGGCAAGGTGACTTCGACCAGCTCCTCGCGGCCGCGCGGCTGGATGCGGGTCGGGTCCTCGAGCCGGAAGTAGGTCTCCACCAGCTCACCGGCCGAGGCGAGCCACGCCTCCAGACTCTCCTTCTCCGCCGGCTGTCCCTCCGCTGCGGCCTCGAACAGCTCGGCGACGCCCGGCTCCTCCCGCAGCTCGTCCCAGGCCGGCGCCACCAGCGTCTGGGCGGCCGCGACGGTGCGCTCGGCGGCGGGCAGGTCGTAGAGCTTCTCCAGCACCGTGTGCACCAAGGTGCCCCGGACCGCGGCCCGGGACTTCTTCTCCGGCAGCCGGTCGATGGTGCGGAAGCGGTAGAGCAGCGGGCAGGACTTGAAGTCCGCGGCCCGGGAGGGCGACAGGGACGGCCGCCGGGGGGCGGAGTCCGCGGACGTCGTCCGTGCAGGTGCGGCACCGGGGGTGGCCTCGGCGGACTCGTCCGTCGCGCGCGCTGCCGTCTCGGCCGTCAGTGACATGGCCCCGAGGTTAGGTCGTGCCCCCGACAGTTCCGAGTGCGCGCGCCGAGGGCGCCCGCTGCCGTCCGTACCCTCGTCCCACGTGGACGTACAGCAGCAGCAACCCGCCGACGAGACCCCGACCGCGACCGAGGTGCTCGCCGACGTGCCGCTCGAGCCGGTGGTGGTCGAGGGCGAGGCGGCCCCGACCGAGGCACCCGAGCCGGTGGACGGCGCCTTCCGGGTCGGGGACCGGGTGCAGCTGACCGACCCCAAGGGCCGGCACCACACCGTCGTCCTCGAGCCGGGCAAGGAGTTCCACACCCACCGCGGTGCCATCAGCCACGACGAGCTGATCGGTGCGCCCGAAGGGTCCGTCGTCCACTCCTCGGCGAACACCGGCTACCTGGCCCTGCGCCCGCTGCTGGCCGACTTCGTCCTCTCCATGCCGCGCGGCGCCCAGGTGATCTACCCCAAGGACGCCGCCCAGATCGTCGGCTTCGGCGACGTCGGCCCCGGGATGCGCGTGCTGGAGGCCGGCGCCGGCTCCGGCGCGCTGACCTGCTCGCTGCTGCGCGCCGTCGGGTCGACCGGCAGCCTGACCAGCTACGAGCGGCGCGAGGACTTCGCCGACGTCGCCCGCGGCAACGTGGGCGCGTTCTTCGGCGAGGTGCCCGAGAACTGGTCGCTGCGGCTGGGCGACCTGGCCGACCACCCGGCGGCGGAGGTCGTCGACCGCGTCGTCCTGGACATGCTCGAGCCGTGGGCCGTGCTGCCCACCGTCGCCGCCGCCCTGCGCCCCGGCGGCGTGCTGATCGGCTACGTCGCCACCACCACCCAGCTGTCGACCTACGTGGAGGCGCTGCGCGCCCAGGGCGTGTGGACCGAGCCCCACGCCTGGGAGACCATGCTGCGGCCCTGGCACGCCGAGGGCCTGGCGGTCCGCCCGGAGCACCGGATGGTCGCCCACACCGCCTTCCTGGTCACCGCCCGCCGGCTGGCCGAGGGGGCCGTCGCACCGATGCGGCAGCGGCGCAAGAAGCTCGCCTGACGCCTCGGCCGACGCGCCGGCACGTGTCGGGGGGATGACGTCCGGGCGCACCGCGCGCACCGGTTCCGAGCGTGCGGCGCCGTCAGCTCCCGCGTGTATAGATTGGCGTCCTGGCTCCCCCCGATGTGTGTGGAGGTGCGCGATGGGCCCCGGTACTGGCACTGGCCCCGACGAGTTCCGAGCGCGGCGTGAGCGTGACGTCGCCTCCCTGGTCAAGCAGATCTCCTACCTCGAGGAGGAGATCGGCCTCCTTCGACGGAAGGTCACCGACAGCCCGCGCCAGGTGCGCGCGCTGGAGGAACGGCTCGCCGAGGCGGAGGGCCGCGCGGCCTTCCTCTCCGAGCGCAACGACAAGCTGGCCGGCACGCTGCGCGACGCGCGCGAGCAGCTGGTCACGCTCAAGGAGGAGGTCGAGCGGCTGGGGCAGCCCCCGTCCGGCTACGGCGTCTTCCTGGAGCGGTTCGAGGACGGCACGGTCGACGTGTTCACCAGCGGCCGCAAGCTGCGGGTGTCGGTGTCGCCGGCCGTCGAGGTCACCGAGCTGCAGCACGGCCAGGAGGTCATGCTCAACGAGGCGATGAACGTCGTCGCCGCCCGCGGGTTCGAGCGCGCCGGTGACGTGGTGATGCTCAAGGAGCTGCTGGAGCCCGTGCCCGGCCTCCCGCGCCGCGCCCTGGTCATCGGGCACACCGACGAGGAGCGGGTGGTCCACCTCGCCGACTCGCTGGAGGGGCAGCCGCTGCGCAGCGGTGACTCCCTGCTGCTGGAGTCCCGCTCGGGCTACGTCTACGAGCGCATCCCGAAGAGCGAGGTCGAGGAGCTCATCCTCGAAGAGGTCCCCGACATCGACTACTCCGACATCGGTGGCCTCTCCCGGCAGATCGAGCAGATCCGGGACGCCGTCGAGCTGCCGTTCCTGCACGCCGACCTGTTCCGCGAGTACGAGCTGCGGCCGCCGAAGGGCATCCTGCTGTACGGCCCGCCCGGTTGCGGGAAGACCCTGATCGCCAAGGCGGTGGCCAACTCGCTGGCCAAGAAGGTCGCCGAGCTCAACGGCGACTCCGACCGGAGCCAGGGGAAGTCGTTCTTCCTCAACATCAAGGGCCCCGAGCTGCTGAACAAGTACGTGGGGGAGACCGAGCGGCACATCCGGCTGGTGTTCCAGCGGGCGCGGGAGAAGGCCAGCGAGGGCACGCCGGTCATCGTCTTCTTCGACGAGATGGACTCGATCTTCCGCACCCGCGGGTCGGGGGTCTCCTCCGACGTGGAGAGCACGATCGTGCCCCAGCTGCTCAGCGAGATCGACGGCGTGGAGGGGCTGGAGAACGTCATCGTCATCGGCGCCTCCAACCGCGAGGACATGATCGACCCGGCGATCCTCCGCCCGGGGCGCCTGGACGTGAAGATCAAGATCGAGCGGCCGGACGCCGAGGCCGCGCGCGACATCTTCACCAAGTACCTGACGACGACGCTGCCGATCCACGCCGACGACCTGGCCGAGCACGGCGGCAGCCGCGAGGCGACCATCGCCGGGATGATCCAGAGCACCGTCGAGCGGATGTACACCGAGACGGAGGAGAACCGCTTCCTGGAGGTCACCTACGCCAACGGTGACAAGGAGGTCCTGTACTTCAAGGACTTCAACTCCGGGGCGATGCTGCAGAACATCGTCGACCGGGCGAAGAAGATGGCGATCAAGGACCGCCTGGAGACCGGCGTCGGCGGTCTGCGGGTGGGGCACCTGATGAACGCCTGCGTCGACGAGTTCAAGGAGAACGAGGACCTGCCCAACACGACCAACCCCGACGACTGGGCGCGGATCTCGGGCAAGAAGGGCGAGCGGATCGTCTACATCCGCACGCTCATCAGCGGCAAGGGCGCCGACAGCGGCCGCGCGATCGACACCGCTACCAACACCGGCCAGTACCTGTAGCAGCTGCGTCGGCGGACCGGGCCCGGAGACGGGCCCGGTCCGCCGACGTCAGGTCAGGCGTGCGACCAGCTCGTGCAGGTGTGCACCACCCGCAGCCTCGTACCGCGCACCGGGGACGGTGTGCACCCGGTAGGGGCGGTCGAGTGGAGGCCGCGGGCCGACGTCGACGTGCGTGACGTGCGCGCCGAGCCCGTGGAGGTGGTCGGCCATCGCGTAGTCGGAGCGGGAGTCCCCGACGGTGTGCCAGCTGGTGGGCAGCGGACCGTCCTCCCGGAGCAGGTCCAGGGCGCGGCCGGCGCCGAGCGCCTTGCCCGACCGGACCGACTCCACGTCGGTGGCGATCACCGAGGGGTCGATCCGCCACGGCGTCCGGCCGTCCGCGTCGGGCAGCAGCTGGTCTCCCCGCTGGATGCCCAACCCGGCCGCCGACAGCCGTGCGGCGAGTTCGGCGTCGAAGCGCTGCTGCCACGCGGCGAAGGAGGCGGTGGGGACGTCGGTCCGGGCCTCGACCGTGGCCATCGTCCGCTTGCCGGTGTCGACGAACATCGCCGTGCCGTACTCGCCGCCGACCAGCTCGGCCAGGACGGCGTGGCAGACCTCGGGGACGGCGAGACTCGGGTCGACGTGGACCTCCCCGGCGCCGGCCGTGGTCCACAGCCCGCCCTTCTCGCAGACGGCGTGCAGCCGGGCGCCGTCGGGCAGCCCCGCGGCGACGAGCGGGCCCAGCAGCCGCTCGCCGACGAAGTCGACCGACCGGCCGGTGTTCAGCACGACGGGGACGCCGGCGGCCAGCAGCCGCCGCAGGTCCTCGAGCAGGGACGGGTCGACGGTGCGTGTCTCCGGACTGGCCAGGGGGCCGTCGACGTCCAGCAGGAGTCCCACGGGTGGCGTGCTCACCGGGCCATCCTGCCGACGAGCGGCCGCGGCCTAGGGTTGGGGCATGAGCGTGCGTCGGGTCATGGGCACGGAGCTCGAGTACGGCATCTCGGTGCCGGGGCAGCCAGGGGCGAACCCGACGACGCTGTCGAGCCAGGTGGTGAACGCCTGGGCGGTGGCGGAGGCGCCGACGCCGCGCCGGCCGCGCTGGGACTTCGAGGAGGAGTCGCCGCTGCGTGACGCCCGCGGCTTCGACCTGTCCCCGGCGCAGGCGCTGGACCACAACGACCTGGACGACGACTCGGGGATGGCCAACGTCATCCTCACCAACGGGGCCCGGCTCTACGTCGACCACGCCCACCCGGAGTACTCCACGCCAGAGGTCACCAGCCCGCGCGACATCGTGCTGTGGGACAAGGCGGGGGAGCAGGTGATGGCCGAGGCGGCGCGCCGTGCCGCCCGCGTGCCGGGCACCCAGCCCATCCAGCTCTACAAGAACAACACCGACGGCAAGGGCGCCTCCTACGGGGCGCACGAGAACTACCTGATGAGCCGGTCGACGCCGTTCATCGACATCATCCGCGGACTGATCCCGTTCTTCGTGACCCGCCAGGTCTTCGCCGGTGCCGGCCGGGTGGGGATCGGCCCCGAGGGCCGCACCGACGGCTTCCAGCTGTCCCAGCGCGCCGACTTCTTCGAGGTCGAGGTGGGCCTGGAGACGACGCTCAAGCGGCCGATCATCAACACCCGGGACGAGCCGCACGCCAACCCCGAGGACTACCGCCGGCTGCACGTGATCATCGGCGACGCGAACCTCGCCGAGCTGTCGACCTACCTCAAGGTCGGGACGACCTCGCTCGTCCTGGCCATGATCGAGGCGAAGGCGCTCAGCCAGGACCTCACCATCGAGGAGCCGGTCGAGGCGCTGCAGGCGATCAGCCACGACCCCTCGCTGACCCATCGGGTGCGGCTGCGCGACGGCCGCCGGCTGACCGCGATCGAGGTGCAGCGGGAGTACCTGGCCCAGGCGCAGAAGTTCGTGGCCGAGAACGGGGACGACGACGAGCAGACCGCCGACGTGCTGGCCCGGTGGGCCGAGGTGCTCGACGAGCTGGCCGTCGACCCGATGCGGCTGGCCGACCGGCTGGACTGGCCGGCCAAGCTCCGGCTGCTGGAGGGGTACCGGCAGCGCGACGGTCTCAGCTGGGGCGACGCCCGGCTCAAGCTGGTCGACCTGCAGTACTCCGACGTGCGCCCGGACAAGGGGCTCTACCACCGGCTGGTGGCCCGCGGCTCGATGCAGCGGCTGCTCACCGACGCCGAGGTGACCGACGCGATGACCCACCCTCCGTCGGACACCCGGGCCTACTTCCGGGGCGAGTGCCTGCGCCGCTACCCGGGTCAGGTCGCCGCGGCGTCGTGGGACTCGGTGGTCTTCGACGTCGGCCGGGAGAACCTGGTGCGCATCCCGACCATGGAGCCGCTGCGCGGCACCCGGGAGCACGTCGGCGCGCTGTTCGACTCCACCTCGACCGCCGCCGAGCTGGTCGACCGGATCACCGCCCGCTGACCACCCGCGCCACCGGCTCGCGTGTGCGGCGGACTGTCGCACCTCGCGGGTAGCTTCTGCCTCAGCACGACCCAGCAGCGAGCTCTGGAGGGTGAGATGGCCACGAGGGACACCGGCGGGCAGCAGAAGGCCACGCGCACGCGCGAGGAGACCGAGGAGGTCGAGGCGTCGGTCGACGCCGAGGCCGCCGAGCGGCGTCAGGAGATGACCGACGACGTCGACTCCATCCTCGACGAGATCGACGGCGTCCTCGAGGAGAATGCCGAGGAATTTGTGCGTTCTTACGTACAAAAGGGAGGGGAGTGATCACTCTTCGCTAGTTGATAGTCACTGAGCGCAACGGCCGACCGCGAATGCAATGCCTGCCGGCTCTGCTGCCCGACGACAGCTTCTACTTGGTCGGTCGTGACAGTCGAAGGCGTCGGGGGCAGTGCAAAGACTGCATGCGAATGCGGAGGGCACAGCAGCGCTCGCGTGACTGGCGGCCCTCCTGCAGTCGGTGCGGTGCTCAACTCATTCAACGGGTCGGCTCTGGGCGCAGGCTGTGCGCCGCTTGCTTCTCAGCGTCGTACGAGGAAGCGGTCGCCGTGGCAACGGCTCTCATCGACTTCGACTGCGCCCCTGCTCGCTGTGCGGGGGAGAGAAGGAGCGTTTCGAGCGGGGCAAGGTCTGTTCCTCGTGTCGACCGTGGGTCGGATATGCAGCTTCGCTGCGTCGCTTCGGTCTCACGCCGGGCGATTACATGGCACTACTGGACGCCCAAGGCGGTCGGTGCTTCATCTGTGGCACAGCCCCGGGCGCTGGTCGGTTGCGAATAGACCACGATCACGGACTCCCTGTCGGACGAGGCTCAGTCCGGGGCTTGCTGTGCAATACGTGCAACTACCAGCGCCTGCCCTTGTTCGAGGAGGCCGAAGCCATGCTGCTACGCGCCCTCGACTACTTGCGAGACCCGCCGGCTGCGAGGGTGCTGGATGGCCAGGAGGGGCTGGACAGCCCAGGCATGGCGCGGTGGCGTGCGATGCAAGCGTCTGGCTGACGAGTGAGGGCTCGCGGGGCCGGGTCCGGACGACCGGCGCGCATCCGTCGCGCCAGCGTCCGTCCGGTGGCCGACCCCCGTGCTGTCCCGCCGGTAGGGTCGCACCGACGTCCGGTGGAGCAACGCCGGACAAGCCAGTGCAGTCGAGGCCGCGCACTCCTGGCGGCGAGAGAGGCGGATGGGTGACCGAGACGTCAGCTGGTCGGAGCGGGTTCCCGCCCGCGTACCTGGACCGGGTGGGCTCCTCGTTCACCGACTTCCTGGGCACCACCGCCCCCGACCTGCTGCCCGGCCGGCGCACCGTCCCGACGATGTCCGTGGCTGACCTCGCCCCGCACGCCACCACCATCGTCGCCGCCACCTTCGACGGCGGGGTGCTGATGGGCGGCGACCGCCGGGCGACCATGGGCAACCTGATCTCCAGCCGGGACATCGAGAAGGTCTACGCCGCCGACTCCTGGTCGGTGATCGGCATCGCCGGCGCTGCGGGCATCGCGATCGAGATGGTCCGGCTGTACCAGGTGGAGCTCGAGCACTACGAGAAGATCGAGGGGATGACGATGTCCCTCGACGGCAAGGCCAACCGCCTCGCCGCGATGATCCGGGGCAACCTCGGCGCCGCCATGCAGGGCCTCGCCGTCGTCCCGCTGTTCGCCGGCTACGACCTCGACGCAGCCGAGGGGGTCAGCCCGGGCCGGATCTTCAGCTACGACGTCACCGGCGGGAACTACGAGGAGCGCGGCTACTCCTCGGTCGGCTCCGGCTCGCTGTTCGCCCGCAACTCGCTGAAGAAGACCTGGCGCCCCGGCCTCGCCGCCGACGCCGCGACCCGCACCCTCGTCGAGGCCCTCTACGACGCCGCCGACGACGACTCCGCCACCGGCGGGCCCGACACCGTGCGCCGGCTGTACCCGATCGTCTACCGGGTCGACGCCGAGGGCGCCGTCCGGCTCCCGGACGACGAGGTCGCCGCCATCGCCACCACCATCGTCGCCGAGCGCTCGGCCGCAGACGGGCAGGGCTGAGCCATGACCATGCCGTACTACGCCTCGGCCGAGCAGGTCATGCGCGACCGCTCGGAGTACGCCCGCAAGGGCATCTCCCGCGGTCGCAGCGTCGCCGTCCTCACCTACGCCGACGGCGTGCTGTTCATCGCCGAGAACCCCAGCGCCACGCTGCACAAGGTCAGCGAGCTCTACGACCGGATCGGGTTCGCCGCCGTCGGCCGCTACTCCGAGTTCGAGAGCCTGCGGGTGGCCGGCATCCGGCTCGCCGACGTCCGTGGCTACTCCTACAACCGGCGCGACGTCACCGGCCGGGTCATCGCCAACGCCTACGCCCAGACCCTGGGCGCGG
This sequence comes from Modestobacter sp. VKM Ac-2983, assembly GCF_026967885.1. Lineage (NCBI taxonomy): Bacteria > Bacillati > Actinomycetota > Actinomycetes > Geodermatophilales > Geodermatophilaceae > Modestobacter > Modestobacter sp. VKM Ac-2983. The sequence continues at coordinate 971,092 of NZ_JAPVBK010000002.1, forward strand.
TCTTCACCGAGCAGATGAAGCCCTTCGAGGTCGAGCTCTGCGTGGCCGAGGTGGGCGAGGACTCTGCCTCCGACCAGCTCTACCGGCTCACCTTCGACGGGTCGATCGTCGACGAGGCCTCCTTCGTCGTCATGGGCGGGCAGGCCGAGGCGGTCAGCAACCACCTGCGCGAGCACTTCACCGCTGGCATGAGCCTGGAGCAGGCCCTGCGGGTCGGTGTCCGCGCGCTGTCCGCGGTCAGCCCGGTCACCGCGGCCAACGGCGGCGCGCACGACCAGCTGCCCGCCGAACAGCTCGAGGTGGCGGTCCTCGACCGGCGGCGTCCCAAGCGGGCGTTCCGACGGGTCGTCGGCGCCGCGCTGGCCAACCTGCTCTCCGACCAGCAGACGGCCACCGAGCCCGCCGAGAGCCCGGCCGAGGCCGCCGCCACCCACGCGCCCAGCGCACCGGCGCCGGGCACTCCGGCCGGCCTGGGCGACCCAGCGGCCGTCGACACCGCCGGCGGGACCGAGCAGGCCTCCGCCCAGCCCAGCACGCAGGACGGCGTGGGCGGCGGCACCGACGGCGAGACCCCGGACAGCGAGCAGTGAGCGGCGCGGCGCACTCGGGACACGAGCCGAGTGCGCCGCGGACGCCTACGCTCGGCGAGGTGGAACGACGGATCTTCGGCATCGAGACCGAGTACGGCGTCACGTGCACCTTCAAGGGGCAGCGCCGCCTGTCACCTGACGAGGTCGCCCGCTACCTGTTCCGCCGGGTGGTCTCGTGGGGCCGGAGCTCGAACGTCTTCCTGCGCAACGGCTCCCGGCTCTACCTCGACGTCGGCAGCCACCCCGAGTACGCCACCGCCGAGTGCGACGACGTCACCGAGCTCGTCGTCCACGACAAGGCGGGCGAGCGGATCCTCGAGGGGCTGCTGATCGACGCGGAGCAACGCCTGAACGAAGAGGGCGTCACCGGCGACATCTACCTGTTCAAGAACAACACCGACTCGGCCGGCAACAGCTACGGCTGCCACGAGAACTACCTGGTCGGCCGGCACGGTGAGTTCAGCCGGATGGCCGACGTGCTGATCCCGTTCCTGGTCAGCCGGCAGATGGTGGTCGGCGCGGGCAAGGTGCTGCAGACCCCGCGCGGCGCGGTCTACTGCGTCAGCCAGCGGGCCGAGCACATCTGGGAGGGCGTCTCCAGCGCCACCACCCGGTCGCGGCCGATCATCAACACCCGCGACGAGCCGCACGCCGATGCCGAGAAGTACCGCCGGCTGCACGTCATCGTCGGCGACTCGAACATGAGCGAGACGACGACGCTGCTCAAGGTCACCATCACCGACCTGGTGCTGCGGATGATCGAGCAGGGCGTGGTGCTGCGGGACATGACCCTGGAGAACCCGATCCGGGCCATCCGGGAGATCAGCCACGACCTGACCGGCCGGCGCAAGGTCCGGCTCGCCAACGGCCGGGAGATGTCGGCCCTGGAGATCCAGCAGGAGTACCACGACCGGGCCGCAGAGTTCGTCGACCGCGAGGGCTACGGCCCGGTGCACCGGCAGATGCTCGAGCTGTGGGGGCGCACGCTCAAGGCCGTCGACAGCGGTGACCTCTCCTTGATCGACCGGGAGATCGACTGGGCCATCAAGCACCAGCTGCTCCACCGGTACATGGCCAAGCGCGACCTGTCGCTGTCCAGCTCCCGGGTCGCGCAGATGGACCTCGCCTACCACGACATCCGCCGCAACCGCGGCCTGTACTACCTGCTGGAGAAGGCCGGCCAGGTCGAGCGGGTCGCCCACGACCCGGCGATCTTCGAGGCGAAGAACGTCCCCCCGCAGACCACCCGGGCCAAGCTGCGCGGTGAGTTCATCCGCCGCGCCCAGGACAAGCGCCGGGACTTCACCGTTGACTGGGTGCACCTCAAGCTCAACGACCAGGCCCAGCGCACGGTCCTGTGCAAGGACCCGTTCAAGTCCGTCGACGAGCGCGTGGAGAAGCTGATCGCCTCGATGTAGGCAGCCGGTCACTCCGCCTCGGCCACCCGCCGGGGCGGGGGACCAGTCACGCCCGCTCACGGACGGCCCCAGAGAGGCACCCCGGTCGACGAGCGGCGTCCCGGCGGCACGCCATGGGTGGCTGGCTCGCAGTGCGGGGCTCTGGACGGATGGCCACGTCGGTCGAGGTCGGGAACGCACAACGGTCCGGCCATCGGCACCCATGAGTCCAGTACGACCGTTATCCCCAACTCGGCGCAGCGAGGACCAGGGGAAGACGGACAGCAGCGCCAACGACCAGGGGAGTCGCGGCAGGCCGGCTGCGCCCGTCTCCGGCCCGACAAACAGGTCGCCCGCTCCCAGCTCACCGAGCAGACTGCCGCGGTGGGCACCGCACTCGTCACCGGCGTCAGTCGCCGCAGCTCCATCGGCTTCGCGGTCGCCCGGCGGCTGCTGGACCGCGGGGACCGGGTCGTCGTCCAGTCCTGGGCGCCGCACGACGCGGAGCAGCCCTGGGGCGGCGACGACCAGGCCGCCGTCCTCGCCGAGCTCGGCGACCCGCCGCACGTCGTCGCGGACCTGGCCGACCCGGCTGCCGCTGCGGAGCTGGTCGCGGCCGCCCGGGACGCCGTCGGGCCGCTGACCACGCTGGTCGCCGCGCACGCCCGCAGCGCGAACGCCCGGCTCGCGGAGGTGACCGCCGCCGAGGTCGACCTCTGCTTCGCCGTCAACGCCCGCGGCAGCCTGCTGCTCACCCAGGCCTTCGCCGCCCAGTACGAACCGGCCGCCGGCCCGGGCGCCGTCGTCCTGTTCACCTCCGGCCAGCACCGGGGGCCGATGTCCCGCGAGCTGCCCTACGCGATCAGCAAGGGGGCGATCCAGGCGATGACCCTGTCGCTGGCCGACGAGCTCATCGACGCCGACGTCACCGTCAACTGCCTGAACCCCGGGCCGACGGACACCGGCTGGGCCGACCCGGCCGAGCAGGAGACCGTCGCCCGGCTGATGCCCCGGGGGCGCTGGAACCGCGCGGCGGAGGCGGCCGCCGTCGTGGCCTGGCTGACCGGTCCGGACGCCCGCTCGGTCACCGGCCAGACCATCGACGCCGAGGGCGGCTTCCGCCGCTGAGCCGGCCAGCGGCCGCAGCGAACCCGTGCCGTGACAAGACCGTTATCCCCAACTCGGCCGCAGCACCCGGTCAAACGGCAACTGCCGGCACCGACGGCCCGGACCCGGGCGACTGCCTTCAGGCCGGGGGCGGCCCGAACAGCGTGAGCTGGGCGGCGAACCGCCCAGCTGCGGCCGCGGCCAGGAAGTAGGCGCGGTCCTCGGCGAGGCCGCGGCCCATCGTCGACAGCCGAACCGGCGAGGCGGCCAGGGCATCGTCCAGGCCGACCGAGTCGACCCACTCGACCGGGTTCCGCTCGGGCTGCCCGGCCAGGTCCTCCTCGACCTGGGTGCCCAGGTCCGAGCCCAGCCCGCGGGGCGCGACGAGGGTGACCCCGCCCATGGCGACCCGGCCGAAGGCGGTCAGCGAGTGGTGGGAGACGCCGCGGTGCCGGGGGCGCGGGTCGGCGTCGGAGATGCGCAGCGCGCCGACGGCCCGCCCGCCCAGCACGTGGACCGCGTTGCAGGCCTCGCCCGCAGCGACGCCGGAGAAGCCCCACGGCGTCCCGGTGCCCAGGTTGCCCGGGCCCTGGGTGACGATCGTGACGTCGGCCCGCAGCACGTGCCGGGCGGCCAGCAGCCCGGTGTGCACGGTGACCGCCTCCACGTCGCCGCCGAACGCCTGACCGACGGTGACCACCCCGGCCAGCGAGCCGGCCAGGGTGTCCAGGGTCCGGGAGAACGCCGCGGGGAGCGCGCCCCCGTCGGTCATCACGTAGGCCACCCGCAGCGCCGGGTCGGTGACGTGCACACCGGCCAGCACCGCAGGCAGGGCGGAGTGCAGGTCGGCGACGACCACCGGCATGCCGTCGAGGTCCTCGGCGCCGGCGATCGTCTCGTGGTGCGGGGTCTCCTGCTCGTCCACGCCCTGCACGGTCACCTGCAGCGGCGTGTACCGGCCCTTGACCAGGTGCCCGGGGCCGGTCGGGTCCGGCGGCAGCCGGTCGGGGACGGCGACGACGAGCGCGTACCCGCCGGTGCCCAGCCGCTGCGCCCACGCGGTGGTGTTCAGCAGCACTTCGTCGCCGACCTGGGGCAGCCCGACGAGCGAGGGGTGCGCCAGCGCCCGCAGGGTGCCGTCCTCGGGCACCTCGACGGTCAGCTCCTGCGCGTCCCGCCACGACCGGCCGAGTTCGGTGACCCGGCCGCGGCGCCAGCGGATCCGGGGGCCAGGGGCGGGAGACGGTGCATCGGTCACCGGGGGAGGCTAACCAGCGAGGCCGCCGGCGGCTGTGCACCGAGGCCCCTGGCCGCTGAGCACTAGCCTGGTCCCGTGGCAGCCAAGCGGGCAGAACGACTGGTCAACCTGGTCATCGCCCTGCTCGGGACCAGGCAGTACGTCTCGGCGGCGAGGATCCGCTCGATCGTGCCCGGCTACGAGCCCGACGACGGCACCGATCGCGCCGACGAGGCGTTCAAGCGGATGTTCGAGCGGGACAAGGCCGAGCTGCGGGAGATCGGCGTCCCCCTGGAGACCGGGCGCACCAGCGCCTTCGACACCGAGGACGGCTACCGCATCGCCCGGGCCGACTACGAGCTGCCCGAGATCACCCTGACCGCGGAGGAGGCGGCCGCCGTCGGGCTGGCCCTGCGCCTGTGGCAGTCCGCGCAGCTCGCCGGCGCCGCGCAGAGCGCCCTGGTGAAGCTGCGCGCCGCCGGGGTGGAGGTCGACCAGTCCCGCGGCCTGTCCATCCAGCCGCGCCTGGACGCCGGTGAGCCGGCCTTCGAGCCCTGCTACGCGGCGGCGCGCGACCGCCGTGCGCTCGCCTTCGACTACCGCCGTCCCGACGAGGAGACCGCCAGCCGCCGCCGGGTGCAGCCGTGGGGCCTGGTGGCCTGGCACGGCCGCTGGTACCTGGTCGGCCACGACCTGGACCGGCAGGCGACCCGGGTGTTCCGGCTGTCCCGGGTCACCGGGACGCCGCGGGCCAGCGGACCGGCCGGTGCCTTCGAGCCGCCGGCCGACCTCGACCTCGCCTCGGTGGTGGCCGGCTCGGAGCGGCGGGAGGAACAGCTCGTCGTCGTCCGGGCCCGGCCGGGCACCGCGATCGGCCTGCGCCGGCACGCCACGCCGCTGGGGCCTGCGGACGACGGGGACGACCGGCTGGAGCTGCGCACCACCGCGCCCTGGGCGCTGGCCGACCAGCTGGCCGCCTACGGCCCGGACGTGCTCGTCGAGGCCCCGCAGCGGATGCGCGAGGCGGTCGTGGAACGGCTCAGCCGGCTCGCCGCCGTGGGGGAGCGGGCATGACGGCCCCCAGCACCGCCGAGCGGATGACCCGGCTGCTCGCGCTGGTGCCCTACCTGACCGCCCGCCCCGACGGGGTCCGGCTGGCCGACGCGGCCGCCGACTTCGGCGTCACCGAGGCCCAGCTGCGCCGGGACCTGGACCTGCTCTGGGTCTGCGGCCTCCCCGGGCACGGCCCGGGCGACCTCATCGACCTGGCGTTCGAGGGCGACCGGGTGCGGATCACCTTCACCGCCGGGATGGTCCGCCCGCTGCGGTTGTCCACCGACGAGGCGGTCGCGCTGATCGTCGCGCTGCGCACGCTGCTGGAGCTGCCCGGGCTGGCCGAGGGCGAGGCGGTGAGCCGGGCGCTGGCCAAGGTCTCGGCCGCGGCCGGGCACCCGGCGGAGGTGCGGGCGCCGGTCGCGGTGAGCGTCGACGCCCGTGCGCAGTCCCTCGCCGTCGTCCGGGACGGGCTGGAGCGGCACCGCGCCCTGCACCTGCACTACTACGTGCCCAGCCGGGACGAGCGCACCGAGCGCACCGTCGACCCGATGCGCCTGCTGCTGGTCGACGGCCACTGGTACCTGGAGGCGTGGTGCCGGAACGCCGAGGGCGTCCGGCTGTTCCGGCTGGACCGGATCGACGACGTCGCCGTGCTCGACGAGCCGGCCGCGCCGCCGCCCCAGGCGCACGAGCGGGACCTGGCCGACGGGCTCTACCAGCCCGGCCCGGCGGAGCCGCTCGTCCGGCTGCGGCTGGCCCGCACCGCCCGCTGGGTCGCCGACTACTACCCGGTGGAGGAGCAGACCGAGGTGACCGACCCCCCGGGTGGGCTGGCGGTCACGGTGCGCACGTCGGACCTGGGCTGGGCCCGCCGGCTGGTGGCCTCGCTGGGCGGGGCGGCCGCGGTGGACGAGCCGGTCGAGCTCGCCACCCAGGTCGCCGAGGAGGCCCGCGCCGCGCTGGCCCGGTACGCGGACTGACCCGCAGCGCACCCGGCGCCCGGGAGGGCTGCGCCGGTTAGGCTCCGCCCCGTGCTGCTGATCGTGTGGATCGTCGTCCCCGTGCTGGCCCTGCTGGTGCTCGGCGTGCTCGGGTACGGGTTGTTCGGCGCCGCCGGGCGGCTCGACGGCGAGCTGCGGGCGCTGGAACGTGACGTCCGCCCCGTGCTGGTCGAGGTCCAGGCCGCCGCGGAGAAGGCCGCCGCCCAGCGCGCGGACCGCTCGGGAACCGACGACTGAACCGGAGGTGGACGGCGTGGGTACAGCCGTCCGCAGCCCTGGACCGACGGGGTTCCGGGCGTAGAGTCAGCCCGGCACGCCCCCCACGACTCGGAGGAGTCCGATGAACCTCGGCCCCATGGAGATCGGCCTCATCATCCTGGCCGTCCTGCTGCTCTTCGGCTACAAGAAGCTGCCCGACGCCTCCCGCTCGATGGGCCGGTCGATGCGCATCTTCAAGAGCGAGATGAAGGGCATGAAGGACGACGACGTGCGCGCCAAGGACGAGGCCCGCACCTCCCCGGTCACCGGCGAGATCGTGGCCCCCGCCGTGAACCCGGGCGCCGTCGACTACGAGGCCGAGGCCGCCGCCGCCGAGACCCGGGCCGCCGAGATGCGGGCGCGCGCGGAGCAGGTGCGTTCGTCGGCGGCCGCCGACGGCACGCGCTGACCCGCACCACCGACCACTGCCGCCCGTGACCCTGGCAGGGCGAGTGCGTGACCGCCGCCCGCGGCGTCCCGAACGGGACGCCGCGGCGACGATGAGCCTCATCGGCCACCTCCGCGAGTTCCGCAACCGCGTGGGCATCGCGCTGCTGTTCGTGCTGATCGGCACGGCGGTGGCCTTCTGGTGGTACGAGCAGGGCCTGGGGGAGTTCATCCGGGCGCCGTACTGCGGCCTGGACACCGACCTGCGCGCGCTCGGCACCGGCGGCGACGGCGACTGCGAGCTGCTGATCACCGACGTCTTCGGGGGCGCGCTGATCCGGCTGAAGATCGCCTTCCTCGTGGGTGTGGTGATCTCCGCGCCGTTCTGGCTCTACCAGGTGTGGGCGTTCATCACCCCGGGGCTGAAGCGGAACGAGAAGCGGTACGGCCTGTCCTTCGTGGCGGTGTCCAGCAGCCTGTTCGCGCTGGGGGCCGCGCTGGCCTACATCGCGCTGTCCAAGGGCCTGGAGCTGTTGCTCGGCCTCGCCGGCGACGGCGTGGCGATCGCGCTGACCGCCCAGGACTACCTCGGCTTCGTCATCTCGCTGCTGATCGCCTTCGGGGTGAGCTTCGAGCTCCCGCTCGTCGCCGTGGTGCTCAACCTGGTCGGCGTCCTCTCCTATGAGGCGCTGTCGAAGAGCCGGCGCTGGCTGTACTTCCTGACCATCGTCTTCGCCGCGTTCATCACGCCCACCCAGGACCCGTTCACGATGCTGCTGATGGCCGCACCGATGTGCGTGCTGTTCGAGATCGCGATCCAGATCGCCCGGGTCGTCGACAAGCGGCGGGCCAAGCGCGCCGAGGCCGAGGGCCTGGCCGGGCTGGACGACGACGACGCCTCGCCGGGCATCGAGGCGGCCAGCCCGCTGGACACCACCCCGAGCCCGATCGACGAGCCGGAACACCTCCGAAGCTGAGCCGGCCGGTCACGGCGTGACGCGGCCCGAGGTCGCCGTCCTGGTCAACGCCGCCGCCGGGCGGGGGCGCGCCGCCCGGTCGACGGCGGCGGTCATCGCTGCGCTCACCGACGGCGGGGTGCGCCCGCGGGTCCTGGCGGCCGCCACCCGGACCGCGGCGGAGCAGCAGGCCGCTGCCGCGGTGGCCGACGGGGTCGCCGCGGTCGCCGCCCTCGGAGGTGACGGCGCCGCGCACGCCGCCCTCCAGGCGGTGGTCGGCACCGCCACCCCGCTGGCGCTGCTGCCCGCCGGCAGCGGCAACGACCTGGCCACGGCCCTGGGCGTACCGGCCGACCCGGTGCAGGCCGCCCACGCGCTCACCGCGGACCTGCACGCCGGCCGCAGCCGGCAGATCGACGCCGCCCGCACCGGCGAGCGGTGGTGGGGCACCGTGCTGTGCTGCGGCTTCGACTCGGCGGTCACCGACCGGGCCAACCGGCTGCGCTGGCCCCGCGGCCCCCGCCGCTACGACCTGGCGATCCTGCTCGAGCTGGCCCAGCTGCGGCCCCGCGCGGTGACGCTCACCGTCGACGGCGCCGTCCGCGAACGGGAGGTCACCCTGGTCGCGGTCGGCAACACCTCCTGGTACGGCGGCGGGCTGAAGATCGCGCCCGGCGCCGACCCGGCCGACGGGCTGCTGGAGGTCGTCGTCATCGGGCCGGTCAGCCGCCGGGAGCTGGTGCGCACCCGCCCCCGGCTCGCGGACGGCAGCCACGTCGGCCACCCCGCCGTCACCGTGCTCCGCGGCCGCGAGGTCGGCCTCGCCGGTGCCGGCCTGACCACCTGGGCCGACGGCGAGCCGATCGGCGCGCTCCCGGCCACGACGGTCTGCGTGCCCGGCGCCGTCACCGTCCTCGGCACCGCCCCTCGCCACCACAATGGCCATGTTGGTGGTGGCGGGGGACGAGCGGTGGCGCGGGGGAAGAGCGCCTAACGTGGGGGCATGTCGAGCCCGGCTGAGCGTTACGCGGCTGCCCGCCGGCGGAACGCACACCCCATCCTCTCGGACTTCACCGCCGACCTCGGCTTCTCCCTGGACCCGTTCCAGGTGGAGGCGTGCGAGGCGCTGGAGGAGGGCTCGGGCGTGCTGGTCTGCGCCCCGACCGGAGCCGGCAAGACGGTGGTGGGGGAGTTCGCGGTCCACAAGGCGCTGCAGGAGGGCCGCAAGGCCTTCTACACCACGCCGATCAAGGCGCTCAGCAACCAGAAGTACCGCGACCTCTGCGACCGGTACGGGTCGGCGAAGGTCGGGCTGCTCACCGGGGACAACGCCATCAACGGCGACGCCCCCGTGGTCGTGATGACCACCGAGGTGCTGCGCAACATGCTCTACGTCGACTCCCCGGCGTTGACCGACCTCGGCTACGTCGTGATGGACGAGGTGCACTACCTGGCCGACCGGTTCCGCGGGGCGGTCTGGGAAGAGGTGATCATCCACCTCCCCGAGCACGTCCGGCTGGTCTCGCTGTCGGCCACGGTCAGCAACGCCGAGGAGTTCGCCGACTGGCTGGTCACCGTCCGCGGGGACACCCGGGTCGTGGTCAGCGAGGTGCGGCCGATCCCGCTCTGGCAGCACATGCTGGTCGGCGGACGGGTGTTCGACCTCTTCGCGCTGCGGCCCGCGGCGCACGCGGCGGAGTGGGAGCAGACCCCGCGCGGGCTGTCCACCCGCGAGCGCGGCCGCGCGGTCGTCGACCCGGAGCTGGTCCGCTACGTGCACGAGCAGGAGCGGCGCTACGACAGCTGGTCCGGTGGCGGGGGCGGCACCCGGGGCGGGTTCAGCCACAAGCCCCGCTACCGGCCGCCCTCCCGGCCGGAGGTGATCGAGCGACTCGACCGCGCCGGGCTGCTCCCGGCGATCACCTTCGTGTTCAGCCGCAACGGCTGCGACGCCGCGGTGCACCAGTGCCTGGGCTCGGGGATGCGGCTGACCGACGAGACCGAGCGCCGGGCGATCGCCGAGATCATCGACCGGCGCACCGGTTCCCTGCCCGAGGAGGACCTGCACGTCCTGGGCTTCTGGGAGTGGCGGGAGGGCCTGCTCGCCGGGTTCGCCGCCCACCACGCCGGGTTGGTGCCGGCGTTCAAGGAGACCGTCGAGGAGTGCTTCGTCCGCGGCCTGGCCAAGGCGGTGTTCGCCACCGAGACCCTCGCGCTGGGCATCAACATGCCGGCGCGCACCGTCGTCCTCGAGCGGCTGGTGAAGTGGAACGGCGAGGCCCACGCGGACGTGACCCCGGGGGAGTACACCCAGCTGACCGGCCGGGCCGGCCGGCGCGGCATCGACATCGAGGGGCACGCCGTCGTCGTGTGGGCGCCCGGCGTCGACCCGGCAGCCGTCGCCGGGCTGGCCAGCACCCGCACCTACCCGCTGCGGTCCTCCTTCCGGCCCAGCTACAACATGGCCGTGAACCTGGTCGGTGCCTTCGGCCGGGAGCGCGCCCGTGAGCTGCTCGCCTCCTCCTTCGCGCAGTTCCAGGCCGACCGGTCGGTGGTCGGCCTGGCCCGTTCGGCCGCCCGGCACGAGGAGGACGCCGCCCGGCTGCTCAAGGAGATGAACGCCGGCCTCAGCGCGGCCGTGCTGGACGTCGCCGGCTACGCCAGGCTGCGGATGGAGATCTCCGAGCGGGAGAAGGCGCTGTCCCGGGACACCCAGGCCAAGCGCCGGATGGAGGCCGCCGAGTCGCTGGCCGCGCTGCGGGCCGGGGACGTCATCCGGGTGCCGAGCGGACGACGCCAGGGGCTGGCCGTCGTGCTCGACCCGGGGGTCACCGAGCTCACCGACCCCCGCCCTCTGGTGCTGACCGAGGACAAGTGGGCCGGTCGGCTCGCCTCGGGCGACTTCCCGTCCCCGGTGAGCGCCCTGGCCCGGGTGAAGGTGCCGAAGAACTTCAACCACCGCAGCCCGCACGCCCGCCGGGACCTCGCCTCGACGTTGCGCAACGCCCGTGCGGAGAACGGTCTGGGCGCCCGGCGCGCCAAGGGCAGGTCCGCGGCCGACGACGACCCGGTGCTCGCCGACCTCCGGCACGCGCTGCGCGTCCACCCGGTGCACGGGCTCCCCGACCGAGAGGACCGGGTGCGCGCCGCTGACCGCTGGCTGCGCGAGCTGCGCGACGCCGAGCGGCTGCGCCGGCAGATCGCCGACCGCACCAACTCGCTGACCCAGCAGTTCGACCGCACCTGCGACGTCCTCACCGAACTGGGCTACCTGCAGCCCCGGACGGCGCCGGACAGCGGGGACGCGGCAGTGGTCACCGACGCCGGCCGGCGGCTGGGCCGGATCTGGTCGGAGACCGACCTGCTGACCGCGGAGTGCCTGCGCGCCGGTGCCTTCCGCGGGCTCACCCCCGCCGAGCTCGCCGGCTGCGTCTCCGCGCTGGTGTTCGAGGCCCGCCGGGACAGCGCCGCCCAGCCCTCCGTGCCCGCCGGGAAGGTCGCCGGGGCCCTCGCCGAGATGCGCAGGGTGCACACGGCGCTCTCCGACGTGGAGCGGGAGCACGCCGTCCCGGTGACCCGCGACCTGGACCTGGGCTTCGTCTGGGCCGCCTACCGGTGGGCCGACGGCCAGAGCCTCGACCGGGTGCTGGCCGGGGCGGAACAGGCCGGGACCGAGCTCTCCGGCGGCGACTTCGTCCGCTGGGCCCGGCAGCTGATCGACCTGCTCGACCAGCTCGCCAAGGTCGCCGACGACCCGCTGGCCGGGGTGGCGCGCGCCGCCGTGGGCCGGGTCCGCCGCGGGGTGGTGGCGGTCGCCGTCACCGACTGAGCCGGGGTCTGCGGCCGGTGGGACACAATCGGCCCGCCCCGGGGTGCCGGGCCCGATCGAGGAGCGACGATGAGCCAGCCGCCACAGGGCGAGGACCCGCAGTCCCCGTGGGCGCGCCCGACGGGTGCTGCGCCCGGCTCCCGGCCGCCACCGGGAGGCAGCGGCGCGCAGGGCGACTGGGGGCCGCCCCCGGCCGCCCCGGGACGGCCGGCGGAGCACCAGGGCTGGGCTGGGTCTCCCCGGCCGGACCAGCCGGGCCCTTACGTCCAGCCGGGCCCGTTCGGGACGCCCCCTCGGTACGGGCCCCCGCCCCCGTACGGCCAGCCGCATCAGCACGGGCCGTCCGGCGGTTGGGGCCCGCCGACCGGCGGGCCCGGTCGGCCGGGTGGCTGGGGCCCGCCGTCGGGGCAGTTCCCCGACCACCAGGGGTTCCCCGGCGGCTGGGGTCCGCCCGCGCCCCCGGCCCGGACCCCGTCCCGGCGACCTCGGCGGCTGGGCCTGCTGGTGCTGGCGGTCCTGCTGGTGGCTGCCGCGCTCACCCTGCCGTCCCCGTTCGGCTCCACCCGGCTCGACCCGGCGGCGGTCGAGCGCGCCGTCGCGGGCCAGTTCGAGGACCGGGAGGGCGTCGCGCTGGACCTCAGCTGCGGCGAGGAGCTCCCGGTCCGCGACGGCGCCACCTACTCCTGCGCCGGCCGCACCACCGACGGCGAACCGGTCACCGTCACGATCACGCTCCGCGGCGAGGGCGGCGACTACACCTGGGACGCGGGCTGACGGGGCCGTTCAGCCCCGGTCCCACCCCAGCGCCGACCCCAGCCGGCGGACCGAGGACTCCAGGCCGTGCTCCTCGGCCAGCGCCGCGAGCGCCTCGGCGTCGGCCGGCTCGCGGGGCAGTGCGCCGTCCACCGGGGGCAGGTCGATGGTGGTGACGACGGCGACCACCTCGGGGGCGGCGTCGAGGTAGTCCGCGGCCGCGTGCAGCTTCTTCAGCACGGCGGCGGTCAGCGGCGCCCTCGGGACGGCGGTGCGGGCGGCCGCCTCCCGGATGCCGGCCAGGGAGCCGAACTCGTTGATCAGCGCGGCGGCCGTCTTCGCCCCGACGCCGGACACCCCGGGGAGCCCGTCGCTGGGGTCGCCGCGGAGGACCGCGAAGTCGGCGTAGGAGCGGCCCGGGATGCCGTACTTGGCCGCGACCGCCGCCTCGTCGACGAACTCGAGGTCGTTGATGCCGCGGTTGGTGTAGAGCACCCGGACGTCGCGGGCGTCATCGACCAGCTGGAAGAGGTCCCGGTCGCCGGTGACCACGTCGACCGGCCCGCGGGCCCGGGTGGCGAGGGTCCCGATCACGTCGTCGGCCTCGTAACCGGGGGCGCCCAGCCGGGTCAGCCCGGCGGCGGCGAGCACGTCGGCCAGCACCGGCACCTGCGGCCCGAGCTCGTCGGGCACCTCCTCACCTCCTGCGGGCGCCACCCGGTGCGCCTTGTAGCTGGGCAGGGCCGCGACCCGGAACGCCGGGCGCCAGTCGTCGTCCCAGCAGGCGACCAGCCGTTGCGGCCGGTGGGCGACGACCAGCCGGGCGGTCATGTCCAGGAACCCGCGGACGGCGTTGACCGGCCGGCCGTGCGGCCCGGTCACGCTCGTCGGCACCCCGTAGAAGGCGCGGAAGTACAGGCTCGCCGCGTCCAGCAGCATCGTCGTCACGCCGGGCACGGTAACGGTGCGGTGACGACGGCCGGACCTGTCGTGCTCCGTGGATAGTCTGCGCACGTGGTCGCCGTCTCTCCTCCTCCCTCCTCCCCGCTGGTGTCCATCGACCGGGTGCACGCGGCCCGCGCCGTCGCCGACGAGCTGGGCATCGACGTCGTCGTCGTCACGCCCGGCTCCGACCTGCGCTACCTCTGCGGCTACGACGCGCACGCCATGGAGCGGCTGACCGCCCTGGCCGTGCCCCGCCGAGGCGAGCCGCTGCTGGTGCTGCCCCGGCTGGAGGCGCCGATGGTCGCCGCCTCCCCGGCCGGTTCGCTGGGGCTGGAGGTGCTGGCCTGGGACGAGACCGACGACTCCTTCGCCCGGCTGGCCGAGGCGGTCACCGCCCGGCTGGGCAAGGCGCCGGCCCGGGTGGCCGTCGGCTCGCGCACCTGGGCCGAGCATGCGCTGGGCATCCAGCGGGCGCTGCCCGGTTCCGCGCTCGAGCTGGCCAGCCCGGTCATCGACCGGCTGCGGATGGTCAAGACACCGGCCGAGATCGAGGAGCTGGCCATCGCCGGTGCGGCGATCGACCGGGTGCACGCCCGGATGGGGGAGTGGCTGCGGGTCGGCCGCACCGAGGCCGAGGTGGGCGCGGACGTCGCGGCGGCGATCCTCGCCGAGGGCCACGTCGGCGTCGACTTCACGATCATCGGCTCGGGCCCCAACGGCGCCAGCCCGCACCACGAGGTCTCCGACCGGGTTGTGGAGGCCGGGGACATGGTCGTCGTGGACATCGGCGGGGAGACGGCGACCGGCTACCGCTCCGACTGCACCCGCACCTACCTGGTCGGCGGGCACGCCGCCCGCGGCCTGATCGAGTGGTTCGCCGTCCTGCAGCGGGCCCAGGCGGCGGCCGTCGCCGCGGTGCGCCCCGGCGTCACCTGCGCCCAGGTCGACGCCGTCGCCCGCGACGTCATCACCAAGGCCGGCTTCGGTGAGCACTTCATCCACCGCACCGGGCACGGCATCGGGCTGGACACCCACGAGGCGCCCTACGTCGTCGCCGGCAACGACCTGCCGCTGGAGCCGGGGATGGCCTTCTCGGTCGAGCCCGGCATCTACCTGCCCGGCCGCTACGGCGCCCGGATCGAGGACATCGTCGTCTGCACCGACGACGGGGTCCGCAACCTCAACAACGGTCCACGTGAGCTCGTCGAACTCCCCGGCTGAGCCGGGCGGGCCGGCGGCGGCCCAGGACGTCGACCGCGAACTGCTGAGCGCCCTGGCCCGCGACGGGCGGGCCAGCTTCACCGACCTGGCCGAGCGGGTCGGGCTGTCGGTGTCTGCGGTGCACCAGCGGGTCCGCCGGCTGGAACAGCGCGGGCTGATCACCGGCTACGCGGCGCAGCTGGACGCCAAGGGGCTGGGGCTGCCACTGACCGCCTTCGTCTCCATCACCCCGATCGAGGCCGCGCAGCCCGACGACGCACCGACCCGGCTGGCGCACCTGACGGCCATCGAGGCCTGCCACTCGGTGGCCGGGGTGGAGAGCTACATCCTCAAGGTCCGGGTGGCCTCACCCGATGCGCTCGAGGCGCTGCTGCACGAGATCCGGTCGGCAGCCAACGTGACCACCCGGACCACCGTGGTCCTCTCCACCTTCTACGAGGACCGCCCGCCGGTCTGACCGGGCGGCGGGCACAGGACCGGACCGGACGACGTCGGCCGGCGCTACGTTGGCCCATGGACCTCGACCCGATCAGCAGCAACCCCGACAGCTACCGCGTGGTCTTCGAGAACGCCCGCGTCCGGGTGCTCGAGTACGAGGACGCGCCGGGCCACCGCACCACCCCACACCGGCACCCGGACAGCGTGATGATCACGCTGAGCTCGTTCCGGAGGCGGCTGTCCACCGGCGGTCGGGAGGTCGACGTGGAGCTCCCCGCCGGAGCCGCCCGGTGGCTCCCCGCGCAGGAGCACGCCGGGGAGAACATCGGCGCGACGCCGACGCACACCCTCTTCGTCGAGCTCAAAGACGGGGACGCCACCGCACCGTCCGGGGGCCTCGGACCGGACTGACCCGAGGTGGCTCGACAGCCGATCGAACATGTGTTCGGATGGTCGCATGCGGTGGGACGCCCAGCGGCTGGACTTCGACGAACCGACCACCCTGCCCGGGCTGCCCGACGTCCGTGGCCTGCTGCGCAGCGTGCAGGTGCCGGAGTTCCCGGGCCTGACCTTCCACGAGGTACGGGCCAAGAGCGCACTGAACGCGGTGCCGAAGGGCTCCGCGATGCCCTTCGGTCACACGGTCAACCCCTACCGGGGCTGCTCCCATGCGTGCGTGTACTGCTACTCCCGGGGCACGCACGAGTGGCTGGAACTGGACAGCGGCGCCGACTTCGACCAGCAGATCGTGGTCAAGACCAACGTCGTCGAGGTGCTGCGGCGTGAGCTGGCCCGGCCGTCGTGGCAGCGGGAGCACGTGGCGCTGGGCACCAACACCGACCCGTACCAACGGGCCGAGGGCCGCTACCGGCTGATGCCCGGGATCATCGACGCGCTGGCCCGGTCCGGCACCCCGTTCTCGGTGCTCACCAAGGGCACGCTGGCCCGTCGCGACATCCCCCGGCTCGCTGCCGCATCGCGCGACGTCCCGGTGGGGATGGGCGTGTCGATGGCGATCTGGGACGACGACCTGCACGCCGCCCTGGAACCCGGCGCCCCCACGCCCCGGGCGCGGCTGGACCTGGTGCGGGCGATCACCGACGCCGGGCTGCCCTGTGGGGTCTTCCTGGCGCCGGTGCTGCCCGGCCTCACCGACCGGATGGACCACCTGGAGGCGGCGATCGGTGCCATCGCCGCGGCGGGGGCCACCGGGGTGACCGTGTTGCCGCTGCACCTGCGCCCGGGTGCCCGGGAGTGGTTCACCGCCTGGCTGTCCCGGGAGCACCCCGGGCTGGTCGGCCGGTACCGCCAGCTCTACGGCCGCGGCGCCTACGTGCCGGCCGAGTACCGCAGCTGGCTCGTCGGCCGGGTGGCACCCGTGCTGGCCCGGTACGGCCTGGACCGGCAGAGCGGGGGAGCGGCACGGGGCGTCGACACCGGCAGCGGCCTCGGGCTCCCCGGGGACGAGTCGGCCGGCTTCCCGGCCGGCAGCCTGCCGACCCGGCGACCTCGGCCGGCGGTCGTCGACGAGGCGCCCGAGCAGCTGTCGCTGTGTTGAGGCGGGTGGGTGCTCAGCCGGCCAGCCGGGCGCGACGGCCCACGACCCGGAGTGCCCGCACCGCCCCGCGGGGGCCCACCGGCGGCGCCCCGCCGGCCAGCGCCAGCCGACGGTAGGAGTCATAGGAGAGCGTGAGGTAGTCGGCCGCCAGCTCCTCGACCTGCTCCCGGCGGCTCGGCGGGGCCGTGGCGCGCATGACGGTGGCGGTACGGACGGCGTGCTTGGCGAACGTCACCTGCAGGGCCTGGGTGGAGAGCTGCCCACCGACGTGCGAGCTCGGGCCCGGCCCACGCCGCAGGGCCGGCAGCACCCAGGGGCTCGCGGCCAGGCCGGGGAACCGGCTGCGGACGGCCTCCCAGGCGTGCCAGGCGGTGAGCGCACCGGGCACGGACCACTCACCGTCCTCGGTGCACACGTGGAGACGGCGGGTCGTCGCGTGCACCTGGTCGCGGCGCAAGGCCCGGAACTGCGCCACCGTCCCCGGCCAGCCCAGGGCGAGCGCACACCAGGCGACCGAGCGCAGGTGCTCCGGCGCCTCGCCGCGCACCCGGGTCAGTTCCCGCAGGTCGAGGGTGACCGGGTCGGGCTCGGGCGTGGTGGCCCGGGGGACCCCGATCCCGCCGTAGCGGGCGACCTTGCTGTACAGGGCGATGGTGGCCGGCTTCCACTCCCGAGCCGCGGCCAGCGGCTCTAGCCCGGTCTCGGCCAGGGCATCGGGCCCCAGCCCCAGCTCCAGAGCCGCCTCGACCAACCGCCGCCACTGCGGCTCGTACCCCGGCGGCCCGGGCAACCGGGCCCAGGCGCGCACTGGGGGTGGGGCCGGCATGTCCGGCAGCGGCGGCTGCCATGCACCTGACATGGCGAGATACTACCGTTATCCCCAACAATGTCGCGACTCATCGTCGTCGTCACCTGACATGGACACCCGGCGCACCCTCCGGGTGCGCATCACCAACCGGGTGATCTCGACCGCACTCGGCCGGGCCCAGCCAGCAGGGTCACCCCGGTCCCGGTGACCATGGGTCGATGCGCACCGTGGGAGTCGAGGAAGAGCTGCTCGTCGTGGACCCGGCGGGCACGCCCGTGCCACTGGCTCCGGAGGCCCTCGAGGTGGCCGCCCGCCGCGGCGAGGGGGAGACGGTCCAGGAGCACGACCGGGCCGAGCAGTCGGATGCGGCGCCCGACCCCGGCGGCGCCTCGGGTGGTCCGCGGCTGGTGCCCGAGTTGAAGGAGCAGCAGATCGAGCTGGGCACCCGGGTCTGCCACGGACTGGACGAGGTGGCCGCGGAGCTGCGGCACTGGCGTTCCCGTGCCGATGCGGCCGCTGCGACGGTGGGCGCCCGGGTGGCGGCCCTGGCCAGCTCGCCGGTGGCGGTGGAGCCGGAGACGACGCCGGGGGAGCGGTACGCGCGGATGGTCGAGGTGTTCGGCCCGACCGCCGCGGAGGTCCTCACCTGCGGCTGTCACGTGCACGTCTCCGTGGACGGCGACGAGGAGGGGGTCGCGGTCCTCGACCGCATCCGGGTGTGGCTGCCGGTGCTCACCGCGCTGACCACCAACTCACCGTTCTGGTCCGGGCGGGAGACCGGCTACGCCAGCTTCCGCTCCCAGGTCTGGAACCGGTGGCCCTCGGCCGGCCCGAACGCCGTGTTCGGCACCCCGGCGCGGTACCACCAGCTGATCGCCGACCTGGTCGCGACCGACACGGTGCTCGACGAGGGGATGGTCTACTTCGACGCTCGCCTCTCGGCGACCTGGCCGACGGTGGAGGTCCGGGTGTCCGACGTGGCCCTGCGGGTGGAGGACGCCGTCCTGCTGGCCGGGCTGGTGCGCGGCCTGGTGGAGACGGCGGCCCGGGAGTGGCGGGCCGGCGTCGCGGCGCCGGAGGTGCGGACCGAGGTGCTCCGGGTCGCCGGCTGGCGGGCCGGCCGCTCGGGCCTGACCGGGGACCTCGTCGACCCGCGGACCGGCCAGCCCGCCCCGGCGGCCGAGGTGGTGGCCGCCCTGGTCGAGCACGTCCGCGCGGCCCTGCGCGACAGCGGGGACGCCGAGCGGGTGGAGGAGGGCGTCGCCGCCGTGCTGCGCCGCGGCACCGGGGCGACCCTGCAGCGCGCGGTCTTCGGCGAGACCGGTGACCCGACCGCCGTCGTGCGGGCCGCGGTCGCCGCCACCCACGGCGACTGAGGCCGGGACGCCGCTCTTCCACCCGGGTTGGTTAGGGTCCGCTCATGTACACGGCCAGCTGGGGCGACGTCGCCCGCCGGGACCTGTTCGGGCCGAAGCCGGACCCCCGGGACCGCCCGTACCGGTCGGTGATCCGGGTCGTCCTCGTCGTCTTCCGGCTGTTCCGCTTCCGCTTCGACCTCCGCGGGCAGGAGCACGTGCCGGCCACCGGTGGGGCGGTCATCTGCAGCAACCACGTCTCCTACTTCGACTTCACCTACCTCGGGCTCGCGGCGCTGCCGCAGCACCGGCTGGTGCGGTTCATGGCGAAGGCGGCCATCTTCGGGCACTGGTTCGCCGGGCCGTTCATGCGCGCCATGCACCACATCCCGGTCGACCGCAAGGCCGGGGCCTCGGCCTTCGACGCCGCCGTCCTCGCGCTGAAGGAGGGCAACGTCGTCGGGATCTTCCCCGAGGCGACGATCAGCACGTCGTTCACCGTCAAGGACGTCAAGGCGGGCGCGGCGCGGATGGCGGTCGAGGCCGGGGTGCCCGTGCTCCCCGCCGCGGTGTGGGGTGGGCACCGCGTCGCCACGAAGGCGCACAAGTTCGTGCTGCGCCGCGACGTGCCGGTGACGGTGATCATCGGTGAGCCGCTCTACCCGGAGCCGGGGGAGAAGCCGCAGGCCCT
Organism: Modestobacter sp. VKM Ac-2983; assembly: GCF_026967885.1. Taxonomy (NCBI): domain Bacteria; kingdom Bacillati; phylum Actinomycetota; class Actinomycetes; order Geodermatophilales; family Geodermatophilaceae; genus Modestobacter; species Modestobacter sp. VKM Ac-2983. Next base: position 990,679 of record NZ_JAPVBK010000002.1, read on the forward strand.
CCTGCGCCGGATCAAGGCGGCGATGGTGGAGCTGCTGGACGAGGCGCAGCGCACCTACCCGGACCAGCCGGCCGGGGACGACGACCGCTGGTGGCAGCCGGCCCACCTGGGCGGCACCGCGCCGACCCCGGAGATCGCCGCCGTCAACGACGCCGACTACGCCGCAGGGAACCGGACCAAGGTGAAGGCCCCGCACCCGCTGGCCCGCGCCAAGCAGCTGCTCGCCCGCGCCCGCCGCTGACCCTCAGCGCACCCGCGTGGCGACGTCGTCCGCGGTGAGCGGGGCGACCATCTCCCGTTCGTACGTGCGGTGCCACCAGGCACCCGTCTCCCGCCGCTCCTCCCGGGTGGTGAACCGGTAGCGGTAGACCAGCACGCGCACGGCAGCCGGGCGGTCGGCGCCGAAGGGCGCCGACCGCAGCAGCCGCAACGTGGCCCGGTCGGCGGCCAGCAGCTTGTCCAGGAAGGGCAGCAGCCAGGCCCGGCCGTAGGCGGGGGAGAGGGCCACGAACCACATCAGCCAGTCGAGCCGCAGGTGGTAGGGCGCCCACTGGGGCGGACGGCGGTGGACGTCGCCGGGCTTGCCGCGGAACTCGTACTCACGCCACACCGCGTCGGGCACGGGGTCGTCGGTGGCCTCCACGACCAGCTCCCGGCGCACCTTGGTCACCGAGCCGAAGGCGCCGTAGCTGTTCACCAGCCGGAGCGGGTCGAAGCTGGTGTTCATCCGCTGCGCGGGCGACAGCAGGTTGCGCACCGGCGCCACGCTGAGGGCGGCGACCAGCACCGCCAGCCCGAGCACCACCGCGACGAACCAGGTGGGGGAGGCGAGCTGGTCGGGACGGTCGACCGGCAGGACGGCGGCCAGCCAGCGCCCGTCGACCACCGACAGGGCCAGCACCAGGGTGAGCGCGTTGAGCCAGGCGAAGTTGCCGCTGACCAGCAGGTACCCCTGGGTGACCACGATGACCAGCGCCACCACCCCGGCGATCGGCTGCGGCGCGAGCAGGCCGAAGACGACGACCAGCTGGGTGACGTGGTTGGCCAGCGTCTCCACCCGGTGCAGCCGCGGGCTCAGCCGGTGGAACCACCAGCTCAGCGGGTTGGGCATCGGCTGGGTCTCGTGGTGCCAGTTCAGGCACGTGAGGTCGCGCCAGCACCGGTCGCCGCGCATCTTGATCAGCCCGGCCCCGAACTCCAGCCGGAAGAGCAGCCAGCGCAGCAGCCACATGCCCAGCGTGGGCGGGGCGACGTGCGCCGGGCCGAGGAAGACGGCGAGGAACCCGGCCTCCAGCAGCAGTGACTCCCAGCCGAAGCCGTACCAGATCTGGCCGACGTTCACGATCGACAGGTAGAGCGCCCAGAGCACCCCCCACAGCGCCATCCAGCCCGCCAGGGGCAGGCGGTCGGCCAGCCCGCCGAGTGCGGCGAGCGAGAGCACGATGCCGGTCCAGCAGCAGCCGGCGAAGAACCGGTCGGACCAGTACAGGTGGAACAGGCTCGGGGCCCGTTTCCAGGAGGCCCACGCCAGGTACCGGGGGACCGGGGTCAGGCCGTCGGTGCCCAGCAGCGCCCGCCCCTGGCGCAGCGCGGCTACGAAGGCGATGAGGTAGACCAGCGCGAGACCCCGGGTGAAGACCCAGCGGCCCGCCCAGGCGCCCGGGTCGGCGAACCAGTCCACGCTCCGCCTCGACTCACTCCGCCGGGGCCTCGAGCCGGAATGCCTCCAGCTCGGTGCCGTACCAGCGGGTGGTGCGCCCCAGCGGCTGCATCCCCAGCTTCTCGCAGACCCGCAGCGATGCCTCGTTGCCCGGCCGGACGACGGCGTAGACCTCCAGCAGCCCGTCGTCGAACGCCCGGTCGACGACCGCCCGGGCCGCTTCGGTGGCGTAGCCGCGCCGCCAGCTGTCGGGGTGCAGGTGCCAGCCGACCTCGACCTCACCGACCCCGTGCGGGAGCGGCTTGAGCAGCACCGTGCCGGCCGGTGGACCCCCGCCCCGGGGCTCGATGGCCCAGCACCCGTGCGCCGGGTCCAGCTCGTGCACCAGCCGCCAGCGCTCGACCAGCTCGGCGGGCGGCACCGTCGGTGCCCCGCCCAGCCAGCAGGTCACCTCGTCCCGGCTGTACAGGTCGGCGAGGCGGGCGAGGTCGGCGTCGCCCGTCGTCCAGGCCCGCAGCCGCAGCCGGTCGGTGCACAGCAGTTCCACCCACGGGGAGCTACCGCCGTCCGCGGCGGAGGAAACGCCTCCGCGGGTTCGCCGTCCTCACGTCCGGGGTGCGGACCGCACGCCCCGGGGTGAGGTCCGCACCCCGCACGTGAGGCTCGCGGGCAGCGGAGTCCTTCAGCAGCCGGCGGGGGTCAGCTGGCGGTCGCGGTGTGCGGCCCACCAGGCGCGGCCCTCGGCGGGCAGGCCGGCGATCGGGTCGTAGTAGGCATGGCGGCGGTCGAGGGCGTCGGCGTCGGTGCGCTCGATGCCGGTGCGGTAGTTCTTCGTCCAGTAGGAGATGCCGCGCTCGCGGTCGTACTCGGCGACCTGGTGCACCCAGCGCTTGCCGACGTAGGGCACGTCGCACACGATCCGCGGGGTCGCGAAGCCCGGCAGGTAGCCCATGACGTCGTGCTGCAGGGTCTGCGCGGTGCCCAGTGAGACCCGCCAGTGCTCGGCGCTGGGGATCATGTCGCACATGTAGAAGTAGTAGGGCGTGATCGAGGCGCCGTCGAGCAGCGCGAAGCACAGGTCCAGCAGTTGCCCGGCGGTGGCGTTCACCCCGGCCAGCAGCACGCCCTGGTTGCGCACGTCGCGCACCCCGGCCGCCAGCAGGGCCCGGGTGGCCTCGGCGACCAGCGGGGTCACCGACTGGGCGGCGTTGACGTGGGTGTGCACCGCCAGCGAGACGCCCCGTGCCCGCGCGATGGCCGCGAGCCGGCCCATCCCGTCGACGACCTCGGGCTGCAGCCAGTGCTGGGGGAGGCCCATCAGCGCCTTGGAGGCGAGCCGGACGTCGCGGATCGAGTCGATCTCCAGGAGCCCCTCGACGAAGGCGGCCAGGTTCTTGAACGGCAGGTTGGCCACGTCGCCACCGGAGACGACGACGTCCCGGACGCCGGGGGTGCGGCGCAGGTAGGCGAGCATCTCGGCCTGCCGGTCGACCGGCTTCAGGTCGAAGCGGAGCTTGTCCACCGCCGGGGTGGAGTTGCCGACCAGGTCCATCCGGGTGCAGTGCCCGCAGTACTGCGGGCAGGTGGACAGCAGCTCGGCCAGCACCTTGGTCGGGTAGCGGTGGGTGAGGCCCTCGACCGCCCACATCTCGTGCTCGTGGAGGGAGTCCCGGGCTGCGTGCGGGTGGCTTGCCTCGTCGCCGGGCAGCCGGTCGGAGGCGACCGGGAGCATGTAGCGACGCACCGGGTCGGCCAGCATCGCGGCAGCGTCGGGGGCGCGGCCGGGGACCATCGTGTTCAGCATCTGCGGCGGCAGCAGCAGCGACATCGTGGCCCGGCCGGCCTGGTCGGCCTCGACGTCGGCGTAGAAGGACTCGTCCAGCAGGTCGCCGTAGACCCCGCGGAGCTGGCGCAGGTTCTTCACGCAGTGCGCGCGCTGCCACTGGGCGCTGCGCCAGTCCTCGTCGGTGACCTCGGCGAAGCCGGGCAACCGCCGCCAGTCGGGCTCGATGAGCTCTCGGGCGGTGTACTCGTAGGGCTGCTCCAGCACCGGAACTCCTGTCCGCGCGGTGTCTCCAACTCCGACACCGCGACCCTACGGGAAGAAGTTCGGCATCTGGGTCGAATGGCGATAGGTTCTCCGGTATCTCGTCAGGGAAGACGAAGGGACGACGGTGGTGATGGACGTGCTGCGCCGCAGCCTCGGCGTGCACCGGGTGCTCGAACCGGCCGGTGTGCTGCCCCAGGCCGCCCATCGGCTGGACGCGGACCCCCGGATCGGCCCGGACGAGGTGCGCATCGCCGTCCACCGGCTCAACCTCGATGCCGCCTCCTACCGGCAGCTGGCCGAGGAGCACGGCGGGGACGGCGACCGGGTGCGTGCCGCCGTCCTCGGGATCGTCGGGAGCCGGGGCAAGATGCACAACCCGGTCACCGGCTCGGGCGGGATGCTCATCGGCGTCGTCGACGAGGTGGGCGACGACTCCCCGCTCGGCCTGGAACCGGGCCAGCGGGTGGCCACCCTGGTCTCCCTCACCCTCACGCCGCTGCGGATCACCGACGGACTGGCGCGGTGGGACGGCCGCAGCGAGCAGGTGCCGGCCGCCGGGACAGCGGTGTTGTTCTCCCGCTCGATCGCCGCCGTCCTCCCCGACGACCTGTCCCAGGAGGTGGCGCTGGCGGTACTGGACGTCTGTGGCGCCCCGGCGGCCACCGAGCGGGTCGTGCACCGGTCGGGCCACCGGCCCTCGGTCGCCGTCCTGGGTGCGGCCGGCAAGTCGGGCTGCCTGAGCCTGGCCGCCGCCCGGGACGCCCGCGCGGGCCGGCTGGTCGGCGTGGTCCGCGACGAGCGGGAGGCCACGGCGCTGCGGGCGGCGCGGCTGGCCGACGAGGTGGTCGTGGCCGACGCCACCGACCCGCTCGCCGTCGCGGCCGCGGTCGGGGCGCCGGTCGACGTCACGGTCGTCTGCGTCGACACCCCCGGCGCCGAGCACGGGGCGGTCCTCGCGACGGCCGACGGCGGCACCGTGGTCTTCTTCTCCATGGCCACGTCCTTCTCGGCGGCGGCCCTGGGAGCTGAGGGGATGGCGGCGGACGTGACGATGCTCGTGGGCAACGGCTACACGCCGGGGCACGCAGCCCTGGCGATGGACCTCTACCGGCACTCGCCGGGGGTGCGGTCCCTGATCGAGCCGCGGGTCCACACCTCGTGAGCGAGCTGCTCATCCGGGACGTGACGGTCGGGGACCGGCCCGGCCGGGCCGTGCACGTCGTCGCCGGGCGCATCGCCTGGCTGGGCGCAGCGGCCGACGCACCCAGGGCCGGCCGGGTGCTGGACGGCGGGGGAGCGCTGCTGACCCCCGCGTTCGTCGACGCGCACGTCCATGCCACCGCCACCGGCCTGGCGCTCACCGGCCTGGACCTGCACGGCGCCGACAGCCTGCGCTCCGCGCTGACCGGCGTCACCGCCCAGACCACCGCCGCTCCCACCGGCACGGTGCTCGGCACCGGCTGGGACGAGACGGCCTGGCCCGAGGGCCGCGGGCTCACCCGGCACGACCTGGACTCGGTGGTGGGGGAGCGGCCGGCCTACCTGGCCCGGGTCGACGTGCACTCGGCCACCGTCTCCACCGCGCTGCTGGACCGGGTGCCCGGCATCACGGAGCTGCCCGGGTACAGCCCCGACGGCCGGCTCCGGCTCGACGCCCACCACGCCGCCCGGCAGGCCGCCTACGGGTCGGTGCCGCCGGACCAGCGGCGCAGCGCCCAGCGGGCCACCCTCGCTGCCGCGGCGGCGCTGGGCATCGGCAGCGTGCACGAGATGGCCGGCCCGGAGGTGTCCAGCGCCGAGGACCTCGCCGGGCTGCTCGCGCTGGCCGCCGAGGCGCCCGGGCCGCGGGTGGTCGGCTACTGGGGCGAGCTGTCCGAGCGCGGCGGGCTGGACGTCGTCCGGGAGCTGCGGCTGGCCGGCGCCGGTGGCGACCTGTTCTGCGACGGCGCGTTCGGCTCGCACACCGCCGCGCTGAGCACCCCGTACGCCGACCGGCCGGAGACCACCGGGGCACTGCGCTTCGACACCGCCGCCCTCGTCGAGCACGTGCGCGCCTGCACCGCGGCAGGTCTGCAGGCCGGGTTCCACTGCATCGGGGACGCCGCCGTCGACCAGGTGCTGGCCGCGGTCGGCATCGTCGTCGACGAGCTGGGCCGGGACGCCGTCCGGGCCTGCCGGCACCGGCTGGAGCACGTGGAGATGGTCGGCGACGCCGCGATCGCCCAGCTGCGCCGGTGGGGGATGGTCGCCAGCGTCCAGCCCGCCTTCGACGCCGCCTGGGGCGGGCCGGCCGGCATGTACGCCGAGCGGCTGGGCGTCGAGCGGGCCGCCGGCTGCAATCCGCTCGCCGACCTCGTCGACGCCGACGTGACCGTCGCCCTCGGCAGCGACGCCCCGGTCACCCCGCTGGACCCGTGGGGCGGCGTGCACGCCGCGATCGACCACACCACCCCCGGCTCCGGCCTGCGCCCCTTCGACGCCTTCGACGCGGCGACCCACGGCGGCTGGGTGGCGGCCCGCGCCGAGCACCCGGAGGGCCCGCTGGCCGTCGGCGCGCCGGCGGACCTCGCGCTCTGGGCGACCGAGCTGACGCTCTCCGCCGTCCTGGCCGGCCGCGCCCGCCCCACCTGCCGCCAGCTGATCGTCGGAGGCCGGCCGTGCTGACCCGGCGAGGAGGAGTTCGGGGATGAGCAGGCTGCAGCTGGACCAGGCGCTGGTGGCGCGGGCGCGGGAGCTCGCCGCCCGGGCGGCGGCACCGGTCGTCGACCTGGCCGCCACGCACACCACGATCTCGGTGGAGCGGGCCCAGCTGCGGCTGGCCGGGCTGACCGGCACCGACCCGGTCCTCGGCGACGGCCTCGAGCAGCAGGACCGGGTGCCCTGGGTCAACCGGGTGGTGGACGCCGTCCGCGACCAGGTGGGCCTGGAGCACGGGGTGGCGCTGCCGGTCTGGCACGCGCTGGGCTCCGGCGGCACGCTGCAGGAGCTCGCCGAGCAGGTCGGTGCCGGCACCGCCCGGTTCACCGTGCCCGAGGGGGCCGCCGCCGACCAGGCCCGGGAGGCCGCCCGCACCGCCGTCGGCGCCGGGATCGCCCGGATCGACGCGAACCGGGCCCACCGGGAGGAGCTGGTCGCCACGCACGGCGACCCGCCCCGCCGTCCGTGGATCTACCTGATCGTGGCCACCGGCGACATCCACGAGGACATCCCGCAGGCCCAGGCCGCCGCCCGCGCCGGGGCCGACGTCATCGCCGTCATCCGCTCCACCGGCCAGTCGCTGCTGGACTACGTGCCCGAGGGGGCCACCCGCACCGGCTACGCCGGCACGTACGCCACCCAGGAGAACTTCCGGCTGATGCGGGCCGCCCTGGACGACGTCAGCGCCGAGCTCGGCCGCTACGTCCGGCTGACCAACTACGCCTCCGGGCTCTGCATGCCCGAGATCGCCGTCCTGGCCGGGCTGGAGCGGCTGGACATGATGCTCAACGACGCGATGTACGGGATCCTCTTCCGCGACATCAACCCGATCCGGACCTTCGTCGACCAGCGGTTCAGCCGGATGGTGCACGCCCGCGCCGGGATCATCATCAACACCGGCGAGGACAACTACCTCACCACCGCCGACGCCGTCGACGAGGCGCACACCGTCACCGTCAGCCAGCTGCTCAACGAGCGGCTGGCGCACGAGGCCGGGCTCGCGGACTGGCAGCTGGGCCTGGGGCACGCCTTCGAGATCGACCCGGGCGTCCCCGAGTCGTTCCGGCTGGAGCTGGCGCACGCGCTGCTGGCCCGCGGGCTCTTCCCGGACGCGCCGCTGAAGTGGATGCCGCCGACCAAGCACATGACCGGCGACGTGTTCCGCGGCTACCTGCTCGACGGCTTCTTCAACCTGGCCGGGGCGCTCACCGGTCAGGGCATCCTGCTGGTGGGGATGATGACCGAGGCGGTGGTCACCCCGTGGCTCTCCGACCGGGACCTGGCGCTGCGCAACGTCCGCTACGTGCTCGAGGCCGCCGGGAACCTGCACGAGGACTTCGCGCCCCAGCCGGGTGGGTTCATCGACCGCCGGGCGCACACCGTGCTGACCGAGGCGGTCGACCTCCTGGAGCGGATCGCCGCCCACCCGCAGGGGCTGATCCAGGCGGTCGCCGACGGCACCTTCGGCATCACCAAGCGGGCACCGGACGGCGGCAAGGGCCTGGACGGCGTCGTCCGTAAGGCCGCCGACCACTTCGACCCGGCCACCGAGCTGCTGGAGCGCATCCATGCCTGAGACCCACCAAAATGGCCATTTTGGTGGAACCGGGGCCGGGAGCGTGGTGCGGCCGTACGGGGACACCACCGGCGACGGGATGGTGCAGACGTCGTTCACCCTGCCCGTCCCGCCCGGGCCGAGGGCCGAGGGTGCGGCGCTGCAGCTGGCGCAGAAGATGGGCATCGAGCCGGCGATGGTGGTGCACAGCGCCGGGATCGGAGAGGGCTTCACCTTCTTCGTGGTCTACGGCAGCGTGCGGCACCTGGTGGACCTGGACGCCGTGCAGGTCGAGGAGCGGGCCTATCCGCTGCTGTCGCCGGGTGAGGTCAACGCCGCGGTGAAGACCCGGCTCCGGCGCAGCCTCGTCGTCCTGGGGGCCTGCATCGGCACCGACGCGCACACCGTGGGCATCGACGCGATCCTCAACCTCAAGGGCTTCGCGGGGGAGAAGGGCCTGGAGTACTACCGGGAGCTGCAGGTGGCCAACCTCGGCGCCCAGGTCAGCGTGCCGGAGCTGGTGCACGCCGCCCGCGCCCGCAAGGCCGACGCCGTCCTGGTCTCCCAGGTGGTCACCCAGAAGGACGCCCACCTGCGCAACACCCGCGAACTGGCCGCCGCGTTCCGGGAGGCGATGGGGGAGTCCCGCCCGCTGCTGGTGGTCGGCGGCCCCCGCTTCGACCCGGCGATGGCCGCCGACCTCGGGGTGGACAAGGTCTTCGGCCGGGGGACGACGCCCGGCGAGGTCGCCAGCTACCTGGTGCACGCACTCGTCCCCGAGGAGGAGCCCGCATGAGCGACCCGCGCCCGCCCGACCCCCGCCTGGGGCTGATCGTCACCCACCGCCGCTACGTGCCGTACGCCCACGCCCACTACGGCGGCGCGCTCGTCGACGGGGCGTACACCCTCGGCCTGTTCGGCGACGTCGCGACCGAGGTGGCGATCCGCAGCGACGGCGACGAGGGGCTGCTCGCCGGGTACTCGGAGGTCTCCTTCCTCGCCCCGGTGCAGGCCGGCGACGTGCTGGAGGCCTCCTGTGAGGTGGTCCGGGTGGGCCGCCGCAGCCGGGAGCTGCGCTGCTGGGCCGACGTCGTGGCCCGCGCCGACCCCTCCCGCGGCGCGTCGGCCGCTCAGCTGCTCGACCCGCCGCTGCGGGTGGTCGAGGCGGTGGCAACGCTCGTCGTCCCCGTCCCCGTCCCCGCCCCCGACGCCCCGGCCTGACCCGGGCGGGTCGCCGTCCCGTCATCGCCACGCCACCGGGTGTTCCGCGCCGGTGACGCTCCGAACCACTGGTCCCCAGGGGTTCCCCGGCGTCCGATCGGTGCCTAGGGTCGGGGTCGCCCCATCCCGGGAGACCGGGGTGTGCTTCCCCCTCGGCACAGTCGCGCGCTCGTCCCTCGGTGACGCAGTCCGGTGACGCACCTCGCGTCGCTGCCTGCGCACACCGCCAGGCCGAGGGGGAACCGCGGACCCGAGGGTGCACGTCCCACTCCCGACGTCCGCTCCGGCGGGGCCCCGCGTCACCAGACAACGGAACGGCGACCGCAGCCAGCGGCCGGTGTCCCGGCCCGAAGGCGCGGGGTGCCCCGGTGCGGACGCCGGTCGGGTGCAGCTGCGGCGGTCGCCAAGCCGGGAGTGGGATGCTGGGAGCTGGTCACGGCATCAGCGCCACGACCGGGTCCGAGCGGCATGCCGGGCCCAGGGTGTCCCGGGCAGCGACCCGGGCCAGCGCGGAGGGCGGCGGTGCCGACAGTGGTGGCGACCGGCACGGTGGAGTCAGCCACCCCGAGCACCCCGGCGGAGCCCGCGGCCCCGCGCCGCCGCTGGCCGTGGCGCACCGTCCTGGCGGCCGCCGGGGGCGTGGCGCTGTACCTGGCCTTCCCCGGGCACGACCTGTCCGTGCTCGCCGTGCTGGGCCCCGCGGCCCTCGCGCTCGCCGTCCGCGGCGAGCGGGTCCGCGGCGGGGTGTGGCTGGGGTTGGTGCTGGGCCTGGTCTTCCTGCTGCCCCTGCTGTCCTGGACCGGGATCTACGTCGGCTCCTTCCCCTGGCTGGTGCTGGCCGTGGTCGAGGCGCTGTACTTCGCGGTCCTCGGGGGTGCCCTGGCCGTCACCTCGCGGCTGCCCGCTTGGCCGCTGTGGTCCTCCGCGCTCTGGGTGGGCGCGGAGGCGCTGCGCGGCCGGTGGCCGCTGGGCGGGTTCCCGTGGGGCCGGCTGGGGTTCAGCCAGGCCGACGGGCCGTTCACGTCGCTGGCCGCCTACGGCGGCGTTCCCTTGGTGAGCTTCGCCGTTGCGCTGACCGGCACCCTGCTGGCCGCCGGCGTCGTCGGCCTGCACCGGGCTCGGCGCGGGCGGGACGGACGGCGTGCGGCCGCCCTCGCGCTCGTGGGTGCGCTCGCCGTCCCCCTGGTGGGCCTGCTGGCGGAGCTGCCGCTGGCCGGGTCGTCGCTGACCGAGGGCGGCCCCACCCGCACGGTGGCGGTCATCCAGGGCAACGTGCCCCGGGCCGGGCTGGACTTCAACGCCCAGCGGCGGGCCGTGCTGGACAACCACGCCGCCCAGACCGTCGAGCTGGCCGCGGCCGTCGCACGTGGTGACGCCGCGCAGCCGGACCTGGTCATCTGGCCGGAGAACAGCTCCGACATCGACCCCTACATCAACGCCGACGCCGCCCGGGTGATCACCCGCGCGGCGGTCGCGATCGACGCGCCCATCCTGGTCGGCGCGGTGGTGCAGGCCCCGGGCGACTTCGTCGCGAACACCGCCATCGTCTGGGACCCGGTGACCGGCCCCGGCGACACCTACGTCAAGCGGCATCCCGTGCCGCTGGCGGAGTACGTGCCGGCCCGGCCCTTCTTCCGCTTCTTCAGCCCGCTGGTCGACCGGGTCACCGACTTCCTCCACGGCACCGAGGTCGGCATCCTGGACATCGGCGGGGCCCGCGTCGGTGACGTCATCTGCTTCGAGGTGGCCTACGACGGACTGGTCGCCGACGTCGTCGATGCCGGCGCCGGGATGATCGTCGTGCAGACCAACAACGCGACGTTCGGGTACACCGACGAGAGCGCACAGCAGCTCGCGATGAGCCGGCTGCGGGCCGTCGAGTACGGCCGGACCGTGGTGGTCGCGGCGACCAGCGGGATCAGCGCCGTCGTCGCCCCGGACGGCTCCCTGGTGCAGCGCTCCGAGCTGTTCACCGCCGACACCTTCGTCGAGGAGATCGCCCAGCGGGACTCCTCGACCGTCGCCGAGCGGCTGGGCGCAGCCCCGGAGTGGGTGCTGACGGCGCTGGGCGTGGGTGCCGTCCTGGCCGCGGCGTCCCCGGCGCTGGCCCGGCGACGGGCGGTCGGCCGGTGACCGGCCCGGAGGTCCCCGGGCCGGTCCTGGTGGTCATCCCGACGTACGAGGAGGTCGGGAATCTGGCGGCGGTGCTGGACCGGCTGCACGCGGCGGTGCCGACGGCGCACGCCCTCGTCGTGGACGACGCCTCGCCCGACGGCACCGGCGAGCTCGCCGATGCCCGGGCGGCGGCCGACGAGCGCGTGCACGTGCTGCACCGCACCGCCAAGGCGGGGCTGGGCGGCGCCTACGTCGCCGGCTTCCGGTGGGCGGCGCAGCACGGCTACGGCGTGGTGGTCGAGATGGACGCCGACGGGTCGCACCCGCCCGAACGGCTCCCGGCGCTGCTGGCCGCCCTCTCCGACGCCGACCTGGTGCTGGGGTCCCGGTACGTGCCCGGGGGAGAGGTGCTCGACTGGCCACCGCACCGGCTGGCGCTGTCGCGGCTGGGCAACCTCTACACCCGGTGGGCGCTGCGGCTGCCACTGGCCGATGCCACGGGCGGGTTCCGGGCGGCGCGGATGGAACTCGTCACCCGGCTGCCCTTCGACTCGGTCGCCAGCCAGGGCTACTGCTTCCAGGTCGACTGGGCCTGGCGGGCGGTCCGATCCGGCGCTCAGGTGGTCGAGGTGCCGATCGCCTTCAGCGAACGCACGGCCGGGCGGAGCAAGATGAGCGGTTCGATCGTTGGAGAAGCACTGGTACGGGTGAGCTGGTGGGGCATCCTGGACCGGCTGGCCGATCGGCTGCCGGACCGGGTGACCCGTCCCGTGCCAGGACGAGCCCGGGACGGGCGGCGGCCCAGGGTCCTCCGGTAGGGAGGACCCACCGCCCCGCGGGCGGAGGGAGAACGCATGGCCACCAGCCACACCGCCCCACGACGCAGGTCGTCGGGCCTCCGGACGGCGATCGGGCTGGGCGCGCTGGCCGAGGTCGTCGTCTACGTCCTGGTCGTCTCCTGGATCGGGCTGGGCTGGACGATCCTCGCCACCCTGGCCACCAGCGCCCTGGGCTGGGCGCTGCTGGCCCGGCAGGGCACCAAGGCCCTCGGGGAGCTCCGGATGCGCGCCGAGGAGCACCGGGCCCCGGGCCGCGCCCTGGGCGATGCCGGCCTGGTCGCACTGGGTGGGCTGCTGATGGTGCTGCCCGGCTTCCTGGGCGACCTGCTCGGGTTGCTCTGCCTGCTGCCGGCCACCCGCGCCCTGCCCCGCGCCCTGATCACCCGCGGGCTGCTCCGGCGACTGCCGGACCGGCTGGGCGGGCCGGTGTACGTGCGTTCGACGCGCACCGAGCCGGTCACCGGCCCCGACCAGCCGTTCCGGGCCGGGCCGGCCACCCGTGGGGAGCACCCGGTGATCGAGGGCGAGGTCGCCGCGGACCGCACGGACCCCTGACCAGCTGGTCAGGGGCGCTCCCAGGACACGGAACGGCCCCGGTGGGTACTCCCACCGGGGCCGTTCCGTGTTCAGGTCAGCTGAGGCGTCTCAGCTGGGGGAGCTCAGGACGCGCGAGTGCGGCGACCGCGGAGCACCTCGAGGCGCTCGGCGAGGACCTCCTCGAGGTCGTCGACCGAGCGACGCTCCAGGAGCATGTCCCAGTGCGTGCGCGGGGGCTTGACCTTCTTGGGGGCCGGCTCCGCGCCCCCGACCAGCTTGGCGGCCGAACCGTCGTACTTGCACTCCCAGGTGTCGGGGAGCTCGGCGTCATCGGCGAAGGGCACCGTGACGAGGTGCCCCTGGGCACACCGGTACTCGGCGTACTGCCGCTCGATGGGCGCGGTGTTGCGCTCGGTCTCATAGCTCACGCTGCCCAGTCGGCTTCCGCGTAGCGAACGCTCGCCCATGGCACACCGTCCTCTCGTGCTGATGTCGGTCAGATCTGGACTTCCCGGGCAGCCGCATGCTCACGCATCCGGTGCGGGTGTCGCAGGGGTCAACGACAGATGAAGGAAATGGATTCCAGGTCGCCAGCAACACATCATCGCACGGGGTGATGTATCAGCGCTCAACCACCCTTAGGAGGGAGCTCCCGGCCCGGTCAGCGCAGGGCCAGCTGCCCCGGTCCGGTCGGTGCCGGTCCCAGCTGACCGCGGGAGAAGTGGCGCCGGCACAGCACCTGGTACCGGACGGCGGCGGCCTCGGCGGCGGACTCGGCCGCCGCCGGCTGCAGCGCCGGCGCGGTGTCGGCGACGACGACGGTGGCGCCCTCGCGCACCACGGCGTCGCCGACGACCCGGGCGTTGAGCAGACCGGGGAGGCCGCACCAGCAGAGCACCTCGACCTGCACCCGCTGCACGTCGTCGGCCAGCTCGAACAACCGCTGGGTGCCGGGGAACAGCCGGGTGCGGAAGTCGGTGGTCAGTCCGAACGCGTAGACGTCGACGTGCGACTCGTCGACCAGCTCTGCCAGCTGCTCCGCCTGTTCACCGGTGAGGAACTGCGCCTCGTCGACGATCAGGTAGTCGACCCGGTGCCCGGCAGCCCAGCGGTCGCGCACCAGCAGCCGGACGTCGGTGTCGGCGTTCAGCTCGATCGCCGCCCGCTGCAGACCGACCCGGGAGCTGATCTGCGGGGTGCCGGACCGGTCGCCCTGGGTCAGGAGCAACCCGTGGCGGCCCTGCCGGCTCTGGTTGTGGTCGACCTGGAGGGCGAGGGTGGACTTCCCACAGTCCATCGGGCCGTGGAAGAAGACCAGGTGGGCCGGGGCCGGGTGCCGGCGGCGGTCACCGGCGGCCGGGACGACGCCCAGCGATGCGTCGAGGGCGGCGAGCTGGCCGGCGGGGGGAGTGGGGGTCACAGACGCTCCGGGGGTGTGTTGCCGGCTTCCACGATCGCGCGGCGCATGTCCAGCCGCGCCAGCAGCCAGCCGCCGGCGACGAAGAAGAAGACGAGGCTGAAGATCGCGTACCGGTAGGACTCGGTGAGCTGGTAGGTCAGGGCGAACAGGAACGGGCCGAGCCAGCTGGTCCCACGATCGCTGATCTCGTAGAAGCCGAAGTACTCGGCCTCCTTGCCCGGCGGGATCAACTGGCTGAACAGCGAACGGGACAGCGCCTGGGTGCCCCCGAGCACGAAGCCGATGCAGACGGCCAGCAGGTAGAACTGGACGACGGCGCCCGACTGCACGAAGTAGGCAGCCACCAGGACGCCGACCCACAGCACCAGGCTGCCCAGCACCGTCCGCTTGGCCCCGATCGCCATGGCGATCCGGCCCATCGCGATGGCGCCGAAGAACGCGACCACCTGCACCAGCAGGATCGCCGAGATCAGGGTCGACTGGTCCAGGTCGAGCTCCTCGGCGCCGTACTGCGCCGACACCCCGATGATCGTCTGCACGCCGTCGTTGAACAGCAGGTAGGCGCCGAGGAACCACAGGGTCAGCCGGTACCGCCGCAGGTCGCGCAGCGTCGCGGCGAGCTGACGGAACCCCCCGGAGAGCGCCCCCTGCTCAGGTCCGACCACCACGGCGGACTCCCGCGGCCGCCGGTTGCGCAGCAGCGAGACACTGACCAGGGTGAACCCGGCCCACCAGATGCCGGCCGAGGCCAGGCAGATCCGGACCGCCTCCCCCTCGGTCAGGCCGAGCGACTCGTACTGGGAGAAGAGCGCCAGGTTGCCGGCCAGCAGCACCGCCCCGCCCAGGTAGCCGCAGGCCCAGCCGCGGCTGGACACGGCATCTCGCTCCTCCGGGCCGGCCAGGTCGGGCAGCCAGGAGTAGTAGACGACCGTCGCCGCACCGAAGGAGAGGTTCGCCGCGATGAACAGCACCGCGCCCAGGAGGTAGCGCTCGCCGGCGACGAAGAACAGCGACATGGTGCACAGCGAGCCGAGGCCGGCGAAGGTGGCCAGCAGCTGCCGCTTGGCTCCGCTGCGGTCGGCGATGGCCCCGGTGATCGGCAGCACCAGCACCTGGAGCACGACCGACAGCGACAGCACGTACCCGAAATAGCTGCCGGTCGGGACGCTGATGCCCAGCGGGTGGATCCGGCCGTCGGCGTCGGCGGCCACCTCGGCGATCGAGGTCAGGTACGGCGCGAGGAAGACGGTCGTCACCGAGGTGCTGAAGACCGACATCGCCCAGTCGTAGGAGTACCAACCGGCGCGCTCCCGACGCAGCGCCCGGTCGGGCGGCGGCGGTGCGGGGTCGACCTGCGGGGCGGCGCTCACCGGCGCAGGGTGCCAGTCTCCGGGGCGGCGGTCCAGCACCGGCCCGGCTGCCCGGCCGCGCCGTTCACCGCAGGCCCGGGTCGAGCCGCGGGGCGAGCGTGCTCACACGCCCGTCCACTGCCCCCGGGACACCAGCAGGTCGCGGAGCATCGACGGCCGGTCGGTCATCACGCCGTCGACGCCCAGGTCGAGCATCTCGGCGGCCTCGGCCTCGTTGTCGACGGTCCAGACGTGCACCTGCAGGCTGCGGGCGTGGGCGGCGGCGATGAACCGCTCGTCCACCAACGGGCGGCCCCCCAGGGCCAGCGGCACCTGCGCGCAGCCGGCCTGGATCCGCACCAGCCCCGCGGCGCGGGGCGAGTACGAGGAGAGCCGGAGCGCGGCGACGCCCTTGGGCCCCAGGGAGGTGCAGACATCCGGGCCGAAGAGGCGCCGCGCCGCGGCGATCCGGGCGTCGGAGAACGAGCCGAGGCAGATCCGGTCCTCGACGTTCAGCCGACGGATGGAACGCACCAGGGGCGCCAGCACGCCGGCGGCCTTGATGTCGAGGTTGAAGCGGACGTCGGGCCACGCGCCCAGCAGGTCCTCCAGCCGCATGATCGGTTCGCGGCCGCCGATCAGCGCCGTGCGGACGTCCCGCCAGTGCATGGCGTCGACCCGCCCGGTCCGGTCGGTGACCCGGTCCAGCGTCGGGTCGTGGAAGACCACCAGCTCGCCGTCGTAGGTGACCCGGACGTCGGTCTCGATGTACCGGTAACCCAGCGCCACGCACGCCTCGAAGGCCGGCTGGGTGTTCTCCAGGTGCTCGATGGCCCCACCCCGGTGGGCCATCGCCACCGGGGTCGGCCCATCGAGGAAGGCGTAACGCGAGCCCGGCACGCCCCCACGCTAGTGCGGTGCGCCACGGCCCGTCCGAGGAGGTCCTGGTCACCGGGCAGTTGCTCTCGCGCACCGGCTCGGGCGTGTCCGTGGCGGGCGGCCCGACCGGGCGTCTACCGTCCGTGCCGTGGCGGTAGAGCAGGGCGTCGAGGCCCCTCCGGTCCCTCGGTCACGGCGGGCCGAGGGTGAGGAGCGACGGTGCGGTTGGTGCCGCAACGTCCTGCCGGCGCAGGAGTCGGTTGGCCGGCCTCGGCTCTACTGCGGCCAGGCCTGCCGCCAGCGGGCGTACGAGCAACGATCGGCGACGGCCAAGGCGGGTCTGTCCGCGGACGTCGTCCTGGTGACCCGGGCAGAGCTCGACGGCCTGCAGGACCGGCTGTACCAGCTGCGCTGCGCCATCGAGGACGTCCAGACGCTGCTGACCGAGAAGCCCACCAAGGCCGAACTCGAGCGGTCCCTGGCCGACCTGGTCCGGTCGACCGGTCGGCTGGACCGGCTCTGGCTGAGCGGCAAGGCCGCCGGCTGAGCCACGGGCGGCCGACACCCGGTGCTGGCCGCGGATGCGTCACTGTGACGCATCTCACCATGGGTGGGTGGACCTCGGGGGAGCGGCTCGGGGTCGTCGACGCGCGTCCGACCGGTGTCCACCTCGAACCACCCCCGGCGAACGCCCGTCGCCCACGAGGGTGGTCACACCCCGACCTGGAGCCGGCCACACACGACGCGGGCTCGCGCACGGGTCAACGCGGTTGCCCGGACCCGCCAGAGAGGCTTCATTTCGTCATCGTGACGTTTTGACGACGATCCAGGGAGACCGGGGGGAGTTGGGCCGGGTGATCGATCGAGCGCTGTGGACGACAGCGACCCGCGAGGAGCATCGGCCGTCGGTCACCGATCGGCCGCCGCGGCAGGCCAGCAAGATCGTCCGCCGATGGTCAGGTCGAGATGGGCCACGCCGGTCGCCATGATCACCGCCGGGTCGCGTCGACGCGGTGCGCGGGGCGCGTGTCGGACCGAACGGCTCGTGGAGCACCACGCATTCGCCGCGGACCCGGCGGACGTGTCGACGTGCCACGACCTGAGACGCGACGACCTGAGACGCGACGACCTGAGACGCGACAACCTGAGAGGCGACGGTCGACGCACACGTCGTCGAGCGGCGGTTCATCGTCGGTGAGAAGGGGCTCCGACCAGCCTCATCCAGTCCGCCGATAATCGACATTATGTCAAGTAGTGGTGATCGGGCCCGCTCTTGTCGACTCACGACGCCACCCTGGCACCGGCCGTCCGGGTCCATTGCGCCGCGTCTCGCCCGAGGAAGGTCACCAGCCGCTCGACCGGCGAGGCGTCCGCCCCGGGATCGACCCTGGCGGCGAACGACGTCCCGCGGGACGCGTCGTCGAGCAGCTCGCTCGCCAGGGCCAGCACGTCCTCGGCCAGGTCCGGCGGCAGCTGGCACGCCCGGCCTCGTGCTGCGGCGACGTCCCAGCCGTGGACGGTGAACTCGATGGCGGCCGCGTGCGCCGCAGGGGCCGCCCCGTCCGCCTGGAGGTCGTGACTCCCCCGCCGGCCGGCCGTCTGCAGCTGCTCGAGCAGGTCTTGGACCCGCTCGCGGGTCCGGGCGACCGGGTCGCCGACGGGCCAGCCCGGTGGCCCGGGGAGGTTCAGCTGAGCGGTGGCGAGCAGGCCGGTGAGGGCGTCGACGACGTCTGCCAGGTGCGTCACCACGGACGCCACGTCCCAGTCGGTGCAGGGAGTCGGCCGGTCGAGGTCGCCGACGACGAGGCCGCCGAGCTCGTCCAGGGCGTACCGCCCGGCTCGGCCGGCCAGGGCGACGGCAGCTGCGAGCCCGTCCTCACTGGAGTCGGTCACGTCGGCGGCTCAGACGTCGGCGTGGGGGCGGCCGCCACGCACGGGCGCCATGCCCCAGGGCTCGGCCGGCAGCACCTGGCCGGTCTCCAGAAGCGACTTGAGGTTGGCCAGCACGGCCGGCCAGCCGTGCGAGACGCCGTCGTGGCTGGCCTGGTCGGCGAGGCGCTCGTGCGTGACCGTGAGCCGCACGATGTCCTCGTGCGGCTCGACCAGGAAGGTCACGATCGACGGCTCCCCTGCCGGCTCGGCGTCCGGATCGGCCGTCGGCTCCTGGAACGTGATCACCAGACGGGTCGGCGGAGACGACTCCAGCACCCGCCCGGCGACGTCCACCTGCCCCGAACCGTCGGTGCGCCGGTGCTCCCAGGTCGACCCGGTCTGCCAGTCGGAGACGTTGGCGTGCCCCCAGTAGCGTGCCGTCAGATCGGCGTCGGTGAGGGCGTGCCACACCTGATCGGCGCTCGCGCGGATGTAGGTGACGTACACGTAGTCGGGGACGCGTGCGGTGCTCGTGGCCATGGCCTGCTCCTCTGCCTGCTGCGTGATCGCGCTGATGGCGGAAAGCCGGGGCCGGTCGAAGGCCGAGATCCAGCGCTCCTGGATCTGGTGGATCGGCACCGGGTTGAGGTGGTGCAGCCGTTCCCGTCCCCGCCGGACGACGGTGACGAGATTGGCGCGGCGCAGGACGTCGAGGTGCTGGGTCGCCGACTGCCGGGCCATCTCCAGGTGTGCACAAAGCTCACCGAGGGTCTGCCCGTCCCGCTCCCGCAGCTGGTCGAGCAGCAGCCGCCGGGTCGGGTCGGCGAGCGCCTTGAAGACCGGGTCCATCCCGCTCGCCTCGGCGTCCACGAGCAAAATCATGCAGGCATTTGCCTGCATGTGTCAACGGGTCAGCCGGGGCAGCTCATCCCCGGAACGACACGTCCGTGGTCTCCACGACGCCGGCGGTGCGACCCGGCGCGGCCTGGAACTGCCAGTAGAGGTTCGTGTGCGCGATGACCTGCTCGACCGGTGGCGCACCCCAGGCGGTCTTGTCGCCGGCGGTGTGCGCATCGCCGACGAGCGTGACGTCGTAGCCGCGGGTGAAGGCCCCGTGGATGGTCGACCGGATGCACGCATCGGACTCCGCCCCGGCCACGACCAGCCGGCCCACGGCGAGGTCGGCCAGCACGTCCGAGAGGTCGGTGCCCTCGAAGGAGTCGCCGTAGGACTTGTGCACGAGCGGCTCTGACTGCTGGCGCACGAGCTCGGGGACGTACTGCCAGGCGTCGCTCCCCTGGACCAGCTCCTCGTCGGAGTGCTGCACCCAGACGACCGGGACGCCGTCACCGCGGGCCTTCTCGACCAGGGCGCTGATGTTGCCGACCACCTCGTCACGGCCGGGGGCCTCGCCCACCACCCCCTGCTGGACGTCGATGACGACGAGGGCGGTGTTCGGTCGGTCAGGGAGCGTGCTCATGGCGGTCTCCTGCGGTCAGCGGCCGGTGCGACAGCGGGGACGCTAGAGCGGACCCCCGACAGGAACACCGTCGGCGTTCACCGCTCGGCTGCCTTCACGGCTGTCCGCTCGGCGTTGTGCTCCAGGACGGCGTCCATCCAGAACTGCAGGTCGCCGTCGTCCCTGAGCGCCTCCTCGTCGACGGCGATCCAGCCCTCGCCCATGGACCGGCCCGTGCCCATCTCCGCCCGGCGGGTCCCGGCCACCGCGAGGTACTCGGCATCTCGGCTGCGCGACACCCGCACGAGCAGGGCTCCCCCACCGGCCGAGACGCAGGCGATCATCTCGTCGTCGACCATGAACGCGAGGCCACCGAACATCCGCACCTCGCGAACGGTCCTCTCCCCCGGGACAGCCCTGCGGACGCGGTCGGCGAGTTCGGCGTCGTGGGCCACGGACCGTCTCCTTTCCGGACGAGCTGAGCGGCGTGCAGCCGCCGGTCGTTCCTAGCACCGTCCAGGGCCATCCGGGCCCCTGTCTTCGCTGTTTGTGCCGTTGTTCTGTTCTTCTTCCTCGCCATCAGGGCGGTCTGTTGGGCATAACGGATGATCATCACCCAGTCGCGGGGTTTGCCGGGCGGAGCAGGACGGTAGGGCCTGCTGGGCGCCTTCGTGCCACGACGCGGCCCAGCCCCGGCCGACCCACTCGAGAGGAACCGCCCGTGCCGAGCAGGATCGAAGACTACGGACTGATCGGGGACCTGCAGACCGCCGCGCTGGTCGGCAAGGACGGCTCGATCGACTGGCTGTGCCTGCCGTCCTTCGACTCCGCTGCCTGCTTCGCCGCCCTGCTGGGCGACGAGCGCAACGGCCGCTGGCGGCTCGCCCCGGCCGACGGCAGCAGCTGCACCAGCCGGCGCTACCGGGGCGACTCGCTGGTCCTGGAGACCGAGTGGGAGACCCCGACCGGCACCGTCCGGGTGGTCGACTTCATGCCCCCGCGAGGTGACAGCCCGGACGTCGTCCGGATCGTGGAGGGCGTGTCAGGTCGGGTGCCGATGCGGCTGGACCTGGTGCTCCGGTTCGACTACGGCCACCTGGTGCCCTGGGTGCGCTCGGTGGACGGCGACCTGGTCGCCGTCGCCGGCCCGGACGCGGTCTCGCTGGCCACGCCGGTGCAGCTCCACGGGGAGGACCACACCACCTCGGCCGAGTTCGAGGTCACCGCCGGTGAGCGCATCCCGTTCGTGCTCACCCACCACGCCTCGCACCTGCCCCGACCCGAGCCGGTCGAGGCCGAGGAGGCGCTGGTCACCACGGAGGCGTTCTGGGCCGAGTGGATCGGCCACTGCACCTACGACGGCGAGTGGGGGCCGGCGGTCCGCCGCTCGCTGATCACCCTCAAGGCGCTGACCTACCGGCCCACCGGCGGGATCGTCGCCGCCGCGACCACCTCCCTGCCCGAGGAGCTCGGCGGCAGCCGGAACTGGGACTATCGGTACTGCTGGCTGCGCGACGCGGCCTTCACCCTGCAGGCCCTGCTGGGCACGGGTTACCTCGAGGAGGCGCGGGCCTGGCGGGAGTGGCTGCTGCGCGCCGTCGCCGGTGACCCCGCCGACCTGCGGATCATGTACGCCCTCGACGGGTCCCGGCGGATCCCGGAGTACGAGCTGCCGTGGCTGCCGGGCTACGAGGGCTCCGCCCCGGTACGGGTGGGCAACGCCGCCGCCGGGCAGTTCCAGCTCGACGTGTGGGGCGAGTTGCTCGACGGGCTGCACCTGGCCCGCGAGTCCGGCCTCTCCCCCACCGCGGACGCCTGGGCGGTGCAGAAGGAACTGCTGGCCTACCTGGAGGAGATCTGGGAGACCCCGGACAGCAGCCTCTGGGAGGTCCGCGGCAAGCCCCGGCACTTCGTCCACTCCAAGGTGCTGGCCTGGGCCGGGGTCAACGGCGCGATCGAGGCGGTGGAGCGGCACGGGCTGGACGGGCCGGTCGAGCGCTGGCGGGAGCTGCGGCAACGGATCCACGACGACGTGTGCGCCCGCGGCTACGACCCCGAGCGCCGCACCTTCACCCAGTTCTACGGCTCGGAGGGGCTGGACGCCGCCCTCCTGCTCATCCCTCAGGTCGGCTTCCTGCCCTGGGACGACGAGCGAGTCGTGGGCACCGTGGAGGCGGTGCAGCGCGAGCTCACCTCCGACGGCTTCCTGCTCCGGTACCACACTCACGCCGACGGCCGGGTCGACGGCCTGCCGGGCGACGAGGCCCCGTTTTTGCTGTGCAGCTTCTGGCTCGCCGACGCCCTCAACGGCATCGGCCGCACCACCGAGGCCCGCGAGCTCTTCGAGCGGCTCCTCGGCCTGGGCAACGACCTCGGCCTGATGAGCGAGGAGTACGACCCGCGCACCGGCCGGCACCTGGGCAACACCCCGCAGGCGTTCAGCCACGTCGGTCTGGTCAACACCGCCCGGCACCTGAGCGGGGCGCTGCGGGTCCCCGGCGAGCACGCCTGAACCGGTCGGCGGCGGGATGACCCCCGCCGCCGACCGTCGGATCAGGCGATCTCGGACCGCTGGATGCGCACCCAGCCGATCACCATGGGCAGCAGCACCCACAGCCCGACCGAGGTGCCGAACTGGAGCCAGCCCTGCGCGTCCACCCCGTCCTCCAACAGGGGCAACGAGGTGGTCGACAGGTCCAGCCAGTCCCGCACCCAGTCCAGCGCGGCGACCAGGCTGACCAGGATGGTGAACACCGTCGGCAGCACGAAGTACAGGACGATCGCCAGCGGCGAGCTGAGCAGCAGCATGCCGAACGCGACACCGGCCAGCACGGTCACCACCTGGACGACGAGCACCTGACCCACCAGCGCGGCGGTGATGTCCCAGTCCCGCTCCGAGTCGGAGAAGACCGGGGTCAGCACCGTCGCCAGCACGGAGGCGAGGGCCGCGACGACCACGCCGAGCACCGCCAGCACGGTGGCCGCGAGCACCTTGGCGACGAGCACCCGGGACCGTCGGGGCACCAGGGTGAACGTCGTCATCGCGGTGCGCTGGGACCACTCGCTGGTGACCAGCAGGATGCCCAGGACCGGCAGCAGGATGCTGATCGGCAGCTGGGTGATCCCGAAGTGGTCGGTGAACCGCTTGGGCGCGTCCTCGACGAACAGGGAGATCGCCACGACGCCGAGCACGGCCAGGCCGATGACGATGAGCAGCCAGCGGCCGGCGCGGGTGTCGGCGGACTTGCGCAGCTCCACCCGGACGAGCTGGAGCAGGGACGGCGCCGGGTGGTCGACCAGCGTCCGCGGCTGGTCGGCGAGGGTCGCGGTGCTCATGCCTGCACCTCCTGGACCTCGTGCGAGGAACCGGTGAGGGAGCGGAAGAGCTCTTCCAGCCCCGCTCCCCCGGCGGCCCGCAGCTCGGTGAGGACGACGCCCGCCGCCGCCACCGCCTGCCCGACGGCGAGGGCCTCGGCATCGGCCACCAGGGCGTCGTCCGGGCCCGCGGACACGCCGATCCCGGCGGCCTCCAGGGCCTTGGCCAGCAGGGCCCGGTCCGGGCCGCGCACCAGGGTGCCGCCCGTGCCGGCCAGCAGCTCGTTCTTGCTGCCCTGCGCGACGATCCGCCCGCCGGCGATGACCACCAGCTGGTCGGCGACCGCCTCCACCTCGTGCAGCAGGTGCGAGGAGAGCAGCACCGTGCCCCCGCGGTCGGCGAAGTCCCGCAGCAGCCCGCGCATCCAGAAGATGCCCTCGGGGTCCAGCCCGTTGGCCGGCTCGTCGAGGACCAGCACCTGGGGGTCACCGATCAGCGCCGTCGCCAGACCCAGCCGCTGCCGCATCCCGAGGGAGTACTTCCCGACGCGCTTGCCGGCCGGCCGCCCGGCCAGCCCGACCCGCTCCAGCGCCTCGTCCACCCGGTGCCCCTCGACGCCGAGGACCCGGGACGCCAGGGTGAGCACCTCCCGCCCGGTGCGCCCGCCGTGCTGTGCACCGGCGTCGAGCAGCACCCCCACCGCCCGCCCGGCGTTGGGCAGGTCCCGGTACCGGCGTCCGCCCACGGTCGCCGTGCCGCTGCTCGGCTCGGCCAGCCCGACC
Source organism: Modestobacter sp. VKM Ac-2983 (assembly GCF_026967885.1). Lineage (NCBI taxonomy): Bacteria > Bacillati > Actinomycetota > Actinomycetes > Geodermatophilales > Geodermatophilaceae > Modestobacter > Modestobacter sp. VKM Ac-2983. Next base: position 1,014,430 of record NZ_JAPVBK010000002.1, read on the forward strand.
AGGGCCCGCATCGTGGTCGACTTGCCGGCGCCGTTGGGGCCGAGGAAGCCGGTGACGGTGCCCGGCGCGCAGGAGAAGGAGACGTCGGAGACGGCGACCTGTGCGCCGTACCTCTTCGTCAGGTGCTCGATCGTGATCATGACCGCGATCCTGCCCGGGCCACCCGGCCGCGCACATCGGCCGGAAGTAGGTGATCACCTCCGCGGTCCGACCGACGGCGACGGCGAGGTAGACCTTGGTCGGTTCCAGCGGCAGTCTCCCGTCCGTAACCTCCGGTGGGTGACAGTGTCCTTCCGCCCGGGGGCGGCCGCGGACGACGGCGTCGAGCACCCCTCGCTGGTGCCGGCCCAGCTGTTGGCCGACCTGGGTGCCGCACCCGAGCGGGCCCCGGACACCTCCACGGGCACCGGCCGGCGGCGCCGGGTCCGCCGCTCGGTCCGTGACTGGGTCGTCGACGTCACGGCCTTCGTCGTCTCGGTGCTGCTCGGGCTGGTGCTCGTGGGCGTCGCGCTCAGCCAGCCCGTCCCGCCGCCGGACGGCCTGCTGATCGCCGACGTCGTGCTGGGCTCGGTGGGCTGTGCTGCCCTGTGGCTGCGGCGCCGCTGGCCGGTCGGCGTCGCGGTCGGCCTCTCCCTGCTCGCGTCCTTCTCCGACATGGTCGCGATCGCCTGCCTGTTCAGCCTCTTCGCCGTGGCCGTACACCGCCGGTGGCCGACCGTCACCGCGGTCACCGCGGTCAGCCTCGGCTCCTTCGCCGTGTACATCGTCGTCCGACCCGACCCGGAGCTGCCGGCCTGGGTGTTCGCCGTGCTGGGTGTCGTGTGCACCGCCGCCGCCGTCGCCTGGGGCATGTTCGTCCGCGCACGTCGCCAGCTGGTGCTCTCGCTCCGCGAGCGTGCGGTGCGCGCCGAGAGCGAGCAGCAACTGCGGGTCGAGCAGGCCCGGCACACGGAGCGCACCCGGATCGCCCGCGAGATGCACGACGTGCTGGCGCACCGGCTGTCGCTGCTGAGCATGCACGCCGGCGCACTGGAGTTCCGCCCGGATGCCCCGGCGGCCGAGGTCGCGCAGGCCGCGGGGGTCGTCCGGTCGAGCGCCCGGCAGGCACTGGAGGACCTGCGGGAGGTGATCGGGGTGCTGCGCCATGGTGGGGACGGCGGCGGTGACCCGGGCACCCGCCCGCAGCCCACGCTCGCGGACGTCCCGGCGCTGGTCGAGGAGAGCCGGAGAGCCGGCGTCCGGGTGCGGGTGCGCTACCGGGTGCCCGAGCTCGCCACCGTTCCCAGCGGCGCCGGCCGCAGCGCCTACCGCGTGCTGCAGGAGGGGCTGACCAACGTGCGCAAGCACGCGCCCGGCACGGTCGCCAGCGTCCTGGTCGAGGGCGGTCCGGGCGCCGGGCTGGTGGTGGAGCTGCGCAATCCCACACCGGCCGGCGGCGAGATCGTGCCCGCGCTGCCCGGTGGCGGCACCGGCCTGGTCGGCCTGCTGGAGCGGGTCAGCCTGAGCGGCGGCCACCTGGAGCACGGCTGGACCCCCGACGGGGAGTTCCGGCTGCGCGCCGAGCTGCCCTGGCCGGGGTCCGCGTGAGGGAGCCGGTCCGGGTGCTCGTGGTGGACGACGACCCGCTGGTGCGCGCGGCCCTGGCGATGGTGCTCGGTGGGGTCGTGGACCTGGAGCTCGTCGGCGAGGCCACCGACGGCGACGAGGTGCCGGCCGCCGTCGCGGCCAGCGCCCCGGACGTCGTCCTGATGGACATCCGGATGCCGCGCACCGACGGGCTGACCGCCACCGAGCTGCTGCAGGCGCGGCCGGACGCCCCCCAGGTCATCGTGCTGACCACCTTCGACGCCGACGATCAGGTGCTCCGGGCACTCCGGGCCGGCGCCAGCGGCTTCCTGCTCAAGGACACCCCGCCGGCTGCGATCCTGGAGGCCGTGCGCCGGGTCGCCGCCGGGGAGCCGATGCTCTCCCCCACGGTGACCCGCCAGCTCATCGCGCACGTCTCGGCGGACCGGCCGGCCGGACCGGGCGAGGACCGGCAGACCCGTGCCCGGGCTCGGCTCGACCTGCTCAGCGACCGGGAGCGGGAGGTGGCGCTCGCCGTCGGGCGAGGGTTGTCGAACGCCCAGATCGGCGCCGAGCTGTACCTCAGCGTGGCCACCGTCAAGGCGCACGTCTCCCGGCTGCTGGACAAGCTCGAGCTGGCCAACCGGGTGCAGATCGCCCTGCTCACCCACGACGCCGACCTGGTGTGACGCCCGTCAGCGGTCGCGCCGGTTCGGCCCCGTCCGGAGGGTCGCCCCGAGCTTGCGAGAGGTGAGGGGGACGGGGTCCTTCCGGAGCCACCAGCCCAACCGCCGGGTCATCCAGGGCAGCAGCAGGTAGGTCATCAGCGGGGTGAGGGTCAGCGTCATCACCGCCACCCGCAGGACGACGTGGGCCTCGGTCAGCAGGGCGCCCAGGGTGACCGTGGCCAGCAGGTTGAGCGGGAAGAAGACCAGCCAGATGGTGACCGCCTGCTTCCACCGCGGAGGTGCGGTGGGCGCGGGCAGCTCCGTCGCGGCGTCCAGCGGTGCGTCGAACCAGCCCTCGATGCCGGTGCGCCGCTCGGTGCGGGTGACCTCGGCCAGCCCCTGGGCCGACCCGAGCCACCAGCGTCGCTCTCGGACTGGCCTCCCAGGCCGTCATCGTCGCCGGTGAGTCGAAGCGGCACAGCATGTGCCACTCGTGGGCGTCGTGGCGGGGGCGGACCCAGCCACCGCCGAGGAACCCGGGGAAGGCCTCGGCCATCGTCAGTCCCGCCCGGATCCAGGCGGTCATCTCCACCGCGTGGGCCGGGTCGGCCCGCCGGGTGAAGGAGACGGTCACCGGCAGCTGCGGGGTCTCCGCGAGCGCCGGCACCGGCACAGTGCTCTCCATGGCCCCAGCATCCCCGGCGCGGATGTCGCGGGGATGTCGGGTCTGTCACCGGCGTCCGGCGGCGTGGCGCTGACCTCGTGCACAGGTCCACTGGCGACGATGCCCGGGTGGACGTCGTCAGCTCGCTCTGGGAACAGGTCTCCGCGACCTCTCCCCCGCTGCCGCTCTGGCTGCTCGTCCTGACCGCGGCGCTCGCCGCTGCCCTGGTCCTCTCCCCCACTCTGTGGCAGCGGGCCCGGCACTCGGTGACGATCGCGCACGAGGGGGCGCACGGCCTGGCCGCCCTGGTCACCGGCCGGCGGCTGGCCGGCATCCGCCTGCACTCCGACACCTCCGGCGTCACGGTGTCGGCCGGCCGGCCCAGCGGCCCCGGCATGGTGCTGACCGCGGCCGCGGGCTACACCGGCCCGGCCCTGTTCGGGCTGGGCGCGGCGGCGCTGCTGGCCGCCGGGTTCGCGATCGGCCTGCTGTGGGCCCTGCTCCTGTTGCTGGCTCTGCTGCTGGTGCAGATCCGCAACTGGTACGGCCTCTGGTCGGTGCTCGTCACCGGCACCCTGGTCTTCGCCGCCACCTGGTGGCTGCCCGCGGCGGGCCAGTCGGCGTTCGCGGCCGGCATCACCTGGTTCCTGCTGCTGGCGGCGCCGAAGACCGTCCTGGAGCTCCAGGCCAAGCGCCGCTCGGGCACGGCCCGGGACTCCGACGCCGACCAACTGGCCCGGCTCACCGGGCTGCCGGGGATCGTGTGGGTCGCCGCCTTCCTGCTCGTCGACGGTGGCGCCCTGCTCCTCGGCGGCTGGTGGCTCCTCCGCGACACCGCCCCCCTCTGACCCCCTCACCACCAGAAGGGCCATCTCGGTGGTGGCGGGGTCCTCCCTCAGTCGCTGGTGGGGCGGTTGCGGCGGCGAGGGGCGGCGTGCGGCGGCTGGCGCACCGGCTCCACCTCCGGAGCGGGCGGGATCTCCCACTCCACCGTCTCGCCGGTGACCACGATCGGCTTCCCGTGGTGCGCGGTCTCCAACGCCCCCTCGCCGTAGACCAGCCGGTAGCTGGCCTTCTCCTGGGTCACCGTGACCGACAGGCACTTCCCCTGGAACACCACCCGGAAGCGCAGCCGGCGGATCCGGCCGGGCAGCCGCGGGGCGAAGGTCAGCCGGCCACCGTGGTCGCGCATCCCGCCGAAGCCGGCGACCGCGACCGTCCAGCCGCCGGCCAGCGAGGCGATGTGGAGCCCGTGCCCGCTGTTGCCGTGCAGGTTCTGCAGGTCGGTCAGCGCGGCCTCGGCCCAGTAGTCGTGCGCGAGGTCCAGGTGCCCGGTCTCGGCGGCCATCACCGCCTGCACCGACGCCGACAGAGAGGAGTCACGCACCGTCCGGGCCTCGTAGTAGGCGAAGTCGGCGATCTTCTCCTCGAGGGTGAAGGCGTCCCCTCGCAGGTGCAGGGCCATCACCAGGTCGGCCTGCTTGATGACCTGCTTGCGGTAGATGTCGAAGTAGGGGAAGTGCAGCAGCAGCGGGTACTGGTCGGGCCGGGTGCCCTCGAAGTCCCACTCCTCGTGGTGGGTGAACCCCTCCGACTGCTCGTGCACCCCGAGGTCGGCGTTGAACGGCACCCGCATGGCGTCCGCGGCGGAGGACCACAGCTCCAGCTCGTCCTCGCCCACCTGGAGCCGCGCCGCGGTGTCGGGCTGGCGGCGGGCGGCGGCGACCGCCTCGCGCAGGTTCCGCTGCGCCATCAGGTTCGTGTAGACGTTGTTGTCCACCACGGCGGTGTACTCGTCGGGCCCCGTGACGCCGTCGATTCGGAAGCCCCGGCCGTCGTCGAAGTGGCCGAGCGAGGCCCAGAGCCGGGCCGTCTCGACGAGCAGCTCGGTGCCGTGGTCGCGGTCGAATTCGTCGTCCAGGGTGGCGGCGGTGTAGCGGGCGACGGCGTCGGCGATGTCGGCGTTGATGTGGAAGGCCGCCGTCCCGGCCGGCCAGTAGCCCGACGTCTCCTCCCCGCGGATGGTCCGCCACGGGAACGCCGCACCGGCGTGACCCAGCACCCGGGCCCGCTCGCGGGCCAGGTCCAGCGTCGAGTGCCGCCACATCAGCGCGTCGCGCACGGCTGCGGGAGCGGTGTAGGTGAGCACCGGCAGCACGTAGGTCTCGGTGTCCCAGAACGTGTGGCCGTCGTACCCGTCACCGGTCAGGCCCTTGGCCGGGATCGGCTGCCGCTCGGCGCGCAGGCCGGCCTGCAGGACGTGGAACATGCCGACCCGCACGGCCTGCTGCAGCTCGTCGTCGCCCTCGACCTCGACGTCGGCCTCGTCCCAGTGCCGGTCCAGCAGCTCGCGCTGCTCCCGGACCAGCCGGTTCCAGCCGGCGAGCTTCGCGGTGGCCAGCGCCCCCTCCACCTGGTCCCGGACGGCGGCCGAGGAGCGTCGGCTGGACCAGCCGTAGGCCAGGTACTTCACCAGCCGCAGCTTCGAGCCGGCCGGCAGCCGGGCGGCCAGCGTGTAGCGGGCCAGGTCCGGGGAGACCTCCAGGTCCTCGGTGGCCGAGTCCGGGATGTCGACCTCGTGGTCCATCCCGGCGGCCATCCGCAGCCGGCTGCCGGGGGTCTGGTGCACCAGGACGGCGTGCCGGCCGCGGCCGACGTGCAGCTCCGACTGCAGCGGCCGGGTCATCGCCGAGGCCGCGCGCGGGTCGTCGGACTGTGTCGTGATCACGAACTCGTTGGCCAGCAGGTCCGACTGCAGCGCGATGTAGAGGTCGCCCTGGTCGTCGGTGCACTCGACGGTGTACTCGATCGCGGCGATCGACCGCCGGGTCAGCGAGACCAGCCGGGTGCTGGTGACCCGGACCTGACGCCCGCTGGGCCCCCGCCACTCGGTGGCGCGGCGCAGCACGCCGTTGCGCAGGTCGAGGGTGCGGCGGTGGTCGATGACGTCGCCGTACTGCAGGTCCAGCGGGGTGTCGCCGACCAGCAGCCGGATCAGCTTGCCGTCGGTCACGTTGACCACGGTCTGGCCCTGCTCCGGGAAGCCGTACCCGGCCTCCGCGTAGGGCATCGGCCGCTCCTCGAAGAAGCCGTTCAGGTAGGTGCCGGGGACGACGACCGGCTCCCCCTCGTCGAGGGTTCCGCGCATCCCGATGTGCCCGTTGGCCAGGGCGAACACCGACTCGTTGACCGCCAGGGAGGCCAGGTCGACGCCGACCTCGGTCAGCGACCAGGGCTCGACCAGGAAGTGCGCGCGACCCTGGGTCACGGGGTCTCCTCCAGCAGCTGGTCCAGGTCGGTGACGACGACGTCCGCTCCGCGCCCGCGGAGCCCGTCGGCCTGCCCCACCCGGTCGACCCCCACGACGTAGCCGAAGTCACCGGCCCGTCCGGCGGCGACCCCGGACAGCGCGTCCTCGAACACGGCGGCCTGCCCCGGCTCGACGCCGAGGGCCCGCGCACCGGCCAGGAAGGTGTCCGGGGCCGGCTTGCCGCGGAGCCCCTGGGCGGCGGCGACCACCCCGTCGATCCGGGCGTCGATCAGGTCGGCGAAACCGGCGACGGCGACCACGTGCTCCCCGTTCGCGGACGCCGTGACGACGGCGGTGGCCAGGCCGGCGTCCCGCGCCGCCCGCAGGTACCGCATCGAGCCCTCGTAGACCTGCACGCCGTGCTCCTCCAGCTCGGCCAGGATCAGCTCGTTCTTCCGGGTCGCGACGCCGGCGACGGTGAGCGCGTCGGCGAGGTCGTCGTCGCTGCCCTCGTCCAGGGCGATCCCCCGGCTGGCCAGGAAGTCCCGGACGCCGTCCTTGCGCGGCTTGCCGTCGACGAACTCGTTGTAGTCGGCGAGGCTGAACTCGGCGGCCCCGGGGTCCCGGTTCCGCAGGAACTCGTCGAAGGTGCGTTTCCAGGCAGCCTGGTGCACCTTGGCCGTCTGCGTCAGGACCCCGTCGAGGTCGAACAGGCAGGCCCGGATGTCTTCGGGGAGTCCCAGCACGCCCGACACGCTACGGCGAGACGACCGCCGGGACCTCTCGGGACCCCCTCCCCTTGCTGATCCGCACCCGCAGGATGCGGTCGGTGACCACGCGGGTGGTCGGTCGGGCGCCGGTGTTGGGGATAACGGTCAACTGGATGTGGCGTCCGACGGCCACGTGACCAGGCGCCCGTGCGCGCGGCTGCCTAGGGTCGGCGGCGGGCACGCCGCCCCGGCGCCACAGCCGAGGCCCCACGACCCGAGGAGACCCGCATGGCCGCTCGACCCCCTGCGCCCGACCCCTACGACTCCCTGCCCCCCGTCCCTGCGTTCCAGGTCACCAGCGCCGACCTCACCGACGGCGAGCCGATGCCCCAGCCGCAGGTGAGCGGCAAGATGGGCCTCCCGGGGGGCGAGGACCGCTCACCGCAGCTCAGCTGGTCCGGGTTCCCGGACGGGACCCGCGGCTTCGCGGTCACCGTCTACGACCCCGACGCCCCGACGGCCAGCGGCTTCTGGCACTGGGCGGTCACCGGCCTGCCGGCCTCGGTGACGGAGCTGCCCACCGGCGCCGCCGACGGCGGGCTGCCTGCCGGCGCGGTGCAGCTGCGCAACGACGCGGGGTTCGCCGGCTACGTCGGTGCGGCACCGCCGGCCGGGCACGGCCCGCACCGCTACTTCGTCGTGGTCCACGCCCTGGACACCGACGACCTGGGCGTGCCGGCCGAGGCGACCCCCGCCTACCTCGGCTTCAACCTGTTCAGCCACACCCTCGCCCGGGCCACGCTCGTCGCGACGTACGAGGTGCAGTGACCTGTCGTCCGGCGGAGGCGGCGGGTCCCCGCTCGCCTCGGCCGGACGGCCGCTCGGCGACGCAGCCGGAGGGCCGTCCGGTCCGTCAGCCGGGCGGACGCTCGGCGACGCAGCTGGTGGCCACCCGGGCGAAGCCGGCGCGCTCGTAGACCCGGGCGACGTCGTCGTCGCCCGCGGAGAGGAACACCAGGTCGGCGGTCTGCCGGGCGTGCTCGACCAGGGCCGAGGTGAGCCCGGCTCCCAGGCCGCGCCCGCGGAACCGGGGCAGCGTGGCGACGCCCACGACCTCGCTGATCTCGATGCCGTCGACCTGCAGCGGCTGGTGCGACCCGATCGCGACCGGCTCGCCGTCGTCGACGGCCACCATCATCACCGTCGAGCCCGAGGCCACCCGGTCGCGCAGCACCTCGGTCGGCGGCACCTCGGCGGGACCGGGGTCGTCCTGGGCCACCTCCGGGCCGCTGTGTGACCCCTGGTCGGCGGGTGCCGGACCGGGCGAGGCGAACGCCAGAGCGGCCAGCCGCTGGTACAGGCCCAGCTGGGGGTCGTCGGCGCCCACCAGGTACAGCCGCACCTCGCTGGGGAGCAGGACCGCGAGCGGGTCGTCGGCGACCAGCAGCGGCAGCTCGTCGACCACCAGCCCGGCCGTCCGCGCAACGGTGGCCAGGCCGTGGCAGCGGTCGTCCAGCCACTCCAGCGCCGCCGGCAGCCCGGCCTGCTCCTGCAACGCGATCGCGGCCCGGACGTCGTCCAGCGCGACGTCCCCCACGAACCCCGGCCGCGGCCGGGCCGGGTAGGGCCACTCCGCCCGGCCGATGGGCACCTGAAGCGCACCGATGGAGTGCACCCGGGCATCGGCCAGCGGGGCAAGGGCGAAGTAGCGCTCGATCCGGTCGAGCAGCCCGGGCGACGACACCCCCGGACCCTAACGGCCGGCGGGGGTCGGGCGCTCCGGCAGCCGCCCGTGACCCACCCGCCCTGGGGGCGCGCGGCGGGCAGACGGCACCATGGGCGCCGTGACGGCCGGTCAGCGAGCGCAGGTCTCGCCCTTCACCGCGTTCGACCGCCAGTCCTGGCGGGCGTTGGCCGCGGGCGGTGAGCTGCCGCTGGACGACGCCGACGTCCGGCAGCTGGCCACCCTGGGCGACCGGATCGACCTGGACGAGGTGTCCACCGTGTACCTGCCGCTGGCCCGGTTGCTGCACCTGCACGTCACCGCCAGCCGGCGGCTGTGGGCCGCCCAGACCCAGTTCCTCGGCGCCCGCACCGAGAAGGTGCCCTTCGTCATCGCCGTGGCCGGCAGCGTCGCCGTCGGCAAGAGCACCACCGCCCGGCTGCTGCAGGCGCTGCTCGCCGCCGCCCCCGACACCCCGCGGGTCGACCTGGTCACCACCGACGGCTTCCTGCTGCCCAATGCGGTCCTGGAGTCCCGGGGCCTGCTGGGTCGCAAGGGCTTCCCGGAGAGCTACGACCGGCGGGCTCTGCTGCGTTTCCTGGCCGACGTGAAGTCCGGCAAGCCGGCGGTCAGCGCCCCGCTGTACTCCCACCAGTCCTACGACGTGCTGCCCGACGAGCGCCAGGTCGTCGACTCCCCCGACGTGCTGGTGCTGGAGGGGCTCAACGTGCTGCAGGCCGGCGCCCGGAACGACGGCCGGGTGCCGGAGGTCTTCCTCTCGGACTTCTTCGACTTCTCCGTCTACGTCGACGCCACCGAGCACGACATCTCCCAGTGGTACGTGGAGCGGTTCCTCGCCCTGCGCCGCACGGCGTTCCAGGACTCCGGGGCGTACTTCCACCGCTTCGCCGACCTCACGGACGAGCAGGCCACGTCGACGGCCCGCGGCATCTGGGAGGCGGTCAACGAGCCGAACCTGCGGCTCAACATCGCCCCCACCCGGTCCCGCGCGCGCCTGGTGCTGCAGAAGGCCGCCGACCACTCCGTCCGCCGGGTGCTGCTGCGCAAGCTCTGACCCACCGCGCGCCGGCAGGAGGTGGCCACCGCGGACGACCGCGTGCTGGCGGTGCCGGTCAGCCGCCGTTCCGAGCGGGGGTCGACGCTGCAGTGCGCGGCGTGGTGGTGTTCGACGGCGACGGCGGGCTGCGCCCCGACGGGCCGGTCGTGCTGCCCCGGCGCCGGGGCGGTCGTCGACATCGCGGTCACGCGACGGACACGTGACGCGGGCCGGGCGGCTCCCTCAGTCGAGGCCCGCTGCGTCGGCGGCCTGGGTCAGCAGGGTGGCGAACGCCGCCTGGTCCAGCGCGGCGTCGTCGGTGCCGGTCTGGGACAGCATCACCGCCCGCGGGCCGTCGGTGATGACGCCGACCAGCATCGAGACGGTGCCGGCCGGGTGGGTCATCGTGACCGCCAGCCCGGCGGCGGAGTCCCCGCGGTCCGGCACGTCCAGCGCCGACACCCCGAAGCCGACCTCCATGCCCCAGGGCGCATCGACGGTCGCGTCGGCGCACGCCTGCACGAGCTGGTCGACCGGCAGCTCCAGCCCCTCGACGGCCGGCCCCTCGGCGACCACCTGGAACGTGCGCAGCTGATCGGTGGCGGCCACCTGGGCCGCGACCGCCGGCATCTCCTCGTCCTCGTGCGTCGGCAGGGCGGCCAGCGCGTCCGCGCAGGCGGCCGGTTCGACCGACGGCTCCGCGACCGTGCCGTCCTCGTCGGTGCCGGCGTCCTCGGTGCCGTCCGTGTCGGTGCCGTCCACGTCGGTCCACCAGTGGTGGCCACCCCACCCGCGGTGGTCGCCCCACCCGCGGTGCCCCGCCCAGCCGCCGTGGTGGTCACCCCACGACTCGTCCCCCGCCCACCACCCCGACCAGGGGCCGACCCACTCCGACGGGAGCTGGTGGACCGTGGCGTCGGGGCCGAACGCGGACTCCGGCAGCAGCGCACCGGCCAGGTCCTCCGCCGCGGCCTCCTCGACCGCCGGGTCGACGCTGCCGGTGGCCGCCGCCTCGCTCACCGCGGTCGGACCGCCGGCACCGGACTGGCTCGCGCAGGAGCTCAGCACGGCCGCGCCGACGAGCATTACCACACCGACCGACGAGCGACGCACCTGGGTCCCCATGGGGGGATGGTGCACCCTCCGCGCCGCGCCGTCGACCCCTGCCCGGCGTGTCAGGACCGGGCGCCCACCACGTCCTTCGTCGTCCCCAGGTCGTCGGGGGCGCCCTCGGCGCGACCGGGCTCGGTCGCGACCGGCGCGTGCGGCACGGCCGGCTCCTCGAACGCCTCCGGCGACGGGCAGGAGCAGACCAGGTTCCGGTCGCCGTAGGCACCGTCGATGCGCCGTACCGGCGCCAGGTAGCCGCGCCCGACCAGCCCCGGCACGGGGTACACGGCCACCTCGCGGGAGTAGGGCCGGCCCCACTCCCCCGCCAGCATCTTCAGCGTGTGCGGGGCGTTGCGCAGCGGGTTGTCCGTCCGGTCGTACTCGCCGGTGGCGACCTTCTCGATCTCCCCGCGGATGTGCACCATCGCCTCGACGAACCGGTCCAGCTCGGCCTTGTCCTCGCTCTCGGTCGGCTCGACCATGAGCGTGCCGGCCACCGGGAAGCTCATCGTCGGTGCGTGGAAGCCCAGGTCGATCAGTCGCTTGGCGATGTCGTCGTTGGTCACGCCGGTGGCCTTGGTGAGCGGCCGGATGTCCAGGATGCACTCGTGCGCCACGAGGCCGGTGGCGCCGGTGTAGAGCACCGGGTAGTGCGGCCGCAGCCGCTCGGCGACGTAGTTGGCCGCCAGGATCGCCTGCTCGGTGGCCCGGAGCAGCCCGTCGGTGCCCATCAGCCGCAGGTAGGCCCAGGAGATCGGCAGGATGCCCGCGGAGCCCCACGGGGCACCGGACACCGGTGCGCCGGTGCCGCCGGTCTCCACCAGGGGGTGGCCGGGCAGGAAGGGCACCAGGTGCTCCCGGACGCCGATCGGGCCCACACCCGGCCCGCCGCCACCGTGCGGGATGCAGAAGGTCTTGTGCAGGTTGAGGTGGCTGACGTCGGAACCGAACCGTCCGGGCTTCGCCAGCCCGACCAGGGCGTTGAGGTTCGCGCCGTCGACGTAGACCTGGCCGCCGGCGTCGTGCACCGCCGCGCAGATCTCCTGCACCTCCACCTCGAAGACCCCGTGGGTCGAGGGGTAGGTGATCATGATCGCGGCGAGCCGGTCGGCGTGGGCGTCGACCTTCGCGCGCAGGTCCGCGAGGTCGACGTTGCCGGCCTCGTCGCAGGCCACCACGACCACCCGCATGCCGGCCATCACCGCACTGGCGGCGTTGGTGCCGTGCGCCGAGGACGGGATGAGGCAGACGTCGCGCTCCACGTCGCCGCGACTGTGGTGGTACGCGCGGATCGCCATCAGGCCGGCGAACTCGCCCTGCGACCCGGCGTTGGGCTGCACGCTGACCGCGGCGTACCCGGTGATCTCGGCCAGCCCGTCGCACAGCTCCTGGATCAACCGGCCGTACCCGCGGGCCTGCTGAGGCGGCGCGAAGGGGTGCAGGCCGGCGAACTCCGGCCAGGTGATCGCGGCCATCTCGGTGGCGGCGTTGAGCTTCATCGTGCACGAGCCCAGCGGGATCATCGTGCGGTCCAGCGCCAGGTCCTTGTCCGACAGCCGACGCAGGTAGCGCAGCATCGCCGTCTCCGAGCGGTGCTCGGAGAAGACCGGGTGGGTGAGGAACGGGGTGCGCCGGCGCAGCTCCGCCGGGAGTGCGTCGGCACCCGCAGCGTCCAGGTCGGTGTCGTCCGTACCGACGCCGAAGGCCTCGGCGACCAGCCGGAGGACGGCCGGCGTCGTCGTCTCGTCACAGGCGACCGCCACGGTGTCGGCGTCGACCAGCCGCAGGTTCACCCGGCGCGCGGCTGCAGCGGCCACCACGTCGGCCGCCCGGCCGGGGACGGCGACGGTCACGGTGTCGAAGAAGTGCTCGTGCACGACGGTGAGCCCACCGGCGCGCAGCCAGCCGGCCAGCAGCTGGGCGCTGCGGTGCACCCGGGCGGCGATCGCGGTGAGCCCCTCGGGCCCGTGGTAGACCGCGTAGGCGCCGGCCATGACCGCCAGCAGCACCTGAGCGGTGCAGATGTTGCTGGTCGCCTTCTCCCGGCGGATGTGCTGCTCCCGGGTCTGCAGCGCCAGCCGGTAGGCCACGTCGCCGTCGGCGTCGACCGAGACCCCCACGAGCCGGCCCGGGAGCTGGCGGGCCAAGCCCTCGCGCACCGCGAGGTAGCCGGCGTGCGGGCCGCCGTAGCCCATCGGGACGCCGAAGCGCTGGGTGGTCCCGCAGACGACGTCGGCGCCCCACTCCCCCGGCGCCTCCAGCAGGGTCAGGGCGAGCAGGTCGGCGGCGACCACGACGGCGGCCCCGGCCTCGTGCGCGGCCGCGGCCAGCGCCCGGTGGTCCCGCACGGCACCGCTGGCGCCCGGGTGGGCCAGCAGCACGCCGAAGGCGCCCGCCTCGGGGAGGTCGATGGGCCAGCCGGCGGAGAGGTCGGCGACGTGCAGGCCGATGCCGAGCGGCTCGGCGCGGGTGCGGAGCACGGCGAGGGTCTGCGGCAGGGTGTCGGCGTCGACGACGAAGACCGCGTCCGTCTTGGCCCGCCCGGCCCGGCGGACCAGCGTCATCCCCTCCGCGGCGGCGGTCGCCTCGTCCAGCATCGACGCGCCGGCGACCGGCAGCCCGGTGAGGTCGGCGACCATCGTCTGGAAGTTGATCAGCGCCTCGAGCCGGCCCTGGCTGATCTCCGGCTGGTAGGGCGTGTAGGCGGTGTACCAGGCAGGGTTCTCCAGGATGTTCCGCTGGATGACCGCCGGGGTGATCGTGTCGCTGTAACCCAGCCCGATCATCGAGGTGAACACCTCGTTGGCCGAGGCCCGCTCGCGCAGCTGCGCCAGCACGGTCGCCTCGTCGGCTGCCGGCGGGAGGTCCAGCGGGGTGCGGTCGCGCACCCCCTCGGGCACGCAGGCGTCGGCCAGCGAGGCCAGCGAGGAGTGCCCGACGACCTCGAGCATCGCGGCGGTGTCCGCGGGGCGGGGGCCGATGTGCCGGGCCGCGAACGACCCGCTCGTCGACAGCGCGGAGAGCGCGGGGAGCGACCCGGTCAGGGGTGCGGGATCAGAACCAGGAGTCCGGTCGGCCACTGCTGGGACGGTACCAGCGCGTCGTCACCGCACCGGTCCTCGAGGCGACCCAGGAGCCGGGGGCGTCCTAGGCCGAGGCGGCGCGACGACGGCGGCGGGCGGACAGCTCGTCATCGGCGGCGGACCCGCTGCCGTCCAGCCGCTCGGCCGGCAGCTCCGCCAGCTCACCGGAGAGCTCGCGGAGGGCACCGGAGACCGCGATCCCGAAGACGCCCTGCCCACCGGCGAGCAGGTCGACGACCTCTTCGGCCGAGGTGCACTCGTACACGGTGGCGCCGTCGGAGAGCAGCGTGATGTTCGAGAGCTCCTTGACCCCGCGGGTGCGCAGGTGGTCGACGGCCTTGCGGATGTTCTGCAGCGAGACCCCGGTGTCCAGGAGCCGCTTCACGACCTTGAGCACCAGGATGTCGCGGAAGGAGTAGAGCCGCTGCGTGCCCGACCCGGTGGCGGTCCGCACCGACGGCGCGACCAGCCCGGTGCGGGCCCAGTAGTCCAACTGCCGGTAGGTGATGCCGGCGGCGGCGCAGGCCGTGGGGCCGCGGTAGCCGACGACGTCGGTGTCGACCTCGTCGTAGGACGGAGCGCCCACGGCTGCGTCGCTGAACAGCTGACCCTGTGAACCGTTGTCCTGGTCGCTCACGGGCACTCCTCGCTGGCACTGGTCTGCCGCGGTCGCGGCGCTGCTGGGGTCGTGCCGTCGATCGCGCGCCCGCTCACTCCAGCGCCTCCTCGACTCCGGCACCCAGCACCTGGGCCGTTCCCGCACTGAAGCCGGGAGCGGTCACGGGCGCGACTCAGGGACTTGCACGCACGTGATTCGCTGACCGTAGGCCGGGGCCGGGACAGGGTCAACCGAGGGGCGCGGCGTGTCGCTGCGCTCACCCGTGCGGGTGGGCCCGGTACCGCGCACCGCCGGTGGCTCAGCTGCCGCTGGAGCCGGAACCGGCGCCGAAGTCCTCGGGGCTGATGTTGTCCAGGAACTCGCGGAACTTCTCCACCTCGTCCTCCTGCTCGTCGGGGATCTCGATCCCGACCTCGTCGAGCAGGGCCTCGGCGCCGTAGATGGGGGCGCCGGTGCGGACGGCGAGGGCGACGGCGTCGGACGGCCGCGCGCTCACCGTGCGCTCGTCGCCGAACTGCAGCTCGGCGAGGTAGATGCCGTCGCGCATCTCGGTGATGTGCACCGCCTCCAGGGTGGCGCCCAGGGCCGTGACCACCTCACGCAGCAGGTCGTGCGTCATCGGCCGGGCCGGCCGGACGCCCTGCTGCTCGAAGGCGATCGCCGCGGCCTCGGTCGCACCGATCCAGATCGGCAGGTACCGCTCCCCCTGGGTCTCCTTGAGCAGCAGGATGGGCTGGTTGCCGGGCAGCTCCACCCGGACGCCGACGACTCTGAGCTCCTGCACGTCTGGCTCCCCTCCGCTGACTTCCCCGTGGCCGCCCCACTGGTTCCCGAACCGCCCACCGCGAGGCAGCCGACCGGTGTGCCGGGGCGCCCGCACCCCCGCAACGGTACGCCAGTGATCAGCCGCCGAGGACGTCGCGCAGCCGCGTCTCCAACAGCCCACCGTGCAGCTGTGCGGAGAGCTCGGCCAGCTCCTGGAGCTGCTCACCGGCCCGGGTGCGCGCCTCCTCGGAGCGGGCCAGCAGGACCGGGGCCACCAGCTGCTCCAGCAGGGCGGCCTCCCGCTCCACCGCCGTCCGGTACACCCGCAGGTGCCGCGGTTCGATGCCGTGCCGGGCCAGCCCGGCCACGGCCCGGCCCACGGGCAGGTCGGTGACCCGGTGCCGGCCCTGCGAGTCGGCGTTGAGCAGCCCGAACTGCACGCAGTCGGCGAGCTGGGCCGCCGACAGGCCGGCGGCCTCGGCGAACTCGGCTGCCGACAGCGGCGCGCTCGGGACCGGCCCGCCGGCCACCCCGCCCGCGGGGTGGCCGCCGGGGGGCCGCTCGCCACGATCGAGGGCGTCCAGGTGCTCCTTGATGACCCGCAATGGCAGGTACTGGTCCCGCTGGGCGGCCAGCACGTACCGCAGCCGGTCGACGTCGGCCACGGAGAACTTCCGGTAGCCCGACGGCGTCCGCTGCGGGTGGACCAGCTCCTCGGACTCGAGGTAACGGATCTTGCTGATCGTCACGTCCGGGAAGTCGCCGCGCAGGGCGGACAGCACCTCACCGATGGTGAACCGGGGCGTGGTCTCAGCGGTGTCCCGGTCAGCGCTGGGGCTGGGCTGGGGCACCGCCGTCATGACCGGCGTCCGCTCTCGGCCCGCACCTCGGTGCCCGACGCGGCGGTCATGCGCCGGCCGGCTCGCCCGTCCGCGGCCCGGTCAGGTAGACCAGGCGGAACTTGCCGATCTGGACCTCGTCGCCACCGGCGAGCGAGGCCACGTCGACCGGCTCGCGGTTGACGTAGGTGCCGTTGAGGCTGCCCACGTCGTGCACGGTGAACCCGCCGCCCTCGCGGTGGAACTCTACGTGCCGGCGGCTGACCGTGACGTCGTCGAGGAAGATGTCGCTGTCGGGGTGCCGACCGGCGGTGGTGACCTCCTGGTCGAGCAGGAAGCGGCTGCCCGCGTTGGGGCCCCGCTTCACCACCAGCAGGGCGGACCCGGCCGGCAGCGACTCGACGGCACCGGCGTGCGCGTCCGCGGTCGACTCGGCGACCTCGGCCTGCTCGCCGGAGTCCTCACCGCCGACCTTCGGGATGATGCTGGTCGACTCGCCGACCCGCTCGGGGCTCAGCGCGGCCCCGCACTGCGCGCAGAAGCGGCTGCCCTCTGGGTTCTGGTGGCCACATCGAGTGCAGAGCACGTCGGTCTCCTCCGGTGCAGGCGGCACCGCCGCGGGCCTGGTGGTACGGGCCGCGGTCGGCCGGCGGACGACGGACCGGTCGGCCCGTCGTAGGTCGGCCGCCGCAGGATCACGGTCGGGCCGGGGGTCATGGAACCAGCGGCCGACCCGAGGGTCAACCGCACGTACAGGGTGAGGGTCGGACGCCGTCGTGGAGCTCACGGCCCGACCGTCGCAGTGATGATAGTGATCGTCGACCACCCCGGCGGGACGGTGGGGGGCCGTTCCGCGACGGGAGGTCCGCCGACCCCGTCCCGATCGGCTGAGGACGCCCGGACGACCGGCTCGGGACGCCTGGCCGGTCGGCTCAGGACGTCTGGACGATCGCCTCGTAGGCCGCGGCGTCCAGCAGTGCCGCGGTGGGGTCGCCGTCCTGCCCGGTCACCTGGACCTCGACCAGCCAGCCGGCGCCGTAGGGGTCGCTGTTGACCGTCTCCGGGGCGTCGGCCAGGGCATCGTTCACGGCCGACACGACACCGGCCACCGGCGAGTAGACGTCGGAGACGGACTTGGTCGACTCGACCTCACCGATCGCGTTGCCGGGGGCGACCTGCGCACCGACCTCGGGCAGCTGGACGAACACGATGTCCCCCAAGGCGTCCTGGGCGTGGTCGGTGATCCCCACCCGGACCACCGCGGCGGCACCCTCGGTGCCCTGGACCAGCGCCCACTCGTGCTGGGCGGTGTAGCGGCGGTCATCGGGCGTGGCCATGCGGCATCTCCAGAGATCGGGGTCGGTTCGGTGGCTGCAGTGGTGGCCGCGGCCTCGGTGCAGTCGCCCGGGCCGAGCGCCAGCGAGGTCTGGGGGGCACCGAGGTCCTTCCTCAGTCCCCGTCGTCCGGCTCAGCGTATTGAGGCGTGTCCAGTGGCCGCAACGCGTCCACGACGACGTCCTGGGAGGGGGTGATCACCACCTCACCCCGGCGCTGGTTGACGGTCGCGGAGACCCCGCCGGGGATGTTCAGGGCGGTGGCCATGTCCTGGGGCGAGCCGATGACCCGGATGACGTAGGGGGCCTCGACGGGCTCGCCGTCGATCTCCAGGGCGCCCGGCTCGCCGGTGATGGCGCTGCTCACGCCGATCCGGACGTCGTCGATCTGCATCGTCTCCGCTCCCGCCCCGCGCAGCTCCTGGACGGCGTTCAGCACGACGCCGGCGGTGACCCGGTCGGCGGGGTCGCGGATGACCACCTCGAGCCCGGGACCGCGGGCGGCGACGGTGCCGTTGAGGATGCCCAGCGCCTCGGCCCGCTGCTCGGCCTCCGCGAGGGCAGCGGCCGCAGCGCTGTCGGAGCTGCCCAGCTGGGACAGCGCCGCCCGCTGGTCGTAGATCTCCTGGCGGAGCCGGTCCTCCCGGGCTGAGAGGTCGTCGAGGATGCGCACGAGGTCCTCCTCGCGCAGGCCGGCCAGCTGGGCGTCGGTGTCGGTGCTGCGCACCTGCACCGCGAAGGCGAAGCCCAGCAACAGGGTGAGCACGCCGATGAGGACCGCCGCCACCGGATCGCGCCGCCGTCGTCCGCCGGCCGGCGTCGCCCCGCCGCCGTCCTCGGCGGACGGCGGGCCGGCCGTCTCCGGCTCCCCCAGGCCGTCCGCACCGGCGGGGTCGGCCTGGGGGTCCGCAGCCTGGGGGTCCGCAGCCTGGGGGTCCGCAGCCTGGGGGTCCGCAGCCTGGGGGTCCGCAGCCTGGGGGTCCGCAGC